>NZ_JAQQXP010000001.1:1200000-2400000 GCF_028595265.1 Alteromonas gilva | reverse complement strand
CAATATTGATGTTAGTCACAGTCACGTCACCCGGCGATGATGGTGCGCCGTTAAAAGAGGTTGTGCCACCCGAAGCGGTAGTTGGATGGGTAATGGTATACATAACATCACCATCGTTACCGTCACCTGACGCCCCAGGCGAAATAGTGACGGTTTGCGGTGTATCCCAGTTTGCATCGGTAAAATTAAGTGCACCGCTTACTGTGCCCTCTGTTACATCGCCGCTCGTTGGTGTTACCGTAACCGTTTCACCCGTGCTCGGCGCCTGATCCAATACAACCTGGTAAGTGATAGCGGTGCCATCTTCGTTTGTATAAAGTGTTGTAGGCTCAATGTTAACCTGTATGGCCGCATGGACGATTTGGCTGGTGAAAATTGTGCCAACTGTAAGAGCCAATAAACCCGTTTTAAACTTCAAAATAGTATTCCTTCTTCGCTTTGTTAAGTGTTAATTGCCGTGCTTATCGCTACACAGTCATCATTTTACTATTATGCCTTGTAAGGATAGTGTTAATTTCGAGAAAAGGTTAAATTTTATGATATGGTTTTTTGGGTTTATTAGAACAAAATATTGATTATATTGGCGAATTAGAGCTTTTTTAAGACTGCTAATGTAAAAACACGAATGATTTACAAAAACAAATCGCTACTGTTAATATCAAAAAATCAAATTACAAAGCTTCAAGTTAATGAAACAGTTAAGGCTCTATAGGTTTTTGAGCTGGCTTACTCGGCTGTGAATGCCTACGCTAATATCGGGTTATGAGTCAGCGATGTCCATACTGATGGGAATGCGGGTGGTCAGGCTTTGACGAGCATTGTGACGATGATAACAATAACCTCCCCAAGTTTCCGGGAGTTCGACGCGCGCTTTTATCAGTGTCGATGCTGACGACGAAATGCGTGCTATGGCAGCAAACTTCAATATACCCACCGCAGAGCTCATCTGTCGTGGCGATGGTAACACGCAAATTGTCAGTAATTTTGCTGCGCTTCTCAATGCCGATGTAACGCCGTTGGATAATAGTGTTACTGACGGGCCTGTGGATGTCTTTACAGGTTCTAACGGTGAGGGAGCTGTCACGCTAGAGACCTGTGCGGGCTGGACAAGATCCACTGCTGCGACAGCTGGTCAAGTTGGCGCTGGTAATCTAACAAACTCTTCCTTTATTAACGACGGTATTACACAGTGCGGTTTATCGAGGCCAACCTACTGCTTTATCTACGCGACTGCTGTGCCTGCGGCAAGCAGTAGTGTTATTGAGTGGGAATAGCTGCCAGGCCAGCCTTGTTACGGTTCACCAGGCGTGCTTGCGCGCCTGCATGCGTTAGCGCTGTTTTTTCATCCGGTATTGCGGTATAACGATACGGTCAATAGGTCGCCTCTAATCGATTGTGAACTGATGTAACAAGGATGAAATACCATGCCAGGTGTAGCCACTACTTCTCAACCAGACGCTGCTGAAACCGAAACACTCACGAGCAAAGAAACCCGTGAGCGGGTCACCCCTTATGCATTTGGCGTTGCCGATGAGTTGTTGGGCCAGCCTCTGGCCTCGCCATGGCGCCGATTATTCGCGCAATGTATCGATGTGAGTATCGTGGTTCTGCTGAGTACGGCGCACGCGCTTATTTTAGCGGTGTTTGTTGCTGTAACGTTTTTTCGGGCAGGTAAGCATCTTGCTGATAGCCATAAAAAGCGCGGCTTTGCGCGCAAGTCATTGCGCTTTACCGGTGCTTTACTGCTGTTTTTTGTTACCTACACGATAGTTGATTCGAGTCATTTTGACAGCGATAGTGAACCGCTGGGTGATAAACCGCAATATATTACGGCCGGTCTCCAGGTTGCGCAAAAATATGCCTGGCAAAGCTGTAATGGTGATATGGATTGTTACGAAGAAGTCGCCAGCGGTTTTGCCAAGGCGTTTGCAGATACTGAAATGACCGCTGAAGAGGCTACACAAAAGTTTCAATCGTTTCTGGACGACGAAGGGTTAACCGCCGGGCAGTCTGAGTATTTACTCGATATATATACAACCACCCTGGCTGCAAACATGCCGGTGACAGAGTCGCAGGAGCAACCATCATCGCGTACCGCACCGAACATTGAGGAAAGTGTTACCAATCCCCCTGAGCCAGCAATCAAAATAGGCCTGGGTAGTGAGAATGATACCAGCCGATCGCAGAGCCTGATTAGCTGGGTACAAGGCATTATCAGCGATCTCGGACTTGGGTTTGGCTGGGCGGCATTGTATTACAGCGTATTAAGCGCCTGGTGGGGCGGCCATACCATTGGTAAAAAACTGCTGCGGGTTAAAGTGGTAAAACTAGACGGCACTTTGCCCAATTTGTGGGAAAGCTTTGGCCGATATGGGGGCTACACCGCAGGTTTTGCTACCGGTTTACTGGGCTTTTTACAGATATTCTGGGATCCAAACCGGCAAACCATTCAGGATAAGATAGCCGAAACACTGGTGCTTTACCGTCCGGTAGGGTCAACGCCCATTGCACAGCTCATTAATCATGAGGAGTCTGATACAACAGCAGAGCAGGCTTTGGCTGCAACAGTTGCTGTGCCAGACAGGTTACCCAAAAATTGAGCACCATTCGGGTTGCACTTATGGCCGCAGGGCGGGCCAGTCGCTACGGCAGTTGCAAGCTCACCGCGCTGCATCCCGTCAGCAAGCTGCCACTGATTTGCCACGTTATCGAACAATACCAGCTGGCCGGTCTGAACGACATTGTGGTGCTTACGGGGTATTGGCATAAAACCGTTATAAACGCGCTGCCTGCGCAGGTAGAGGTAAGCAGGGTGCCCGACTGGCAATTGGGGCTGTCGGCCAGCGTCAGCCACGCTACGACATTGTTAGCGCCTTACCATACTGGCTTGCTCATTGGTCTGGGCGATCAGGCTGGTGTGCACTCGTCGCTGTTGAATGCGCTCAACCATCAATTTACGCTGCAAGGTAAAATTACCGCCTGTTGCGAGGCTGAGCGCGTAGCGCCGCCGGTGATTTTTCCCCGTCATGAGGTAGCACTGCTGCAACAACTCAGCGGTGACGAAGGCGCTGGCAAACATTTGCGTCGTTTGCTGAAGACGTATCCAAACCGTATTCATTGTGTAGCCACAGAGCCTGTTATTGATATCGATACACCGCAAGACTGGCATAAATTGAATTGAAATTTGCGCTGTCCAGCCCAATATCTGCTAAATGAAAATTGAAAAATCCCCTTATGAGTTGTCTTCGGCAGTGTTGCCGGTTGTTATAGCCGTTGCGCTGTTGTGGGTTATTCAGTCTGCTGGTGTGTTATTCGACCTGCCGTTGAATACCCTTGGCGTTATCCCCCGGGAATGGGCCCGTTTATATGGGGTAGCGACATCGGCGTTAGTGCATGGCTCTTATGAACACTTATTTAATAACACCTTACCGCTGGTGGTATTAGGCGCTATGGTGCGCTATGGCTATCCTAACTCACGCGGCAAAGTACTGTTAATGGTATGGCTGGTATCCGGCGCTGGTGTCTGGTTGTTTGGGCGAGAATCGGTGCACCTTGGTGCCAGTGGCATCAGCCATGGTTTGTTCTTTTTTCTGTTTATTGTAAGTTTGTTGAGAAAAGACCGGCGCTCCGCCGCACTGATGATGATTGCGTTCTTAATGTATGGGGGCATGATCATGACTATCTTTCCCCGCGATCCGGGGATCTCATTTGAAGCCCACTTTTTTGGTGCCGTGGGCGGGGTAGCGTCGGCACTACTATTTTGGCGGCGCGATCCAAAGCATGCCGATAAACGCTATGCCTGGCAAGATGAAGAACTTAACGATACTGAGGACCCTGTTATCGGCGACTTATGGAAACAGGCGCCTTATCCGGAGGCGACATCTTTTGAGGGGCCTGCGCCCGGCGATGGTGAGTCATTCAGCCAAAACTCCGGTGAGCGACGCCCTCACGGTCAGCAGGATCAGAGCCAGCGCGGCACCAGCGAACGGTAATCCACATAGCGTTTATGATAACGGTTTAACAGATATTGCTCTTCAAGCAGGGTTTGTTTACGTAATGCAAACAGACCGACCAGCAAACAAGTTAAACTAAACAGACTCGGCAGCGCAAGAAAAAAGCCCATCTGCGCAACGCCTACGCCTATATAACCCGGGTTGCGGCTAATATTATACAGGCCTGTTTTTATAAGGCTGTGGTTGTCATTTTGCACGATACCACTGCGCCACTGATCGCCCAGCGAAAAGTTTGCCGCAATGGCAATGATGAATCCCAAAACCAGAAACATCGCGCCAGACCACATCAACTGAGGGATCATCAGTGCTGTAAAAGGCACCAGATAATCAAAGGCCGCAGGGCTAAACACCAGCCACACGCACACCAGCCAAATAGCGGCTCTGAACAGGCGAAACGTCAGGTGATTCCACCAATGGCAGCTATAAGTCGGGCCCATCGTTGTGACAGGTTGATAGCGCCGTTTTTTATAAAGAATTAACCCCGTATAAAAAAGGGCGACAAAGGTAAAAAATGCTGCCAAAAATACACGCAGCATATTAAGGTCGTTCATAATACACTCCCTTTGTTACATGCCACTATGATCGCTAATTTAAGCAAATGATGCAAATCGACCGCAAAATGTGGTTATGCCCGCGACATAAAGCGCGGGGAGTTTTCGAGGCGTTTTTGAACAACGTACAATCGCCAGCCAAGCATAATAGCTGCGCTGGTAAGGCCAGCGATTATACCCATCCAGAAGCCACTTGCTGCTAATGGAGCGGGCGTTACCCAGTCAGTTGTACCCAGTATAACGCCCACAGGTAAACCGATGAGCCAGTAAGCGCAAAATGTGATGTAGAACATAGCGGTCGTATCTTTATAGCCACGCAGGGCATTGGCCGAAATCACCTGTATTGCATCTGAAAACTGAAACAACGCGGCAAAAATTAACAGTTGAGATGAAATAGCAAACACGGCTTCGTTACTGGTGTAGAGCGAAATTATCAGTCCCTTTGCCAGCAGCGTAAACGACGCCGTCATCACCGATACCAGGGTGCCAATGATTAGCGCACTTTTTACAGCCACTCTGGCCTGGCGAATGCGGTACTGACCGATGCGGAAACTCACCCTGATCGCGATCGCCATACCCATGCTTAAAGGAAACATAAACATCAGTGCCGAAAAGTTAAGGGCTATTTGGTGAGCCGCAACGATGTTTGCCCCAAAAGGGGCCAGTAACAAGGCGACAACGGCGAACAGAGTCACTTCGAACAGCACTGTCATTGCGATGGGTAGCCCCAGGCGAAAGGTATACACGATGGTCGAAAAATGCGGTATATGCCAGTGACTGAATAAATGATAGCGGCGTAAACGCGGTGCATAGCTGACATAGATGAGCGTAACAACGGCCATGGCAACAAACACCAGTGCGGTTGCAATACCACAACCCGCGCCGCCCATAGCGGGTATACCCCAGCCGCCGTAAACAAACAAAAAGTTACCGCCGATATTCACAAGCAGGCCAATCACCGTGATGATCATGCTGGGTTTAGTGTGGCCCAGTGCTTCACAATAATTGCGCGACCACTGATAGACAGCAAAGGCCGGGAAGGCTAAAAATACGTAGCTGACATAATCGGTTGTGATGTCTGCCAGGGCTTTTTCCATGGGAAAAATCGCCACGATAGGGGCAGCAAAAAATGCCCCGATAAAAGGGATAATACTGACCAACAGCAGTAAATAACCGGCTTGTTGCGTGGCATTAGCCACATCATCATGGCTTTTGGCGCCATGTAACCGGGCTATTAAAGGCGGTATTGCTAAGGCGATACCCTGAATAAAGCTCATGATTGGAATAGTAATACTAAATCCCAGTGCCACCGCTGCCATGTCCAGTGCACTGTAGCGTCCGGCGATAATGGTGTCACTGACGCCCATCAGCATCTGTGTAATTTGCGCAATTAACAGGGGCCAGGCGAGGCGAATTAAGCGACGACTTTCCAGTGCCGTTCGTGGCGATATTATCATTGCTGTCAGACCATTGACGTTACAGAGAAAGGTTGAATGTCGACGAACTCGCCGGCATTGAGCGTGGCCGTATCGGCCGGGATCAGCATATAACAGTTGGCGCGGGTAAAACTGGTCATCACGCCTGAACTCTGATTAGCCAGCGGCGTTACGCTCAAAGTGCCGTCTGCGTTCTGCGTAAATACTGCGCGTTGAAAGTCGAGCCGGCCGGCCCGGCGCTGTATATCCTGAGTAATACGTGCCTGTAACGTTAAGCGGTGCGCATTACCTACGTTGCTTTCCCCCTGGCTGTAACGCAGCAGCGGTACCACTAACTGTTCGGTTGTAACATAAGCCGATACCGGGTTGCCGGGTAAACCGCAAAATAACGCATTGCCCAATTGGCCAAACGCAAAGGGTTTACCGGGTTTAATGGCAATTTTCCAGAACCCGATACTGCCGAGTTCATCCAGCACTGGTTTAACAAAGTCGGCATCACCCACAGAGACACCGCCACTAGATATAATAATATCGCATTCGAGCTGGGCACGTTTAAGCAGGGCTTTCAGTGTTTCGGGCTCATCCGGGGCGATGCCGTAGTCTTTAATACGAACGTTTAATGGCGCCAGCAGTGCCGCTATGCCAGACCGGTTAGACTCGTAGATTTGCCCCGCCTGAAGTGGCGTACCCGGTGCCACTAATTCATCGCCGGTAGCCAGTAAACCAATATTAAGTTGCTGATATACCTCAATGTGGGTGTTGCCCATGGAACTCAACAGCATTAAATCGGCCGGCGTAAGACGTTTGCCGCGCGCCAGTATGAGACTACCTTGTGCTATGTCATTACCGGTCTGGCGAATATTATCCAGTGGCGATACATCGGAGTGTAAGGTGATAGTGTCCGCGTCGCGCCGGACATTTTCCTGTATTACCACGGCATCACAGTCGGCAGGTACTGGCGCCCCGGTCATTATGCGCACGCATTGCCCTTCTGCCACGGCAGGATTGTGGCTGTCACCGGCCAGCACGGTGGCCGTTACAGCAAGGCGGGCGCCGGACTTACCATCAGCGCTACGCAGCGCATAGCCATCCATCGCTGAGTTATTGCAGGGGGGGACGTTAACCTGTGCATAGATATCTGTGGCGGTGACCCTGCCCAGGGCGCTGCCAAGCGCCAGTGTTTCTTTTTTATCGGTGAGTTTTGCCGCTGACAGCATAGTGTGTAATGCGTCAGATAATGAAAGCCAGGAAGAATTTGCCATACCAGTAACACAGATCATAAATTTGCGCGGAGTATAGCATTTATCACGTCGGTTTTTACATGGCTTAGTTTACGACGGTGCCGCTTTACGGGGTGCGACAGCGCTGGCTAAGGCAGCGCCGGTTGGCTTTGCCTTTGGATTTTACAATAGTGTATTTGCAACGTTTTCCGGCTACGCCAGTTAAACCGATGATTCAGGTAGCCAGCTCGCCAGCACCTGGAGTATTTCAGATTCTTTAAAGGGTTTACTGAGGTGATCATTCATGCCCGATGCAATGGCCTTTTGCTTGTCTTCTATCATGGCTGCTGCCGTTAATGCAACGATAGGGACGTTGTTGCCCATGTCGCGGATATGGCGGGTTGCCGTATACCCATCCATAACGGGCATCTGAACGTCCATAAGAATAAGGTCAAAGGATTGTCGGCTCAGCTTATCCAGGGCTTGCTGACCGTTGTCAGCAAGGGTCACTTTAAGGCCCAGTGAGGTGAGCTGTTCGTTTGCTATCTCCTGATTAATCGGATTGTCCTCGACTAACAGAATATGGCCCTTGATATCCGCAGCGGTAGTAGTCTCCTTTGAGAGCGTTGCTGTTTTGTAGGGCGCTGTCTGATAAGTGTTCACTCCTTGTTGAGCATGTTTATGCTGGTGTAGATTGTCAGCATCAGTTGTGGCTAAGGGTAATGAAAACGTAAACGTAGAGCCTTTGTTTACTTCACTGCTAACTTTGATTTGGCCGTTCATGGCCTCGGCCAGCCGCAGGCTGATGGTCATACCCAGACCTGAGCCACCATATACCCGGCTGATCGACGAATCAGCCTGACTGAACGCGTCAAACAAGCGTTGCTGTTGTGACTCGGTCATACCAATGCCCGTGTCAGTGACGTGCCATATCAACATGATCTGATCTTCACCATGGCTTTCATTAAGGGGTTGCTGTTCCACTAATACGCAGATGCTACCCTGATGCGTAAATTTGATGGCGTTACTCACCAGGTTTGCCAGTATTTGCCTGATCCGCAGAGAGTCACCCAGAAGATACGGGCTGTGTATTTTGCCAAAGCGAATACTCAATTCGAGGTGCTTACTTTCTGCCTGTGTGCGGAATAAATCATCAATCTGACCAATGATCTCCGTGAGTAAAAACGGATGCACATCCAGTTCCAGCTTGTTGGCTTCTATTTTTGAAAAATCCAGAATGTCGTTCAGGATACTCAACAACAATTCGCCAGCCTGATGTATTTTACTGAATTTGTCTTGCGCCTGTTGAACGTCAGCGTGTTTAAGGCCTAAGCGACTTAACCCTAATATGGCATTCATAGGGGTTCGGATCTCATGGCTCATGTTGGCGAGAAAGGCGCTTTTTGCCTGGTTGGATTTCTCTGCCTCTAACATCGCTTCCTTCTGGCGGCGCTCAGACGCAACGAGACGTTGATTGGCCAGCGACAGCTCCCGGGTACGTTGATTAACTTTGTCTTCAATTTCGTTGGTATTGCCAGCTACCACAATCATAAACCAGCCTAACAGACCGGCAAACAGCGCAGCACTGGCTAACAGCAGGTGCACGCCCCAGGGTTGATAAATAAAGGCCGTGTTATTCACCACTGTCATTGTCCAGTGGCGGGCCCCAATTGCGATGCGATACTGGGCGAGTAAGGGAAACTGAGCAGAGTGATAGAAATCCCTGTCAGCAGGCATTGTGCCTTCCGAGAGCAACAATTGCTGCTCCCTTTGAGTCAGGTTTTTGCTGTACAAAATTGCGTTACTGCTTGCCTGTGGGTCAGTTAACAATACGCCGTTGCCTTCCAACAGGTTATTACTGAATGCCAGGCTCATTAACTTGCTGATGCTGATGACGCCAGTGGTGTAGCCACTGGAAAAAGGTAATTCGCGCTCGCCTTCGACGGGCAGAAACAACAATACCCCGAGGTGGTCGTCGGTTGCCTGAACAAGTTCAACCGGTGTCGTCGGGTACAGCGTTTGCGCTTCCCAGGCGAGCTTTAATGCTTGTTGTCGGGATGACTGAGAATAGACATCATAGCCAAGTGCCTGATCACTGATCCCCAACGGCGCAATAAACGAGATAACAACATGTAACGGCCTTGGTTGCACCGGTTCTTGTTTGCCATCCTCAGCATTTTGCGTAATGGTGAAAGCGAAATCGCGTTCCAAGGCCTGGTAATGTGGGGTTAACCATTGTGCAAGGCGCGGTAATTCACTGCCGGTCAGGCGGATATTCCAGGATAACGCGTAAAGCTCGGGGGTGGCTTGCAAAATATCCTGGCTAAAGGTAGCAAACTGCTGCGGTGTCAAGGCAGGTTGTGTTTTAACGAAGCCCGCGACAGAGTACAAGGTATTGGAGACGTTGCGTATGCTGGTTTCTAAATTTCGCGCCTGGATGTTGGCGTTGTTGGCAAACTCGCTGGCTTGCTGTGTGCGTTCTTCGTTGAGCACCATTAAGCAGAAAACCAGCGCAGACATTGAAAATCCACACAGAGACAATAAAACGAACCGCCCGCCCGGGAATTGCGATCCGGCAAGTCGAGGGAACAACGCGAGCAACCAGGGGAGGGTGAACACCACACCAATTGCGTCACCAGCCCACCAGTTTAACCCGGTGGTCAATAGCATTTCATTACTGAGTGCACTGTAAGCCCAGAGAACTGTGGTACTCAGTGAAGCACTGATTACTGTGCTGACGACACCGCCAAGTAGCAAAAAGCGAAAAATGACTGCTGGAGAGCGATAGGAAACCGGCAGTCCGATAAACCGTTTTACCAGCAGGTAACCCCCTAACGCTTGTAGTGTCGGGCAAAAGCCCAACAACAGTGGGGTTAAAAATGAACCTTCACCGCCACCAGTAACGATGCGTATATACACGTTTATCGCTACAGACCCGATGAATATACCGGGTAAAGCTCTGAAGCCAAAGCATAAGGTAGATGCTAAGGCTAAACCTGCAGCAGGCCAGATAACTGTAACGTAACTGGGTGGCACTGATACAAGTTGGCCAATATAGCCCAGCGCGGCATAACCAATAGCTGTAAAAAAAATTACCTTACAGGTAAGCCACATTCCGCTTGTTTCGTTCGTTTCCCTTATAAAGTTACGGTTTTTATCTGTCACAAAAAGCTTTTCCTTGCGCTACGCCTGGGGCATCGAAGCACATACTTCACATCGTTAAAGTGTATCAGAATAATGTATTTTTGCTTGCCAGTGTCATTATCATTTTGGCTATAAAGGTTACCGGTAACGAGTTATATATGCGGGTAAGGAGTGAATAACGTGGCGGAACAGACTTACGGCGTCATAGACAGGGTAGTCTTATTTATGCCACTACCCGGGCATTCAGTATGACCAGGCTAAAGGTTAACTGCCAAGGTTAAAGAAGACACCAACTGCTAATTCGACCCAAAGGTAAACAAAGGCCATGCAGATAATGACGGCAAAGGGCAACTTTAATCGCCCGGGTGTCAACTTAACACCGATTGCCACAATACTGCCGAATACAAACACTAAGCTACCCATGACGGTAAAGTCCAACAGCGACCAGTTTACATCATTGCTCAGCTGGTTACCCAGCAGTGGTATGGTTAACAGTGCCATTGTTGCAAGAATCACTTTTCCTAACAGCGCGCCATAGTGGCTGGGTGAAAAAGTAGCGTTGTTCATGGTATCACGCTCCTCGAGCGTTAATTGTGAACCGCTATTGATAATATACTGACAGCAGTAAATAGCCAATAGTCTCTCGGTGTAGACGCCTTGCGAAAGATACTCCGCATCGACGGTTCAGGTATGGCTGATAACAGGCATGCGGCGTAGCCACTGACCGACAAGTACTGGTATCAGGTTAAAAAACAGGGTAAAAATCAGGCACTCATGGAATCTTCGCGAGCAGCGTCGCCAGTAATAAAAAAACAAGGCGCTTAAAAGCGCCTTGTAGATAATGAGATGCGTTGACTCGTTTTGTGTTACGAGTCTTCTGCGACGGCTTTGCGATATTCTTCATAATCCATGTTGCTCAGCCACACCGTTTGATAAGGTTTTAACTGGATAAAGCCGAGCACATCCTCAATTTGATCACGGGTAATTAGATCAATCCAGTTATCCGTGTTAATTAAGTTAAGATCCGACAGCAATATAGATTGTTCTTCATCCGTGATATTACTGACACAGAAAATGCTTTGTTTGCGGTTAATACTTTGCCGCCAGTAGCCAAACAGTGATGTACCCAGCTGTAAGGTAAATTGCACAGCGTTGGGATGGAAGGCTTCCTGTGCTTTACGGATCCTGATTAACTGCGACAAACGCGTAAGCACCTTGTGATGTTGCGAGTAGGGCGTATCGAGCAATGCACCGAGTTCACCGTAATCCCAGCGTCTGCGGTTAATTGAGCGGTTTTGCCCCGTGTTAGCGACTTTTTCGTAGTCGTTTGAGGTGCCTAACAGGCTATGAATATAAAGGCCGGGGATCCCCTCCATACCGAGCATTATGGCGTGTGCACACAAAAAGCGATCCACCTGGTACTTGTCCGGGCCTTTTGTGGTGCCTTGCATTGCATCGAACAGCGTAATATTAATTTCGTAAGGCTTTTGCTTGCCTTGCTCACCAGAGCGCCATGAAATGCGACCACCAAAGTTTTGCATCGACTGCACCAGGGTGCCAATTTCTTCATCACTCAATAAACCTTCGGCAGGGCGCAGGCCGATACCATCATGCGAGGCTATAAAGTTAAAGTAGGTGGTACCATTTTGCGCTGGTGGCATACTCATGATCCAGCTTTTCAGGTACGTACAGTCACCGGTCACCAGTGTATTTACCAGCAATGGTGGCAGTGAAAAATTATAAATTGCATGGGCTTCGTTAGCATTACCAAAATAGGTCAGATTTTCCCGGTTAGGAATGTTGGTTTCAGTAATAATTACAATGCTTGGATCGGCATGTTCAATTAACGTTCTCAGCAGTCTGATGACCTCGTGAGTTTGCGGCAAATTGATGCACTTGGTACCAATGATTTTCCATAAGAATGCCACGGCATCAAGACGGAACAATTTAGCCCCATTATCGATGTAATGCTTAATGATCTGAACAAAGGTGATTAATACCTTGGGGTTAGTGAAATCAAAGTCGACCTGGTCGTGACTAAAGGTACACCACACATGTTTTGTACCGTTCGCTGTTTCAGTTTCACGCAGCAGCGGACTGGTGCGGGGCCGGGTAACATCCGATAAGTCCGAAGCGGGGTTAGCGGTCAGGAAAAAATCACTGCCCGGCCCCTCTCCCTTAATAAAGTTATCAAACCAGACACTGCGGGATGAGCAATGGTTGATAACTAAATCGAACATCAAACCATAATCAGCGGCCAGTCTGTGGATATCAGACCAGGTCCCCAGTGACTCATTGACACTGGAGTAATTAATGACCGAAAAGCCATCATCAGAACTAAAGGGAAAGAACGGCAGAATGTGCACTTTGTTGATGGTGTTTTTACAATACTTGTGTAAAAAACGCGACAAGGTGCCCAGCGGCGACTCGTTTTCGTTGATGATACTATCACCATAAGTGATCATGATAATATCTTGTTCGTCCCAGTAGTTCTCATGTGGTTGGGGGATCACAATGTCGCTTTCGTCTTCAATGCCTATGCACTTCATTAATTCCGTCGCCAGCTCGCCCACAGGCATAGGAATCACAACATCTGCATAAATAGACTGAAGATGATGGCTGATCTTCTCGTGTAAGTAATCCCAGTGTTTTGTCATTGATTATCCTTTAAATTCTTCAGTATCTGCTTCGACTGCCTCAAGTAAGCGGTCAAGAATGTCGGGCACGGCGCTGGTTACCCGGTTCCAGCTCGGGATAAAAGGTGTTTCCATGGGGTTTTCCAGAAAATGCTGGCCTGCCTTCATGATATTACTGGCAAACATCTCGACCGCTTTTTCTTCGCTGTGTATGTCCAGGGTCAGGCCGTTCATAACAGCATCATTGTGGTAGGTTTCGATGAAATCCAGCGCAATGCGGAAATAGGTGGCTTTAATTGAACGGAACATTTCATTGCTGAATGACACCCCCTGTGTGGCCAGTTTACGAAACAGTGCCTTGGTGATGTCGATAGACATTTTCGACAGGCCGCCCTGCTCATTATTGAGGGACAGATCCTGGTGTTTGTGATCGTAGGTTTCGGCAATGTCGGCCTGACACAAGCGATTGTGCGAGTAATTTCGGTGCATTTCAGACAGTACGCCAATTTCCAATCCCCAGTCACTGGGTATACGGATGTCATTTAACACATCGCGACGGAACGAAAACTCGCCAGCTAATGGATAACGAAAGCTATCCATAAACTCGATATATTCGTTGTCGCCCAAGGTGCGTTTGAGCGCTCTTAACAATGGCGTTACCAGCAGTCTGGAGACGCGACCATTAATTTTACCGTCGGCCACCCGCGCGTAATAACCCTTACAAAACTCATAATTAAACTGCGGGTTAGCCACCGGATAAATCAGTCGTGCCAGCAGGTCGCGGTTATAGGTAACGATATCGCAGTCGTGTAATGCAACAGACTCAGCTTTACCTGAGGCCAGAATATACCCCATGCAGTACCAAACGTTGCGACCCTTGCCCAGTTCCTTAGGTGCCAAACCAAGCGCCTGAAGTTCTTCATCCAGTGCTTTAAGCCGGGGACCATCGTTCCATAAAATACGGTGATGCTGGGGCAGGCGTTTAAAAAAACCATGCGCATGCCGATACTGATCGGCATCGGCGCGATCCAGACCGATGACGATCTCAGATAAATAAGGTACGTTAGTCAGTTCATCCACGATGTTTGACAGGGCCGGGCCTTCAAGCTCTGAAAACAATGAGGGTAAAATTAACGCCATCGGGCGTTTTTGCGAAAACCTCAGCAGCTCAGTTTCGAGCGCTTCAGTCGACCGGCTGGCAAGGTTATGTAACGTTGTAACGATGCCATTTTGATAAAAATCGGCCATGTGTCCTCCTAATCTTTCAATGAAAGCAATTGTGTGAGCATTTCTGTCCAGCCCTCAGGGCCTTGTAGTGTGCTGGTATAGACATTATCTTTTTTATTTATCTGTGGAGGCGGGTGGCTGGGCGACGCAATGCGCACGGCAATATCAGCGGCTTCCATCATGGCAATGTCATTCTTACCATCACCAAGGGCAATCGACGTGGCAGTCATTGCTGTCTGGCGTCGATACTCCTCCATAAACCAGTTAAGTGCTTTTCCCTTTGTACAATCGCCGGAGATGTGAATAAACCGTCCACCTTCCAACGGTGTGGCACCACGCTCACGCACGGCTTGAATAAATGCAGCCTTACGCTCGTCGCTGCCGAGCCACATTACCGGTTCGCCAAACTGGCGCTTGGCTGCTAAGCGGGCATTCGCCTCACTTAAACCGGTGGCAGCCATGAGGTCGTTTAAGCTCATCTCACTAAAATGAGTAAATTCTCCTGCGAAATCAGCTTTAACTATTTCTAACAGTTTTAACCAGTAGCCTTTGGAGGAAATAAAGGATTTACACCAAAAGCCGTCCTGCCAGATTGTACCGGCCGGTTTTTGTTTAAAAAAACCATGCGGTATAAACAGCGCCGCGCCGTTTTCTATGACGAAAGGCCCCTGTAAGCCGATTTTGTTACGCAGCTCGACCATTTCTACAAACGTTTTACTGGTGTTCGGTATAACCGGGATACTGCGCGCAAATAACGCATCCAGCGTTGGCTGTGCGGCAGCAAAACTGTATGTGTGATGGTCCAGCAAGGTGCCGTCCATATCACTAAAGATCACAATGCTCGACTGATCCATTAAACTGCCTTATCTACATGGGTAATTTGACGACTGCTATCCAGGTGGAACACATAATTACAGCTGGCAGGTAATGTTGCCAGACTATGTTCAGTGAGTCGCTGGTAATGTTGAATAAACCGTTTAATTTCGAGATCAGTCATAACACCACTTTGGTTACTCCCCACCTTTTCGGCAAGTTTATGTTCTTGTTCTCTACGCCAGTGATAGACCTGATCAAATGACGGCGCTTTCAACATGACCCAAAAAGCCATTTGTTCAAACAGAGTCTGATAACTATCAGCCAGTTGTTTGTTTACGTAATTACGCCAGGTACCCAGCGGGTCCTCTTCCTGTTCCAGCGTATTGACCGGTATCTCCAGCTGTTGCCTGCTCTGTGGTTTGACGCCCCAGCACCATCCCTCAACTAACACAACATCCGGTGGCGAATTGATGACCGGCCACTCCACTACCGGAAATGGGTTATCCGTAGCTTTACTAAAACGAGGCACGGATACCGTACCATAGCCTCTGAGGCGATCGAAGGTATCCTGAGCGAGTTTTACGTTGTGGGTTCCGGGAACGCCCCGGGTTGCCAATAAAGGATGTACTTTTACCGCTAGCGCATTTCGGCTGGATTTATCGAGATAAAAGTCGTCCACCGACAACGATACGATATTTAATTTTTTATGCTCGGTAAGGTAGTAAACTAAAAAGTCACAAAGTGTTGATTTGCCAGAACCCTGACAACCATTTACGCCCACAAAAAAAGGCTTCTTTGCACTGCTTTGGTGCTCAAAAATTTCGTCAGCCAATGGTATGAACCATTTTTGTGCAATGTCGCGGTAGCTATCCGGAAGGCGATGCGCCGCAAGAAACGTAGATATGTCCATAAAGCTGCCTTAGTTATTAATGATTCGCACAGCATTTGTGTAACTGAGTTACAACATCTGTGCCAATTCCGAAGCTTGAAATCTCAACCCGGATCCTAACCACTGCATATAAATCAGTTTCTTGCGTATGATTGCACAAAAACCGATCAAATGCAGTGTTGGCGGCTAACTCGCTGGTTGTTCAGGCTGCCGGATAACCATTAATTTTTAGTGGCAATAATTACCGCGCGCTTCGGCGCGGGGTAACCTTCGATGGTTTTGGTGTGATCGTCGGGGTCCAGAAAGTCCTGCAACGAATGGCTTTCCATCCAGGAGGTTGTGCGCTGCTCAGCCGTTGACGTGACCGACTCATCAACCACTTTACAGTCACTGAAGCCGAGGCGTTTGAGCCACACAATAAGGGCGCTGGTACTGGGTAAAAACCATACATTGCGCATTTGCGCATACCGTTCACCGGCCATCAGTACGGTTTGTTCATCGCCATCAACGATGAGCGTTTCAAGCACCAGTTGGCCGCCTTTAACCAGTTGCGATTTGAGCTGATTTAAAAACTCCATGGGATCTTTGCGATGATAGAGTACACCCATGGAAAACACCGTATCAAAGGCTTTTAGCGGTTGCATTTGCTCAATGCCGAGCGGCAGAAAATGGACCGGCGCCTCGCCAAGAAAGTGTTTAACAGCCATAAACTGGATAAAAAACAACTGAGTGGGGTCGATACCATAAACACCTGCTGCCTCCTCGCCGTACATTCGCCAGAGGTGATAACCGCTACCACAGCCAACATCAAGCACCTGTTTCCCTTTCAATGGTTCAATGTGAGACTTTAGCCGTTCCCATTTCCAGTCTGACCGCCACTCAGTGTCTATGTGTACCCCATGGATAAAGTACGGGCCTTTACGCCAGGGCATAAACTGGCGAAGCAAGCCTTCTATTTGCTTTTGGGTGTACGGATCGGTACTGCTGGCATCACCCACCGTGACACTCTCGCGCAAATCAATATTGCCCGGTGGCACCTGCGGCAATTTACCGAGCAATCGTTGCCATTTTTTAAATTCGCCGTGTAGATCGTCGCGATACCAGCTATCCATTTGCTGGGGCAGGGTATTAAGCCAGTGTGACAAAGGCCCGTTTAACAGATCCTGGTAGCAGGTATGAAAAAGTGCTGATGCGGTCATGGTTAGCGCCTTATTTTATTGCGACCAGAGACATAAAATTATAACAGCGATACCACATGACGACGTCGCTGAAACCAACATTTCTGAGCCGTTGTTCATGATCTGCGAAGGTATCGATTAACATGACATTTTCTAATGCCGCTCGCTTTTGACTGATTTCAAGTTCGCTGTAACCATTTTGCCGCTTAAAATTAAGATGTAGATCGTTAATCAACGATTCACCCGAGGCGTGGTTATGACGAATTTTTTCTGATAATACAAAAATACCACCGGGCAACAAACCGTCATAAATGGTTTGTAATATTGCTGCGCGTTCTGCCGGTGGAATAAATTGCAGCGTAAAATTCATGATTACCATTGAGGCATTGTTTATGGCCACGGTCTGCGCCAGGCCCTCACGAACTTCAATGGGATTGGGTAACTGAAATGTACCTACCTTACGTTTGCAGCGTTCCACCATCGCCGCTGAACTGTCGACCGCGACAATCTCACAATGTTGCGCCGGGCACCGGCGTGATACCGAGAGGGACGCTGCGCCTAATGAACAGCCCAGGTCATAGACCATTGACGCAGGTTGAACGTAACTGGCCGCCAACTGACCAATGGTATCAATAATTGTCTGGTAGCCCGGAACAGAGCGATTAATCATGTCTGGAAACACATCAGCGACCGCTTCATCAAAGCTAAAATCACTCACTTGACTAAGGGGGGCGGCGAACAGGTTATCTTTGTTTGACACTGGGTATTCCAACAGTTGAATTTATGCGCCGCAATTTTACCCGGCCAACGCAGAAAGCCAAGTCTCAGGGCAAAAAAATTGCTTATTTGACTACTATTTACTTCTCAACTTACACCTTTAGTATTACCCTTATTATAAATACTACAGTCGCCAAAGGCAGTTTAGTTAATGAAATTTGTGATTGCTGATGACCATCCGCTGTTCAGGGAAGCATTATCCGCCGCGCTCAAGCCTTTATTTGAACGCTTAGAAGTGTTGGAGGCCGGCTCGGCAGAGGGGTTAGTCGACCTCATAAACCAAAACGGCCATGTTGATTTGTTACTATTGGATTTATCCATGCCCGGGGCCAACTGGTTTGATACCTTAACCTCTATCAAACAAAAGTTTCCCGCATTACCCATTGTGATGGTGTCAGCCAACGACGATATAGACGTGATTTCTCAGTCGATCACTCTGGGCGCCAGCGGTTATGTGCCGAAGTCGACGCCGACGAGTTCGATTGCCGAGGCCATTGACATTGTACTGAGCGGTGAACAGTGGCTGCCTGCTGACATAGCCGAAAAAATGACTGAAAACAGCGGCAATATGAATGATATGTTGAACCGGTTTAAAGAACTTACCCCCAAACAGGTGTCGGTACTCAAGTTGGTTCGTGCCGGCCTGATGAATAAACAAATAGCCCATGAAATGAATGTTACTGAAGCAACGGTGAAAGCGCATATCAGTGCTGCGCTTAAAAAGCTTAACATTAATACCCGTACTCAGGCCGTGTTGTTAATGGATAAGCTGCAAATTAATTAAACCTGCCAGGAACTGCTATGCTCGGGGATTTACCTGCCGTAGACATTCATCGTCATCTTGATGGCAACATTCGCCCCGAAACCATCTGGACGTTGGCGGCCAAACATAATATAGCACTGCCTGCCAGGAGCCTCGAAGCGCTCCTTCCACTTTGCCAGATACAGGATAAAACCGCTGACTTACTGGCCTTTTTAGCCAGGTTGGATTACGGCATTTCTGTGCTTGCCGATGTCGATGCCTGTTATCAAATTGCCTACGAAAACATGCAGGATGCTCAGCAAGAAGGCCTTGATTACGTTGAGTTAAGATTTTCGCCATATTATATGGCACAAACCCATCAACTGAATATCGCCGATGTGGTCGCTGCCACCGTACAGGGCTGTGCCGACGGCGAGCGTGATTTTGGCGTTAAACACAACCTGATCGGCATTCTCAGTCGCACCTTTGGCACTGAAGCCTGCACTCAGGAACTCAATGGGCTGTTAGCCCATAAAGCGCACATTACCGCGTTGGACTTAGCCGGTGATGAACTGGGTTTTCCGGCGCCGCTGTTTGTGAATCATTTTAAGCAGGCTCGTGATGCCGGTTGGCAAATTACGGTTCATGCGGGTGAGGCGGATGGACCTCAAAGCATCTGGAATGCCATTGAATTATTGGGTGCCAACCGAATTGGTCATGGCGTGGCTGCCAGGGAAGACGAACAGCTTATGGCTTATCTGGCGGAGCACCATATTGGCATTGAATCCTGCCCAACGTCTAACTATCAAACGGCCACGGTTGTAGATACGCCTAATCACCCTATGAAACAGTTTTTAGAGGCGGGAATTGAAGTAACGCTGAACACCGATGATCCGGGTATTTCGGCAATTACCCTGGCTGACGAATACACCGTGGCCAGAGACGTCATTAAGCTCAGCGACGAACAGCTAAAGCAAGTACAAATTAATGGCGTAAACCAGGCATTTTTGTCTGCTGCGGACAAACAATCGTTGTTTGCCAGGGCCGCCCAAAGATAGCCTCAGCACTTAATACAAAAGGCGCCGAAGGGCGCCTTTTTTTCATTATTGAGCGGTCACGCACTAAAGATTAGCGCACGGCAGCAACGAGCTCCCCGGGATCGAAATCATCAACCGCTACGATTTTGGCGCGGCCTTTCTCGGTTCGGCGGAGCAAATCGGCTTCGTCGTCGTCGATGAGGTTTTTCTCCAGCGCAATGTCGGCCAGCTTATCTAACTGAGTAAAGGGCCGCTTTTCGTTAAGGGCCTTGCAGATCTTATCGAAAACCGGCTCTGCAGCGATGACATCGTCCAGAGTCTGCTCTAACTCACCCGGTAAGCTGCCTGGTTCACGCGTTAAATACTGACCATCGCCCAAACGGCTTCTTGCCTGGCCGGGCTGTTGCAGGATCCGCGCAATAGCATGTTCGGTTTGATCCGTGGGTCTGCTCACCCGATGTCCAAAGGGCATAAGCTTAAATGCCAGTACTTTACCCAACCAGCGGATGGGGAAGTTATCTAAAAAGTCGCTAAGCGCCGTTTCAAGATTATAAATTAAATCCTGCATTGCCCAGTGTAGCAGGGGCAAATCCTCATGCTGACGGCCTTCTTCGTCAAAACGCTTTAGCACTGCACTGGCTAAATAGATATCACTGAGAATATCGCCTAATCGTGCGGATAACCGCTCCCGGCGCTTCAGGGTGCCGCCTAAAATACCCATAGAAATGTCGGTCAGCAGGGCCAGGTTTGCGCTATAGCCTTGCAATAACTGATAGTATCTGGAGGTACTGTCTTTAAATGGTGACTTATAGAAGTAACCACCGGTAAGCGTGAACCAGGCACTGCGCAGTGCATTCGCCAGGGCAAAACCAATGTGACCAAACACCGCCTCGTCAAAAGCGTGCAATGCCGTGTCTTTGTCTGTCATGGCAGCGGCTTTAAGCTCTGCTAAAACGTACGGATGACAGCGCATGGCGCCCTGACCAAATATCATCATATTGCGGGTCAGGATATTCGCGCCTTCAACGGTGATGGAGATGGGGAGCCCCTGGTAACCGCGACCCAGATAATTGTTCGGACCGAGCATAATACCTTTGCCGCCATGCACATCCATGGCGTCATTCACCACTGTTCTGGCTCGTTCGGTAAGATGGTATTTGCAGATGGCCGAAATGACCGATGGCTTTTCACCTAAATCAACGCCGACTGTTGAGAAGCGGGTTACGGCGTCCATCATATAGGCGTTACCCCCTATGCGGGCGAGCATTTCCTCAATCCCCTCCATTGAGCCAATGGGTATTCTGAACTGCCGGCGAATTCGGGCATAGGCACCGGTCGACATGGCACAGGATTTAGCGCCGCCAGCTGATGTGGAAGGCAGGGTAATACAGCGGCCCACTGACAAACACTCCATAAGCATGCGCCAGCCTTTGCCGGCCATTTTTGACCCGCCAATGATATAATCTAACGGCACAAAAATATCCTTACCGCGAACCGGTCCATTCTGAAACGGCGTATTCAGTGGAAAATGGCGGCGGCCAATATCAAGTCCGTCCGTATCACGGGGGATAAGCGCACAGGTAACGCCAAGTTCGGCTTTGTCGCCGAGGAGTTTGTCCGGATCATATAATTTAAATGCCAGGCCGATAACGGTGGCCACTGGCGCGAGAGTAATATAGCGCTTGTCGAAGGTGAGACGCATGCCCAGCACTTCTTCTCCCTGCCATTCACCTTTGCATATAATGCCCTGGTCAGTTATTGCACCGGCATCGGAGCCTGCCTCGGGGCCGGTGAGAGCAAAACAAGGTATTTCTTCACCACTGGCTAGTCGCGGTAAGTAATGATTTTTTTGTTCTTCGGTGCCGTAATGTTGCAATAGCTCGCCGGGTCCTAATGAGTTAGGTACGCCAACGGTACTGGATAACACGGCACTGGTACCGGCCAGTTTCTGAATAATGCGTGATTGAGCAAAGGCTGAAAACGCCAGTCCGCCATATTCCTTTTTAATGATCATGGCGAAAAACTTGTGCTCTTTAAGGTATGCCCACA
The DNA here is from genome assembly GCF_028595265.1 of Alteromonas gilva. NCBI lineage: Bacteria > Pseudomonadati > Pseudomonadota > Gammaproteobacteria > Alteromonadales > Alteromonadaceae > Alteromonas > Alteromonas gilva. The sequence goes on along the minus strand of NZ_JAQQXP010000001.1, from coordinate 2,378,285 downwards.
CTTGTGGTGGTAAATCGGCATCTTTGTGATTCACCTGCCACTCATCTATCATGCTGCAAACTTTATCAACCGGACCGTCGAGAAAAGCCTGTTCTTCAGGGGTGAGCCGGCCCTTGGGTATACTATGTAGTTTTTGCCAGTCTGGTCGGCCGGAAAATATTTCGCCATCCCACCACACGGTGCCAGCATCAATTGCTTCCTGTTCGGTCGATGACATTTCAGGCATTACCCTGCGGTACATTTTGAACATCGGTGCGGTTAAATAGGGGATGCGGATAGCCGGTATCACAAGGGGAACTGTCACAACGGCAAACACTATCCAACTAAGCAGGCCTAATGAGCCAAATACAGTACCGATAACCAATACACCTGCTGCCAATGCAACGGCATTCGTCAGGGAGAGGCGTTGATACGCTGCCACACACAGTGTCAGTATTATGAGTAAAATCCACACTAAATCAGACATTATTTCTCCTCGTGATCTGCAGTTGAGGTCTGACCAGACTAGGTAAAACTAGCGTTGTCACTGCAAAAGATCAAGTAATACCGGCGTAAGTCGACGAACGACTGCAAGCCGTAAAGTTAACTGCACAGCGTGGGCGATACCATGGCTGGCGGTACCGGAAAGATGCGCGATATCAAACGGGCTGACATCGCTGACGGGATTATTTTTTACTGCTGGAAAATGCTTTTAAGCGCAAGTCGCCCTGTTCGTCACCGTCTTTAAATTGCTGCAGGCGCACCAACTGATAATCGAGATCGGGCGCAAACCAGGCAAAGGTCACGCGGGTTTTAGAATCGCGGACTATTTTTACTTTATAGGCCTCGATGGTGCCATAGGGCAGGGTCACAGACTCTTTGCCTAACACTTCCATACCATAATGGCGCTGCTGGCCGCGATAATTGATAAAGTCATATTCAAGGGTCTCGCGCCCTTGTCGCAAGCGAATGGGGACATCAAGTCGATACAGCTGGTTGTCAAATTCGCCCTGCCAGTCCATAGACGTTTTCTCGTCATCCTCGACAATTTGAATAGTGCCATCAGCGCTGGTGTCAAAGATCACCTTCAGTGAGGTATCGGGACCGGTACCACTGCGTGAATAGTTGTATTCCTGCGGCAACAGTTGTCCGTCTTCGACTGTAAATATGGAATGTTCAAAGCGTTTATCGGTAAGAAAGAACTTCGACACTTTGGATTGATAGGTCAGTGAATAGAGGCCTTCACTTAACTCTTCTAGGGAGATTTTTGCTGAGCCGAGATTTTCATCCCATTTATAGGCGTAATAAACCGCTTCAAAAGGGCTAATGAGCGGCTCATCCTCGCTGGCGATGGCATTGGTTGCCAATGCCAGCAGCCCTGAAAATACCAGTAAGGTGAATGTATTATTCGTTAGCGTACCCGTTGTCCGGAAGAACTTTACCATCTAATAGTGCCTTATTGTTGTTCATTTTTAGCCGGTCACTGCAAAACCAGTGAACCACTAGTGGGTAAATACTGCGTTCTTGCTCTTGCACCCTTTGGGCAAGTGCTTCGGCATTGTCATCGGCAAATACCGGTACCTTACATTGAATGATGACGGGGCCGCCGTCAAGTTCAGGGGTAACAAAGTGAACACTTAGGCCATGTTCATCGTCGTTATTGTCTAAGGCACGTTGATGCGTATTCAACCCTTTATACTTTGGCAACAAAGATGGATGAATGTTCAATAAGCGCCCGCTGAAATGTTCCACAAACTCGCTGGTTAGTATGCGCATGAAGCCCGCTAACACCACACACTTGGGTTGATGGGCTTCAAGCGCCTCGCGCAAAGCAATGTCGTAGCTTTGCCTGTCACTGTAGAGTTTATGGTCGAGACAAACCGCTTCGATGCCGGCCTCACGCGCTCGCTCAAGACCATAGGCATCGGGCCGGTTAGCAATAACGCAGGCAATATTGGCATTAATTTTACCTGCGTTAACGCCGTCGATAATGGCCTGGAGATTAGAGCCATTACCTGAAATCAAAACGCAAATATTGGGCTTGGTAGTCATGTTAAGCGTTGATCTCTACCTGTTCTTCACCGTCGAGCTCGGCTATGTCACCAATCAGCCAGGCGTTTTCACCGGCATTATTTAACACTGACAAAGCGCTCTCTACGTCCTGCTCATCGACCACCAGCACTAAACCGACACCACAGTTGAAGGTGCGATACATCTCATGGGTAGTTACATTTCCGTGCTCTTGTAGCCAGTTAAATACTGCCGGCCATTGCCAGCTGTTGGCATCGATAACGGCTTTTTTATCGGCAGGTAACACGCGCGGAATGTTTTCCCAGAAACCACCGCCGGTGATGTGCGAGATGGCCGCTACTTTTACGCTGCCCAGCAGCTCAAGTACCGACTTTACGTAAATACGGGTAGGCGTTAACAGGTGGTCGATAACCGGCTTGCCTTCAAGGTCGGCGCTTACATCAGCACCGCTTACTTCGATGATTTTCCGGATCAGCGAGTAGCCGTTTGAATGGGGGCCTGACGAACCCAGTGCAATGAGTTTTTGCCCGGCAGTTACGGTACTGCCGTCGATGGCTTCATCGGCTTCGACCACACCAACGCAAAAGCCGGCGATATCGTAGTCATCGCCGTGGTACATACCGGGCATTTCTGCCGTTTCACCACCAATTAATGCGCAACCTGCTTGCTCACAACCGGTGCCAATGCCACTGACTACCGCGGCGGCTGTGTCAACATTAAGCTTACCGGTAGCGTAGTAATCAAGGAAAAACAGAGGCTCGGCGCCCTGCACAATGAGATCGTTCACACACATTGCGACCAGATCGATACCAACGCTGTCGTGACGGCTATAATCCATTGCCAGACGCAGCTTTGTGCCAACTCCATCAGTGCCTGAAACTAACAAGGGATTTTTGTACTTTTCCGGTAATGAACACAATGCCCCGAATCCGCCCAGGCCCCCTCGAACTTCGGGGCGATGGGTACGTTTGGTAACCGATTTAATGCGCTCAACCAATTGGTTTCCAGCATCGATATCGACACCGGCATCTTTATAACTTAATGACGTATTTTTCTCAGACACAGGTAAGCCTTGTTACTTAGACAGGTTTGAATGCGCGGATTCTACCAGCATCCGCAATGATGTCCAACGTGTAAGCAGGCTCAGAGGCATATTTTACGGTTTTGATGATATCCCGACTGTATAAAAACTCATCAGTCAGTCAACAGGATGATGCGTTGAGTAAAGATAACAGCACTATTGAGATGAAAAACGTGTTTAAATAGATAACAATTAAAACGTTGTTTTTGATCGCATATCAACATGGAGTTTGCTAAGTTCTTGCCAGCGCAGATCCGTAATAATGTATTGTCTATGATGAAGTTTATAATCCTGCTGCTGGGAGTAGTGTGGCTTGGTGTCAGTCAGGCAAGTTCGGCTATCGATTTGAGCAGCGGCAAGGTACCGGTTAAAGATAAATCCAGCCAAACCCTCAGGGGGGCAACAAAAAGTGCGCTCGATCAGGTCCTGATTAAGTTAACCGGACAGGAAGACATCACCCGTTATCAAACTATCGAATCCATTCGCGCTAACAGCGATCGGTTTTTACGTGCCTATCGTTTTGCAGCAGAGCAAGAGCAACTTTATCTGGTGGCCGAGTTTGACCAGCGCCTGATCGAAAATGCATTGATTGAGCAAGGTTTACCTATTTGGGGGAGTCGCCGCCCTGATGCCTTAATGTGGCTGGTCGTAGAAAACGAAGAAGGGCGTCGTCGCATCGTCGAAGACAGCAGTGTTGGGGCGTTGGCGCAGACCATAAGAAAGCAGGCAGATAAGCGCGGCGTGCCGATGTCGCTGCCGTTAATGGACCTTGACGATACTCTCAATATAACCGGCTACGATGTGTGGGGCTTGTTTCCCGGCCAGTTAATCCAGGCGGCCAGTCGCTATTCCGTCGACTATGTGCTGGCTGGACGGATATACCGTAACCGAACTGAGCCCATTGTTTATAATCAGCCTGAGCCGCCGGCAAAGCCATTTTTTATCGCGCCTATGAAGGCTCCTGCGATAACGGTAAATCAATTTGGTGAGATCGGGTTACCGCTACCCATTGAGCTGGCATCGCTGCAAATGTCCTGGGTGGAAGAGTCTGCTGAGAGCGGGCCGTTATTTACCCAGGAAGAATTCTCGACAATTGCTGCCCGCGCGCGGAAAGGCCAGTATTCGTTGGATTTTCTCTACGTAGCCACCAACGCCAGTGTGCAAAGTGTTGTTCATGATACCTTGATTGGTGACGATGTGAATGAGCTGGTCAGTGAATTTATTAGCCGCTACGCGAATTATCTGGGACAAACGTATGCCATTCTGCCCAGAGATAAAGCCTCAGCGGAGACTATCGAGCTTACGATTGGCAACCTGGCGGACTTAAACGCGTTTGTTGCGGTGCAGTCTTATCTGCAAAATTTAAGTGTGACTGATCAGGTCATGTTGGTTAGTCAGCAGGGGACAGTGAGCACTTTCCGCCTCAGTTTGCTTGGCAGTGCACAGGATTTTCGCGCGATATTGTCTTTCGACAGTCAGTTACAACCATTGACTGATGCATTCGGCCAGCCGCTGGAAGGCATGCATTATTTTTGGAGTCCGTAGCCCATGCAATTGCCATTGCCGGTAACACTCCCAGATGATGAAACCTTTACCAGTTTTGTAGCGGGCAATAACAATCAGCTTGTCGCGTTACTCCATTGCATTGCTGCCCACTCGCCGGACTGGCGAGGCGAACCCGCTTTGTCTTTACTGGATGCGGCGTCAATTCCGTTAGTTAATCTGATAGGCAGTGCCGGCCGTGGTAAAAGTCACCTGCTGTATGCCGTTTGCCATCATCTGGCAGGCCGGGCGATACCCCATGCGTATGTAAATTTAAAAGATGTGGTGTCACTGTCACCGACAGTACTTGATGCGCTGGAACAGTTACCTGTGGTCTGTGTGGATAATCTGGAAGCCATTACGGGCAATGACGCCTGGGAAGAAGCGTTGTTTGATTTAATTAACCGTATCAGTGAAACGCGTATTGGTGTGCTGATTATTGCCTCGCAGGTCAGTGCCCAAAGTGACGCAATTAAGCTACCCGATCTGCGTTCGCGTATCAGTGCCGGCTTAACCTACCAGCTGAAACCGCTTAATGACGAGCAACGGGCAAAAATTCTCAGTTCCCGCGCCCGCCAGCGCGGTCTGTCGCTATCGGTTCAGGCGCTGCATTATTTACTAAATCATAGCCAGCGTGACTTACCCAGCTTAATGGCATTGCTGGATCGCCTCGATCAGCGCTCTTTACAGGAACAGAAGAAAATATCAGTAGCGCTGGTAAAACGTGAACTCAGTACCGCAGATGACCATCAAGACTCCTGAGCCTCAGCGGGGGTCTGAACAGATTACTTTTATTCCCCGCTAAATCACCGGTTAAATCATTGCGCTGCAGTGCGCCATTGGTAATAAGTGCGTCAAAATCATACCAGGATACACCAGGCTCAAGCTGCACCGGTGATGGCAGTGTGCCCTGCAGCTGAGCGACATTTAACTCCGGCAAAACGCGCTCAACCGTGAACGCAGCTCTGGCCTGTAAAGTATCCTGGTTAATGCGGTTTCGCTGTCCCCAGGTGATCAGTGCCTGCGGGTTACTTACCGTTTCAACCACTCCAATGTCGGCACTGACACCGAGCCGGTAGAGCATCATAAATTGCTCGAACAGGGTGGCGTAGTCTTCTCGTGTTGTGTAATAGGCATAGTATGCAGGCGCTATATCACTGCTGAACTCATCCGCTGCGTCGGTGGCAGAGAAACTCTGTTGCGCAGCCGTGGCCTCTGCACCGCCAAATGATACATTGGCCAACTCATTCAGCACAGCGGATTGCAGTGGGTAGGTGTCGAACAACTGATCAGACTGCGGCGGGCTGTTACGAAGGTGATCCAGCGGTGTTTGCGAATCCCGCAAACCTGCCCACGCTGTAGGCGGGAAAAAATCATTGGCGTGCGCCAGTTCATGATACATAAGCCAGGCCAGTGATGCCTCCAGCTTGCTAAAATCCCGGCTATTGCGCAGACTCGCTGCCAGCGATTGCTGAGGAAAATAATAGCGATTATTTTTGACATAACGCCAGTAAATGCCAAATTGCAAGGCATTGCCAAAGTCACTGCGATAATCAGGTGCCGTGTTGAGGGTATCGCGCTCGGCCGGTGTGCGCCAAAAGTTACGTGCATCCAGATAAATAGCGCCGGTTCGTACCCAGTAGAATGACGGCCTGATATCGTATGAAATAACCACCGCCGTGACCCCTCGTAACAATTTCAGCATATCCTCGCTGGTTGCCGACTGGCGCAGAAATTCAGCAAAACGCTCGCCCATCCAGGGGTGGGAGACCAGTGTTTTATCGAGAATATCATCAACATCAGGTGTGGCCGTTTGCATACCAATCAAAGGTAAGTCTGCAAAAGTGCAGCTGTTAACTAACTGGTTTGTGTAGACACATTCCCGCAGGGCGTCGGCGTAGGGGCTATCTTCGCGGTAAGCGATAAGATCGGTGGTCACAAACATGTCGTTTTGGGTAAATATGCCGTCATCGGCGACAGCGGTATTATTAATACCAACCAGTACTTTGTCAGTTGCTGTGGTTCCATCATCAAACTGCACCGTTGCAACAAACTCCAAGACACTGTCTTGGTTTACCTCAGGGGCAGTAAAAAATAGGCTTTGTAGTGGTCCGTTAGTGGTATCAGCCTGTTGCGTGAGAGGTTGTGCCGGCGGGCCTGCCGTTTGTTCCCAACTCACTGTGGTGATAATTTTTGGCGTAGGGCTGTCTACCCGTAAAGAGACTCGGCCGCGCTCTGTTGCCATATGGTCAAGTCGCACGTTGGCTATTTCGGGTGTCGCGTCGTCACTGGCTGTCAGGGTGAATGAAAGCTGGCGTTGCTGACCACTCTGGGTAATTGCAGTGACCCTGAACTCGTAATTACCGGCTGCGGGGATGTCAAATCCCACAGCCTGCGTGTGCGCAGCCAACAAGCTGACAGCAGGACCGCTTATTTGTTGCCACTGGATGTCTGATAAGCGACTGCCATCAGCGCTCAGTAAAACCAGGCCGACCGACTCATTGGTAATTGCCGAGAGTTGGCCGTACAACGCGAGATTATCGCTGCTTAGAACGGGCGTCAGTTGCGGTTGTTCAGTGGGCGGCTCAACGACCGGGCCGGGATTGCCGCCGTTGTCGCCGCCAGAACCTCCACATGCGCTTAGTAGTGTGAGTATAACAGGCGCTACGAACGCTTTGTGAAATGCTCGCATTCTTCTTTCATCTCTTCTTTGAGCTTTTTTAACCCTAAGCCCAGTTCACGCCCTCTGAGTCTGGCAAATACGCTACAGCCGGTGAACATACCGATGACCAGCAGGATTTCGATGCTGGCAAACCAGCGTGCATCAGGCTCGGCATAAAAAACCGTTAATCCGTGTAGCAAATAATACAGCGCTATAAAATTGGCCCAGGCATGGGTGTATGGTTTTGCTTTGATGACACCCGGTAAAGGTAATAATAGCGGTAACACATACATCAGGAAGATAAATACTAATGAATAAGATTGGCCGGTTGTGAATAAAAGTTGCCATGCTGATATCCAAACCAGCAATCCCAGGTGGCACACTAACGCCAGATACCGAAACTGCCGGGTTTTACTTGCCATTGGGGTCGTCATAAAGCATCGCCTTTGGTTGCTTGAGCATGTAATGCACTGGCAAGTTGCGCAAGTCTCTTTCCTTGTGCCAGGCAAAGTGATTTTTCATCAGTGGTGAGTGTTGAGGTATTGCTATGGGCAACATGGGTAACACCATAAGGCGTACCACCACTGGTGGTGGAATGCAGAGCCGGCTCTGAATAGGGTATGCCGGCGATGACCATGCCGTGATGAAGCAGCGGCAGTGCCATCGACAGCAGGGTTGTTTCCTGACCACCGTGTAAACTCGAGGTCGAGGTAAATACACAGGCAGGCTTATTTATCAGCGCACCATCCAGCCACAAGCCACTGGTTGAATCGATAAAGTGTTTCATTGGCGCGGCCATGTTGCCAAATCGGGTAGGGCTTCCCAGTGCCAGGGCACTGCAATCCCGCAGGTCATCGAGGGTCACATAGGGCGGCCCCTGGCTTGGATCATCAGGGCGTTCAGCGTTTGGATCAGATGATATTGGTGGTACTGTGCGCAATAAGGCGCTGTGACCCGCCGCTTCAACGCCCATGCTAATGGCTCGGGCCAGTTGCGCGGTGGCGCCATGGCGGCTGTAATACAGGATGAGCACTGGTCCCATGTTAAACAATATCCAGTACCGATTCTGGTGGACGGCCAATTTTAGCCTGATCACCGTTAATGACAACTGGTCGCTCGATGAGCTTGGGATATTGCACCATCGCAGCAAAGCGCTGATCGTCGGTGGTATCAGCGCTATTGAGACCCGCCGCTTTATATTCGGGCTCTTTCACCCGCATCATCTGCGTAACATTTTCCAGGTCAAGCTTTGTGTAGAGCGAGCGGATTTCCTGTTCTGTCAGTGGCGTTTTCAAATATTCAATGATATCAACAGCGATATCTTTTTCTTCTAATAGTTTCAGGGTTTCACGACTTTTCGAGCAGCGCGGGTTATGCAGTATTTTTATATTAGCCATAATGTTCTACCGATAAAAAAGAGTTGCTATGATGAGGAGTGAACACACTATCATCGGGCTTAACAGATTGAAAATTGTCGCAGAGTATAAACGAATTACACGCCAACGTGGATCTTTCCGTACGCTTGTTTTGTGCCTAGCGGGTGTTGGCGCACTCATAACCGGTGTGTGGTTTAGTGCCATGCAAAGCTCATCGTTTATAACCGTCAGCGGCAGTAAAGTACAATGGCGCAGCGGTCAATGGACGGTGGTCAACTATTTTGCGGAATGGTGTCTGCCGTGTCTGCGCGAGTTACCAGAACTCAATGCATTTTACCAGCAGGGCAACGTAAGGGTGCTGGGCGTTAGCTTTGACGAACTCAGCCTCCCGGAACTGCAGCAATTAATTGAGCGCCGGGACATTCGCTTTCCGGTTCTTACTACCGAGTCGGCAACAGCGTTACCGGTAAGTATGCCAATTGTGTTACCCACTACCTACATTATTAGCCCGGCAGGTGAAGTAACGAAAACCATAAGGGGTGAAGTAACGGTTGAGCGGCTTAACCAGGCAGTGGCGCAAAGCCAGAGCGCAGATAACTGAGTGATTTAAAACACACTAAACTGTGCTAAGTTTGTGTATGTCAGCCCCGATATTTAATTAGCAATAATCAAACCCTTGCTAATTTTAGTTAGCAGATCACAAGTTTGGTTTGCGTCGATATACCGATAACTTACTTCAAGGATGAAGCACAATGAATTTTAAACCGATTTGTTGCCAGTAACCATTGTTGCCTTTGCATTTGTTTCATTAGTATCTTGTGCCGCGAAAACCTATGTCTTATCAGGCCAAACCCAGCACACTGAGCATTCTGATGGAAGCAAAGAGTCTTTAGTAACAGAGCTCGTTTTAAATAATTGCAACGTCAACGTTAGAACAGCAAGTGCTAATGGCGATACGCGGGTTTTAATCCTCTTTTCTAACCGGGCGTTTGAAGCCGACGGTTTTAGTCTTAAACCCCACAAAAATGACACTTGTACACTGTCGTTAATTAAAGGAACAGCCGCAGGATGATTGCAGTAAGGTGCTCGTCAAATGTGGTTGTGCGCGGAAACAAGCGACCGATAAACTTATTTTGTTAAACCTGTTCAGCACCTTAACTTACTAAAAATTTCTTAACTTTTCTTCAGCATCGCGCAGTTGTTGAATTCGCGCTCTGATGCGTTGTTTTTCGAGATGATCATCGCCGGTGTAATTGTAGGCGTGTTGCAGCTCGTCGATAGCATTGGGGTATGCGCCATACAACGCGAGCAATTCGGCTTTACTTTGATGCATCCCTTTGTAGGATTTTTCCGATTTATAAGCTTCGCTTAACAGACTGTAGGCCAGTTGATCGTGCGGTTTTACTAACAGATAGTCTCTTAGCAGTTCAATGGTTTTGCTGTATTGCTTCATTGTGAGGTAGGTATTGGCCAAATTTAACACCACAACGCTGTTGCGAGGTTTATTGAATATTTCCTTTTCCAGCATTTCAACCGCTGTCTGTGGCTGATTGAGCGCAATCAGAATATCGGTAGCAAGATCAATATAAAACAGATTGTTTGGATCGCGTTTGAGCAATTCATTGTTAATCTCTTGTGCCTGCGCCGCTTTGTCGTTGGCCAATAGAGCAATAGCCAGGCCATAACGGGCTGCTTCTTTAACTAAATAGTTGCCTTGCTCATTGACCGCCATGTAGTGCTCTAACGCGTAATCCGGGTCAAACTGATAACGCGCGAGTAGGCGGGCTTTGGCCAGATGAAAGGTTAAACTGGGCGGTAACCTGACCTCAGGGTAGCGGGCCATCCTGCTGCGGGCATCGGCAATCCGTTTTTCAGTTAACGGGTGAGTGAGCAGCCGTTCCGGTGGGCGCGAGCGTAACCGGTATTCTTCTGCCATTTTTCCAAAAAACGTGGCTGCAGCGCGCGGATCAAAACCGGCGTTGTACAGTATGTCAATGCCAATACGGTCAGCTTCCTGCTCGTTAGAGCGTGTGTAGTCTATCGTCATTTGCTGGGATATCGCAGATGAGGTTTGCAAGGCTGCCATACCAGCTTCAGGGTTTGCTGCAGCAAGTAAAATACTGCCCAACATGGACGCAATCTGCAAAGGTGAGCTGCGTTGCTGGGAAAGCGCCCGGCGCGCTAAGTGCCTCTGGGTTACGTGTGTGACTTCGTGGGCGAGCACTGAAGCCAGTTCACTTTCGGAATCAGCACTGGTGATAATACCGGAATGGACACCCACGTGACCGCCGTAAAATGCAAAGGCGTTCATGGCGCTATTGTTGATGACAAAAAATTCAAACGGAAACTTGGTGTTTTCAGCTTGCAGCACGAGCCGGTTACCCAGATCCTGAATGTATTCGCTCAATATCGGATCGTCGATAATAGGGGCCTGGCCACGCATCTGACGCATAATGGCATCGCCGATTAACATTTCCTTATCGACGGTGAGCGCTTCTGACGCCACCACACCAATATCCGGCAGCGTATTTTTGTCGCTGCCAATACTTTGGGCTATACCATTTACAGGCATCAGCAACGCTACCACGGTTAATGAAAAACCAACGATGCCGGATTGCAAATATTGTTTCATTATTCCTCGGATTAAGCCAAATACTGCTATATATACGACAACCTGAGGCTGATCAGTTCCCTGAAACCTGTAAAATAACGTAAATAAAGCAGTGCCACAGGGCAATATCATTTAATGACACCACAAGGGCGAGCGTGGCGCAAGTTCTAAGCGTTACAAACAGCAAGTTTGTCGGTATAGTAGCGCGGTGCATAAGAAGTTATCGTATAGCTTCTGTTTTTTAGCTAACTGATTGTTATATTTAATTTATTCTTAGTGTTATGGGCGTTGTCGGGCGTTTGGGTGTAAACCTGCCTGGCATTTTTGATTGTTGAAAGGAAAAGTGAATGTTTAGTGTTTTCGGGCGTTGGTACAGGCGTAAGTTTTCAGATCCTGATGCTGCGATGCTGCTTGTCCTTATTCTTATCAGCAGTGCATTGTTGCTGTTATGGGGCAACATGCTGATGCCGGTAATTGTGGCAGCGGTGATTGCCTATTTACTTGACTGGCCGGTCACTCAACTTAAACGCGTTGGGGTAGGGCGTCCTCTTGCGGTGGCGCTGGTGTTAATTTGTTTTGTGATGGTAATGGTGATGTTAACGGTAGGCTTAGTACCGGTGATTACCAAGCAGAGTGTCAGCTTAGCCCAGGAACTGCCGGTTATTTGGCAAAATGCCCAGACATGGCTGTTAACATTACCTGATAAATACCCCGAATATGTTCAGTTTTCGCATATTTATGAAATGATGGAAGGCGCTAATCAGCGCTTGGTGGATTTTGGCGAGCAAGCTCTGTCAGCATCGCTGGGGTCAATTACCAGTGTCGCCGCTCTGTTAATTTATTTTATACTGGTGCCACTAATGGTGTTCTTTATGCTCAAAGATAAACTCTATTTTACCGAGAGTATCTCACGCATATTACCCAAAGAACGTCGCCTGATTACCCAGGTGGGTAACGAAATGAATACCCAGATCGCCAATTATATCCGTGGTAAGGCAATCGAAATCATCATCGTCGGTGCCATTTCCTGTATTACTTTTGTGATTATGGATTTACGTTATGCCATGTTACTTGGCGTGTTAGTCGGTTTATCGGTGTTAATTCCTTACATTGGCGCGGCAGTCGTCACTATCCCGGTTGCAGTAGTCGCCATGTTTCAGTGGGGTATTACACCGCAGTTTTGGTATTTAATGGTGGCATATGGCGTTATTCAGGCGTTGGATGGTAATCTGCTGGTGCCTATATTATTTTCTGAAGCGGTGAGTTTGCACCCCCTGTATATTATTATTGCGGTGTTATTCTTTGGCGGTTTATGGGGCTTTTGGGGAGTATTTTTTGCTATTCCTTTGGCAACGCTGGTAAAAGCGGTTGTGACTGCCTGGTCTTCTACGCCACCGCCCCCTGAAATTATTAACTCTTAATGAGTGCAGTGACAAAAAAAGCCAGTATCGGCAACCGATACTGGCTTTTTTTGTAATGATAAAGAGCTTAAAGATGCTTAAGCGGCATCGCCCTCAAGGTAATTCAATATAACCAGATGATGTTCTTTGGTTTTAAATTTATTGAATACGTGCTCAATGTTGCCTTCTTCGTCTATCAGAAAGCTTAAACGGTGAATGCCGTCGTACTCTTTTCCCATGAACTTTTTAGGGCCCCATACACCGAATGCATCTGCTACCGCATGATCTTCGTCAGACAATAACGTGAAGTTAAGCTTTTCTTTTTCGATGAATTTAGGCAAACGTTTAACGGCATCCGGACTTATGCCAAGTACAACAACATTATGCTGTTCTAATTCGTTTTGAATGTCGCGTAATCCCTGAGCCTGAACGGTACATCCTGGTGTCATGGCTTTTGGATAAAAATAGACCAAAACCTTTTTACCTTTCAACGACTCCAACGAAACAGGATTACCATCCTGATCCGGTAAACTAAATAACGGGGCGGCAACGCCGGCAGAAAGTGTATTCATTCGTTTATCCCTTGTGTTTATCAACTATCTTGAGCGTCAGGTTTAGCACCTGACATAGCAAATTCAGGTTGTAACGGAATTCAGGCATGGCCACATCATCCGGGATGTTAACCACCAGTTTGAAACGCATCATTTTGTGTCCGGTTTCTTCGTCAGTATCGGTGGTCTGCCGGAACGCGCTTATTGAGGCCTGCTGATCGGCAAAAAAACGGGTAATTGCCTGAATTTGCCCTGGATTATCTACACCATTAAATTCGACATCATAGAGGTGGGTCAGATTTAGTTTGGTATGTTGGCGGGTACGTTTTAGTATGGATAACAGATCACGACGCTGGCATAACTCGGGGATGCTGAGCTCAACCCGGGTAATGGCATTATGTGACCCTTCAATGATCATGGTCAGCGAAAACTCCTGACCATAAATGGCATGTCTGCTATCTAAAATATTGCACTCAGACTCGCTGACCAGCGTAGCAATATCGCTTAAGATACCGGTCTGATCTGTGCCTAAAATAACGGCGATTAACTGTTGTTTCATGGATCTGACTCATCTGTTGGGGCGCAGATTCTAACACAGCAACCTGTAAAGTCGAACCGCACAAGCCCCCCGGCCATTGCAGAGATAAGCTAATTATCGGGTAAAATTATTCGTATGGATTATGCCCGGTGAATAAAAAGTATGACTTTCGGGTAATAATACTGATAACCAGCCTTCAAATGCTTGTTTTTAACCGGGCTGCCAATTACCATGTGCGCTCGCAAAAAGTGGAGAAAATATGTTTACCGGTAGTTATGTCGCGCTAGTCACGCCAATGAATGATGACGGCCAAATCGATTATCCTGCTCTGAGACAGTTGGTAGAGTTTCATATCCAGCAAGGCACCCATGGCATTGTGTCCGTAGGCACAACGGGTGAGTCTGCTACTTTACCTTTTGACGAGCACATCGAAGTAGTCAAACAAACCGTTGAAGCGGCGGCCGGGCGCACTAAAATTATTGCCGGTAGCGGTGCCAACTCCACCTCCGAAGCCATTTTCCTGAGTGAACAAATGGCTGGTCTTGGTATAGATGGCTTTTTGAGTGTGGTTCCTTATTATAATAAACCGCAACAAAAAGGCATGATTGCTCATTTTGAAGCAATTGCAGATGCCACTGATGTGCCGGTGATATTGTACAATGTGCCGGGGCGTACCGTCGCCGATATGCTGCCTGAAACGGTAGCAGAGCTTGCTAAGCATAAAAATATTGTGGGTATCAAAGACGCCACCGGCGATATTGCCCGCCTCAAAGCGACTCAGCAACTCGTTGCTGAAGACTTTGTGATATTAAGTGGCGATGATGGCACATCCTGTGAGTTCTTGTGTGAAGGTGGTCACGGCGTCATTTCTGTGACCGCGAACGTGGTACCCAAAGCCATCGCAACAATGTGTGACGCCGCGTTAGCAGGTGATTTTGCCCGCTGTCGACAGATTGACAGCACCATCGAAAAACTGCACTCTGCCTTGTTTGTTGAGCCAAATCCGGTGATGCCAAAATGGGCACTTTACAAAATGGGGCTGATGAAAAGCCCGTTTTTACGACTTCCTATGGTATTACCGGAACTTGAGAGCCAAAAAAGTATCGAAGCGGTATTGCATGAATACGCTTTAATTACGGAATAAGAGATAATTATGAATAAAAAACTGGCTTTGGTCAGCGGTATCGCCAGCCTTGTTCTTACCGCATGTGCGTCACAGCAAGACAGGCAGACGGCATCAGGCAGCTATGAATATTTAAAAGCTGAACAACGTACTAAACTGCAAGTTCCCAGCGATCTGGACGCACCCGAGTTTGAGGATGATTACGAACTGCCTACCGTAAGGCAAACCGGCAATTCCGCATATATTGGTCGTGATCTGGAAGTGGTGCCGCCGTCGTTGGTGATTCCGCTTGTCGCCGGCTCACATGTGCAGGATGGCTATCAGGGCGCAACGGTGCTTATTGATCAGATTAAAGATTCAGAGGCGCTGGATAAAACCATTTGGAATTCATTAATTGGTTATCTTGAAGAAAATGGCGTAGCAGTAGAGACATTTGCGCCTGATGATGGTCGCCTGATCACCGGCTGGGTACCGATTAATTTAGAGCAGGACGGTGACGACGATGGCTGGTTCAACTGGTCGTCGGACGAGGATAGCAAGGGGGCAACAGGGCGCTTTTTGTTCACACTGGAGCTTAAACCCCATGGCAGAACAGGGCAGCTTTCGGTCAGTTTACTGGATTTCAAAGAGGGTAAAACGTCGCTGGCAGATCGTAATCCAATGCAAGTTCGCCGCGACGAAGTGCAGATGCTAAACCGTGTTATTGGTCATTATGAATACCTCAATCAGCTCGAGACCAATCGTCGTATCGCCGAAATTCGCCAGGGCCTGGAGATGGAAATGGGCTTTGACAGCGATGGTAATCCGGCATTTGTATTAGATGCCAAATACGACATTGCCTGGCCACGAATTCAGTTAGTATTGCGCAAGTTAGGCTTTAACGTTAAAGATCTTGATAAACGCAATGGTTTGATATTTGTTCAGTATACTGATGAGCAAGTGAGTTGGTGGAAAGATCTGCTATCATCTGACGATGCCAAGTTACTCGACTACGAAGAGTATCGCCTGAAACTGAAGGATCTGGGGGCGAAAACATCGATTACCTTTATGGATAAAGAGAGCACCCCCTTTGATGCTAAAATGCTTACAGACTTGTTTGAACCTTTCGAGCAAGTAATGACCGAAGACGGCTTAGATATTTAATACGAGACTCATAATGGAAAAACGCGAAGAGCTTTACCGTGGTAAAGCGAAAACTGTTTATCTTACCGACGACAGTGACAAGCTGGTGTTGTATTTTCGTAACGACACTTCCGCATTTGACGGTGAAAAGATTGAACAATTGGATCGAAAAGGTGAGGTAAACAACAAGTTTAATCACTTTATCATGACCAAACTGGAAGAAGCGGGCATAGCTACGCAGCTTGAGTCGCTGATTTCTGATACCGAATCAGTGGTGAAAAAGCTTGATATGATCCCCGTTGAGTGTGTGGTGCGTAACGTGGCAGCCGGCTCACTGGTTCGACGTTTAGGCGTTGAAGAAGGCAAATTGCTGGATCCGCCGTTGTTTGAGTTTTTTCTGAAAAACGACGCGCTGCATGACCCAATGGTTAACGATTACCATATTGAGTCGTTTGGCTGGGCAACCAAAGCACAGGTTGCCAGAATGAAAGAGCTTACCTTTGCTGTTAACGACGTATTAAAAGCCCTGTTCGATGAGGGCGGTATGATTTTAGTCGATTATAAACTGGAGTTTGGCGTTGACAGCGATGGCAACATTATTCTGGGCGATGAATTTACCCCGGATGGCTGCCGTTTGTGGGATAAAACAACCCGCAACAAAATGGATAAAGACCGCTTCCGTCAGGGGCTGGGCTCTGTGGTCGAAACCTATATCGAAGTGGCCGACCGGTTAGGCTTAAAGCTGTAACCTCCAGCCTAAATTATTGCATTGTTAATCAATACCCGCATTTTGCGGGTATTTTTTTAGCTTAAAAAGGTTATCGTAGTAACCACAGTTGTCGCTATTGTTTTTGTGGGGGATGTTGGGTAATGAAATGTCTTTGATAAAGCTCGTGTTGTTATCGGCGATGGCGATGCTGGCCTTTGCGGCCAACTCGATATTGTGTCGTATGGCGTTGGTTGAAACCGATATTGACCCGGCAAGCTTTACGCTTTGGCGTTTAGCCAGCGGCACAGTGATATTGTCGGCCTTAGTAGTTACGCGTAACCTAAATGCGTCATCTGACAAGCTCACAATAGCCGCTCATGGCAATGTAAAATCTGCCATTGCATTATTTGTTTATGCGGCGGGATTTTCCTTTGCTTACATTAGTATGACAACCGGAGCCGGGGCGTTATTGCTGTTTGGCGCGGTGCAACTGACCATGATTAGCTGGGGGCTGGTTAAGGGCGAGCGGATGACACTACTGCAGTGGGCGGGTTTTACCCTGGCCATTGGGGGTGTGGCGTTGTTATTGCTGCCAAATGCTGCGGTACCCAATGTTTTCAGCGCAATGTTAATGGTATCTGCAGGGGTCGCCTGGGGAATTTATTCATTGTTAGGTAAGGGAACATCACAAGCGGTAGCCGCCACCGCAGGCAATTTTTTGCGCGCAACGCCACTTGGCGTGCTGTTGTTAGTTGCCTGCTGGCCTGAAGCTGGCGCTGATGCTGATGGTATTGCCTATGCCGTCGCGTCGGGCGCATTAGCATCCGGTGTAGGATATGCCCTGTGGTATACCATTCTGCCTCATATCGCAGCTATCAAAGCGGCGACGCTGCAGTTATCGGTACCGGTGCTGGCAGTACTGGGCGGATGGCTGTTTTTGAATGAAGCCGTGACCTTTCGTATATTAGTCAGCTCGCTGCTGGTTCTGGGCGGGGTGGCAATGGTGATTTGGGTGCGTAGTAAAGCGCGGTAGCTCATTTACGTGTTAGCGTTTGTCTGCGAATGCCGCTAAAAAGTTTACTTATTCAGGTGAGTGGAGATACCGCTGTGTGGTGTCTCTAACCGAAGGGAGACAATTCCCACGCAACATTCCGGCCTGTCAGCCAATTTGGATTTTGATATCCGATGTTGCTACGCAGCAGCAGGGCAGGATTTCATCGTCATCAATGAATGCCAGCGGGTCGGTAACATAGTCGACGTTACCGTGAATTATCCTGGTGCGGCAGGCGCCGCAAAAACCCTCGCGACAATGGTATTGCACGTCTATCTTATGAGACTCAAGACTTTCCAGCAGCGTTTTATCGGGTAATGCGGTCACCGTACCCGTATCGACAATGTCGATACGGTAGGTGTTGTCGTCGGCCATTGCCTATAGTTCAAAATCGGCAAAGTCGTCTTCACTAACAGAAGAGTCGATTTGACCAACCAGGTAAGAGCTGATTTCCGTTTCCTGAGGTGCAACCTGTACGTTGTCTGAAATCAGATAGTTATTCATCCATGGCAGGGGATTTGACTCCACCTTGTAAGGCTGGCCCATGCCGATAACCGCCATACGCTGGTTGGCGATGTACTCAACGTACTGACAGAGGATTTCTTTGTTGAGGCCAATCATTGAACCATGCTGAAACAAGTACTCTGCCCACTGTTTTTCCTGCTCAACGGCTTTCATAAATATGGCTTTGGCTTCGTCGGCACATTCTTCGGCAATCTCAGCCATTTCCGGATCGTCTTTGCCTTTGGCCCACAAATTCAGGATATGCTGGGTTGAGGTTAAATGCAGGTTTTCGTCGCGGGCAATAAGACGAATAATTTTGGAATTACCTTCCATCAGCTCACGTTCTGCAAAAGCAAACGTACAGGCAAAAGATACATAAAAGCGAATGGCTTCCAGGGCATTAACCGAGTTCATGCACAGGTACAGTTTTTTCTTTAATTCGCGCATGTTGACCGGGTAGGTTTCGCCCTCATTGGTATACACACCTTCGCCCTGGGTTTGCCATAGCTGTGTCGCGTAGATCAGATCGTCATAATATTTGGAAATGTCAGTGGCACGACGTTTGATTTCTTCGTTAACCACAATATCTTCAAAAATACTGCTGGGATCAGTAAACAGGTTACGCAAAATATGCGTGTAAGAGCGCGAGTGAATTGTCTCAAAAAACGACCAGGTTTCTACCCAGGTTTCCAGCTCCGGCAGGGAGATGATGGGCAAAAATGCAATGTTCGGACTGCGGCCCTGAACAGAGTCCAATAGCGTCTGGTATTTTAAGTTAGAAATGAAAATATGTTTTTCTGAGTCTGTCAGTTTTTGAAAGTCAACCTGATCGCGGCTGACATCGACTTCTTCCGGACGCCAGAAAAAGCTAATTTGTTTTTCGATCAGCTTCTCAAATATAGAATGCTTTTGTTGGTCGTAGCGCGCAACGTTAACCGGGTTACCGAAGAACATGGGTTCGTCGAGCTGATTAACATTTTGCTGATTAAACGTGGTGTATTTCATATTTTAATATCACTTCACTAGCGCAATAAGACTAAGACGCCCGGCACATGCCGGGCAAATTAACAAACGTCAGATTTTACAGGCGCCGCCTGCACAATCGTCATCTTCTTCGACGACCACTTCCTGTGCTGTCGGTTTGGCCTGTGCTGCCTGTGTAGACTCCACAGGTGAATCGGAGGCACCATCACGGGTGTTATGGTAGTACAAGGTTTTTACACCCAGTTTATAAGCGGTTAGCAGATCTTTGAGCAGTAACCGCATTGGTACCTTACCGTTTTCGTACTTAGATGGGTTGTAGCTGGTATTGGCAGAAATTGTTTGATCAACAAACTTTTGCATAATGCCACATAACTGAAGATAGCCATCATTCGACGGAATATCCCAAAGTAACTCGTATTGATCCTTAAGACGCTCGTACTCCGGGACGACCTGTTTCAGCACACCATCCTTGCTCGACTTAATACTGATGTGACCACGTGGCGGTTCAATACCATTAGTCGCATTAGAGATTTGTGAGGAGGTTTCTGACGGCATCAATGCTGAAAGCGTAGAGTTACGCAAACCATGTTCAACAATATCCGCGCGCAGACTTTCCCAATCAAGATGCAATGGCTCATTACAAACGCTATCAAGATCTTTCTTGTAGCTATCAATCGGCAACACACCCTGAGAGTAGGTGGTTTCATTAAATTTAGGGCAGGCGCCTTTTTCTTTTGCCAGGTTGTTCGACGCTTTGAGCAGGTGATACTGCATCGCTTCAAAGGTTTTATGCACCAGGCTGTTGGCGCTAAAGTCAGAATATTTTACGCCGTTCTTAGCCAGGTAATAAGCAAAGTTAATTACACCTATACCCAGGGTACGGCGATTCATGGTGGCGTTATAGGCTGCCGGTACCGGATAGTCCTGATAATCGAGCAGGCTATCGAGGGCACGTACCGCTAAATCGGCCAATTCTTCAAACTCATCCAGTGATTTAATCGCGCCCAGGTTAAAGGCTGATAACGTGCACAGCGCGATTTCGCCGTTTTCATCGTTAACATGCTCAAGGGGCTTAGTAGGTAGCGCAATTTCCAGGCACAGGTTGCTTTGACGAACCGGAGCAACCTTTGGATCGAAGGGGCTGTGGGTATTACAGTGATCAACGTTTTGCAGGTATATACGGCCTGTGCTGGCGCGTTCCTGCATAAACAGGCTGAACAGCTCCATGGCTTTGATACGTTTTTTGCGAATCGACTCATCCTGCTCATACTTAACGTAGAGCTCTTCAAACTTAGGTTGATCAGCAAAGAAAGCATCATACAGACCCGGCACGTCCGACGGACTGAACAAGGTGATGTAATCATCTTTCATCATGCGCTGATACATTAACTTGTTAAACTGCACACCATAATCGAGGTGGCGTACGCGGTTTTCTTCTACTCCGCGGTTGTTTTTAAGTACCAGTAACGACTCAACCTCAAGGTGCCACAGCGGATAGAACAAGGTCGCGGCACCGCCACGCACGCCGCCTTGTGAGCAGCTTTTAACGGCGGTCTGGAAGTACTTGTAAAACGGTATACAGCCCGTGTGGAAGGCTTCGCCACCACGAATAGGGCTGCCCAGCGCACGTATACGGCCGGCATTAACACCAATACCGGCACGCTGACTCACGTACTTCACAATGGCACTGGCGGTGGCGTTAATCGAATCCAGGCTGTCGCCGGTTTCAATTAACACGCATGAACTAAACTGACGGGTAGGGGTACGTACGCCCGACATAATAGGCGTTGGTAACGACAGCTTAAACGTAGATGTCGCATCGTAAAAACGGCGGATATAGCCAAGACGCGTATCTTTAGGGTAATTAGCAAACAGGCAAGCGGCGACTAAAATGTAAAGAAACTGCGCACTTTCATAAATCTCACCGGTTACACGGTTTTGCGCCAGGTATTTCCCTTCCAGTTGCTTAACGGCGGCATAACTGAAGTTCATGTCACGCCAGTGATCGATATAGCTATCCATCTCGGCGAATTCTTCTGCCGTGTAATCTTCCAGCAGGTGGGTATCGTATTTGCCCATATCAACCATACGCGCCACGTGGCTGAACAACTTAGGGGGTTCAAAGCGGCCAAAGGCTTTTTTGCGTAAGTGGAAAATCGCTAAACGTGCCGCCAGATACTGGTAGTCGGGCGCATCTGTAGAGATCAGATCTGCCGCTGACTTGATTAGCGTTTCATGAATTTCGGCGGTTTTAATCCCGTCGTAAAACTGTATGTGGGCTTTGATTTCTACTTGAGAAACCGAAACATTCTGCAACCCTTCGGCGGCCCAGGTAATGACTTTATGGATTTTCTCAAGATCGATGGGCTCTTGTTCACCATTACGTTTGGTGACGGATAAATTGTTATTCATTTTAATGGCCGTTTGTCAGTTAGCGCTGGTGTTGTGGCATGAATATCATGCCAGTATCGTATTCAATAGTGTCTTGCGAAACGATCAAGCTGCGATCGCTTCGTACCGTGATTGCTTAATTCGCCTGTGAGTTACCTGTTCAGTCGAATATTTAAACAAGACTGCTACGGGACAAACACAAGATAGTGAGGTTTTGGGTTTAATGCAACCCAATATCTGGTGCTTAATTCACCGATCAAACAAAGCCAGTCTTTAGGTTAGTATTGACTAACTGTTAACGGTTGAACTAAGCAATATTTGCCTGAATGCAAGCTGTTTAATTTATTTTTATGATTACTTAAAACAATTTATTCAGATAATTCTCTGCTTATAAATTTACGATATATGGTGCTTTGTTAGATGTACTAGCACTATATATAGTGTTTTTGCTTATAGCTTTTCACAATGCAGTATGTAGTTCACATCCAGATTTCGCTGCGACAACACAAACTGTTGGTTAAACGGGTCAAAATGTAACCCAGTAGCAGATCGGGTGACCAGATCCGCACGATCAGCCGAGCGAATAAGTTCGGACGGCTTAATAAAACGCTGGTACTGGTGCGTACCTTTTGGTACCCACTGAAGCAGGTATTCAGCTGCAACGATACCCATAAGGTAGGATTTAACATTACGATTCAGGGTTGAAAAGAACACCTTACCGCCTGGTTTAACCAACTGTGCACAACTGCGAATGATCGACTCGGGGTCGGGCACATGTTCAAGCATCTCCATGCATGTCACAACGTCATATTGTCCGGCTTGCTCGGTGGCGAGTTGCTCTGCACTCACGCAGCGATAATCAACGCTAACGCCGCTTTCGAGACTATGAAGTCTGGCAATCTCCAGCGATGCGTCGGCCATATCGATGCCTGTGACCCTGGCACCACGGCCGGCCAGAGCCTCTGCCAGAATACCGCCGCCACAACCTACGTCGAGCACCTTTTTGTCGAACAAGCCCTGGCTGTGTTCTTCGATATAAGAAAGGCGTAACGGGTTGATGGCATGCAGCGGTTTAAACTGACCTTCAGGATCCCACCAGTGGGCAGCAATCTGTGAAAACTTGTCAATTTCGGTGTGATCTACGTTGTTATTTAAATCAGAATTTAAATCAGACATGAGCGGGTATTTACAGTAGTTGTAATAAAAAACACCGTTACATTAACCCAAAATAACCATCCACACATCGCTTATTTACCCAGACTTTTCCTAATAGCGCAAAAAATAAACGCTTAACGGCCTTGCCGACGATGTGATGTATTATTCACTACATAATTGCTGATTTGGGTGGTAAACTCATTGATTAATTAGAAGACCCCCAATGTGTGATAGCCGGGTTGTGAGGCGCTGGATAGCGCTGAGCTGGATGCTGTTACCACAAACCTATAATAAGGGACCAAACAGTTTATGACTGATAACGCCAAAGAAATTCTCCCCGTTAATATAGAGGAAGAGCTAAAAACGTCGTATCTGGACTATGCGATGAGCGTTATCGTCGGGCGTGCATTGCCTGACGTACGTGATGGTTTAAAACCAGTACACCGCCGTGTATTGTTTGCCATGAATGAGCTTAAGAACGACTTTAATAAACCCTATAAAAAGTCTGCACGTGTTGTCGGTGATGTAATCGGTAAGTATCACCCCCATGGTGATTCAGCCGTATACGATACGATCGTACGTATGGCTCAGCCATTCTCGATGCGTTACATGCTGGTAGACGGGCAGGGTAACTTTGGTTCTGTCGACGGTGACTCCGCTGCAGCAATGCGTTATACCGAAGTTCGTATGGCCAAGATCGCTCATGAACTGTTAGCCGATCTGGAAAAAGAAACCGTTGATTTTGTCCCCAACTACGACGGTACAGAATTTATCCCTGAAGTCCTGCCGACGAAAGTCCCAACACTGTTAATAAACGGGTCATCAGGTATTGCCGTGGGTATGGCTACCAATATTCCGCCGCACAACCTTACAGAGATTGTGAATGGCTGTATTGCCCTGATTGATGAACCGTCGTTAGATGTTGATCAATTAATGGAATACATTCCGGGCCCGGACTTCCCGACGGCCGCACTAATTAGCGGTCGCAAAGGCATTATTGATGCCTATCGCACTGGTCGCGGTAAAATCTACATGCGTGCGCGCGCTGAGATTGAAACCGAAGACAACGGCAGAGAAACCATTATTATCAACGAGATCCCGTATCAGGTGAACAAAGCCCGCCTGATCGAGAAGATCGCCGAGTTGGTAAAAGAAAAACGTATCGAAGGGGTTTCGGCCCTGCGCGACGAGTCTGACAAAGACGGTATGCGCATTGTGGTTGAAGTAAAACGTAATGAGTCGGCCGAAGTCCTGCTTAACCATCTGTACTCCAATACCCAGTTACAAACGGTATTTGGTATTAATATGGTGGCGCTGGATAATGGCCAACCGAAGATCTTTAATTTAAAAGAAATTCTGCAGGCCTTTATACTGCATCGCCGTGAAGTGGTGACCCGCCGTACGGTATTTGAATTACGTAAAGCCCGCGAACGTGCTCACATCCTTGAAGGTTTAGCGATAGCACTGGTCAATATTGATCCGGTCATTGAAGCAATTAAAGCGTCGCCAAGCCCGTCAGAAGCAAAACAGGCACTGATTGCCCAGGGCTGGGATCTGGGTGATGTAGCAGAAATGCTTTCCCGTGCGGGTAACGACGCAGCGCGACCTGATTGGTTGGAGCCTGAATACGGAATTCGCGACGGTAAATACTACCTCACGGAGCAGCAGGCTCAGGCGATCCTCGATTTACGCTTACACAAGCTGACCGGTCTTGAGCATGAGAAGATCCTTGATGAATATAAGTCACTGCTCGAATTAATTGCCGAGTTACTGCATATCTTAGCCAGCCCTGAGCGGTTAATGGAAGTTATTCGTGAAGAGCTTGAAAAAGTGCGTGATGAATTCGGTGACGAACGTCGTACCGAGATTACCGCAGCCAGCCACGATATCGACTTAGAAGATCTGATTGAGCGTGAAGAAGTTGTCGTTACACTCTCGCGCGAAGGTTATGTGAAATACCAGAAGCTGACCGACTATGAAGCGCAGCGTCGCGGCGGTAAGGGCAAGTCAGCCACCAAGATGAAAGACGAAGACTTTATTGAACGTTTACTGGTGGCTAATACTCACGATCATATCCTGTGCTTCTCGACCCGTGGCCGCTTATACTGGTTAAAAGTGTACCAGTTGCCGCTGGCTAGTCGTAATGCCCGTGGACGCCCGATAGTGAACATTTTGCCATTGGAAGAAAACGAACGGATCACGGCGATACTGCCGATTAAAGAGTTCGAAGAAGATAAATTCGTACTCATGGCCACGGCCAATGGTACCGTCAAGAAGACCAGCCTGACGATGTATTCACGCCCTCGTAGCAGCGGTATTATTGCTGTGAACCTTAACGAAGGTGATGAGTTAATTGGTGTGGCGATTACCCACGGTGACGATGACATAATGCTGTTCTCTGATGCCGGTAAAGTGGTACGATTTAACGAGAAACTGCGTGATTCTGAAACCGGTGAAGTAAAACGCGATCCGGAGACCGGAGAAGAGCTACTGGCGCTGCGTCCTATGGGCCGAACCGCTACCGGTGTGCGTGGTATTAAAATGCCGGATGATCAAAAAGTGGTCTCGTTAATTGTACCGCGTGGTGATGGTGCCATTCTGACCGCTACCGAAAACGGTTACGGTAAGCGTACGCCGCTGGAAGATTACCCGGCCAAGAGCCGTGCAACGCAAGGCGTAGTATCAATTAAAGTATCAGACCGTAACGGTAAAGTAGTGGGTGCTGTACAGGTCGATGAAAACGACGAAATTATGCTGATCAGCGATATGGGCACCCTGGTGCGTACCCGCGTCAGTGAAGTGTCAACCGTAGGC
The DNA here is from genome assembly GCF_028595265.1 of Alteromonas gilva. Taxonomy (NCBI): domain Bacteria; kingdom Pseudomonadati; phylum Pseudomonadota; class Gammaproteobacteria; order Alteromonadales; family Alteromonadaceae; genus Alteromonas; species Alteromonas gilva. The sequence continues at coordinate 2,352,661 of NZ_JAQQXP010000001.1, read as the reverse complement.
CGAAATACCCAGGGCGTTAGACTGATCCGTACCGGAGAAGACGAAAACCTTGTGGCGCTGCAACGGATCGAAGAAGTCGAAGAGATTGACTTGATTGAAGCAGAAGAAGGCGAAACGATTGCTACAAACGCCGCACAAGACGGCGACGATGAGCCCGCGACAGACGAATAATCCTGCGAGAAAGGATAATACAAGCAGAACAAGCGGCCCCGATAGCCGCTTGTTTTTTTTAGCGTGTTAAAGGGATAATGTGGTTACCAACGCATTTGATTTAGTTATAAATGCTACCGACCCATTAACCCTTCCTAACAGTATTGAAGAAGCTCATGAAAAACGTATTTAATTTTAGTGCGGGACCCGCGATGCTGCCGCCAGCAGTGATGGCGCAGGCACAGCAAGAGTTTGTGAACTGGGGTGACAGTGGTTGCTCGATAATGGAAGTTAGCCACCGTGGTGCCGATTTTATCGAGATTGCTGCCCAGGCAGAGCAGGACCTGCGTGACCTGATGCAGGTTCCCGATAATTATAAAGTGTTGTTTTTGCAAGGTGGCGGTCGTGGCCAGTTTGCTGCCGTACCGCTTAATATCTCTACCGAAACTGACACTTCGTTACACCTGGTCAGTGGCTCCTGGTCACGTGGCGCGGTGGCAGAAGCTGCCAAGTATAACAATGCCAAAGTGATTGGCGACGTGGTTGAGCACAACGGTTTGCAGTATGTCCCTCAGCCAGCCGCTGCCGATATTGATCAACGTGCTGCCTATCTGCATTTTTGTCCTAATGAAACCGTCGATGGCATCGCGTTTAACTGGTTGCCTGATGCAGGCGATGTGCCGTTGGTGGCTGACATGTCATCGACAATTATGTCTGGTCCGGTAGATGTCAGTAAGTACGGTATTATTTATGCCGGTGCGCAAAAAAATATTGGTCCGTCTGGTTTGTCGGTGGTGATTGTCAGAGAAGATCTGGTCGGTAAAGCCCGCCAGAGCACGCCTTCTATCTTTGATTACGAACTCATGGCCAATAATGACTCCATGTATAATACGCCACCCACGTTTTCCTGGTATCTGGCAGGTTTGGTGTTTAAGTGGCTGAAAGCGCAGGGCGGGGTAGCTGCCATGGCCAGCCGCAATCAGCACAAAGCCGATACCCTGTACGCGGCTATCGATAGTTCATCGTTTTACCGTAACAATGTGCATCCGGATAATCGCTCAATCATGAACGTTCCCTTTCATCTGGCCGATCCGGCGCTGGACAAACTGTTTTTAGAGAAGTCCCAGGCGGCCGGCTTACTGGCACTTAAAGGCCATCGTTCGGTGGGCGGAATGCGTGCCAGCATATACAACGCCATGCCAATTGAAGGTATCGAGGCTCTGGTCAGCTTTATGCGAGAGTTCGAGGAGCACCACGGATGAGTGTTGAACAATTAACGCTACAGCCGGTGAGCCGTGTTGATGGAACAGTAAATGTACCCGGTTCCAAGAGTTTATCTAACCGGGCTTTATTGCTGGCGGCGCTGGCGAAAGGGCAAACTACCCTGACCAATTTGCTCGACAGTGATGATATTCGTCATATGCTGGACGCGCTTAAATTGTTAGGTGTGGAGTATGTCTTAAGTGAATCAAAAACTGAATGTACCGTAACGGGGTTAGGCGGTGCGTTTAGCAGCGGTGCTGCGCTGGAGCTGTTTCTGGGTAACGCCGGAACCGCCATGCGACCGCTGTGTGCGGCCCTGGCAGCATCAGATGTGACCGTTGAATTAACCGGTGAGCCGCGCATGGAAGAACGCCCGATTGGCGATCTCGTTGAGGCTTTAGTGGATGCTGGCGCTGATATTACCTATCTCAAAAATCCGGGCTATCCGCCGCTCAAAATCACCGGTGGCCAACTGAAAGGCGGGCAATTGTCGGTAGATGGCAGTGTATCCAGTCAGTTCTTAACTGCTCTGTTAATGGCGGCGCCGTTATTTAGTGAGGACACCACTATCAGTATCAAGGGCGAGTTGGTCTCCAAGCCGTACATTGATATTACGCTGGATACCATGGCAAAGTTTGGTGTAACGGTTGAAAATAACAATTACCAGACCTTCGTGATCAAAGCCGGTCAGCCTTACATTGCGCCCGCGACCTTTATGGTAGAAGGCGATGCCTCATCGGCATCGTACTTTTTGGCCGCAGGGGCGATTAAAGGCGGTACGGTAAAAGTTACCGGTATTGGTAAACACAGTATTCAGGGCGATATTCGCTTTGCCGATGTCCTTGAAGCCATGGGCGCTAAAATAGCTTGGTTTGATGATTGTGTGGTGGTTCGCGGTGCGCCGCTTAAAGGGGTGGACATGGACATGAACCACATTCCGGATGCCGCAATGACCATTGCAACCACGGCGTTGTTTGCTGAAGGTGAAACCTGTATTCGCAACATTTATAACTGGCGGGTAAAAGAAACCGACCGTTTGTATGCCATGGCCACTGAATTGCGTAAGCTTGGGGTCGAGGTAGAAGAGGGTCACGATTTTATTCGTGTTACACCGGCGGCGTCACTCAAACACGCAGCCATTGATACCTATAACGATCACCGTATTGCTATGTGCTTTTCGTTGATTGCGTTAAGTGATACCGCGGTCACGATTAACGATCCGGCGTGCACCGCCAAAACCTTTCCGGATTATTTTTCCCGGTTTGCCACAATCTGTCATCGCTAAGTCAGATTTACGGTATACAGTCGTCACCGCTGGTGATAAGCCAGCGGCGATTGTTTACATACTTCAGTATTACGCCCTGCTATTTATTGACGTGTAACATTGCCTATTTGGCTTACACGGGTATAATTGCGCCCGATTTCGAGTCTTATTAACAAATTTTTAAATAACTGGAGCAGGTATGCATCCAACACCCGTTATAACGGTAGACGGCCCAAGCGGTGCTGGGAAAGGAACTCTGAGTGCACTCATCGCTGAAAAGCTGGGCTGGCACCTATTAGATAGTGGTGCGATTTATCGCGTGCTGGCTGTAGCCGCTATGCATCATGATTTACCAGTAGATGATGAAACCTCTATTGTGCCTCTGGCTTCTGGTTTAGATGTGAGTTTTGAAACGAATATCGACAGCCGCCGGGTGGTACTGGAAGGTGAAGATGTCACTGATGACATACGCACTGAAGAAGTAGGCGCCGCGGCGTCTCAGATTGCGTCACTGGCGCGTGTGCGCGAAGCGTTATTACGCCGCCAGCGTGCTTTTCAGCAGTCCCCCGGGCTCATTGCTGACGGCCGGGATATGGGAACCGTGGTATTTCCCGACGCCAATATTAAATTATTCTTAACCGCCAGTGCCGAAGCCCGTGCAGAACGGCGCTACAGGCAGTTGAAAGATAAAGGTTTGGATGTTAATATTGCGCGCCTTTTAACCGATATCAAGGCGCGGGACGAACGCGATGCGAATCGTTCGGTTGCTCCACTGGTACCGGCAGAAGATGCGGTAATGATAGACTCAACGGATTTGGATATTAACCAAGTCTTTGATAGTGCAATGGAAATCATCAATTCCAGGTTATAAGCCCGGAGGCGTTTTACCATCGCAAACGTTGTCACAGGAGGTGACGACTCTGTTTAATAACCCCACGTTATCCGGATTGAAATGTGGATGTCAACTTAGATTAATTAACTGAATCATATGACTGAAAATTTTGCACAACTTTTTGAAGAGAGCTTACAAGAACTGGAAACTCGCCCTGGTTCAATTGTAAAGGGTACTGTAGTTTCAATTGATAAAGACATCGTTCTTGTTGACGCTGGTCTCAAATCAGAAAGTGCTATCCCAGCTGAACAATTTAAAAACGCCGAAGGCGAACTTGAAATCGCTATCGGTGACGAAGTCGACGTTGCGTTAGACGCAGTAGAAGACGGCTTTGGTGAAACTATTCTGTCTCGTGAAAAAGCGAAGCGCCACGAAGCATGGGTTGAGCTGGAAAAAGCTTACGATGATAAAGCCACTATCAAGGGTATTATCAACGGTAAAGTTAAAGGTGGTTTCACTGTTGAAGTGAACACTGTACGCGCATTCTTACCAGGTTCATTAGTAGACGTACGCCCTGTACGTGATACCACTCACCTGGAAGGCAAAGAGCTTGAATTCAAAGTAATCAAGTTAGATGCTAAGCGTAACAACGTTGTTGTTTCTCGTCGTGCTGTTATCGAAGCTGAAAACAGTGCAGAGCGCGAAACATTACTGGCGAACCTGGAAGAAGGTCATGAAGTTAAAGGTATCGTTAAGAACCTGACTGACTACGGTGCGTTCGTAGACTTAGGCGGTGTAGATGGTCTTCTGCACATCACTGATATGGCTTGGAAGCGCGTTAAGCACCCAAGTGAAATCGTTAACGTTGGTGACGAAATCAACGTTAAAGTGCTTAAGTTTGACAAAGAAAAGCAACGTGTTTCTCTTGGTATGAAGCAGATGGGCAACGATCCATGGCAAGAAATTGCCCAACGTTACCCGGAAGGCACTAAGATCACTGGCCAGGTGACTAACCTGACTGACTACGGCTGTTTCGTAGAGATCGAAGACGGTGTTGAAGGTCTGGTTCACGTATCTGAAATGGATTGGACTAACAAAAACATCCACCCATCTAAGGTTGTTAACCTGGGTGACTCTGTTGAAGTTATGGTGCTTGAAATTGACGAAGAGCGTCGTCGTATTTCTCTGGGCCTTAAGCAGTGTATCGATAACCCTTGGGAAACCTTCGCTAAGTCACACGAAAAAGGTGACAAAGTGTCTGGTAAGATCAAGTCAATCACTGACTTTGGTATCTTTATCGGCCTTGACGGCGGCATCGATGGTCTGGTTCATTTGTCTGACATTTCATGGAACAAGTCTGGTGAAGACGCGGTTCGTGACTATAAGAAAGGCGACGAAATCTCAGCGGTTGTACTGCAAGTCGACCCAGAGCGTGAGCGTATTTCTTTAGGCGTTAAGCAAATCGAAGAAGATCCTTTCAACAAGTATCTGACAGATAACAAGAAAGGTGCTATCGTTAATGGTACAGTTACAGCAGCTGATGCCAAAGGCGTTACTGTAAACCTGGCTGAAGAAGTTGAAGGTTATATTCGTGTAGCCGACCTTGCTCGTGAGCGCGTTGAAGACGCGTCTGAAGTTGTTAGCGTAGGCGATGTTATTGAAGCGAAGTACACCGGTGTAGACCGTAAGAACCGCATCGTTAACTTGTCTGTTAAAGCTAAGGACCAGGCTGACGAGAAAGAAGCAATCGAGAAAGTAAACCAGCAGGATGATGGTGGTTTTGCTAACGCGATGGCTGAAGCTTTCAAAGCTGCAAAAGGCGAATAAGCATTTTGTAAGAGCAGGTATACGGTAAATGCCGTATACCTGCCGATGTAGCTGTTTGATAAATACGATGACAAAGAGGTTAAGATGACCAAGTCTGAATTAATTGAGCGGCTCGCTGATCAGGCTCGCCACATTCCGGCAAAAGAATTAGAAACTGCTATCAAAGAGATGTTGGAGCAGATGGCGCAAACTCTGCAAAAGGGTGACCGTATCGAAATCCGTGGCTTTGGTAGTTTTTCTCTCCATTATCGCGCTCCGCGCGTCGGTCGTAATCCGAAAACCGGTGAAACAGTTGAGTTGGACGGTAAATACGTTCCTCACTTTAAACCAGGTAAAGAGTTACGCGATCGGGTGAACGATTCTATTGCCTGATTGGTAAAGTCTGATATATGAAAAGAAAGCACTGTTGTCAGTGCTTTTTTTGTATCTGTATGCTGTAACGGTATCAACATTTTGTTATCCTGCGTAGAGTCGCATGAAACGGGATCATTCTCTTGAAAGGCTTAGCATTTCTTCTTTGTATCATCATAATTTTAGTGGTCGCCATCGCGGTTGGCTCGCAAAATGATGCGGTTATATCGGTCAATTACCTGATTGCAAAAGCCGACATGACCATCGCGACATTAATCGCCATAGCACTGGGCTTGGGTGTTGTGGTAGGTGTCCTGGCTATTCTCAGTAGCTGGCTGACATTGCGCGTAAAACTAGTGAGAGTGCAGGCTAAACTCAAAAAACTGCAGAAAGAATAACGACTATGCTGGAGCTGTTGTTTTTACTGTTACCGGTTGCCGCAGGTTATGGTTATATCATGGGACGCAACAGCGTCAGGCAAGCGCAACGTAAGCAATCCAGTATCCTTTCAAAACACTATTTTCGTGGCCTGAATTTCCTGTTGTCAGATCAACCCGATCGGGCGGTTGATACGTTGATAAAGATGATCAACGTGAACAGCGATACGGTAGAAACCCATATTGCCATGGGTAATTTCTTTCGCCATCGCGGTGAAATTGATCGGGCTATACGCGTGCATCAAAACCTCGTTAGCCGCGACGAAATTCAAGCTACACAGCGCGAATTGGCATTAAAAGAGTTGGGCCGTGATTATATGCAGGCCGGGTTTTTAGAACGTGCTGAAGGAGCGTTTGTTAAGCTGCTCAGTACCGACAAACACTTTGAATTTGCCCAGCAACAGTTATTTGCCATTTATCAAACAACCAAGGAATGGCCGCGGGCTATCGAACTTGCCGAAAAAATGGTCAGTGAAAATGACGACATTCGTGGCCGCTTAGCGCATTTTTACTGTGAGCAGGCTCAGTCAGAGCTCGATAATGAGCAAATTCCCCAGGCACTTGCGTTATTACAAAAAGCGGTCAATGTTGATGAGAAAGCAATACGTCCGTGGCTGATGCTTGGCGAAGTTACCTTCGACCAGGGTCGTTTAAAAGAGGCCGGTGAGTATCTTACACAGATAGCCAGCCGTGATAAGAACTGGTTTATTGAGGCGATTCCACTGCTAAAACAAATTGCCGCAGAAACTGCTGACTGGCAACATTTTGAAGCTTTATTGAAAGAAAACTGGGTACAAAGTGCGACCCTTTATCTGGCGATGGCTGATGTATTAGTCAATAAAGGTCAGCCCCAACAAGCAGCCGACTACTTGTTTGAACAAATTCAGAAAACGCCAACCATGCGGGGGTTTCACCGCCTCATGCAATTGTATTGCGAACTCAGTGACGACCCTAATGCCAAAGCAACTTATCAGCAGTTAAATGAGTTGGTCGCCAGCCAAATAGCCCAACGACCGCGTTATCGTTGCAAGAGTTGTGGTTTTTCTGGTCGTAAATTGTACTGGTTGTGTCCATCATGTAAAAAATGGGGTGTGGTGCATCCCATAAGAGGTTTAGACGGAGAGTAACAATAATGATTCAAGACGCGCGCGTTATCGTGGCCCTGGATTTCGATAATATCGACACCGCTGATCAACTGGTAGCTCAGCTTGATCCCAGCCTTTGCAAGCTTAAAGTTGGCAAAGAGATGTTTACGCTGTTTGGACCCGAGTTTGTGAAGTCACTGGTAAAACGGGGCTTTGATGTCTTTTTAGATTTAAAATTTCATGATATCCCTAATACTGTTGCAAAAGCATGTAAGGCCGCAGCCGAAATGGGCGTGTGGATGGTCAACGTGCACGCCAGTGGCGGTGACGAGATGATGAAAGCGGCTAAAAAAGCGATAGCCGAATCGAGCCATCCGCAAACCAAACTTATAGCGGTAACCGTCTTAACGAGTATGAATGACGAACAGCTAAATAAAATGGTGCCAAACGTAACACCAGCCCAACAAGTGGAAAAACTCGCCAGGCTAACAGCAGAAAGCGGCCTTGATGGCGTGGTGTGCTCGGCAAAAGAAGCGGTAATGTTGCGCGGCCAGCACAGCGACGAGTTTTTGTTAGTAACACCTGGTATACGTCCTGCTGGCAGCGACGTAGGCGATCAAAAGCGGGTTATGACACCGGTTGACGCCATTAACGCGGGTGTGAGTTATCTGGTCATGGGCCGTCCGATTACCCAGGCTGATAAGCCACTGGAAACCCTGCAAGCTATTAACCACAGTATTAATGCCTAATTGAATTGTCGCTAGCGCTATTGCCGGCTTCAAACGCCCGAATGGTGCAACTTACTTACCGACAAAGATTTCAGCGCACTGAACGTTACCTGTAAAAAAGCCCCGGTGTCGGGGCTTTTTTGGTGACGTAATATTTACCGTTTTAGCGCAGCGCGTCCATCGGCGGGGTATACTGAATATCCAGCTCCTCACCAAGCGCTTCAACCACGGCTTTATAGGTAACTTTACCTTCGTGCACGTTCAGGCCATTTAATAAATGTAAGTCTTCCATCATGGCTTGTTTAGGGCCTTTATTAGCCAGCGCTAAACCAAAGGGCAAGGTCGCATTATTAAGGGCCATGGTTGAGGTGCGCGCCACGCCACCTGGCATGTTGGCAACGCAGTAATGGACCACTTCATCAATAATGTACACCGGATCCTGATGGGTAGTGGCTTTGGAGGTCGCAAAACAACCGCCCTGATCAATGGCCACATCCACTACAACGGCGCCTTTTTTCATATTAGCAATATGTTGTTTGTTTAACAGTTTAGGCGCGGCAGCACCTGGTATGAGTACCGCACCAATCACCAGATCGGCTGTGGTCGAGTAATACTCAATGGCGTCAACAGTTGAATATACCGTTTTTACCTGACCGTTGAAGATATCATCCAGCTCGCGTAAACGTGGCAGTGAACGGTCTAAAATGGTCACGTCAGCGCCAAGGCCTAATGCCATTTTGGCAGCATTCGTGCCTACCACACCGCCACCGATGACCAGTACCTTGCCAGGCGCAACGCCGGGCACGCCGCCCAATAATGTGCCGCTGCCGCCGTGGGCTTTTTCCAGATAATGTGCGCCGGCCTGTACCGACATACGACCGGCCACTTCACTCATTGGTGCCAGTAATGGCAAGCCACCGCGGTTATCGGTAACGGTCTCATAGGCAATACAGGTGGCGCCTGACTCAATCAGCAACTTGGTTTGAACAGGATCGGGGGCCAGGTGCAGATAGGTATAAAGCGTTTGACCGCGGCGTAACTGTTTACACTCGTTGGGTTGCGGCTCTTTTACCTTAATGATCATTTCGGCTTCGGCGAACACCTGCTCTGCGGTGGCGGCAATGCTTGCGCCCGCTTCGGTGTACATCTCATCGGTAAATCCGATGGCGCTGCCAGCGTTGGTCTCTACCATGACCTTATGGCCATGGGTAACAAATTCTTTAACCGCGGCCGGGGTTAAGCCTACGCGGTATTCATGATTTTTTATTTCTTTGGGTACACCTACTAACATCGCTGTGCTGCCTGTGTTGTTGAGTTTTGTAAAGATGCTGAGTATAGTGGAATATATGGAAATAATTGTGCTGTATTATTGAAAAATGCAGTTCAATATTTGGAAAAACAGCTGGTAGGCAACATTATATATGCTGGTAAAAACACCCAAGCACCTTGATAGAATCGATCGCAATATACTTACTGCACTGCAACGTGATGGCCGCATTGCTAACGTGGAGCTGGCTAAACAGGTGGGCCTGAGCCCAAGCCCGTGTTTAGAGAGAGTCAAACGATTAGAGTCGCAGGGCTATATTATGGGCTATCATGCAAACTTAGACCCGCATAAGCTGGGTGCAGCCATGCTGGTGTTCGTTGAGATTACCTTGTCGAAAACGTCGGTTGATATATTTGCCGACTTTTCAGCCGCGGTTCAGCAACACGATGATATACAAGAGTGTCATCTGGTATCTGGCAATTTTGATTTCTTGCTGAAGGCCCGTGTAGCTGATATGTCGAGTTACCGTAAACTACTCGGTGACACGCTGTTACGGTTACCGGGGGTAAGCGCGTCGCGGACCTATGTGGTAATGGAAGAAGTAAAAAGTACCAATAGTCTGCGAATTAATACAAAATAAGGCCATAGCAGTTCTGGGTGTGGATGATATGATGGCGGGTCTGGAGCCATTAAAAAGTGTCAGTTGAGGCATAACCGGCGAACGAGTGCGCAATATATAAAATAAATGACCGGCAATATCACAGACCGGCAAAGAGAGATATTTGGGGATATGGTGCGATTATCTGGCATTCAGCGAATTTGGGAAGCAGGTATTATTATAGCCTGCGCCTTCGCGTTTTTCTTATTACTGGCTTTGGCTTCGTTTCATCCGGGGGATCCTGGGTGGAGTCAGGCTGGTCTGCAAAACAATGTGCATAACTGGGTGGGCCCAACGGGCGCCTGGACGGCTGATTTACTTTTTTTCACCTTTGGTTATTTAGCCTATGCGACGCCATTTTGCAGTGCCTTTGTAGGCTGGTTCTTTTTTCACAATGTTAAAACATGGCGCGAGCTTGATTATTTGGCGATTGGGCTGCGGGTTATTGGTGCCTTGCTGATAGCGCTGGGTTTAACCGGTATTTCGAGCATTAACTTTGATGATCTGTTCAGTTTTAGTGCCGGCGGCTTAGTCGGTGATGTGATTAGCTCAGCATTAGTGCCTTATTTTAATGTCGCCGGCACCGTATTGTTGCTGTTGAGCTTTTGCTGCGTGGGATTCACCCTGATGACGGGGATCTCCTGGCTGTTGATTATCGACAAGCTCGGTGAGGGGACGCTGTGGCTTGGGCGCAAATCAGTGTCGGCGCCACAGAAACTGTTGTCGCTCAATGTGCCGGTTTCCTTGTCATTACCCAACAAAATGACAGCGCAGAGCAAGCAGGACGGAGAAGTAAATATAACCAGCATGCGTGCGGAGCCCCCGGCAGAAAACAACCCACCTGTGCACAGCAAAACGGCTGAACAGCGCACCGCAAACAGTGTCAATGAACGCAGCGAACCGACATTTACCATTCCGGACGATGTGTTTTCGATCGCCGACGAACACGACGATTTACCGCCATTTAATGTCGATGATATTGATGATCACGACGGTGGGGTAGGGCATAGCGAGTCTGCACCGCCAGCACCACCGAAAAGTCCGAACGCCCAGCCAATGGCCGCGCCTCAGCCCATTGCCCGCGGTGCTAAGTCAATTCGCCCACCTAAGAGTGACATACAGGGTGATGACGAGGATATTGGCGCGATGCCGTCGTTTGACTTACTTGACCGTGCAAATAAAAAAGAAAACCCCATTTCCCAGGAAGAGCTGGATATGGTGTCGCGTCTGGTTGAAGACAAACTGGCTAATTTTAATATCGATGCATCGGTGGTGGGGGTTTATCCGGGTCCGGTTATTACACGCTTTGAAATTGATTTGGCCCCTGGCGTTAAAGTAAGCAAAATCACCAGTTTATCAAAAGATTTAGCCCGCGAAATGTCGGCAACCTCAGTGCGTGTTGTCGAAATTATTCCGGGCAAATCGGTGATTGGGCTGGAACTCCCCAATAAACACCGTGAAATGGTGAGAATGATTGAAGTCATTGGCTGCGAAGCGTTTCAGTCAAGTAGCTCACCGTTAACCATGGTCCTGGGCGCCGATATAAGCGGCGATCCGGTGGTGGTTGATTTGGCTAAAATGCCGCACTTGCTGGTTGCCGGGACGACAGGCTCGGGTAAATCGGTAGGGGTCAATGTGATGATCCTCAGTTTGCTGTACAAGTCGACCCCGGAAGACGTGCGGATGATCATGATCGACCCCAAAATGCTCGAGTTATCGGTGTACGAAGGCATTCCCCATTTGCTGGCCGAGGTAGTGACTGATATGAAAGAGGCCGCTAACGCACTCAGATGGTGTGTGGGCGAAATGGAACGTCGCTATAAACTAATGTCAGCCGTTGGGGTACGTAACTTAAAAGGTTATAACGCGAAGGTTAAACAGGCCATTGCAGACGGCGAACCACTGAAAGATCCACTCTGGCGGGCCGAAGAAAGCATGTTGGAAGAAGCGCCTGATCTTGAGAAGCTGCCGTCGATTGTGGTGGTGGTTGATGAGTTTGCCGACATGATCATGATTGTAGGCAAGAAAGTTGAAGAACTGATTGCCCGTATTGCGCAAAAAGCACGGGCCGCAGGGATCCATTTAGTGTTGGCCACTCAGCGGCCATCGGTGGATGTTATCACCGGTTTGATTAAAGCTAACATTCCTACCCGTATAGCCTTTCAGGTATCGAGCAAAATTGATTCGCGTACCATATTAGATCAACAGGGTGCCGAAACCTTGCTGGGTATGGGGGATATGCTTTACTTGCCGCCGGGTAGTCCGGTACCGACTCGTGTTCACGGCGCCTTTGTTGACGATCACGAGGTTCATGCGGTCGTGGCAGACTGGAAAAAGCGTGGAGAGCCTGAATATATCGACGAAATACTGAACCCGGAATCCTCGGCAGAGGTCTTATTACCAGGTGAACAGCCTGAAGGGGGCGATCAGGAAGTTGACGCCTTCTACGACGAGGCCGTGGCCTTTGTGACTGAATCGCGCCGCGCCTCAGTGTCGGGTGTGCAGCGAAAATTCCGTATCGGCTATAACCGGGCTGCCCGTTTAGTTGAGCAGATGGAAGCCAGTGGAGTCGTCACCCCGGCGGGCCACAATGGTAACCGCGAAGTGCTCGCGCCAGCACCGCCCAGAGATTAAAACAGGAAGCAGTATGATTACCCAATTAAAGCGTTTGACTGGCCGTTTAGGCATCTTATTAGTCTGTATTTCAGGCAATGCTATGGCTGATGATGCCGGTACGCTTAAGACCCGTTTGTCGTCGCTGGAGTCTTTTCAGGCTGGCTTTAGCCAGCAAGTCATCGATGAACAGGGCGAAACCGTCCATCAGGCCAGTGGCACCATTATGATGGCCCGTCCTAATCAACTACGCTGGGAAACCCAACAGCCGGATGAAACCGTACTCATTGCTGACGGTGAATCGGTATGGCATATCGATTACTGGGTTGAACAGGTGACAGTGATGTCACAACAGCAGGCTGTGGAAAACAACCCCATGGTGTTGCTGACCAGCAACGATGAAAAGGTATGGCAGCAGTACAGTATTGAACAACTCGATGATAAAACCTTTAAGGTAAGTGCGCTGGCTGACAGCGGACAGATCAAAGCCCTGACGCTGGCCTTTGCCGACGGCGGCCTTGCATCCCTTGTTATGCTCGATAGTCAGGGCCAGCAGAGTGTCATTGAGTTTAGTCAGCGTCAATTTAATCAGACGATTAGTAGCGACACATTTCGGGCCAACGTGCCTGAAGGGTTTATGGTCGACGATCAGCGCTCATGAGTTTGTTTAGTCAGCAGACCTATGCGCCGCTGGCAGCCCGTATGCGACCGGCGAATCTTGATGAATATGTTGGCCAGGAACACCTGGTCGGGGCCGGTAAACCGCTGCGCAAAATGCTCGAGTCCGGCCAGTGCCATTCGATGGTATTGTGGGGGCCGCCAGGAACCGGCAAAACCACCATGGCGGAGTTAATCGCTACCTACACCCATGCGCAGGTCATTAAATTATCGGCGGTGACATCGGGCGTAAAAGACATCCGCGCGGCCATGGAGCAAGCCGAACAAAACCAATCCATGGGCGAGCGTACACTGCTGTTTGTTGATGAAGTGCATCGCTTTAATAAATCTCAGCAAGACGCCTTTTTACCCTTTGTTGAGTCAGGGGTGGTGACATTTGTTGGCGCGACCACAGAAAACCCCTCATTTGAACTCAACAATGCACTGTTGTCGCGGGTGCGGGTATATGTGCTAAAGGCCATCGGTGACGACGCCCTGGATGCCTTACTCAATCGTGCTCTGACCGAAACGGAGCGAGGCCTGGGAGAGCGTAATCTGAGCCTGGCTGAGGATGCCAGGCAAGCCTTAATTGGTTTGTCCGGTGGTGACGGACGCCGCTTGTTAACTTATTTAGAACTGGCCAGCGACTTTACTAACAGCAACCAGATTGTACTGAGTGACATTGAGCAGGCGGTGGGCGAAAAGGTGGCCAGCTATGATAAGCAAGGCGACACCTTTTACGATTTAATTTCGGCGTTTCATAAATCGGTACGTGGCTCAGATCCCGATGCGGCGCTCTATTGGTATGCGCGAATTCTTAATGGCGGCGGCGATGCGCTGTATGTCGCACGGCGGCTGTTAGCGATTGTGTCAGAAGATATCGGTAATGCCGATCCCAGAGCCATGCAGCTATGTGTTAATGCCTGGGATGTGTATCATCGGGTAGGGCCCGCCGAGGGCGAGCGAGCTATTGCACAGGCCGCGGTATATTGTGCCCTGGCAGCCAAAAGTAACGCGGTATACATGGCCTTTAGTCAGGCCAGGCAAGACGCGAAAGACAAACCTGATTACCCGGTGCCGGTGCATTTACGCAATGCTCCCACTAAACTGTTAAAAGAGATGGGGCATGGTGAGGAATATCGCTATGCGCACAACGAACCCAATGCTTTTGCGGCGGGTGAATGCTATCTACCGCCTGAACTTAGCGACACGCGCTATTATGTACCTACAGAACGCGGTCTGGAAAAACAGCTCAAAGCAAAACGGGATTATCTGGATAACTTAAACGCACAGAGCCAACAAAAACGGAACGGCTAATGACACACACAACCCTATCGCTTTATTTATTTATTGCCACAGGCGGAGCTGTTGGTGCCTGCTTACGGTATTTCTGCACCACGATGATTGATTCGTTGTTTGGAAAAGCGCTGCCCTTTGGTACACTTGCGGTCAATGTTATTGGCTCGTTTTTATTAGCAACTCTGTATGGCTTTATCGAGCGCGGCGAACTGGCTGAGCAACCCTACAGGGCATTAATTGGTGTTGGCCTGTTAGGTGCCTTCACGACGTTTTCAACCTTTACCATAGAGACCCTCACTTTACTTGAGAACGGGTTATGGATAAAAGCGTTGGCCAATATGTTATTGAATGTGTGTGCTTGCCTGCTTGCAGCATGGCTGGCGGTGGAATTAACCAAAGGATAAAGAAAAGAACATGTTAGATCCAAAGTGTTTGCGAAGCGACATTGACGTTACCGCTGAGCGGCTGGCTAGCCGCGGTTTTAGTCTGGATGTCGCGGCTTTTAATGCATTAGAAGAAAAACGAAAAGCATTACAAATCAAAACCCAAGATTTGCAAAACGAGCGCAACACGCGAAGTAAATCCATTGGTAAAGCAAAAAGTCAGGGCCAGGATATTGCGCCACTGTTAGCCGAAGTATCGTCACTGGGCGAACAGCTCGATAGCGCCAAGGCCGAACTGGCAGAAATACTCGCTGAAGTGAATGCGTTAATGCTGGAAATTCCGAACCTGCCGCACGACAGTGTACCGGCTGGCAAAGACGAAAGTGAAAACGTTGAAATCAGTAAGTGGGGCGAAATCCCCAACTTCGATTTTGAAGTTAAAGATCACGTGGATATTGCTGAAAACCTCAATAAAGGTATCGACTTTGAAGCTTCGGTAAAGATTACCGGCAGCCGTTTTGTGGTTATGCGTGACAAGTTTGCCCGTTTACACCGTGCCCTGGCGCAGTTTATGTTAGACGTGCATACCGCAGAGCACGGGTATACCGAAATGTATGTGCCCTATCTGGTGAATGCCGACAGCCTGTTGGGCACCGGACAACTGCCGAAGTTTGGTGAGGACTTATTCCATACTCAACCTGCAACGGAAGAGGGACAGGGGTTGTCGCTGATCCCAACGGCTGAAGTGCCACTGACTAACCTGGCCCGCGATGAAATTTTTGCGGCCAAAGAATTACCCATTAAGATGACTGCTCACACGCCGTGTTTTCGGAGTGAGGCTGGCAGTTATGGCCGGGATACCCGTGGTCTTATTCGCCAGCACCAGTTTGATAAAGTCGAAATGGTGCAATTGGTAAAACCCGAAGACAGTTTTGATGCCCTGGAAGAGCTCACCGGGCATGCCGAAGTGATTCTGCAAAAGCTTGGTTTGGCTTACCGCAAAGTATTGCTGTGTACCGGTGATATGGGCTTTGGCTCGTGCAAAACTTATGATTTGGAAGTGTGGCTACCGGCACAAAATACCTATCGTGAGATTTCTTCCTGCTCGAATATGCTTGATTTTCAGGCCCGTCGTATGCAGGCCAGATACCGCAACCCTGAAACTAACAAGCCAGAGCTGCTGCATACTCTCAACGGTTCGGGCTTAGCGGTAGGGCGCACAATGGTTGCCATTTTAGAAAATTATCAGCAAGCCGACGGCACGGTAAAAGTACCTGAGGCACTAGTCAGTTACATGGGCGGTATTACGGTTATCGACTAACCTGCCGCCTGATGATCTCCAATATTTGCAAAAAGCCGCTTTTAGCGGCTTTTTTAATGGTAAAACAGCCCTGTTTAAGGCCTTAGTTGCCATTTACTCTGACACGTTGTTATCGCTGCTCCCGGCGGTTTTGTTCTCAGTGGGCTTTTTCGCGCCGCTCAATGAAATAACCCGTGTCTTGCTAATCCGGTGACGATAGATTTCGCGCAAATAATGTATCGCTTGTTTGACGCAGTCCACGGACAAACGGATATCATTAATTGAAGTGAAATTGTCAGGCTGGTTAATCAGCTCACGATACTTTTTCTCGTACATGGGTTTTATTGCGTACCAGTTTGTGTCGAGTATTTTCGCCGGATTTTCAAACTCCTCCAGCATGTCATCTAACTTAGAGGTATCAAATTCCGGGGCCTTAATAAAGTCAACGATTGCTGTATCGAGTGACTCATCAAAACGGCAGCTGTCTTTGGCAAAGCAGCGTTTAATGTAGGAAACCAGCAAGGTGAGGAAATCATCGCTCAAACAGGGGCTTTTTGCGATCAGCGTGGTCATCGAGAGGTTGGCAGAAGCACCAATCACCAAAGCGTAACGTTTAAGCGTGGTATTAGGGAACAGATTGTTTAAATGGGTTTTTAGCTTATTTAAATCAATATAAGACAACTTGTAATCTTTGGGCAACGAGACTATCGATACCACCGACGAGCAGTTCTTAAAGAAGTGTAGCTCTTTTAAATTGTCTGACACATAGCCCGACTCCTGATACTTTTTCAGTTCAGCTTTATAAGCCTCTGCCTCGATAGGTAACAGGCTTATGCCTTCAATTGCCTGGGTTTGCTTATTAAAGTGAGGCAGATCTATTGAGCGGAAGAATAAATTATCAATATCTAACGCTTTTTTCTTTTCTGTTCTGATTTGCAGACCGTCAGTATCTTCGACTACCGATTCACCATAAGCAATGGCAACCGGCCCGGCAAGGCTCATAAAGAGATCATTGGCGTCCAGTCGAATCGTTTCGCCAATATCAATGCCGGCGCGTCTGAAGTAATCCTGATCGTAATCGGTGGTCACCGACTGAGCAGTTAAAATATTAAAAATTTGCTGGCTGATATACTGATTGGCATGCTTTTCCATTGAGTTTACGTCAATGTAGCGCATATCACTGTTGGCATCGCTTTGCTCAGCGTAACGCATAATGTCATTGGAAATCAGCATCATGGCGTTCCAGGGGCGCAATCTTTGCTGGGTGGATTCCTGCGATGTATCGTTGTTCATATCGTAAGAAAAACACCACTCCTCGGCCAGGTATTTGCACAGTAAACGCCCGGCATTAATATGCAGAGCTTCAGACATTTCGGTATGGTCAGAGATATTCGGCAGAATGCAAATGCCGCTGGTAAAGATAGGCTCAAACACAAAGCCCTGGCGTTGTGAGTTCGACTCCTTGTACACCTTGGTATCAAAGGTTTTACGCAAATAAGCATACTGCTGAGCAAGGCCAAATTCAGACGCCATACCCGAACCGGTACCACCACCGGCACTAAAAATATAAAAATACAGGCGTGACTGGTTCGCCTTGATCCCACAGGAATCAATCAAATACGAATGAATGGCTTTCCATTCGGCATTATTAAAGTCTTCGGTTTGCTTGTTGAGTATTATTTTAGCCAGGTACTGACCCAGAATAGGCGCGTTACCCGCACCCCCGGCATGAACCTCTGACAAGTCCATTATGCGTAACTTATTGTAGGTTTTCAGAAAGTCGTTTTGCGTACCTTTCGACGAAAAGCGAATGCGCCCCTCTATGTCTTTATCTAAATCACCCAGCATAACCAGCGGTTCAATCAAAAACACCGGGCGGAAGGTTTTTTCAGCTTTTAAGCGAATACTACGCTGCAGCCACTTCAGTGATTTACTTTCAGCTTCTTTCATTTTCGATAGATCGTGCTGATACTGATCAAGATAATAATCACGGGCATCATGAACAAGGGAAGCAACATCCAACGCGATATTTGAGCCACAACGTCCTAATCCTATTAAGCACACAGATGGAAAATTAGGTGAGGGTTTTTTATCGTCTTCGCTGGCTATATGGTCTGGATAGATAGTGTTTTTGAGTTGATCTAAATTGCGTAAAATTTTATTGACGTCTTTTTCGGTAAAATACTGCGTGTGCTCGCAGTCTATCGTCACCGGTTTTTTGGTTTGTTTGAGATTTCTCGGGATCAAATCAAAGTCGTCACTGGCCTGAGTGTCGGTAGCAACCTTACTCGTCCTTGCGGTTGAGCTCACTTGCTTGCTGCTTTCTTTGCTGGTTGCCATAATGCGATGCCTATTTTGCTCAGTACATATCTGATTTTTGAGTATAGTAGAGTTTTAAAACTTCTGAGAAATAATAAGTATAAAATATATACAGTTGCGGCCGCGGCCGATGATATTGTTGAAGCGTTAAGAACCGTCTCGAGCCCACCGGCTAGCAATAGAACCATAAGTTTAAGCGATTCTAAGTCCGTGTTGGTCTGGCGGTTCAACTTGCACTATCGAGACGGCGTATGTGAGGGCGTATCGACGTACGTGATGTTATGGAGTGTAGTGTTAGTCAAGCACTGGCATTAGTGAAGAGAAGTTTTCAGAGACACGATTTTTGCGCTGTAACGCATTTCGTCTTCGGGTATATACGCCATGTCTTTCGCTTGTGTTAAGTATTGCAACGCTTGTTCAAATTTGCCTTTACGATACAAAACATTGGCCACGCCAAAGTACCCCTCAGCCAGATAGGGGGCTACTTCAATTGCTTTTTTGTAGTATTTGAGGGCAATTGCCAGATGTTGCTTGCGTAACTGTCGATCAGCGGTATCTAACCATTCGTAAGGGTTATCATCTTCAATTTTATCCACTTCGGCAAGCAGAGCCTTTGCGCCTTTCAGATCACCGGCGCGTTCTTTTAATAAGGCAAAATTACTCAGGGTAGTCACAGTACCGATACCTGTTTGGTAAAGGTAGGCATAAATTTCCCCAGCGATTTTGGGCTGAGATTTTTTGATAAGAATTACGGCAAGGGTATTGAGTGACTCTGGATGTAAAGGCGACACTTGCAGGCCTTGTTTGATATAAGCATGAGCGAGGTCGAGATCGTCACCGACAATGGCTTCGGCCGCCATGTTTTGATAATACAGAGCAAGAAAGTCCTGCGCAGATACAGTTTTACCTTTGGTACTGGCGGTGGAAGGGAAATAGTCAATTACCATGCGAGGCTTTTGAATCACAATCATATTGGGCTTGGGCGTAAAATCCGGATCGTAGACAAAGGTACGTACGTGAGAGCCGATGCTCATGACATTATCATGTTTGAAGTAAACCGGGGCGCTGTTGACCCTCTGGTAACTTACCTCGATGCCCGCTGCTTGCGCTAATGCGGTGGTCAAAATGGCCAGGGACAAACAATTTCCCTGCTGGAAGGCATAAGCCTGGGTTGCTGTGTAAGTGCTGCCTTTATAGGTAAAACCCTCTGTGAGCGCAGAAAGGTACTCATATAAGCGCATATGTGCGGGTATGTGCTGATTTTTTGCGTCATGAAAGTAATTGAGAAACTCGAGGCGTTGATCGTTTGACAGAGCAAACACGTCATCGGGTTGTATGACGTTTTTTTCGGTAAATATCTCCGGGGGATATTCTGGCAGCCTGACATGCATTAACTCAGGGGCGATAGGTTCAGATGTTGTCTGACAACCACAAAGTAGTAAAACTAACAGCGTAATAGCCACTTTTATGTGCGTAATCACCGGTAGGGTACCCATTATGTATTTTGAATTGCGCTGTTAAATAAGGCAATTATTAAGGCTTTTTTCTCAGATTATACGCAGGCTGCTGAGAGTGCAATAAAAAGCATTTTGCTCATAAATGTGATAGGTAAATGAACTACGTTGTTGAGCAGCAGTGTACAAATTTTGTAGCTTGTTGATCTTTGGTATCCCAATATGGGTTTAACTGAAAGCGGATTAATCGCGCGACGGTCATGTAAACGCTAATAGGCAGAGCAGGGGGCTCTATTTTAACGCTCAAGTCAAAGGGCGCTTTATCAAAGGGAATGGCAAAGACTAAAATGCTTTTATGACGAACTTTTCAGGCAGCGCCTCCGGCGAGTGCCAGTGTGCCAGTTTATACAGCGTTGACTGTTTTGAACCAGGCCTTATTAACAGGGAATAACAGAATGAAAATCGTAAAAATATTAACTGTTGTGGTTAGCTTTTCACTGCTCAGTTGTGTGTCATGGGTGTTTGCCAAAAGTCAGTACAGTGAGATGCCAGAAGGCCACTATAAACTCGACTTGACCCATGCCAGTGTCGTGTGGAAAGTCTCCCACTTTGGCTTGTCAGATTATGTTGCGCGTTTTGCTTCGTTTGATGGTGCGATTGATTTTGATCCGGGTAATCTGGCAAACAGTGAAGTGCAAGTGTCGATTGACCCTCGTTCCATCCAAACCGCTTACCCCAACGCGGACGAAGAAGACTTTAATCATGTGTTAGCAACCGACGATGGCTGGTTTAATGCAGGCGCGTTCCCTAGCATCGATTTTGTATCCACTAATATAGCAATTACCGGGGAGAACACCGCCATAATGACGGGTGATCTGACGTTTTTGGGTAACACGCTGCCGGTTTCACTGGATGTAACGCTAAATGGCGCGATGCAGTTGCAGCCGTTCACCCGCAAGCCTACTATGGGGTTTTCAGCGTCCACGGTTATTGAGCGTTCGCGTTGGGGCATGACAAAATATATTCCGTTTATAGGCGATAGCGTAACGGTTATGATTGAAGCTGAGTTTGTTAAAACTGAGTAATCAGCCAGTGAGAGTATAATGATGATAAAGCGAGTACACAGCTAAATGTATCCAACCACCCGATATCACAGCATTAGTATTGTTCTGCACTGGCTAATTGCGCTGGGCATACTGTTTATGCTCGCCAGCGGTATTGCTATGGTAAATATAGACATGCCAAAGGCCGATCAATATCAGCTTTTTCAAATTCATAAGGCTAGCGGGGTAATCATGCTCTGGGCAATTGTGCTGCGCATTGTTGTGCGGCTATTCAGCGAGCAACCGCCATTACCTGCAATGCTGTCAGCGCACGAACAAAAACTCGCTAAGCTTGGCCACATAGGGCTCTATACAGCCCTTGTAGTCATGCCGTTAAGCGGTTGGCTTATGGTGTCTGCCAGCCCCTTTGGTTTGCCCACATTTGTATTTGTGGATTGGATCAAGTGGCCCCATATTCCTTTCGTTGAGCGTAACAAAACCATTGAAAGCCTGGCGCGTAATATTCACTGGCTTACTGCCATTGCGCTTGGCATGATGATTCTCGGGCATATTGCAGCAGTGATCATGCATAAAAAAAGGCATGGTCTTCAATTAATAACACGTATGTGGTGGAGTAAATAAGTGTGAAAATATTAAAAGGATTATTGGCGCTGGTTGTTTGCCTGCACGTTCATCCGGTAATGGCCCGCTATGCGGTTGATAACACCAATGCGCGGGTTGACTTTAGTGCTGAGCACGTCGGCATGCGTTTTTCGGGTACGTTTGAAAAATGGCAGGCACAGGTTAATCTGCCTGGTACTTCTGACAACGGCAATGGGGGGGCTATTACTGCCAGTTTCGATTTGTCGAGCGCTAAAACCGGTAATGCTACCTACGATGAAACCTTGCCAGAAGGTGATTGGTTTGACGTAAAAAACCATCCTCAGGGCAAGTTTGCAAGCACCAGTGTGACAAAAACCGCACAAGGTTTTGTTGTAAAGGGGAATCTTACACTTCGAGGCAAGAGCAACGCCATGGAGTTTACCCTCAACAACCAAGATGGCCGACTGGTGGCGTCATTTCCTATCGACCGCCTTGCCTATGGCATTGGTGTGGAATCTGACCCCAGCGCTGAATGGGTTAGCCAGAATATACAGATGACCATCGATATTCCAAAAGGGTAAGGTTTACGCAGTTTGCCGTTATTCTGCCGTTTAAGCGGGCAGAGCACTCAGTTTATTGCAACTATACTAACGGTAACCATCATATCAATGCGCGCTTTGATTGTTTATACACTGGCAATGAGGCGATAGCGAGGAATTGAAACCGGAGGTACTTGCTACCGTTTTTTGAATACCTTGCAAACACAACAGTGTTACAAACATTTTTTGGGCTTGGGCAAACCGGCTAATTTGGTCGCTTGCTTGGCAGGGCCTCTGGGAAAGAGGCGTTGCAGGTAACGGCTATTGCCCTTGTCGGGCCCGTATTTGGCTGCCATGGCTTTTACCAGCGCCCGGATCGCCGGGCTGGTTTCATATTCGAGGTAAAACTCGCGCACAAATAGCACCACTTCCCAGTGCGCCTCGGTCAGCTCGATGCCTTCTTGCTCGGCTAAACAGGGCACCATATCCAGCTGCCATTGGCGGTAATCTAATAAATAGCCAAGTTTGTCAGTGGCAAAGCGTTGGTTTTGCCATTCAAAATGAAAAGTGTCGCTCATATCAGAGTGTGATCCATTGCTGATGGGTTGCTTGCAATTGAATAAGCTCTGCCATTGTAACTGATTGCGCACTGGTTATGCCACGGCTGAGACAGTCATCCTGCAACGCAAGGCATCGCGGTCTTACCTCCGATTGAATTAACCCGGCACAGGCATACACGCCATCAGCGCGGCAAAGAATGACATCATCGCTGTTTAACAATTGCAGGAAAGCCAGTTGCGAGGGCGTTAAATGTGATTGGGTTATTGATACGATCATTAAAATGTCACCGTATGGTCGCAGCGGCTAATTAACGTATGCATGGCGTCGGCCGATAATACCTCAACATCATTTACGCCCAGATCCTCTGGTGCAATCCTGAGGCTGGCCATCGAACGCTCACACACGTAAATGGGGTCAATGTCGTAAAATGGCAGTACATTGGTTTGTTTTAAGTGATTTTTTTGCTGTGCTGGTGCCTGATTGTTTAACAGCTGATAAACCCCTTCAGCACAAAAAATCACATGGCATTCATGCCCGTAATTGGTGGAGGCCAACGCAAACTCAATACCATCGGCGCTGCGCTGTTGTCCGTAGGGCGGTTGGGTAAGTAATACTGCAATAGTCGCCATTAAAATTGTACCAGCTTGTTGGCATCGTGCAGGCGGGTAAAAAATTCGCCCAAACCGACTTGTTCAAAAGGGGCAAAAAGAGAGTGGTGGGCTTTGCCGGTTTGCCCGGCCTGGGCAGCATCAATAATACCGCGCTGTGTGGCGGCACCCACACACACCAGTAACGGTACGCCGAAGTTAGCGGCAAACACTGACCACCTTGCAGGGAGATCTAAGTTGGTGCTGCCAGCGTCTACCAGCCCGTTGGCGTGGTAAACCCCGGCCTGATAAAAAAAGATCTGGTTTATTGTACTGCCTTGCTCAAGTAGGCTTTTGCAGTAATCGAGCGCGTTTATGCACCGGGCGGGTGACTCGGGTGAGCAGGTAATGAGTACTGAAATACTTGGCATAAAACAAAAACACCCCTTTACGGGGTGTTTTCTCAATAATCTAACTAAGACTTAGTCATCGCTACCGAATACGCCTAATAACTGAAGCAGGGCTACAAACAGGTTGTAGATGTTCAGGTACAGGCCAACGGTTGCGCGAATGTAGTTGGTTTCGCCGCCGTGGATAATGCGACTGGTATCAAACAAAATAAAACCAGACATTAAGAACACAATGGCCGCACTAATGGCTAACTGAACTGCCGGCGCTGCAAAGAAGATATTTGCAATGGCTGCAACCAGAACCACCATGATACCTACAAACAAGAAACCGCCCATAAATGAGAAGTCTTTCTTGGTCGTTAGCACATAAGCTGACAACGCAAAGAAAATTAGCGCTGTACCACCCAGAGCCTGGGCAATTAACTTCGGGCCACCCGGAATTGTTACGTAATAGCTGAGCATATGTCCTAATGAACCGCCAAGTAAGCCGGTAAACAGGAAAATCCAGTAAATACCAGACGCTGAATCAGCTTTTTTGTGAACCACAAATAAAGTAATAAAGGCACCAATCGTCATCACTAATGAGGTCATTTTTGTAATGACGATAGCATATGTGATACCAGCACACAATGCACTAAAGAGCAGTGTCATGCCTAAAAGCATGTAAGTATTACGTAAAACTTTATTGGTTTCTAATACCGAAGGTCTTGATGCACTAGTATACACCGAACGATTATCCATTGTTTCCTCCAATAGGACAGGCAAAAATGTTTCAACACTATAATACGCTATAGCTTAGAGCATTTGTATGGGTTTTAGTTCCAACTTTCAATAGCTAATGCCTATCAATGCAATGAAATATTTTATTTGAGCCCCGGACAGGTTAATCCATGAGCTGAATTGGTTAAAACTCCGTCATCCGGGCCCGTTTTTTTAAATTAACACTTTACAGTCATAAAAATTTCATTAAGATTCGCATCACTCAAGGAGAGTTGGCAGAGTCCGGTTGAATGCACCTGACTTGAAATCAGACGAAGGGTTAAACCTTCCGGGGGTTCGAATCCCTCACTCTCCGCCACATTCTAAAAACCCGCACATGTTGCGGGTTTTTTATTGCGCTAAATAAAATGCTACGACTCATTGTGAGGGTGAGAACCCCCGTTTGGGGTTTGACAAATCGACAGGACGTCGATTTGCACAGCCGTTAGGCTGCCCGCAGGGTGAGTGCCACGGATGGCACGAATGAATCCCTCACTCTCCGCCACATTCTAAAAAACCCGCACATGTTGCGGGTTTTTTATTGCTTAAAAATTATTACTTTTACCAGCGCTAATATAGCAGACTTTTGCTTTGGCATAGCTGGCATTGCCTATCAAACACAAAAGCCAGCACTGTTAATTGAGCAGCTTTTACAGCGTTACGGTTTTACCGGTCTCGGCGGCTTTACGTATAGCGTTTACAATACGAATGTCGCGCATGCCGTCTTCGGCAGAAACCAAAGCGGGGCCCCGGCCCAAAATGGCCAGTGCATCGTTATCCATTTGCAGGGTTTGCTGCATCCCTTTTATCGCCGGGAAGTGCCGACCGTCGCTGGTTGTTGCTTCCACACCGGAGTAGGACTGCATTGGTTTAAGCTGGTAACTGCCGTTTTCACAGGTTGTTTTGAGACGGTTAAACGACTCCACAACGCTGGTGCCGCAATCGGCCATCAGCCCATCACCAAAATCCATGGTAAACAAGGTTGTGTTGTCGACCTCGTTAAAGGCGGGGTGGTCCATAAATACCTCTCCTGTTACAGCAATCGGCTCCCGGCGGGTGATAAACCTGGCACCATTGATTGCATAGACACCCATATCGTAGAGTGCGCCGCCGCCCATGGCTTTTTGCATGCGCCAGTTGTCTGGCGGTAAACCATTACCACCGTACCCGGCGAAGCTCTCCAGCCCGGTGATTTTGCCATACGGTGAGGTAGCAGCGTAACCGGCCAGTCGCCGAGTGTTGGGTTCGTGCTGCATGCGATAGCCAATCGACAGCATGACATTATTTTTACGGCAGGCATTAATAATGGCCTGGCACTCAGCTTCGTTCATCGCCATGGGTTTTTCGCACCACACATGTTTTCCTGTGTTTGCCGCGCGCACGGCGAAATCTTTATGGGTTGCAGTGGGGGTGACGACATATATGACATCAATATCCGGGTTGTTGGCGATCTCTGCCATGGTGGCATAGGAGTAGACATTGGTATCGGGAATGCCATATTTTTGTTGCCACTGGGGAACCTTCTCCGGGCTGCCGGTAATAATACCGCGCAGTTCACAATGTTTGGTTGATTGTAACGCTGGAGCCAGTAAACCCGTGCTGTAACCACCCAGTCCTAACAAGGCAACGCCTATTTTGCGTTTAGGCACCGCAGCACGCAGGAGAGGGGAGCTTATCAACGTACTCGCTCCCATGAGTTGTATAAAGTGACGGCGTGTTAATGTTGACATCATGCTCTCCAAGACGTTTGTGATATTGGTTTGTCGCGCTGAGCACCCGTTACCAGGCAATGAATCGCATAACCTTAGTGGTTTATAATATCGCTCACAGAATGACAATCTCTACGTTGAAATAGCGTTGCTGGATTATTATGGGTTTTAGTTTGCAAATTGCTCTTTTTACAGTTTTTAGATTGTGACAGAGAATAATCGATAGCGTGACCGTCCTGGCCAAAGCGAATGGCTACTTTCAAACCGGTTTGGTTAAAAGGTCGACACTTAGCAGGATAAGATGGCAGAAATTTATATTTGACGCTTTACAGAGCCAAAAATATCGTTAGAATACGCAGCACTTACGGAGAGTTGGCAGAGTCCGGTTGAATGCACCTGACTTGAAATCAGACGAAGGGTTAAACCTTCCGGGGGTTCGAATCCCTCACTCTCCGCCACATTCTAAAAAACCCGCACATGTTGCGGGTTTTTTATTGCCGTAAGCTCTGGCTTAGCTTAACGCCATTTCTTTGCCGCTATATAATGCGCTCAAGCACTTTTTGTATCGCTTCAATTTTTACCGGTTTCGACAAAAACATATCCATGCCGGCTGCTTTACAGGCTCGCTTGTCAGCGTCAGAAGTGTTTGCCGTTAACGCAATAATTTTGCAGTGCTTGCCCACAATCGCCTTACTTTTTAAGGTCCTTGTGGCTTCAAAGCCATCCATAACCGGCATAAAACAGTCCATAAAAATCACGTCATAAGACTTCGAACGGCATTTATACACGGCGTTTTCGCCGTCTACAGCAAAGTCTGGCTGGGCGTTAAACTCCTGTAATAACGCGTCCATGACTAAGCGATTTATCTCGTTGTCATCCACCACCAGGATGTTTAATGCCGATGCATCGACAAGGCTTTCAATAGTCGTATTTTCGGTTTGAGGTTGGGATTGCGCTAACGGTACGCTGAGGCTGACGGTAAACATGGAGC
This sequence comes from Alteromonas gilva, assembly GCF_028595265.1. NCBI lineage: Bacteria > Pseudomonadati > Pseudomonadota > Gammaproteobacteria > Alteromonadales > Alteromonadaceae > Alteromonas > Alteromonas gilva. The sequence goes on along the minus strand of NZ_JAQQXP010000001.1, from coordinate 2,325,572 downwards.
CCCGGTCAATATCGCTTTTTACGTCAATGGTCCCTTCCATTAAGGTGATTAATTCTTTTACGATAGACAAGCCCAAACCAGTACCACCGTATTGTTGAGCGGTGCCTTTAGGCCCTTGCGAGAATGGCTCAAAAAGACCGTTCAGCGTCTCTGACGACATGCCGACACCGGTGTCCGCGACTTTAATGATGAGCTTGCAAATATCATTGTCGCGTGTGGCTGACACCCATAATTTGACCGTGCCTGTTTCGGTAAATTTCACCGCATTGTTGAGCAGGTTTGCCACAATTTGCCGCAGGCGGGTGGAATCAAAATGAACCCATAAGTCATCTTCAATTAACAATTTATGAGTAAGTTTGACGGGCTTGGTATCACACAGGGGCGCGTACAGTGAAACCAGATCGAGAAATATCTGATTTAATTGAAACTCAGATGGTTCTAACCCCATATCGCCGTGGGTGAGTTTTGAGTAGTCCAGTACTTCATTGATAATGTCTAACAGTAAATCACCGCAGCGTAAGGCAACGGTGAGCTTTTCGTTACGAGCGTCAGCATCGTCCATATCCAGTGCCGCGGTAAGCATGCCGATGACCCCATTTAATGGGGTGCGCAGTTCATGACTCACCTTAGCGAACAATTTGGTTCGTTGTCCGAGTAAATGCTGGGCAGCCTGTTTTTGTTTTTCCAGCTCCAGACGCTGCGCAACAGACTCTGTGACATCCTGAATAGTACCAAATAGTCGCACGCACTGGCCGTCTATAAAATCGGCCTGACCTTTTGCCGCTACCCAGATAGTATTGTTTTTGGCCGTAATCAGCTGAGCTTCGACGCTGAAAGGTTTACCGCCGGCCTTTGCCTGCTCGATCGCGGCGATAATGGTTTTCTGACTTTTACCCTGCTTGTAATAATTAATGGCCATGGCCAGTTGCGGTAGGTAATTGGCCGGCACTTCGTGTATTACCTTTGTGTATCTGCTCCACTTTAACTCTTCGCTAACCAGATCTAACTCCCAGGTGCCAATTTTGGCGACTTCTTCTAAGCGCTCTAACAACTGGTTTTTGCTGTACAGGATTTGATAGGTTCGATTACGTTGCAGTTCTGCGCCTATCCAGCGCGCGATGAGCGTGATGATTTCAATGTCGTCATCGTTAAAGGGCGTTGTGCGGGGGGTAGATGAAATAAAATTAATGGTGCCGTAGGTTTCCTGACCGTTATAAATAGGGGCGCCTATGTAGGTTTCTGGTTTCAGGCTGGTAATATTAAAGTGGTTAATATCGCTTGGTGCATCTGCTGCCGTCAGGTAAGTGATATCATTATTTTTTAAGGTGAATGTGCAAAGCGTGTTTGCCACGTCGAGTCGTGTTCCGGCTTGCAACTTGTAAGCGTTCGGTGAGACAAAAACGATGGTGTAAAAGTCGTTTACCACTCTGCTTACCACGCCCACTTCAGCGTTTAACACCTGCAGTCCAAGCGACAGCAACTGCTTTACTTTTTTATCAAAGGAAGTCAATTGGTCTGAGACAATGTTGTGATAGGTTTTTAAATGATTTAAATCCATATAACTCTCAATTGACTTTGGTTCGCTAAACCACTGTCCGGGGTGAAAAATTAGTCGCCAGTAACGCCGCAATACTCATCAAAAAACTCAGCTAGGGCTGTTCGTTGAGCTGCTTAAATGCGACACTTATCAAGTGCTCCAGGGTTACTTTCTGCTGTTTCTCTACAACCGCTGTGTTTACACTAAGTCCTTCAATCAGTGAAGCATTACGTAACTTCTCATTAATTAAGGTTTTCACATTAGCCGCCTTTATTGCCGTGCTCTCTTCACCTGCATTAGTGACCAGTGCGCAAAACGTATTGTGGTTATACCGGCCGACCAGATCTGAACTGCGAAATTCCTGGTTAAACGCGCCAATAAGATTGCTCAGAACAGACTTGTATTGCGCCGGGGGCGTGTTAGTTTCGAGGCCGTTTATTTGCAAAAGTGCGATTGATACGGGCAGTTTTAATTCCTCGCAGGCAGGCAAAATCAACTTTCCAATGTCGATGAATCCTTGTTTATTTTGTAAGCCCGTTTCACTGTCGAGTTGGTTTGTCTGCTGCTCAACTAACTCCAGCTGGGCAACGGCAGCCAGATCATTGAGTGTTTTGCGTAAGGTTGCAGTTAAGGTTCGGGGTTTTTGGTCTATCAGACACAAGGTTCCCAGCCGCTGGCCATTTGGATGCACAAGGGGGCAGCCAGCATAAAAGCGAATGTGGGGCTCGCCCGTTACCAGTGGGTTATCAAAAAAACGAAAATCTTCGGTGGCGTTTTCGATGACGAAAATATCGTCGTGTTCTATAGCATGGCCGCAGAACGAAATATCGCGTCCGGTTTCACACGCATTTAATCCCTGAGAAGACTTAAACCATTGCCGCTCAGAATCAATCAGTGATACCAGGGCAATTGGCACCTGAAACACCTTGGCTGCCAGCCTGGTAATTCGGTCAAACCGCTCTTCCGGCGGCGTATCTAACACATTTAAACTTTGCAGGGTTTTTATTCGTTCATTTTCATCCGGCAATTGTGGTGCATTCTTCATCGGCTATCCTGATACGATACTATTCTTTAACCTAAGTAACAGTAGTATAAGCTGTTTTCGTCTGACCACGGTACACACTATTGGCCGGTCAGAACGACGCAAACCTGTTTGTTGTTGCAAATATAAAGTACTCGCAATGTTGTTTTGTGTTGACCTAAAAATATGCGACCTTCAAGCACTATAGTGTAGCTGAGTTGATTCATTACGCGAATATCGCGTTTGTTTTTACTTTATATTTGCGTGATATGTGCGTGATTTTTGTTTACATTTTGCCGGTCGCTTTAACGCTCATACCTAACCGATTAAGCAAATACAGATTAACACTTACCTTTACGCTAAATATTGATTATTATGGCCAGTCGCAGCACAGGAAACAGTGCAGTAGGCTTGGTACTTTTTAAGACGAGCAGGGGATTGGACACTTTCATAAGCATAATGAGTATAACAGCCAAAGTGAGTAAGCCATGATCAAGATAGCGCTTGTAGATGATCATGACCTGGTGAGAACGGGGATCAGACGCATTCTTGAAGACGTTGCCGACTTCAAAGTAGTATGCGAAGCGAAAGACGGTGAAACGGCGGTAAAAAACTGTCGGAAACTGGCGCCTGATGTCGTACTGATGGATTTAAATATGCCAGGTATCGGGGGCCTTGAAGCCACCCGGCAAATTTTGCGCATAGGCGAGAATACCAAAGTCATTGGTTTGTCGATGCAAAAAGAAGATCCTATACCTTCACAGGTTATCCAGGCCGGCGCGTTCGGGTTTTTAACCAAAGACGCTGAACCGCAGGAAATGATCAATGCCATTTATAAAGTCGCCGCCGGGCAAAAGTACTTAAGCCCTGAAATCGCGCAACGGATTGCAATGAGCAAGCTTAACCCCGACAACGACAATCCGTTTTCTGACTTGTCGGGCCGGGAACTGGATATTGCGATCCGCATTACCCGGGGTCAAAAAGTGCCTGATATTGCCCAGCAACTGCACATTGCAGCAAAAACGGTAAACACTTATCGCTACCGCTTGTTTGACAAACTCGAGATTAGTACCGACGTAGAACTTACGCATTTGGCATTGCGCCACAAACTCATTGAACTGTCTTAGTAACTGATTGGTCTGAATGACTGAATTTGATTCTGCCGCATTTTTGAAGTCGTTAACTCATCAGCCGGGTGTATACCGTATGTATAACTCGGCTGAAGAAGTGATTTATGTCGGCAAGGCTAAAAATCTAAAAAACCGGGTGTCGAGCTATTTTAAGCAACAGGTTGATAGCCCCAAAACCCGGGCGCTGGTTAGTCAGATTGCCAGCATGGATGTCACCGTTGTAAATAGCGAAACCGAAGCCTTTCTGCTCGAAAACAACTTTATTAAAAAATATCGTCCGCGTTATAACGTGCTGTTGCGCGACGATAAGTCTTACCCGTTTATCTTTTTATCGGCCCACGAGCACCCGCGACTGGATTTTCACCGTGGTCCGCAAAAACGCAAAGGCGAGTATTTTGGTCCGTATCCCAGTGCCGGTGCAGTGCGGGAAAGCTTGCGCTCTATGCAAAAGCTGTTTCCGGTGCGTCAGTGTGAAGACAGCTATTACCGGGCACGCAGCAGACCATGTTTACAATATCAAATGCAGCGTTGTTCTGCGCCCTGTGTAGAAGGCTATGTCAGCGATGAAGAGTACGCTGAGCAGGTACAACTGCTGCGCATGTTTCTGAAAGGAAAAAACCAGCAGGTCATTAACTCTCTGGCCGATAAAATGGAAACGGCCAGCGAGGCACTGAATTTTGAGGCAGCAGCCCGGTATCGCGATCAAATTACTGCACTGCGTAAAGTACAGGAGCGCCAGTGGGTAGCGGGTACACAAGACGAAATGGACATCTTTGGTTTTGCTTACAAGGCAGGGATGGCGTGCATTCAGGTCATGTTTATTCGCGACAGTCAGTTGTTGGGCAGTAAGGCCTTTTTCCCGAAGATTCCGTCGACCACCTCCGAGAGCGAAATCTTCGAAGCCTTTTTACTGCAGTTTTATCTTGCCGGAAACAAGATTATTCCCAAACAAATTGTATTGCCTCAGGCCTTGTCCGATGAGGCCGCAATTGCCGATCTCCTCAACCAGGAAGCGGGGCACAAAGTGCGTTTTTACCGGGGAGCCCGCGAAGAAAAACGCCAGTATTTGCAGTTGGCTCAAAATAATGCGCAAAACGCCCTCGATGCTCAATATGGTCAACAGAAATCCGTGTTTGCCCGTTACATCGATTTAGAATCGGTATTGGAGTGGGACTCACCTGTCCAGCGTATGGAGTGCTTTGATATCAGCCATACCTCTGGCCAGCAAACCGTGGCATCCTGTGTGGTATTTAATCGGGAAGGGCCGCTGAAAAGTGATTACCGTCGCTACAATATCGACGGTATTACCCCCGGTGATGATTACGCCGCCATGGCCCAGGCACTGAAACGGCGGTATAAAAATGTGCAGGACGCGGAAAAGATCCCCGACATTCTGTTTATCGACGGTGGTAAAGGGCAGTTGTCCCAGGCTGAGGACTTTTTTGCCGACTGGCCTCACGATAAGAAACCGTTGTTGATAGGCGTCGCTAAAGGCACTACCCGTAAACCCGGTTTGGAGACACTCATTCTGGCTGATAGCCATGAAACCATTCCGCTTAGCTCCGATCGCCCGGCGCTGCATTTAATACAGCATATTCGTGATGAGTCGCACCGGTTTGCTATCAGTGGTCACCGTAACCGCCGTCAGAAGGTAAAAAACACCAGCACGCTGGAGTCTATACCCGGTATTGGCGCTAAACGTCGTCAGGCGCTACTCAAATATATGGGCGGCTTACAGGGGCTTAAGCGTGCCAGCCGAAATGAAATTGCCAGTGTGCCGGGGATCAGCGATGAATTGGCCGAAACCATATATGACCATTTACACGCTTAAAAATTCTTTTATAGTAGAACCAGGTTTGGCAGTTTCTTAATACACTGTATCGTGTGACAATAGAGGCATTAATAAGGATAACCCCGAGTAGTTTATGTGGACGATCCCAAATGTAATTACCTTAATCCGGGTAGTTCTTATTCCCATTTTCGTATGCGTATATTTTCTTGACTGGCGCTGGGCGCACGAGGCCGCCGCCTTTATTTTTTGGTTTGCGGCAATCACAGATTGGTTCGATGGTTATCTGGCCAGAAAACTGCAGCAGTCGACGCCTTTTGGCGCATTTGCCGACCCGGTGGCCGACAAACTCATAGTCGCAGCAGCGCTGCTGATGATTACCCATTCCTATGATTCGGTGTGGATCACGATTCCGGCAATATTACTGTTAATCCGCGAAATTTATGTTTCGGCGCTCAGAGAATGGATGGGCTCACAAGGGGTTCGCGACACCGTGCAGGTGTCTTTTATTGGTAAAGCCAAAACCACAGCACAAATGTTAGCCCTGATTGGCTTATTGTCGGGCCTGGAAACCTTTATGGGCGTTACTATTTACTGGGTAAGCCTGGGTTATATCTTGTTATACATTGCTACGTGGCTGTCGGTGTGGTCGATGATTAGCTACACAAGAGCCGCCTGGCCGCACCTTTCAGCGGTTAAAAAGTAACTTTTTGTCAGGAAAATGACCGATTTATGAGCAAACGATTCAAATTTGGTGAAAATAGCGGCGAATGGTATTTTTTGTAGTTGACACATTCGTTGGGGCAGGTAGAATGCCTCCCACATTCGAAGCAGGACATACTGACTAGAACGAAACACAGCGCTAAAGCGTAATTACTCCAGGGTAATAAGTGTAACGAGCTAAACAGCATATCAGGCAAAAAAATGACGCGGGAATAGCTCAGCTGGTAGAGCACAACCTTGCCAAGGTTGGGGTCGCGAGTTCGAATCTCGTTTCCCGCTCCAATTTTTCGAATGGTTTGCGTTTGCTTTAAGACGGCCTACGTCACAACGCAAGTCTAAGGCGGAATGGCAGAATGGCTATGCAGCGGATTGCAAATCCGTGGATCTCGGTTCGACTCCGGGTTCCGCCTCCATTACTTGTTTAAGTAATTTCAGGGCAACCAAGCCCGCACCAGCACATCACGTGCAACCCTAAGCCCGGGTGGTGAAATTGGTAGACACAAGGGATTTAAAATCCCTCGCTGGTAACAGCGTGCCGGTTCAAGTCCGGCCCCGGGCACCATTTATTCCTGTTTAATACTTCACAGAAAAAAACATTGGCTCTGCCCACAATAAATGGGTGGTAAGCATTCTTCTCGTTCTGTTAACTATCCCATCATCATCCAGATGAACCGCATTCTGCTTTAAGTTACCTTACTCAAAAATTAATTAAATGAAAGTTCGAGCCGAAGGGTAAACACCAGGGCATCATGTATATCCCGACGCCCTGATGGATTGAGTATCCATTGCAGATCAGGTTTCACCGCTATTGTGCTGGTGAGCTGCGCTTTATAGAACGCTTCGAATGCGGTTTCGTGCGGTGCTTGTGTCGTCAGGTAATCGCTGAGCTTTATGCTGGTGACTGCTACACCGGCGATATGGTTTGTTTGGTTAAAAGGGGAATGAATATTTGCGCCGATACCCAGGTGCCATTCTATTTCACTGTACAGTGGGTCACTGTAGGCTAGTTGTAGGTACGACTGAATAGATTGCGAGCCAATATTGAACTCGCTATCAGTAATGGCATAGAGCCCTCGTCCTGCTTTGTAAAGTTGTTTTGCATTGAAAGATGCAGCGGCAGTTGTATCATACCAGTAGCCGAGCTTTATCTGATTATCCTCATCCAGTTGGTACGCTATTTCACCGATATAAAACTGTTCAGTAAAATCATTGTCAGCGGCGTCGTAAATACCGGCAGACATGCGTAAACTCTCATTAAGTTGTTTTGCCATCAGCACACCAAATGCCGGTGTAGGGTAGGTTGGTAAAGCAAAAATGGTAGGACTAAACCCCATGGAGGAGTTAATAAACTCCGTAGCATGCTCTGGCGCTGCAAACGTTGAGTTTGCATCTGTTCTACCCAATACCAGATACCAGTTATCTGCGTCGTAGCGGTAGTAGGCTTCGTAAATGCGGCTAAAATTTTGTGCATCTATGTTTGAATACACCTGAATATCCCCAACTGCCTTACTGCCGTCAGAGCCTTGTTGCCACTGTACACTGGCAAATAAGGTATGTGTATCATTGGTGTATGCGATACCGCTATCGATAAGGAAACGGTTAGTGAATGACCGGTTTACGCCGCCATTAAGTACCAGGGAACTATCAGTGATGACATTTAAGTAGGGCACTACACTCTTAGCACTGCAGACTCCACTTAACGCCAATAAAACAACTCCCTGCGCTGGTAAAATACTACGCCACATATTGTTTAAAACAGAAGTGCCCAAAACAGACTTCCTTTGCAACTAAGTGTTAACCGGTTTGAACTTAAAACGGGTGATAGCCTGTTAGTAACTATAGTCTTTAACAATGGTTTTTGTTATTGCTGCCAGGTGGCCACTTGTTGTTCGTGTTAAACCCGTGGTGGCGTTGACGGTGTGCTACTGGAGTAAATAGAAGATAAAAAAAGCGCCTGTAGTTCAGGCGCTTACAACATTTGGGGGGATGAGGCTGAGGTAGCAATACAACAGCGGTGCCCTCAGATAAGGGCTTAGTTATGTTTAATCTTTGCGTCGGCGAGCAAATAGTAACCCTGCAATACCTGTCAACATAAGAGCCAATGGCGCAGGCTCAGGTACTTCGTTAGGGTTTATGTCACTAAAACTTGCAGACTCAATAAATACTGCAGAGTCAAGAATACCATCACCAACATCGGCAATTTTCATTTCGATTTCGTAAGTCTGTCCAATAGTCAGACCCGATATTCCGGCAGTGAATACGTCAGTAAAGCCATCAAACGCAATATCATAGGACGGAGCTGATGGACTATTGTCGTTATAATAAGTTGAGTTGACATTAGCGTTAACCGTATCCACACCAACAACCGTTGATGTACCCGGAACATTGGCGACATTAACGCCATCAACCAGGAACGCGAATACGTCATTATAACCCTGGCCAACAAACTCAGGATATTCTTCTGAAGCGAAGATGTAGTTAAAAAACATGCTGCCTGTGGTGGAGGTAAAGCTGAATTTCAAAATAGCGGCATCATACGTTGAGTAATTCGGAACCATGCTATCAAGGTAGCTGTCACCGCCGCCGGTAAAGTCAGATCCTGTAGCACTTTCAGTGTTAGGGCCAACTGCAGCGGTGACGTTACCTGTTGATAACATAATACCGGCGTCAAAGCCAAGACCCGCACTCAGGCCACCGGTAAAGGTACCGAAGGCATCGGAGGCACCGATAGTGCTCTCACCAGTAGTGGCCAGGCCATTATTTAACGAATTGACTAATGCGTTGGCATCATTCGTTTGCGTGACCACTAAACCGGCATTTGCAAAGGTTGCAGCTCCGGCGAGAGCCAGAATCGGTAGCGTTTTAAACAATTTCATACCACATATCCTTGGATTATTAAGTTTATCTAAAATACAGCTTTCAACATGGGTATAGCATTAATTAGTATTTCAGCAAGATATGGGCCATGGCAGAAAAAATTAATAAATACAGTCGTCTGGAGTGAATTGGTTTTTTGGTGTAACAAATGTGTAAAATATCCTGACGCGCCTGAATAGGATTTATTCTGTACTGCTGTCGCGGGTTTGATATGCGTGTCTGCAGGTGATCTCAGGCACGATTATACGCGTTAACGTTGAGCAGTTAAGCAGCCTGAATTGTGAAACCGGACGGCATGGTTACACGTAATCTGCCGTCAGTTTATTCATTTCGTTGTCCAGAATATGATTACACTGCTCCATGGTTTGACTCGCTAATGCAAAATAGTCCGGTCCGGCGAGGGTTACGGTATCAGGCACAATTAACTGCTCGTTAATGATTTCGACGAGATGTTCGCAGGCACGTTTTGCCTGGGTGATTTCATCGCCTTTAAATGCTTGTGCCCGGCTGCTCATTTTATTAAAGACGGCGTTGGCCATGGTCTCGATTTTGTTGCATAAGTAGCCGAGTTTCACCTTGTCAATCTGTGTTGACTGTTGTTTCGTTGCTGTGGCAACCCCAACGGCCCGGGCCTGGCCAATGTATTCTACAAGTTGCGGAAACTCACTCCATAAAAAGTGCGAACCGGCCAGCTTTTGTTGATCATCAGCAAACTCAAGGTGTTCTGCAATATCCTGTAGCAGGTACAGCAAGGTTTCGATAAGGCTGGTATGTTGGTTAAAACTGTCGGCTAGAGAGAGTGTCATGCTGGTTGATTCTAGACGTTGCCAATGATCAACATAACTTTGCCAGCGGCCTTCGGCGTTGAGTATATAGCTTTGCCGGGCTTCTTTTGTGGCACTGAGTATTTTGCCTCGTAATACGTGAATATCGCCCGCTACTGACTGATTACCTTGCAAGTAAGTGGCTATCAATCCTCGGTGTTTTTGGCTCAGTCCAATGATATGTTTAATTAAACCAAGCAAAAACAGGGTTTGTTTAAATAGCTTGCTCCGCTTGTTTTTTACTAATTTAAGTTTTATTACCACTACTACAACGATAACAAGTGTAACTGCTATAACCATATTCATTAAGAGCCTCCTAACGCAGTGACAGCGTGCGCAAATAATCGGCAACGGTCGACGTTTGCTGCGCGATACTGGCGTTTTCTATGGCGCCTTCTACCACACGTTCAATGCTCTTTGATATTTCTTCGGTGGCTTTGCTTTGCTGCGTGGTAATTGATGACACTTCAATAATTTGTGCCTTTGAATTTGCCGATTCGGCATCTATTTGAGTAAGCATTTCTGCCGCATTGTGCGCTTTATTTAAACAGGACTCGGCATGTGCCGTAACCGCTTGCATTTTGTCTGCAACGAGAATGCGTTGACTGGTCAGTTGTCCCATATGTGAATTTATCGTGTCTGCGGTCTTACGGCTATCTGCCGCCAGATTTCTCACTTCGTCAGCCACAACCGCGAAGCCCCGGCCCATATCGCCAGCCCGAGCGGCTTCTATAGACGCGTTTAATGCCAGCAAATTGGTTTGTTCAGCAATGCCCTGGATCGCTGTGGTGAGAGTCGAGACGCTTTCAATGGATTCTCCAAGGATAATAATAGCCTGCTGTGTTTCATCTACTTCACGCTGTACTGCGGCAAACTCAGTTACGAGTTGATTAATGTCCTGAGCGCCTCGTTGAGCAAAGTCGCTGGCGCGCTCAGCAGCATCATTAACCAGTTCAAATTTTTCAACAATTTCACCCAGTGATACGGTCAATTGATTAACTGCAGCGGCGGTAGATTCGGTAGCCGCAGACTGCTCAGTGGCATTTTTTGACACTTTATTGGCAGAATCGATCATCTGTAATGATGAATATTTCATTTCGGAGAAGTATTCTTCGAGTTTGTCGCGATCCCGGGATATTTCTTTCGACAGGTCAAACACAGATTTTAAGTGGTTGTTGAGGATACGCGATTTGCCGGTGATCAAATGCAACTGATCATGGTTTTTTGTGGCATCTGCTAATACCTCATCAATAATAAGAATCTCTTGTAGTACGCAATACACCAATGCCAGCACCAGCCACGACATCAACAGTGCACAGCCCAGGTTCACTGACAAGTAAGGTGAGGGCCCGAGTGCTAAGTACATACAGCCTGCCAGATTGATACTTATCACAAGCACGGCGGCCTGTTTGAGCCCAAACGCGTTGATTAATACCAGAGCCGGTAATTTAATGAGTGTTTTCATTACTCGTCCTTGTGATCAGAATTGGCTTTACTCGAAAAACTACACAGTTGCGTGCTCAGGTAGCGCTTAATAACCATGAATTCCGAGTCATACCTTTTAAAGTAAAGCCTATATTTGGCATTTAGAAAAGTCATTCAAGTGAATAACTTATATAAAAAAAGCGCTATAAAACGCAGTGTCGCTCAAAAATACTGGTAGAAAAGCATAAATCTAGCATTTTCACCCGTCCGGCCGGGCCAGGCGTGCAGGTGCTAAATAAAAGCGCAAGATCTGTCGGGCGGGCTAATTTCTGATTTGCTAGAGTAATGCAAAGCACTGACAAGCAGGACACACACGTGCAAAAAATACTGGATTATCTGCATACCCAACACGATCAACCCGTTACGCTTAATGAATTGGCGCAGGTGGCTGGCTACAGCCCGTTTTATTTTCAGCGTTTGTGCCAACAACAGCTGGGTATCGGGCCCGGTAAATTACACGAATTGATCCGCCTTCAGCGTGGTTACTATTTGTTAATGTACCGCAAGTGGTTGAGTATCACGGATATCGCCCTCGAATGTGGTTATCAGTCGCCGGATGGTTTTAGCCGCGCGTTTAAGCGCGTGACCGGCGTTTCGCCAGGTCAGTTTAAAACGCAGTCGCTTGCAGCGCCTGCGCCACTTCAGTCTTATATACAACGATGGCAACAGGACGTTCCTACCATGACATCATCAAACGCATTTCACCAACAGGTTTCAATCGTGTCGCTGTCACCCATTAAGGTGTGTGCTTTGCGTCATACCGGCCACCCTGGCAGACTCCAGGGCAGTATTCAGCGTTTTATCAGTTGGCGTCGGGCAAACAAATTACCACCGGCCACATACAGAACATTTAACTTCTGGCATAACGATCCACATTCGGTAAATCCCGCCGATTTTTGTTTTGACGTGGTCTGTGAAAGGCCAGCCAGAGCGGTCGAACTCGATGAAGACATGCGCTTTGACGTCATTCCTGCCGGACGTTATGCCAGGTTAAACGTGGTGGGCGGTGAGCGTGCCGTTGAGGCTGCAGCCAATTACATAACGAGTGACTATTTAACCGAAACCAACCAGCAAAGCGGTGATTTTCCGCTTATTGTTGAGCGCGTCAGTGTATATCCAGACGTGCCTTACCATCAGGCGCAGTGTCATATCTTTCTGTTATTACATAAATAATTTAACCAATACGCGTAAATTTGGCATAATCGTGTGAATCCCGCGGTCAGTTAAGGCTGCTCGCGGACGACCAGCGCTGTTAACGCAGCCGCTGGTATGCATGTCAGTTATTTTGTTATCACACCAAGAGGATACTGCAGTGCCGAGACTCATTTCCGTAAATGATATTACTCCCGACGACTTATCTTCTTATGTTGTGCTGTTTGCGTCGATGACGAATCCGGTATCCGGCAAGGCCGACGATCCCAATGATGGATTCCTGCCAGGCGCAGTGAAATTTGATTTAGACGGCGAGGGGAGTGATCACACTTCGCCATTGCCCCATACATTGCCTGCGCCCGACAAGCTGGCCGCGCAGCTTGGCCGGCTGGGCATTGAAAACACCAGTCATGTTCTGATCTACGATAATTTGGGTATGTTTTGCGCGCCACGCGTGTGGTGGATGTTAAAAAGCCTTGGTCATAAAAACGTAAAGGTGCTTAACGGTGGTCTGCCAGCCTGGAAAGCGGCCGGTTATCCCGTGTCATCTTCGCTTACAAGCCGTTCACCTGCGACCTACCAACCCGTTGTAGAGCCCACGTGGTTTTGTAACAGCGATAAGGTGTTAAAAGCTAGTGAATCTGCTAGTCCGCTAATTTTGGATGCCCGCAGCGCCGGACGCTTTAACGGCACGGCACCTGAGCCCCGTGAGGGACTGCGCAGTGGGCACATGCCTGGCGCTTACAGCGTCCCGTTTGGCGACTTACTTGATGTTGGGCTGGCGCTCAAGCCGGCCGACAAATTAAAAGCGTTTTTCAACGCTCGTAATATTGATTTAAGCCAGCCTATAATCTGTTCGTGCGGGTCGGGCGTCACGGCCTGCGTGGTGGGTATCGCGGCCTTAGAAGCAGGCGCGACCAATGTCACTGTCTATGACGGCTCCTGGTCAGAATGGGGAGGCAATCACCATTTGCCAGTGGAGAATGCTAATGTCTGATGGCTATAAACCCAGAGTAGTGGTGCTCACCGGTGCCGGCATATCAGCAGAATCAGGGCTTAAAACCTTCAGGGATAGCAACGGGCTGTGGGAAAATCACCGTGTCGAGGATGTTGCTACCCCAGAGGGCTTTGCCGCCGATCCCGATAGGGTTTACCGCTTTTATAACGAGCGGCGGGCTCAGTTGCAGACTCCTGGTGTGGAACCAAACGCTGCGCATCGGGCGCTTGCTGAGCTCGAGCAGGCGCTGGGTGAACACTTTTTACTGGTCACCCAAAATGTCGATGATCTTCACGAACGGGCGGGCAGCAATAAAGTCCTGCACATGCATGGTGAATTACTATCGGCGCGTTGCTGCCAGTCTGGTCAAGCTATCCGCTGGTTAGAGAGTTTTGATGAAACCACTGAGTGTCGCTGCTGTATTCCGGGAGCAAAGGTACGCCCGGACATCGTCTGGTTTGGCGAAGTTCCTATGCACATGGATGACATTATTATCGCTCTGGCACAAGCCGATGTGTTTATTGCTATTGGCACATCAGGGCAGGTTTACCCGGCGGCTAATTTTGTCGCCATGGCAGCCGACGGTGGTGCCAGAACCATCGAAATAAATCTTGAACCCAGCCAACAAAATAGTCTTTTTGATGAGAACATTGTCGGTGAGGCAGGTAAAGTATTACCTGATTTTGTGTCACATTTTATCCGCGATTATTGTTAGTAGGTTTGGTTGATGGAATATTTCAGTGAGTTTATCACTATTGCGCTGGTGCATTTAGTTGCTGTGGCCAGTCCGGGCCCTGATTTTGCCATTGTTGTGCGCTACAGCATTAGCTATGGCAGACGCCTGGCTATGTATGCCAGTGTGGGCGTCGGGCTGGGTATATTGCTGCACGTGGCATACTCCCTTGTGGGCTTGAGTATAGTGATCAAAACTACGCCCTGGCTCTACTCAGCCATTAGCTATTTGGCTGCTGCGTATTTTTTATACCTTGCTTATGGTGCACTGCGCAGTGGCCCGTCTGATTCCGCAGCAACGGTAGAAACCATTGCCAACAATAAGCCTGTAACCCTGCGAAAAGCGTTGCTGAGTGGTTTTTTAACCAATGGACTGAACCCCAAAGCGACGCTGTTTTTTTTGTCGCTTTTTACCGCTATCATCGATGTCAATACGCCCGTTGGCGTGAAAGCTATCTACGGCATTTACCTGGCGGTAGCTACCGGAGCGTGGTTTTGCTTTCTTTCTTACCTGCTGAGCACTTCACGGGTCGCCCGTTTAATCGGCGATAAGGGCTACTGGCTCGATCGCTTAATGGGTGTGGTGCTGATCGCGTTGGCTATTCGCTTAATTACTATATAGATGAGTGACGTTCATAAGTTAGTAAGTGTATAAAGAAGCATCGGCGACGCACTTGCTGACTGGGCGCAGCTATCCCACAGTGATATACTCCCCGCGAACACATTAAAGAGAGATTAACTTGAGCATTAACCGTGAATTGTCAGACAGTACTGATAATCTTCAGCGTGCGTTAGCGGGCCAGTATAAGTTCGATCTTAAGGCCTTGTTTAGTGAAGGTCAGGCACGTTATAAAGACAACCTGGGTCTTATGCTGCGTGCTACCGGCGTTCTCATGGCAATCGGCATTGGCGTAACATTTTTACTTTTTAACCTGCTGGAACTGGATGTGACATCCGTTGAAAGTATGCAAAGCAGCCGCGCGGGAATGTTAGACATTATTATGTTAGTTCTGATGTCGCCACTGCTGGTAGGTTTTCGCATGATCGGCGTAAAAATAGCTGCAGGACAGCGCGCTCAGCTGCGCGAATTAGGGCAGTATTTTTCCTTCATCCTTGTGTTAGTCGCCGCCAATTTACTGATCAGTTTGTTGGTTCAGGTAGGTTTGAATTTGCTTATATTGCCCGGTATCTATGTGTATATGGTGACTCAGTTTTCTGTGGTACTGCTGGCTAACCGACGTGCAGGGCTGTTGCAGTCTATTGTGTTGTCGACTCGCGTTGTAAACCGATATTTACTGCCATTTACATTGATATTATTGGTGTTCCTACTGATGTTTATACTGGTATTCGTTACTATGGGCCTGGCGATATTATGGGTAGGGCCAATGTATTCGCTTATTATGGGGCGGTTGTATGTTGACCTGTTTGGCTACGGTGAACCCACCAATACACACACTAAAGCGAGAGATTCTATACTCGATGCATAAACGGGAAACCAGCAAGATTGTATTAATTGCTATTGCTATTATGGCGGTAGTTGTGATCATTGCCTGGATGACGAGTACAACAGAGCCGGACATCCTTGATGTACCAGAATCCGAACAAGCCGAAAAGCCGGTACCAAATTTTAAAGCAATCGAAGACGCCACAGAAAAAAAAGAGGCATTTTTTGCCTATCTCAAACCTGAAGTTGAGAAACAAAATAATTACCTGCTGAGTTTGCGACATTACCTGCAAACACTGCAACGGCGTCTTAACGCAGGTAATCACCTCACTGAAGAGGATAACGAGCGGCTTATCTGGTTGGCCGAAGAATACCGTGTCGATGAAGATATTCCGGCCGAGCGACAGATATCTGATTTGCTCAACAAGGTCGACATTCTGCCGTTAGAGCTGGTCCTTATGCAGGCAGCAAACGAGTCTGCCTGGGGAACGTCGCGCTTCGCCCAGGATGGTTATAACTTTTATGGGCTTTGGTGTTACCAAAAAGGATGCGGGTTTGTACCCTCGCGTCGAAATAGCGGTGCATCGCACGAAGTGGCAAAATTCCCTAACTTATCCATTGCTACCTATACCTATATGCGCAATATCAATCGACACAGCGCTTACCGCGAGCTGCGTCACATCAGAGCATCATTGCGCCGCGCACAGCTGCCGGTTACCGGTCTTGCCTTAGCAGAGGGGCTAATGAGTTACTCAGAACGTGGCGCCGCCTACGTTAATGAATTGCAAAGTATGATCCGCTACAACCAAGAGTTAATTACCGAATGAAACGTTTTTTATTGCTGCTGCCGTTACTTGTTGCAAGTCACTCAACCCTGGCCGAACAGATCGAGGTTGAGTACAAGCGCTTTTATAGCCACGTGAGTAAAATTGGTGATGAGAGTACCTCTGCATTGCAGTTTGCATTTGGTTTTATGCATGTTCGCAACAAAGCATTGTGTCACATTAATAGTGCCACGATTGTCACCCAGAAAGTGGATTTACCATTAGCGGTGTCACCAGAGCAGCGTTTTTTAGTGCCTAAAGAAAAGGCGCTTAAGCTGGCAGACGCAGCCATTGTCATCGATTTGGATGAGCCTGCGAATCTGTGCGATATGTCTGTTCAGCTTGAGACCACCGCTGAGTACGTTAAAAAGCAGTACAGCAGTGCAGAGTTAGCCTTAATTAAAGCGCAATATGATACGTTTTTTGATGATATGGGCGGTTTTCTTTCTTTTATGATGCCGGCGGTCAGTGGCCTTAAGATTCAGTTTGCAGATAAATCACTTAACCAAACCCTTGCGGGAGCGCCGCCCATCATCAATGGCACGTTGATTCTTGATAACGATTGGCTGGAGCAGGGCAACGCGCTCGATTTACCCGCCGCTCCGCTTAGGATCACGGCGGTAGCAGAAGACTAAGGCTAGTCTTCTGTAGGGATCCTCGCCTCGCTGGTTGGGGGCTCGTCCGGGTTTTCAGGCTCGTTGTCTACCGATGAGGGAGGCAACACCTCGTCTAACACCAGTTGATAACGGATCTGTTCGGCCAGACGCATCACTACTTGTTCGCCTATTTCACACATTTCTGCACAGCGGTGAAACTCCATTAAACCAACATCTGACAACGGTGGCTCAATTAATATATCAGGCGGCTCACCGGCCAGTCGTGATCGTGTTACGCGCGCCTGTAGGATTTCCAGCGAACTGCTCATCACGCTTAAAATTCCTGGCGCTTGTTTACTGTTGTCTTTGGGTTCTGGCGAAAACCACTGACGTACAACATCCTGACTTTTCTTGAAAAAGTGTTCATTGCGCTCCTGAGTTTCGGCGTGCTTGGCGGTTTCCCGGGCAATACGCAGGGGCCTGAAATCTGCATTAAGATTCACCGCAATAACAAAATCAGCGCCTAACTGCCGGCATAAATTTACCGGCACAGGATTAACCACCGCACCGTCAACTAACCAGCGATCATTGTAGGCAATGGGCGAAAACAAGGCTGGAATTGCGCAGGACGCTTGTACTGATTTACCCACATCACCGGTATTAAACACAACTTCGCGGCCAGAATACAAATCAGTGGCGACGCAGGCGAAGGGCTTTTCCATTGACTCAAAGGTACTGGCACAAAAATCACTCGACAACTTGTCGAAGACCTTCTGACCACTGGCGAGACCACCACGGCGAATTCCTATTCCCATCAGACTTAAGGTTTGCCATTCTGTGAGCGAGGAGGCCCATTCTTTCAGTTCGTTAAGTCGGCCACTGGCATAGGCTGAGCCAACGTAGGCGCCAATTGAACAGCCGGCCACGACATCGATTTTAACACCGAGCTTTTCGAGTGCCTGGATAACGCCAATGTGTGCCCAGCCCCGGGAGGCTCCAGAACCTAGCGCAATGCCGATTTTCATAACACACCTATTCCGTCAAGTTTACAATATTGATGGACTGTGCAGGTTGTACAGAACGGTTTTCATCTTTAAATTCAGGAGTATCGAACGCTATATCACCCTCTGGCTCAGGCTTGCCGCTTGCTTTAATCGTTTTAAAGTCGTAAAGCTTGCTATCGGCAAGATGTGACGGAGTGACATTTTGCATCGCCCTGAACATTGACTCTATGCGGCCCGGAAAACGCTTATTCCAGTCCTGCAACATCATTTTGATGTTCTGTCGCTGCAAGTTTTCCTGTGAACCACATAAGTTACAAGGAATAATAGGAAATTCAACCGCTGAGGCGTATTTTTCGATGTCGGCTTCATTACAGTAAGCCAGAGGCCGAATCACCACATGTTTACCATCGTCACTGACCAGTTTCGGTGGCATGGATTTGAGCTTTCCGCCATGAAACATATTCAAAAACAGGGTTTCTAACATGTCGTCACGATGATGGCCCAAGGCTATTTTGGTAGCGCCGAGCTCTGTGGCGGTGCGGTACAAAATGCCGCGACGTAACCGCGAACAAAGCGAACAGGTTGTTTTGCCCTCGGGGATTTTATCTTTAACAATCGAGTAGGTGTCTTCCTCTACGATTTTGTAATCAACGGACAGACTATCTAAATACCCGGGTAAAATGTGTTCGGGAAAACCGGGCTGTTTTTGATCGAGGTTTACCGCTACGATTTCAAAACTGATTGGCGCGATGCGTTGCAGGTACATCAATACATCAAGCATGGTATAGCTGTCTTTACCGCCTGACAAACACACCATTACCTTGTCGCCGTCTTCGATCATGGCAAAATCTTCGATGGCTTTGCCCACATTGCGGCGCAAGCGTTTCTGTAGCTTGTTAAAACTGTATTTTTGTTTTGATTTTGTGGCGGCAGAAGCGCTGTTAACCTGTAAACTCATGATAGTTGCTGACCCGTATTACAATGGCGGCATTATACGTGAAGGGCATAGCAGGCGTCATCCTCAGTAAAGAAAAGAACCGAAAAAAGACGCGCCTGCAACGGATAACTGCCGCTGGTCATGCTTTTTAGCTGATAGGGCTTTCAAAACCTTCTGGCTTCACTGCCAGTACATCACAATTGAGTTCGTCTATAACGTGTTCGGCGGTATTGCCGATTAACGCCGCAGATAAACCAACCCGGCCTACGGTGCCAATAATTACCAGCTCGGCGTCCAGATCCCTGGCAATTTGCGGAATGACTCTTTCTGGCAGTCCTTCTTTCACATGGCAATTATCCAGAGGTATCGAAAATCGTTTGCTGTGATGTTCCATTTCTTCCAGATGGTGATTTTTAACCGATGCATTGTAAGCGTCAGGGTCAAACTCCGGTACTTCTATGGCGATGTTAAGCGGTGTGCCGGGAAAACAATTCGCCAGGTGAACATGGCCACTCAAAAGGGTCGCGTAATCCTGAGCGATAGTTGTCAGGCGATCGTTGAGCTTTGCATGCTCCCGATCTTCGGTGCCGACGTTAACCGCGGCAATGATTTTGCCATCCTGCGGCCAGTCGTGCTCTTTTACCAGTAGCACAGGGGTAGGGCATTTGCGGATCAGATGCCAGTCAGTAGGGGTAAAAATGACTGAGCGCAAGCTGTCGTGAGAACGGGTTGCCTTTACAACGATATCCATGTCTTTCGCCATGACGTACTTTATGATGGCTTCATAGGGGCGGTTGTTCCATTCAACGGCTACCTCAATAGCGGCCTTGTAAGGGGCAAGCTGAGCGGCCAGCCATTCGGTTCGTTCTTTAACCACAGCCTGGCGCATAGCCTCACGCTCTTCACCGGATAACATGGTGGTCATTTCGTAGGAGAAGTCGTAGATAGTCATAAACGCGGTAATGGATGCACCGGTTCTTGCAGCAAGTTCTAACGCTCGCGATATAGCAGGTTGAGTATCGCGTTCTGGCTCAACGATGGCCAGGATACGGGTATATTCAATCATAATGACGCTCCTTGTGAAGGTACATTATGAGTTTATGTCGGGTTTCGCTGTTTCTCCAGTTTCTGGTTTGCGTAAGATCAATATCAGGCGTAAAAAACAGTCAGCATGATCAGCTGACTGTAGTAGAGGGAATATCCATGCTATGAAGCTTTTTATCCATGGCGTCAAAGTCGATAATGGTAATGAGTTTACCGTTGACTTCGATAATGCTCTCTTTTTGGAAGCGGGTGAGTAACCTGGATATTGTTTCAACCGTTAAACCCAGGTAATTGCCTATTTCGTTACGCGTCATACTCAGATTAAACTGTTTGGGCGAAAAACCGCGCTCTTCGAAGCGTTTTGACAAGTGCGCTAAAAAGTAAATCAGGCGTTCTTCGGCTGTGCGCTTATTGAGTAACATCATGAGATCATGATCATGCTTAATTTCAGCGCTCATGAAACTCATAATCTGATGACGTAACTTCGGCAATTGCACCGACATTTGATCCAGTGTTTCGTAGGGCAGCTCGCACACCATAGCGGTTTCCAGCGCCTGAGTGTAACTTTGATGGGTGTTTTCCCGCAGGGCATCAAAACCTATGATATCACCCGGGAAATGAAACCCAATGATTTGTTCTTCGCCGTCTTTACTGGTGACAAATGATTTAAATGAGCCCGCTCTGACAGCGTATAAAGAACGAAAGCTATCGCCAGCTTTTACCAGCTTATCATTTTTATGCAGCGGCTTTTTGCGCTCAATAATATCATCCAACGAATCCATTTCTGTTTTGTTCAGTGAAACAGGCAAACATAAATGGCTAAAACTGCAACTCTGGCAATGAATAGAAAATTCCGAGCCTTTTGTCATAACAAACGTTCCCTTTTGAGCCTGGCTCAATTAATACTATCTAGTGTTCGATAAATCAAGAAAAGTGCATAAAGTATAAGGCCTGATGCGACCATTATACGAGTATTGTGTTGTTGCAACAGTGTCATTAACCAACCCGCGCCAATACTCACCGATATCAACGCCGGTAAGGTGCCCAAACCAAATGCGGCCATCGTTAGCGCGCCTTGCAGCGCGTCACCTGATACCATCGCCCAGGTTAAGGTTGAGTACACTAAGCCACAGGGCAGCCAGCCCCAGATAAAACCATATGGATAAGCCGATAACGGACTTTTAAACGGAATAAAACGTTTCGACAGTGGGCGAATACGTTTCCATATCCCCTGACCGAGCCGCTCTATACGCGCTAAACCCCGCCACCACTGCGCTAAGTAAAGCCCCATAGCCAGTAGCATTACGGCGCTTAGTATTTGAAACACCGCCAAACCGTTTTTTACTGAGGCCTGGGCAATTTGCCCCAAAGCCCCGGTGAGAAAGCCAGCAATAGCATAGCTGGTTATACGACCGAAATTATAACTGAGTATATAAGGCAGCGTGGCATTATGGCTGGGGATTGCAGCGCGCAAAGCGCCGGCGATACCGCCGCACATACCAACACAATGAAGAGAGCCTGCAAGGCCCACTAAAAACGCCGAGATATAGCCAAAATCATTCATTATGTGACGCTGTGGAATCCGTTTTTTTGGTCGATGATGACTCACTTGATGTGGCTTTGCGACGCTGCTCTTCGGGTAAATCATCGTCGAACAATATGCTGTATCCCTGGCGCTCCAGATCGTCAAACTGGTTAGAGCGAACGGCCCAGAAGAAGATACCTAACGCCACCGCCACAAGAATTATTGCCAGTGGGATCAATACGTAAATTATACTCACATCGCTACCTTATTTGAGTAATCGCGTTGAGTTAGAAACCACAATGATACTACTTAATGACATGCCGATCACGGCCATCCAGGGTAAAAGCAGGCCAGATACTGCAAAGGGCAGGATCAACAGGTTATAGCCGATTGCCCAGAGCATGTTTTGACGTATTTTGTTGCGGGTACGCGCAGCGATATCAAGCAGGGCGGGTACGGCAGACAAGGAGTCGCTTAGCAACACTACATCAGCGGCATTACGGGCTACATCATTGGCATTACCTACCGCTACCGAGACATCGGCGCTGGCTAATACAGGCGCGTCGTTAATGCCGTCGCCCAGCATCATGACCTGCTCTCCCGCGGCTTGCAATTGCTGCACGGCACGATACTTTTGCTCGGGCGTTAAGCTACCAGTCGCCGTTGTCAGGGGCAGATGGGCCGCCAGCGAATCGACATTTCGCTGCGTATCACCGCTTAGCAGAATTAGTTTGTATTGGTTGAGCAATGCCAGCGTGGCGGCGGTATCCGGTTTGAGACCGTCTGCCACCTCAAACGCTGCTAAACACTGACCCTCGCAGGTTAAGAATACATTCGCCGTTATAGGCACTGTTTGCGCATCTGTGCCGGTAAATGCTGCCGAACCAAGATGCCATTGCTTATTGCTGACCGTACCGCTGATACCGCCACCGATATTGACCGCAAAATCGCTCACAGTCAGCAGATTATTACATGAAAATGCCTTGCCAATTGGGTGCTCGGAACGCGCCTCCAGGCTTGCAGCGACAGCAAACAAATGGGCGGGATCCTGCCCGGTTAAATACCAGCTTTGTACGATGCTGAACTTACCCTCGGTGAGTGTACCGGTTTTGTCCAGCGCGATAGTACTGATAGTGGTTAACTGTTCGAGTGCATCGGCCCGTTTGAGTAATACGCCTTGCTTATTGAGCCTGGCCATTGCACAGGTGAGTGCTGATGGCGTGGCGAGCCCCAGTGCACAAGGGCAGGTAGCCACCAACACCGCAATGGCAATCCAGAATGCCTCGTCATTACCTTGCCAGTACCAGTAGGTATAGGTCGCAGCGCTGATGAACAATACAGCAACAACAAAATACCGTGAGAACGTATCGGCTAATTGTGCCGCCTTGGGCTTGTTTGCCATCGCCGTTGATTGCAAGCGGATGATTTGATTAACCAGGGCATACTTGAGTTGTTGATGAACTTCGACGATAAGGGTACTTTTTTGATTCACCGTACCGCCATAGACCGTTGCGCCCACCTGTTTTATCACGGGTTCGAACTCGCCGGTAAGCATGGCTTCATCGATGGCCGAACTGCCTTCAATTATGCGTCCGTCGATGGGGATGGTATCACCGGGTTTTACCACCACTTTGTCGCCTGGCAGCAGATGCTTGGCCAAACAGGCGGTAATATTGCCATCCGCGTCCAGACGCTGGGCGGTAACAGGGATGTACTGCATCATATTGGCTGAAATCTGGGTAGCGCGGTGTCTTGAGCGGTGTTCCAGGTAGCGACTTAGCAACAGCAAAAAAATAAACATGCAAATAGATTCAAAGTACACCTCGCCACTTTGCAGTAAGGTGGCTTTTAAACCCGCAATATAAGTGCCGAACACGGCGATGGTAACCGGTACGTCCATGTTGACAGTGCGCGCCGAGATGGCTTTGATGGCGCCTAAATAAAACGTACTGCCCGAGTAAAATACCACCGGTGTGGTAAGGACCAGAGCTACCCAGTAAAAATACTGCCGGGTTTCACGCTCAATACTGCCAAACAAATCAAAATACAAGCCTGTCATCAGCATCATTACCTGCATGGTCATCAGTCCTGCAAGGCCGAGCTTTTTTAAAAACTGTTTTTGTTCACTCTGGTATGAGGCTTCATGTTGATCCGGCTGGAAGGGCAGAGCGGTGTAACCAATTTTCTTCAGTGCGTTTAAAATACCACTTAACTGGATAGCGTCAGGTAACCAACTAACGGCGGCGCGCCGTTCTGAGACATTCACTGATACCTGAGAAATACCGTTCACCCGTGCCAGTTGTTTCTCTATCAGCCAGCCACAGGCGGCGCAGGTAATGCCTTCTACGGTCAGTTGGATTTCTTTATGAGCACCGTCGTCGTAAACGAAATCTTCCTGCAAAGCAGGATCGTCGTACACCGATAACTTCGACAATGTATTTTGAAAATTAACATCACCTTGTGCGGCAGGCTCAGTACGAAACTGATAATAATCTTCCAGGCCGTTATCCACGATAGCTTCGGCGACAGCCTCACAGCCCGGGCAACACATCACCCGGTCCTTGCCTAATACCACGGCGTGGTACTGGCTTTGAGGATCTGCAGGCAGACCGCAATGATAGCACTCAGAGCTGGTGTCGGTAGTCATCAGGGTATGAATCTGATTGCGCCAGTGCGAGGGAAGCCAATGGTTTGTTGGACTTTCCACTTCTCATCGAGTGGAGTTAAGGATACTTGCCACTTACCCGCCGTGTCCTGCTCCGTATAGCCACGATAAATGCCGCTGGCGTCGCGGGTAAGCAGAATAGAAAAGTCTTTGTCCTGCAGCGTCACATGGTAAAAGTTCAGTTTTAACGCATTGCCGGTTGCCGGAATACCACTATGAAATTGCAGTGCAATTTCGCCGCCATTAACTGTCAAATCGGTCATGATCCCTAAACGTCGGGCCGCTTCCACTTTGGCCATGGTGGCGTTAATAGCTTTACCTTCTTTGTAATAGTCATCGACCACCAGCGAGTCGTCAGTGTTGGTCGCAAAATAAACGACAAAGTAACCCACAATAAATGACGATGCGGGCACCGCAATCAGAAACCATGGCCAGAAATATTTATACCAGGGCTTCGTGTCAGTTGTTTCCATTACCACAATACCTAATGAATGTTTCGCAAAAGAGGGGGTATTCTCGCATAAAAAAGCCCCGTAAAAACGAGGCTTTTAACGATTACTAACAATTAGTGAGACAAGCTGTAAACGTAAGTTGCTACAACATGAATTTTATCTTCACCCAGGGTTTTCTTGAACGACGGCATAACACCATTTCGACCATAGGTCAGGGTTTCCGTAATGGCTCGCTCAGACCCGCCATACAACCAGATGTTGTCGGTGAGGTTAGGCGCACCCAGTGCCTGGTTACCTTTGCCGTCCATACCGTGACATGCAGCACACACAGCAAAACGTGCCTTGCCTGCCTTAGCCAGGGTATCGTGATTTTCTTCCATTTCACGGCCACTGAGGCTCAGTACATAGGCAACGGTTTCTTTAATGCCCTGTTCACCCATTGAGTCCAGCCATGCAGGCATTGCTGCATTACGACCATTGATGAGTGTTTCTTTAATCTTGGCGCCAGAGCCACCGTATAACCAGTCATCATCAGTGAGGTTAGGGAAGCCCGTATTACCGCGGGCATCTGAACCATGGCACTGTGAACAGTTCTGCATAAACAGACGCTGACCAACTTTCACCGCTTCTTCGTTATTGACCAGTTCTTCTACCGGTACTTTTGCATACGCTTCGAAGATAGGGTCAAATTTTTCAGCCGCATAATCCAGTTCGCGATCGTACTGAACGATGTAACCTTGCTCTTTAGCTTCAACACGCGCCTGAGCAGATTCCTCTAACGACTGGACGTTCTGGTTAGAACTTTTCCAGCCCCAAAAGCCTTCCCACGAACCTAAACCGGGGTACAGTGCTAAGTAGAAAAAGCTCCATACAATCGTGATGTAAAACAGAATGGTCCACCATCTTGGCAGCGGATTGTTGATCTCAACAATCCCGTCAAATTCGTGCCCCATTGACTCGCCTTCCGGGTGACCGGTGTAGTTAGTCAAATTCCAACGTAACAGCAAGTAACTTCCGACGATGGTTCCCAGTGTGATCACAGAGATCCAAATTGTCCAAAACATGCTCATGAGTGTTAACTCCCGCTATTCTTTTTTGATTCTTCTTTGTCTTCGTCTGCAAAGGGCAGGTTAGCTGCTTCGTCGAATTTCTTTTTGTTTCGACTACTAAACGCCCACATTACAATGCCAATAAAAATGACGAAAACGATGACAGTAAATATGCTGCCTACAATACCCTGATCCATATTATTTCAAATACGTGCCAAGAGATTGCAGATAAGCAATAAGGGCTTCCATTTCGGTTTTGCCTTTTACTGCCGCCTGTGCGCCTTCAATGTCTTCTTCCGTGTAAGGTACGCCGAAACTTTGGAATACAGCCATCTTTTTAGCGGTGTCTTCACCGGTTAACGTATTCTCAGCTAACCAGGGGAAACCAGGCATGTTTGACTCTGGTACTACGTCACGCGGGTTCATTAAGTGAACACGGTGCCACTCGTCGCTGTAGCGTTCGCCAACCCGGGCCAGATCAGGACCTGTTCGCTTAGAACCCCACAGGAACGGATGCTCCCATACCGATTCACCCGCAACTGAATAGTGTCCGTAACGCTCAGTTTCAGCACGGAAAGGGCGAATCATCTGGCTGTGACAACCTACGCAGCCTTCGCGGATGTAAATGTCACGACCTTCTAACTGCAATGCGGTGTAAGGCTTAAGACCTTCTACCGGCTCCATCACCTGCTGTTGAAACATCAGCGGTGTGATTTGCACCAGGGCACCGAAACTGATAGCAACCAGAATTAACACCGTTAGCAAGCCAACGTTTTTTTCGATTATTTCATGTGGATTACGCATCTTTACTACTCCTTACGCCGCTGCTGGTTCAGCCGCCAGGCTACCTTTAGGTGCTCTGACTGTTCTGTAGGTGTTGTAAGCCATGATAAGCATACCCACCACCACAAAGCAGCCGCCCACAAAACGAACGACATAAAACGGCTTAGAAGCTTCCAGTGACTCTACAAAGCTGTAGGTCAGGGTGCCGTCTGCATTCACTGCACGCCACATCAGGCCTTGTAGTACGCCGGACATCCACATCGCAACGATGTATAACACCACGCCAATCGTCGCAAACCAGAAATGAACATTTACCAGCTTGGTGCTGTACATGGCCTTTTGGTTAAACAGAACCGGGATGAGGTGATAAACCGAGCCGATAGATACCATCGCAACCCAGCCTAACGCGCCGGAATGTACGTGGCCGATGGTCCAGTCGGTGTAATGGGATAACGCATTAACCGTTTTAATAGCCATCATCGGACCTTCAAATGTCGACATGCCATAGAATGACAGCGATACAATCAGGAAACGTAAGACAGGGTCGGTACGCAGTTTATGCCATGCACCAGACAGGGTCATGATACCGTTGATCATGCCGCCCCAGGAGGGCACAAATAAAATCACTGACATCACCATGCCTAATGACTGTGTCCAATCGGGCAGGGCGGTATAGTGCAAGTGGTGAGGACCTGCCCAGATATACAGTGAAATAAGTGCCCAGAAATGCACAATCGACAGGCGGTAGGAGTAAACCGGACGACCAGCTTGCTTAGGAACAAAGTAATACATCATGCCTAAGAAGCCTGCTGTTAAGAAGAAACCAACAGCGTTGTGTCCGTACCACCATTGCATCATCGCATCCACGGCACCGGCATAAATAGAATAGGATTTCATGAATGACACAGGCATTGCCATGCTATTACCAATATGTAAAACCGCAACCGTTAACATAAAGGCGCCAAGGAACCAGTTTGCCACGTAGATATGTGACACCTTTCGGATCGCGAGCGTGCCAAAGAAATTGATAATATAAGCCACCCATACTAAGGCGATTAAAATATCAATAGGCCACTCAAGCTCAGCGTATTCTTTACTGGTGGTGTAACCGAAAGGCAATGTCAGTACGGCAGCAACGATTACTGCTTGCCAGCCCCAAAAGGTGAACTGAGCAAGTTTATCGCTGAACAAACGAACCTGACAGGTTCGCTGCACGATGTAATACGACGTTGCAAACAATGCACATCCACCGAAAGCAAAAATAACGGCATTAGTGTGCAAAGGACGGAGGCGGGAATAGGTTAACCATGGAATGTCGAAGTTAAGAGCCGGGGCGAATAATTGCGCAGCAATAAATACCCCAAGGCCCATTCCCACGATACCCCAAATGATGGTCATAATGGTAAACTGCCGTACAACTTTATAGTTGTAATCTGGCTGTGCTTGGCTTATTTCACTCATTGTAATGAATCTTCCACTTCTTTTTTAAAAAGGGTTTCCAACCACGATACTTGCGTACTTTCAGGAGAGGTTGCGGACATCTCCTGAGCCTGAACTTGTCGATTTTTGGTCTGCAGGCCGGTTGGTACCGCGGATAATAAAGTTTTTAATAATAAAAAGATACCATAAACTAGGGTCGCTTGATCTTCGTCAATAAAGAAAAAACAGCTTTTACAAAATAGTGATATAAATGATCAAATCATTAACATTTAAGCAAGGAAATATACACATAAAGACACTCATTGCACTTTGCCTGATAGTGAGCGTTGTTATCGGTGTACGTTATTTTACGGCAACTGAGATCAACCACACATCTCATAAACCCCAACCCTGGTGCTGGCGAACAGACACAAGCTGTCAAATTCCATTAAGCGTAGGCGATATATCCATCATTGTCGACGCGCTACCCGCGGTTGAAGAGCAGGTATTCGTCAGCATTACTTTACCCGCAGGTCTGGTCATTAGTTCGGCTTACATTGAAGGGCAAAATATGTACATGGGAAAAATTCCACTACTGCTGAAGCAGTCGTCAGCGCAACAGTGGCAAGGGTGGTTTATGTTGGGCAGTTGCAGTGAACCGACCATGCAATGGCGTTTAACACTTAAACTAAAAGACCGGCCTGAGCCGGTCTGGATATTCTTTAGTACGTCACAAGTCTGAATTACATTTGCGACTGCAGATAGTTGGGCAGGCCCATTATTTTAATCAGCTTTAACTGCTGCTCCAGCCAGTGGGCGTGGTCAACTTCGGTGTCATCAAGTAATTCAACTAAAAAGTCACGCGTAACGTAATCTTGCGCAGTTTCACAGACCGCAATCACTTCTTTAAGTTTGGCACCGACTTCGTATTCCACACGTAAATCGCTTTCCAGCATTTCAGGTACGTCTTTGCCTACCTTAAAGCCTGTTCGCTGGGTCATATCCGGCGCGTACTCAAGCATTAACATGCGATCAATTAACTTGGTGGCATGACCCTTTTCGTCGTCGAACTCGTGATTTATGCGCTCATATAATTTGTTAAAGCCCCAGTCGAGATACATTTGGGCATGAATAAAATACTGATCCATGGCAGCGAGTTCATAAGACAGCAGCTCGTTAAGACCTTCTAAAACTTTTTGATTACCCTGCATTAGTCATCTCCCATTACCTGGGCCTGCAAATAATTTTCAATGCCCATGTTATCAATTTGGTATTCCTGGGTTTCAATCCAGTCTAAGTGCTCTTCTTCATATTCGAGTAAATCTTCCAGGATATCCCGGCTCACGTAATCCTGCTTTTCTTCGCAAAGGGCTATGGCCTTGCGCAATAGGGGCAGTTGTTCGTGCTGGAATTTCTTATCGCACTGCAACATTTCAACGGTATCTTCGCCTATGTACAGTTTGCCCAGAGCCTGAAGATTAGGTAAGCCTTCTAAAAACAGGATCCGCTCAATTATCTCATCGGCCTGTTTCATGTCTTTAATCGACTTTTTGTAGTTCTTTTCGTTTAGCTCTTCCAACCCCCAGTTTTTAAACATTCGGGCGTGTAAGAAGTATTGATTGATCGAAGTCAACTCACTGGTGAGTACTTCGTTTAATATGGCAACTACGGATTTATCGCCTTGCATAATCTGTATCCTTTGCGTTTAATGCAGACAGTGTAGTGCACATACCTGTGATAATCAAGTTTTCCCTTAAAAAACAAAGCGATACAAATGATAACGATTATCGGTCTGGCCTTTGTTATCATTTGTGCAGTGCACTGTAAAAGCGGCAGCGTCGCAAGCTGTTGAAGTATAGCCAGACTTTAGGATTTTAACGGTTGCTGTTGGGTATCTACCAGCGACAAACTCTCTTCCGCAAAACCTAATCCTGCTTCGGTGAAGAAGTTAAAGACTTTATCGACGCCGCTGTCAGACAGTGCCGTCACCTCATCTTCATAGCGGGCAATTGCGGCGATTTTGCCCCGGTAACCGGCGTTTTTAAGCTGTTTGGTAATGTTGATGGCATCCTCAATAGAAGGAAGTGCCAGCAGCACCAGCTGCACGTGACGGATATCAAGGTTCTCCCACAGGTCAACGTCTTCGCCGTCACCATTGATGACATTCAAGCCGTTCTTTTGCATGCGCTTTACCTTATTGCGGTCGGCATCCATTCCCCATACGCGGGCGTTAGCCACTTTATCCAGTGACGTAAAAGCACCGATACCGACCCGACCAAGGCCAACTACCAGAATTTTAGCCCGGGTTATTTCGGGATAAACGTCTTCGCGTAGTCTTACCGGGTTCTCATAACGTTTGACGATGTCTTTTATTCGTTGATAAATACTGTGCGAGTAGCGGTAAACGATACTGGTGATCACAAAGGATACCGAGGTCGCAACGGCCAGAATAACCAGCCAGTTTTCACTTAACATACCGAGGCTTACCGCCAGGGCACCCACGATAAGACCAAATTCGCTGTAGTTAGATAATACCAGCCCGCCTAAATACGCCGTGCGGCCACGCAGCTGTAAACGAGTGAATAGCCAGAAAAACAAGATAAATTTAAGTGGCATTAATAATATCAGCAACGACGACATCAATAGCATGTTCAGATCGGGCAAGGCGGTCAGGCCAATCGACAGGAAAAAACCAATCAAAAATAGATCTTTAAAGGCCAGTAACGACTTGGCCATCTCGGTAGATTTAGGGTGAGGTGCAAACAATAAACCAAAGACCAAGGCGCCCAGATCGCCTTTTATATTGACCAGTTCAAAAACATGATAGCCACCCAGGGCAAAAATAAAGCCGGTGAGTGGCAATAACTCACCATGCCCTGATTCGTTGAGCACGCGTTTGAGGAGCGGCATCAGGGGAATAATTAGCAGTAATAATGGCGCCCACAGGGTGGGTATTTTACCTGTTGCCACCACTAAAAAGACAACCGCAAAGATATCCTGCATAACCAGTACACCAATCGCCAGTTTACCGTGACGGGTTTTGGCTTCACCGGCTTCTTCGAGCACTTTGACTACACACACGGTACTGCTAAACGACAACGCAAACGCGATTAACGCCGCATTTTGCCAATCTATCTGCCCCGACATAGCACTGGCAACCGTGCCAAGACCAATGAGCAATGCGGTGACGACCACCACCCATAGTAACGTATGGCTGACACTACCAACCCAGACCTCTCGCTTTGACAGATCTTTAAGATTCAGTTTTAAACCAATGGTGAACAGCATTATCGTAATGCCAAGATTGGCAAATGTAGTGATGGCAGGCGTGGCTGAAAATCCGGCTGCGTTTAATAAAAAACCGGCGACCAAATATCCGACAAGGGGTGGGATACCAACAAGTTTAACCCCAAGCCCACAGACGAATGCAAACAGTAAAAAAGTATATTCCATTAAATAGTAGCGGCTGATTAGCTTTGAATATCAAAATATCACGAGAACTTTATAACTGGCAAAATAGTTTGATCTAAATTGACGATTGTTTGATTTAAGCCAAAGCCCGGGGGATTAATTGCCGCGACAATAAGGTCAGGCAAAATCGCCTAATAGCGCGATAGCATAAACTGAATTGCCGTACTAACAACCTTATTACTAATAGGCTCCGGCAGTCTGTTCGGTATGAGCTAAGCTGTTGAGTTCCTGCAAGAGTTCGTATTCACGGACTTTTATGGTACCAAGCTCGAAGGTGATTTCTCGTTTTCGTTCAATAGGATCGACACTTGCTGGCTGGCGCCGGATTTCGGCTTTATTGATAGGCGTAATGTTGGATGCAACTGACACTGATGAATTGCCTGGCGTTGAATCGCGACGTTCAGCCAGTTCAATGGATGATTTCTCGAAGCTCAATGTACTGCCGCTATGGCTGTGCTCCTGGGGTTGTGCGAACGCGCCGGGGTTAGCCGGGGTATCGGCCTTATCTATGGCACGAAGTTTACGGGCAAACACCTCGAGTCCTACTCTGTTAACGGTAAAGCCCAGTTTTTGACATTGCTTAAAGGTGATATCGTTATTTTGGTAATTGTTGGCGCGGACCAACTGTTTTACGGCTTCTAACTTTTCCATTTTATGCACACAACTTTTTTGTACGGGCCGGTAGGCGCCGCTATTGTTTTAGTATGGATTATTGTTGTTACTTCGATGTTATCGAAATAGCGATAGTACCGTTGAATAATTGACCGCGCAATAACACAAAAGTCAAATTTTCAGTAAGTAAAGCAAAAACATCCGGTTAGGCAGCCGGGAATTAGCGGCAGGGTGTATTGACAAGGGGGCAAGAATTGAACGAGCGGCGTAACAAAATAACCCGGGTATTGTTAATAGAAGGCGCAGTTAACCTGGCCCTGTGTATTACCAAACTGGCTGTGGGTACAGCTACGCAATCGGCGGTAATCCTTGCCGATGCGCTGCATTCTCTCACCGACTTACTCAATAACGTTGTTGCGGTTGTGGCATTACGTATCAGCCATAAGCCGGCCGATAACTCTCACCGTTACGGGCACCAGAAGTTTGAATATCTGGCCATTTTTATGCTGTCGGTATTGTTAGTAGTGGTTGCCATTGAGCTTGTTTTATATGCCATTGAAAATCATGGCAACGTGGTGGAGCAAAGCCGTTCCGGGTTGATTATTCTTGTTATTGCTATAGCCGTTAATGTTGTACTAAGCCGCTGGGAAGCCAAACAAGCCCAATTACTTCATTCGCACCTGCTTGCGGCTGATGCAAAACACACCCTGAGTGATGTCCTGACCTCAATGGCAGTGCTTATTGGCTGGCAGTTGGCCACAATGGGGTACTACTGGTTAGATACCTTGTTTTGCTTCGTGGTTGCAGCGGTTGTGATCAGGTTAGCCTGGCAATTGTTCCAGCAGGCACTGCCCGTGCTGGTCGACGCCGATAAAACCCGTGAAATTTTTTCGCCTGATCAACTTTCCAACATAGTAAAGGAGTTCAGCGATATTCATCGGGTCACGTCGATTCGCAGCCGGGCAATGGGGGAGGCAATCATTGCCGACCTAACCATTGTCGTTAATCCGCTGCTGTCGGTGACAGCCGCTCATTCACTGTCACATGCGTTTGAAAGCCGTCTCAAAGAGACATTTAACCTGTATGATGTAATGATTCATATTGAACCAGAAACAGAAGAGCCATCAAGGAGATAGTGTGCGCCAGGAGATAATAATTAGTTTGATTGCGGGGCTTATCGTGAGCCTGGGCCTGTACTGGTTAGCGCCGGTTCTATGGTGGTTGCCCTGCATTGCGGCCCTATTGTTAGCCGTAGCGTGCTTTGATATTTTTCAGCGTCGTCATTCGTTATTAGTCAACTTTCCGTTAATTGGTCGTTTACGCTGGATTATTGAAGATTTCAGACCGTTCTTTCAGCAGTATTTGCTGGAGACAGAAACCAGTGGCAGGCCAATCAGCAGGATGTTTCGGTCGATTGTTTATCAGCGTGCCAAAGGGAGTTTAGACAGTGTCCCTTTTGGTACACAAATCGACACTTATAAGTCCGGGTATGAGTGGATTGGTCATTCATTATCGGCGCTCAGTGTAGAGGACATGGATGATGATCCCAGGGTGACTATTGGTGGGCCCGACTGCAAGAAGCCTTATTCAGCAAGTATTTTAAATGTGTCGGCGATGAGTTTTGGCTCACTGAGTAAAAACGCCGTGCTGGCCCTTAATAAAGGCGCGTCGCTGGGTGGGTTTTACCAAAATACTGGCGAGGGTGGGTTAACCCCTTATCATCTTGAAAACGGTGGAGATATTGTATGGCAAATCGGCACCGGTTATTTTGGCTGCCGCAATAAAGACGGTAGTTTTAACGAACTCGCGTTTACAGAGAAAGCCTGCCACCCGGCCGTTAAAATGATTGAGATTAAGTTGAGCCAGGGCGCGAAGCCCGGCCATGGCGGCATTTTGCCTGCTCATAAAAACAGCCCGGAGATTGCCGAAATTCGCGGTGTCACCGCCGGCGAGGACGTTATTTCACCGCCTACCCACAGCACTTTTTCAACACCGGTTGAGATGCTCAGGTTTATTCAACGACTGCGTAAATTGTCAGAGGGAAAACCCATTGGTATTAAGCTGGCACTCGGTCGGAAAAGTGAGTTTTTAGCGGTGTGTAAAGCCATGCGGCAAACCGGAATTACACCGGATTTTATTACCGTAGATGGCGGTGAGGGTGGCACGGGTGCTGCGCCGTTGGAATATTCCAACTCAATTGGTTTTCCGTTGCGCGAAGCCCTGGCATTTATTGATGATGCGCTAACCGGCTTTGATTTACGCGATAAGATTAAAATCATTGCGTCAGGTAAAATTATTACCGCATTTCAGATAGTGAAAACCCTTTCGCTGGGTGCCGATTTATGCAACAGCGCGCGCGGCATGATGCTCGCACTGGGTTGCGTGCAGTCTTTGTCGTGCAACACCAACAGGTGTCCAACTGGTGTAGCCACACAGGATCCTAAACTATATAAAGGTCTCGACGTAGAAAACAAGAGTACCCGGGTGGCCACGTTTCACCATAAAACGGTGAAGGCAATGGTTGATATTTTATCTTCTACGGGCCACAGTAGTGCTGACCAGTTAAACCGGACGCATATTTTTCGGCGCGTCGATCAGCATACGGTTATGCGTTATGACGAAGTGTTTCCGATAGTCAAACGAGGTTCATTTATTAACCAGGACGAAGCCCCTAAATGTTATCAGCTGCATTTAAAAGAAGCCTGTGCATCGAGCTTTAAACCTGCTAATACGTTGGCAGAAGTTAATAAAGAAACCCAGTCAGTATCATAGTTTAGCGACATAAATAACGAAATATTGATGAACATCAACTTTATTTCTACATACTGGAATATACTGAAGTTAATGAAAACAGCCAACCAAGGAGGCTGCCATGACAACTTACAATAAAGTGTTAGTGCCCATTGATGTGTTCGCCAATGAACACACTAAAGTGGTAAAAAAAGCGCTGGAACTTGCCGGTTCCCCAGACAAGTTAAGCTTAATTTATGTAGCGTACCCGCAGACCAACTTTGAACCCTACGGGCTATTTTTAGAGCGCGATTTCTCTGAAGAAGTACGTGAGCAGGCAACCAGTAAACTTCAGGATATCGCCAGGGAACATGGCATTCCGGGCGAACAGTTACATGTCGCTATTGGTTCTGCCGCCGAAGAAATTCATGAAGCGGCTAAGAAAATTGGTACCGATCTGATTGTTATGGGCACTCACGGACAAAGCGGCGTGCAGTTGCTGCTCGGTTCAACCGCCAATTCAGTGTTGCATGGTATTGAGTGCGATCTACTGGCAGTAAAAGTATAAGTCGGCTGACGACCGGCTAACGGTAACCCGCGGGGCCAGGCTGCGCGGGTTGTACGTTCACAACTTTTAAGACTATTAAGATTTAGGTTGTAGCGCTGCATTCATTTGCAGTGCTGCCTGTTGGCTATCGCCACCCGACATGGCTGACTCAGCGCCTTCCTGCTGTAAATTTAACGCCGTGATCGGGAAGGGGATAACAATCCCTTCGTCGTTGTAGCGGCGATGCAGCGCCTTAATAAAGGTCGACTTTACAAAAAAACGGTTGAAGTACTCTTTGGTACGCAACATAACAGTAAAGTTGATGCTTGAGTTGTCGAAGGTGTGAAAAACAACAAAAGGATCGTAACTTTCCACTCCCCATTCATGCTCGAAAAGCACCTGATTGGCCACTTCAAGCGTAACCCTTTCAACAAACTCCAGATCAGAACTGTAATGAACGCCCACCTCAACCGGCACCGACAGTTCCTTTTCAGGATAGTAGTAGTTAATAATTTTCGACTGCGATAACTTGCCATTGGGTACGATAACAATGTTGTTGGGGAGCATTTTTATCCAGGTTGAGCGCCACCCAATCTTGTCGACAAATCCCTGTTCTCCGCTTTCTAGTTCAATGTAATCACCAATACGAAAGGGTTTATCAATAAGAATTTGAACCCCGGAGAAAAAGTTTTCCAGGGTGGGTTGTAAGGCTAATGCGACAGCCAGCGATGTGATACCCAGGGATGCAATTAGCGGTGTAACCGAGATCCCCATTGAGCCCAGGACCAATAGCAAACCAAGACCTATCAGGCAGGCACGGATGGCGCCACTGGCGATATTGCGAGTGTTATTGAGCAGCGGCGAGCGTGTGGCATACACCTTTATTGCGTAAGTAATCCAGCGCTCGATAAATAACACCAGGGTAACAATCACCATTGCTTTGATGGCGTGGTCAATAATGTTGGTGTCTTCTTTGGTAATTAGCCCGCTCACAGTGAGTCCGTAGCGAACCAACCACAGTAAAATCGTCAGTATGGTAAGGTTAAGAGGCGCATTGAGGGCAAGAATTAACACCTGATAAAAATGATTATGTTCGGTGTCCTGTTGCCTCATTTGATCGCGCAAGCGCACCAGAAAAAGGCGCTTACAAATATACAGGGTAATAATTATCGCTAAACAGCTGGCGGCTAAAATACTCTGTTTAGTAGTCAAAAGTTCAATGTATTCCATAGCTTAGCATAATCCCGAACAAGCCTGGCTGACATAACCATCGCAGGTAAACCAATACCTTGTGCAATCTGTACACCAGAGATTCACAATTGTGCTTTGCAGTTGTGCTATAACACACTGATTGGTAGTAAAGAAGGGCAGGTATGTTTGTCACAAAAGTTACCGGATATAAAAGACTATTCTATGCGACAAGGTATTCGTTAAGGGGCCTGAAAGCCGCATTTTTCAGTGAGCCAGCGGTGCGCCAGGAACTGGCGTTACTTTTATTCGGTGTCGCCCTCAGTTGCTGGCTGGAGGTCACTGTGCCGGAGCGGGTGCTTATGATTGGCAGTTTAATGCTAATCATTATTGTAGAGCTGCTTAACAGTGCCATCGAAGCCGTGGTCGACAGGATCGGCCCTGAAGTGCACGAGCTCAGCGGTAAAGCCAAAGATATAGGCTCTGCAGCCGTGTTTATGGCCATCATGCTCGCAATATTTTGTTGGGCCGCTATCCTGTATCCGCTACTGTTTTAAGGTTTTTAGCTGACGTAAGTCTTTAAACCAATACGCGCCGGAAAGGGCGATGGCCAGCGCACACCAACCACCAATGAGTGTTGCGTTTACCGGGCCAATAGCTGCAGCCGTTGCACCGGCACGAAAATCACCAAGTTGGTTTGATGAGGCAATAAAAATCGAATTTGCAGCACTTACCCGACCACGTAAGGCATTGGGCGTGTGCAATTGCACTACCGCACCGCGGATCACAACGCTAATCATATCGGATGCGCCGTACACAAATAACGCAGTCGCTGTCAGCCAAAGGCTTTGGGACAGGGCAAAGGTCAGAATGGAACAGGCAAAGACTACCAGCGATACAAACAGCGTAGCGCCGGTATTGTTAAATTCAGTTTTAAACCTCGACAAATACACGCCCATTAGAACTGCTCCTGCCGCAGGCATCGCGCGCAGCAAGCCTAAACCCTGGGGCCCGACTTTTAAAATATCAGCCGCGTAAACAGGTAGTAACGCTACTACGCTGCCAAGCAGTATTATAAACAAATCGACACTTAGACTGCCTAATACGATGGGGTTTTGTTTTACAAATCGCAAACCTCCGAGTAAATCCCGTTTACCCTTAGCGGTATTGGCTGCGTCCATGTGGGGAATATTTATAAAACAGGTAAAGGTGACGATGGCCGCTGCCACGAGCACCCAATACACGTTGCGGTCTAACCAGGCTATGAGTACGCCTGCCACAAAAGGGCCAACGGTGAGGGCAATGTTCCACACCGTACTGGTTATGGCCACGGCTTGATTAAGATAGTGGGGCGCGACTAGATTCGGCAAAGTAGCCTGCAGGGCAGGTGACATAAAGGCTTTACCACAACCATATACACTTATGAGTGCCAACAGATACCATTTATTAAAGTCGGCAGTCATCATCAACAATGCAAAACCGGTTAATACCAGCAACTGCATAGTGGCCCCTGCGATCAATATTTTGCTGCGGGAAACATGATCTACCACCCAGCCAGTCAGCGGAAATAAAATATAAACAGGCGCAATTTGAAAGAGCCCCACAAGCGCCAGGTCAAAGGGATCGCCGGTACGCTCATACAAGTGCCAGGCAAAGGCGACTGCCATAATTGATTCAATGGTGCTAAACATTCCGCGACCACCCAGAAACCAGGCAAAGCGTGCTGTAAAAACGGATGGTTGAGTCATGGATGAAATCTAACTACTGCCAATGCCAGCAAAAAGCGCTGGCGAATAAAAACACTATGATATCAGATTACGCATTACCGGGAGCCGCTAACTCGAGATTTTGTAGTGAGAATTACATATGTGAACATAGAAGATAGCGCTCTGATTAATCCACGATTTTATAATGGCGAAAAGATAACAATTGAGAAGCTTGGCTTATCAGCTAAACATAAACAACCAAAGTGTAGCGCTTGCTTTCGTCAATTTTGTTAGCTAGCCTTGCGCTACGAAAATAGATTAAAATCAGTATTCTGGGATTCATGCAAACACCAAAAGAGATTTATACTCAGCACGTTATATCACTGATAAGTCAACCCAATGTTAAAATAGATTTGTCACTTTACTCATGGCATGGGTCAACGACAGTGGTGTGTAAGTCTGTTGATTTCACAACATTCGATGCAACTTACAAGATCAACCCTGTTGATGTGATGAGTTTTACAAATGATTTATGCACACATTTTCATGAAAACCTAAATATTAAACGAATCACAAAGAGTGTGGATATAAACCTTCACGAATACCATTTTGTTATTGAAACTATCAGGGACATATATTCGGGCATTATCGACCAACTCTTGGCTGATGATGAAATGCCATCCAGCAATAAAATGGTGTCCTTTGGTTTTTTAGGTAAACAAAATTCAAAGCCTCAGCGCGTACAATACATAAAAATGTGTGAGAGTTCGCCTTATATTGATTACATTAATACTGAAAGATTTAGCTGGCTTGATCGAAAGGGCAAAAATTTCACATCGGTTTTAAACCTTAAGGGAAATTATAAGTACTTTTTTGACCTGAAGGGGCATACTTATAGCACCAAGTCGTACTTATTTTTAGCCTCTAAACGTGTGTTTTTCTCATCAGAACACAATGAAAAATTATGGTGGGAAAAACAGTACCTTAAACCTTGGGAGAATTATATCCCTGTAAAGTCGGATCTGTCTGACCTCAAAGAGAAATATGAACTAATTGAGTCAGATCCGACACTTTACGATCATATCGTTTCTAATAACCTATCTTTGATTAATAATGAGTTATCTAAAGAGGCCGTATTAAGAAATTTGGTTAAAGAAATAATCAAAAATGTAGAGCTATATTAGAACGATGATTAAATTAGGTTCAATTATTTAATGCACGTTGGACGATAAAAGTAGAAGTGCTAAGAAGCTTAAAATTCTATGCCTGGCATTAAGCATATTCGCCTAACCTCACAATTTTATAGGTGTTTTGTACTAGCAGATACAAGCAACTACTTTGTTTATTAAAATCAAAATACCAGCGCTGCACTCATAAAGCGAATGTATCGCCCCATGAGGGGAATATGCTCATGGGGCAGAGAGTAAAAACGCGTTTATTAGTACATTTTGTAAGGCAGGAATTTACCTGACATGACAACGTGTACGCGATCGCCTTTGGGATCTTCCTCGCGCTGTAAGTCCATTGAAAAGTCGATTG
Organism: Alteromonas gilva; assembly: GCF_028595265.1. NCBI lineage: Bacteria > Pseudomonadati > Pseudomonadota > Gammaproteobacteria > Alteromonadales > Alteromonadaceae > Alteromonas > Alteromonas gilva. Next base: position 2,285,770 of record NZ_JAQQXP010000001.1, on the reverse strand, counting down.
CACTCATTATGCCATCGCCAAACTCTTCGTGGATCAACTCTTTAAGCGTCGTTCCGTATACACTGACCAATTCGTACCAACGGTAGATCAGCGGATCGGTTGGCACTTCGGTAGGTAAAGAGCCTTTATACGGCGCAATTTGCAACCAGGCGATGGCTTCGTCAGAAAGTTCGAGCAATTTACCCACGCCTTCTGCCTGCTCTTTGGTCATCGCCATTTGGCCCAGACATGCCGCGGTGCTCCACTCTTTAGACTGGCCAATCACGACAGCTATTTCTGACCATTTTATGCCTTTACTGATTTTTGCTGATTGAATCATGGCGGTAACTTGAGTGCGATCGGTAATCATCATTAATTTCCTTTATTTTAGGTAAACGTTAAATTTTGGATACAAAAAAGGCGCCCATACAGAGTCATAGAATGAATCCGCATGGGCGCCTTTGCCCAAATGTACAACAGTACATTTAATATCAATTGTGTGGTGTTAAACACCTTACAGCATTTACAATGCCATATTTATACATCTTCATATATATCAATGTGTTAGATGATAAGTCCGGACCGTAAACACGTTGTTGCACGGTCATTTGAACTAAAATGAGTCACAACGTCTGTACCAAAGCACCAAAAGTGCACATTACTAAGCTGTGCTTCGGCGTTTATATAGACCGTATAAACGGCCTGTGGTATTCACTTTGTTGCTCAAAATAGCTAAAAATAGATCGCCGTTTAATCGAAATCACTGGCGCTATGGCGCTCAGGCACTTGCTCATGGGGTTCGCCCCAGGTTCGGTTTACCTTTCTGCCGCGCTGTACTGCTGGCCGTTCGTCAATCATTTTTGCCCAGCGCACTACATTTTTATACTCATGAGTTTGTAAGAATTCGCTGGCATTGTAGGCATCGTGGATGGCCAGTACACCGTACCAGGGCCAAATAGCCATGTCGGCAATGGTATACTCGTTGCCTGCTACGTAAGTATGTTTAGCCAGTTGTTGATCCAGCACGTCTAACTGGCGCTTTACTTCCATGGTGTAGCGTTCTATAGGGTATTGGTATTTTTCCGGCGCATAATGGTAAAAGTGGCCAAAACCACCGCCTAAAAATGGCGCGCTGCCCATCTGCCAGAATAACCAGTTCAGACACTCGGTACGTTGGGCCGGGTCCTGCGGAATAAATGCGTTAAACTTTTCAGCCAGATACAGCAAAATGGAACCAGATTCGAATACCCGGGTCGCCGGGCTCGTCGAGGTGTCAAGCAGTGCCGGTATCTTAGAGTTTGGGTTAATCTCTACAAAACCAGAGCCAAACTGATCAGATTCACCAATGTTAATTAAAAATGCATCGTATTCAGCATCCGTAATGCCTTTAGCCAGCAGTTCCTCAAACATTATGGTGACCTTTACTCCATTCGGTGTTGCCAGTGAATAGAGCTGAAAAGGATGTTCACCCTGTGGCAGTTCACGTTCAAAACGCGCCCCTGCTGTAGGGCGGTTAATGTTAGCAAACTTACCGCCATTTTCATTTTCAAATTTCCATACTTTGGGCGGGGTGTAAGTTGGGTCGCTCATATTGTGCTCCTTTACGATCAAAGATGTCTTTACTGGTACAGGTAGTGTACGAAGCTGGTTTACTCCGATTTGTAAAAATACCAGACCCGTGCAGCACACCATTTCATTCAGCGCACTGTTAGCGCTGAATAAAATGGCGCAATTAAGAGTAATTTCAGGCCCTGTTACAAACCATCATATTGGCATAACCTGTCTGGCGCTCGGTTAGCATTTTGCGCATCAGCTCTTCTGTTAGCTAAAACCCTGCGCAACGATTGCGCGCGCACCCGTTTACTACGCGCAGAGTATCGACTGATAAAGCGTAACACTAATCAGTTTGCCTTTATTAGCTGGGCAGGGCGCCAAGGCCAAGGGTTTGGTTTTGCTTCACACGATTAATGTCGGTGATTGGTGGCGCACCAAATAAGCGGCTGTATTCCCGGCTGAATTGAGAAGGGCTCTCATAACCTACCTGATAACCCGCCGACGAGGCTTCGATCCCCTCGTAGAGCATAATCCGCCGGGCCTCGTTGAGCCGGATGTGTTTCTGATATTGCAGTGGTGACATGGCAGTAATGGCTTTAAACCCACTGTATAACGCCGACTCACTCATATGCACGGTTTCTGCTAACTCTTTTACCTTTAGCGGGCGCTGGAAGTTCTTACGGATAATCTCAATCACCTTACTGATACGGTTCGCATTGGAATCGTACAATAAAAATTGTCGTAACTGGTTGCCTGCTGGTCCTTTAAGAATACGGTACATCAGCTCTCGTTTGAGCATCGGCAACATAATGGGAATATCCTGGGGAGTTTCATGAAGCGCAAGAATACGTTCAAAGGTAGACATTGAATCGACATCTGCATTGACCATTTTAATGCAGCTTTTATTGCAGGGTTCGGCCTTATTGGCAGCCATGTCTATTAAAAGTTCTGACAGTTCACGTAAGTCGAGGGATACGCTGATGCCAATGTAGGGTTCAGTTTCAGACGCCTGCACAATCTCGCCAACCACCGGCATCATAATAGGAATAATTAAATAGCTGAGCTCTTTGTAATGGATTTTTTGCTCGCCCACATACAAATTTTTAGTACCTTGCAATAACAAACATACCATGGGCTCATAAATGGTCGGGCTATTACAGGTTTTAGATGTACTGTGTACGGTTTTTACACCCGGTACATTGGTTTCAGTCAGGCCATTTCCGGCGCTGATCCGCGTTGTCATATCAATCAGCGATTGTTGATAATGCTTAATTCTCTGGTCCATACACTCAATCCTCTTACCGGGTGTATCAGTATAGCTCTTTTTCTGAGCTCTCCCACATCCAACTGTAGATATATGGAGGATCAGGCAATCATCGTGGGGGATTGAACAATTCGCCAAACAAATATTATCTTACTATCCCGCCAGGGATACCGTCTCACCCCCTAAATGCAAAGCCCTGCAAAGGCTGCAGTGACTATTAATCATCGTCATTGTGATTATACGATTCTCCAGCATGATTGCCTGTTTCTACAGGGGCTGGAGAATTGTGCAATGAATGGCAAGGATCAGATATTACCTCACCGTCGTTCCCCGGATACACTTCCCGGCGTTTAAAGCACCAATCGTCTTTTCCCTTTACTGTCATGGATTTCCCCTTTGGCACCTGGGCAATGTATTGGTAATTATTATTTGAAAGGAATGACAAAATGTTTCAATTCAGCAAAGTCTCTCTGGTATTTGTGGCGGTAATGTCCTCGGTAGTATTAACAGGCTGCGGCAGCGAAAATCCTCAGCAGCAAGCCGCACCAATGTCGGCGCCCCCCGTCAGCGTGGCGCAGGTGGTTAGCATGGAATTGAGTGAGTGGGATGAGTTTACGGGTCGTCTGGTCGCCCCCGAAACCGTAATGCTAATGCCCAGGGTGTCCGGATATATCAAGAGCGTTAAATTTACCGAAGGCGCATTGGTAAGCAAAGGTGATGTGTTAGTACAAATTGATCCGGCTCCCTTCGAAGTTGAAGTGGAGCGTTTACAAGCGGCTCATAACGGTGCGTTGAGCCGTAAGCAAAAAGCCGCCTCTGAACTGACGCGTGGTAATTCATTGCTGACACAAAATGCCATTGCTGAGGAAGCGTTAGAAACACGACGTAGTGCTTTGCAACAAGCACAAGCCGACGTCGATGCAACTGCTGCGGCACTGCAACGTGCCAGACTGGAACTGTCCTATACCGCTGTCACGGCGCCATTATCAGGGCGTATTTCGCGGGCAATGATCACCGCCGGCAATTTTGTTGCGGCCGGCCAAAGTGAATTAACCCGTATTGTATCGACCCGTCATATGCATGCTTATTTTAATGTGGATGAGGGAACCTATTTACGCTATGTGCAAAATGACCTGTTTGATAGTACATCCTCTCAGCCGCCGGTAGCGATGGCGCTGGCCGGTGATGAACAGTTTGGTTATGCAGGGGCGATAGATTTCATCGACAATCAAATCAGCGAACAAACCGGCTCTATAACCCTGCGCGCGACGTTTACAAATGCAGATAACACCCTATTACCGGGCTTATTTGCGCGGGTTCGTTTGGCTGGCAGCAAGGCTCATGAAGGAATTTTAATCGACGAGAAAGCGGTGGGAACCGATTTAAATAACAAGTACGTGCTTGCTGTGACTGAGCAAAACACACTGGAGTATCGCCCTGTAAAACTGGGTGAATCCTTAGGTGATTTGCGCATTGTTGAGTCGGGACTCAACGCCGGCGAAAGCATCGTTGTTAACGGGCTACAACGGGTAATGCCGGGTATGCAAATAACCCCTCAGGTCACCGAGATGGCCGACAGTAAAACCCTTGCTGACATCCAAACCGCCCAGCAGATGCTCACCCCGCCAGCACAAACCGCACAAGCGGCGCTGTTTAACCAACGTCCGGTTCAATAGGAGCTCACCTTATGTTTTCGCAGTTTTTTATTCACCGCCCGGTATTTGCGTCGGTTCTGTCGCTGCTGTTTATCATTACCGGGGGTATCGCAGTATGGCAGTTACCCATTACTGAATATCCTGAAGTGGTGCCGCCTACGGTAGTGGTGACCGCGAGTTATCCTGGCGCTAACCCTCAGATTATCGCCGACACAGTGGCTTCGCCGTTAGAGCAAGAAATCAACGGCGTGGAAAACATGCTGTATATGTCCTCGCAATCCAATGCCGACGGCCGTATGACCCTGACTGTGACCTTTGCGATAGGCACCGATGTGGATTTGGCCCAAAGTCAGGTACAAAGCCGCGTTGACAGGGCATTGCCGCGTTTGCCCCAGGAAGTACAGCGTCTCGGTATCATTACCGAGAAAGCCTCTCCTAACCTGACCATGGTGGTGCATTTGTACTCACCCAACGATCGGTATGACATGCTTTATCTGGCCAATTTTGCCACCTTAAATGTGATGGATGAGCTCGCTAAAATCAAAGGAGTAGGACAGGTGCGCCAGTTTGGCGCCGGTGAGTTCAGCATGCGGGTATGGCTGGATCCTTCCCGGGTAGCGGGGTTAAATCTCACTCCGGTAGATATTGCTAACGCGATTCGCGAGCAAAACCAACAGGTCGTAGCCGGTAGTTTGGGCGCACAGCCGGTAGAAAATGCCGATTTTAACATTCTGATGAATGTAAAAGGGCGTTTAACCAGTGTTGAAGAATTTGAAAATATCATCATCAAAGTGGGTGACGATGGCGAGATAAGTCGCTTAAAAGATGTTGCGCGCATTGAGCTGGGCGCCGACTCTTATGCACTGCGCTCTACCATCAACAACAACCCTGCTGTAGGAATGGGGGTGTTTCAGGCGGCGGGTTCCAATGCCATACAAATCTCTGACGATGTTCGCGCCATCATGGAAATCTTATCACAGAATTTTCCACAAGGGGTTAAGTATGAAATTGCCTACGACCCAACGGTATTTGTAAAGGGCTCTATTAAAGCAGTGGTTAAAACATTGCTGGAGGCAGTATTGCTGGTTGTGATTGTGGTGGTGCTGTTCTTACAAACCTGGCGCGCGTCGATTATTCCGCTGGTCGCTGTGCCGGTATCCTTAATTGGTACCTTTGCCTTTATGCAGGTGATGGGCTTTTCACTGAACGCGCTATCACTGTTTGGGTTAGTGTTGGCCATTGGTATTGTGGTCGATGATGCCATTGTGGTGGTGGAGAATGTTGAGCGTAATATCAGTGAAGGCTTAACGCCGGTTGATGCAACGGTGCAGGCCATGAAAGAAGTGACCGGGCCGATTGTTGCTACAACGCTGGTGTTAGCGTCGGTGTTTATTCCTACCGCGTTTATGACCGGGTTAACCGGCCAGTTTTATAAACAGTTTGCTCTCACTATTACTATTTCCACGTTTATCTCGGCGATAAACTCGCTCACGCTGAGTCCTGCCTTAGCGGCCTTACTGTTAAAGCCACACGATGCCCCCAAAGACCACTTAAGCCGGATCATCGATAAGCTTTTCGGTGCCTGGCTGTTTACCCCTTTTAACCGATTATTTGGCGGTTTATCCAGGGGTTATGGTTATATAGTGAAGAAGGTGATTCGTACCGGCGCGCTGGTGCTGACGCTTTACATTGTACTGGTTGGGCTGACAGGCGTGATATTTACCAACACACCCTCTGGCTATATTCCCGCCCAGGACAAGCAATACTTAATTGCCTTTGCGCAGTTGCCCAATGCGGCCTCGCTGGATCGCACCGCTGCCACGATTGAAGAAATGACCGCTATTGCGTTAGCCCATCCCGGCGTGGAATCAGCCATTAGCTTTCCCGGGCTGAGCATTAACGGTTTTACCAATGCAACCAATAGCGGCATTGTGTTTGTGGTGCTGTCGGATTTTGCTGAACGAACCTCGCCATCGCTCTCTGCCAATGCAATTGCCGGCGCGCTTAATGGCAAATACAGCAGTATTGAGGAAGCCTACGTGGCGATTTTCCCGCCGCCACCGGTGATGGGACTCGGCACAATTGGGGGCTTTCGTTTACAAATTGAAGATCGGGCAGGGTACGGCTTTGAAACGCTCAACGAGATGACCACACAAGTCATGCAAAAAGCCGCTCAACACCCTGCGCTTGCCGGTGTGTTCTCTGGCTATCAGGTTAACGTTCCGCAACTGGATATTGCCGTAGACCGAGACAAAACCAAGCAACAAGGCGTGGATTTAAACCAGTTATTTCAAACGCTGCAAGGGTATATGAGCTCAACTTACGTCAACGACTTTAACCTGTTTGGCCGAACCTTTCAGGTGAATATGCAGGCCGACTCACAATTTCGTGCGAACGCCGAGCAAATTGGCCAGTTAAAAGTGCGTAATGAGCAGGGGCAAATGGTTGCTCTGGATTCGTTTATTCAGGTCAGCGACATCGCCGGCCCAGATCAGGTGATGCACTACAATGGTTTTACCACGGCGGAAATTAGCGGCGGTCCGGCCCCCGGATTTAGTTCGGGAGATGCGCAAGCGGCTATTGAGCAGATTCTCGATGACACCTTACCTAATGGTATGACCTATGAGTGGACGGAGCTGACTTACCAGCAAACCCTCACCGGCAATGCGAACTTACTGGTATTCCCGCTGGTGATCATTCTGGTCTTTATGGTGCTGGCCGCTCAGTATGAGAGCATTCGCTTACCTCTGGCTATCGTTCTTATAATTCCGATGACCTTACTGTCAGCGTTAAGCGGTGTACTGCTGTATGGCGGCGACAATAATATTCTGACCCAGATAGGATTAATCGTCCTGGTGGGCCTGGCCACTAAAAATGCCATTTTAATTGTGGAGTTTGCCAAAGAGTTGCAGGAGCAGGGGTTGTCGACGCTGGACGCTATTCTCGAAGCCGGTCGTTTGCGCCTGCGGCCCATTTTAATGACCTCGATTGCCTTTATTATGGGCGTTGCACCACTGGTATTTTCTACTGGTGCGGGTGCTGAAATGCGTCAGGCAATAGGTGTTGCAGTGTTCTCGGGCATGATTGGCGTCACCGTGTTTGGTCTGCTGTTAACCCCGTTATTTTACTACTTACTGGCCAAACCTACGCCCTCTGATCACCAGTCGCCGTTACAGGATAGCCTCACGCGCAAGGAGTTAAACCATGAATAGTCTTATTAAACACCCGGTAAAACTGCTTGGTAATATAGCGTTGCTTGGCATGCTAAGCGCGTGCGCTGTGGGGCCCGACTATGTGCCGCCCGCACAGGTTGAGACAATCAACGTAAGCAGCGGGTACCAGCGCGCTAGCGCGCTTCAATCCTGGTGGCGCGCCTTCAACGACGAGCAACTCAATGCGTTGATTGTTCGTGCGCTTGAGCAAAACCGGACATTGCATGAAGCCAGCGCTAATGTTGAGCGCGCACGGGCGGTGTTTAGTGAAGCGGATGCCAGTTTGTGGCCCGATGGCACTGTCTCTGGCAATTACCAGGCTGGGCGAAATACGTCGCTGTTACCGCAGGATAACGGGCTTACCCTGCGCGGTTATACCAGTGGTCTGGGGCTTAGCTGGGATGCCGATATTTTTAGGAAGTTGCAACGCGCCGAAGAAGCCGCGAAAGCCAGGGCCGAAGAAGCTGATCTGCTGTGGCAGGATACGCAGCTACAGATTATTAGTCAGGTGGTAAGCAGTTACGGACAGTACCGCGGTGCTCAATTGCGCATGTTCTATGCCCAAATGAACCTGCACTTTTTGCAGCAAAGTCAGGCGGTTGTTGAAGCACAGGTGGCCGCAGGCAGCGCCACCAAGCTCGCACTAGCACAAATTGAAACCCAGGTGTATCGCCTTAAAACCAGTATCCCTGCCATTCAAATCGCTCAGCAAACGGCCAAAAGCACGCTGGCAGCACTACTGGCGCTACCCCTTGATGAGTTACAGCTCAATGGCGCAGCTGCGCTGCCACAACTGCAGCAGCCATTGCCGGTGACACACAGTGTTAATTACCTGAAGTACCGCCCGGATGTGGCCAGTGCTGAGCGCAACCTTGCTGCCAGTTCGGCACAAATTGGTGTTATGACAGCCGATTTATATCCTTCTTTATCGGTGAGTGGGTTTCTTGGCTTTATCTCTTCGCCGAATCTCGCCTTTAACAGTGCCAGTGAAAGTTGGAATATTGCCCCTGCATTACAATGGTCGGGCTTAAACCTGGGGGTTACCAAAGCCCGCATACGAAGTGCCGAGGCTGACAGTAAAATTGCCCTGGCGCGCTATGAACAAACGGTGATTGACGCCATTAATGAAATGCAGTTGTCACTGAACAGTTATCAGTTAAGTCGGGAGCAAATGGGCAATGCAACCCGCCAATATCAGTCAAGTCAGGAGGCTGTCGACTATGCCAGAGCAAACTATCAGGCTGGCACCATAGACTTTTTGCAGTTATTAGACAGTGAGCGCGAGTTACTGAACAGCCGTGATCAGCTCACCCAAATTGAACTTGCACACTTTATTCGTTTGGTGGATGTTTATCGGTCATTCGGTGGCGCGCTCGAGTGGCAAACACTGGCTGCAGAAACGCCAGGCGATTAATTGCCAAAGCCGCTATCGTTTACTGAACGCAAATTTGGTTAAAAAAGGGAGGCGATAAATTGCCTCCTTTTTTATGTTAGTTCACGCCAATCGCTAACACCAGGCGCTTAAAACTGGCTTCCCGTTGAAACAGCGGCCAGAAATAATTCTTGCATTACCGCCTAACCAGCCTCACCGTGCGTCTTTAATGCCTCAAGCTTGCCTGCTAAATAGGCTTGTTCCACCTGGTTCTGAGTCAGGGCAATGGCACATTGATACGCATCAATAGCGGCATCGTGGCGGTTTAACAGACTGGCAATTTCGGCTTTAGCGGCAAAGAAAGGCTGGTAGCGCTGCAAGCTGGGAGCCAGCGCATTTAATTGCCCGTAGGCTTTGTCGGGAGAACCGCTATAGGCAAGTGCAACGCATTGATTAAGTGCCACAACCGGACTGGGCTGCAAGGTTGCTAACATCTGATACAACGCATAAATTTGTAGCCAGTCGGTTTGTTGCCAGGACGGTGCTTTACAGTGCAAGCCACTAATAGCAGCCTGCAATTGATAAGGCCCGACTGCTGATTGGCGCAGTGCAGCGGTTAGCAGAGCATGGGCTTCTTCGATGGTATGGCGATGCCATGCCGACCTGTCCTGCAGTGCAAGAGGTATATAATCGCCAGTACTGGTGACACGCGCCGATCGCCTGGCCTCATTAAACAACATAAGTGCTTTAAGCCCTGTCACCTCAGGGGTTGATAGCGTGTGTTGGAGTAAGTCGGTGAGGCGCAGTGCTTCATTCGCCAATTCTTCCCGGCTTAAGGTTTGCCCCTCCATTGCCGTGTGCGACTCGTTGTAAATGAGATAGATCACCTCCAGCACACTGGGTAATCGTTGGCTGAGTTGCTCGCCTTGTGGAACATGATAGGGGATTGCGGCACGTTGAATTTTTTGTTTTGCCCGGGTCAGGCGCTGCAGCATGGTCGGTTCTGAGGTTAAAAAAGCGCGGGCGATTTCTCTGGCCGATAATCCGCATAAGGTTTTTAATGTTAATGCGATGCGTGAGTCGCGCGGCAGAGCAGGGTGGCAACAGGTAAATATTAACTTTAGTTGTTCATCTTCAATCTCGTAGTCATCGGCTAACGGCTCTTCTTTTGCCTCAATTTTGCCAATGATTACGTCGCTGTCGGGATGGCTTTTCTGATAATGGTGGCGACGCATCCGATCAATCATGCGCCGTTTTGTAACCGTGAGTAACCACGCACCGAGATTATTGGGCTGGCCCTTATCAGGCCATTGCTCTATTGCCTGTAAACAGGCGTCTTGTAAAGCGTCTTCGATTAAATCCAGATCCTGCGTGTAACAGAGCATGGCCGCAATAATGCGGCCATGCTCTGCTCTGAACAGCCGGGTGAGAGCGTGTTGATCCACGACTTTGGCTATTCGTAGGCCATAACCGGACGCACCTCAACCGTGCCGTAGCGGGCCGAGGGTATTTTGGCTGCCCAGTGAAGAGCAACATCGAGGTTATCGCAATCAAGCAGGTAGTAGCCGCCGAGGGCTTCTTTTGTTTCGGCAAAAGGTCCGTCGGTGATTGATATTTCACCGTCTCTCACCCGCACAGACGTAGCGGTGGAAACCGGTTCCAGCCCTTCACCCGAAATTAATACGCCAGCGGCAGCAGCTTCATCGCTAAACACTGCATATTGTTGCAGTAGTGTGCTCATATCCACATCGTCAGCGCCTTCAACGCCATAAATCAGTAACATATATTGCATGGTTTATTTCCTTGTATAAGTAGTCGGACCGAATTGGAAAGAACATCTCTCCGCTACCACGTCGAACGACCATGGCGGTTTTCGACAGCTGTGCCTACATTTGTCAGTTTTTTAGGCGCGATATGACGCTGCGCGCTTAGGCAAAGCCTCGTGAGCAGTCAAATAACCATATAAAACGATGCATTGGTGCTCGTTGTCGCTACCAGATGTTGTTCATCTTACTTTGGTGTTTAAATTTCATCCATTATTAGTTGGTTGCTGTAACAGCTGTATGCGCAGTCTCGACTTACATGACTGAGGCATGACAATTTTCTTAATGCCGGCTTATTTCGGTCAACTAAAAGGTATTATTTGATGAAAAACTTGATTAAATCCATTGTAATGACTGTCTCTATCGCGGCTGTTTCGATGACGGCACTGGCCAATCACCATGGCGAAAAAAAACATGATATGAAACCATCGGTGGTTTCGATTGCGGTTGATAACCCTGACTTTAGTACACTGGTAACAGCATTAAAGGCGGCTGATTTGGTCGGCGCATTACAAGGTGATGGTCCGTTTACCGTTTTTGCACCCACTAACGATGCTTTTGCAAAACTGCCGGCAGGGACGTTAGAAAGCCTGCTAAAACCTGAAAACAAAGCCAAGCTTGTTGAGATACTCACTTATCATGTGGTACCAGGTAAGGTTACCGCAGGCCAGGTGGTAAAGCTGTCTACAGCTGAAACATTGCAAGGTGGTAGCATTGCGATAAGCACATCTATGGGCAAAGTAATGGTAGATAATGCCACTGTGGTAGCTACCGATATAATGGGCAGCAACGGCGTTATTCACGTAATAGATAGCGTAATATTACCCAAATAGGTGGCAGGCGCTGTGTTTACACGCATTTGTTTGTAACAGAATACAGTTATTAAAGGCACGGCTCATACCGTGCCTTTTTGTATCGCCTGTTGGCCATTTACTCATCGCGTTTTAACCGGTAGGTGCGTTTTTTATATTTGCTTTTCAGGGTGCTAATCAGCAATACAAGGCCACTGCACCACATTACGAATAGCAGGATCCCGGCTGGTAAAAACAGCCACAGCTTTGCTCTTTCAGCAAACCAGCTGCCGTCGTGAATAGACTCGATAATATCGGAACGCCGGTAAGCTACCTGCAGGATTTCACCACTTTGGGCATCTATTTGCGCTTCCCAGCGGTTGTTGGCAAACACTTTGATAATCCCTTTGTCTGGTCGTACGTCGAGTCGGTCGATTTGCTGCCAACCAGTCACGTCCAGCTCGGGAATCGTTTGGGCAATGTGCAGTACTTCACTAAATGGAATTGCCGGTTGTTGCGCTGTACCACGCTGGGTTGGCGGCTGGATCCAGTCTGATTGCTTTTTAATCTGGAGCAATAGCCCGCTGCCAATCACGATTAACGAGGGCACTAATATTAGCAGCGCCGTCCATAAATGCAGTTGTCGGCTAAGTTGTCGAAGTTGGTTGCGCACAGTTATTTTATCTCTGTTTTATTGTCATGGGCATGATAATCGGAATCACGTAAAACACCTAATCACCCGATCAGGCTCCCTTTGCATTCGCTAAAAGCGGTGAACCTATGTATGCAGCATCAGGTTACAAATACGCTGTAATGCTCAGGGTCATATCGCGGCCTGTAGCGAAAGGGGCTAAATCATCTCTTGATGTGACATAGTTTGCATTGGTCAGATTAGTCAGGTTCAACGACATTTCCAGACTATCATTGATGCGATACTGATAACCTGCATCAACTACATCGATGCTTGTTGTCGGTTGTTCCCCGGGCACCTTGTCATGAGATGACTGGCGGTGAGTCAGGGCAATGAAGGCCTGTGACTGGCTGCCAAACCAGGTGAGCGACATACGGTGTTGCGCTGGCGCGATATCCGCTATCGCTTGTCCGTTATTATCCTTACCCGACAACCATTGACCGCCCACACGCAGTTGCCAGTGTGAGCGAGCCCAATCTATGCTGTGGGAGGCCTGATAATTAATGCCGTCTATCCGCGCAGCGCCGAGATTCTGATAGCGCCTTAGTTCATCATTAACAGTGACACGTTCGATGTAGTTATTAATATGCTGGCTAAACACCGTAAACGATACAGTACTGTCAGGTGTTTCATAAATTAACGAGCCTTCTGCGTTTCGGGCGCGCTCCGTACGTAAATCTGTTGCACCTTCTGTGGTGCCCCGTGGTGTGGAACCGTTGTAAAAACGTTCAGTTAAGCTGGGCACCCGAAAGCCATTACTCACGTAGGCAGAAGCATACCATTGCTCAGTAATGGCATGCTTGTAGCCAATAAAGGCACTGAGGTTGTGATCTGATTGTGTGTGACCGCTTAACTTATCGCGCTGATACATGTGAGCGAGCCGGGCGCCTGCGGCCAGCGTGCCGGTAGTGATTTGCTTACTGATATCTGCAGCAACAAATGACTCCCATTGATCAGCACGCAGGTTGGCTCTGGCAAACACCAAGGCGTTGTTGTTATCGCGTTCCTGCTCCTGCACGTTTACGTCGAGCCGTCCATCGACGCCTGCCCGCCATAGCAGCAGCCAATCGCCAAGCGGCATGGCATCGTTTAGTTGTGCGCCCAGGGTACGAGCTTCATTCTGAATGTAGTTAACCCGTTTACCAGGGCGACTAACCACAGTGGTTAGGGCTGCATCATGCACATACAGCGTGGCGTTGTGCCAGTTGAACTCCACTTTCCCCAATAAATGATCATTGTTGGGGTAAAGCGTAGTGCGCGTCTGTGGATCATCGGCGCTGGCTTTGGCAATATTGTTCGAGGTGGAATACAGTATTAATGCGTCTTTTACAGTGCCATGATGATCGGTTTTGCGAAGGGCAAACGCCTGCTGCTCAAATTGGTCGGTAATAGGGTGGCGGTTGGCATCGGTGCTATTGTTGGCGTGTCGGTGGTTGAACAACCAACTCCAGGATTGTGAGTCATCGGTGCCATAAAATGCTACTTCACGGTAATCATTGCGCAGCCCGTAGTTAACGTCCAACGTGGATTGCCGGGGTGTGGCCAGAGCAAAGTTAATACCGCCGCCTATTGCGCCGGAGCCTAGCTGTGTAGATGCGGCACCGGTGATGAGTGACGCCCGGCCCACCATATCAGGCGGTAAAAATTCCACCGCAGTGCCTGCGCGCCTATCGGTGTGAATGGGAATGCCTTCGACCTGAGTGCTCATTCGCCAGCGGGAATAACCACGAATACTAATAGTCTGAAACAAGCCACCCTGACCGTTTAAGTTAATCGCCGGGGCGTCGCTCAATAGTGTTGCCAGGCTATTGTTACTAAAACTGGTTTCGGTAAATATCTGTTGCGAGGGCTGAATTTTTAGCACATTACTCAACGCATCAGGGGCGCGTTCAGTCACTTTTATACGCAGTGTTTCATCAGGCGATTGAGCGAAAAGTACCGGGCTAACCATAACCCCCAGTAAAGCAACAACCCTTAACAGAAGCTGTAATTCATGGTGACTGCCTGACAACGTATACTCCTTTGCCATGATATTTGTATTGATATTGTGCCATTGTCCCGATTGCATGAATAACAGGATGTTATTGATCGTGTTGGAATTTCATTTTATCTTGAATTAGGGATAACAATAAAAATTATACAATCGGAGACACTATGCAGAAAATAATTAAAACTGCTCTTATTGCAACAGCGCTGCTCAGTACCCAGGGGCTGGCAGCAAAAAACACCAACGACACCCCCATATCCCCCTTTAACGCTGAAACCTTTAGCGCATTAAAAATGCGTAACATTGGCCCGGCTTATATGTCCGGGCGTATCGCCGACATTGCCGTTGATCAAAACAACCCAAATATTTGGTACACCGCGGTGGGTTCGGGGGGCGTGTGGAAAACCGTCAACGCCGGAACTACCTGGACACCGATCTTTGATGAGCAAGCTGTTTACTCCACAGGCGATGTTACCATAGACCCGTCTAATTCAAATATTGTCTGGGTTGGAACCGGCGAGAATAACGGCGGACGTCATATCAGTTTTGGTGACGGTATTTACAAATCCCTCGATGGCGGTAAAACCTGGCAAAATATGGGGCTGGCCAAATCAGAGCATATCTCCGATATTATTGTTCATCCAACGGATTCCAATACTGTATGGGCGGCGGTACAAGGCCCGCTATGGACCAGTGGCGGTGAACGAGGCCTGTATAAAACTATCGACGGTGGTAAAACCTGGAAAAGAGTACTGACGCCTGAAGACGAATGGACGGGTGTAACCTCATTGCTTATTGATCCCACTAATCCGGATCGTCTTTATGCCGCTACCTGGTCACGTCAGCGCACCATTGCCGCGTATGTAGGAACAGGTCCTGGTGCAGGCATTTTTACCAGCGAAGACGGTGGCGAAAGCTGGACAGAACTAAAGACCGGTTTGCCGAAGGGCAATATGGGCAAAATCGGCATGGCCATATCGGCCATGCAGCCAGAGGTGTTATACGCCACAATCGAAACCGATAACCGTAAAGGTGGATTTTACCGCAGCAGCAATTATGGTGCGAGTTGGGAGAAAATGTCTGATGAGGTAGGCGCTGGTACAGGCCCGCATTATTATCAGGAAATTTTTGCTGATCCCCATCAATTTGACCGGGTTTATATTGCCAGTAACTACAGTAAAGTATCCGATGACGGCGGTAAAACCTGGACACCCATCAACACCGACCGCAAACATGTGGATGATCATGCGTTTGCGTTTCACCCCACGGATCCTGACTTTGTGTTAATTGGGTCAGATGGCGGCATTTATATGTCGCACGACCGCATGGCAAACTGGCGCTACATTGCCAACCTGCCGCTGGCGCAGTTTTATAAAGTGGCACCGGACGATTCCTCGCCGTTTTACATGATATATGGCGGTACGCAGGATAACTCAACCCAGGGCGGCCCCTCACGCACGCGTAAAAAAGAGGGCATTAAAAACAAAGATTGGTTTTTAGCCTTAGGCGGCGACGGTCATCAGCCGGCAACTGAGCCTGGCAATCCGGATATTGTGTATGCGCAGTCACAACAAGGTAATTTAGCTCGTCACGACGTCAACACCCGTGAAAGCCTGAGCATCCAGCCACAGCCAAGACCGGGCGAGCCGGCGGAGCGTTATAACTGGGATGCACCCATAAATGTCTCGGCGCACGATCCTAAACGCATTTACTTTGCCTCACAGCGCGTGTGGCGCTCGGATGACCGCGGCAATAGCTGGACGCCGTTATCCGGCGATCTCACTAAAAACGGCAACCGCATGCATATGCCAATGATGGGCAGGACCTGGTCGGTAGAGGCTGGTTGGGATATCTATGCCATGTCGGAATTTCATACCATCGCTAACTTTGCGGAAAGCCCGGTGGATGAAAATATCCTGTGGGTAGGGACTGACGATGGCTTGATTCAGGTCACAACCAATGGCGGTAAAACCTGGAAAAAGATTGATTTAAAAGACATAAAAGGTATTCCGTCGACAGCCTATGTGAACGACATTCGTGCCGACCTGTTCGATCCAAACACGGTGTATGTGGCCCTGGACAACCACAAGTACGGCGACTATAAGCCTTACCTGATTAAAACCACTGATCTGGGTAAAAAATGGACGTCACTTGCACAAACACTGCCTGACAAACACCTGGTGTGGCGGATTGTGCAGGATCATGAGAACGAAAACCTGCTGTTTATTGGTACCGAGTTTGGCATTTTCTTTACTGTGGATGGTGGCAAGCAATGGGTAGAACTTAATGGCGGCATGCCGACTATTTCGACCCGCGATGTAAAAATACAGCGACGCGAGAATGATCTGGTAGCCGGTACCTTTGGCCGCGGGATATATATTCTGGACGATTACGGCCCGCTAAGAGCCTTAACGCCCGAATCACTCAAAGAAGACGCGATGCTATTTGCGCCAAGCCGGCCGGTAAAATGGTACCGCGAAGATACCAATCACAGCGACTCTGACGGGAATGACCGGTTCGTTGCTGAGAATCCGCCTTATGGTGCAACACTCACCTATTATTTAAAAGATAGTCTGCTAACCGCCAGGGAAAAGCGCCAGCAAGCCGAAAAAGCGATGGTTGAAAAGGAAAACTATCCTAAGTACCCGAGCTGGACAGACATCGAGAAAGAAAATCAGGAAGCTGAGCCGGCAGTGTACGTTGAGATCAAGGACACCAACGGCAACGTGGTTAACCGGGTTACCGGCGATGTGACCAAGGGGCTGCACCGTATCACCTGGGATATGACCTATGCCAAAGCCAGTGCTGTTACCGGCGGTAAAACTTCACGGTGGCATCCGCTGGGGAAAGGACTCGTTGCGCCTACAGGGACTTATACTGCAACCTTATTCAAGCGGGTAGGGAGCAACATAACCGCCTTGGCTGCACCGGTAGAGTTTGAATTACAGGCAATTTATAACAACTCCATCGAAGGGCCTTCGGATGAGCAGATTTTGCGCTTCGGTAAGCAACTTGTTGCCGCAGAAAAACGCTTATCCGCTGTCACAGCGGTATTAAAAGCGTTGCCGGATACGATGGCACTTATTCGCAGCGCCATAGATCAAACGCCAGGCAATCTGGAGGCGCTGGAAAAAAGTTATGCTGAAATAACTGCCGAAATTAACCGCCTTAAACAGGAGGTATACGGTTTGGAGTCGCGTGATCGTATGGGAAAAAAACCGGCTAACATTAACAGCCGACTGCGATTTGCGATGTCGGCCAACCGCTCTTCTTACGGACCAACGCAACAGCATATTGAGCAGTTTGGTTTCGCAACAGAAGGGCTGGAGGAAGTCAGTACCGGTATTGCTGCCCTGCAACAGGACGCTATACCAACGCTGCAGTCAGCCATCATGAAAGCTGGTGGCCCATGGACACCGGGAGCACCGGTAATAACCGATTAAAATAAGCTTCGGTAATATTCAAAGCGCCTCCATTAGCCAGCCTGGCTTTGGGGGCGCTTTGCTTTGAGCCACCTGTTAACCTTATACCTTAAGTGAACAGGCTCGCATTACCCTGCCTGTATGCTAAACAACGCTATTGGGGTAAAGTGATGAATACATGCGCTTAAAAGCCTTTGCTCAATCTGCGCATCGTTGCATTATGGGTTTAGTTTTACCAAAACAATAATAAGGCGCTCAATAATGATCTCACGGCGAACACTCGTAGCGATGGTTGTGTCGGTTGGCACATTAGTAAGTATGTCTCCATCTGCTTATGCACTCAAAGACACCGTTAACCCCGAACTTTTTGATAAAATGGAATACCGTTTTATTGGCCCTTATCGTGGTGGCCGTTCGGTTGCAGTAACGGGCGTTGAAGGCAATACCAATCTGTATTACATGGGGACCGCCGGAGGAGGGGTGTGGAAAACCGACGATGCCGGTTTGTCGTGGCAACCACTCTCCGATGACGATTTTGCAGTGGGCAGTATCGGCTCAATTGCGGTGGCGCCTTCCGATCCGAACGTTATTTATGTTGGTACAGGCGAAGGCCCGATCCGGGGCGTTACAACCAGCCATGGTAAAGGTATTTATAAATCCACCGATGGTGGTGAAACCTGGCAGCTTGTAGGGTTAGACAAGCGGGGCCAAATCCCTAAGATTCGTATTCACCCTGACAACCCAGACATTGCCTGGGCTGCAGTACAAGGCAATATTTGGGCGCCCAACGAAGAGCGTGGTATTTACAAAACCACCGATGGCGGTAAAACCTGGCAGCATGTGCTTAAGGTTAATGCCGACACTGGCGCCGCCGATTTAACCATAGATCCCTCTAACCCCAGAGTGTTATATGCCAGCATGTGGCACCATGGTCGTACCCCCTGGTTTATAAAATCCGGCGGTGAGGGCGGTGGTTTATACAAGTCTACCGACGGCGGCGACACCTGGAATAAACTGGAAAACGGCTTACCGTCATTAATTGGTAAGGTGGGCATCGACATTGCCGCGTCTAATCCCAAGCGTTTATATGCCATTATTGAAGCCGATGAAGGCGGGCTGTATCGCAGTAACGATGCCGGTAAATCCTGGCAGCTGATGAACGGCGACAACATTCTTCAGGCGCGCGCCTGGTATTACAACCACATAAAGGTTGATCCCAATGACGAAAATACCCTGTACGTAATGAATGTGCAGCTGCATAAGTCTATAGACGGCGGTAAAACCTTTGAAATTAAGTCGCTGCCGCATGGTGACACCCACGATATGTGGATTAACCCGGACAACAGCCTGAACATGATTAACGCCAACGACGGCGGGGCAACGGTTACCTTTGATGGCGGCGATTCGTGGTCGACCATTTATAATCAGCCAACCGCCCAGTTTTACCGGGTGATTACCGACAATCTAAACCCTTATTACGTGTATGGCGGCCAGCAGGATAACACCACCATGGCAACGCCCTCGGCAACGTGGGACAGCGGTATTAGCATTGATGAACAGTTCGCTGTGGGCGGTGGGGAAAGCGCCCATATTGCCTTTGATGCCGATAACCCTGAGCTGATTTACGCCACTACCATTAATGGTACGCTCACTGAATACAATCGCGATAACGGATTAACCCGCCCGATTATGCCTTATCCGGAATACGTATTTGGTCGCAATGCGCGCGATCAAAAATACCGGACTAACTGGAATGCGCCGGTATTGGTGTCGCAACACGATCCTAAAACCGTGTACTACGGCACGCAAATGATCCTCAAAACCACCGACAGGGGAGTTAACTGGCAGGAAATCAGCCCGGATTTAACCCGCAACGATCCCGAAAAGCAAGGCCTTAACGGCGGTCCAATCACCAATGAGCAGGCTGGAGCCGAGTATTACAACACGGTGTTTTATATTGCTGAATCGCCGGTAAATGCCGGTGAGCTTTGGGTGGGAGCTGATGATGGTAAATTGCACCTGACTCGCAACGAAGGTAAAAGCTGGCAGGATATTACGCCGCATAAAAAAGAAGCGCAGGTGAATGCCATCGAATTAAGCCCCCATAACGAGGGGACAGCTTACGTTGCAGTCACTGGCTACAAGCTCAATGATTACAGCCCGTATATTTATAAGACCGAAAACTACGGTAAGCGCTGGAAACGTATTGACGATGGTTTACCCGAAGACGCGTTTGTTAGGGTGGTACGAGAAGACACTGAGCGTGAAGGCATGCTGTATGCCGGTACCGAAAGCGGCATGTTTGTGAGTTTTGACGACGGTGATAACTGGCAAGTGCTTGATTTAAACCTGCCGCCGGTGGCCATTACCGACATGAAAGTGAAAGGAGACGATCTGGTCGTCGCCACGCAAGGACGAGGCTTCTGGATATTAGACGACATCAGCCCGCTGCGAGAGGTACACAAATCCTTAGAGGATGAAGCGCTGTTCCAGTTTGAACCTGTTGACGGCATTCGTTTACTCTCAGGTGGCAGCATGAGCGACCAACCCCAGGCGAAAAACCCGCCACGGGGTGCGACATTCCGCTATTACCTTAAAGAAGAACCTGCGGAAGACCAAGCTCTGCGCATTGATATTTTTGATAGTCAAAATCAACTGGTTCGCTCGTTATCATCAACGCCTGGTGCGTTTGAGAAATGTGCCAAGGGGAATGAAGATGTACGCAGCCCGGTGCGCTTTTCATATCCTTCAACTAACGTAGGATACAATGAGTTTGTGTGGGACTTACGCCGCGAAGGGCTTAATTGTATTGATAATGTCATGCTGTTTGGCGGCTGGAAGGGCGCTCGTGTAATGCCGGGTGATTATAAAGCCAAAATCAGCATCGGCGATGTTAGCCAAACCCGGAGTTTTAAAGTACTCCCGGATCCCAGAGAAGAAGCCAACGCAGCGCAGTTACAAGTGGTTGAAAAGAGCATTAAGGCAACCGAAACGCTGCTGAATGACTTGTTCGCCCATTTGCAAAAAGCACGCAGCGTGCGCTCACAGTTAAATGGCGTCACCGAGACCAATATGATGCTGGCCAGTGAAGTATCGGCATCTATTGACCGGATTGTCAGTGCTATTGATGATTGGGAGTCACTGGTAATACAGCCTAAGCACCAGACTTTCGAAGATGACATTAACTGGCCAAACATGCTCGACAGACAGGTGCGCTTTTTAATGGATAACTTCGACAGAACCGGCGCACCCGCACAAGCCGGCGCGTTAAAACGTCTGGACGACCTGGAATCTCAGTGGCAGCAATATAAAGTGCAGCTGGAAACCTTATTCAGTGAGCAGGTTAAACCGCTGAATGAAAAATTATCCAAACAAGGCGCTTACGACTTAGAAAGTTTGTAGGCACCAATAGCCAGTACAATAAACATATCTGGATAAAAGCCCCGAACAGTTTCGCTGTGCGGGGCTTTTTACTGACCGCGTAAGTATTAAGTAATGCTCAACATTGAGCAGGCGCATGTTAAAAGAACTCGATAGTGTGTCTACCGTTAATCGTTTGTCTAACAAGCAACTGAGTAGCTTTGGGCGCTAACAATAGCAAAAAACGAAATATTCGTTAATCCCAAATGGCGAGTTGTTTACTCGTAGCTACAAAAAACGGCTCACTTTTTTGATTAAGCAAGCCGTTTTGATAAGCAGAACAAGCGAAATATAATACGGCTTAATAAGCCTTGCTTAATCTCCGCTACCTACAGTGTAGTGGCAATAGCTCTGTCTCCAGTTGAAAGGTCAACGATAAACAGTACATTTTCTATCTCGTCTAATACAAATGCGCGTTCTCTTTCGGAATCTAAAGAAAATGCAATTGCTCCCTGCATCTTAGGGCCAGTACCTCTACTTGGGCCAGAAATAACGGTGCGATCACCTGTTTCTATGTCAATGTATAACAATGCTTGGCTATCATTATCCAAAGCAATCAGATCATTTGAAGTGTTGTCAAGCGCAATAACCGATGCATTTAGTTTGGGCCCGGTACCAACATCTGTATTTGCCACTAATCTCATTACGCCGGTTGTTAAATTAGCTTCAAAAATCGCTTTCAATTGATAGTCAGCAATGTAAACAAGCTCTCCGCCATTCTGTAATGCTATGTGCGATATAGAACTTAGGTTATATCCAGATAAATTGATATTTGCTCTATCACCAGTTACCAAGTCAATCTCAAAGAGCTGGCCATTGTTTGTAGCCAAAAGGCGATTGTTACTCGCATCAAGCGTAATATTCTTCGCATCCACCAGAGGACCATCGCCCAATTGAGCATTAGAGATCGCATATAGTTCTGTGTTGCTCAGATTGAGTTTAGAAATTGACATATCATCTGAATAACCAGAGGAAAGGTAAATAACTTGGTTCTCATCGTCGATAAATGAACTTCGTAGCGTTGAAATTTGAGCCTGGAAACCCGCTGTATTAACAGGTAACTCTGTTGTTGAGCCGTTATTAGCGCTAAAAGACACTGGCCCTATCTCAGAAAAGCCGAGAATTATTGAGTCATTGGATTGGTCATAACCCGCAGCAAAGTTTTCTAGATTAAGAGTAGTTTTTGCTTCTGCAATAACATTTTTTGAACTGTCATTTAAATCTACTGCAAGAATTGACTGTTTCTTTGTATTATTATCGCCAAATACAAGAAGTCGGCTACCGTTATCATGAACTATGATGTCTTCTCGTTTTCGTTCCGTGTAGCTCTCAACCGGTATTTCTGACAGCCATGTACGTTCTCCCGTAGCAAGGTTAACACTTTCTACAGAAATCGCTTCTAATTGTTCACTAGATGAGACGAACGATACAGAGTTGTCAGCTAAGACACCACTGTTTGATAAAGGGCGCCAGTCAGTGGTTACCGGGAATGAATACTGATCGTAGTTTGATAGCGTTGTTGTATCACCTGTTGCAATATCTATCCCCACCAATGCGCCAATCTGCGTAGCAGAAATAATGCGGCCATTTGCACTATCAAACTTCATATCAACGGGCTCGAAATATTTACCGACTCCGATATTTAACTCACTATCGTCTTCCCAGCGATGGGCTCTTGATAGCACTGACAGCTCGCCTGTATTAATGTCTATTGACAGAAGACTTACATAATAGTCGCTGCAAAGCTTGTAACCGTGACAAAACAATTCCAGAGCTAGGAGTCGGTTGTTTTCAACGTCAATAACCATATCGGTGATTTCTGATACATGAACGTCGTCAACTGGGTTTACCGCTATGTGTGAAAGACCATCATTCGTTAAAAGCTCGCGTTGACCGTTGGTCGTATCAACCGACACTATGGTACTACCTTCGCCAGCCAAACTGGTGGCTACAAAAATAGTGTCGTTTAATCCATGGTAGGCAATAGAGGAAAGCCCTTCCTCAAAAGATATACTTTGCTGCCAATCTGAAACTATCTTTCTCGTGCCAGTTGCCAAATCGACGGAAAAAATCATGTCTCGAGTATTATCTACAGCAAAGAAACGGCTATTCGGTTCATCAAGAGCGACAGCATTCACACCTGTAAAAAACACATTTTCAGCATTGTTTAGCGCAAAGTCTTTTTCAATCTGTTGGTCGTTTTGAAGGTTCAAGCTTATGTTGACATCAATTCGCTCACTCATAACATCGATAGGTAACTCGACACTCCAGTCTCCTTCAGCGTTAATATCTACTGAAGCTTGAACACCGTTCACTGTGATCGATGCTATATCCGTTGAAAGCAGTTCCCCATCTTCTTCATCGTAAACATAACCCCTTACGAGGGTTGCTGCTTCAGTGCCACCTACGTTAGCTTCTGGGGAAGGGTACGAGAGAGAGAAGTCAATTTGACTATCATCGAGCACTTCGATGACCACGGTTTGCTGAGCAACGGTATTGGTTGAACTGCGTGCTTCAATTACTACTTCATAGAAATTATTACTATCTGAGTCTAGAGGCGTTTCAAAATCGGGCGCGACCTTGAAAGTGAGCAAACCATTGACCCCATCGATAATGAAAAGATCACTATCCGGTGAATCTAATAAGCGATATGAAATAGAAGAATTATCTTGGCTAACAGCAGACGCAATGTAAGAAGTTTCTTTTAAATTCTCAAATACACTTCCAACGGGTTCTGAGTCGAAATTGGGTGCAGGTTCTGTAGAGTCTTTCGAACTCCCTCCGCATGATACCGTTAATACACTAAGTGCCGAAGCTAGAATTAAATGCTTGTGTTTCATTTTCCATCCCTGATGAATAACAAGAGTCCTTTTCGACAATTATGATTTGACGAATGAATTTAAACTAAACTTAATGCCGATGCTCTCGGATTCGGTTGACGGTAGCAAACAATTCAAGCAATCACAAATAAGAAGTAGCGCAACAATAAAGAGACTCTCAGGCTTCTTGTGGCATACCATCTTCTATTGCATCAGCATAGACTGATGATCTCTATAAGACCTTAATTTTGTCGAAGAATAAACCGTATGTGCTAACTGCACCTTATGGTCCTAAGTAGCAAAACTTCGACGAAAACATGAGATAAAAGTAATGACGCTCGCAAGTAAGCCACTGGCTTATATATGGCGAGCTTTTTATGCATTTAACCCGTTGATGGGGTACGATGTTTCAATCACTACACATTTTTCTGACCCGTAGCACCGCTGTTCTAGCTACCACCTTTTTCGGTGTCAGCCCGGCACGTATAAGGAAAATTAACGCCATGTCCAACGGCTGGGAAGTGTCTAGATTACTAGTGGCGATTCAAACCACTCAAATATAACAACAAAAATATCAACTATGCATTACTCAAGATGGCTGTGAGTAAAGTCAGCAAACTAGTGATGTACTAAACTAACTATGTTTAGTATTTAACATAATATACATTATGCGCAATCAAGTATGTTTATGATTAGGGTGGCTGCTGCGTATACCATACACGGCAAAAGCCTGTGCACGGTATACTTCGCAGCGACCAGCTTATAACGATTTAACGATGTAGATCCCCATGAGCGTGACTTTCACCGTCCACGAGCTTGGAACAATTTCGCCTGTGCTTTTCAGCACGATACCTCCGCCTTTGGCTCGACGTCTGCAAACCGGCGTAAATAGCTCAAACGAAGTTAAAATGTATACGTTAAGCTCAATCTGTAATTTACCGGTTCCCCTGGCTGAGTCCAAATAGCAGAATACGAATTGGAATAGTATTTTTTATCCAGCAAATTATTGACATTAAATTGTAAGCTTACATCATCATTCACATAATATTTTGCGAACATATTTACTAATGTGAAAGACGGTAAGTAATAGCTAGGATCAATGGTTTCACCTAGTCTCTTACCTACATGCTGTATAGCGAGCCCTACAGTTGCATTTAAATCAATGACGTCGTTTAAATCTCCCTTGATTTGAACATTGGCACTGTGTTTAGGAATATTGAGTAATGGGCTACCTTTTGGCAGTTTTACCCACCAATCAGGATTAACGGTATCGTTTGCTGTTTTAGCGTCAGTATAAGTATAAGCAAAATCAAATGAGACACTGTTGGTTATGTCGCCATGTAAATCAAATTCAACGCCATCGCTTGTAACTTCACCTAACGCAGTCGATACACCAGCTTGCAGATCTGTAGTTAACATATTGCTTTTTTCAGCGCTAAACACTGTAAAGCTGCCACTCATACTATCAGTATTAAACTTAACACCAGCCTCGAAAGAAGCTGTTTCCTCAGGCTCAAATGCATCACCATTACTATCGTAGCCGCTGTTGGGTCTGAAGCCTTCAGAATAGCTTGTGTAGTACTGAAGGTTGTCTGAGTAGGCATACACAAGACCGACACGCGGGCTAAATGTACTCTGATCACTTTTAGACTGTTTCTGATTAATATGATTATCTATTTGCTGATCAAACCAATCAAACCGGCCACCCACTTGCACTTTCCATTGCGCAGTTAGGTCTATTTGGTCCTGAACATAAACCCCGTAGCTATGCTGAACTTCAGTGCTGTTATACAATAGTGAGCCTTCGGGTGCCGTCTTTCCATACACTGGGTTATACATGTTAATAGCATAACGGGTGTCTTCAAGGGTTGGGCGATACCGATACCACAATTTATCAAAATCGAACTTGCTGGCATCTGCGCCAATTAATAAGTGATGTGTAAAACCAGCAAGCTCAACACTACCGCTAAGCTCTGTTCGCGCAGACAGATACTTTGTTTGATAGTCGCGCTGATTATGCTGCCTACTCAATGTTTCGCCATCTTTGAAATAAACTTGTCGACCTGGCGCAAGTTCGGCATCACTCGATTCACTTAAAAATGTCGAATCACTATAACTAAAGCCATTCAAAAGAGACCATTGACCAATTTGGTGCTCAAACGTAAGTTGATGAGATATAGCATCAACCTCTGTTGGTTTATCACTTGGTTCACCTAAAAAGGTGTTAATCGGCAATGCATCTATTTTTCCATCGATGGCAACAATACCACGGTCAAAGGTTGCGCTTTGATCGACATACTCGAGCTCATAATTCAACTTTGATGTATCTGAAATTAACCATAAAATTGAAGGTGTGACTACCGTTTTACCAGACTCATGGTAGTCTCGGAAACTTTCACCATCTTCGACAGCCCCATTTATTCTAAAAGCTACGTTTTCTGAAATAGCATTGGTGTAGTCAGCTTCTGCACGGTAATTTTGCCAGCTCCCCAACGTTACTTTTATATCGCCCTGCTCTGCAAACTGTGGTTTTTTAGTAATTATATTAATCGTCCCCCCTGGCTCAGAACGACCATAAAGCGCAGAGCCTGGTCCTTTCATTATTTCTACGTACTCGATATTACTCGTATCACGTGTACCGCTAAAGCTTCTGCCAGATGAGTAGCCATTAATTAAAAAACCTGACGGAATACTTTCATCACCAACCAGACCACGGATTGCGAAACTTTCCCATAAACCACCAAAATCATTTTGCTCAGTAATACTTGGGGTTAAATCAAAAATATCGGTCAACGTGCTCACTGCTGCATAATCAAGGCTTTCTGTTGAAATAAATTCAACACTCTGTGGTTGCTCGCTCATAGGAACATCTCCACGAAACGCTTGCCGAACACCTGAAACAGATATTTTCTCTATATTCGGTGGCGCTGTTGTTGCGTAAACGGCTGGAGTCAAAATCGTGCTAATAGCAATTGAAAGGGCTGAAAAGTGAAATCGGTTAATAATAGTCATTTTATCTCTTGGGTATAAGTAAAGCTTAATCGGTTAAGTTTCACGCTGATAGTGTCAATAGATCCCATAAGCTAATCCCTTCAGCAGCGGTAAACTTACCGGCAAAAGACTCTGTTATGCAAATGTAAACAATAACCATTATCATTTATTGCGATGATAACTAAGCTCAATGAAGAGCGCTACCCCTGCAAATAAATATTACAAAAGAATTAAATGATTAATTAAGAATGATAAAAGGGCTAATTATTGAATTTATGCAGTTTATGGGCACGAAGAAGTTTCACGGCTGTGATTAAGCAACAAGTAACAGTAGTAACTGTTAACGCTGGTACATTTGCCGCTTCGCGTACCCTAGGCAGTTAAATGCGCTAGCGACGTATTGTTTTCTGACTGTTGTTTCAGGAATCTATTTTCTAGGCGCTATTTACAGTGCTATGGGTCGGCGAAAACCTCCGCATACCGATTGTGCATGTCCATGCTCTTTTGTATGATTCAAATAAGTGACTCGCGAAACAATGTCCAGTTAAGACCTTCGGGCACATGCACCGCTGTTACCCCTAACCTGCTGACTTCCTCAATATTGCGCATTTCATCATCGAAAAACAGCATATCCTGATACTCACATCCAAAGGCTTTTTTCAGAGCCTTAAAATGCGCAACTTTAGAGCCCGGGAAAATCTGTTGCTGATGAAAATAGTGGTCAATATCAAGTAAGCCAAGCAGCGTTTTAGCCCAGTCAGGCTCTGTGGTGCGAGATGCAAGTGCGCAGTGATACTGATTTTCTTTGCAGTAAGCTAATATTCGCGGCACATCATCGTATAAGCGCATATATGCACCGCGGCTGTCGACGATACGGCGTTCACGTTGCACAAACGGCGGCTGGCTGCAGTCTATCCACACGCCGCCGCAATCCCACAAGGTAAAATCCAAATCAAAAACAATGACTTTTTGTGTCTGCATTAACTCACTTCATACGCTTTATTTTCAATAACTTATTTCATAATGTAAGCATGTTGATGCCGACAGTCAATTGCGCCGTCAATTTGAGCCTCGCTTCACCCCCGTAAACAAAGTTGTTACCCTGAATAAATACTTATAGAGCGGTGATTGTCGCACAAAGGGGTCTTTAAACTGTGGGGTCGAACTGTTATCCCCCCCGATAAAACGGGCTCAAACACAAAGAACTGTTAGTATGGATATTCCAACGTTGAGCAATAGTTGCCTATGACAAAATCAAACGAATGGTGGGGTCAATTTACGTTTTCTCCGGATGAGATCAAATGCTGGCGTATCGGCGAGCGATGTATCGCAATTAAGCGCGGCCTGCACGAATGGACAGTTTGGAATAAACAAACGTATCCTGAACAAAGTGAAGTAGTCATCTGTAACTGCGTACAGCCCGATGAGAACTTTGACGATGTGGATTACCAGCGGTTTATGGTGAAACAAACCGGTGACACATTGATTATTGAGCCCTCGTTGGCTGATCGCGCGATGATTGTCAGGCCCAGTAAACCAATTATCGTGATGCCTGATGAAGAAGTCAGGCTCTACGTCAGTACCCCGATGTGGATGACGGTACTGTTGCCTAACCGCGAAGAGCCCATGACCGATATTCCATTCTGGCGCCCTTCCGACTCGTGGTTTGGTTCTTCGACTATGCGTGGTGATATTTGTTATGCCAAATATACCGAAGCTAAGATGGATCGGTCGCGCTTGGAGAATCGCTCTCATCGTGCTTTTACTACCGTAACAATAAAAAATGATCAGGAAGATCCGCTCTCAATACAACGCCTTAATTTACCGGTCCCGGCATTAAAACTGTACATCGACCAAGATCAGCAGTTTTGGACCGAGCAGGTAAACATAGTGCAGCGTACCGAACACTCCAGTCCGGTCTCTCACGTTAAACAAAGTCTGCCAGAAGATCCCCAGAGTATGGTGCTGGTTTCCGAGTCGAGGGAAATGAGCAAGAAACCTTCTTTTTTATCAACCATTAAAAGCCTGGTCGGCTAGGCATTTTTCAGAGGGAGCTTCCATGGAAGAACAAACCGATACACTCACCTTAATGGAGAGGTTTCACTTATTTGATGTTGGCCAGGCTATCATCATTCTTGTGGTGGGCTATTACGTAGCCCGCTTTTTAAGTAACGTAGTTAACCGCTTTAACGTTGCTAACCTCACACCGCATAATCGGGTATTAGTTAAACGCAGTATTTTTTATGGCATCATGCTGCTCATGGTGATGTCGGCGCTCAGAGAGCTGGGTTTTGATCTGAGCGTGATACTGGGCGCCGCGGGAATATTAAGTGTGGCCCTGGGGTTTGCGTCACAAACCTCTGCATCAAATTTAATCAGCGGTTTATTTTTAATGATGGAAAGGCCTTTTTCCATTGGTGACATTATCCGGGTTGAACAAACAACCGGCGAAGTCATCTCTATTGATTTGCTTTCAGTAAAAATTCGTACATTCGATAACCTGTTTGTCCGGGTACCCAATGAGTCGATGATAAAGAGCCAGGTAACCACCCTTACCCGCTTCCCTATTCGCCGTGCTGATCTCAAGATTGGCATTGCTTACAAAGAAGATATCGAGAAAGTAAAAACCATTTTAAATGATGTTGCCGACATCAACCCTTTGTGTCTGAATGAACCTGCTCCGCTATTTATTTTGCTCGGATTTGGCACATCATCGGTTGATATTCAGTTTTCCGTATGGGCGAAGCGGGAGAACTTTCTGCAGCTTAAAAACGAACTCTACCAGCAGATTAAAGAAGCATTCGATGCGCATGACGTGGAAATACCTTTTCCTCATGTCAGCCTGTACAGCGGCGAAGCAACCAAACCGATTCCGGTATCATTACAAGCAGAAAAACCAGCGAATGAGAACAGTCCATCCGGCGATAAGTGAACCACAGGCGCCCCCAATTGCATCTGTATGCTTGGCACTGCAAGCGGGTCATTAGCCTGAATATCAAGCGTCAATTTGGGCTATGAAACAATTGTTTCATGGCCTTTAAAGCCCATCAGCTATTTTTTATCACCCAGGCTAAAAAATCGCACCACCATATAAAATCAATAGCTTGCTGGGTTACGCGTAACCATTTTTACCAATTTTAGTAGTTTTAAACCGCAGAAGTTCGATTCAGGAAATAGAATGATGCCCAATTAAGACTACGCCCAGAAGGCATTTATATGTTCAACTTTCGTTGAATTATTCCTGGTAAATAATGAACTCAGTTCATAGAAACTGTATGTACTGATGCGCTGCGCAGTTGTCCCACTGCACAGCTTAACGTTTAAGCTCTATAGCAACGAACTAGCGATTAACATCAACCACAATTCGGCCCTGAACCTGGCCCGATAAAAAATCCGGGGCAATATCGAGTGCTTCGGATAAGCCCACCAGCTGAGTGATTTTGTCCAGGCTGGCTGCGGGCAAATCATCAATAACTCGCGACCAGGCCCGTTCACGCACCGGCATAGGTTGCGTTACGCTGTTAATGCCCATCAGTTTAACGCCGCGTAATATAAAGGGCGCTACCGTGGCCGGAAAATCCATGCCCTGCGCTAAGCCACAGGCGGCAACGGCCCCTTCTGCCTGGGTGGCCGCACAGGCGTTAGCCAGCGTATGACTGCCAACCGAGTCTACCACTCCGGCCTAGCGCTCTTTGGTTAATGGTCTGCCCGGCTCGCTTAGCGTGTTGCGGTCGATAACGGCTTTGGCGCCAAGTGCTTTTAACGCATCAGCGTGTTCCAGCCGGCCCGTGGAGGCGACGACCTCATAGCCGAGTTTACTGAGAATTAGAATGGCGGTGCTTCCTACCCCGCCGTTAGCACCGGTAACTAAAATTTCTCCTTTATCCGGTGTAATGTTTTGCGATTCCAGCGCTAATACGCATAACATTGCAGTATAACCGGCCGTGCCTACAGCCATTGCATGGGCGCTGGTGAGTCCGGCTGGCATTTTTTGCACATAGTCAGCATGTATTCGTGCCTTTTGTGCAAGACCGCCCCAGTACTGTTCACCCAGGCCCCAACCATTCACCAACACGGCATCACCGACCTTAAATTTATTTGACCTGCTTTCGAGCACTTTTCCGGCCAAATCAATTCCTGCAACCATTGGGAAAGTCCGTACCACCGGACTCTTGCCGGTGATCGCCAGCGCATCTTTATAATTAAGCGTGCTGTACTCAATTGCAATGAGTACATCCTCGTCGGGGAGTACCGATTCATCGAGTTCACGAATATCGGCGCTGTAACCATTGTCATCTTTGCTGACATAGATGGCGTTGAACATAACAAGAGTCCTCTGCTTATTGGGTTGTTGAAAGTTGCTGCATAAATCCATCAGCGAACTTGCGCATAGGCTGTACAGATTGCATGACTTTGGCCGTGAGTATTGCGCCTTCCCAGCCAATCCAAAAAAATTCTGCCTGATTGGTGCTGTTTACTGTAGATGCAATCATACCCAGCGATTTTGCCTGCTCTAAATTTTGCGCAAGCAACGAAGACCAATGTTTTAAACATTGTTCCAAAGGCTGTTTGAAGTGCTCTGAGAGAATTGGCATTTCCTGGCCAAAGTTGCCAATCAGGCAGCCGCGGCTAAAGCGGTACTTTTCTATACCTTCAATCGCTTCGTTAACGAAGGTCATAATGCCATCGAGGGGCGATAGCGGATTCGACGCCAAACAGCGTCTGAGCTTGGCGCAAAAATAATCATCGTAGCGGCCAATTACCTGTAAACCAAAATCATCTTTATTCTTAAAGTAATGATAAAAAGAGCCCTTTGGTACACCTACCCGTTTTAAAATCATGTCAATACCTACGGTATTAAAGCCACGTTCAGTGAGTATTGCCATGCCTGCTAACAATAAGGCCTCTTTAGTATCGTCGAAATTTCTGGCGGTCTTTGGGGGACGCCCGCGCCGTGCCTGCATAATCAAAACCTGTATTTATAGACCGATCGTCTAGAAATTATAGACCGACCGTCTAATAATAAAAGGTAATACTAACAAAAAAACCTATGACATTGAAATTAATAGGGTTATTTGTGGATAAAGTAAGAGTTGTAGGTGTCCAGGATGCGCTTTGACTCTTCGGTTAACGTTGGGTTTTCAAGGTGTATAACCCGCCTGTTCTCCAAAATCGCTTTAGCCTCTATCGCAAATGCGCGGGTATTAAATAACGCTTCCAGGCTGCCATCGGCGAAAGCCAGTTCTAAACCGCGTTTAATTCTGTTGGCAAGCGCCTGGTTTTCTTTGCTAACAAAAAAATAAACGGGCGATGGGTAATACAAGTCGACAGATTTTTCGAGCTCAAGCTGGAGGTCGGGACGGTTGGTTATTTCGTTACGAACTTCAACTACTGAGCGCGGGTAATAATCTGCCATGCCAGTATCAATAAGCTTGAACGTCATGCTAAACGGCACCTCTTCAACCGTTAACTGACTATTGCGTAATGCGTCGGTGTCGGGCCATCCGATCCCCTGCACTGCGACTAACTGCTTCAGCGCATCTAGCTCTATATCAGCAAACTGTTGCGTTGAGTCGGGGTGAATAATAAATACACGGTAACCCAGCAGACCGCGCATAAGCGGAAAATACACCGCCAGGTTTTCCTGTTCTCGTTCTGCTGAAGCAACAGCCCAGGTAACATCAGTACTGCCCTCTTTCACCTGCCGGAGCAGCCGGTCCTGATTGGCATTATTGGGGTCGGCTTTAATGACAGTAGACGTTTTATTCTGCGCCGTTTTAGCCAGTGCCAGTTTTAATGCTTCAACAAAATAATCGTATATCTCTTTATCTTCGAATACGGCAGCAGGCACTTTTATCACTTTGGGCGACTCTGCTGTATCGTATTGTGCCCTAACGGACCCAGCCATTACCCCTATACTTATCAGCAACGACAAGCGCAGACATAAAACTACAACAGGAATTACATTGTTCACTACGTGGCAAGCCCCAAAAAAATAGGTTACTTGTATCCTAGTCTCATAAACAACAAAAATAAAACTTTAGTAGTAAAAGGAGGATGAGACTCCGGGCCGATGACACCTGATGGATGCCAGCGCCCGCGAGTATTAATTGAGATTAGAAGTATTGCTCGTTAATGGATTGGTGAATTTTTACAACGCCGAGTTGGATATCATCGATAACTTTGTGTAATCCATCCTGCTCTAATTTCTGAGTATTGAGATTCTGCAATTGCTCAGACAATGCATTGACGTTGTCTTGTATAAGCTCAGAATTAGGCAGCTCTTTAAGGCATTTGCCTATTTGTAACAGGCCATGACTCAGCGAGCGCGGGAACTGTTGATATTTCAGCAGGAATTCCAGCACGTCAGTGCGGTTTATGCGGATACGCATTTCCTGTCGATACATCTGATAGGCAGTAAGTGATTTTAGGACACCCATCCACTGGATGTTTTCAAAGGCGGATTGCTCCTGGGATACACTGGGTAATAGTGACGCTGAGCGCACATCAATAATTCGTGATGTCATATCAATGCGTTCAAGATGCCGGCCCAGGCGCAAAAATGCATAGCCCTCACCACGCAGCATGCTACCGCCAAGTAGTCCGGTAATCGTTTGGTTAGCGCTAATGATCCGCTCTAAACAACTAAACCGGTGCCGGCGGGTTAATACACTCTGGCCATCAGCTTTGGCTGACATGTGTAGGTTATTGATCAGCTCCCATGCTTCGGTGGGGATAATTTCACGAATAATCCGTGCATTTTCCCGCGCCGCAGATAAGCAATTAATAATTGAGCCAGGGTTATTGGTATCGGTGACCATAAACTTGATCACGCTTTTCTCGTCGGGCTCTTTATATTGCTCGTAAAATACATCGCGAAACGAAAGCATGTCTATTATGGGTTCCCAGCCAAGCATAACGTTGCGCGGTAAATCGAGCAGTAAATGGGTGTTTACCTGTATTAAACGGGCCGTGTTCTCGGCGCGCTCTAAATACCGTTCCATCCAGTAAATATGGTTAGCTACTCTGGACAACATAATTATTCGGCCTCCATATCTACAATCCAGGTGTCTTTACTACCACCGCCCTGCGAAGAGTTAACGACAGTTGAGCCACGTCGCATAGCGACCCGGGTTAAACCGCCAGTGGTGACATGTACATCCGTGCCGCTCAGAATAAAGGGCCGTAAGTCGAGGTGACGCGGTTCGGCTTTGTTGCCGATTAACGTTGGCGCCGTCGACAACAACAACATGGGTTGTGCCACGTAATTGCGCGGGTCACGGCGAATCAACCGGACAAACTTATCACACTCGGCTTTACTCGAATGCGGCCCGATCAACATACCATAACCGCCTGATTCATTAGCGGGTTTGACGACCATTTTATCAATATTTTCAATAACGTAATCCCGCTCGTCTTTGTTGACACATTTGTAGGTGGGTACGTTGGGTAACAGCGGCTCTTCGTTCAGATAGAACTTGATGATCTCCGGCACAAAGGCATAGACCACCTTGTCATCCGCCACACCGGCTCCCGGTGCGTTAGCCAGCCCTACGTTGCCTGCTTTCCAGGCACGCATCAGGCCGGGTACGCCGAGCATAGAGTCTTCTCTGAACACTTCCGGATCTAAAAAAGCATCATCGATACGCCGATAAATCACATCTACTCTCGACAAACCGTTAACGGTACGCATGTAAACTACGTCGTCGTCGTCAACCACCAGATCGCTGCCTACAACCAGTTCTGCCCCCATTTGCTGGGCCAGATACGCATGTTCAAAATAGGCAGAGTTATAAATACCCGGTGTTAGCACCACGACTTCGGGTTGTTCAATATCTCGCGGCGATAACTGCGTGAGCATATCGTACAGCTGTGAAGGGTAATCATCGACGGGTAAAATATTGTACTTCTCGAACATGTCAGGGAAAACGCGCTTCATGACATGGCGATTTTCTAACATGTAAGATACGCCGGACGGCACCCGCAGGTTATCCTCGAGTACGTAAACCGTGCCGTTTTGATCTCTGACCAGGTCTGAGCCGCATATGTGCGCCCACACACCATGTTTGGGTTTAATGCCCATACATTCAGGTAAAAAGTTTTTTGAGGCTTCCAGCAGACTCTTAGGCACGATGCCAGCATCAAGAATGCGTTGTTCATTGTAGAGGTCGTCAATAAACATATTGAGCGCTTTTACGCGCTGTTTGAGCCCCTTTTCAACTCGCAGCCATTCTTTTTTGTCGATAATGCGTGGAATGATGTCAAACGGCCAGGCCCGGTCAATAGAGCCCTCTTCTTCGGTATACACGGTAAAGGTTATCCCCATAACGTGTATGGCGGTATTTGCCGCGGTTTTATACTCTTCTATTTCCTGCTCAGTTAAGTTTCTAAGGTATTTACAAATTTCTGCTGCAGCAGGGCGCGGTTTATTGGCGACACGAATAAGTTCGTCGTAAAACTGCCCTACCCGATAATTTCCCCATCTAATTGCCATTTACAATCCTTAGCGTCTTTCTATAACATTCAATACCCATCTAAACGGCTTTCGGACTAAAATGCAATGAAATTAATGACAAATTGATGACAATTTGCTCTGGAAAAATACCTAAAATCAATACATTCTATGTTTATAAAGTGTCTAATTAACCAAGAGAGTCACGAGTGACTTATTGTTTAGCTGTAAAAGTAAATCGCGGTTTAGTGTTAGCGTCAGACTCACGCACCAATGCAGGAGTGGATCATGTCGCCACCTACAGTAAAATGCGCCGCTATTGTTGGCCCGGAGAGCGGGTCTGTGTGCTAATGACCTCAGGCAGTCTGGCTACGTCTCAGGCGGTGCTAAATGCCATCAACCGCGATCTCAATGATCCCGAGGCAGAGTTTGATTTGCGCCAGGGCAAACAACTTTATGAGGTAGCGCAGTATATCGGTAAGCTGAGTCAGCGTGAGCAACAACTGCATGCAAAAGGCATGGAGAAATCCAATACCAGCGCTGAGTCTAACTTTATTCTGGGCGGCCAGATTAATGGCCAGGCAACGGAGATTTTCCATATTTATCCCCAGGGTAACTTTATCAGCGCATCAGAAGATACGCCTTATCTGCAAATTGGCGAAACCAAGTATGGCAAACCCATTCTGGACAGGATTATAGCAAAGTCGACGACCCTCGAAGATGCCGCGCGCTGCGCCCTGGTGTCGCTGGACTCGACGATACGCAGTAATATATCGGTGGGACCACCGATTGAACTGGCAATTTATGAAAATGATAGCCTGGAAGCGCCCTTTCACAATTCCTACTCACTCAACAGTCCAATGTATAAGTCAACCCAAAAGCAATGGACCGACGGTCTGCGCAAGGCGTTCGATCAATTACCGCGATTTGAGTGGGAAAAAAATCAGGATTCTCTGACTAATAAGTGAATAAAATGCAGTTTTTCGCGGGCTGGCGGCGTTAGTACAAACGGATAAGCGTCGTCCAGCCCCATGCTGCGATTCAATGCGTTAAGCAGTGTTGTGAGCTTATCCCAGTCATCTAACAGCGTATCGAAGGTTTTTTCGTTAAAGCTCGGCGAATAAGGATATTCGTCAATTAACGGGTTCGACAGTGTGATGTTTTCAAGGCTTGTCTGGTACTCATGGGCGGTTTCCAGCGTGTCTACCATGTGTAAATAGTGTGCCCATGTTTCGGCCCAGTCTTCCCAGGGATGCATGCTGGCGTAAGCGCTAATACACTGCTGATACCAGTTTTTAGCCGGGCCCTCTGCGTAGTAGCGCTCCAGCGATTTTTGATAGTCCTGGCGCTCATCACCAAATAGCTGCCTGAAGTCATCGAGATGAGCGCTGTTCTTCACCAGTTTATCCCAGTAATAATGGCCCGACTCATGTCTGAAGTGACCAATTAATGTGCGATAACGCTCGTTCATCATTTCGCGCATTTCGAGCCGCTTACTGGCTTCGGCCTCTTTAATATTGATGGTGATCACGCCATCGCTGTGACCGGTGATGACGCTATTTTTAACGGTCAGTTCTCTGCCAAACAGCGCTTCTTCCTGATCTTCCAGAAAACGAAACGACATACCGTCAGGAGCATCACGTTTGCCCACAACCGGTAGCTTCAGTTTATACAGGGTGTAGAGTAAATGGCGTTTTGCCTGCTCCATCCGGAACCACAGGGTTTTGTTGTCGGGTTTTGACTGATCCGGAATGGTATCAGTGAGCGCACAGGCATCGCATAAGGCTTGTTGTTTATCCTGCGGGATGAGCCAGTTACAAATATTCGTGACTGCATAATTACGGCACTGGCGGTACGCACGACCGTTTACCGTGGCAATCCAGTGCCCTTCAGCGTCAATGTCGCAGGAAGAAATCACCTGAGCATCAGACAAAAACCCCACCGGGCGTTGACACGTCAGGCACAGACTATTGGCGAAATATAATGTATTGCCACACTGGCAGGTATATGTTTTCAAATAATAATCTTCTAAATCAAGGACTGCGCAACAGACCGCTGCGCCGCTCTAACCTACACTACTATAGTAGCAAAAGATATCTTTGCTGCGTATTGACAATTTCATTATTTGAGTCCGATTGAGCAATACTCACGACATATCCCGTAAGTTATCAAGCAGCATAACGACTTTCTGTTACGCCTGTTGCTGGCGGTTGCGAGCGCTGCTGCAGCGCCGCGAGCAATATTTCACATCCGGCCAGTTTTTTTGCCACTTTTTACGCCACACAAAGGGCCGCTGGCATACCGGACACACTTTGCTGGGTAATTCTGACTTACGCATCATCAATTGAGGACAGCAGTTGCTGCGCCTGCTCCTGCATTGCCTCAATAGTATCATCGGACATTCGCTCAAGACTCTTGTAGATAAGCCCCATGCGATGATTACCCGTTAGCTTATCGCGGTGTTTAATAATAAAATCCCAGTAAAGATAATTAAACGGGCAGGCATTTTTACCGGTTTTTTTACTCACCGCGTAACCACAGTTTTTGCAGTAGTCAGACATACGGTTAATGTACTGACCACTGGCTACGTAAGGCTTACTGGCCAGTTTGCCGCCGTCGGCAAATAAGATCATACCGCTTACGTTGGGCATTTCTACCCATTCATAAGCGTCGGCATACACCTGCAAATACCAGGCATTAACCGCTTCTGGTGCCAGTCCCGCCAGCAAACTAAAGTTACCCACTACCATCAGGCGTTGAATATGGTGTGCATAGGCATGTTGGCGGGTATCAGTAATGCACTGGCGCATACAATTCATGTTGGTATGCCCGGTCCAGTAAAAGTCGGGAAGCTGACGACTATGCTCAAAATAATTGTCTTTTTGCAGCGTTGGCATACAGTGCCAGTAAAAGCCGCGTACATATTCGCGCCAGCCTAAAATCTGGCGAATAAACCCCTCTACCGCATTCAGTGGTGCATCATCATTAAAGTAGGCCTGCTCGGCGCGTTTCATTACCTCCATCGGCAGCAAAAGCCCGCAGTTAAGATAAAAAGATAAATGCGAATGAAACAACCAGACATTACCCTCGCGCATGGCATCCTGATAATCACCAAACTTACCCAGCCGCTCGGTAATAAATTGTTCCAGTACCTCCAGTGCCTGCTCTCGCGTCACCGCATAGTTAAAATCGACGGCGCTGCCCATATGATCGCTAAAATGATGCTCAACCAGGTCAATGACTTGCTGCGTGATGTTGTCCGGCTTAACCGTGTAAGGTTTGGGCGGCGTAACATCGGCCGGCATCGCCTTGCGATTGTCCTGATCAAAATTCCATTTACCCCCTGCCGGTGAATCCCCTTCCATGAGCAAGCCGGTATAGCGACGCATATCCCGGTAAAAATACTCCATGCGCCACTGCTTGCGACCATCAGCCCAATCTTTAAAATGCTCCAGCGTCGCAATAAAGCGATCGTCATCACGAATCTCAACCGTTAAACCCAGCTGTGACTGCCACTGTTGCATGCTTTTTAGCAGTCGATATTCACCCGGAAAGCTAACCACCACTTTATCGTACTGGTGCTGCTGAGTTGCCAGCTGCACTTCTTTTAACAACGAGCCCTGATTATCACTGTCGTCGTAATGGCGATAAACCACCTTATAGCCATCTTCTTGTAATGCACGGGCAAAGTGGCGCATAGCCGAAAATATCAATACGATTTTCTTTTTGTGGTGCTTTACATAGGTGGCTTCCTCGCGGACCTCGGCAAGTAAAATAGTGTCCTGCTCTTTATTGCAGTCAGACAAACTCGACATTGAAGTGCTGAGCTGATCGCCCATTATTAAACGCAATACACCTGCCATTAATTATCCTTGGTATCAGCAAAAGCATCCAGCGCCCGCTTTCTGCTTTGTTTTAAATCGGCAATTGGTTTGGGGTAATCCTTACCAAGGGTAATGCCGGCTTTCTTCAACACGTCCTGCGGTGCTTCCCAGGGTTTGTGCAGGTATTTGTTGGGAAGGTTGGCAAGCTCCGGACAATAACGCTTCACGTAGTCACCTTGCTTATCAAATTTTTCGCCCTGGAGCACTGGGTTGAAAATACGAAAATATGGCGCGGCATCGGCACCGGAACCGGCAACCCACTGCCAACTGGCAGCATTGCTTGCACGGTCGGCATCAACCAGACAATCCCAGAACCAGCGTTCACCTTTACGCCAGTCAGTCAGTAAGTTTTTAACTAAAAACGACCCTACGACCATGCGCACCCGATTGTGTACGTAGCCGGTTTGCCACAGTTCACGCATTCCCGCATCCACAATGGGAATACCAGTATTGCCCTGGCACCAGGCGGTAAAATCGTCCTGGTCATTACGCCAACGAAACTTATCGAACTGTTTGTTGAAATTCTGGTGGGTGATATCGGGAAAATGAAACAACAAATAGTAGCTGAACTCACGCCAGCCCAGTTCACTTAAAAAGCAGTCAAGATCGCTGCTACCCTGATCGTCAAATGCACTTAACAAGGCATACCACACCTGATTAGGAGATATCTCGCCAAAATGTAAATGCGGCGACAACCGTGACGTACCACTGGCCGACGGAATATCCCGCTGGGTCTTGTAACCCTTGGCAGCCTGCTTAATAAATACGCTTAACTTGTCAGACGCACCGTCTTCGCCAGGTGTCCAGTGGGCAGGAAATTCACTGTCCCAGCTGATATCGGGGAGTAAGTCAGCCGCTTCCAGCGTGTGTTGGCTGGGGCCTGAGTTTGCCTTGGCATCGGTATAGGTTATGCGCTCTGGCGCTCCGGCCGGATAACGCGGTGCC
Source organism: Alteromonas gilva (assembly GCF_028595265.1). NCBI lineage: Bacteria > Pseudomonadati > Pseudomonadota > Gammaproteobacteria > Alteromonadales > Alteromonadaceae > Alteromonas > Alteromonas gilva. Next base: position 2,245,509 of record NZ_JAQQXP010000001.1, on the reverse strand, counting down.
GGGGCCTGCAGACAGCCCTTCCGATAATAAGGGGTGAATACCCGGTACACGCCTCCATCCTGTTTTCTGATGCTCATGGGCTCCCACAATAACGAGGCGTTAAAACTGGCAACCAGACAGTCTTTTTCGCGCAGATCGTGCTTGATTATCTTGTCCCGCTCAATCGCGGCGGGTTCGTAGCACCGGTTCCAGAAAACCGCACTGGCCCCGTACTTATCAACCAGCTCAGGCAACAGTGTTTTTGGATCGCCCGAATAAAACTGTAAGTGGGAATTTAAGCGTTTATTTAACGCTGACAACGAATGGTGCAACCACCATCTGGAGGCGCCACCCGGGCTGTCTTCTTCGTCGAGGGAGGTATCAAATATATAAACGGGAATGATAGTGCCATGATCAACAGCGGCCTGGAGTGCAGGATTATCAACAACGCGTAAATCCTGGCGAAACCAAACGATACAAACAGGCTGGGTCACAATTTAGGTCCTTTATTTTATTTATTCACATAATACGTGCATTAACAAAAATCGATCTGCGTTGTGAGGTATTTCTACCTGCTAAATAAAATCGACAATGGGTTAAACCCAACGCATAGGAAAAGCGTAGAACTGATATGAAAAATACTCAATCAACCGGACTTTCAACCGGACTTTACTGGTTTCGCCACGACCTACGCTTAGACGACCAACCCGCGCTGGCCCGGTTGGCTGCGTGTACCGATCGCGTGATTCTGGTGTATTGCATCGACCCTCACTGGTTTATACCAGACGCCTTTGGCTGTTCCCGCATGGGGATTCACCGGCAGCAGTTTATTTACGAGTCGCTGATTGATTTAAACCGGCAGCTTGAGGGCTATCATCAGAATTTACTGGTTGTGGTGGGTGAACCGGTTAGTCAACTGATGACGCTCATTCAACAATATGATGTCACCGTACTCGGGTTTGGTGAGCATCCGGGCTTTGAAGAGCGTGACCAGATAGACAAGATTAAGCAGCACATCCCCGATCTCACAACCATTAGCGCGCACAACAACAGTTTATTTGAGCCGGAAGTGTTGCCGTTTTCAATTAGCGAAATGCCCGACAAATTTTCGCCTTTTCGTAAAAAAATCGAGAAACATCTCAACCCGCTCAAATCCATTGCCAGGCCGGTAGCTATACCGCCACCCCCCGCTGAGTTGATTCAGACAGACTGGCAGGGATTACCCTTGCATCATGGCTCTGCCTCTTCGTTTAACGGCGGAGAAACCGCCGGGCGCAAGCAGTTACATCATTATTTTTTTGAAAGCCAGGGCATTGCGGATTACAAGTCAACCCGCAACGGTCTGGAGGGGTGGCATTACTCAAGCAAGTTTTCGGCCTGGCTGGCATCCGGTTGCCTGTCGGTAAAATACGTGGTGAGTGAACTGCATAAATTTGAAAAACAGGTCACTGCTAATGAGTCAACCTACTGGTTGTATTTTGAATTACTGTGGCGGGAGTTTTTTTGGTGGTTACAGCGAAAACATGGCAGAGACTGGTTTACTTATGGCGGTTTACAACACTCATCCACAGCTGCACCTAAAGCCGGTGATGCGCTGCATAACTGGCAAAACGGCACCACTGCCAATGCGCACATAAACGCCTGTATGCGTCAGCTCAATGCAACGGGCTATATGTCTAATCGCGGCCGCCAGTGGGTCGCAAGTTATTTAATTAACGAACTCCGGCAGGACTGGCGTTATGGCGCTGCTTATTTTGAACAACAACTGATTGATTACGATGTGGGCGCAAACTGGGGGAACTGGCAATATCTGGCCGGCGTTGGCAGCGACCCCCGTGGCCTCAGGCAATTTAATATTGCCAGGCAAGCGGCCATGTACGATCCGCAGGATAGCTTCAGAAAACTCTGGGCCGGCTAAAGTGGGTGTCCTAGCGCTTATGGTCTTTTAACCATTCGTTAAGTAACTTTACCTGCCCACAACGATAAGCGGCATACATTAAACGCAGTGAGTTGGACAACACCTCGCTGTCACTCCAACCGGTTTTCTCCTGGATTTCTTCATAGCAACTAAGCGCTTCGGGCGATACATATCCCCTCACCTGCTTTTTACCGGCCGCACGCTGGCGGTCTCTGAAGCGCTTTTGTTTATCAGCATTACTGCGGGGCGTTTTTTTCGATTCTGACATAACCTGAGTTTTCTATCCGGGTGTGTTTGTTCAAGGGCATAATGCAGTGTTGCATCAACAAATAACAGTACTGATTGCCCTGTACTGGTGATGTTTTCATCAATCCAGCCTGATATTAATGTAGCATAGCGTAAATCAGTAAAAAAATGACTGTTCAGAGTTGTTTAGCGTACAAGTGTTCGCTAAATTAGCCACGTTTACGAATTTCGATGGGAACAAAATGACAACAAAACAATCAAGCTTCACCAAAGAAGACCTTTTGGCCTGTAGTCGAGGTGAAATGTTCGGCCCGGGCAATAGTCAGTTACCGGCACCCAATATGCTTATGATGGACCGAATTGCTCGTATCACCGAAGATGGCGGCGAGCATAATAAAGGTGAAATTATTGCCGAACTGGATATCACACCTGATTTATGGTTCTTCGATTGTCACTTTCCTGGCGATCCGGTTATGCCCGGGTGTTTAGGCCTGGACGCAATGTGGCAGTTAGTCGGTTTCTTTCTGGGCTGGAGCGGCGGTCCTGGTAAAGGGCGTGCCCTGGGTGTGGGTGAAGTGAAATTTACCGGCCAAATTTTACCGACAGCAAAAAAAGTCACCTATAAAATTCAAATGAAGCGCGTTGTTAAACGTCGTCTTTTTATGGGTCTGGCTGATGGTATTGTTGAGGTTGATGGCCGTGAAATATACGCTGCGAAAGATCTCAAAGTGGGGTTATTCCAGGATACGAGCGCATTTTAATTTTATTCATTAAAAAGCCCCTTTAAGGGGCTTTGACTAAAGAGATGTTATCGAACCACCATTCCTGTTTGGCGGTCCTCCATGGCCTCCCTGTACCCGCCTAACCACTGTGAACGTGTTTCAATCGTTTGAAATGGACATATATCTTTAGAGCGACCGCTAATTCCAGCCTGATAACCTTTAGCGTGGGCACGAGTCAGTTTATCTCTTTTTTGTCTTTTCATTGATTAGCCTCTTTGGTTGGGTTTAACAGTGTCCAGTAGCAGCCAACGACTCGATACATTTTAGTGGTAGTGTGGCTTTTTCTGAACACTACTAATTTAATAGTGCAATGCTAAGCTCGGTTCAACCCCTTTTACTAATTATAACGCTTGATATTCTGCAATTAATTGAAATAAAGTGTTATTTAACGTTACACTTTTTTTGCATAATTGTTTCAATCACTAAAATAAAAAGATCTAAAAACTACAGCAAGTTGGTATCAGCATTAAAAAGTAAACCCCAACCTCTTCGTTGACGCTATTGTGTATCCGTGAGCAGCGACCTGACGGCAGGTTAAATGTGCTGTACTTCGCCAATGCCCATTCCCCGGTGTTTTGATAAACCTTATCCAAATGTCAGCTTACAAAAAAGCCCGGAAATCCGGGCTTTTTTTATCAACGGTGTACATTATTAAACACTGATTATCTTCTCAGGCGACGACGCATTAACGCAAACACACTCAATACGGCCAGACCATACCACGAAGCTGATGCACCGCTTCGTTCATACTTCGGCTCTTCAGCCTGCTCGCATTGTTCTACGGAACCCGCACTATTTGGTGTTAGCTTTACAGCAACGACACGATCGATCTGATTGGTTTCACCCGCACTATTCAGTACTTTTTCGCCGGTGATGTAGCGCTGATCATCAATAACACGTGCGTTGGCGATGATTTCGTTATTGTCATTAATATCCATCGCTGTCACCAGCGTATATTTCTGGCGCTGCTCACAGGTAAGCAGTGTATTTAAATTAATAAACTCACCCACATTGAGGTCGTACATAAATGCACGGAGTTCACGGTCAACCTGCACCTGCGATTCAAACTCACCTTCGCCGACCACAATCCCGTTGTTATTGATGGCTCTGGGCTTTACCCCGGCAGTTTGGAAAAATCCCTGCGGATAAATCTCTTCACCGCTGTCGATGTTATAAAGAAATAACTGATTACGAGCTATGTTATTGTTTTCTTGCAGTACTGTACCTACTACCCAGTTATCGTTGTTAATATCAATTGCTTCACTCATCAGGTTGTCTGAGTTTTCTGGCAATAATTCGGCGGTTTCACCGTCAATAAAGGTTGTAGCGACAGATTGCAAGTCGCGACGGGGGGTCGGCTGTTGGGCGGGTAGAGTATATACTACAGACTCACCATTGTGGCTTGCTCCAACAGCAATGCCATTGTCATTAATCGCATTTGCCCGACTGGTAAAGCTCACAAAGTTATTGTCTTCTTCTGGCTCAAACAGCAAACCATATTCAGTTGTCGACAGCAGGTTACCCTGCGCATCCAACTGCCATATCATTGCCCGGCGGTAGCTCCCTTCATTAAGTGAAAGTCCTAATGAATAGGTACATAGTTCAATGGGCACATCACCACGTTCTTCATCGTCAAAACAAAGTTCGATGTTGTTATTCACTGACTCGATGTAGGCACTACTGCCCCAACCTGCAACTTGCAGCGAGCTGTTTATGCTGAATGCTTCACTAATGCCATTAATCATATCCGGGGAGGTGGGTGGTAATGGCGTTGTTACACCATTTACCGCAACGAAAGCCTGTCTGTAGGTATCGTTAAGTACGTAGGTCACTTCTTCATCGTTACTGTCCAGCGTATCGACTTTGAAAAAAGGCGTATTGCCGGAACCCACAAAATACTGACCGCTGTACGAATCATTAACAATGCTGAATGCGCTGCGCGTATAATCATTGGTGGCATCATCAATCACGTCAAAGCCAGGGATTAGCTCTGCATCCACGGTGTCGCCCTGATAGCTGCGATAATTAGCAATAGCTTGAAAAGTCGGATCGTTTCTGCCGCGATTAGTCACAATAAACGAATAGACTGCCTGATAATCTCTGTTAGTAAAATCACCGACCTCCGCAGCATCCGGATCTGCGAAAATGGCTCTGAACGCCTCACTATCGAAATTGAGTAAGCTCAAATCAATCGGTGGGTTATATTCAGATTCGCTGACCGTGACCAGGGTACCGGTGTTGTCTATTGACTGGGCAAAGTTAAAAAACGATTTGTCCTGGACCGGAACCAGATCTAAATTGTAGGTTGCAGCCATTGCCGGGATACTTGAGGTTGCAAGGATTACTGCAGATGCAAGCTGTTTTAGTTTCATTCAAAATCCTGTTTACTGCTGTGAATCATCCAGCATACTTTCTAGTTCGTCCCAGCGCGCATAGGCCTGAGATAATTGTTCTTCACTCTCTGCGAGAGCACTCAGTGCGGGCGCGGTTTGCTCGCTTTCCTGCTTGAAAAAGTCAGGATGGTTTACCAACGCCTGCTGTTCGTCTACCTGTTGTTCAAGTTTTTCTATTAGCGCAGGTAACTGGTCAAGTTCCCGCTGGTCTTTGTATGATAACTTCTTCGCTTTGCGTATAGAAGTCTTAGCTGTCGGACTGGCTTTTTCAGGTTTAGTTTCATTTTTTGCAGCTTTTACTTCAGAACTGATAAAAATAGATTTTCCCTGCTGTGAATACCAGCTTTCAATATCACTGTAACCGCCAACAAACTCTTCGATGATACCATTTGCTGTGAACAACAGGCTGGAATTTACAACATTATCAACAAATTCGCGATCGTGACTGACTAAAATTACCGTGCCTGTATAATTTATCAGCAATGTTTCGAGCATTTCGAGGGTTTCAACGTCTAAATCGTTGGTTGGCTCATCGAGAATCAGTACGTTGCTGGGCTTGAGCATGAGCCGCGCAATCATCAGCCGGTTTTTTTCTCCTCCTGACAGCGACTTAACCGGCGCATTAACGCGCTCCGGGCTAAATAAATAATCCTGTAGATAGCTCATTACATGGCGCGGGTGGCCATTAACCATTAAGTCCCGTTTGCCGTCAGCCACCACATCAATTACCGGCTTGTCCAAATCCAGTCCAAGACGATGCTGGTCAAAATAGGCTACTTCCAGGTTCGCCCCTTGTCGGGTGCTCCCCGATACCGGCGTTAACTGACCAAGCAAGAGTTTGATCAGCGTACTCTTACCACAGCCGTTGGGGCCAATCAGTGCAATCTTGTCGCCGCGTAATACGGTGAGATCCAGGCCATCCACAATGGTTTTATCTTCGATATGATAACTGAGCTGCTGGGTTTCAAACACCAGTTTGCCTGAACGCGCAGCCTTATGTTGCGCCATGGCTGCGTTACCGGTTAACTGGCGACGGGCTGAGCGTTCTTCACGTAACTTTTTAAGGGCTCTGACCCGCCCTTCATTACGGGTGCGTCGCGCCTTAATACCCTGGCGGATCCATACTTCTTCCTGGGCAAGTTTGCGGTCAAACTCGGCCTGCTGGCTCGCTTCCACTTCCAGATCGTGTTCTTTTTTATCCAGGTAGGCCTGATAGTTGCCAGGGTAGCTGGTGAGCTGACCACGGTCGAGATCCACTATACGGGTTGCCATAGCGCGTATAAACGCCCGATCGTGACTGACAAACACAATGGCGCCCTGATACTGCTGCAGGCTCTGCTCCAGCCAGCGTATCATCTGAACATCCAAATGGTTAGTTGGCTCATCGAGCAGTAAGATATCTGGCGATCTTACCAGTGAGCGGGCAAGCGCAGCTTTACGACGCCAGCCACCAGATAAAGATGCCAACGAGGCATTACCGTCGAGCTGCAGCATAGTGAGAATTTGCTCAATCCTTTGCTCAAACTGCCAGGCATTGTGAATATCCAGCTGCTCTTGCAATGTTTGCAGCGTATTAAGGTTTTTCTCGCTGGGATCTTCTGCAACCAGCTGAATTTGCTTAAAGTAGCCTTTAAGGATGTCACCCACTTCGGCTAAGCCTTCAGCCACATAATCAAATAAGGCGATATCGGTGGTTTGTGGCGGGTCCTGCTCCAGTCGGGCAATCACCGTATCACGGTCAATAATACGCTGGCCCTCATCGGCAATGACATCACCGCTTATGACCTTCATTAAGGTAGATTTACCACTGCCGTTTCGACCGACGATACACACTCTTTCGCCCGGCTGAACAACCAGCTCGATGCCGTCCAGCAATGGCGGCTTGCCAAACAGTACTGAGATATTTTTAAGTTGTAACACACTCACTTCAGGAACAACTCCAACTCTTCAAGATTAAACGGCCAGCCTAGTTCCTGGCCATTGTCCTCGCGTTTCAGGACAGGGATCCGCACAGCGTACAGATGATATAGCTCGCTGTCTTCGCGAATATTATATTGCGTGACGGTCAGTGTATCCGCTTGCTCAGATTGTGCGATTATCGCTTCAGCGTCATGGCATAAACTGCACTGCGGGCCGGTATAAAAAGCGATTCTCATGATGATGTTAATAACCAGCACTGATGAATATTAGAATGACGAGCGAAATCCTGTGGAATCGTCTGGGCTGAAATATTCTCGGCGCTTAACCCCAGTTTGCTCATGGCGTCATTATCGAGCTTAAAACCCCGGCGATTATTTGAAAATATGATGGTACCGCCAGGCTTAAGACAACGCTTAGCCTGGGTTATCAGCATCACGTGATCGCGCTGAACATCCCAGGTAGTATCCATGCGCTTTGAATTTGAAAATGACGGCGGGTCGATAAACATCAGATCATACTGACCACTGTGCCCTGCCAACCATTGTAAACAATCAGCCTGCACAAAGTGATGGGCACCTTTAAGGTTATTCAGTTTAAAGTTGTCTTTAGCCCAGCTGATGTAGGTATTGGACATATCTACCGTGGTCACGGAACGGGCGCCGCCCAGGGCCGCGAACACCGACACACTGCCGGTATAGGCAAATAAATTCAGCACGTCTTTGTGTTTGGCCATGGCCATGACTTTTTGGCGCGTGGTGCGATGATCTAAAAATAACCCGGTGTCCAGATAATCGGTGAGGTTAACGTACAGCTGAGCGCCGTTTTCATGAACGACCTTGCGATTGCCGGACTGATTAATTTTCTCGTATTGCTGCTTACCTTTTTGTTGCTCACGCACCTTCAGCATGATTTGCTTTGAGGGCACACCGGTCACGGCCGGCAAATACAAAAGTACTTCCTGCAAGCGACGACGAGCCTTGTCGGCGTCGATGGTTTTTGGTGGTGCGTACTCTTGCACGACCAGACAATCGTCGTAGCGGTCAACAGCCACGTTGTACTCAGGTAAATCAGCATCGTAAATGCGATAACAATTAGTATTCTGCTGCTTAATCCAGGGTTTAAGTTTTTTGAGATTTTTCTTTACCCGGTTAGCGAAATCATTGTCCTGACTGTCACTAAACTGCTGACAGTTGGCCTCATCGAGGGTGTAATTAACTAACTTACACTCCAATTTGCCGTTCATCAGGTTATATTCTTTATTGCCGCGTAGCTTGAGTAACCGCAAAAGTTCACGGTTAGACGACAGCAACGACACCTGCCAGCCCTGCCAGTGTTCTTTTAACTGCTGTCCCCACTGGGCAAACAGCGGGATCAATGACGTCAACTCGCCCAGACGCTCACCGTAAGGCGGGTTAGACACCATAAAACCAGGCTCCGAAATCTTCCCGGAAGGGGTCAGTTTGGTAGCATCATTGACGCTAAAATGAATGGCGTCAAATACCCCGGCTTCGTTGGCATTTTGTTTTGCTATGGCAATCAGACGCCGATCAAGATCGCTGGCATATAACTGCACCTGCGGCGTTATTTGTTGCGCTTTTGCCGCCTCAACCGTGGCCTGCCACAGCGACTCGCGGTGACCCAGCCAGGCAGAAAAACCCCAGTGTTTGCGGCCCAGACCAGGCGCGCGTTGCATTGCCATTAAAGCCGCTTCAATAACCAGGGTGCCGGAACCACACATGGGGTCGACCAGCGGCAACTGTGTTTGACTGGCCCAGCCACTGCGCATCAGCATTGCGGCAGCCACATGTTCTTTAAGCGGTGCTATGCCGGTATCCTGACGATACGCACGCTGATGCAGGCTGCCGCCAGACAACTCTATGCCAATAACGATGTTATCGCGGTGCAAACGGCCACTGATAACAATATCCGGCTGGTCACGTTCCACATTGGGTCGGGATTGGGCTTCTTCGTAAAAATGGTCAACAATCGCATCTTTTATTTTTAAGGCACCAAACTGGGTATTATTAATTGCCCGGCTACTGCCGTTAAACTGCACGCTAAAGGTGTTATTCACACCAAAATGCATCGACCAGTCGATGTCGCGAGCGGTATCGTAGAGTGCTTCTGCTGAGGCAGCCCCGCCTTCGTTAAGGATCCAGATCACCCGGTTCGCCAAACGGGACCACAAGCATACCTTATACGCGGCTTCGATATCGCTGCTCACCCGGATGCCACCGCGAACTATGGCCAGATCGCACCCCGGACACAGATGGCTAAGTTCCTGCTTGAGCAGTTCATCGAGACCACGACTGGTGGTGACTAAAAAGCCACGTTGACTTTCTGATATTGACATTAGAGCCCTTCGACCAGTTGTTTTACTAACGCTGGTCCTTGATAAATAAACGAGGAATAAACTTGCACCAGTTGCGCTCCGGCCTGCATACGGGCTTTGGCAGACGCAACATCGTGAATGCCACCCACGCCAATAATCGGTAATTTACCGTCCAGTGCCTTGCTTAGTTGCGCCGTTATGCGCTGACTTTGCTCAACTAATACTTCACCACTTAAACCGCCGGCCTCTTCTGCGTGTGCAAGTCCCGCGACGGCGTCGCGCCCTAAGGTCGTGTTAGTGGCGATAACGCCGTCCATCTCACATTTGAGCAATGAGGCGGCAATACTGTCGACTTCTTCATTGTTCAGATCCGGGGCAATTTTAATAAACAGCGGCACATACTTTTTATGTGTGGCCGTTAAGGCTGTCTGCGCTTCTTTTAAGCCGCTTAACAAGCCTTCCAGCGCTTCGCCATATTGCAAATTACGCAACCCTGGCGTGTTGGGCGACGAAATATTAATGGTTACGTAGCTGGCGTACTGATACACCTTGTTCAAACAAATCAGATAGTCATCCAGTGCGTTGGCTTCTTCTGTGTCTTTATTCTTACCAATATTGATGCCCAGCGCACCGTCATAACGACTGGCTTTTACCTGCTCAACCAGATAATCGACTCCTTTATTGTTGAAGCCCATCCGATTAATAATGGCGTTTTTTTCCGGCAATCTGAATAGCCGCGGCTTAGGGTTACCCGCCTGCGGTCGCGGGGTCACGGTTCCCACTTCAATAAAACCAAAGCCCATGGCCGCAAACGCATCAATACATTCACCATTTTTATCCAGCCCCGCGGCCAGGCCTACCGGATTTCGAAACGTCACACCCGCTACCGTGACCGGCTTGTCGGGAGTGCGTTCGCGATACAGTGCCGCCAGCGGTGTGCGCTGAGTGCGATGCAGCCATTTAATACTAAAATCATGGCTCTTTTCAGGCTCACATTTAAGCAGAATATTTTGGATCAGATCGTACATGAAGTGTTTTAACGCCATAAAGTAAAGCCCCGGCTGGCACAAATGCCTGTCGGGGCTGTGATGATTATGTTGCCATTTTGCACCCCGGCTTAAGGCTGGATGCAAAGTGGTGTCAACCCATAGGTGCGTAGTTTACTGGTTAGACTTCATGCTTAAAAGCATCAATTCGCGCAGGGCAACAGAAAACTTCGCAAAATCGTGGCTTGAGCTGGTTTTGAACTCACTCATCATATGATACCAACGTTTTAGCAAGCCTTCATTCTTTTGCATCCAATTGTTCAATATGGCATCGGCGTCTTTTGATTTGGTATTGCCTGCCAGCAATGTCGCCACAATTGAACGCTGTTGCCAATCGAGCTCCTCACGATACGAAGCTCGTGCAAGGGCCTGCCAATGGTTACCCACAGGCTGATTATTGATTTGCTCAAGGAACCAGTGTAACTCAAGGGTAGAACCAAGCTGATAATAAAGCCGGCCAGCAACATCAATCTTATGTTCGCCCTGCTCTACCAACTGCGCCAGATCAAGCGCACTAAAGAGATTACTGAAGGCCGCAACACGCGCAGCGATCTCTTTGGGTACGCCCTTGTCCAGCCATTTTCGGGTGGCATTTTCGAGTTGATCGATTTCACTTTTAACTAAATATTTGTTCAGGTTAGTGGTTAATTCATCAACTACAGGGCGGTACTTATCGATGCACTCCTGAATATTGTTACAGTTGTCACCATGGCGAATAAACCAGCGTGTACCTCTGCGCATTAAGCGCCGCGCGGATTCAAGCATGGCTAACTGGACTGACGCATCAACCTTGTTATCCAGTGCTTCGATTTGCAGCCACATTTCTCCCACACTAAATACTTTTTTGATGATGCTGTAAGCATTAGTGATTTCTACCACATCGGCGCCGGTTTCTTCCTGCATGCGGTATACAAAGTTGGCACCCATATCGTTAACCATGTTGTTGGTTAACTTGGTGGCGATTATTTCAGCGCGCAGCGGGTGTTGTTGCATTTGCTCAGCAAAACGCTCCCGCAGTACCGGCGGAAATGCGCTAATCAGCAATTGTCCGTGATACGCGTTGTCGGTCAGCTCAGGAATATTCAGCTGATCTTTGAGTACCATCTTGCCATAGGCAATTACCACGCTCAGCTCCGGGCGGGTTAATCCGCGGTTAGACACCGCACGGTCGGAGATTTCCTCGTCGTTAGGAATAAACTCCAACTCGCGATTTAATGCGCCGTCGCGCTCCAGCCCATGTATAAAGCGCAACTGCTCTTTTAATGACGATACCCCGGTCATCTCGGTAATCGAGATTGCCTGGGTCTGACGATAGCAATCCTGCAAGACTATTTTGGCCACGTCATCGGTCATGTCATACAACAAATTATTACGCTGCTTGGTGGTTAAATCACCATTACTGACCAGCGCATTCAGCAATATCTTGATGTTGACTTCGTTGTCAGAACAATCAACGCCGCCCACATTGTCGATAAAGTCGGTATTGATTCGGCCACCTTTAGCTGCATATTCCATGCGGCCCAACTGTGTGGCGCCCAGGTTACCGCCCTCACCAATAATTTTGGCTTTGAGTTGTTCACCGTTGACCCGCACTGAGTCATTGGCGCGGTCGCCAACGTCGGTATGGCTCTCTTTTTTGCTCTTAACATAGGTACCAATACCGCCGTTCCAAATCAGATCGACGGGCATTTTAAGGCAGTTATGAATGAGCTCGTTGGGCGTCATACTTGCCTGACGGGTACCCAGCCAGCTTTTCATTTCGGCACTTAACGGAATCGACTTGGCGGCCCGGCTGAACACACCACCACCTTTGGAAATCAGCGACTTGTCGTAATCATCCCAGGTGAGACTGGGGTTTTCAAACAAGCGCTTACGTTCCTGATAGCTTTTTGCGGCATCCGGATCCGGGTCAAAAAAGATATGCATATGGTTAAAAGCAACAACCAGGCGGGTATGTTCTGACAACAGCATGCCGTTACCAAACACATCTCCGGCCATATCGCCAATCCCTACGCAGGTAAAGTCGGTGGTCTGACAATCGATGCCAATTTCGCGGAAATGACGTTTAACTGATTCCCACGCACCGCGAGCGGTAATGCCCATCTTTTTATGGTCATAGCCAATACTGCCGCCCGATGCGAAGGCATCACCCAGCCAAAAGTTATATTCCTGAGAAATACTGTTGGCGATGTCAGAGAAAGTAGCTGTGCCTTTGTCTGCCGCAACAACTAAATACGGGTCGTCGTCATCGAGGCGCACTACGTTCTCAGGGTGGACCACTTCACCGTCAACAATATTGTCGGTAATATCAAGTAAGCTGCGAATGAACGTGCGGTAGCAGGCTTTGCCCTCTTCAAAAATTTCCTGGCGGCTGGCGCCTTCGGGCATTTGCTTGCACACAAACCCGCCTTTGGCCCCTACAGGAACAATCACGGTATTTTTTACCTGCTGAGCTTTTACCAGACCAAGAATTTCGGTGCGGAAATCCTCCTGCCGGTCAGACCAGCGTAAACCGCCACGTGCAACGCGACCACCGCGCAGGTGCACCCCTTCAATTTTAGGGCTGTACACAAATATCTCGTATTTAGGCAGTGGCAGAGGCATATCGGGGATCTTCTCTGGCAACAGCTTAAACGAGACATACGGTTTTTGTGAACCATCGGCAGCGGGCTGATAAAAGTTAGTCCGCAGCGTGGCATCAATCATGTCGAGATAACGACGGATAATCCTGTCGTCATCCAGATTGCTGACCTGATCCAACGCCGTGGTAATTTTATCGTGCAGCGTTTGTTGGCGCTTGGCGCTGGGCTTTTTAGTAGGGTTAAAAATTTGCCCGAAATACAACACTAACAGTTGCGCAATATCCGGGTAATTGGACAGTGTATTGGCAATATAATCGCGGCTGAAGCTGCTTCCCGTTTGGCGCATATATTTTGCAAACGCACGCAGAATCGTCACGTCCCGACCGGTTAGTTCGGCGCTTAGCACCAAGCGGTTAAAACCGTCATCTTCAAGTTCGTTAAACCAGACCTTGGCAAAGGCGTCCTGGAACAATTGCTGCGCCTTGTCCATATCCAGATCGTGGCCGCTCTTATGCAGCATGGTGAAGTCCATCACCCATTTCAGCGTGCCGTCGGCACATTGAATTTTAAATGGGCTTTCATCAATCACCCGCAGACCAAAGTTTTCCAGGATCGGCATAACATCCGAAAGGTGTATAGGCGCATGCAGATGAAACAGCTTGAGTTTTACCACCTGGCTGTCTGACTGCTCTTCCTGGGGACGATAAAACAACATGCCCAGATTGGCTTCAGGCGTGAGCTGTTCGAGTTTTTCTATATCAACCAGCGCCGCAGTGGGTAAGTTGTACTCAGTATAAGACGGCGCAAAGGCATTAACGTAATTGCGCTCTAGCTTTTTCGCTTTCGCTTCACCATAGGCAGAAGACAGCGCCGACGACAATCTGTCATTCCAGGTTTTGGTTAACTCAATAATATTTTGTTCAATATCCTTCACGTCGATTTCCGCATCGTTATCTTCTACCCGGGCTATGTAGTGAGTTCGTGCATAGACGGACTCAGAGAAAAAGGTGGTAAATTCTACCTCCCCCGTGGCCCCCAGAGAGTGTTGTAAGAGTGCCTGGGTTTCTTTACGCAGTTGCGTGTTGTAGCGCTCACGCGGCACATACACCATGCACGAATAGAAACGGCCAAAGGTATCCCTGCGCACGAATAAGCGGGTAATGCCCCGCTCCTGCATTTGAAAAATACCCCGGATGATCTCGGCCATGTCTTCTTCTGGCGTTTGTAACAGCTCATCACGCGGATAGGTTTCAACAATATTATTAAAGGCCTTGAAGGCGTGAGTGTCAGGATCAAATTCTGATAACGTACAAATACGCTCAATTTTATCGGCAAGCAGCGGAATATCCTTGGTGCTGCTGTTATAAAAACTGGCCGAGTATAAGCCTAAGAAGCGATGCTCTCCTGTGACCTGCCCTTTGCTGTTAAACTCTTTAATCCCAACATAATCCATGTACGCCGGACGATGCACCCGTGAACGGGAATTGGTTTTGGTGAGGATCAGCAAACGTTGACTCAGCGCTTCTTCACGGGCGGTAGCGGGCAAATTCGACAGCAAGCGGGGCTTGTCACTGATGGAGTTTTTCATTAAACCCAGGGAGCTGTCGTTGTCTGGCACCCATTGATGGTCACCTTCGATGGCATTGACCGTGTAATAACGGTATCCCATGAGGGTAAAATTATGATTGTTGAGCCAGTGTAAAAACCGCAAGGAGATATCTTTACTGGTTTTATCGATTGGCAGTTCGGCTTTTTCCACACTCGCGGTAATATCATTGAGTTTAACCAGCATGGGCTGCCAGTCGCCAACCGCCAGCGACACTTCGTCCAGGGTTGAATGTAATTCTTTGGTCAGCCTGTCTACGTCGGCTTTACTGGTTTGTCTGTCGACTTCAATAAACACGACCGTTTCGCGCAGCGGCGAGGTCTCCGCGTTGTCGACAAACTTAACTAACCGGTGGTGCTTGTCGCGCTCAACATTCATCGGGCTGTGTATGAGCATATGGGCAGTAATGCCCAGACGATTCAGCGACATCCGTATTGAATCGACGAGAAACGGCATATCGCGGATAATCAATTCGACAATAGTGTGGCTTGATTTCCAGCCGTGCTTTTCAATTTCAGGGTTAAACACACGTACGTAGGGCTGCTTTGCATCGTAATTGGCAAAGGTATTCCACAAGCTCAGTGTGGCACCATATAAATCACTGTCGTTGCGGTTCTCCAGATCGTCCAGAGAGATATTCTTGAAAAAGTGTCTGCCAAAGGTGTGAATATGATTACGGCTTTTTGCATCGACTTTTTTATCGATGAGTGAAAAAACATTCTCCAGCAAAACAGAATAGCGCTGAGAGTTAACTGTCATGTGCCCTACCTAATTAGTGATTTTTAGTTAAGTGTAGATTGTATAAGCATATTTTCTCTAAAATCAGACAGAAATAAAACCCCGTCTCTTACAATATATTTACATTTTGGGTAACTATTCAGATTATGCAAATAAAAAGGAGCCATTATGGCTCCTTTTTTGGTTACTTATGCGAAAAAATATTATTTTTCAGCGCGATTAAACCACAATATTCTGGCTAATGCAGGTAACACGACGATAGCGCCAAGCATATTAACCACAAACATGAAGGTCAGCATGATCCCCATGTCGACCTGAAACTTCAGCGACGAGAAAACCCAGGTACTGACACCAATTGCCAGCGTGACGCCGGTAAAGAGTACTGCACTGCCGCGCTCTTTAAGCGCCTCCAGATACGCGTTCTCAACCGACACGCCTTGTTTAATCAGGCCATTCATGGTTGACAGGATATAAATACCGTAATCAACACCAATCCCCACGCCCAGCGCAATAACCGGTAAGGTGTAGACCGTCAGGCCGATATTTAGGTAGGTCATCAGCGCCTGAGCCAATACCGACACAACATACAGCGGTAATACCACCGAAATGGTTGCGCGCAGCGAACGGAAGCTCAGTAAACATAAAATAATCACCGCCGCAAAGACGTACAGCATCATGGGTGTCTGAGCCGCTTCCACCGCTTCGTTAGTGGCGGCCATCACGCCGACCGGCCCCGAGGCCAGGCTGAATTTAAGCTCATCAGATTCATACTCGTCACGGAATGACTTCACCGCATCCACCACCCGATTAATGGTTTGCGCCTTGTGATCTTCCATAAACAGTATCACCGGCATCACAGAACAGTTGCCATTGAGCAAGCCTGATGACGTCGGCACCCGGGCAATCGCCTGCACCAGGGTTTGCTGATTACGCGGTAGTATCTGCCATTTGGGATTACCCTCGTTGTACCCAGCGTTAATGACCTTTGCCACCGACGGCAGAGACACCGCTGACTGAACCCCGGCCACATTGGTCATTTTCCACTGAAAATCATCTATCGCCCGCATGGTGTCGTAACGGGTACAGGCTTCCGGCGTTGACTCTACCAGTACCGATATGTAATCAACGGTGACCTCAAAACGGTTGGTGATAAGGGCAGTATCCTGATTGTAACGGGAATCAGCATGCAACACTGCAGCCCCGGCCTGGATATCACCGATTTGGATTTTCTTCGACTGGACAAAACCAATGGCAAACAGTATTGCGGTAATAAGAATAATGGTAATTGCCGTGGTTTTTTGGGTGCACTTGTCGAGCAGTTTCCATAAACCAACGGAATGGGCCTCTTTACCGGCAAATCTATCCAGATAATGCTCAGGAAAGCGGATAAAGCTCATTAGTACCGGTAACAGGATCAGGTTCGTCAGAATGATTACCGCAACACCAAGACTGGCGGTAATGGCTAACTCACGAATAATACCGATATCAATCACTAACAGCGTCAAAAATCCAATGGTATCAGACAGTAATGCTATACCACCGGGGATTAGGAGCGCCCGGAACGCGGTCATCGCCGCCTGCTTGGCATGGTTGCCTTTGACGACATTTTTCTCCACCGCGTTGATCATTTGCACGCCATGACTCACGCCAATGGCAAACACCAGAAATGGCACCAGAATAGACATTGGATCGAGTCCGAAGCCCAGGGTTGTCAATAAACCCATTTGCCAGACCACCGCAATTACGGAGCAGACGATGGGTAAAATAGTTAGCATGATGTTGCGTGAGAAGAAATACACCATCAGGGTGGTGATCACGATTGCGATGGCAAAAAACAGCACAACAAATTTTGCGCCATCCGCCACATCACCAATCATTTTCGCAAAACCGATGATATGAATACTGACCTGATCATCTTCAAACTTACCGCGCAGCTTCTGCTCCAGATCTTCAGCCAGCGCCAGGGTATCGAGCGGTTTACCGGTTTCAGGATCGAGCTCCAGCAGTTGCGCCGTGACCATAGCACAGCGGTAGTTGTTGGATACCTGACGACCAACGATTTTTGCTTTTTCAATATTGGCCGCAACGGTATTAAGGGCCCGCGGATTAGAGGAATCGAAGTCTGCCGGTATTACCGGGCCGCCGGCAAATCCGCCTTCAACAATCTCGGTAAAACGGGTTGATGGTGAAAACAGCGACACCACCAACGAACGGTTAACACCATTAATAAAAAACAGTTCATCATGAACATTTTTTAAGGTATCAAAAAAGTACTGGTTAAAAATATCGCTGTCTTTATCACACACCGCAACCAGCACGCTGTTGGCACCGCCAAAATCTTTGCGATGCTCCATGTAGGTTTGCATGTATTCATGATTTAGCGGAATGTTTTTTTCAAAACCAGCGTCTAACTGCATACGCGAGGCCTGAAATGCCAGCAGCAAGGTGGCAATAATAAACAGCATAATAACCGCTACGCGGTTATTAAATATCAGTCGCTCTGCTATTTGACTAAAAGAAGACATAAAAGGTAATTAATCCAAAGAAAGTGAATAAATGCCATCGGCAGCCGTAACAAACAACTGACCATTGATCATCGCGGCATTGAGTAAAGCAGACTTGCTGTCAGTCTGAGACACGCTGATACCTGCGGCGGGTTCACAGTTTATTGGCGCCGCATAAGGGTCATAGTCGCTGGTGGAAATGGGCAGCGTCGCCTTAACCTTAAAACCGTTATTACCAATAAAATACACGGCGTCGTTGTACTCTATAATGCTGTTGATGGTAGCGGTGTTACAGGTTTTCACATAATCCCACTGCTCACCGTCATCACTGACAAACACATTACCACGTAACCCTGCTGCCACCATAAGGCCCGACTCCAACTGTGTCACATCAAAAAACGAACCGGTATAATTGACATCCAAACGTTCCCAGTTGTTGCCTTTGTCGGTACTAATCGCCAGCAGGCCCGCCTCACCCGCCAGCAGCAAGGTGTCTTCGTCAAGGCGTTTTACGCGGTTTAAATGCGGTAAAATAGAGTTTAATTCCTGCTGATAAAAGGCTTCGTCTTCCTGACGAATTTGCTCCAGGTATTCACGGTCGTAGGGGTCTAAAAATGCTGCGTGGCGTTGTGCTGACCAGCTATTGCCACCATCAAGGGTGCGATAGAATAATCCATATGCGCCAATGGCGATGCCGTGCTGGCTATCAAAAAATAACACATCCAAAAAAGGCCGTTCCATTTCGGGCGCATGCATTTGTACCTGCCAGGTACTGCCACCGTCCGGTGAATGCAGAATGGTCGCGTCGTGCCCTACTGCCCATATTTGTTGTTCGACAAGCGTAACCGCAGTCAGTGTGGTAGTGGTAGGCACAATCACCTGAGCAAAATCATCAGTAGATGATTTAATCAGCACGTGACCGCGCTCTCCAACGGCTACAGCAACATCTCCGACAGCAACGTCCAGTAATAATGATTCTTTAACAAGTGGTGCCGGGTAAGACTGTTCGGCGTTGGCCAGAAAAGAAAACAACAGTAACAGCACCATAGAATTCAATTTTTGCATTAACGGGTAAAACCTCCCCAAAAGGTACTCGTAATATAGGAAAACGGTTGGCAGCGCCAACCGTTTATAGGGACTGTTGAACTTTACTGTCCATTTTTGCAGCGGTCCGAAGGGGTCGTTATTAAAACATTTTACGCTTTGTCACAGACCTTTGACTTAGCACCACCAGGTGCTGCAGGTCTGTTTCGCGATTAAAATGCTGCCATTTAGACCTAAATTCGCCCACCAAAGCTCAACAGCCTCTGGTACTTATCTCATGCCTTCGCGGCGTAAGGCCTGTGGTGTAAATTCCGCTTCCCTTGGTTGTACCGAGAAATCGTACATCTTTTCCTCGTTATCAAGACCAATAGCTAAATAACGACGGGAGTTTAAATCATGGTAAACATCCAGCGTAGACCACTGGGTCGGCACTTCGTAATAGTTTACGCCATATGCCACTGCTACCCGGTATAATTCACCGCGATTATCGTACATGTCAGCCAACTGGATCTGCCAGCTGTCTTCGTCAATGTAGAATACACGTTTTTGATAAATATGGCGCAGGCCATCTTTAAGTGTCGCTTCTACCACCCATACCCGGTGCTTTTCCCAACGGGTAAGATCTGGGTTTACATGATTAGGCTGAAGGATCTCTTCGTAGGTCACGTCATTACCGTGCAGCTTATAGTTATTATAGGCCACAAACATTTCTTTCTTGCCTTTAAGCTCCCAGTTGTAACGATTGGGTGAGCCATTGAACATATCGAAATCATCGGTAGTACGTAATCCGTCGGCTGCCGTACCGGGCGTATCGTAGGCAATATTCGGTGCTAAGCGCACACGACGCTGACCGGTATTGTAGGTCCACGCTTTACGCGGTTCTTTAACCTGATCGAGGGTTTCATGCACCAGTAGCGCCGTACCAGCCAGGCGAGCCGGCTCCGTTACCTTTTGCTTAAACATAAACAAAATATTGTTTTCCAACAGGCTTTCCGGTGTCGCGTTTTCCTGCGAATACTGAATTAACAGTTGCTCGTCGAAACCGATGACGTTGTAGTCACCACCGGAGGTAACCGCTGCCTGACCACCGTTACGCTGTACCGCCTGACCGCGATAGCGGGCAATGTGATTCCAGATGGCTTCCAGGCCGTTGGCCGGAATAGGAAACGGAATACCGATGGCGGCGCCAGACATGCCGTTTCCATCATCAAGTAACGTTGCCCGGGTAGCGTTGGCTTTAGTGGCTTCGTAAACAAACTCGGGATTTGATGCCGAGCGGTGTGTTTTATACACCGGCAGCTGGAAAGTGTCCGGGTAGGTTTCAAACATCTTTTTCAAACCTTCAGACAACTGGTCTGCATATTGTGTGTAATTAGCGGCGGTAATCACAAACTCTGGTGCTTCACCGGCATACGGGTCAGGATGAAAGTCCCCTTCCGAGTAACCTGCCGGCGCTTTTGTTATGCCACCAGTCCAGGCCGGAATTGAGCCATCAGCATTGCCTGCGACTTCACCGCCTAAAGGCGTAAGTTCACTGCCCAGTTTCGCCGCTTCGGCTTCTGTCACCTTGGCGTGAACACTGGCCGTTGTCATTGCAACCGACATGGCTGCTGCAATCATTGCAAATTTTTTAATCATAACAAATACTACTCTTGGTTAAATTGCATACTTGATATTGAAAGATATAAAGTCGCGATCAGACAGCTGGTTAGTGGTACCAATACCACCCCAGAAGGCACTGTAAGAAGCCGTCGCAGACCATTTACTCAAGTAATCAAAGGTAAAAGAAATATTGGCTGATTTGGTGTCTTCAATAAACAAGAACAGTGGATCAGGCGTGGTACCTTTTACGTCGTGCGAGAAAGTCGCACGGGTGCGAAGGTTAACGCCCGAAAACACGTTGTTGTAATCAGCAACTGCCAGTAAACGATAGCCCCAGGCGTCATCAGTGGCAAATGGATTGGTCTCTGGTCCGTTAGATAGCCCCGTATGTAAACCGGTACGCGGGTTACCTGATTCGGTAGGTTCAAGAGACGGCGTCCGGCCGGTGCCCGGCGCGTTAAGACGCACTACTGACGGGTCCGGAAAATCAACAATATTGACATAGCCTGCTTCACCGAGCATAACAAAGTTATCAGCACCTAACATGGGGCCAAACACATGTGACAGCGTAAATTGTGCCTGCCAGGTATCTGAAAACACATAACCTTGTGCCGTTTCACCTGGTCCGGCTGCGCGGCCAATGTTATTAAGTTGGGAGATACCCGCTAAGTCAGGGCGCAGTCCGGCGTTTGCCAACTGTTCAGGCATACCCATATAGAGCAGCTCTACATCATCAATTTGTAATGGTTCATCCTGACGGTAAGCAAACTCACCGGCCAGTGCCGTAGTACCAATGTTGGTATTAAAGCTAAAGCCATACAATTTAATGTCTTCAGGGTAGTAAAACTCTGCTTGCGTAAAGGCCTGTAAGTCGGTGATGTTATCACGCGTTATCGTGCCTTGAGCAATATAAGCCAGATCCTGAGCAATTGCCGCCTGGGTAAAATTAGACGTTTTACCCGATATCAACGGCCGCTGACTGTGATAATTAATGTGGTAAAAACTCATTTCGGTTTCATTCAGTGCTTCGGCAAACCACGTCAAACGCAAACCGTACTGGCCCTGATCATCAGCATCGTTATGCGCACTGTCGCTGAAGCCACGAATGGCCACTTTAGTTGGATAGGCTAAATACGCCTGGCCAATCGCCGCCTGATCGCCGCCGGCTCTTAGCGCGTCGCCCAGACCGTTCAATGAGGCCAGCAGAAAATCAAGATCGATATCAGGGTTACCGGTAAAGCCCAACTGGATATTATTCGCCTGACCACCCTCACCGGCAAAGTCATTGGTAGCAAAATAACTGCCTGCGACCGGCAACCAGCTGCGTTCCCATTCGTACTGATAATAACCCGATATACTGACGTTCTGTGTTACACCGAGTGACGCAAAGACCATTCCCACCGGAATAAAAACTTCTTTCAGTTCGGCCCCAGGAGTACGGGCGCGTGTCACATCAACCGGGTTGGTCGTATTAATGCCGTGCTGGATAAACGTACTTTCGCCCCAGCTAACCACTTGCTGACCAACGCGCACCGTCAGCGGGCTGTCGCCTATCCACCAATCACCATAAACAAATGCATCGAGTAAACGTACATCGGTACACAACAGATCTCTGGCTTCGGGATCGTCACATAACTCGGTGGTTTGTCCGGTAATGGGGTTATCCCACGGACGATCGTTATCCATTTGCTCAAAATCATAGAACCAGAAGCCGCGGGCAAAGAAACCGATGTCACCATAACGAATATCAAGTTCGTGGTTGCCGGATATCTGGGTAGAAAAGGCATCACCAGAATTATGCGCAAGATTGCCTAAATCGCCATTCGTTGAATACTGACCATCGGACATTGCCCAAACATCAGCACTGGGATAAATCACATTGGTCGCGGCGTTGTAACCACTCCAGTTAAACTGAGGATGGTTGCTGTTACCGATTAAACTGTAATCGCGATCTTCGGTTCGGATACTGGTTGCGAGGGTAAGGTTGGTATCCAGCGACACTGATACATCGCCAAAGTCCCATGAGGCGGCACCGGCAGGCAATGTCGCGGTACTCAAAAAGGCAAATATTCCAGCTGCGATAGGCGATTTTTTGAATGCGCTATACCTGGTTATCATAATTTTATACTCCTGATTCAGCAGTAAGGTGCTGATAAAACTACAAACTCATCGGTTTATTTAACAAAATGATTACATCATTTTACACAGATGGCAAGAACTAATCGTACCAGTTAGAAAAAAGTCAGCACATTGAATAACTTATAGGTGTACCGATGATTTTACAAAGACTGATCCAAGGGCCGATTGACCCTAGGTATAGTTCAATTTCAGCGAATTCGCTCGAAAGATTTGATTTTATTTTGCGCAGAAACAACCATTCTGAAACGTCCGCACACACCACGGCTGTCGATAAACTGCCGGAGTCGACCGGCAGGTACCTGCACACGCTCGCCCGTCTCAGCGGTCAATATCACATAAGGAATTGTACCGCTGTAGAGGGCCTGACACTGGTGATAGGGTTCATTTAACGAAAAGAAATATATCTTGTCTGAATTAACAATCATTTCCGTAGGCCAGCGCTTTACTGACTTTCTCGTACAAATCTTTACTTAAACCACTGTCTTCAAGCAAACGGGCCAACTGTCGTTTCATTAAGTCCTGACGGGTTGAACTGTAGTGCTGCCATTGAGTCAATGGAGTGACGAGTCTTGATGCCACCTGCGGGTTTTGCTTATCAAGTTCTAACAAGTAGTCGGTTAAAAAGCGGTAGCCACTGCCATCATCAGCATGAAAGCCTGTGGTGTTATAAAAAGCAAAACTACCCACTACTGCCCTCACCCGATTCGGGTTTTGCTGGCTGAACTGCGGATGTTGGCGCAACAATGTGAGTTGAGCGAGAATATCGCCGCGTTCACAGGTGGCATGCAGACTAAACCATTTATCCAAAACCAGTGGGTCGTCATGCCAGCGTTGCTCGAAGCTGTTCATTAAATTGCTGAACAATACCAAATCATGGTGCTGTGCAGCTTTTAATGCCCCCAACGTGTCGGTCATATTATCTGACGCTTCGAACTGGGCGATGATACGATCCTTACATTCAGGTAACTGGGCAAGTAAGCCCAGCACAACGTTTTTACAGCGGCGCGCTCTCACCTGCTCCGGCTGATAGTCATACGCATCGGTTTGATTGGCCTGATAAATGGTCAGTAATAAATCGGCTAACTGCTCAGCCAATGCCTCGCTGAAGGCTTTTCTGGCGGTGTTAAGGGCGTGTACATCAATATTACTGCGGCTTTGGCAAAGTGTTTCAAAACTTGGCACCACCAAACATTCACCCAGAATTTCAGTTTCTTGCAAGCTGGCCTCAACGGCCTGATATAACCCTTGCCAAATATTTTCATCCACTGCATGCGGCTGCTGTTGGTAATACTGTTCTATACACCAGTTATAGAGCTGCTGAATCGCATCCCAGCGGCTAAACGCATCGTTGGCAAAACGAAATGTATGCAGCCATTCGGCCGGGGTAAGATCAGAGGTTAACTTGACCGGTGCCGAAAAGTTACCCAGAGCCACAGGGGTTATCGCACTGCCTTTTCCAGTAAACGTCAGCGTCGTCGTATCCTTATCAACAATCAACAGGTTGTCTGCGTACATAGCCTGATCAGGTGTCACA
Organism: Alteromonas gilva; assembly: GCF_028595265.1. Classification (NCBI taxonomy): domain Bacteria; kingdom Pseudomonadati; phylum Pseudomonadota; class Gammaproteobacteria; order Alteromonadales; family Alteromonadaceae; genus Alteromonas; species Alteromonas gilva. The sequence continues at coordinate 2,221,144 of NZ_JAQQXP010000001.1, read as the reverse complement.
TGCTGCCCCGTAGCGTCAATAAATTCGATTTGCAGCGGGATAAACAGCGCCGCTTTTTCTGTTTGATCCGCCGTGGGCGCATTACGCTGCGTAATCGTTACGGTTACTGTATCGGTTTGCTCGTTATATGCACGGGCTAACGCTAACTGCGGCGTACCAGACTGACTGTACCACCGGGCGAAATGGCCTAAGTCGATATCCGTTGCCGACTGCATGGCGGATACAAAATCATCACAGGTAACGGCCTGACCATCGTGACGGCGGAAATATTCGTCCATACCCGCTCTGAAACCGTCGACGCCCAACAACGTGTGCATCATACGAATCACTTCGGCGCCTTTGTCATACACGGTCACCGTATAGAAATTATTCATTTCAATGACTTCATCAGGGCGAATTGGGTGGCTCATGGCACTGGCATCTTCAGCAAACTGATGCTCGCGCATCACCCTTACCTGCTTAATGCGATTACTTAATGGCGACGTCATATCGCTGCTAAACTGTTGATCGCGAAATACAGTCAGGCCTTCTTTAAGGCTTAACTGGAACCAGTCGCGACAGGTTACCCTGTTACCCGTCCAGTTGTGGAAGTACTCATGGGCAATCACTGATTCAACATTAAAGAAGTCTTCATCAGTGGCAGAGTCCTGATCGGCCAGCACAAATTTGCTGTTAAAAACATTCAGCCCTTTGTTTTCCATTGCGCCCATATTAAAGAAATCGACCGCTACTATCATGTAGATATCCAGATCGTATTCCAGGCCAAAGGTTTCTTCGTCCCAGCGCATGGCGCGTTTCAGTGCTTCGAGTGCAAACTCACCACGACTGCGCTTGCCTTTGTCGACGTACAGTTCAAGGGCAACTGACTTACCGCTTTGGGTGGTAAATGTGTCGGTTAGTTGATCAAAATCCCCCGCCACCAGAGCAAACAAATAGGCCGGCTTAGGAAACGGATCCTGCCATAAGATCCAATGCGTACCGTCGTCATTCGCACCGCTTTCAAGCGGGTTACCATTGGCTAGCATAGTCGGCAAACTGGCTTTATCACCGGTAATTTTTACCGTGAATTTTGCCAGTACATCAGGGCGGTCGAGGTAATAGGTAATGCGACGAAAACCCTCGGCTTCACATTGAGTACAATACACACCGTTAGACAAATAAAGGCCTTCCAGGGCTTTGTTGTCGGCCGGATTCACCTCGGTTACGATGCGCAGCGTAAAAGTATCGGGCACGTTATTGATGGTTAAACCGGACTCAGTTTGCTGATAGTCTTGTGCAGCACTGCCATCAACCGAGAGTTCCAGCAGGGTTAGTTGTTCACCATCAAGATATAGCGATTTACTGTGAGAGCCTTGTCTTGACACCTTTAACTCACTGGTTACCCGGGTAGAATCAGGCGCCAGAACAAAGTCCAGGGCTACATCGGTAATCGTGAAGTCAGGTGCGCGATAATCGTCGCGGCGTTTGGCCACTAAAGTCATTGCCTCTCCTAAAAAGCGGGTTTATTTTGCCGAAACCACCGGTTCAGGCGGTGTCAGGCGTAATATTTTTATGCCCAGGTACGCATAAATAACTGCCAGTACCGGACTGATTAAATTAAAGAACGCAAAGAAAATGTAGTCAAACGGATGCACCATTAACACCCCATGCATATAGGCACCGCAGGTATTCCACGGGATCAGTGGTGAGGTGATGGTGCCGCCGTCTTCGAGACTACGTGATAAGTTTAGCTGGTGTAAATTACGTTTGGCATATTCTTCTTTAAACATCCGGCCAGGCATAACAATCGCAATGTATTGGTCGGCGGTGATCAGGTTTGTACCGATACAGGTTAAAATTGTGCGGCTCACCATGGCGCCGGCGCTCTTGGCACCGTGCAAAATGGCACTTACTGCGCGGGTTAATAAGCCAACCCGTTCCAGTACTGCCCCAAACGACATCGCACAGATAATTAACCATATGGTATTGAGCATCGATGACATACCACCACGACTCAGTAGACTATCGAGGTTATCATCGCCGGTAGCAAAGCTGACACCGTCAAATAGTGCGGTCCACACCACCTTGAGCGCCCCTACCGAGTAGGCATCGCCAGAGTCTTTCATCGACTGCACCACATCGGGCTGGAACACTAACGCCCATACCCCGCCCAGTAACGCACCAATAGCCACGGCCGGAAACGCCGGCATTTTTTTGATCGCTAATGTGAGCAATACAACCAGCGGTATCAGCATGACGATGTTAAGGTTAAAGGTCCCTTCCAGCAACGTCTGCATTTGTTGAATTTTATCGGCAGACTGATCCGACGCCTCACTGAAGCCAAGGGCGATAAACAGCACCAATGCTATCAGAAAGCTTGGGATAGTCGTCCACAGCATATAGCGGATATGCTCAAATAAATCGGTACCGGCCACCGCAGGAGCAAGGTTAGTGGTTTCAGACAATGGCGATATCTTGTCACCAAAATAAGCGCCTGAAACCACTGCGCCAGCGGTTATTGCAGCCGACATATCCATACCCGCGGACACGCCCATCAACGCCACACCAACAGTTGCAGCGGTGGTCCAGGAACTGCCAATACTCATCGCCACAACCGCGCAAATCACACAGGACGCCGCATAAAACATACTGGGATTAAGCAATTCCAGACCATAGTAAATCAGCGTCGGCACTGTGCCAGCCAGCATCCAGGTGCCAATCAGCGCCCCTACTACAAGCAATATCAGACAAGCGCCCAACGATACCGATATCCCCTGAATAATGCCTTTCTCGATGTCTTTCCAGCGATGGCCGTTTTTCATGCCAATCACCGCGGCTAAACCGGTACCAATTAACAGCGCTATCTGGTTAGGTCCGTAAGAAGAGTCATCGGCAAATAACACCACCGCCGTGCCCATCATCAACACTAGCGCAACGATAGGGATAAGCGCATCAATCAGACTGGGTTGTTTTAATTCTTTTGTTGTCATGGGATGTCCTTATACGACCGAACGGAAAAACATAATCAAAATAACCAATGGGCAAACAAACTTTACATACCAGGGCCAGATGCGCCAGAACAAGCGGTGCTCCATATCAGGGGTACTTAATTTTAATTCGGCCAGTATGTCGTTACGTTTCCATACCCAGCCGGCAAATATACATAATGCAAAGCCCAGCAACGGCTGGCTGTACTTTGTTGTCAGCGTAATAACCAAGCCAAACAGGGTTGAGAAATTAAAGATAATCAAGGCACTCGCCGCAAAGATAGTCAGCGCAACGATGAGCACCGACTGACGACGCGGCAAATTCCGGCTCTCCGACAGATAGGCCACCGGCACTTCGAGCATTGAGATCGAACTGGTTACCGCAGCAATGACCATCAGCGCAAAAAAGACGATAGAAACAATCAGTCCTACCGGCCCAATGGTGTCAAACAGGGCTGGCAATACCGTAAAAATAAGTTGATCGCCGGCAATTAACTCACCGTTAGCGGCAAATATTTCTATGCCGTTATTAAGCGCTACATACATCGCCGGAATAATAAGCATACCGGCGATAATGGCAACACCGATATCTACCAGTGCCACCGCCGCACCAATAGACGGCAAGTCTTCCTTCTTACTCATGTAAGAGCCATAGACCAGCATGGTACCCACCCCAAGAGACATCGAGAAGAACGCCTGTCCCATAGCATCTATCAGCAAGTCGGGGTTAAGCACGCGACTAAAATCAGGCACTAAATACGCTGCCCACCCTTCACTGGCGCCGGGTTGGAAACTGACGTACACAATGAGCGCCAGCATCAGGATAAACAAGGTTGGCATGAGCCTCACCGACCAGCGCTCAATACCGGCTTTCACTCCACCCAGCACAATGTACGATGTCAGCGACAAAAATAGCGCGCAAAATACCAGATTGGAACTCAGTGAATAACTGGTAAACCATTCGTTTAACGCCGCTGACGCCACAGGACGGGTCAACGACTCGGCAAAATAGGCGATCATCCAACCGCCGACGATTGCATAAAACGCCAGGATCAAAGAGACCGTGACGCAACCACACAGCCCGGTTAACCGGCCCAGTGGATTACTGGTAATTTTACCCAGTGAATCAACCATATTGGCGCGGTGAGCGCGGCCTATTACTAATTCAGCCATTAGCACGGGGTATGCCAGTGCAAAGGCCAGTAGCAAATAAACCAGTACAAAAGCAGCACCGCCGTTGCTGGCTACCTGGGTTGGAAACCCCCAAATATTACCTAGCCCGACTGCAGAGCCCGCTGCCGCCAGAATAAACCCGATACGGGAGGAAAACTCACCACGAATCGCCATATTGTTCCCTTTATTATTGTTGTATATACGTCGTTAGTATTTGTTGTTTAAGTGTCTGATGCAATGAAAAAAGGGCCGACAATGATGCCGACCCTTAGGTGTTACGAAGTACCTAACCGCGGGTTAATGCGTATTTACCGGTATTTACCATATCAAGGGTAATGTTAGCGGCTTCGGCCAGGAACGGATCCAGCTCTTCTAACTCCTCGGGTAAATCTTCAAGATCTTCAACCACTGGCAAGCCCATACGGGTTAAACGCTCATTGGCACGCTTCAGGGCCCGCTCTTCGTTTTCTTGCTTCTCGGCTAACCGCTCAGATTCGACCAAAGAAATAAACTCTTTGTCTTTTTCTTTTTGGTACTTCTCAATGTCCTGTTGAATGTAACCAAATTCAGGATCCTGGCTAATGCGCGACGAGTGCTGCATCGCTAATACGTCAAGGGCACTCTGGGTATCGCCAAAAGTGGTGTAGTTCGCGCGCCTGATACTGTCATAAGGTAACGCGTTTTCTTCCTGACTTTCGCCCCATTCAGCCGGATCGATTGGCGTAGGGAAACGAATATCAGGCACCACACCTTTATGTTGGGTACTGTCACCGTTAATACGGTAGAACTTTGCGATGGTGTATTGCACGCTACCCAATGGATTTTCATACAGGTCGTAAATTCGCCCCAGGCCTTTATGCTGCTGCACAGTACCTTTACCAAAGGTTTGCTCACCAATGATCAAGGCGCGGTTATAATCCTGCATCGCGGCAGCAAAAATTTCAGATGCCGACGCACTGTACCGGTCAACCAGCACGGTTAGCGGCCCCTGATAAGACACCTGTCCATCGGTGTCCTGGTTTACGCTCATGCGACCGCCTTCATAACGGATCTGAACCACCGGGCCCTGCTCAATAAACAACCCGGATACCAGGGTTGCTTCAGACAGCGAGCCGCCGCCATTACCGCGCAAATCAACGATGATGGCCTTTACCTCTTCTGCTTTGAGGGTATTGATTTCTTTTAATACATCAGCGTGTAAATTGTTGTAAAAGCTCGGGATCGATATGACACCGACCTTTTCGCCTGCATGGGGGCCATTATCCGGTACATAGACTTCTGACTTGGCAGCGCGATCTTCGAGTTTAATTTTATCGCGCACCAGCGTGACCACGGAAATCGTAGTACTGTCAGCGCTGCCCTTTTGAACCTGCAGTTTGACTTCGCTGCCCTTGGGGCCTTTGATCATATCCACGACGTCATCCAGACGCCAGCCGATAACATCAATAAACTCTTCGTCTTCCTGAGCTACGCCAACGATTTTATCTTCGGGCTTAATCGCCTTGGACTTATCGGCAGGGCCGCCTGGCACAACACTCTTGATGACGGTAAAGTCATCTTCGCTTTGTAGTACCGCACCAATCCCTTCCAGTGACAAATTCATGTCCATCTTAAACCGGTCGGCGTTGCGCGGCGATAAGTAGCTGGTATGAGCCTCAATGCTGCGCGCAAACGAATTCATAACGGTTTGAAAAACATCTTCGCTCTGGGTTTGTTTGAGGCGTTTGACCGCCCGCTCATAGCGTTTGGTCAGCAGTTCAGTAATTTTTTCAGGTTCTTTACCGGCCAGCTTGAGATTTAACGCATCGTATTTCACCCGTTGGCGCCATAACTCATCGAGTTCAGCCTGATTGGCCGGCCATGGCGCATCTTCACGGTCAAAAAAGAATCGATCGCCTTCTTTTTCAAAGTCAAACTTGGTGTCGAGCAGACTCAGCGCGTATTGGTAGCGCTCAATTCTTCGCTCAAGGTTAACATTAAAAATATCATACGCCACCTGCAGGTTACCCCGCTGCAACGCATCGTCAAAGGTGTCACGATATTGCTCAAATTTGGCGATATCAGATTGTAAAAAGACATTTCGATTTCCATCCAGTGACTGCAAATAGCGGTCATACACCTTTTCAGATAACTCGTCATCAAGCTTAATCAGCTTGTAATGTTCACGGGTAAATAAGGTGCTGATGCGCTTGGCTGCTGAAGAGTGCTGCGCTTCTTGCTGAAGCACCGGCAAATCTTCAACGCTATTGCCGGGTGTCACCGCACCAGCGCCGACACTTACTGCAAGAATGGCACTGGCTACGGAAATGCGAAGTATCTCTTTCATATTACGACCTCTTGGAACGTGCTAAACGCAATGTTTGCGGATTAACCTTAACCACCATACCTGTATCGAGTTGAACGTGAACGCCATCTTTAGCAACTTCGGTAATCACTGCTGGCATTGGCGACTTGCCTAATTTCACGGTGACCGCTGTACCGGTTACCAGATCTGTGTCTGTCAACTTTGCAGGAGGCGTCTTTATTGGTCTGCTGGTTTTCGATTTAGTTCCATCTGTATTGCGTCCTGCTGGCGACTTACCTTGTCGCTCACCATTACCGGACGCTGGCACACGCGGCTCTTTCTTACGGCTGCTTTTAGCGGCGAGCTTACGTTTCTCAGCGGCTTTAGCCTTGCTCTCGTCCAGCTGTTTTTTAGCATGGTCTTCGTGCTCTTTCTCAATAGCAGCGTCGTTGTTACCATCAAGGTCAACGCGGAAATTACCCTGTTTAATGCTATAAAGGTAACGCCAGCTATTGGTGTAGTGCCGTAAACTCGAACGGAGCAACGTTTTGCTGACCCGTTCGTCAGCCTCCAAGCGCTCGGCCAAATCCTGGAATATACCAATTTTAAGAGGTTTTGCTTCACCTTCGAGGGTAAAGCAATGCGGGAATGTTTCTGCAAGAAAGGCGATAACCTCTTTGCTGTTACTAAACTTCTGTGATGATTCCATCAATGTAATTGCATTTCAGTGTTAATCTAGATTGTCTGCATCATCCCAAGTTGCTACGAGATGGTCAACCCAATCAAGCAAATCATCCTCATTTACGTACAATAAATTGTCATCCTGGTGCCATATTGACCAGGTATGCGCCAATAATCGCTCTAAACGGGCGGTTTCAATATCGTCTTCCGCACGATCGTAAACCAGGTGCAGGATTGTATTGAGGCACTCAGCAGCCTCTTGTGGATCTTCATAAATGTCTTCCATGTCCTGCCATGTTGCCAGCACAACCTGGATGTCTACCATGTTCTTCATGACAGTTGTTCAACCAAGGCTGCAACGATCGCAGTAAGTCCCACTTCATCCTCGTGGCTGAAACGCCCCTTTTCAGGGCTGTCAATGTCCAGTACGCCCAGAAGCTCCCCCTGTACAGTAATCGGGATGACGATTTCTGAATTTGATGCCGCGTCACAGGCAATGTGACCAGCAAACTGATGCACATCCTCGATGCGCTGGGTGGTGTTGGTTGCGGCGGCGGTGCCACAGACGCCCTTGCCCATAGGAATACGGATACAGGCTGGTAGCCCCTGAAACGGCCCCAACACTAATTGGTCGTCTTTGTATAAATAAAAGCCAGCCCAGTTCACGTCGGCCAGATTGTGGTAAATCAGGGCACTTAAGTTAGCCAGGTTGGCAATTAGATCTGACTCACCGGCTATCAGGCTTTTAGCCTGCTCAATTAATTGAGGGTAACTGCTATTGTCGTTCAAGGTTATCGCTCTTGTGGTTATAAGGACTGTAAGATCGGCGAATTGTAGCAGTTCCCTCAATAAAAATTAATGCCCTAACTCTCTAACTTATTCAATGGCGAAACTGACGCTCACCGATGCACTGATCTCAGACTCGCCGGGTAAGCTAAAACTATCGGCTTCTTTCATCATTCGCATAGGCGCTCCGGCAGGTGGTTGATAGCGCGTAGAGCCTTCTGATACTGATACTACGCCAACAATTTCAACACCCACTTCTGAAGCTAATATCCGTGCTCTGTTCTTAGCATCTTTCACTGCCATAATCAGCGCCTGTTGATACGCCTCATCAGGTTTTAAGTGAATAAACTGGAACTGGTTAATATTATTAACGCCGCGTTTCATTACGCCGTCAAGCACACTATCGTATGACTCCAAAGCGGTTGACGTTACGCTAATCTGACGACTCAGTACGAATCCTTTTTGCTCACGGCCATTGCCTGTGTGTTCAAACCAGGGATTGAGATTAACCGACATTGACTGAATATGTTTTTTCTCGATACCCGCTGACAACAAAAACTTTACGACCGCTTCAAGCTTTGCATTGGCCTGTTCATTAAGCTTACTCACCAGCTCACCGCGTTCCTCAATCACAAAGGTAACCGTGAAGGCATCGGGTGTCTGTGCAACCGACCCTTGCCCGGATACCTGCAGCGTATTGGTATTGGCCGTAGCCATATGACTGGTGAATACACTTAACCCCAGTAAAATTGATGCGGTTAAAGATCGTGGCAAAATCTGTGTCATTACTATAACTCCTGTTAACTGTTCGGTTGCAGTGTGGCTCGGCTTAACTTAACCGTGACTGAATTAATCGTTACTGCCGCTTTAACCAGGCTTTCAGCCAAAAAACCAATAACTGACCAGTATCGCTGTAGTGATACCTGCGATATCGGCTGCCAGACAACACGCTACTGCATACCGTGAATGTTTGATACCCACAGCGCCCAGATACACAGCAAGCACGTAGAAAGTGGTTTCTGTTGAGCCCTGCATCACTGAAGACAAACGACCAGCAAACGAATCTGCGCCATGATGCTGCATGGTTTCGATCATAAGCGCGCGCGCGCCGCTGCCGCTTAAGGGTTTCATAATTGCGGTGGGTAAGGCATCGACAAAACGCGGATCAAAGCCTAACCAACTGGCAACTGTCGCAATCATCTGCACCACAATATCCATTACGCCGCTGGCACGCAGCATGCCTATTGCCACTAACATTGCCAGCAAAAATGGGATCAGTGATACTGCCACGTCAAAACCTTTTTTAGCGCCATCAATAAACTGCTCGTAAGTATCATTGCCTACCCGCCAACCCGAAATAAGTACTCCTACCACAAAGGTGAAAAGCAGGCTGTTGGCAACAATAGCCGACTGACTGGCCAGCTCATTGGCGGCTAACTGAGCAAAATACAAAATAACTGCAGCGAGCAGGCCAAATACGCCTACCAAATAAAACAGTACCACTCGATTGAGCAAATTAACCCGCTGTACCAGACAGGTCACTATGAGTCCGGCCAGCGTTGATGCACTGGTCGCCAGTAAAATAGGGATAAACACATCGGTAGGCTGCGCCGCGCCCTGCTCGGCGCGATACAAAAATACTGCGATGGGAAAGAGCGTTACCGACGAGGTATTTAAGACTAAAAACAGGATCTGACTGTTTGTTAAAGTGTCTTTTCGGGGGGCCAGCGTTTGCATATCCTGCATAGCCTTAATGCCAAAAGGCGTGGCGGCATTATCAAGCCCTAGCAGATTGGCTGACATATTCATGGTAATGCTACCTACCGCGGGGTGGTCGCGCGGAATGTCTGGCATAATGCGACACAGAAAAGGCGCCAGCACACGTGAGAACTTTTTGATAAGACCCGATTTTTCGGCCACTTCAAAAATACCCAGCCAAAATGCCAAAACACCTATCAAGCCAATGGCAATCTCCACGCTGAGCGTCGCCATGTCGCTTACCATGGTCATGACATCCTGGAATCCGCCGGGATTTGCGCCAAAAAATGCCTGGTAAACAGTTGCGATAAACGCGCTGACGATAAACAAAAGCCAAATTCGGTGAAGCATGTCCGGACCTTTAGAAGTTTTACTGAAAATGCCCGCCAATAAAGTAACGGGCGAAAACAAACGCGGGCGATTCATCAGGTTGGGATGATACCCATCGCACTGCAGCGAAACGCCAACCCGAATTCGGATTGGCGAGCCTAAGGTTCAGATACTAGCGTTAATGGCCGGCAAATAACAATTTTTTATTTTTGCATTTTACCTATTAAGGAATTTTTTAGTTTTCTTAATTAAGCACCGACTTTAACGCGGCCAAACAGTAATCGACATTCTTATCAGTGCATGCCGCCCCCATCAAGCCGATGCGCCAGCGTTTGCCAGCAAACTCGCCCAGTCCTGCGCCAATTTCTAAATTAAAATCATTGAGCAAACGTTGACGTGTATGACCATCATCAACCCCCTCGGGGATCTTTACAACGTTGAGTTGTGGTAACCGGTATGCTTTATCGACCGCCATTTCTAAGCCCATATCCTCAAGGCCCGCAACCAGCTTGTCGTGCACTCTGGCATGGCGACGCCAGGCATTCTCAAGGCCCTCTTCGTGTAACATGATCAGTGACTCGTGCAAGGCATAAATACTGTTTACCGGTGCTGTGTGATGATAGGCACGCTTGCCTCCCTGCCCCCAGTAACCAACAATCAGGTTCATATCTAAAAACCAGCTTTGTACCGGTGTTTTACGGCTTTTAATCACCTCGACCGCTTTATCACTGAAGGAAACGGGCGAGATCCCCGGCACACAACTCAAACATTTTTGTGAACCTGAATAGGTCGCGTCGATTTGCCATTCATCTACCGCCACATCAATGCCGCCCAGAGATGTCACCGCATCCATAATCGTCAGGCAACCATACTGACGGGCCAGCGCTGCTATCTTTTCAGCATCGTTGCGCACTCCGGTAGACGTTTCGGCGTGTACAAAGGCCACTACTTTGGCGGTCGGATTAGCTTTGAGTGCATCTTCCAGCTTATTCAGATCGGTTTGTTTACCCCAGTCGTCCTCTACAGTGACTGCGTTGGCGCCGCTGCGTACCACGTTTTCGCGCATGCGCGTACCAAACACACCGTTTATGCACACAATAACGGTATCGCCTGGTTCAACCAAATTAACAAAAGCTGCTTCCATGCCGGCAGAGCCCGGCGCTGATACCGGCATCGTCAATGCGTTGTCGGTTTTGAAGGCGTACTGCAACAAAGCCTTGGTCTGGTCCATCAGGGCGATAAAATCCGGATCCAAATGGCCAACCGTACTTCTGGCCATGGCATTGAGTACCCGCGGATGAACGTCAGAGGGGCCCGGCCCCATCAATGTGCGCTGTTGCGGAATATGACTGCTGTATGATTGCATAACGTTACCTGCCAGAAAAAGTAAATGTGCGTCGTATTGTGGCAACACCACTGCTAAACCACAATCGTAGCGGGCGAGTAATCGGTAATTATTAACATTCACAATATGAATGAACAGCAAAGTTTTTAATTACAAAACATATGAAGCTGACTGAGGGTATTTTGCGCCACGCTAAACAGAAAATGTGCTTAAGATCAGCCAAAAAATGACTGATAAAAATTTAAAAAACTTTCGCAAATCAATGATTAGAGACTATAATTGCAACAACAGTAGATAAATCGGTAAATAATTGTTTATAAAGTAAACGATTTTGGCTATTATAATCGCTTCATGTAGACGGATTTTCTTGTAAGAGTTAGCGCACGGCTCGTCAAAGAGCCATTCCCCTAGGCCCGGAACTTTTCGAAGTTCTGGGCATTTTTTATTGGGTTACAGGTTATCTGTTTGGGATTATATAACCGCGACAGGATGAGCGATAAATAACCAGGCTTGCCAACGAATTACCGTTATCCGCCGGGCTTAGTCGGTCATCCGCATCAGTCCTTCCTGCATTGTCGAGGCAACTAGTTCGCCCTGCTGATTAAATAACTGGCCTCTCACTAACCCTCTGGCGCCCCCACTGGCCGGACTTTCCATCGAATATAACAGCCATTCATTCATATTGACCGGACGATGAAACCACATAGCGTGATCGATAGTGGCGATGGCCAGGTTGCGGTCGTTAATTTGCACGCCGTGAGGCTGTAAAGACGTACTCAGAAAGTGATAATCACTCGCGTAAGACAAGGCGGCCTGATGCATTGCCTGCTGATCGCCCAGATCCTCGTTAGCCCGCAGCCAGGTGTAACGTTGCGGCTTATCGTTTTTAGTTGTAAAAGACGCAATACCATCAACCGTGCGAATGTCGATCGGCCGGTGATAACTCAGTGCTTCCTGCATGCGCCGGCCAATATTTTTAAAATTGCGCTCATAGATTGTAATGTCAGACTCAACTTCCTCAGGCGCCGGTACATCAGGCATATCCGCATACTGATGTTGCATGCCTTTTTCCGGTTGCTGAAAAGACGCCGTCATGTAAAAAATATTGCGACCATTTTGTATAGCTTTAACCCGGCGGGCGGAAAAGCTCTTGCCATCCCTGACCACCTCGACATCGTATACAACGGGTAATTTTGCATCGCCAGGGAGCAAAAAATAACTATGAAATGAATGGGCGATACGGCCTTCAGGGACGCTATCGTAAGCGGCTTTGAGTGCTTGTCCTAATACCTGGCCACCAAATAATGCGCGAAAACCCAGGTCCCAGCTCTGGCCCCGGTATAACCCCTGCTCTAAGGTTTCAAGTTCCAGCAAAGAGGCAACTTTAACTTCATGTTCCTGTTCCAAGGGGATCTCCAATTTGATTACTGTTTTGAAAAATACGTGTTTGAAAAATGCGTGCCATCAGCTTTAGGATTGCGGGGATAATACTTATCGGCCATACGCGCTCTGTGTTCAAAAAAACGGGTATCTTTATAGGGTAATTTCATAAATCCACTGGTGCCCTCTCCCGACAGCAATGGCAATGCGGCGATGATTTCGTTTAGCAGCGCATTAAACTGATTTTCTTTTGAATGATCAAGCAATCGATAGTAACTGTGAATCTTTAAGTGTTCGGCAAGCACCTCAAAAATAATACAGCCAGTATGATGTATACCATTGAGTTGTTCAATTGCGTGCATAATTTCTTGAGGCAGAGTCAGGAATTCGTCTGGATCGTCGCCGTCTTCAAAATACGAATGAACACGCCCTTCACTGGCATGCAGCGATGTGGCTGATTTTTCGAAAGGAATACAGATTCCCGGCGCAGCAATAAATTGGGTCGTAGCAGTATCCCGCTCTATATGCAGCGTGTTTTTGGCATCAAAAAAGCAGCATTTAAATATACCACTACGGTGTATTGCTCTGGCCAGCGTTACCACGTTATTAACAGCATGCTTAAATGCCGACTCTGCAGCCGGGTTTTGTAAATTTAAGCTGGAATCCACATAAACGCCCTCAGGCTGCCAGTGAATAACCAGGCCACCCACTACCGGATAGCGCGCTAAACGGCTGATCGCCGACAGAAAACCTTTTTCAGTATTGCCCATACCGTCAAGGTAATTTTTATAATAGCGCTCAAACTGGGCATCATTAAGATAACTCAGGGCATGGGAATCAAACTGGGGACTGGTGGTTGTGTCGCTGCGTTCGCGTAAAAACGATTTACGCGAACTATATACCACCGACTCAATATGTTTGCGCTGCCGGGCCACCCATACAGGTAATAATGCCTCGCATTGCGATGCACTATCTGCGCCAAAAACAATGTTATCGAGTAATGACAGGTGCGACAGCAAATAGTCTCCCGCCGCATACTGCTCAGCGATATTGTCGCTGAGCAGATGGGTAAGAATATCAGCCATTAATCTGGGTAAGCCCAGAGATGATGGCGGAATAACCTGATAAGCAAACCGCGCTGACTGCCCTGAGGCCAGTGCATACAGGGTTGCTGCGAGCCCCTGTTCATCAAAGCGCGGACTCGACATGGCACCATTGAGCTGGGCGTCGCCGATAAAGTAAATGTCACCCAGCCTGGCGTTGGTTTGCTGCAAATCACCCGACATTAAATCCAGAACGTTATTTTGCACTGGTTGCTGGTGCTCATCAAATTGAGCATAGACCGATGAACCCCAGTCTATAAGGTAAAGCGTTTCGGTGCGTTCATCCCATACCAGATTTGATGGTTTAATATCACCATGAACAATCGGTCTGGGATTGCCGTCGAGCCTGAACTGGCGCAGGTATAACAAAATACGGCCCAGCTGTACGGCCATTTTAACGATAAGCCTTGGGCCAATGGGCCCGTCGCGCAAACTTAACTGCTCCAGGTCGATGCCGGGTGCCCGTTGCATCATTAAAATTGACTGACGACCACGCTGGTAAAATTCCAGTACACGCGGGATGTGGGGATGTGACAACAGCCCCTGCATAAAGGCTTCTTCTTCTAACCGATCCTGAATGCTGGCGGGTAAGGTGATGCGGGTAAATTTAAACACCAACTGCTTACCAGTGAGGTCCTCACCCCCAAACGCAAACCCATAGGCGCCTTTACCAATCAGGCTAATATTGCGGTAACCTAAATTTTCCAGCTGGCGAATACACAGGGCCAGCCAGTCTTTCAGTTTTTTGGCATCAGCATGAGATAGCAGATAAACAGACTGCTCTTCGGGAATATAAAAATGCCGGATACCCTGGGCGGTCATGAGTCGATATTATTCAGCCAGTTAACGCTGTATTCACTATCCTCACCCAGATATTCAAGCACTTCCTCAAGCGCCGGGCAAATAAGCGTTTCAACCTGCCAGGCAGGGTTGATAAAACAGACTCCGGAGCCAAACATACCGGCATCAGGGGTATTTTTGGTTACGCGTAACTCAATTTGCAGCACATTATTGTTTAATTCACCGAATGTATGACACATCGCTTCGCCGGCGCCCTCCTTATCGCCGGCACGCGCCGATAATAACGGATACCACACTAAAAGTTGCGCCTGCGGCCAGCGTTTAAGGCACTGCTTTACCGTATTGATGACCTGCTGATATTCACTGCGAGATTCATAGGGCGGATCAATCAGCACCGCACCGCGATTAGGTTGAGGCGGCGATAACGCAACCAGCCCTGCTAATCCATCACGAAAATGGCAATGTACCTGTCCTTGTGCTCTATACTGCCTGGTTGACTGCTTGAGGGCGTCAAACTCACCGGGGTGTAATTCCATGACGTGCAAAGCATCCTGTTCGCGCAACAGATGCGACGCTATTAACGGTGAGCCAGGATACTGATTATCGCTGCTGTAGGAGGATAAAATACGCAGATAGTCCTGCAGCAATGGATCCTGCGCCGTTATATTATCGAGCCGGGCTATACCACTTTGAAATTCGCCGGTCTTCAGTGCCTGCTCGGAATCCAGCCGATAACAGCCGGCACCAGCATGGGTGTCAAACAGGTTAAAAGGTTTGTTTTTCTGTTTTAAACGGTTAATCACCGCCACCCAGCACAGGTGCTTGATAATATCGGCATGATTTCCGGCGTGGTAGCCGTGTTGGTAGCTTAGCAAAATAACGCTCTCTTAAGTTAGCCTGTAGCCCGTAACGCTGGCTGAACTGCCACCATATTCACGCCGTCAGGCGATGCTCTAATAGCGCGTCGATACCAGCAGACGCCTTTGTACAGCCGGGCTGCGTAATTGGCGCAAGTTTATCGCTGTGACCGCCGAGTTACCAGTCCGAATTAAGCCTGTTACCGACGTTACCGGTTTTGCCAATCACACGGCAAGCCAGGGGATAATGCAACACGCTAGCTCAAATGACTCAGCATTTTTACTGGCTGGCGCAGATAATCGAGCCACAGATTATTAAACCGGACCATTGTGGCCCCATCGATTACCCGGTGATCGGCTGACCAGCTTACCTGCATTGTTGCCTGACTCACCACATTTTGCTGTTCATCAAAGCGCGGCAATTGCTGGATTTTACCGAGGGCGACAATAGCCAGCTCAGGGTAATTAATGATCGGGGTCGCGGTAATACCGCCAAGCACGCCCACATTGGAAATAGTGATAGTACCACCGTTGAGATCCCCGCTGGCCACTTTGCCGGCCCGGGCATCGGTGATGATCCGCTGCATTTCTGCGCCGATCTCCAACAAACTCAGGCGCTGAACCTGTTTAATATTGGGCACCAGCAGTCCGGCTTTGCTGTCTACTGCAAAGCCGATGTTATGATCGGAACAATAATGCAGTGCAGACTCATCGTCACTTAACCGGGCGTTAAACATGGGGTATTTGTGTAAACACAACGATAGCGCCTTAATGAAAAACGGCATATAAGACAGCTTTATGTCGTGTTCTGTAAAATCGTCCTGCAGCGACGCTTTAAGCGCTATTAATCCGCTCATATCAAGCTCATCAGACACCGTAAAGTGCGGAATGGTCGCTACCGAACGTTTCATTTGTCTGGCCATGGCTTTTTGCACAGGTGTCAGTGGAACGGTTTTATCCGGCCCTTCAGATTGTGTGGTAGCCCAGGGCACGGCGCTGCCTGCGTCCTCACTTGACAACGCAGGCGCTGACCTGGCAGCAATTGCTGTTAACACATCCTGCTTTAATACCCTGCCTTTCTTACCCGTTGCCTCAATATCAGCCAATGTCAGGTTGTTTTCTCTGGCCATGCGGCGCACCGCCGGGCTGGCTGGTATTTTACCGGCAATTTCCTTCTGGGGTGCGACACTCCCTTCCTGAAACAGTGTTGATTTAGCTACGCCGGATCCACTCGCTGGCTCACTGGTGCGCGCCGGGGCTGCGCTTTCCTGGGTCGTGGCAAGTTCAAATAATGGCGCATGAACACGGGCAATCTCGCCCACTTTATAGTGGCGCTGGGTAAGAACGCCTGCATATTTAGCCGGGATCTCAACTACGGCTTTATCGGTCATCACCTCAACGACTACATCATCTTCGTTAACCGTATCGCCTTCGCCGACATGCCATTTTACAATTTCACACTCCACAATACCCTCGCCAATATCCGGCAGAATGAAGGTTTCGCTGCCTTGTACCGGGCCTGGCTGTGAATTGTGGTGGGCGGCAGGCTCTCGCTCGCCATCGGCCTTTGCAGAAGGCATAGCCTGTTCAGGACGTTTAACCTGCTCATCGGGTACTGCGGTTTCGCCGTTATCCTCTTGCAGTTCAAACAGCGGTGCATGAACCTTCGCAATCTGACCCGGTGTGTAATAGAGTTTGGTGATGACACCGCTGTGCATCGCCGGGATCTGCACCGTTGCTTTATCGGTCATGACTTCGGCTACCGGTTGATCTTCTTCAACGGTATCTCCTTCAGCGACCAACCACTCGAGCAATTCACACTCAACCACGCCTTCGCCAATATCGGGCAAAATAAAATCAGTCATCGTTGTCCTCAGTAATTAAGCATACGCTTGAGTGCTTCATAGGTTTTATACTCATCCGGCATGTATTCTTTCTCGTGGGCCAGAGGGTACGGCGTATCTAATCCGCAGACGCGGGTAATGGGCGCTTCCAGATATAAAAAGCATTGCTCCTGAATGCGCGCAGCGATTTCACTACCGAATCCGGAGGTAACAGGCGCTTCATGGTTAATCAGCAAACGGCCGGTTTTCATGACAGAATCTGCGACCGTCTGTGCATCCCAGGGTAAGATGCTTCTAAGGTCAATGATTTCGCAGGACACGCCATCATCAAGCGCCATGTCTGCGGCACGCTGCACAATCTCAACCTGCGCACCCCAGGCCAGTAAGGTAATGTCGGTGCCTTGTTGAATCACTTCAGCTTTGCCCAGCGGGATAGCGTAATCCTCTTCTGGCACCTCACATACCGACGCCCTGTACAACCGTTTAGGCTCTAAAAACAGCACCGGGTTGTCATCACGAATTGCGCCCAGTAATAACCCCTTTGCCTGATACGGGTCGCGCGGTACCACGACTTTTAAGCCGGGAATGTGGCTAAAAAAAGCCTCCGGCGATTGCGAATGATAATGACCGCCTGCTATACCGCCACCGTAGGGCGTACGAATAGTTAACGAACCACAGGAAAACTGGCCACCGGAGCGATAGCGGAATTTAGCCGTTTCGTTAACAATCTGATCGAAGGCCGGAAATATATAATCACCAAACTGTATTTCTGCCACTGGTACACTGCCCTGTGCGGCCAGTCCGTTGGCAAAGCCAATGATACCCTGCTCAGTTAACGGCGTATTAAAGCAACGCGCTTTACCAAACTTTTCCTGTAAATGACTGGTTGCTCTGAAAACACCGCCAAAATGCCCCACATCTTCACCAAACACCACAACCTTCTCGTCATTTGTCATTGCAGTGATCAGCGCCTGATTAATGGCCTGAAGTAAATTAAGTTTTGCCATCAATTGTTCTCCCCGGCGGTTTTGGGATACTGCTTAGGGTACCGCTTAATATGGGCAATCAAGGCTTCCCGCTGTTCCTGTAAATGCCAGGGAACCTCGTCGTACACGTCCTCAACGATGTCTTCTATGGGGTTTATGGCAACTTTTTCGGCCTCTTTGAGTGCCTGTAAAATCTCACTGCGAACCTGCTTGGTGTAGTCATCGGTGTCGGTTTCGCTAAGCCAGTCTTTTTGTTGCAGCCAGCGTTTAAAGCGTGCGACAGGATCTTTAAGGCGCCATTTCTCTTCTTCATTTTTAGAGCGGTAACCGCTGGGATCATCAGAGGTAGAATGCGCGGCTAACCGATAGGTCATGGCCTCTATCAACACCGGCTGCGAAGCCTGTAAAGCGAGCTCTCGGGCTTTTTGCGTGGCGCTGAAAACAGCCAGCGGATCATTGCCATCAACACGGATAGTGCGCACTCCATAACCAATGCCTCGCGAGGCGATGCCATCGCCGGCAAACTGCTCTTCGGCAGGCGTTGAAATAGCATAACCATTATTACGACAGAAAAAGATAACCGGACAATTGAGCACCGCTGCCATATTTAACCCCGCATGAAAATCTCCTTCTGACGCCGCACCTTCGCCAAAATAGCAGATCGTCAGAGCGTTTTTGTCGGCTAGTTTTTGGCCGTAGGCATAACCGGCAGCTTGCGGTATTTGTGTTCCCAGCGGGGATGAAATCGTCATAAAGTTAAGCGCTTTATCACCGTAATGAATTGGCATTTGCCGGCCCTTATTGGGATCAAGGCGGTTAGAAAACATCTGGTTCATAAACTGTGCAGACGTGTAGCCGCGATAAACCAATGCCCCTTGTTCACGGTACTGACTCATAATCATATCGTCGTTGGTCAGCGCCGCGGCGCTGCCCACTACCGCGGCTTCTTCACCGGTGCTGGCGAGATAAAAACTGATCCGCCCCTGACGCTGGGCAGCAACCATGCGCTCATCCAGCATGCGTGTATACACCATGGCATGGTACATTTTGAGCGCCTGCTCTTTGCCGAGTTGTGGTTCAGTGGCATCGGGATATAGCTGGCCTTCATGATCTAAAATAGCCAGCATTGGTATATCCAGTAACCCATTTTCTATTATCTTGACGTCATGTGTTAGCGACACATCCCCCAAGTGATTTCTGTCGTTCATAGGGTTCCTTGAAATAACTCATTTAACAGATAACACTGTAGAACAAGACAGACAGGAGCGTCCTACCATTTTTAACATTACATTTACTTTTGAGTAGGATATTCATCCTAACCTTGAGTTTACAAAGAGGACATTTCTACCAGTATTTCAATTTTTGTAAAATTAAGGTTAATTACACTGAAGTATAACGGCGTAAAAACACGCGCCGGTGTGATCGGGTTCGGGTAAAAATGTCGTAAAATGAACAACGATATGTCATCTTTTCGGGTTATAGTCGTGGTTGTGATCCGGTTTTTTCACTGCGGAGTGTAAATGTGAAGCCAACAAAAATTATTAGTGCCGTTTGTGTGTTTTGCGCATTCAACATTACCTCAGTGCTGGGCCAGCAAGTGCTCCCCTATTCGGTAAATAAGCCGCAACAGGCCATGAGTGCCAGGGCTAATCAACCCACCGGTGTAACGGGTAAGCATACCTATATTATTCGATTAGAAGCCCCTTCGATTGCTCAATACACCGGGGGCATCAAGGGCTTTAACGCGACGGCAAAGCGCGTTTTAAATACCTCTAATCGGTTACGACAAGCCAATCATGCAACAACGGGGAGTCTGGATAGTATTCAACGCGATATCCAGTTATACCGCGGTTATCTGCAACAGCAGCAGCGCGCTGTTATGACGGAGATTAGTCGCGTCACCGGCAAAGCGGTGACCAGGCGCCAGTTTCAGTATGCGCTGAATGGCCTTGTTGTTGAATTAAGCCCTGACCAGTTAACCGAGGTGCAAAAAATCGATGGCATCAAAGCCATTGAGCCGGACCAAAAATTCACCTTAAATACCGCCACGACTGCCACACTGACCGGTGCCACCAGAGTATGGAACGGCAATACCCAAAGTGGGCTTGCAGCGCTGGGCGAAGGCACTGTTGTGGCCATATTTGATACCGGTATTAATAGCGATCACCCGGCTTTTGCCGCTACTGGTGATGATGGCTACACCCATACTAACCCGCTGGGTAACGGCACCTATTTAGGCGACTGTGCTGGCGATTTCCCGGACCTCTGCAATGATAAGCTCATTGGTGTATACAGTTATCCGTTAATTACTAATCAGTACAGTGATACCGATATTTTTCCGCCCGGTCTGCCACGCAACGGTGAAGACTATAACGGCCACGGCTCCCATGTGGCAGCGACGGCGGCGGGTAATATTCTTTACGATGTCCCCTCCTACGGGCTGGCCTTTGGTGAAGAACAAAGTGATGGATACCCGGGTGAATTTACCTTCGATCAGGTAGCGGGTATGGCGCCGCATGCCAATATCATCTCCTTTCAGGTATGTTTACCGGGCGAAAACAGCGATGAATACAATGGTTGTTATGGCAGTTTAGCGATTGCCGCCATTGACGATGCCATCGCCACGGGTGTGGTCGACGCCATCAATTATTCTATTTCCGGTGGAGAAGATGTGTGGGGCGACGCATTAAGCGAAGCCTGGCTGGCGGCCAATAACGCCGGTATTTTTGTTGCTCACTCTGCCGGCAACGACGGTCCTGCTGGGGCAACCAGCGACAAATACGTGCCCTGGCTAACTGCGGTGGCGGCCAGCAGCCACGGCCGCAATATCGACTTTTCAAAATCGATCATCAATTTTAGCGGTGGCACCACAACCCCCCCCACGCTGAGTGGACAAAGCAACACCGGGGCCATTACCGCCGACGTCGTGTATGCCGGCGATTACACCAACAACAATGACCCGACTGGCGAGCCTGAGCAATGCCTTGA
The DNA here is from genome assembly GCF_028595265.1 of Alteromonas gilva. Lineage (NCBI taxonomy): Bacteria > Pseudomonadati > Pseudomonadota > Gammaproteobacteria > Alteromonadales > Alteromonadaceae > Alteromonas > Alteromonas gilva. The sequence continues at coordinate 2,199,862 of NZ_JAQQXP010000001.1, read as the reverse complement.
GCCGTTCCCGGCCGATACCTTTAACGGCGAAATCGTCTTGTGTGACCGTGGCGGGATAGCGCGAATTCAAAAAGCAATGAATGTAGCAGCGGGTGGCGCTGGTGGCTTTATTCTGGCAAACCTGAGTGGCAGCAACGAGGCGACGAACGTTGTGGCCGATGAATATGTTATCCCCGGTATTCATGTTGGCGCAACACAAGGCGACCAACTGCGCACCTGGCTGGCCACTGGCAGCGACCACCGTGCCACCATCACCGCAACGTCAGGCACACTAACAATCGATGATGGGGAGTCCGATAAGATAGCAGACTTTTCATCCCGTGGGCCCAATAGCCGCATCAGTACTCTGCTACCAATGATAAGCGCACCAGGCGTCGATATTTACGCTGCTTATTCTGACGAACATTATGGTCATGAGACATCGGAGCCAGCGCCCGCCGATTACGCCTATTTGGATGGCACCTCGATGGCGTCGCCCCACGTTGCAGGCGCTGCATTATTGCTTCGTCAGCTGCACCCTGACTGGAGCGCTGACGCAATACGGTCAGCCCTTATGATGACGGCACAGACTAATATCGGCCTGATGGGCAGCAATGAAGCCGCCAACTGGCTGGACATGGGATCAGGTCGTATTCAGGTCGACGCAGCCGCTGCTGCAGGGCTGATTATTGAGGAGTCACAGGCGAACTATCTGGCCGCCGATCCTGACCAGGGCGGCGATCCAAAAACCCTTAACATTCCGGCTTTAGTTGACAACAACTGCCTGATCCAATGTCAATGGCAACGCACATTCACTGCGGTAGAGGACAGCAACTGGACCATCACAGCAGACGATTTTAATGCGGGCCTGGAAATAACCGCAAGCCCCACAAGCTTTTCTTTAGGTGCCGGGCAATCACAAACCGTTACCTTTACGGTGAATACCTGGAATGCCGTGGCTGCCGACTCATGGACCTTTGCACAAATTAATTTAACCGGTGATACCACGCAGGCACTCCACCTGCCCATTGCTGTTGTGGTGGAAAATGGTAATTTCCCCGACGAAATATCCTTAACCAGCCACCGTGATGCAGATTCCTGGCTGTATGAGGATCTTGTGACCGTCGGCATAGACGAATTCACCTACCAATTTAGCGGCCTTACCAAGCCGCAGGAAACCGTTGATAACGTTGCTGAAGACTCAGACCCCAGAGACTTTCTCGATGATATCGAAGACGGCGTTTACCTGACTACAGTGACCATCGCCGATGATACGCCGGGGCTGTTTGCTGAAATTACCTCCTCCAGCGCACCGGATCTGGATTTATACGTTGCCTATGACGCTGATAACAACGGCAGCATTACTGACGACGAAATCATTGATCTGAGTATTTCACCGGGTTGGAACGAGCGGATACTCATTGAAGATCCTGTCATTGGAACCTATTTTATTGTTGTTCATAATTTTGCAGGCGGTGTGGCTGCGCTGGATACCTTTACCCTGGAAACAGCCGTTATTGGCAGCACCATCGACGGTAGCGTTACCCTCGACGGGCCTGCCAGTGTGGGTTTACGTGAACCCTTTGATATGCGCCTGTTATGGCAGCTCGATGACGCCCTGCCCGGCGACAGGTATTACGGCCGGCTCACTTTAGGGACCGATGCCGATAACCCTGACAACCTTGCTGATATACCGGTGATTATCACTCGCGGCAATAATGACGTTGCGCTTGCACTACCCGAAGATACGCGGGTTCAAAACGGCGATGTGGTGAATTACAGTGTTAATATAATTGCTAACCAAAGCAATGAAGACCGAGACTATGAGATTAGCGTCTCATTACCCGCCGGCACGTCAGTAGTTGCCGGTAGCGTGACTGAAGGTGGTAGCGTGTCTGAGGGCGGTACTAATAACGGCGATACCATTAACTGGTCGGTAACCCAGAATATCACGTTGCAAGTTTCCGATTATCTGCTAAGCCAGCCAGAAAACGACCCCCAATGCCATATACCTGATGTGGGCCAGCGCGGCCAGTACATTGATTTATCGGCCTTAGGCTACATGCCCGTCAACAGTGAAGATAGTGCAGTTACCGCTACCTTTGCAGTGCCTTTCAAGCTGTATAATCAAAGCTATCCCGCCCTGACCGTGTCGTCTAAAGGCTTTGTTTTACCTGCCAGCGCCGGCTACATGCCGTCACCGGGTGTCAACCGGTCACTGACAACGGGTGCAGTAAAAAGTGCACTGCTCGCTCCCTATTGGCGCAACTGGCAAGCAGGCGATGCCGCCGATGTGGGTATTACGGTTGCCAACTTTGCCAGCCAACAAATAAGTGTTATTGAATGGTCGGGCATGCGTGATGGCGATCATCATGCTGATTTCGAAGTGATCCTTATGCACAATGCCGGCCCGGGTGAACCGGCCATGATTTATGCGTATAACAACGTCAATCATGGGCTGACGCCGTCATCTGCCACTATTGGTATTAAAGATAGGGACGCAGATGATGCTCAGCAAATTGCTTATTCCGGCACCACGGTGAGCCGCGGCGCCTCTGCCGAACAGCAAATAAACAGCGGCACGGTGCTGTGTCTGACCGCCAATAATGCCCCGCAGTCCGTTGGCCCGTCGCGGCTGGATTTTGCTTTGCTTGTTGAAGACGATGCCAGCGGCGTATTGCCTGTGACCCTTGTATCGAGCGTCCCCAATATTGCCGGCACGAGCCAGGAAACGGCTGAGATCAATAGCGAAGTACAGTTGCATGCTGCTCCTGAGGTTTTGATCAATGAAAGCCCGCAGGCCAGTCTGTCGATTACAGAGCTACAACCCTTTGTACTGCCGCTTACCGTTAGCGATGACAACGGCGATACCGTAACACTGTCGGTGGCCCAAATCAGTGGGCCAACGGCGAATATTTTAGTCAGTGGCGACGTTGTTACTATTACGCCAGCATCGGTAGAAGCCGGCACCTCCATAGAGCTTGAAGTTACTGCTACCGATGTGTATGGATTTACCGGCACGGCAAGAGCAAGCATCACCGTGACGCCCAATATGCCCCCCGAGTTAACCGTGACGTCTCCCACCAGTGTGCTGTCTGGTTCAACCATCACCATACGGGCCAGTGCCACCGATCCGGAAAATGATGCAGTCACTTTCACTATTAATGATGTGGTGGGTCCAACCTTTAGTACCACAGCCCCAACCACAACCAGCAGCACTACAGTAACCTTCACGGTGACGGCTTCTGATGGTTCAAATACGGTCACTGAAACGGTCACGGTTACCGTTAATGCCCGTCCTGCCAGTGGTGGCAGTTCCGGCGGCGGTGGCAGCCTGTCACTGGCATGGTTACTGGCACTGTTAGTGGTGCTGATTAGCAGGCAGCAATTAGCTGCCTGCAAGCCACGTCATTAAAGGCCACGCCAGCAAGGCACGCTAAAGGCGTGCCTTGTTACACGTCAGGCGCAATGTTGTAAGGCTCGCTTATTGTTTGATAAAGCGACGGCTTATTAATAGGGTAAACCGTAAACGAGTGACGGATTTTAGGCACTAGTAAGTCATCAAGCTGTGCCGGTTCGGTAGTGCCTGAGTCCAGCCAACGGCCAAGGCTGCCATCGTTTACTGACAGCATCAGTGGCGTGGATTTTTGGTGAATAGCGGTTAACTTTGGGTGTGGCGGTAATGTCACAACCGAACAGGAGGTTTCAGTAAACACGTTGCCGTGCCGGTCGTGACCATGCCATTCACGATAAAGCCCGCCCATGGCCAGAGGTTCGGACAAGTCAGCAATCAAGTCATGGTAATGCATTTGACCACCCGTTTTTTGCGTTTCACCAAAACCGGCAGCCGGAATCACGCAACGTTGCTGACGGTATGCATGATATCCCGCACTGCGTGGCACATTTAATTTGTCGTAACGGGTATTAAAAGAGGTATATTTCGAAGGCCTGAATCGCGCCGACAACTCACTGTGATCGGGTTCCAGTAATAGCCACCATAGCGCATTGCGGGCAATACGCTGGTTGTTTTGTTCAAACACTATGGTGAGGCGCTCAGTAGCACGAATAAAGCGGCTAAAACGCATGCCTTCGTGCGGCCAGAAGTCAATTTCGAGTTGCTCGCACAAGTCACGTAGGGCCGGATTGTCTGTCACATTTAAGCGCCCACACATAGTGTCACTCCAAGGATAAACGGGCTGGCAAGGGTCATCAGAACATTTTGCCCCATGGCTGTCTGAAAACTGCTGTCGGCGCCTTTAAAATTCAATGCCTGATGATAAATACGCCAACCGAAGACTAATGGTAACAACCCCAGTAATGTGATTAAGGGTAAAGCATGCAGCATTACACTGCCAGTTATAAGCGCCAGCGTTAATAGCCATTGTATTAGGTAGATGTGCGCGCAAAAGACATACCCGTATTGGGTTACCACATGTTTGCGTCCATGCTGCGCATCAGCAGTGGCATCGGGGAACTGGTTTATTAACAATAAATTATTGGTCAGCATGGCGGGTACCAGGGCCAGTGTGAACATCACAGTATGATGCTGACCACTGATGGCAACAAAACCGCCGTAGGTCATCAGCACGCCAAATCCCAGACCAGGTGCTATCAGGCACAACCATGGCATGCGGTTAAGCACTGGCGTATAGCTCACCACAATCACGATACCCACCACGCCCATTACCGCAAGTGTAAGCCAGGCGGCCGGGGAATATTGTATTACGAGCAGGCCCGAGCCAATGGTAATACCCACAAACAACAGGCCAGTATATTTAACCAGTTTCGCACTGCCAGGCTGCTGCACGAGCGCGCCACTCCCGCCGCTGAACGGGGTTTTACGGGTAGCAAAATCCAGTTTTGATACGCAATCAACGTATTCGTTGAGCATATTAACCGCAATGTGCGCCGAGACACCGCACACCACAATCCAGCTCAACACATCAGCCGAAAGCTGAATGCCAACGTAGCAGGCAAAGCCGATGCCAAGACTCAGGCAACTTACTACGAGTAATAAAAACGGCGGACGCATGGTGGAGACTATGGTCGATAGTACTGTCATTCCCTGCCCTTTTGAATATCAACGCCAATTTGTTTGAGCGACGTGTAACCCAACAATCAGCAAATTAACACGCGTTAACACCAGGTTGTTAAACCTTAATTGCTGCAATGACACACATTATGCAGCAGTACCTGAATATCGCTATGACTGAAATCAAACAACGCTGTGATTGCGGCGCCTGAACAGGTGAAAAATGTCAGCCGCAGGCAAATAATGGGGTGGAAATTGACGGTGATTTAGCAGTAATCTACTGTAGGACAGGGTTTGAACATCACCGATAAGGAAAGCCCAAAGGATGATCATAAACCCACACAGGGCGTTGCGTGCAGTGGCCACCCCCCACTGGCTTTTTGGTAAAAAGCTGATTTAACGTGTTGCTGAAAAGCGGGATATCGATATATTAGGCCCTTAGTGGCATCGCCGAAGCGCTTCACAATAATGCCTAACCGCGGCGCACTAAGTGTACGTCGTTTTAGTAAGGCTCTGGCCACTTACCCACAAAAGCTGTGCGGGCGTTTAACACGGAATTCAATTGCATTGGAATACTTATGGAAACTGAATCTTTACTTCTCTTTGTGGTGGCATGCCTGACTCTTAATATGATTCCTGGCCCCGATGTCATTTATATCGTAACGCATTCAATGAAAGGTAAAGTCAGCGATGGCCTGAAGGCAACACTGGGATTAGGGCTTGGTTATCTTTTTCATACGTTCGCTGCTTGTCTTGGCCTGTCCGCGCTTATTTTTAGCTCAGCCCTGGCTTTTACTATCGTTAAATGGCTTGGTGCTTTATATCTTTTTTATCTGGGGATTCGTGCCATACAGTGTGCGCTGAAGGGTAAATCCAAAATAGTGATTACTGACAGCCAGAAGCGACAACATGATATTTTTAAACAGGGTCTTATTGTTAGTCTTCTGAACCCTAAGGTTGCGTTGTTTTTCTTGTCTTTTCTGCCGCAATTTGTCAATCCAGACGAATCTTCCGTCAGCATGCAGTTCTTAATGTTAGGGGTCATATTTACCTGCTTAGCAACAACGTGTAATGCATTGTACGCTGCCCTGGGAGGCTTACTTTTTGCCCGCCCTGAAACACAAAAATATGCCCGCCTGCTAGAAGGTTTTTCGGGTATTTTACTTATCGGCCTTGCTGTTAAGGTCGCAACTAACCAGCGCTAGGACATCCAGAGGCCTAAACTGGCTCGCCGGGGTAATAACTCACAGGATAAGTCCTTTTGCGCTATTGTAGCTTATATCTGAATAACGGTGTGCAGGTCATGAGGTACTCATATGGAACCATCTGAACTAGGCTCCAAATACGATAAAATCGCGCAGTGGTGGCACGAACAGCACTTTGAGTCCTGTTATGGTGTTCGCCAGTTTGAGCAAGCGGTTGCCTTGAGTGCCAAAGCCGGAAAGGCTCTCGATGTGGGGTGTGGCGCAGGCGGTAGGTTTGTGCGTATTTTGGAGCAACACGGCTTTACAATCACCGGTGTGGATGTGTCAAAGAACATGGTTGAACTGGCGGGTAAAAATCACCCGGAGCACAAATTTATACATCACGACATATGCACCTGGCAGACCGAAGAGCGATTTGACTTCATCGTTGCCTGGGACAGTATTTTCCACTTGCCGCTGACCAGGCAAAAGACCGTCGTGTCGAAATTGTGTCAGCTCCTGACAAAGGGTGGCATTCTGATATATACATTTGGCAATGCACAAGGTGAACACCGCGATCATTGGTGCGGCGACACTTTTTACTACAGCTCTATTGGCATTAATAACAATCTTCAGTTGCTTATCGACAACGGTTTGTCGGTGTTGCACCTTGAGCTCGACCAATACCCGCAAACCCATGTGTATACCGTTGCCTGTAAGCCTTAACCCAGGCCATCCACCGGCTCACGCCACGCCTGTGCTGACTTAGCTATTCATCCTCATCAGCGCCTGGCTGATTATCGGTAAGGCGTTTACTAGGTTGTACCCCTAACTGCCTGAACTGCTCAACCTGACGCAACAAGTTACCACGGCCTCCGGTCAGCTTACTGAATGCGGCATCGTAGTGCTTTTGGGTACTTTCTACAGCCTTACCGATCTTTTCCATATCGGCCACAAAACCGGCAAACTTGTCGTAAAGCTTAGCCGCATGCTGGGCAATTTTTTGCGCATTCTGGTTTTGATATTCATACTGCCAGATATTGTTGATAGTGCGCAGCGCCACGAGCAGGTTAGTCGGCGAAACCAGCATGATGTTGTTGTCTAATGCTTGTTTCACCAATTGTGGCTCACTGTCCACAGCCAGTAAAAAGGCCGGTTCAACCGGAATAAACATCAGTACATAATCTAATGAGCGCAATGCCTCCAGCTCATGATAATCCTTTGCGCCGAGTGTTTTTATATGGTTACGAACAGAATTAACATGCTCTTTTAAATAGCCTGTACGCTGCGCCTCATCATCACAATTAAAGTATCGCTCGTAGGCGGCTAAACTCATTTTTGCATCAATAATGACGTCTTTATCGTTCGGTAAATGCACCACAACGTCGGGCTGCTGTAATTTACCCTGTTCGTTACGGGCTGACACCTGGGTTTCAAATTCGTGACCTTCGCGTAACCCGGACTCTTTTAAAATCCGTTCCAGCACTACTTCGCCCCAGTTCCCTTGTTGTTTGTTATCGCCTTTTAGTGCGCGGGTAAGCGCGGCAGCATCTTCGGTAATTTGTTGGTTGAGTGCCTTTAAACTGAGTATTTCTGTTTTTAACGACGCCCTCTCCTGGCCTTCCCTGACATATTGATCGGTAACCTGCTTTTTAAACCCTTCTATTTGCTCTTTAAGGGGGGTGAGCAACGCATCCAGCCGGGTTTTATTGTCGTTACTAAAACTTTGTGCTTTTTGTTCGAAAATGCGATTGGCGAGATTTTCAAATTGCTCTTGCAGGCGTTTTTCTGCCGCTTGCAGGCTTTCGAGCTTTTCTTCATGGCTTTTTTGCGCTTCGTTGAACGCCGCCTGCCGTGAGTCACTGAGCGATCTTAACTCAGTATAATCGGCCTGTAGTGCTTTAAGCTCGTGTTGCAGTTGTTGGCGTTGCTGCTGTATTTCGGGCAATAACGCTGCTCTGGCGGCTTCTTGTTGTAACGCATGGCGGGTTACGTTGAGCTGATGCTGGATGTCGGCCTTGTCGTGGTTAAACCGCTCTTGTGTTGCAGTGAATTGCGCTTCGACCTGCGCCAGCTGTTGTTGCAGCAGTTGCACCTGCGATTCTGCCGCCTGGGCTTTGTTCAGGCCTTGCGCACGGCCCATCAACAGGCCTGCACCTAAAGCAGTGACAACAGCGCCAGCAATCAGCGCTATCTCAAGTGGTTCAAATACAAACATTATTCACTACAATCAAAAACGGGTAACTCATGTTACCCGTTTTTCGCGCTACGTTAAGTGCAGATTTACTGCGGTCTTACCGACTGGCGGTTATTTCGACAATGCTTCGTCTAACTCAGCTATTTTCGCTTTCCAGATAGCCGGGCCCGTTTGGTGAGCATTGGCACCGGTGCTGTCTACTGCTACGGTAACTGGCATATCTTCTACTTCAAACTCGTAAATGGCTTCCATTCCGAGATCTTCAAAAGCAACCACGCGGGCTTTCTTTATCGCCTTAGACACCAGATAGGCCGCACCACCTACCGCCATCAGATACACTGACTCGTGCTTAGCAATGGACTCAACAGTAGCCGGGCCACGTTCAGCTTTACCAATCATGCCGGCGATACCGGTTTTTTCCAGCATCATGTCGGTGAATTTATCCATCCGGGTGGCGGTGGTTGGGCCTGCCGGGCCGACTACTTCGTCACCCACTGCGTCAACAGGGCCAACGTAATAAATGAACTTACCGTTAAAATCCACACCTTCGGGTAACCCTTCGCCGTTTTCCAGCATGGTCTGAATGCGTTTGTGAGCCGCATCGCGGCCGGTTAACATTTTGCCCGAAAGCAGCACGGTTTCGCCTACTTTCCATTCTTTGATGTCTTCTTTGGTGACGTCGTCCATGTTCACCCGGCGGGTATTTTCACTGACTTCCCAGGTTACCTCGGGCCACTCCTCCAGCTTAGGCGCTTTTAAATCGGCCGGGCCGCTGCCGTCCAGATAAAAATGCGCATGACGCGTAGCCGCGCAATTGGGGATCATAGCAACCGGTTTAGAAGCGGCATGAGTAGGCACTGATTTAATTTTAACGTCGACCACCGTGGTTAAACCACCGAGCCCCTGGGCACCGATCCCGAGTTTATTCACCCGCTCGTAAATTTCTACCCGCAGTTTCTCGTCCGTCGTTTGCGGACCACGCTCAATCAGTTCCTGAATATCAACCGGATCCATTAAGCTTTCCTTGGCCAGTACCGCGGCTTTTTCAGCCGTACCGCCAATGCCGAGGCCCAGCATACCCGGCGGACACCAACCGGCGCCCATGGTAGGAAGCGTTTTAAGTACCCACTCTACAATGTCGTCGCTGGGGTTGAGCATTACCATTTTAGATTTGTTTTCTGAACCGCCGCCCTTGGCCGCGATCATCACTTCAATTTTGTCACCGGGCACCATATCGATGTGCACTACGGCCGGGGTATTATCTTTAGTATTGGTTCGCGCGCCGGCCGGATCGGCAACAATTGAGGCGCGTAACGGGTTGTCCGGGTTAAGGTATGCACGGCGGGTGCCTTCATCCACCATTTCCTGAACGGTCATGTCTGCTTTGTCCCAGCTAACCGACATCCCGATTTTAACAAAACAGGTCACAATACCGGTGTCCTGACACAGCGGACGTTTACCTTCTGCTGACATACGTGAGTTAATCAGAATTTGCGCCATAGCGTCTTTAGCCGCCTGGCTTTCTTCTTTTAAATAGGCCTGTTCGACGGCCTTCACATAATCAAGGGGGTGGTAATAAGAAATAAACTGCAGTGCATCTTCAATGCTATCGATAAAGTCTTGTTGACGAATTACGGTCATGGCGTCCTCTTATTTTTAGGCTCACATAGTCATCTAGACGAAGAAACCGTATACTACCCCATGTCGACAACCGGCACCAATAAAACCATCTTCGACCTTAGTGGAACTCCGGTATCACGGGATCGAAAAGGTCATGTGCCCTGCTATCTGCTAACGATTGTAAAACTGTTAATGTCACAATTAGATTATAATTTTGAGCCCACGTCGCTCAGTTTAACCGAAGTGTCGCTAGCCGCGACCTGCACCATTCAGGATGTATTTGCGGCGGTAGCACAAACCGATGGTGCCCTGTTACTCGATTCAGGGGCCAGCCAGGAAAGCGGCAGCCGGTTTGATATCGCCTTATGGCAACCTTTACTTACCCTTACCAGCAAACAGGGCGAGACCCGTGTCGCCAGCGCCGATGGCGCCATCATTAAAAAATTCCGCGGCGATCACTCGCCACTGAAAGTAGCCCAGTCTTACATTCAGGCGTTTCAGCTCAGCGTTGATACTTCAGAAGTTGAACAGTCACTCTACAACACCTTACCAATGGTGTTAGGGCTGGCTGGATTTTGTAGTTACGACCTGGGGCGATATTTTGAAACATTACCTTCGTTAAACCCCGCTGAATATGAATGTCCGGATATGATGCTGGGCATCTATGACCGGGCCCTGATCCACGATACCCACACTAACCGCTGGTACTTTTGTCATACGTCCGGGGTAGCTGTGCCCGACTTTAATAACTGGCTGAATGCCAGTTGCCGGGCTTTTCGTTTAACCACCCCATGGCAAAGTAACCTGACGCAAACGGATTACAATACCGCACTGGGTAAGGTTCATGATTACCTGACCGCCGGTGACTGCTATCAGGTAAACTTTGCCCAGCGTTTTAAAGCGGGGTTTAGCGGAGATGTATGGCCGGCATACCGGTTATTAACGCAGGCTAATAATGCGCCATTCTCGGCGTTTTTAAACACCGGCAACAGCACGCTTCTGAGCTTGTCACCGGAACGTTTTATTCAGTGTCGGGACGGCATTATTGAAACCAAGCCGATTAAAGGCACACGGCCCAGAAGCACCGACCCTATCCAGGATGAACGTAACGCTGCGGCCTTACTCAGTGCTGAAAAAGACCGCGCTGAAAACCTGATGATTGTGGACTTATTGCGCAACGACATCAGCAAGCATAGCGCGCCTGGCAGTGTAAGCGTTCCGGATTTATTTAAACTGGAAAGTTACGCTGCGGTGCACCATATGGTTAGCCGAATACGCAGTCGCCTGAGCGCAGACAGCCATCCGCTGGATCTCCTGCAAGGGTGCTTTCCCGGCGGTTCAATTACCGGAGCCCCGAAAATTCGGGCAATGGAGATCATCGAAGAGCTTGAACCTAACCGCCGCGCGCCCTATTGTGGCAGTATGGTGTATCTGGGATTAAAAAACGACCTCGACTCAAGTATTTGTATTCGCACGCTGTTAGCAGAGCAAAATCAACTTTATTGCTGGGCTGGCGGCGGCATTGTGCTGGACTCTGTGGCTAATGAGGAATTTCAGGAAACCCTGGACAAGGTGGCCAGAATTTTACCGGTGCTGGAGTCGACCATTGAAAAAGCATGATTTCTTAAGTCAGTTTCACGTTTCGCCACCGATGATTGCCAGCCAGGACTTTCCCTTGCGCGAGACCGGCAGAGCGGCGGCGGTACTGGTTCCGCTGCTCAACTACACGGACGGTTTACGGGTATTGTTCACCCAACGCGCCAGCCACTTAACCCACCATCCTGGCCAGGTGAGTTTTCCTGGTGGCAAAGTTGAGCGCCACGACCGTAATTTAACCGAAACTGCGCTGCGCGAAGCCTGGGAAGAAGTTGGCTTGCCCCGCGAGCAATGCCAGATTGTGGGGTCGCTTCCCCCTCATCACACGCTTACCGGCTTTCATATTACCGCCGTGGTAGCCATTGTTGAGCCCGCGTTTTCGCTTAATATCGATCCTAATGAAGTGCATGATACCTTTGAAGTGCCGCTGAGCTTTCTACTCAATCCGGATAACCACCTTATTGAGTCTGTACAACGCGGTAATCTCGCCCACCCTGTGCATTTTATTCTCTGGCAGGAACGCATGATATGGGGCGCCACCGCAGCACTCATCAGTCAGTTAGCGTCAATCTTTCATGACACCCGTCAGCCTGCCTCATAAGCGGCAAAAAAAATCATTAATTAATCTCATGCTACCATTAGCTTATCTGGTTTGCTCTACCCCTTGCCAGCAGGCAATATAAATAAAAAGATAAGGTTATAGCATCGAATGATTAGCGTATTTGATATGTTCAGCATCGGGATTGGCCCGTCGAGCTCTCATACTGTAGGTCCCATGAATGCGGCCGCAGAGTTTGTCAGCGAGTTACGTTCCCAGCAGCTGATAAACAAGGTTACCCATGTAACGACAGAGCTTTTTGGCTCTTTAGGTCAAACCGGTAAAGGCCATGGCAGTGGCAAAGCGGTGATACTCGGTTTACTCGGTGAGCGCCCGGAAACCATCGATGTGGATGCCATTGAGCGCTGGCTGGCCGACATCGACGCCAGCGAAAAGCTGAATTTAGGTGGCGAACAGGTCATCGCGTTTCCGCGCACCAAGGCGATTGTGTTTCACCGCCGTAAAACCATGCCACGTCACGCCAATGCCATGACCCTGCATGCCTACAATCAGGATGCCTTGTTATTGTCACAGACTTATTATTCCATTGGCGGCGGCTTTATTGTGCGCGATGATCAATGGGATCTGGCCAAACAACAAGCAAAAGAAATCACCAACACCGTGCCTTTCAGCTTTACTACCGCGCAGCAATTATTGGCGTTATGCAAGGAGCAAGGCCTGAGCATTAGCGCTTTAATGCTCAAAAATGAACAGGCATTGCACCCGGGTGTGGATATTAAAACCCGCTTACAACATTTATGGATGACCATGGATGCCAGCATCGAACGCGGCATCGAGAGCGAAGGCATATTACCTGGCGGCTTAAAAGTGATGCGCCGGGCTCCATCGCTTTACCATCGTTTAATGACCGAATACAGCGGCGATCCCATGCAGCCTCTGGATTGGGTTAACATGTTTGCCTTAGCGGTAAACGAAGAAAACGCCGCCGGCGGCCGGGTTGTCACAGCTCCGACCAACGGCGCTGCAGGCATTATTCCGGCGGTACTTAAGTATGTCGATAAGTTTGTCCGTCCGGTCGACAAAGACATTGCCAGTCGCTTTTTGTTAACCGCCGGTGCCATTGGCATTCTATATAAAGAAAATGCCTCCATCTCTGGCGCCGAAGTGGGCTGTCAGGGCGAAGTTGGCGTGGCCTGCTCTATGGCAGCCGGGGCATTAACCGAAGTATTAGGCGGTAATATTGCGGCAGTCGAGAACGCCGCCGAAATTGGGATGGAACACAACCTGGGGCTCACCTGCGATCCCGTCGGTGGCCTGGTGCAGGTGCCCTGTATAGAGCGCAACGCCATGGGCGCGATAAAAGCTATTAACGCATCGCGCCTGGCATTACGCGGTACCGGTGAACACAAAGTGTCACTCGATAAGGTGATTAAAACCATGCGCGACACCGGCGCAGATATGAAGACCAAATACAAAGAAACCGCCAGAGGCGGTCTCGCGGTAAATATTATCGAGTGCTAATGTTTAACTGAACAGCCCTGCGCTACTTCACCGGTAGCGTATGGCCTTTAAACATTTTTTCCACTTCATCGTTATTTTTGCACATCATTGCCTTTTCTACTTTATCTTTAGTTAAATGCGGTGCAAAACGCTCAATAAAATCAAACATATAACTGCGTAAAAAAGAGCCTTTTCGAAAGCCGATTTTAGTGGTGCTGTAATCAAACATATGGCTGGCATCAATTTTTACTAAATCGGCGTCTAATTCTTCACTCACTGCCATTGAGGCAATCACACCAATGCCGACACCAAGCCTTACATAGGTTTTGATGACATCGGCGTCGGTTGCGGTAAACACAATCGTAGGCGTGAGGCCGGCTTTCTCAAATGCATGATCAAGTTCAGAACGCCCCGTAAAACCAAACACATAAGTCACCAGCGGGTATTGAGCGACGTCTTCGATAGTGATTGAGGTTTTCTTAGCGAGCGGATGGTCCTTGTTAACGATGACACTGCGATTCCAGTGATAGCAAGGTAGCATCACCAGATCATTGTATAAATGCAACGACTCTGTCGCGATGGCAAAATCAGCCTCGCCTTTGGCGGCTAAATCACTGATCTGCGAAGGTGTGCCCTGATGCATATGCAGCGACACCTTGGGGTACTTATTCATAAAGCCCTTAATGACATCGGGTAATGCATAGCGCGCCTGCGTATGAGTGGTGGCAATGTTTAATTTGCCCTGATCAGGCAAATTATGCTCGCGGGCAACGGCTTTAATACTTTCTACCTTGGCAAGAATTTCCCGGGCAATGTTGATCACCTCATTGCCTGCCGGTGTAACATGGGTAAGGTGTTTACCACTGCGACCAAATATCTGCACGCCTAACTCATCTTCGAGCATTCTGACCTGCTTACTGATACCGGGTTGCGAAGTAAATAAACTTTCAGCGGTGGCCGACACGTTAAGGTTATTGTTTTGTACTTCGACAATATATCTTAATTGTTGTAATTTCATTGTATATCCACGCGGTAACCTGACCACCGTCAGCGCACAAGTCAATCATCTCAGCCAGTAAAAATACATTTAAATGGCCGGCCAAATCGGATGCTTACGCAAAAGTAGAGGAAAAAGTTGCTATTATGTTGGATACTAGCATAAGCAAGTCTGAGAACAATTGGAAGTAATACAAATGCCCGACAAAAATGGCGTGCAACATCCAGATTCAACAGAGTCACCCGGTCGTATTAGTACACCCATCAACGAACAGATTGATTTTTCGACTATTTTAGCTGCGGCTGTGCACGACATGAAAAACTCACTGAATTTATTAGTGCAGTCAGTTGAGCAAATTGTTTCTACCTTGCCACCCGAACTAAGTGACACCCGACGCCAAATCGTCGATTTGCATTACGAAGCGAACCGAATGAATACCGGGTTAGTGCAGATATTGTCATTGTACCGGGCCAATCGTGAAAGCTTGCCGGTAATGATTGATCAGTGCTACGTTAACGAACTGATTGAAGACATTGTGCTATCAAATCAACTGTATGCATCACAAAAAAACATCAGCATCGATAATCGCTGCACGGATGAGCTGGCGTGGTATTTAGATGCCGATCTCATGTATTTGTTAATTAATGATGTTTTGATCAATGCACTGCGATATGGTACATCAGATATAATTATCAGTGTGAGTCAGCAAAACGACTTTTTGGTAATTAAAATAGAAGATGATGGCGATGGTTATCCCGACCATATGCTCGTAGCCAACGATGCAAAGCCCACAGACTTTAACGTATCACAAGGACGTACTGGTCTGGGATTGTATTTTGCACATTTAATTGCTCGCGCACATGTAAGAAGTGCTGATGATCAGGTTCGTCAGGGCTCTATTACTTTGTCTAACGGGGGAGCTATGGGCGGTGGTGTTTTTGAGGTCAAAATCCCTTAACACTGGCCGATACACATAAAACGCTGTTCATATCGATGTAATAACAGGAAACGCTGAATGACATTTATAATAATAATTGTACTGATAGTAGTATTGCTCATTGTAGCGATCGTCGTTAACGCCTATCAACAATACAAAGCAAAAATGGACGCAGAGCGACGCACAGAAGTTGCCAAACAGCGCACCATCATCGATGAAACCGAGAATGTGTTGATGGCAACAGCGCAAATGCCTATTTCTCAGGGGCTGGTAAAAATTCTGTTGCAGCGAATTCACCGCGCTTTGCAGGTCATTAATGAACTTTCTTCGTCGTCACCGGACACCAAACAACATTTAGAAGATATCAGCTCAAGAATAAAATCGATTGATATGGAGCCTGATAACAACAACCAGTTCGCGCTGCCTGAAACCGACAAAATGATTATTCAATACATTCAGGCAGTAAAAAAACTGCGAGTGATGCTGCGTACCGAACGAAGCAAAGGCAAAGTCGATGGCAGCACCTACCTTGAGCAAGACAAACAACTCGAAAAACTGCAGTTAAAAGTGAATGTTGAAACCCTCATTCGTCGCGGCAGAGCGGCTCAGCAGTCCGGGATGTTAGGCTCGGCACGACAGTACTTTGAAAAAGCGATTACTGCGCTGGAGAATCAATCACAGTCTGACGAGTTTATTCAGACCCGCAGGGATTGGGTTAAACAGCAATTGCAGGAAATCCAGGAAAACCTTAAAAATGCCAACGCGCAGGACAGAGCCAAACGCCGCGAAGAAGAGCGCGACGAGCTGGACGAATTGTTTGCGCCCAAGAAAAAATGGTAGCAATTTAGCCGTAATAGCCCCACGCACACCGTATGTTATAACGGTGTGCGCCCTGCCCTGATATTCATTTTATCTCCCCCGCAGCCTGGCAGATAGCAGGCTAAATAAACACACACTATGCCCGCCACGTCATTTAATCATCGGCTGGTTAAATCTGGTCTGAAACATGCAATCCAAAGCGTAACTGACAACCACTATGACCAGTGCTACGATTGTGCAAATAAACTCAAGACCCACGTTAATCGACTACCTCAACGATCCCACCGCGGCAGATAAAGCGTTTAAAAAACTGTCTGATGGTACCGGTAGCACTAAGCTGCAAGCCGAATTAAACCAACTGACGGGGCGTCTGGACGACAATCAAATTAGTACCATTTCAGCCGACATCGCTGCCGGTGATTCTAATTTGTCGTTAAACAAACTTAAAAATATGCGTGATTTTTACGAACATCGCGTGGCCGAAGAACTGCAGGAACTTGCCTCCCAACACGGCGTCAACTTGCCAGTCAACATCACCAATAATGACGGTAGCTGGACAGTCGATGATTTAACCGGATCAGAGCAAGCAGGCATTACAAAACTGCAAAATTACCTAAACCGGGACGAGCGTTTAAGTAAGCAGCTCGAAACACTGGCGCAGCTTAGCAGCACGGTAGAACTCAACCAGGCCCGGGAAAATGCCAACGCGTTAAAAAAACAAGACGTCAGCGACGAGGCCATTGTTGATTATTTACAAACAACCCGCGACACCGTGTTTACTGAAAAAACACTCCACATCAGCCGCGACGGCGTAACATCAAACACCTTGAATCTGGCAAATAAACTCTACGACGCACTGAAATAATAAAAGCTAACAGGTCCTTGCCTATCGTGATTCAAACCAAGAGAAATGTTGAATGTTGCTGATATTTTACCTAACTTATAGAAAAAGCTTAATCGTTCAATAAACAACAAACACGGCTTTTTTAAATTAGTATTTAAAAAATTTAGCCAGGGTTTAGGCTTAGCGATTATTAAAAGGAATTATTATGCAAAAGCTCGTTGTATTGTTGTCGGCTCTTATTGTTGCGTTCGCTGCAGGTTATCTTTCTCACTCGTTACTTAACCAAAATCAAACGCAAGAATCCCCCTTAGAGCATCCCCCTCATCAGATTGAAAGCCCGATTGCAAAGCAATCACCTGAGACGTTAACAACCAAGCAGGCCCAGTTGCCAACAGCTATCGCCAGCAAAGAAGTGCAAAATAGCATGGGCGATACTCAACCAATTGAGTCAGGTGGTAATGCGCCGTCGCCCTCCACTTCGCCACAGTATTCAGACAGCCAGGAAACAGCCACCACAGGTAAAACTGACAATACAGGCACCACTGCCGCAATGTCTGATGAAGCCATTCGCGAATTAAAACAATGGCAAACGCGACATAAGCAGGCTTTAAAAGAATTATTTAACGATAGAGTGCCTGAGCATTTTGCCGAGGGTTTCTTTAGTAAGGCTACTGAAGACAACGCGTTTCTCGATGAAATAAAAGAAAATCTCAACCCGGATAGAAATGATCAGTGGCATATGCAAATGGAGCAGCGTTTAAGTGATATGATTCAACTCCATGAACTGAGTAATCGTATTGAAATATTGAGTCTTACTTGTAAACAGTTAACCTGTGAGATTGTCGGCAAAGCGTTTGAAGAAGGCCCCTGGACAACAATATATATGTCAATGGTAAGGAGACTTTTTCAAGCCGGTGATAGCTTAAATATGCAAAAAGGAAAACGGGTAACCTACTTTGATAAAGAGCAGGAATATTTTTATTCGCAACTTGTATTTGAGTAATGCTGGCCAATGCTGGCCGTGTCTCTTTTCTTTTAACTAATCGCCCTTTTATTATCAGCCGTTCTTAATCAAACTGGCTCATGCAACGGCACACAACACGCACAAGGAAGCAACGTGAAAAAACAAACTACAGGGAGATACCTCGCAATTTTAGGATTACTTCTATTTTGGGCCCCCCTCTGGGGAGTCGTTGAAACGTATCTTTTGATGGCCTCTTCATTTCAGGAAATAACGCTGTTTGGCCCCAATGAGCCCAAAATTCCACAGGACGAATTAAGAGCAGCAACGATAAACATCATACAGGGCAGCCTCTTATCATTAGTGGCAATAATCCTATTTGTCGTTTCCGTTGTGTTTTTAAAATATCGCACTGGTTGGCTGTTTTGGGTACTAATATTCTATTCGACAATATTGCTACTATTGTTCCCTATCGGCACCGTGACAGGCATCATAGGTTTGGTACTGCTCATTGTTAATAGAAAAAAGTTTGCTACTAGCAGTATTGATTCATAACCCAATGATGAGCGCTTAAGCGGATAAACCGCACGATGCGGGAATATTTTTGAAGACGCTTTAAGCTTGTAAAGATTACTGTAAATAGTCAACCAAAAACGGCGACGGCACTATTTCATTGTAGCTCTCTAGCCTAAAGGCTTATTTTACAAACCCCTAAGTCGGGTAAGTTTAGATTTTTCTCCATTTCGCTACTCCCCTTCTTCTTCGCTTGTAAATAAAAATCGCGATTTGGATTTGCAACTACGATGGGTTTCGTACATAGTAAATACGAAGCTATTCGTATTTAAGGATAAAACATGGTTACACCGACCCCAGCAGAGCTCGAAATATTAAACGTGCTTTGGAAAACCAAAGAAGCCACTACGCAAACTGTCAATACGCAACTTAATTTACAGCGCGCAGTCGGTTATACGACAACCCTTAAAACAATGCAGATAATGGTCGAAAAAGGCCTGCTGGATCGACGTAAAGAAGGTAAAAGCCATATTTACTTTCCGTTGATTCAAGAGTCTGAAGCGAAAGGTAATTTGCTGGATAAGTTTGTAAAAAGCACCTTCGGTGGGTCTGCCAGTCGCCTCATGATGCAGTTATTAGGTAAGCATGATGTCACGCAAGCCGAGATTGACGAAGTAAAGGCATTCATAAAAGAAATGGAGAATAAAGATCATGGATAGATTTATTACATTACTTGATAGCCAGTTTGTATATGCCCTCGGATGGACCATAGTGCATTCCTTTTGGCAGAGTTTAATAGTTCTGTTATTGCTTATATTTACTTTATTTATTAATAAGCGAGCGAGTGCTTTAACAAGGTACTGGCTAGCCGTTATTGCATTGGGCTGCTGCTTTTTAATAAGCGCTAAAACATACACCTACAGTTATCAGGATATTGCTCAAGCAAAGGCTTTATTTAGCCAGCTACAAAGTGTTTTGGTGGCCGATAGCCCCCGTTCCTGGTGGCAATGGATCTATCAAACCGTCAATCCTTGGTTAATTTACATTGTAGCGGCGTGGATTTGTGGCTTTGCGCTACAGGCACTGCGTTATATAGCAGACTTAGTCTTAACACATCAATTAAAGTCCCGTGCTATTAGCACAGTTCCCAATAATTCGCAGAAAAGATTTGAAGCGTTGGCTGCTCAACTAGCAATACACAAAAACATTCGTTTTTTTCAGTCGACCAAAGTGCTGGTTCCTTGCGTTATCGGTCATGTAAAGCCGGTAATATTATTGCCACTCGGTATGTTATCGCAGTTGCCTCACGAGCAGGTCGAAGCCATAGTGCTGCATGAACTGGCTCATATTAAGCGTAATGATTATTTGATGAATATTGTTCAGTGTGCCATCAAAGTACTTTTTTTCTTTAACCCGTTTGTACTCGCTATAAGTAAGAAAATTGACATTGAACGTGAGCATTGCTGTGACGATATCGCAGTAAAAGTCTGTGGCAGCCCGCTGACATTTGCCCATACATTGAGCCGCTTCGCCGATATTAGCCATAATAGTCAAACCGCTGTGGCGGCGAATAAAAATCAGTATTTATTACTGGCAAGAGTGAAGCGTTTATTTGGCCAACCGAGACGATTATCAAAGTCTGTTGAGCACACAATTGCGCTGAGCTGCGTGGCTATTTTAGGATTAACCTTAAACGTTAATGCCGGTACTCACTACACTTCTATCGCTAACGAAACGAAAACATCTGCCCAACCAGAGCAAGTACAGCATGTAGATGTTAGTGAGCAACTGACGTCGATAAGGACTACTACTCCACCACCAATAACTAACGTAAACACGGAGGTCTCTGCTGATAGTTCACTCGATTCAACGGCAGTGGAACAACAGGTTTTCGCTAACAAAGCAAATAAAACCGATAATACCAATGAGCAGCAGTTAAAAAATGAACATGAACCAGTCCACAGTAACGCAACTAGCAGTAGTAGAGAAACTGATCCGGATGAAAAGTTAGCAAAAACAGCTGCCGTGAGCAGTGAAGTCGCTATAGATTACCTGGCGCAAGCTGGTCAGCCAATAACAAAGCCGTCAAAGCACCCGGAGCCTGTCCATAGACTCGATACATCATAAACGCCAAACAACAGACGTTTACCCAACGATCAACCTCTACTCGAACAAGTTGAATCTTCTGATTTTGAAAAATTGGTGACCGCACCAATTAAAGACTTACAGGAGTTTAAATATATCGTTTATGCACCGCCTGGCACTGAGGATTTGCATCTCACATCCCTCAGTCATAGGTGGAAAGATAGCACCGAAAAATATTTAGCAGACCTATCAAAAGAATATAGCGAGGTACGCCGCGCTTCAGACAATCAAAAGATAGAGTTTGAGCAAATTTCTTAAGGCGAGCAGTCTACACTCGTCGCGCAAATCAGGCTAAAGGCCATCTCTCACGCACGCGGGATAACGGAAGAATGCAAAGTGCCGGCAGTTATTTTTGCCAGCAGAAATAGCGGCTGGTTTCCCGGTTTTTGTCAGTACGCCGAGAGAATGAAATTAAGGTATGAGGTTGTTCTATTTGACCCTTATAAAAAGAAAGTAGTCATGTATGGTCGCAAAATCATTCACGAATATTCTGCAAGTAGTCAGCACAAGGTATTTAATACTGATCATTGGCAAGCTAATCAGGAGTCGAAAATCTGGCAGCAGCTTTTTGAACAAATATACGGTGATGTGTACTCAGTGACTCAACAAAGTGAACATCAACTGGCACGTAATAAGCTACCGAGTTCATAACGCCAACAAGACAACAATTGATAAAAACCTAGACACCTGAACGCTGCTTTCAGGTGTCTTTACACTTTTAGGTGACTTCACGATGCGGTTCTTTTTATCGCCTGATAAAACGCACACTACAACCAGCCAAACGTGCCTGCCTGCTTATTCAGCACAACCACAGACTCGACAATATCAGCCGCTCTGCCAGCCGCTCCATAACAAACGTGCAGTGGTAACAAATGCTCTTCACGTGGATGACAGAACCGTGCACCGGGCGCTTGCTCCCAATTGCAAAGCTGATCAGACCGCGACTCTTCACTTATGTCTTGTGCCGTCATTACGTTTTTAAACCAGCTTTCAAACGCAACATTGTGTTCCCGGCTCACGGCGGTATCCGGCGCAAAAAATGCGCGCATGTTATGAAACGAAAAACCTGAACCCAGGATCAACAAATTGTCATACTCCAGAGCACCGATGGCCTGCCCTAATTGAATGTGCAGGCTGGCATCAAGGCTGTTCAGCAGTGACAGTTGAACAACTGGAATATCGGCATCCGGATACATAAGCTTAAGTGGTACAAACACGCCATGATCCAAACCACGCTCATCATCGGTGTTCACCTTAATACCCGCAGATTGAAGTGCGCTGGCCACACTCGCCGCCAACGCTGGTTCCCCCGGGCACGGGTAGGTTATTTTATAGCTTTGAGGGGGAAAGCCATAGTAGTCGTACAGTAGCGGTGGTGCCGGATTGCTGGTTACCGTTGCAACCGCCGCTTCCCAGTGGGCGCTGATAACTAATATGGCCGACGGCCGGCGCAGGCGCTTGCTGAGTGCATTGAGATGTTCAACCAATCCCTGATGGCCTGGGTCCCCCAGTAGCGGCATGGGCCCACCGCCGTGAGAGATAAACACCGCTTGTTGTGAGTTGTTCATCACCTTGAGTCTCCTTAATACCTTTCGGGCTAACTGTCACAGTGCCGCGCTTTTTTAACTTTTCTGACATTGCTACCAGTCAGGCTCCCTTAAGCTTCCGATTTGTGGCCTGCCCGGGATTGCAGGCCATGGTGCGATTAAGCCTGACGGGGGAGTTTTGCGGCAATAACCCGGTCAACCGAAGACCGCCCTGCGCCACTTAAAACGAGTGATGCTGTTGCCGCCAAAAGCGCGAGTGCGTATTCATAGCCGCCATTCGATATAAACAAGCCGTTTTGAATATGCGCTGTAAATATTGCCATGACCATAGTAAAAGCTGCCACCAACGCTGCGGGCCGGGTTAACACGCCGAATATCAGCGCCAGCCCGCCAAAAAACTCAGCACTTCCAGCCAGTAGCGCCATTAAATATCCAGGCTCAAGGCCCAGACTAGTCATGTATTGGCCGGTGCCTTCAAGCCCGTAACCACCAAACCAGGCAAATAATTTTTGGGCACCATGGGCAGCTAATACAATGCCGGTTGGTACCCGCAGGATTAAAGCCGCAAAACCCGCATCAGTAGAAAGTAGTTTTAATAATGTTGTGTTCATAATTCAATCTCCGGTTAATTTAATTAAACGCCTTGCGAATGACGTCTCGCTAAGTCGTTGCCACTTTACTACTCGCAAATTGATTTATTAATAGAGATAAAATAGAGTAATTATCAACACTTCGTTGATAATAGACCTTATGGACAGAATTGAAGCAATGCGAGCATTCATAACAGTGGCGCGTTCAGGTTCATTTAGCGCGGCGGCTGAAAAGCTTGATAAATCACCGCAACTAGTGAGCAAGTACGTATCGCAACTGGAGAATCATCTGGCCAGCAGGTTGCTCAACCGTACTACCCGTCGCGTACACCTTACCGAAGCGGGTCAGCAGTATTTATTAAGGGCCAGCCAGGTATTGGAAGAAATTGATAGCATGGAAAGCGATCTTAATGCCATGCAGCATCAGGCTAACGGCCTGCTAAGGATCAGTGCGCCAGTCGCCTTCTCCACACAACACCTCGCGCCGCTGCTCAGCACGTTTCAACAGCAGTACCCTGATGTGGATATAGATTTAAACCTTAGCGATCGCAAAGTAGACATTATTGAAGAAGGTTTTGATATTGCGCTTAGAATTGGTCATTTAAAGAGTTCTTCGTTTATTGCAAAACCCCTGACGCCAATTCAGTTAGTGCTGTGTGCGGCCCCGTCATATTTAGCTCAGTACGGTGAACCGCACTCCCTTGACGATCTTAAAACTCACCGCTATTTGCGATACAGCTATATTGATGAAGGCAACAGCCCTGCGCCTCACAATTTCCTTGCCGAAGGGCAGAACATGCACAACGCCGCCCTGACCTGTAATCATGGTGAATTGCTGACACAGTCAGCCATACTTGGCCATGGTATTGCGTTGCAGCCTACCTTTATTTGCTATCAGGCCCTTGAACAAGGCCAGTTAAAGGTGATTATGCGTGACCATAAGCCACCGCCAATGCGGCTTTACGCCGTCTATGCACACAGGCAACTACTGGCCAGCAAGGTGCGCGCTTTTATTAACTTTGCTGCCGACTATTATGGTGACCAACCCTACTGGGACAACTGCCTGACGGCAGCAAAGTAAAGCGCAATCGAATCATCGTAGCGCACCAGACACACCGCCCCTGCGTTTGGCGAAATACCTAACGGTGAACATTACCATGAGTGCTGATGAGATAATTAGCGGGTTAGTCATCTGAACGCTGACATAAGTATGTGAGTGACAGTGGCTAAACCTTATCGGTATTCACCTCAACCACTTGCTGCCACAATGTTTGCGCGGTGACAGAAGTTACCCCTCTGCTGGCGCGCACCATCCCTACCCGTTTTACCAGCGGGCTGTCGGTAATATCCCGGCATACCAGTCCCTTACGCAGCATTTGCTCCAAACACAGCGAAGGTACAACGGAGATACCAAGGCCTTGTGCTATTAACTGCCCCACCGAGCCATACTGACCAGTTTCGGCCACGATATTTAGCTGGCCAAACCGCGCGGCGGTATGCTCTGTCCACTGCCTCACCGAAGAACCTTTGTTGAGCATAATAAAGGGCTCATTAACCAAATCCTGCCAGCCAATACTGCGCTTGCCATTAAGCGGATGCTGTTGGGGCATTACGGCCACAAAGCGGTCGTTAAACAACGGGAAAAAGTCTAAGTTATCGAGTAACTCCGGCTCAAAACAAAAACCAATGTCGGCCCGGCCAGTGCGCACAGCATGAATAGTTTCTTCCATGATCACATCATGAATACGCAGGCGAATATTCGGAAACTGTTGATGAAAGCGAACCAGAATACCCGGCAACCGTGATTCTGCAAACGACGGCATGGCAGCCACCGACAACCGCCCCTGTGCCATGGCAAACAAATTTTGTACGCCTTCTACCGCATCATCCCACTCCAGCAATAACCGGCGCGCCTGGGGCAGCAGGGTCTCGCCTTCCGGGGTTAATTGTACCCGCCGTGTGGTGCGACTGAATAACTGGCCACCCAACTGTTGCTCCATTTTTTTAATGGCACTCGACAACGCCGGCTGCGTTAAAAACAGCTTTTCAGCCGCCTCGGCAAACGTGGCAGAGTCAGCAACGCAAACAAAGGCCTGCATGTTTCGGTACGACACGCTCATATTATTAACTTTTATTTATTAATAGTGATATTAATTCAATTTTACAAAATTTTAACCGTGATTAATACTGACATTGTTCATTAATTAGAGGAGAGCATGCTATGTCTGGCTTCGATAAGGTCGTATCCAGTTACGACGAAGCAATGCAAGGGTTAGAAGATAACATGACCGTGATTGCAGGTGGCTTCGGACTATGCGGTATTCCGGAAGGGAGTATTGCCCAGATAAAAAAAATGGGTACCAAAGGCCTCACTATTGTGTCGAATAACTGCGGTGTCGACGGTTTTGGTTTGGGTATTTTGCTCGAAGATAAACAAATCAAAAAAATGGTCTCGTCGTACGTTGGCGAGAATGCCCTGTTTGAAAAGCAGTTACTTAACGGTGAACTCGAAGTAGAGTTAACCCCGCAAGGTACCCTGGCAGAGAAAATGCGTGCCGGTGGTGCGGGTATCCCGGCGTTTTACACCGCAACCGGCTACGGTACACCGGTTGGCGAAGGCAAAGAAGTAAAAGAATTTAACGGCCGCCCGTATATACTGGAAGAGTCTATCACCGGTGACTTTGCGATTGTTAAAGCCTGGAAAGCAGACCGCTATGGTAACTGCATTTACCGTCATACCGCACAAAATTTTAATCCTATGGCGGCGACGGCAGGTAAAATAACCGTTGTAGAAGTAGAAGAAATCGTGGAGCCTGGTGAATTGGATCCGGCACATATCCACACACCGGGTATTTATGTAGACCGGGTAATCCAGGGCACGTTTGAAAAACGTATCGAACGCCGTATTACGGCTAAATAGGAGGCGACCGTGGCATTAACAAGAGAGCAAATTGCAATGCGTGTTGCGCAGGAATTCCAGGATGGCAGTTACGTGAATCTGGGGATTGGTATTCCAACACTGGCCGCAAATTATGTACCCGAAGGCATCAGTGTGATGCTGCAGTCAGAAAATGGTTTGCTGGGTATGGGCCCCTATCCAACCGAAGAAACCATTGACGCAGACATGATTAACGCCGGCAAGGAAACCGTAACGGCCAGCACCGGCGCCTCAATATTCAGTTCGGCAGAGAGCTTTGCCATGATCCGTGGTGGCCATGTGGACTTTACCGTGCTGGGTGCCTTTGAAGTAGACGTAAACGGCAATATCGCCTCGTGGATGATTCCAGGCAAGCTCATAAAAGGCATGGGCGGCGCGATGGATTTAGTCGCCGGCGCCAAAAACATTATCGTTACCATGACCCACGCCGACAAACACGGCAATTCCAAGCTGTTGTCTGAATGTACGTTACCACTGACAGGGGTGAATTGTATTACCCGTATTATTACCGATTTAGCGGTACTGGAAGTGAAAGACGGCGCGTTTTATCTGCGCGAGCGTGCGCCTGGTGTGACCATCGACGAAATCGAGGCCAAAACGGCCGGCAAGTTAGTAGTTGAAGGCGATATCCCGGAAATGCACTTTTCCTAAGTAAACTGCCCCTGGCAGCAAGCAGATAGCGCAAGTCGTGTTGCGTTATCTGCCTTTTCCACTCCCCAACCATGAATATTACCTCTGCGGCTTTACT
Source organism: Alteromonas gilva (assembly GCF_028595265.1). NCBI lineage: Bacteria > Pseudomonadati > Pseudomonadota > Gammaproteobacteria > Alteromonadales > Alteromonadaceae > Alteromonas > Alteromonas gilva. The sequence goes on along the minus strand of NZ_JAQQXP010000001.1, from coordinate 2,173,156 downwards.
CACCCGCGTATTCAGGGATAATAGGCGCGATCATTAAGCGGAGCGTCATTACCTTGTTAATAACCGATTTACCTGTCCACCACACTCTTGTTAGCCGAGTAGAAGATAAAGGCTTTACCGAACTTACCGAAGTTCAGGAAAAAACCATTCTCCCGGCGTTGCTGGGCAAAGACATTATTGCATCGTCTAAAACAGGATCGGGCAAAACCCTGGCGTTCCTGCTTCCGGCTGTGCATCGCTTACTCACGCAAAAGGCGCTTAGTAAACAGGATCCGCGGGTGCTTATTCTGGCCCCCACCCGGGAACTGGCCAAACAGGTGTTTGGCGAAGCGAAGTGGCTGTGTCAAAAAAAGAGCCTGGCAACGGCGTTAGTGGTGGGCGGCGATAATTATAATGATCAGGCTAAAGCATTGCGTCGCAATCCGCATATTATTGTAGGTACACCTGGCCGGATTGCCGACCACCTCGAAGATAAGAGCTTTTTCATTAACGGCCTCGAAATGCTGATCTTCGATGAAGCTGATCGCATGCTCGATTTAGGCTTTGCCCAGGCTATTACCCTGATCAACCGCAAGGCCGATCACCGCAAACGTCAAACCATGTTGTTCTCGGCGACCATGGATCACGTTGAGCTCAACCATGTGCTCGATACTCTGCTTAAAGCGCCGGTACGTGTGGCGGTAGGCAGCGCCACGGCAGAACATACCGACATTAGCCAAACACTTTACTTTGCTGATCACCCTGAGCACAAAGATGCCTTATTGGTTAATCAGTTAGCCAGCCTCGATTATAATCAGGCGATTGTATTTACCGCCACCCGCGACGATGCCGAACGTCTGGCAGCCATGTTGACCAGTGAACTACCCACGCGTTCATCACGGCCTCTGCGTGGCGATTATGCACAGTCTAAACGCTCATTAACAATGAATGACTTTGCGCGCGGTCAGTTTGATATTCTGGTGACAACCGATGTGGCGTCACGAGGATTAGATTTATCCAAGGTTGGCTTAGTGGTGAACTACGACATGCCTAAACACCCTGAAGAATACGTACACCGCATTGGCCGTACCGGTCGCGCAGGCAACCAGGGTGCAGCGGTTTCCTTTGTGGGTAAACGTGACTGGCAAAGTTTTACAGCCCTCAAACAACAGCTCAGCTATCCCATTGAACCAGAGGCACACTCTGAATTGCCGGCTAAGTTTAAAGGCATTAAACCCAAGCCAGTAAAACCTAAAGCGGCTAAAAACGCCAGCAAAGACACCGCTAACGGCGGCACGTCAGCGGTTAAGAAAACCCGTCGGGTGAAAACCATGACCGGCGAAGACATTGGCCATATGCCAATGCGCAGAAAGCCTGCACCAGCACCGGATAACGACGAGCTTGATAACGACGACAATGATGAGGGCTAAACGTTTTGTTTAGCCTAGCGTCTCGCCGTAACAACCCGTTTTACACAAACGCCCATAGAAATAATATGGGCGGCTAGAATGAGTAAGTACATTTCCGGCGAAGAAGTATAGCTGTAGGTGCTTCTCCTCATACCAAAGGTACGGTAATTAAGCCATTTGTAGTGACCCTTAGTAAAAACAGGGCGACAACGAACAAGAAGACCTGGCCAACAATCCCAGGCGTTTATTCTTTGCACGGACGCGCTCCATCATTGGCTTTTAATTCTGGTAAATCCTTTCGTTGCGTTAGTTGATGCTTAATTTGCTTAACACGTTTTAGACATAGCGCGTGATCGATGGAGTCCAGAACTTCCAGAAGCTCTGCGGTTGTGTAGTTTGAGTAATGGTGCTTATACGGTCAGTTACCCTTGGTAATCACACCACTATATTCAAATGTATATGGAAGTTCGTGCTCCTTTGCCGGGCACGAACCGATTGATTAAACAGTAAAGAATCTGACTTCTTCTTTGAGCTGATGCGACAGTTCATTCAGGGTTTGTGTTGCTGTCTTATTGCTGTGCATGGACTGGGTTGCCTCTTCTGACATAGCCGTGATTTTTTCCATTGCCTGGCTCACATCGCCAACCACATTCACTTGCTCTGACGCAGCCCGGGCCACTTCCTGAACGCGTATCAAAGAGTCATTGGCCTGGCGCTCAATATTTTCGAGTAATTCTGTTGCCTTGATCACCTGGGCACGGCCATTCTCAACTAATGGCTGCGTTGTTTCCATGGCGTTTACTGATGCGGCGGTCTGGGCTTGTACCTCTGATATCATACTTTCAATCTGTGAAGTTGCTTCGCCGGTGCGCTGCGCCAGCTGACGAACCTCATCGGCAACTACTGCAAATCCTCTACCGGATTCTCCCGCTCTGGCCGCTTCGATGGCGGCGTTTAGCGCGAGCAGGTTAGTTTGTTCAGATATACCACTGATTACGCCGGCGATGCCGCCAATTTTCTTGGTGTTTTCTTCCAGCAGTTTTATTTGCTCAACTGACTGATTTACCGTGGTTGAGATTTTTTCAATTTCAGCCGAGGTTGACTCTACGACCACGCGACCCTGTCCAGCGTAATCAACAGTCAGGCCTGAGTTTTCTTCCGTTCGTTTGGCAATTTCAGCCACCTCATCAATGCTTGAGCGCATTGCGATTAATTTGGAAGCCGTTTCATTTGTCAGCATGGCCTGTTTTTGTGCAGCATCCAGCGCATTTGCGGAGCCTTCTGCAACCTCGCTGATTTGGGTAGAGACATCATTGGAGGTGCTTACGATATTCCTCACAATTTCAGTAAGCTTATCACTCATGTCTGAGAGTGAGTCGAGGATGCTTCCTTTGTAGGAGGATGTTAAATTTTTCGTCAGATCTCCATTGGCCATCGTCTGAATGGCGCGCTGCGCGTCAAACGGCTCTCCGCCGAGGGAAAGGCGCAGGCTTCTTTCAATCAGAAATGCCACAATCACGGATATGGTTAAAGAGATTAATGTCAGCACCAGCATCAGGCTCTGAAAGCCGCCGGCGACTTCTCTTGCTTCAGGGGTAGCTTGTTGATTTTGCTGCTCCTGATAGTCAATAAACTCATTAATGGTATTCAACCAGGCAATAAAAGCCGGTCTGGCTTCATCCAGCACCACATCATCAACACTTTCATTATTTCTCTTTGCGTTGATAATTTCTTCTATGAGTGGCAGCGTACGACTTTGAATAGACGCTATGCGGCGCAGTATATTTTTCTCTTCTGCAGAAAACACCGTGTCGTCATTCAGCATGGCGTTCATTTCATTTTCCGAGGTACGGTAAAAAGTTTCCAGTTCCCGAATTTCGTTAACAAACGTCGTTATCTCTGATGGTTTTCGCGCAATGGCAATGTCTCTTATTGCGATGGCCCGATCATGAACACTGCCTCTGAAGTTAATGGCAAATCTTTGCTTTACTGAGTTGATATCGGTTATCTCAGAAAGGGTACGGTCGATAAAGTTAACCTTGTTTATCCCTTGAATGGTAAGCAATATAAGCAGGGCGAGTATAATGCCGAAACCTAACGCAAGGCGGCTTCTAATTGTAAGTGATGCAAATCTTTGAACCATGATTACCTCTGAACCACCAAACTACGGAATGTAGGTCGACGAGTTTAACACGAATTGTAGTTTGATTAGTTTATTTTATTTCTACCGATATTTTTAATTGATTTTTTTGAACAGCCGAGGTTGAAGTTAGGCGTTGTGAAATAGAAAGTGCTGTGAAATAGAAGGTGCTGTGTTACCCAAGGCTATCTGTGTGCGACAACGTACAAATTAAGATCTTTGCACGAATACGAATCAGAAAACGCGTTAGCCCCTAATTCGGTCTGCTACATTTGAAATACCGTGCCACCAATAATCATAAATAGGCCAAACCATACAACAACAAGCAGGGCACAACCGAAGACATTGGCCATATGCCAATGCGCAGAAAGCCTGCACCAGCCCGGGATAACGACGAGCCTGATAACGACGACAATGATGAGGGCTAAACGTTTTGTTTAGCCTTGCGTCTTGCCGTAACAACCCGTTTTACACAGGCGCCCATAGCAAAAATATAAGTCCCAAGAATTAGCAAAAACAGGGTTGGCGACGAGGCATAATAATAGTCACTGCTTCTGACGCTCACTGTAGCGGTAGTCGCTGCATTAACAATAACCCACAACAAAAACAGCGCGACAAGACTCAAAAACACTTGTCCGCCAGTACCAGGTAAATTTTCGTCAGAAGCTGCCTTTGCAGCGGCGGGCTCTATTTCTTTTAAATCCCCTCGTTGCGCCAGTTGATGCTTAATTTGTATGGCTCGTTCGGGAAACCGAGTCTGATCGATGGAGTCCAGTACTTCAAGAAGCTCTTCTGTTGAATAATCAGAATAATCCGGTTCCATCGGTGTCTTCTCCTTTTGCTTTTTCAAAAATTGAGCAAGAATGACTAACCCAAGCGGCCAGGAGTGTTACCTGACCAGCGCTTCCAGCCACTCTATAAACATGACATTGTGCCGGGATGTCCTTTTTTCTTTATCTGCTAAGTAATAACAAAGCAGCGAGTCGACAGCACGGGTATTCAGTTCGCTTAACAGCCCTGCAGATAAGTAGCCTTGAACGAGCGTGCCAGAGCAAAACACACAGGCATTTTCCTGCAACGCTTGTTGTATGCAAAATAACTCCTGATCAAAGTATCTGATATCCAACTTGTTACTGGAAAGCCCGTTGAGGGCCAGCCATGCCTCTATGGGCACTGCTGGCAGCGTCGGGTTTTTCCACTTGTTGGTATAAACAGTGACTTGCTCTGCCCTGTTAAACATCTCCGCACTGTATGCAGCGCTAAATAAATTAAATTGCTCGCGCTTAATGATATCGCTACTGACCTGTTGGTTAACGTCACCAAGGCGGATAGGCAACGTAAAGTTATCAGGTTCAATTTGCTCACCGCTGGTGATGTTAACGCTGCACTGTGGATATTTTGCATAAAACTCATTGAGTGCAGGAAGTAACACTAACGCCGCAAAAGACGACGTGGTTGCCACATTTATGTGTTGGTTTGTAACCGTTAAATTGTTAAGCGCCTGCTGTATTACATTAAAACCTTCGCTGGCAGCCGTTGCCAGTTCTTTCCCCTGTGCAGTGAGGGTAACTTTTCTTGCTGAACGCTCAAACAAACGCACGCTGAGCCGCTGTTCTAATTTATTAATATGGTGAGACACCGCCGTTGGTGAGATCGCAAGTTCAGCGGCGGCAGCCTTAAAACTGCCAAGTCTGGCAGCGGATTCGAACGCTTTAAGCGCGGGCAAAGACACTTGCATGATGAATTCTCATTGTTGAACAACATCAAGATAGATGTGTTTTACTCACCTGTAAATGTTTTTTATTCGTTTGTTATTAGTGATGAAACAACCAAAAATGGCAGTCGATTTAATCAGCCAAGGTAACCACAATGACTACTGTTTTACATATCGATGCAAGCGTAAGAGCCGTTTCCAATCCAAACCCCGAGCATGATTCCATCTCAAAAAAACTGGCCAGACGATTTATATCAGCGTTTAAATCAATGATAGATATAGATGAATATATGTATCGTGACGTGGGTATTAATCCACCTCAGTATATTACACAGGACTGGATCGGTGCGGTATTTACGCCAGAGCACAACCGCACAGCAGAGCAAAAGCAAGTACTTGCGCAATCAGATGAATACATCGCCGAGCTCAAAAAAGCCGATATCATTGTTATTTCATCACCCATGTACAATTATGGTATGCCTGCACAATTAAAAGCGTGGTTTGATCAAATCGTACGCATTAATAAAACCTTTGATTTTGACCTTGCGAGAGGCGATCGCCCTTTAGCCCCACTACTAACGGGTAAAACATTAGTTATTATTACTTCAAGCGGTGAATTTGGTTTTGAGAAAGGCGGCATAAACGAAGCATACGGACATCTGGTTCCCCATTTACGTACACTCAGCAAGTACTTAGGGGTAACCGAGATTTTCGAGATAGCCTCTGAATATCAGGAGTTTGCCGATCACCGACATCAGGCGTCACTGACACAAGCCGAAGCAAAAGCCGATAAAATTGCCGGTGAGCTGGCCAAAAACCTGAAGCCCGTAACATGTTAAGCCGCTCACAAATCACACATTTTGCTAATTACACCGTCTTGTTGGCGCAGCGGCAGGTTGATAAGGGTGGATTACCCTTTTCATCGATTATTGTTGATCAACACGGTAACTGTATTGGCGAAGGCGTAAACCAGGTTAATGAGTTACATGACTGCACCGCCCATGCAGAAATTCAGGCAATTCGAGCGGCCGCTCAGTCCCTTGGCCGTGCCAGTTTAGCGGGTTCAACGCTGTTTGCCTCCGGTGAACCATGCGGGCTGTGTTACAGAGCAATACGTCTGGCGGGGATCACTCAGGTAGTGGTTTTACTCGACCGGCACGAAGTAAAACAGCTAGGCTATGATTACTTATGGACGTACGAATTAGCAACGGATACAAACCCTGCCCCAAAAGTCGATAGCCTGATAACTGAAGTTAAATCTGCCCCTTTTAGAAAGAGTCAGCGAACCCTGGCTGACATTGGTTTGTGAATGCACCGGTTGAAACACGCTTTAGCGGAACGTTACATGCGTAACGTTTTGCTAAAGCGTGTTTATTATTTCCCATGGAAACATGCATTATTTACTAATGCCAAACAATGGCTCCCTGTGAAATGCTGTGCTATGTGGTTTAAGTATCTTGTTAAATGCGTGGCACTATATAAGCAAGTCGTTTCTACTTTTCCAAAGCAACGCCGATTATTACCGCAGTTACGATTCCCATGATATTCAGAGGAATGCCATTTAAAACTTAAGGCAGGAAGCCGCAAGCAAACGCAAAAAGCCCCTTCGTAGTTCGTGACCACGTAAAATAGACAATTTGAAATAAATGCGGTTTATTAATGTAGAGCGCGATACAGCCAACAACTGTGATTGTAAAAAGAAGGTATATTATGACAGCGATATCCATTCGTTCCTCCCTGATAGCTCTATGATTACTATCATAGGTACAAAATAGGATTAGTCAATTTCGCCTGAGCTGCTAACTTCCCTGTATTGATCGCAGCGACGTGTTGCCGAGGATCAAAAAAGCCGCTTTGTTTTAAGCGGCTTTCGGTATGTTCAGGAAACGAATCCAATGTGGGGTTAGTATTCCCACCAACACTCCTGCCACCAGTCTAAAAACTCGTCAAAGTCGATATATCCATCATCGTTTTCGTCGATAAGTTTAAAGCCTTCTTCTACGTGGCTGGCTTTGGTTTTAGGTGAAATCACTGTCAGCAGCTCAATAAACTCCTGCAGGTCGATTTGACCGTTACCGTCGCGATCAAAAAAATTAAAATCTTTTTGAATCTCTTCTATTTTTTCAGGTGATAACTCGGTAGACACTGGTTAAATTCCCTGTCAATTCTTGGATGACTGAAGTGTAACCTCAGCCAATATGAATGTCTACGACTGCGACACTTCCCGAGCCTTTAAAGCACGTGCGCGTTGTTCTTCGGCTTTCGCTTTGCGCCGCGCTTCCATGGCATCACGGGCTTCGGTACCCACGTGTTCCTCGTTGCGTTCGCGGGCAAGGTTTACCTGCTTTTCACGTTCGCGGAAACGGGCGATTTGGTCGTCGGTATGGGTGCCATAACAATGCGGGCAACTTACCCCTGATTCGTACTGATCACTTTGCTTGTCGGCCTCGGTAATCGGTAATCGGCAGGCATAACACTGGTCATAGGCACTTTTTTGTAAATCGTGATCAACCGCTACGCGATTGTCAAAAACAAAACAATCGCCTTCCCACATCGACTGCTCTTTAGGCACATCTTCGAGATACTGCAGTATGCCGCCTTCCAGGTGGTAGACTTCTTCAAAACCCTGCTCTTTTAAATAGGCAGTGGATTTTTCACAGCGGATACCGCCGGTACAGAACATGGCGACCTTTTTATTTTTGGCCGGATCAAGATTCTCTTTTACGTAATCGGGAAACTCGCGAAAGGTTTTGGTATTAGGGTTTACCGCGTTCTGAAAAGTACCAATTTCTATTTCGTAATCATTGCGCGTATCAATTAACACTACATCGGGGTCGCTGATCAACGCATTCCAGTCTGCCGGCTTCACGTAGGTGCCCACCGTTTGCCGCGGATCAATGCCTTCAACACCCATGGTGACAATCTCTTTTTTGAGTTTAACCTTGGTGCGGTAAAACGGCTGGGTTTCGTGGTAAGAAATCTTGTAAGAAATCGGGTTAAACCGGGCATCGCTGTTTAACCATTCAAGCAAGTTATCAATACCTTCCTGGGTGCCCGATACCGTACCATTGATACCCTCAGACGCGAGTAACAACGTACCTTTAATTTGGTTGGCTTCCATTGTCTCCTGTAGGGGCTGACGAATGGCTTCATAATCTTCAAGCGCAACGAATTTATACATTGCGCATACAATATACTGACTCATAAATGTTATACCTTTGCGAGTTGGAACGTAAAACCAGTGCAAAATGCGCGCGCAATATAGCAAAAAAACCTCGTCAGGAAAACCTCACGAGGAATTTTAGCGTTATGGCTTAATTTATAATTGCAATGCCTGCGAACCGGGAATGATGCTCGACAACAACGTGGGATCGGTATCGTACCCGGCTGTGGGGGGCTCCTCACGCTTTGCATTTAACCATGCCAACTGAGTGCGGTAGGCGCAGTTTTGCTTTACGTCGGGCGGGATCCGGTTGCTGTCATTGGTAAAACTTAACGGATCGGGGTGCATAGCCTGCCACAATTTAATATTGCTATGACCGTCGGGGCTGGCCGCAATATCAGCCTGCCAGCGTAGGTAAGTCGCCAGGTTAGACTCGTTGGTGGTCAGCGGGCTTCGCCGGTAATGATTAAGCCTGGCAGGAAAGTCATCGTCGGCTACCGTTTCATGCTCGTTACGCCAGCTAACCGCGCTATCGCCGTGCGTATCATACAATGCCAGGCACAATTTAAAAAACGCGTTGCTGCCGCTAGCAGCTTGATTAAGCGCAAGTTCTTTATTTATCGGCAGTACTTTGGCGTCGATTGACTGACTATTATCTGTATGCAAAATCATTCATAAATATTAAAGACTTACTAGCTTAATCGGCGCGTTCACATTATCCTTTAGTAAATTAACTTAAAGTATCGCCAGCGACGGGAGCAAACATTGGGAGTGCCCTATCAGGACGTTAATATCCTTGTAGTTGAGGATCAGCGCCCTTTTTTAGTTTTGCTGAAAGGACTCTTGACAAACTTAGGGGCTAAGGACGTCATGATGGCAACCAGCGCAGACCAGGCGATTAAGTTTTGTCGCAACCATCAGGTTGATATTATTGTTAGTGACTTGCACCTGGGCTCAAACAAAAAAAATGGCTTCGAGCTGTATCAGGAGCTGCAACATCGCACATTAATTGGGCCCGGAGCAGTCTTTTTACTGATCAGTGCCGATGCGGCCCGTCCTATCGTACTAGGCTCCCTGGAGCACAACCCCGATGATTATTTGCTCAAACCATTTTCACAGGCCCAGCTAAAAAATCGCCTGAATAAAGCGTGGCAAAAAAAGCAGTTCTTTATCGATGTATTATCGGCGCTGACAGAAAAAGACTACCCCCAGGCTGAGTCAGCACTGCAGCAACTGGAAAACATGCCGGGCTCCTATAATCGCACCTCGGTAGCCCTGCAAACCGAAATGTTCTGGCAGCAGAATAAATACCAGGAGGCGCAGGCCCTTCTCACCAGTCAGGCTGATTTATTACCCAGCCAGTGGGCGCAATTAGCCTTGGGTAAAACGCATCTGGCCATGAAGCAATACCCGGAAGCAATAAAGTGCGCCAATCAGGTGTTAAACTTAAATCAGTTCGACCCCGAAGCACTGGATATTCTGGCGCAGGCCAAGTCTGCACAAAATCAGCCAGAAGAAGCCATCGATTACATTAAACAGGCCATTAAAAACTCACCGCTGTCTTTACAGCGTCAACATCTGGCCTGCCAAATTGCCCGTGAAAACAATAATTTTGAGCTCCTGATCGAATCCACCAAAGCAACCTGGAATCTGTCTAAAAACACGATTTTTAAGCGGGTCAATTACTGGTGTAATCATATTTCGTCGCTGCTTGACGCTGCCGAAGCGGCCGACTCCAAAACCCAGCGCCACCGTTTTCAGCAAGAAGCATTATTGCAGTTGCAGCGCGCGCCCTACGATGACGCACTGCAGCGGGTCGACGAACCGTTTAACCTGGAAATTTTCGATCAACTCATCCATGCCCGTGTCGATGCCATTGATGGTAAGTTAATCGATGCCAAACGTTCACTCATTGAAACCCAGGAGGCCATCGAAAAACAATTCGAGGAATATCCTGGCTCGCTGGCCACCTCAAGTCTTCAGCTTATGGCTGATCTTGGCGAGTTTGAAGAAATCAGTACGCTTACCGCGTTACTGAAAGAACAAGGCATCGAACTCGATGAGGCGAGCCTGCGCGTGATCCAGCATATCTCCAGTCAGTGCAAAGAGAGCGAACAAAAATATACCCAGTTAAACCGCAAGGGAATTCAGCTTTATCAACAGGAGAAATACGCCGATGCCAAGCCCGTATTTAATGCAGCGCTGGTATTATCTCCCGTTAATGCCGGGATCACGCTTAACTTACTGCAATGTATTTTAAAGCTGTTGGGCAAGGACAAAACCGATGACGCAAAGCTGATTAGAGAAGCACGGCAAGTATATAAGATCCTAAACCATGCACCGATGCGTAAACAACATCAGGAGAAATTTGATGGTTTACGTGAAGAATTATTACGCTTAGGTATTGCTACGTTATAATTAAAACAACATCAGTTAAGAGCAAAAAAGAGAGAGTACTATGAAACATCATATGTTAATCGCAAGCTCGTGTATGCTCTTGGCAGGTTCATGGCTAACAGGATGTGCAAGTCAGTCAACACTTTGTGAAGATATTATGGAAGTCAAAGCGCAGGCTCAGCAGTGTAAAGTGCTTGAGCAGGCTATTCGTAACCCTAAAAACCCGCAAATGGCCCTTACTGCACGACAACGGTATGAGGCAGAATGCGAAAACTTTCGCTATTACCGCGATGATTACGACACTATCTGTAAAAATGGCGAAACGCCGATAAGCAAACAAGAAACCAGAACCAATCCCTGACTCGTGGTTTAGCGCTTGCCTCTGCCTAACGCAGCCATCACCGAGCCGCTGATCACCATGGCGGCGCCAACGATGGCAAGCGGTCCCAGCGGAGGTTGTTCAAACCGGCCTGGAAATAACGCTTCGGCACTGGCCATGGATATAAAGGTAAACACCGGTGCCGTTGCAATTACGGCGCTGACCCTCGATGCATACCATACCCGCATAGCTTCGGTAAACGCCCCATAGGCAATAAACGTATTCAAACAGCAGAACAACAGCGCCCATCCCTGTACTTCGTTGATACTGGCAATGGCAAACGGTGAGGTAAACGGAAGCAAAATAAAACTGCCCAGAATATAAATAATCAGGGTTAGCTGCATGGCAGACATGTTTTTCATTAATGGCTTCTGGCACAGAGCATAGCCGGCCCAGGTTACCGCCGCGATAAACGTAAATATGATGCCAATACTATCTTCGCTATCAGAGGCAATGATTTGTGGTAATCGCTGGTTAAAAAAGAGCATAAGGCCAATCAATAAACTGCCGGCTCCCCAAAACTGCAGTCGACTAAAGTGTTCTTTATACAAGAACACGCCACCTATCATTAGTGCAAACGGCGCAACCTGCATAAACACCTGTACGCTACCGGGGCTTAAGTATTGTAGTCCGGCGACATTAAATACGTAATTCACCACCAACATAAAGGTACAGGCAATCGCTAAAACGATAATCGCCTTACGGTAGCGGTGTACTTTGGGTAACTGGCGCCGGTAAAGCAACCAGGCACCGACCAGAATGGCAGCAGCAACAAAGCGGTACAACGTAATCGTCTGGCTATCCATGGCCTGCAAACAAACGGTTAAAAAAAGCGGCAATACACCCCATAGCACAGCAGTAGTTAATGATAAACAAAACCCATAGAGGGGCCTGTATTGGCTATCCAATTATTCGTTACTCATAAGGTATTCAAGGTCTTCAATCATATCGTCAATTTCCCCTATAAGCTTCCTTTTTTGTTTTTTATCCAGGGTATAGAACAGCTGTTCGGCCATTTTCGCATAGGTGCGGGTATTCTCAACCCTAAGAGTCCGGTAGGTTTCACTCCTGAAATCTTCCGGACGGGTAATAAGTGCGACTAACTCGGTTCTAAACAACGGATTTTGTTTGCGGTTTGCCAGCAGTGTTCTGGCCCCTTGTTGCATTTCTGTGCGGTATTTTAACCACAACGCCCGTGTGCTGTTAAATTCGGGAGCGAAAGCCTTAATAATGCGTTTTTGTTCCTGGTTGAGGCGGCCTATGTATTCACTTACATCGTCTTCTAAATTGTCGAGTCGCTCTTCTGCTTGTTCTTCCACCGACATTTCAGCGTAATCCGCCAGCGACTCACGGATCTCGTCGTTTTTGTCGTTAATCTCGTCAAATAGCGACTCAATTTGCTCGTCAGTGAGATCATAGGCTATCTGAGCAAGAGCCGGGCTAACGCGATCCCGCAGACGTTCCCAATGCAGGCGGCTGTCCTGCATATGCATTTCAATCTGTTGCGCGGTCAGTGTCGGTGCGCTCAAATCGGCTTTGAGTGCGCGTAAATGGGCAATATATTTGCTCAACTCTTCGCTGCGATGCCATTGTTGCCACTGGGCAAAATGATCGTCAAAGAACTCTTCCTGTTCGTCTGTCAGCGAAACGTAGTCGTCGATATACCAGTGGATCAGCCAATCCAAATTGTTGTAGGTAAATTTAGTGGAACAGCCCACCAGCAAAAAGATGATCGCAATCAACAAACCTTTTTTCATTGTGTCTTCCTGATAATTTTCACTTGGCATCCCCTCTGGAAACTGACAACCTTATTGATGACAGTGTCATTGGGTTGTTGCTGGTTTTACGCATAGTAGTCAAATTAAGACTACAGTGGCGACTACAAATTCCCTCACGAGTGCTATGCTTGTGTTTCAAAATGTAAAGGAAGTCATTGTGACCACGAAAAGAATTGCAGTACTTACCTCAGGCGGTGATGCACCAGGCATGAATGCCTGCATCAGAGCTATTGTCGTGGCCAGCGAAGGTGCCGGCCACACCGTCATTGGCTTTGAGCACGGCTTTCATGGCCTGCTTGCACCTAACTGGCGCAAGCTCGACAGCAAGAAAGTGCACAATATCATACAGCGTGGCGGCACTATTTTACGTAGCGCCCGCTGCGAAGAATTTAAACAAGACAGCGCTGCCAAAAACGCCGCTAAACATCTTAGTGAACTCGCCATAGACGCTATTTTGATCCTCGGCGGTGATGGCTCGTTTCGCGGCGCTAAACACTTAAGTAAATTTTGGGACGGTCAGGTGATTGGTCTCCCGGCCACTATCGATAACGATATTTACGGCACCGATACTACCATTGGTTACTACACTGCCATTCAAACTGCTATGGACTCTATCGACAAAGTGCGCGATACCGCCGATGCATTTGAGCGCATCTTTCTGGTTGAGGTCATGGGCCGTCACGCCGGCTTTTTAGGCGCCAAAGCAGCCATATCCGGTGCGGCAAATTATGCTATTTTACCCGAGCTGTTTACCGATCCCGACGAAACCTTAAACGATATTCATCAGCAACTGTCGATTCACCGTAAGCGCTATGGCCACGAGAGCTTTATCATTGTTCTCACTGAAAATCTTTGGCCGGAGGGAATTAACACACTGGCTGAGAAACTCGAAAACCTGACCGGCGGCGAGGTGCGCCCGGTCATTTTAGGTCATGTTCAGCGTGGCGGTTCACCCGTTAGTCAGGACAGGATATTAGCAACCACCCTCGGCGTTGAGGCGGTTCGCTGCGTAGAACAAGGTAAACATTGCATCATGGTGGGCCAACAAAATCTTGAGCCGGCAGAAGTGCCACTCGAACAAACCTGGGAAACCAAAAAGGTGTTCAGTGACTCACTGACGCGCACTATGAAGACCATGCTCAACGAGCGCCATAGCTGGGATTTAACTAAATAGTCCGATAGCAAACCGATAATTGCCAGTTCACGGAACAGGAGACTGGCTCACATAATGTTATGGCACATTGGTGTCAAAGCGGCTGAACATATTACCCCAAACTTAATGCGCACAATAAGGCTGGATTAACCGAGCCATGATTGGCTCGGTTAACTGACTTTCTGTTTATAATTTAAATCTCGTCACTAGCTGACTAAGGTGATCGGCGAGTTTAGCTAACTCGGAGCTGGAAGTTTGAGTTTCGCTGGCACCCGTTGCAGTTTCTTGAGCCAAATCTCGTATATTAACGAGGTTCTTGTCGACCTCTCGTGCAACCGTCGCTTGCTCTTCTGCCGCACTGGCAATCACAAGATTCTGACCACTTATTTGTGATATTGCTTCAGTGATCAGCCCGATTGCATCGCCAGCCTCTTTAGCGATAATTAATGTATCACTCGCCCTCCCACTACTCGATGTCATGGCCGCTACCGATTCTTTAGTTTCGCCTTGCACTAAGTGCATCATGCGTTCGATCTCTTTCGTTGACTCCTGGGTACGATGTGCCAAAGCTCTTACTTCGTCTGCAACAACGGCAAACCCCCTACCACTCTCTCCAGCTCTTGCAGCCTCAATGGCTGCATTCAATGCCAGTAAATTGGTTTGTTCAGCGATGGCTCGAATCACGTCTAGCACCGTACTAATCTCGCCTACTCTATCGGCTAATTTATCGATCCGTTCGCGAGTTTGCTGTAATTCCCCTGCCAGTTTCTCGACGGTATCAATGGTGTGATCAACTCGCTCAAGTCCATGTTTTGCTTTACTGTCTGCCTGCTCAGAATTTTGTGATGTTGCTGCAGCATTTTGCGCCACTTCTTCTACTGCGGTGGTTAATTCATTTACCGCAGTAGCTGCCATTTCTAATTCATTGCTTTGCTGATTAAGAGTGCGGGTTGACTGTTGGGTAACGTTGCTCAATTGCTCAGACATTGACGCTAATTTCAATGATGATGTGTTGATATCATTTATAGTGGCTTGTAACTGGGATTGCATCTCAGCCATGGCTCTGATCATTTCACCTGCTTCGTCAGGCGCATCGTCATGAAAAGCCTGGCTCAGATCGCCAGCGGCAATACGCCTGCTTACAGATAGCGCATTTTGGATTGGCTGAATAAGACTACGGCCAAATAACCAGGCCAGAATAATCGCTGCGACAATGGCAAATATGGTGATCAAGATCATATTTGAAATCGCTAAAGTAGCCCCTTCTCTGGCTCTAACCGCTGCATTCCCGCCGGTAGTTTCCTGATAACGAGCCAGCGCAGAAAGTGCTTCAGTTACTTGACTGGAGGCGTCTGCAAAGCGTAAACGCTGAAACTCTTTCGCTTTATCGAAATTACCGTCTTCCAACATCGCGAATAATTGCTGATGCTGTTCATCGTAGTATTGTTTCGCTGAAGTCACAGTGCTTAACGTAGCACTACCCTTTTCGGTTTTATGAAACTCTGCCACTCTGTCAGCCGCATCGTCATAATTTCGCTGAGCCTGCTGCATACGCTTTTTCAGGGATCTATAATGTTCAGAATCCTCAGCATAAATCATGCTTAAAGTATTGAGTCTAATTAATAAAAACTCGCGATTCATTTCGCCCGTTATCAGTGCTGATGGTAACCGACGTTCGGCGATGTTGTTTAAATTGTCTTCCATATTGTTAAAACGATAGATCGCAATCGCACTGACCAGTATCGTTAGCAAACACATTAACCCAAACGCCAACATAAGCCGGTTTGCAATTTTTATTTTTCTTAACATTACCCACCCCTAAAATAATTATAAAATAGTTATCGTCCGCCGATTCAGTAACTTGAGTATCTTTAAAATCATTATAGATGCCGATTTATATCTTGTTCGGTTAATCAGCAGAAATTTCGCTATTTTGGCTGCACTTCAGTATTAATGTGTCGTCGGCATTTTTCTATTTAGTTATTTAAACCCGTTATTCTTTGATATAACTGGCTCAATGCCGGCATGACTAAGAGCAGTTGTGTTTGCGTGCTAGTATTAATCGACGTGGTTAGGGCTATAAATCGTTTCGTCAAAAGTAAAGTAACAAACTGCCAGCCTGTTACCGGCGCGACTACGATTGACACTGTCTGTATTGGAAAAAGCCAGGCTGCAAACTATGCAAAAATTTTTATCGTCGAAGAAAGTGGTGGTTTTACCATTGATGTTGAACTATCAAAAGGTTAGAGAATTGACATACTAAATCAAAGATCGATATCTCCTGGATATCCACAGGGAATTGCGGACACACAGAAAATAAAATAGCCTGGA
This sequence comes from Alteromonas gilva, assembly GCF_028595265.1. NCBI lineage: Bacteria > Pseudomonadati > Pseudomonadota > Gammaproteobacteria > Alteromonadales > Alteromonadaceae > Alteromonas > Alteromonas gilva. The sequence goes on along the minus strand of NZ_JAQQXP010000001.1, from coordinate 2,156,713 downwards.
TTGGGGTCTTTATAAATAAAGGCTCTTAGTTGAAAATGCATTCACACAAATATGACAATATCTTTCAATATCAATAGATATAAACGTTTAGCGAAGAGTTATCCACCATTTGACAATGGCACTATCAATGATGTAGTAGCAGATAAATCAACACAACACCCAAGGCCGGGAGCGTTGCAACCAGTCCCACACCGCTAAGTACCCTCAGCAAGTATCCTGCACGAACCAGGAATAACTCAGAAAGTAACAGCGCTTAACAGGCTCAAACAATAATGTCCGGCTCATCGGTAGCCTACCGCATACTGATGGCGGATATAAATAGCGAACCAACGAGACTTGTTTGTAACGCCAGCAGTACATAGTCGATTTACATTACATTTTCATTGCTGCTTTTACTTTATCGCGATGGCTGCGGCTAACCTTGAGCTCTGTATCGTTACTTAAAATTAAATGATACTCACCACTTATGTGACTTACGAGCTTTTTGACATAGCGGATGTTCGCAATGGCAGAGCGGTGAACCCGAACAAACAATTGGGGGTTGAGCTCCTGCTCCAGTTCTTTCATGGTTTTGCGCATAATGTGCATGCCGTCCAATGAATGCACGCACATGTAATCCCCGGCCGCATCAATCCACTGAATATCTGACACATTTACACGGGTAACCTCAGAGCCGTCCTTGATTGCCAGCACATCAGGATACGGATTGGTTTCAACCGCTTCGCCGCTGGCGAGTTTACGTAAGATTTCATCGCAGTCATCGCCGGTTAGTTCGGCCACCAGATTCACCAGTTTGCGTGACTGCTCATCCTGATGCTGGGTAGAAAAGTACTCTCTTACCTTGGCCAGGGCAGCGCCGAGTCGCTCATCATCGGCCGGCTTTAACAGGTAATCAATGGCATGTACATCAAACGCTTTAATCGCATAGCTATCGTAGGCGGTAACAAACACGATCATTGGAATCGGTTGCTTTAACTCCTTGAGTTTATTTATCACCTGGAAGCCATTTAAGCCTGGCATCTGAATATCGAGAAAAACTAAATCCGGGCGGTGCTGGGAAATCATACTTACCGCATCCAGACCATTTTGGCACTCAGCAACCACTTCGACATCGTCGAACTTTTCCAGGCGTAACCTTAGTCCACTGCGGGCTAACGGTTCATCATCAACGATAAGTGTTTTTATTTTTTGCTGACTCATTATTAACTATCCTTTACATCATAAGGAATACGCACACTAACACGCACGCCTTGAGGCTGATTATGCTCTACAGTGAATGCAAAATTACGATTATACAGCGCGTGCAGGCGCTCTTTGATATTCGGTAAACCCACCCCGCCGCTGCGACTCAACTGACCAGCCACGATATCTGCGCCAGGGCCGTTATCCGCCACATTCAGCAACAGATCATTGCCAAAACGGCGCGCATCAATGGTAAGTTTACCGGATTGTTCTAACTTCGAAATGGCATGCTTAATGGCATTTTCAACAATCGGTTGCAGTATCATACTGGGAACCATAGCATTTTCGCAATCCTCTTCAACATTCCACTGCACTTCCAGGCGCTCACCGAAACGAACCTTCTCAATTTCAAGGTAGAGTCGCAGTGCTTTGATTTCCTGGCCTAATGCCACTTTTTTGATAGGGTCGTTGTCCAGTGAGTAGCGCAAGAAGTCGCTTAGCCGCGACACCATCGCCTCAGCCGTGTCGTTGTTTTTCATTAGGATGAGGGTTGAAATGGCATTAAGGGTATTAAATAAAAAATGCGGATTGAGCTGATAGCGTAGCATTTTTAAATGGGCCTGATGCGCCATGGTACTGGCCTTGAGCGCATTTTGTTTTTCCCGCTGTAACATTTCAAAGTTTTTAATACCGAAGTACAAACCGCTCCAGCAACCAATCATGATCATTGAGTCGATGGTGTTACTAAAATACAAATACCAGGCATCGGGTCGAAAACCGTGTTTATATATTTCCCAATAATTGACATTTTTTACCACGGCCCACAAAAGCGCAGTTACGTAAGATGCCGCCAGCACCGTAACCAGCAGTTTTACCGCGTTTTGTTTTCGTGCCCACCGATAAATATAGCGAAGCGGAATGGTCAGTATCCAGCCTGCATAAGAATTAAGTAGAATTATGAATAAGAAGATTGGCCGCACTTCATGAAGAAACGAGCCAATGTAATACACCACAGCAAATCCCGTCCACCCTACGGTGTGTAACACCCAGAACAGCCGTTCATTGTTTTCAAATAAGCGTTGCCATTTCAGCACGAAAGAACCAGAATTTTTTAGCATCTACTGCATTATACGCACAATTATGAGTTGAATAAGTGACTTAGTCGTAATTGACTAACGATTTATCGCAGCAATGCTGCCCTTTTGAATAACACTTTCTCTGGCTGATACGGCCCAACCCGTCGCAGATGGCCTGCAATTAGTAACTGATATGCAGTCGCTTTAACCAACTTCCCCATACCCAGGCAGGGCCAATTAATAAAAAACGCAAATCAGTCAAAAACGACGGGCGCTTGCCTTCTACCCAATGCCCCACAAACTGCAGTATCCACATCACCACAAACACGACCACGCTGACCTGCCATACCGCAACCTCGGAGGCAGCTATTTGTTGTAAAACCAAAAAGCAGCCGATGGTGAGTAATGTCATTGCCGCACCAATGGGTCCAGACAACAAAAAGTAGTAGTAAAGTGCGGGTAGAATTGCGATGTGGGCAAAATTCACCCCGTATTGAGCAAGCCAGTCGGGCACGGGTATCGACCAGAGCAGACCAATTACCGAAAAATAAATCAACGGAACCGCCAGCTGATGGATCATTTTATTGGTTGGGTTCATATGGCTTTCAGAATACTCGTTAAACAACCGTTCTATATCACGCATTTGTGCATTACTCGCAATCGATTAAACCGTATCCACAGTGTCGCTGCTGCAGACATCGCCAGGCAATCCCGGTTAAAGGTATCAATAGCCCTATGGCTATCCTAAATCTCAACAATAAAACGATCCAACAATTTTTTAACAATTTCCGCATCAGCGCTAAACTGAACGCCATAAAACATTTTTGCATGAGCAGAACTGCTGTTTTTAATGATGCCACGGATCTGCGTGTCACTGTCTGCCGAAATAGCCAGAGACACGGTTTTACCGTTATCCAAAGGCGGAAAATCAGGTGAAGGCTCCACCACACAACGGCAGCCTTGCTGCGAAACATCAACGATCATGCACTCAGTGCTCAGTTCTCGGTTGTTGTCTTTTATCAGTATCCTGGCCTGAATGCCTGGCGTCCAGCGCTTATGTTTACGCAGTGCCAGCGTTTGTAACGAAGATGGCATTGCGATAAATACAATATTAGTAGGATGGGTGATAACTTTCAGTACTTTAGAGCGCAGTGCAATGACTTTACCCTCGCCGCCTTCCAATACGTAGCGCACAACAACTTCTTTTTCGGGTACCAGAATATCGCGTAAATATCCCCATTTTGATTCACTCGGCAGCTGAAACAGTAAGCAATGGGGAAAATCTGCACCAATATAATGAGTGCGAACCCGTTTAGGGGCTGTTGGTGTCGAAATCTGCAGGTCAACCACACTACCCGGTGATAATGCCTGTAAGCTTTGTATGTCGGCACGACTAAGCTGTGTATTTTTTTGCTTCGACATAATTTAAACTGAAATAACAATAACTATGGCTATATAATCATATTTCGTCAATCAATTCACATACTATTGCCAGACGGCCATAAAGCGGCGGTTTTGCTTTACGTCAGACACTGAGAGGTTTTTACACTTGGAACAACGTTCAGCCACTATCCATTATACTTTGTCGGTAAGTTCAATCAGCCAGCATGTGTTTACTGTTAGCATGACAATCCCGGCGCTGGGCAAAGACACACTCACACTTTCATTACCCGCATGGATACCCGGCTCCTACATGGTGCGAGACTTTGCGCGCAACATTATTACCCTTGACGCTATCTCAAACACCGGTGAACAATTCACCGTTAGCCCTGTCGACAAACAATCGTGGCACATTGCCTGTAACGGCGAAGCGCTCACGGTAACCTATCAGGTGTATGCCTTTGATCTGTCGGTGCGCAGCGCCTATATCAACGATGAGTTCGCGTTTTGTAACGGTACCAGTGTATTTTTGGCGGTTACGGATTTTCAGCATTGTCCGTGTCAGGTTGACGTTATCTTGCCGGAACAACGCCCTGACTGGTCGCTCGCAACCTCAATGCCAGCGAGCACAGGCAACAGCCTGGTGGCCAATGATTATGATGAGCTTATTGATCATCCGATTTTTATGGGGGTTTGCACCCAGACCGACTTTACCGTCGATGATGTCACGTTTACGTTATTATTCAGCGGTAGCACCGAATACGATATGCCGCGTTTACGCCGTGATCTGGCCAAAGTCTGTCAGCATCATCTTGATCTCTTTGGTAAACCGGCACCCGTGCAGCGTTACCTGTTTATGACGCTGATTGCCGATAAAGGCTATGGCGGCCTCGAGCATCGCAGTTCAACAGCACTGCTGTATCCGCGTTTTGAGCTGCCGCTGGCGGGAGAAGCTGAAGAGCCCAGCGACAGTTACACCAACTTTATTAGTTTATGTAGCCATGAGCTATTTCATACCTGGCATGTCAAAAGCATCAAACCCGATGTGATGGTAAGCCCGGATCTAAGTCAGGAAGTGTACACCGATCAACTCTGGATTTATGAAGGATTCACCAGTTTCTACGACGATGTTACGCTGGCCAGAAGCGGAGTCATTTCGCCCGAACAATACTTAAAAATTGTCGCGCAAAACCTCACACGGTTATACAAAAACGCCGGGAGGTTTAAACAATCCATTGCAGAATCGAGTTACTACGCCTGGACCAAGTTTTACAAACAGGATGCCAGCGCCATTAACAACATTGTCAGCTACTACAATAAAGGCGGCATCGTGGCGCTCGGTCTGGATATCTTACTCCGACAGCAAAGCAATAATCGTTACAACCTCGACGATTTAATGCGCTTACTCTGGCAGCAATACGGCCATAACAAAGGTACACCGGCAAATGTTATCGCCACTTTGTGTCGCGATCATCTGCACGTTGATGTCAGTGACTATCTGGCCAGGGTCGTCTATGGTACCGAAGATGTCCCCCTTGCCAGCCTGTTAGCCGATATTGGTGTGTCACACGTCACACAATCACCGGTGTCTCTGCAGGATAAGGGCGGCGAGTTACTGACTAAATCAGCACCCTGCTACGAATTTGGCGCCACCACAAAAGATGCCGACAGCGGACTAGTGATTCTGAGCGTGCAGGAAGATAGCGCAGCCTGTCAGGCCGGGCTACAAATCGATGATAAGCTGATTGCTGCGGATGGTTATGTACTTAATGCTAAATTACTACAGCGCATGCTAAGCGTTGAGCGCCAGGCACCGCTGGCATTGAGCGTTATTCGCGATGGCCGCTTACTGAACCTGTCAATGCCGCTGATAGCCCCACAACCGCAAAGCTGTGTTCTACAAATCAGCGATCCTAAAAAACTGGCTGCCTGGTTAAACCATTGATAGCAAACCGGTAAAAGCCAGTCGTTATGTGGTGTTTAAATGACGACTGGCTTTGCCTGTAGCGACAATGATACGCCCGGCGGGATTTACGCTGGTAAACAGCGGTATTAGGAAGCGCTTATCCTAATGCCGGTAAAATTTGCTAACGGGGCGGCACCAGTAGTGCAGGATCGAGGCGTTCATTAAACCAGTTAATGCGCCAGTCGAGGTGTGGGCCGGTTGCCCTGCCGGTGGCGCCTATTTCACCTATTTTATCGCCCTGCTTTACGATATCGCCAACCGCAACAGAAAGCTTGCTAAGGTGTAAAAATGTTGAATTCACCCCCAAACCATGGTCGATAATAATGGTACCGCCGGAATAATACAGATCCGGATGGGCCAGGGTGACTTTACCACCGGCCGGGGCGGTTACCGCTGTACCGGTTGGGGCGCCTACATCCACACCATAATGCGGACGTTTAGGTACGCCATTAAATACCCGCTGACTGCCATATACACCAGTGATTGGCCCCTCTGCTGGCCAGACAAATTCACTGTTAAAGTCTGTGCGTAAACTGTCGGTTTTGCGGGCCACGGCTACCCGCCAGTTATCGTCTTTAATACGCGCTAATACACGCTCTGGCGGCGTTACCATGGCCTGTGGTACGCCTTCGATGTGCTGGGTGGGATACTGACGCTCTGCTAATGTCAGCGGTTTACTGTGCATTTCACCGTCGGGCGTCTGCCAGCGCAATGCCTGTTGCGGTCCCGCATCACGACCAAAGCCAATCACAAACTCACCGGAACTGAGGGTTTTTACCGGCTCATCGTTGAGCCAAACTTTGCTCCCCTCAGGTACTTTGCCACGCAATAAGCTGCCCTGGGTTAATGAACCGCGCAGCTCCAGTGCCTGGGCGACAGGCATGCCAATCAGTACCAGTAACAGCCACCAGATACGCCAGTTAGTCACTAACCATAGCTCCTTTACCCACGCCTTCGTAGGCAAGTACACAGCAATGTGTATCGGGTAAACGCTGTTTTTGCTGGTTGTAAATATACTGCGCTAAACACTCTACCGTCGAATCAGTGTCGATGATTTCGCACATGCTCTGCGGTAACACAATTTCAAAATAGCCCTGTGTCGACTCGTAAGCAAAACAAACGTGTTCGTCGTAGTTGTTCAGACGCTGCTTTAACTGCAGTGCCGCAGGTGTAATCCTGTCTTCACTGGACGCTATATAGATATCCTGCCACCGCTTAGCCCAGTACTGCTGGCTCTCTACATCATTGGCGCCGTCGCTAATAATATCGACCCGCGAACGATGGCCATGAGCAATGCGCTGGCAGTTACCATCGTGTTTTTTAAGGCCGTGTGTGTAGTGATAAAACGGTGATGTGATCACTTCAGTGCGTAACTTAATGGTCAGATTGTCCACGTTGTCGGGCAGATGCGTGGCAATGACCTCGCGCAGATATTCGCTGACCGATTCCATGGTGATCACCGGCGCGTAAATAAAGGCGTAAGCGTCTGCCGGGCAATACATTTGAATTCTGCGGCCGTTTTCTTTTGTGGCGTCGAGGTCAAAATTTACCTCAACCTGATCGCTGTCATCTTCATGACGGATTGTGGTTGCCGGGCATTCCGCCGGCACCAGCAATTTATGATCAACGTACTCGTCAATCAGTCTTTTCAGGTTTTTTTTAACAATACCAAAGTCCTGGACCATACTTTCTTCGTTTAATGTGCCATCGAGCAGCACATCAACTATCCAGCTTTCGCCTACCATTCCGCGCTCAGGGCACAGGTAGGAAAAGTCCATGACGGTTAAATCGTTGACAAATAATTGCATCGTTTCTCAATATTTAAAGTTGTTCTGGCCGGGCTTTGCATCAACGCATGGGCGCTTCGTGTGCAACACCAGCGCAGCGCCCGACCGTTATGCTAACAGTATAACAGTACCGCCGCCCATACTGTAACTGTGCTTGCTTAACTATTACGCATAAGTTGATCTTTCAAATTAGGCGGCAGGCCCTTGATGGTCAGCGTATCAGAGTCAGGATGATAAATAACCCGATCGCCGAGCAATTTGCGCTCAAAACTGAGCGACACACCACCGCCCTGCCCGCTGAATTTGGCTAACTGACGCAGCGCCGCCGGATCGGGCTGCACTTCGGGTTCCATGGGCGATTCCAGTGCCTGGGTAAATTGCATAAAGTCGCGGTGGTTTTCTTCATCCCGGGGCAGTTTTTCTGCCAGCTCACTGATTTTAACGCTGTCACCACTTTCGATTTGTTGCTTAAAGTAACTGGATACTTCGTCGCGGTGGGCGGTTTTTTCATCAGCATCGAGCCCTTCACTGGACAGGTAGCTTTCTACCGACGATATCAGCTGCTTATTTTGCTGTTTTACATCTACTTTTTCTTCACAGCCAACAAATTGCATAAAGAAGTCAGAGACTTTGCGCCCCATACGACCTTTAATAAAACTGATATAACGCTGTTGCTCTGGCTGAATCCGGTATTGGGTTAAATCGATTCGCAGCGCCAACTGCATTTTTGCCAAATCAAGGTGCTCACGGCTGTTAAGCTCCAGTTGCTGGTCTATTTCGACGTGCGCTTTGGTATTGAGCAGGGTGACCAGCAAATACTGTGTTGCCAGGTACTCATAATGCACAAACAGCACAAAGCCGGTTTCAACCTGGCCGGTATCAACCAATGATTTAAGCAATAAATCACCGGCGGTCCGGGTAAACGGTACAAACACTGTGTCGCTGTCAGAGGGCGACGACTCATGATGGGCAAGGTAGCTGTCGAGTGCTGGTGCAAACTGCGCTGCGCTTTCTTCGCTATTCTGATCTTGCAAAAAATGGCCAACCCCTTTGCCCGGCTTACTCACGAACGTGTGGTGTAACTGCTGGCCAAGTTGCTCTAAAGCGGGCGTTACCGGCACGCAACCGTCGCGGGGAATGATCTGCATTTTGCCTTCGTTATTAACGAACAGCTGATGCACAACAAAATGATGAATCAATATACTCATGAATAAATAGTGTCCAATTGGTTATCTACTCTATTACCTGACGTTCAAACTATGCGGCGATTACGCCTATTTAATGCAGATTTTTGAATGAATGATTGTTATCAGATACACAACGATTATAATCGCTTTATTGCCAAAAACTTTGCTTTTTCAAGCTATTTAACGACAAGAGGCGTAAAATGCCCCAACAAAGCCGATACAGTGATGCCGAATTTGAACGCCTGATGAACGACATTATTATGGTACTCGAAAAACACGGTGCAAGTCGTGATCTTTCTTTAATGGCGCTGGGAAATGTCATTTCTCATATCTTTGAGCACCAGGTGTCACCGGCGCAACGCCAGGCGATGGCTGAACAGTTTGCCAGTGTGCTGCTGAAAAGTGTTAAAGGAACGGCCTGATCTTTATGATTTTAGCAGAATCGCCGCGACGTCAACGGGTTACTAAACTTGTCAATTGGGGGCATTGGTTTGCACTGGCTAATATTGTCATTGCACTGGTTATTGCCTCGGTATTTGTTGTGTCGTCTCCGGCTCCCGGTACTGCGCTGGGTGGGTTCTACCTGTTTGCCAACTGGTTCGGCCACATCAGCTTTTTAACCTTCTTTGGGTTTGTGATCTTTATATTGCCGCTGTGCTATCTTGATCTCTCACCACGAATCATTAAAGGTATCGCCTCGTCGGTTGCTGCGCTGGGCCTTGCCCTGCTGGCTTTTGACGCGCTGCTCTATAACCGTACTGGTTTTCACTTAAGCCACAGCTCTGCACACTTGCTGAAAAGCGAAGCACAAAATCAGATGTATCAGTTTGGCGCCCAGCAGCTGTTGTACTTATTACTGCTGTTTGTCGTGTGGCTCGGCTTTCAACTGGTATTGGCCAATGCAGTCTGGAAACGCATAGACCGCCTCGTTCATTATCGTATTGGCCGTCGTGTGGTGAGTTTCTTTGTGGTGTGCTTTGTATCTGGTCACGCCATTCATGTGTGGGCCGATGCTCAGCTTTATCAGCCTATCATCAAACAGGACAACATGTTTCCGCTGTCTTATCCGGCCACGGCCAAAACCACCATGTCGCGCTACGGCTTACTGGATATTGAACGTTACGAACAGCGCAAACAATTACAGTTTGATCCCGACTTTTACCAGATGAGCTATCCCTCTGCGCCGGTATATTGCGCACTGGAACCCGGTAAACAGGCGTTGCTGTTGGTACAAACCGATAACGGCGATATTAGCAACGCTATGAAAAACGCCGATATGCGCCAAATAGACAACTATTTTACTACCTCAACGAGCCTCACCGGCCTGGTGGTAAGTACCTTATATGGCCTGCCTGAACTGTATGAACAAAGTTTACAGAACAAGCAACCGGTGCTGTTGGGTTTGGCTCAGGCTTACGGATTATCAACTCAGCTCTACATGCCATCTGAATCGGCGCAACTGGCAGCGTACAAGCAGCTCAACTTTACCGATAAGCCTAACAAGGATAGCGATATCACGGTGGCATTTGGCACGGCAGAAACGTTGACCGGGTTACTCAGGCGCAGCGATCTGACACGCACACTGGTACTTGTTGCAACCGGTTATCAGCAAGACAAAGGCACTTTATATACCAATATGCCGCTACAAAGTGAGTTAGCCAGCAACGAAGATTTAGTGCCCACATTGCTGCACGCGATGGGCTGTTCCGCACAGCCGCAAAACTATTCAACCGGGCAAAACTTATTGCAACCCCAGCGTGACTGGCTGGTGAGTACGTCAGGTGAAAAAATCGTGGTGATTTACAACGACCAACGTATCGAAGTACTCAGTAACGGCAGTTACGACATTACTCAAATCAGCAGCAACATGCGTAGCGATGAGACGCTCAACGTCGACTTGCTCAGCCGGGCCATTAAGCATCTGACACGCTTCTCGCAATAACGTCGCGCAATAACGGCGTCCAGCGCCGGCAACACCGCTTGCGATCTGTGCGGTGTTGCCGGTCAGAAAATTACTCAAACAGTTTATAGATACTGGAAAAGTCTTTCACGTCATTGCCACTGCCGCGCTGATGCAAACGATAAAGCGACTGCGCTGTGGCCGCCATGGGCGTTGCGGCCCCCACCTGGGCAGCGGCCTCCATCGCCAGGGTCAGGTCTTTATTCATGAGCTTAACCATAAAGCCGCCGTTATAGTCATTGCTGGCGGGCACGTTGTCCATGACGCCCGGACACGGATTGTATTTTTGTAACGCCCAGTTACAGCCCGAACTCTGCAGCATGATGTCTGACATCACGCTGGGATCAAGCCCGTTGGCGACTGCCAGTTGCAGTGCTTCGCTGGTACCGGCCATGAGTACCGACAGCAGCATATTATTGCACAGCTTGGCAATTTGTCCGGCGCCAAGGTCCCCGGCATGGAACAGGTTTGCTCCCATGTACTGCAACACAGTGCGCGCACGCGCCACATCGTCGCTGGCGCCGCCCATTATAAACGTGAGTGTCCCCGCAGTTGCCCCGGCAACACCGCCTGACACGGGCGCATCAATAAAGCTCACCCCGGCTTCTTGCGCCGCCATGCCAACCTGCCGGGCACTTTGTGCATCAATTGTACTGCAATCGATAAGCAACGCGCGCTTATCCACCCGGGTAATGAGCCCCTCCTCGCCTAAATAGAGCGACGTAACATGGCTCGCCGCAGGTAGCATTGTAATCACAACGTCAGCATCGGCTACCGCCTCCCGGGGCGATGCGGCACCTGTTGCCCCGGCATCCACCAGCTTACTAACGGCCGCAGGCAACAGATCATAGACGCTAACCTGCTGCTTATGTTTAAGTAAATTATGGGCCATCGGCGCCCCCATATTACCTAAACCTATAAATGCAATCTTACTCATGATACTTCTCCTAAGTTAGCCAGCGGATGGGACTGCCAGAGACTGTCAAAATGACGCGCGACCACCGCATCAGGGACATCAGAGACTGCCTTATAGCGCCACGCCGGCTGGTTATCCTTATCGATTAATAACGCTCTGACGCCTTCGGCAAACTCACCCGACTCAGCACACCGACAGGACATGGTCAGCTCCATCGCGAAACACTGCTCCAGCGTGAGTTCAGCGCCTCGCTGATACTGCTCCCAAACCAAATGCATGGTAATCGGCGAACCCTTTGCCAAATTGCGTTGCGCACTTTGCAGCCAGTCATCTTCTGCACTGAGCGCGGCGATGGCATGTACTGCCTGCGCTGCATCCTTACACCGGATTAACTGACTATCAATTAACGAGCGGTGGGTTGCCAGTTTGCCCATCGGGCGCTGCATACTGTTAAGTTGCTGCGTTTCACAATAAGAGGAGAGCTGTTCGGTTACTGTAACCGGTTGCCAGTTAAGACTGGCCAGCTCGCTGATAACACTGTCTATCGAAGCACTTTCAAAGACATAATCGCCAAGGCCAATATAGACGCCGTCTGTCGCATTCACGGCAGCGCCGGTTAAGCCTAAAAACAAGCCACTGAAACCGGGCGCCCGCGGTAAAAAGTAACTGGCGCCGACATCCGGATATAAGCCGATGGTAATTTCTGGCATTGCCAGTCGCGTAGAAGTCGTCAGAATACGGTGACTGGCACCGGCAAGCAGGCCGGTCCCGCCGCCCATAATAATGCCATCGCCCCATACCAAAACCGGCTTAGGGTAACGGTGTATGGTGTAATCAAGGCGGTATTCAGTGGTGAAAAACGCTTCCACAAAGTCAGGCACCGCGCCTTTATTTTCCTGCATCGCCCGGTACATCGAGACAATGTCGCCACCGGCGCAAAAGGCTTTATTACCACTGCCACTTAACACCACAAATAGCACCTGCTCATCGGTACGCCATTTATCCAGTGCTGCCTGCATGGCAACCGCCATATCAAGGTCGAGGGCATTGAGCGCATTGGGTTTATTTAGCGTTATATGACCAATGACCCGGCCACAGGCTGTCTTGATTTCGGTGCAAATCAGTTTATCTGTCACAATGCTCTCCTACAGTAACTCGGTGCCTTCCTGTAACACCTGACGGCTGATAATTAAACGCATGATTTCGTTGGTCCCTTCCAGTATCTGGTGGACCCGAACATCGCGCATGTGTCGCTCCAGGGGGTACTCTTTAATATAGCCGTAGCCGCCATGGATTTGCAGTGCCTCATTACACACCTCAAAACCTGTATCGGTGGCAAAGCGTTTGGCCATTGCGCAATATGCCGTTGCCTGCGGATCGTTGTTATCAAGCTTGAACGCGGCCATTCTCACTAACTGACGCGCCGCGACCAGGTGCGTATTCATATCTGCCAGTTTAAATTGCAATGCCTGAAAAGCGGCCAGTGGCTTACCAAACTGCTGACGCTCGAGCATATAATCGCGGGCGGTATTTAATGCCTGCTGAGCGGTACCCACCGAGCAGGTTGCAATATTAATGCGACCACCGTCGAGGCCTTTCATGGCCAGCGAAAAGCCCTGCCCCTCTTCCCCCAACAGGTGCTCAGCGGTAACCGTGACGTTATCAAAAGTGATCATGCGCGTGGGTTGGGCGTTCCAGCCCATCTTTTCTTCGGCTTTGCCGTAAATAATACCCGGCAAGTCAGCCGGTACAGCAAAGGCAGAAATACCCTTCGCGCCATCGTCTGACGTGCGCGCCATAACGACCAGCATGTCCGTACTACCGGCACCAGAAATAAACACCTTACTGCCATTTAACTGGTAACTGCCCTGGTGCTTAACCGCCCGGGTAGCAAGGCTTGCCGCATCGGAACCGGCGCCCGGTTCAGTAAGGCAGTATGAGGCGAGTTTTTCGCCACTGACTAAGTCTGCAACCCATTTATCTTTTACTTCTTTACGGCCCCAGGTAGCTATCATCCAGGTTGCCATATTATGAATAGTCAGCATCGCAGTGGTTGTTGTGCATCCCATGGCCAGCTGCTCAAATATGATCGACGAATCGAGCCGGCTTAGCCCCAAGCCGCCAGCCTCCTCCGGGGTGTAAAGGCCGCAAAAGCCAAGCTCGCCAGCTTCACGGATAGTGTCACGCGGAAAGGTATGGGTGGCATCCCATTCGGCCGCGTAGGGAGCCAGTGAAGCCGCCGCAAACTGGCTGGCAACATCAGCAAAGGCCTGCTGATCTTCGGTAAGATTAAAGTCCATCAGTGTCTCCTTAGCGCAGCGAAATGGTTAAATTAGGACCGCTGGGAATGTCGTCTTCCGGCCAACGGGACGTTACGGTTTTGGTCTCGGTATAAAACCGTACCGCCTGCTTACCGTACGCATGCAAATCGCCAAAGAAAGAGTTTTTCCAGCCGGTAAACGAAAAGAATGGCAAGGGCACCGGAATGGGCACATTAATACCCACCTGGCCAACCGTAACCTGGGACTGATATTTACGCGCTGCCGCGCCACTGGCAGTAAATATTGACGTGCCGTTCCCATACGGGTTGGCATTGACCAGGGCCAGAGCTTCATCAAGCGTATCAACACTGATACAGCACAGCACCGGACCAAATATTTCCTCCTGATAAATGCGCATATCAGTTGTTACATCGCGAAAAACCGTTGGTCCGATCCAGTGTCCCTGTTCAAAGCCCTCAACCTGAAAGTCGCTGCCATCCACGACGCAGTTTGCGCCTTGCTGTTTCCCCGAGGCAATCAGCTCAAGCACCCGATGCTTAGCGGCGGCGCTGATCAACGGCCCAAAACCCGCTTCGCTGTCATGCCATAACCCGGGTTTAACGTCGGCGATATTCTTCGCCAGTTCGTCAATCCACTGTTGCGACTCGCCAACAAAAACAGCAACCGAGATAGCCATACAGCGTTGCCCCGCGGCCCCGACCGATGCGCCAACCAGATTATTGATTACATGCTGTTTATTGGCGTCAGGCATCACGACAGTATGATTCTTGGCCCCGGCAAAACACTGGGCACGCTTGAGATTGTCAGTAGCGGTACGGTAAACATGCTGACCAACCGGCACTGAGCCAACAAAGGAAACGGCCGCGACATCCGGGTGATTAAGCAGTTGGTCGACCGGCTCACGACCACCGTGGATCACATTGAGAACCCCCGGCGGTGCGCCGGCTTCGGCAAACAGTTCCGCCAGTAACATAGGGGTTTGCGGATCCTGCTCTGACGGTTTAAGCACAAAGGTGTTGCCGCACACTACCGCAAGCGGAAACATCCATAGCGGGATCATCGCCGGGAAATTAAACGGCGTAATGCCCACACACACGCCAATGGGCTGAATGTAACTGGCGGTATCGATGCCGCGAGCAACGTTTTCTACCGTTTCGCCCATCATCAGTGACGGCGCATTCATGGCCTGTTCGACAACTTCAATGCCTCGCCATACATCGCCCATGGCGTCATCGAATACTTTGCCGGTTTCACTTGCCAGCACCTCAGCAATACGCTTTTGTTCGCGCTTCAGGATGGCCTGGTAGCGCATCATTACTCGGGCACGCTCAGTCACCGGCACCCGTTGCCAGTCTTTAAACGCCGCTTTAGCGGCCTGAACCGCCCGTTCTGTCTCTTCGGGGAGTGCGTCGGGCACATTGGCAATGACTTCACCGCTGGCCGGATTTGTCACAGGGATAAATCGCGGCGAAGCAGACGCTATAAATTCACCATTAATTAGCAGTTTCACCTGAGGCATCGTTGTTCTCTTTTGTTGGTATTTTTTACTAACGCTATAGCAGGACTCCCTTTACGTAAACGTTAGGCCGAAATTACGTACCGTTACAATGTAAATATAATGTGACATTTACGTAAAACATTGCGCCAACAGCTGATAATTAGCTGCTATTAGCCACGCTGCCTGATATGCTTATTGATATAAGATGTCCTGTGGGTAAGAGAGCGTGCAAAAAATTCGAGTGGCAATTGTTGAAGACAATGCAACAGCCAGAAGCACAATTCGTAACCACCTTCTCACTCTCGGTAATTTGGATGTCAGTAGTTTTAGCACCGGTAACGAGCTTAAAGGCGCATTAAGAAAACAGAATTTTGAAGTACTGATTTTTGATTTTAATCTGGGTCAAAACCGCAACGGCGTAGAATGGGTGCAATTACTCCGACAAAATCAATACATTCGCCCCAGCACTGGCATTATGTTTCTGACGGCGGATCGTCTGCCGCAAACCATCGGCCAAATCATTGATGTTCATCCTGACTTATTGTTGATTAAACCTTACACGATAAACAGTTTGCGTCGCGCAGTGAAACATTACCTCGATTACCGACAACAAGCGGCGCAGGCGCTTAAGAATATCGATAATGAGCGTTATGACAAAGCCATCGAGCAGTTAACCAAACTACTTGCCAGTGGCAAGCCTTCGCGGGTCAGCGCAGATCTCGAAAGACTGCTGGCGCGATTACTGATGCAACAGAGTCGCTATAGCGAAGCCGTCGAAATCTACCGAAATGTGCTGGCTAAGTCAGATAAAGTGCTGTGGGCCCAATGGGGTAAATTAAAATGCCAGTTTCTGATGGGCAACTGGGATGATTGTCAGGCTTCACTGGATAACATGCGTGGCGCAATGCTCACCCGCGATAAAGCATTTGAATGGCTGGCGTGTCTGTCGTTTGAGCAGGCGGAGTATGATACCGCCGAGTATTACCTGGATCACATCAAGGACAGCGAACTGAGCCTGCCGGCAACGCGGTTGAAATCACTCACCTATCAAAAACTAAACCGGGTGCTTGAAAGTATCGAGTTGTACCAGAAAAAGCGTGAATATAACCGCTCCACCAAGGAACGCTTCGATGAGTTCACCTTTGAACTGGCTGAATTTTATTTGAGTATTGCGCAAAACAGTCCGGTCAATAATCGGGCTGAAAGCTTATTACAGGCGCGCAAACTGGTAGGTGTGGCCGCACGAAGTCAAAACGATATGCAGTCTCGCCAGCGCCACGATTATCTGTTAGCCCACAGCTATATACTGGAAGATCAACTGGATAAAGCGCGCGATTTAACCGCCCACGATCATATGACGCTGTTTAGCCGCACGCCAGCGAGTACCCTGATCACAGCGGCGCTGGTTAACAACGCACTAGGCAATGCAGACCAGGCAGCGACGTTACTGGACATGGTCAGTGTTAACAATGAGTTCAGTGAGCTTCCTTCCGAATATCAAACAATACAAAGTCAGCTGTTGAGCGCTGAGCACAGTACCGGTATGGCGCAGAATCGCGCCGAAAAGTACAACGAACAAGGACAGCAGCACTTTGTTAAACAAGCCTACCAGCAAGCGCTCAACGCCTTTTACCATGCACTTCAGCTACAACCGGATATGCCGGCATTTGCACTTAACATGCTGCAAACAATGTTAATGGAAGGCCAGTCATGGTATCGCAACGTATCAGCGTCAGCCCTGACAGAGCTGATTAGCGGGAGCGAATTATCAAGCAGTAACGCGCAACGTTTTGAGCGCCTGAAGTCGACCTACCCGCACCTGAACACCAGCCACGGCAAGTCTACCTCCGGCGCTAGCGGTGACCGGGGCAAGCCGGGCCCCCGTTGAGGCGCTTTTTAGCGGGTCAGGCGCGTAAGCAAACTTGACGTATCCCAGCGGCCACCGCCGCTTTTTTGCACATCAGCATAATATTGATCCACTAATGCTGTTAGTGCCAGTGTAGAACCGTTGCGCCGCGCCTCTGCCAGAGCGATAGCCAGATCTTTACGCATCCAGTCTACCGCAAAGCCAAATTCGTACTCGCCATTGAGCATGGTTGTGGCGCGATTTTCCATTTGCCAGGACTGCGCTGCCCCCTTACTAATGACCTCAATGACCGTGGCGCAATCAAGTCCTGCCTGCTGACCAAAATGCAGCGCTTCCGCTAATCCCTGTACAATACCCGCAATACAGATCTGATTCATCATTTTAGCTAACTGGCCACTGCCGCAGCCACCAATTCGCTGACTGTGTCTGGCATAAGCATCCATCACAGGCTTTACTTTATTAAACACTGCCTGCTCACCCCCGACCATAATGGTCAACTGGCCATTCTCGGCGCCCGCCTGCCCCCCTGAGACCGGAGCATCCAAAAAGTCCACCTGCTGCGCAGCGCAGCGCCCGGCTAATTCTTTGGCCAGTTCAGCGGACGCAGTGGTATGATCAACCAATACGGCGCCGGCGACCAGTGCACTGAGTATGCCGTCGTTACCGTAAACGACCTGCCTGACATCATCGTCGTTACCTACGCACACAAAAACGATATCAGCACCTTTGGCGGCGGCAGCGGGCGTTGTACCAACCCGTCCCTTAAAACGCGCCTGCCACGCATTCGCTTTTGCGCTGGTGCGATTGTAAACACACACGTCAAAGCCATGTTGTTGCAGATGTCCCGCCATGGGAAATCCCATCACCCCCAGACCAATAAAACTCACTTTCATGTTAACTACTCTTTATTAAAATTGGTTATGCCTGACGCTGACACGGCGAACCGTGGCAGTGGCACAAACTTCACTGGCGTTCAACGCCAGCGACGAATAAGATGGTTGAACTATCGAACCCACCACAAGGACCGTTACTATGGAAAATTGTCAGCGCGTCGCCATGTTCAGTGCGCAAGCTTACGATATTAAATCGTTTAGCCAGCATACGCTATCTTCTCAGGTAAACTTAACCAGTTTTGAAACCACGCTGAACGCCAATACCGCCGCACTAAGCCAGGACACTGATGTCGTCTGTGCGTTTGTCAACGATCAGTTAGATGCCGCCATCCTTGAGCAACTAAAACAGCAAGGGGTCGGCCATATTGCGCTGCGCTGTGCCGGCTATAACAATGTCGATATTGACGCGGCAAAATCATTGGGTATGGCGGTATCAAGGGTACCCGCCTATTCTCCCGAAGCTGTCGCCGAACATGCACTGACGTTAATGATGACGCTGAACCGCAAAACCCATAAGGCCTATAATCGGGTACGCGAAGGTAACTTTAATCTTAACGGATTACTGGGTTTTACCCTGCATGACAAAAAGATCGGCGTAGTCGGTACCGGCCATATCGGCGCCGCACTGGTGCGCTTATTATCGGGATTTGGCTGTCAGCTTTACTGTTACGATCCCTATCCCAACCCAGAACTCGAAAACTTAGGCGTGCAGTACACCAGCCTTGAAACCTTGTTCAGTGAATGCCATGTCATCAGTTTGCACTGCCCGCTTAATGAGCAGAGCTATCATATGATAAACCAGGACTCGTTATCGGCTATGCGTGATGGTGTCATGATTATAAACACCTCACGCGGCGGCCTGATCGACACCGGTGCGGTGATTAATGCATTGAAAACTCACAAAATTGGCTATCTTGGTCTTGATGTTTACGAAATGGAGTCGGAGTTGTTTTTTCGCGATCATTCCAGCGAAATCATTCAGGATGATGTCTTTGAGCGATTACAGACCTTTCATAATGTGCTCATCACAGGCCATCAGGGATTTTTTACCGTCGAAGCACTCACAGAGATTGCCGAGGTAACATTGCAAAACATCATCCATTTTGCGCAGGGAAAAGCCGACAAAAACCGCTTTTTAGTCAACCCAATGGATAGCTGATCCAGTATTGCGCTGACGCTTAAAAAGACTGTTTCAGATCTCTTTAACCAGCCATAAGTAAAAGTACTTACCCAGCCATAAGTAAGGCTCTTGCTGATGGTAGCGGAATTCCAGTTCAAGTAGTTGCTGGTAGTGACTACTGGCCATATCGCGCTCGCGCAGGTAATCGTGAAAACAACGAATGCCTCGCTTACCCTCAACCCGAAAACCAAGCTTCTCCACGGCGGCCAATACCTCTTTTGGCGACAACGGCTGCTGTGGATTTAACCGTACCTGTTTTTTAACTTTCATATCACGGGCTATATAGTCAAAATTACCGTATAAGGCGTTACCAAAAATCGCCGCATCCCGATTAAAAAACGTTAAACTCAGGAAGCTGCCGGGCGGCATCTGTGAGGCAATATGAGCCAGTGCATCATAGGGTTTTGCCAGCCATTCGAGCACAGCATGGCATACCACTACATCATAATCGGCAAGGTTGTTAATACTGAACAAATCAGCCTGTTGAATGGTAATGTCAGCGGGTAATTTTTGCCGGGCGAGATGCAGGATTTCAGCCGACACATCGGTTAGGGTTAATTGATGTCCTGCGCCAGCTAAATAGTCGGCCATTACCCCCGTACCACCACCGAGCTCGATAATTTTTTGCGGGCCGAGTGGCGCAAGATGTTCACTCAGCGCGGCGCATAGCAGCTCATGGCGAAGACGGCCTTTGGTGGTACCGTAAATGTTGCGGTCAAATTTTTGCGCCAGGCCGTCAAAAGATTGATCTTTCACACACTGCGCTCTTAAGCCGGATTATCAATATCAATGAAGCTGACCTTAAGGCCAAACTCAGCGGATAAATGCTCACCAATACTTTTTACGCCGTAACGCTCGGTGGCATGATGACCCGCAGCGATAAACGCAATGTCCATTTCCCGCGCCACATGAATCGTCTGCTCCGACACTTCGCCACTGATAAACGCGTCGCAACCAGCCAGAGCAGCTTGCTCAATAAAGCTTTGACCACCGCCGGTGCACCAGGCAACTTTACGCAGGGTTTTGTCAGCGGCTCCTTCGCAGACCACCAGCTCACGGTTTAACGCCCTGGTAACGTGTGTCGCAAAGTGTGACAACGTCATATCAGTGGTGCCGGTATAAACAATTCCCTCTGGCCCGGTGCCGGCCAGAGGTTCTAAGTCAGCAAGGCCAAACAGCTGCCCTAACTGTACGTTGTTACCCCACATAGGGTGAACATCGATGGGTAAATGGTAGGCCAACAGATTGATGTCATGGGCAAGCAGGCTGGCGATACGGCGCTTTTTCATGCCGACGATGGTTTCATTTTCGCCTTTCCAGAAATAGCCATGATGCACCAGTATGGCATCGGCGTTTGCAGCGATTGCGGCGTCGATGAGTTGCTGTGACGCCGTAACTCCCGTAACGATGTGACTAACGTCTGCTTTGCCCTCGACTTGCAGGCCGTTGGGGCAATAATCTTTAATCGCCGCCACATTTAATTGCTGATTCAGATAGTCGACCAGCTGGGTCGTTAACATGCTTTAGTCCTCAATTTGATAACACTCGCCACTAATGCCCTGGGCCACAAACGGTACCAAATGTGCAATAACGTCTGCAATGTCGATATCCTGCTGGTAATCTGCCTTGGCGATGTCTTTGAGCGCCTGACTGGAGGCCATTGAAAATACAAAACTGCCAATGGCAAAATGCAAACGCCAGAATAACTCATCGGCCGGTACCGCGGGTAATGCGGTTCGCAACATGGCCAACAGTTTGTGAACCGTGGCACCGTAGCTGCTCATAATAAATGTACGCAAATGCCCCTGAGACTCGGTATACCCCTTGCCCAATAACTGCACGAACATTTCGGTGCCATTGGGCCGGACCGCATTCAAATTAATCAGCGGTGCCATCAGGCTTTGGAGTACCTGATCCACTCCGCGCCGGCCCACACTGGGCACCAGTACCTCAAGCGCCTCATCAATCTGCGGCATCATGACATCAAAGTAACGTTTAAGTACCGCCTGGATAAGGTTTTTCTTGCTGCCAAAATGGTAATTAACTGACGCTAAATTCACATTAGCACGGGCGGTAATTTCGCGCATTGATGTCTGACCGTAACCCTGCTCAGCGAACAGGTTTTCGGCCGCTTCAATAATTCTCGCTTTGGTGTGCTTGCTCATTTACGATTGTCTGAACCACTGCGGTAACTGACTGGTTAAACGCATAACGGCCCGCTCTGCCCCCTGGGCAAACGACATGCCTAATTTTTCGGCGACATTTTTCTTTTGGGTATACTTTACAGCAAAGATATCACGCTCAGTGACTGCATCCATAATATAGTCATCAGAGGTTTTAATGGTATCTATCAGCCCAAGTTCCAGCGCCTGACTGCCATACCAGTACTCACCTGTCGCGACTTTAGCAATGTCCAGCTTGGTGCGTTTTTCACTGACCCAGTCTTTAAACATCACGTGCACGGCTTCGAGTTCCTCACGGAACTTATCGCGGCCTTCATCGGTATTTTCGCCAAACACCGTCAGCGTGCGCTTGTATTCGCCGGCAGTATGCTGCTCAAAATCAATATCATTCTTTTTAAGCAGTTTATGAAAGTTGGGCAGCTGTGCTAAGACCCCGATAGAGCCTATGATGGCAAACTGACTGGCCAGTAACTTATCAGCAACACAGGCCATCATATAACCACCACTGGCTGCGACCTTATCGACCGCAACGATAAGAGTTAATCCCTTGTCCCGAATGCGCTGAAGTTGCGCTGCGGCCAGGCCGTAACCATGCACCACACCACCACCGCTTTCTACTTTAACCAGCACTTCATCCTTTTCACTGGCAATACATAATACCGCGGTGACTTCTTCGCGCAGTCTGTCTACTTCGTGAGCATCCATCGAGCCTTTAAAATCGATAACAAACAGCTTGCCAGCTTTATCATCCACGGTCTTTTTCTTCAGCTTTTGTTGCTTTTTTTGCTCCTTCGCCAGCTTTTTAAGGCTATCCTTGTCCATGGTGACCTGCTGAGCGTAGTGTGTGATATCTCTAAACTGATCACTCAATGAATTAATTTCGAGTTGACCTTTGCCTTGCTTTTGTTTGGCTGCAACACCGGCAACCAACGCTAAAACAATAGCTATCGACGCTATCAGGGTTACAGCTTTCGCTAAAAATAATCCGTATTCGTATAAGAATTCCACAACAGCCTCTGGGTTAGTATTTGATTGTTATTTTTTCACTGCGAATGATACCAGTGTTAAACGGCAGTGACGATACACAATGCGCTATTTAGGGGACCTGGCCATAAAAAAAGGCCAGCGATAGCCGGCCTTTTTTACGGTGTCATTAGGTTATTGCTACATTCAGTTTGCAATTACCGCGGTATTAGTCACTGGCAGTGCAGCGCCATTAGACTTAATAAAACCACTCAGCTGTAACTGCATTTCGCGGGTCACCGCCGGATCAGCTGCCGGGCTCAGGCTCGAACCATGAGCACCACTGTTAAAGCGAACCTGACCACTGACTGTGCCGCCCGAGGTATCGGAGATGGTCGAAACAACCTGCTCCAGTCCAATCATTGCTGCCATCGGGTTTTGTCCGGATAGTGGTAAAGACGTTGCCACCGGGATGACCTGATCAGGCAGTTTTTCACCACCGTCGCCCACCACCGTCATGAAGTGAACCGGCGTGTTGGCGCCAAGTATGGCGGCATAGGCCGATGGATCAGCACTGTCCAGTACGGTTTGCGCGGCAAAGGTAAACTGCGAGAATGTCGCGGCTATTTGTGCCTGCGCGGCGGCATCAATAACCGTCATAAAATCAGTAAACGCCTCAGCTAAGTCTTGCTCCGTAGGGTTATCACCATAGGTTTGCGCTACAAAGCCATTAAATTCAGGCGAAGACTCGCTTAACAACAATCCTTTAATGACCGGACCAAAGCGCGGTGAGTCCATTAAGAAGTTAGCAATACCACTTCCCGGAGACTCCAGTGAGGCCGCTTTGACATTAAACATAGCATCTAACATTGGGTTGCCCAGGGTTGAGTTAGCCAGCGCCACAAAGTTAGCACCGGTAATGGCACCCAGTGACACCCCCATGAAAGACACGTTGCTCGCGTCTAAGTCAACCGCCTGAGCGGCCGTTAAATCGGCCACAGCATTTAACCCCAGACGTAACCCGAGTAAGTCAGCCATACCCTGGCGAACATTGTCCCGGGCACTGGGCAGTGTTGCTAAATTCATAAAGTGGGTAACCGATACCGTTGTTGCATTCAGTTCGTCAACCCCATCACCATTTAAATCAAAACCGCGACTGCCGTGCATAGGCAGGTCGATGGCGATAGTCGCAATGCCATGCAGCGACAGCGTGCCAGAGGCGGCCATCATTTGCTCTTTTTGACCGGTAATGCCGTGGGCCAGAATAACCACCGGCCAGCCGTTTTCCGGCTTGCTGATTGAGACACCCAGCGCAGCAGAAATGGCCGGATCAGGAATGGTGACCTGCACGTCCAGGGTATTATCAGGCATGGTTACCTGCGGGATCGGACTGTAGCGCGTCAGGTTACGGCGATCGTCAATCATTTCGCCGTTCAGGCGTAAATCAGCTAAACCAACACTGCTGCAAAGGGCATGGTTAGGTCCTGGCGTGGCATTTTGCAACGCTTCCTGAGGCACGCCGGCCAGCACAATGCCACTGTCACACGCCGCATGCCAAAAGTCATTAACCGGCGCTAACGGATTCGTCATGCTCGGTACCGCCGAGTAATAGGGCAAGGAAATTGAGCCAGTGTAGCGCTGAGCGGCACAGAACGGGCCCGCTTGTGCTGCAAACGCTTGTGACACACCCACAGCAACGTCATTAAGCGCGCCCCAATAGGTGCTTAAGTTACCCGATAAGGTACCAAACACACCGTCACAGGTTTTCAGTAACGAAAAATCGGTAGCGTCAATCGCGGCCTGAACCGGAGCCGGCAGTCCTGCTTTCGCCTGGGTCAGCGCACCATCGAGGGTGGCATCGTTGATCAACCCCAATGCTTCCATCGCATTATCAGGGCCATTGGCATCCTCAACACGTATTACAGGCAACGCGCTGGCTAAGTCGCTGGAGCCACTTTGCAGAGCCGCGACTAAATCAGCAATCAGAAGCTGTTTAACAGTGCCCGACACATCGGTAGTTGATTGGGTGGTAAAGGCCGACACATAGGTCACTTCTTCACGAGAGTAGCCGGCATCCAGCAGCGGATCAATGTAAGAGTTTACAATCGTTTGTAACGACAGCTGCGCTTCGGTAGCCAGCGGTAACGTATCGATATCCTGTCTGACTAATTCCCAGGTCGTGGAACCCTGAACGGCTTTGCCTGAAGAGTCTTTTAAGGCGGTTGTCATTACCAGCATGTGGCCGGTAGCCGCACTCAGAGGCTTAATAGGTACCACACTGACCGTGTTATCATCGACCAGCGACAAGACATAGTCGACGCCATAGGTCAGCTGATCGCCCAGCTTACAGCCCGATGAGGGTATCTCAGCTGTTGCACAGTCAGGGTCGCTTTGATCCAGGCCCAGGGTTGCCTCATAAAGATGAATACCCGCTGACAGCGTTGATTCGTCTAACGACACACCATCAGGCGTGTTTACGTTGATGACAAAAGGCTGCTGAATTGACCAGCCGTCCAGGACATTTAAGGCATTTTGTGGATCGCTGAAATTAGTCGGATCGCTGACCGGTATATTCAACGTATAGTCAAAGAAACCATCGTCGCCGGGCAGCATCAATAAATCATTAGGAATATTCAGGTTACCATTTGCCGGATCAAACACGATGCGCGAAAACGGTGTTTGTACCTGTGTCTCGTTGTTAATGTCTTCAATGGACTCACCACCGCCACCGCAGCCGGTCAACCCCAGTGCCAAGGCAACACTGGTGCTAAGGATTAGTTTTTTCATTATATCTCCCTACAAAACGGATATTTGTTATTCTGGAAAAGCGCCTGTCCGACTGCATTGTTGAGAAGGCCTGTTACCTAGATCAGTGAATAAAAATCGAACATGTACGACCAGTTGCTATTGACATATTATTTTCTTTACGCGGATTTTGCAAAAAATTGTTAAGTTTTTGTAAGATATTATTGTAAACAATTGTAGAACCGACACTTTTTTAATCAGAAAATGCAACCATCATGGCTGTGCTAAAAGAATCGGTTTACATGATTGGGGAGTTTTGTATCATCACACCCATTGGCAAATCCGCGCGGGCAACGCATGACGCTCCCGACCCCACTAGTTTAGCAGGAAACCCACTTTATGAACGACTACAACGCACCAAAGCAGTTACTTCGCGGCAAAACCATACTGATTACCGGTGCCGGTGATGGTATCGGCAAGCAAGCCGCGCTGACTTACGCTGAATTTGGCGCGACCTGTATTTTGCTTGGCAGAACCGTTGCCAAACTTGAGGCGGTTTACGATACGATTGTCGCCGCCGGCTGGGCCGAACCTGCGATTGTGCCATTAGATTTAAATGGTGCAACACCTAAACATTATCAGGATATGGCCAATACCATCAGCGATCAGTTTGGGCATTTGGATGGCGTTTTATTTAATGCCGGCAGTCTTGGCCATTTAAGCCCGTTTGCACATATTTCAGTTGAGGAATGGCAGCAAGTCATGCAGGTGAATCTCAACAGCAGCATGTATATGCTGCAACCGCTATTGCCGCTGTTAGAAAAATCAGCCGGTGCGTCGGTGATATTTACTACCTCCTCGGTAGGACGCAAAGGCAGAGCTTTCTGGGGCACCTATTCGGTGTCAAAATTTGCCACCGAAGGCTTAATGCAGGTGCTGGCCGATGAGTACAAGAATAAACCGCTGCGCTTTAACTGTATTAATCCGGGCGCTACACGCACAAATATGCGGGCGAAGGCGTTTCCTGCCGAAAACGCTGACACCCTGAAAACGCCGGCCGATATTATGCCGCTGTACTTGTACCTGATGGGCCCGGACAGTGCCGAGGTTAACGGCGAGTCGTTAGATTGCCAGCCCAAGTAATGGCCCAACAACGCTAACCAAAAAAAGCCCCGAACGGGGCTTTTTTAATGCTGTAATTAACAGGCTTTAAGGGTTAGTCACCAATTTTGGCCCAGGTATCCCGTAAACCCACCGTTTGGTTAAACACCAACTGTGTGTCTGTGGAGTCCGGATCCAGGCAAAAATACCCTGTACGCTCAAATTGCCAACAGCCTACCTGAGGTATACGTGCCGCCAACCCAGGCTCCGCAAAACCGCGTTTAATGGTCAGGCTGTGTGGATTAATTGCTTCCACAAAGTCTGCTTCTGCAGCCGGATTAGGCACATTAAACAAACGATCGTATAAACGGAATTCAGCCGCTTCGCCACTGGCAACGTCAACCCAGTGGATAACGCCTTTGACCTTACGGCCATCGGCGGGATCTTTACCTAAGGTCTCGGCATCATAGGTGCAGTAAACGGTGGTAACATTGCCCTGCTCGTCTTTTTCAACACGATTGGCTTTCACCACATAGGCGTTTCTGAGGCGAACTTCTTTGTCGAGTACTAAACGTTTGAATTTTTTATTGGCCGACTCGCGGAAGTCATCAGCTTCAATCCATACCTCGCGACTAAAGCTAAGATTACGCGTTCCCATCGACTCATCGTTTGGATGATTAGGGGCAACCAGCGTTTCACTCTCACCTTCGGGGTAATTCTCGATCACCAGTTTAATGGGATCCAGCACCGCCATAGCGCGCGGTGCGTTAACGTTAAGATCATCGCGAATACAGGCTTCTAACATGCCCATTTCAACCATGTTATCCATTTTGGTGACGCCGATACGCTGGCAAAATTCGCGCACCGCACCCGCGGTATATCCGCGACGACGCAGGCCGGCAATGGTAGGCATACGCGGATCGTCCCAGCCGGCAACGTGTTGCTCTTCAACCAGCTGGATAAGACGACGTTTACTCAGCACGGTGTATTCCAGGTTTAAGCGCGAGAATTCGTACTGCCGTGGCGTGCAATCAATGCTGATATTCTCAATGACCCAATCATACAAACGACGGTTGTCCTGAAATTCCAGGGTACACAGTGAATGCGTAATACCTTCCAGCGCATCAGAAATACAGTGGGTAAAGTCATACATCGGGTACACACACCACTTTTCACCGGTTTGGTGATGGTGTGCAAACTTAATCCGGTAAATAACCGGATCGCGCATACACATAAACGGTGAGGCCATGTCTATTTTGGCCCGCAATGAACAGTGTCCCTCAGGGTATTCACCGGCGGTCATTTTGGCGAACTCAGCCAGATTCGTCTCAACGCTGGTATCACGATACGGGCTGTTTTTACCCGGTTCAGTCAGCGTACCGCGCATTTCGCGCATCGCTTCCTGAGCGCTAAAATCGACGTAAGCTAACCCTTTCTCTATCAATTCAACGGCAAAACCATGCAACTGATCAAAATAGTTGGATGAGTATCGCGCTTCGCCAGCCCACTCAAACCCTAACCATTTCACATCCTGCTGAATGGAATTGACGTAAGCAATATCTTCTTTGCTTGGGTTGGTGTCGTCAAAACGCAGGTTGCAAGTGCCCTGATAATCCCTGGCGATACCAAAGTTTAAACAGATCGACTTAGCGTGACCAATGTGCAAAAAGCCATTGGGCTCAGGAGGAAATCGCGTTTTAATTGTGCTGTGTACCCCGTTCGCGAGGTCTTTATCGATAATTTGACGGATAAAGTTGGTCGGACGGTGTTCAGTCTCGGCCATTCGCAATGCCCTCTTATTATAATGGTTCGTTAAATAAACAATGAGTAACGCTAGACAAACGATTGATCGCCAGCCACACTCACACATTCAATAAGTATATCACTGTCTTAGGGTCGCTAACCAACACAACTTGGCTGTCAGTGACAATAATTTATGTATACTTGGCCAAATAAAAAGCAAAAGTTACCATTTTAAATTGCTGTAAAAGAAGCATAACCATGAAACACAAGCCAACCTCTCTTGACATCGCCCACCTGGCTGGTGTGTCTCAATCGACGGTATCCAGAGCCTTAAACGACAGCCCTTTGGTGAATATCGCAACCCGTAAAAAAGTGCAGGAAATCGCCGCACAGTTAAATTATCAGGTAGACAAAAATGCCAGTAATTTACGCCGCCAGCGAAGTAACACCATTGCGTTATTATTGTTTGAGGATCCTACCTCAGATGACTCACTGGTTAATCCCTTCTTTTTGGCAATGTTAGGCAGTATCACCCGGGCTTGTGCGGCGAAAGGCTACGATCTGCTGGTATCGTTTCAGGATTTGGACAGTAACTGGCAGGCCCAGTATGAAGATTCCCATAAAGCCGACGGGTTAATTTTACTCGGCTATGGCGATTACCGGGCGTATGCCGGCAAGCTTACTCAATTACGCCAGCAACATACCCATGTAATGCGTTGGGGCGCGCCGGTAGCAGAGTCGCCGGGCATCTCCATTGGCTGTGATAATGTCAGCGGTGGCCAATCTATTGCGGCGCACCTGTTAAGTCACGGTTACCGGCGCTTTGCCTTTATTGGTGATATTGGCGACAAGGCACCTGAATTTCAAGGCCGCTATGAAGGGTTTGTTACTCGCTTATCGCCTGAGGCGACGCACATTCAGCTGGATGCAATCTCAACACAAGACGCGGGCGCTGCGGCGGCGCAACGGTTAATGAACGGCGCCGCCCCGCTGCCGGATGCCATTGTCTGCGCCGCTGACATTATCGCTGTGGGTGTGTTAGCCACGCTGCATAAAGCGGGTATCAAAGTGCCTGACCAGGTTGCCGTGGTCGGTTTTGATAATATACAGGTTGCCGCCCTGACCACGCCCAGCCTGACCACCGTGCAGCAAAATACCAATCAGGCCGGTGAAAAACTGGTGGAGAATCTATTGCTGGCAATTAATGAGCAACCCACTAAGGATCATTTATTGCCTGCTACGCTGATCGTAAGGCAGTCCTGTGGATGTCAGGTGTAATCGCTACTCCACAAAACATCCCTGTTTTACTGGCGAGACATCCGGGCCACTAACGCAGCGCGAAAATCCTCATCGGTGATAGCCTGATTGCGAACAAACACCTTTAACCCATGGGCAGGCACCAGCGCGGAGAGTTCGCCGTGGCTGACCGTTACCACGTCATCGCTGACCAGCTCCTGCCATTGACCATCGGCAACAAATTTCGTCGCAGTCAAACGCGCCGGCACATCGCCTTTGTTAAGCATGACCAACACGGTTTGTTGCACATCGCGCTCTTCGAGTACGCGGAAAAACACCGCATGATCGCCTTTGAGTGACACATTATATTGTAACCCACGTTGCAGTGCCGGCGTTGAACGGCGAATGTCGCCGACAACTGTCAACGCCCTACGGATCGGATGATCAACCGCACTATCGAGCGTTTGCTGACCAATAAAGTTACGGTTGCCGGCGTGTTCGGCAGTGCCGCGCATAAAGCCAAACTCACTGCCCTGATACACTACCGGAATTCCCCTGGCGGTAAATAACCAGTTATGGGCATCGATAAAGCCCTCATCAGAGGCGTTCATTCTTGCCATGTCATGGTTATCATAGAATGTCGTCAGATCGTACGGGTTGTGGTACGGGCCATGCGTTAAGTAGAGTACCTCATCAAGACTGGCATAGTCGCTGCCAGAATTTTCAAATACCGATACCATGGCTTTTTGCATGGGAAAGTCGAGCACGGAAATGCCGCCGTTTTTGGGCAAGGTATGCTGCGCAATAAAATTGGCATCATACTGAAAACTCTCGCCAAACATGTAAAATTGGGGATGTTTTGCCCGGATACGCTCAGCCATAGTGCGCCAAAAGTCGTGGGAGACATGGCGAATGGTATCAATACGAAAGGCGTCTGCGCCCTGCTCTATCCAGTACAAATAGCTGTTGATCAGATAATCCTGTACCGCCGGATTATGTTCATTCAGGTTAGATAATTTAACCAGATCAGGATACGGATGAAAAAATGCGTGCAGGGGTTCGCCGTCAGGATTAAGTTGCGCCGGGGCAAGGTTCATATGATCGGCAACCAGATTACCCTGTTGGTCATACAGCTCACCAAATCCGGGTTGATCCGCTGGCATGGTCCAACTGGGGGAACCATGGTTAGCAACAATATCAAAAACGGTTTTAAGGCCATGCTGGCGCATAGCGCGGGTAAACGCCGCGTAATCAAGATCTGCACTCACCAAATGCTCGTCGGCTTTATAAAAGTTAGTTGCCCAATAGCCGTGGTAACCCGTTTTACCGCCGTCCTTAAACTGCCCGCCATAGGTAATTTGTTCATCACCACTAAACGCCTGGTCGGGATTATCCAGTATGGGCGATAACCAGATTGCACTAAAGCCCATATCCTTAATGTAGTGGACGTTATTCAACACGCCCTGCAGATCGCCGCCCATATAGCCCACATTGGCAAATTTGCCGTCGGGTCCGTCAAGACGCAGTTGCCAGGTCGGGTACTCACCCCCCTGCTGTTCATAATTATTACTGGCATCACCATCAACAAAACGGTCGGTTAATACAAAATAAATGGCCTCGGCAGCAAACGGCTCCTTGGTGCCATAGATTTCAGTAACAGGCTTGTCGGGTGTTGAACGACATCCCGAGGCAAGTGCAGCAGCCAGCAGCGAAACGGCGAATAAAGGTACTTTCATATTAGTTTGATTCAGCATAAGCATGGTCTTTGACAAAAAATACCGCCACAGCTCCGGCAAGCATGGAAACTCCGGCGATAATAATGATAAAGATGGCCTCATTAGCAAAGATGTGATTCAACATCCATCCCGCTGACAGACCAGCGATAATTTGTGGCGCAGCAACGGTATAATTGAAAATACCCATGTAGACACCGGTTTGTTTGGCTGGCAAGGCGCCGGCCAGCATTGCATAAGGCATGGCAAGAATAGCAGCCCATGCCATGCCGACCCCAATCATCGGCAGTAACAGTTGTACGGCCCCCACCGGTACGGTGACCTCAGTGATCAATAAGTTAACCGTCACCGCAGTCATGTCGTCAAACAGTAAAAAACACAAATAGCCCACACCGCCAGCCGCTAAAGAAAAACTGTATACGCGTTTACGTCCCAGGCGATTCGCCAGACTGGCAAGAAAGACGGAAAAGACCGCGGCAAATACCGAATAACCAGCGAATAAAATACCGACCCAGTCACCGGCAGCACCTTTCGCCCGGGCTATTTCTGCAGGAATGACTGCCAGCGTGCCCAGAAAGACCGGATCAAACCACTGTTTATCCACGTGCCAGATGTGCTGAGTAATCGCAGGCGTGGTATATACCCACATAATGTACAGAGCAAACCAGGAGAAAAACTGCACCACCGCCAATTGTTTCATGGTTTGGGGCATATTCACGATAAGACTCAAAAACGCCTTTAAGCGGGTGCCAAGCGGTAATGTTGGTTGGTCATCAGGCTCAGAGTCGACCCCCTTGTAGCGATGGTATTCAGCCGGGGCATATTCTTTAGTACGAAATACCGTCCACAACACCGAGCCCAGCAACACCGAAGCGCCAAGATAAAACGCCCACACCACCGACGGTGCCACTTCGCCAGCCTTAGCGCTATTTTCCAGGCCGACAACGTTGGTCAGCACGAAGGGCAAAATCGATCCAATCACTGCACCAATATTAATAAGCAATGCCTGCACCGAGTATCCCTGATTACGCTGTGACACGGGAACCATGTCGGACACCAGTGACCGAAACGGTTGAAAGCACACATTGAAACTGGCATCCATTAACGCCAGCATAATAGCTCCAAAAATCATCGGCGCCATAATCGCCACGAACAAGGGCGCATTCGGCATAAGCAGCATACCCAGTGCTGCCGCAATCGCCCCCGCCAGAATAAACGGTCGGCGTCGGCCCAATCGGTTCCAGGTTCGATCTGACGCCGCCCCGACCCAGGGTTGCACAATTAACCCCATAATAGGCGCTACCAACCAATACAGTGACAGCGAATGTAAATCGGCCCCCAGGTCAGACAATATTCTGCTTACGTTGGCATTTTGCAATGCAAAGCCAAACTGAACACCCAGAAAGCCGAAGCTAACATTCCATATTTGCCAAAACGACAGGGTCGGCTGTTGGTTATTTTGCTTAGTAAAAGAATCCATATTTATTGACTAACTGCTAGCATGATAGTGAATCCAACTCTATACCCAACATACGTCAGCGAGACGTCAGGTCTGTTAATAGTTCGTTAAAATAAAGATTAAATACTAACTGCTAGTGTGCTAATTACCAACTCAGTGCATACGTATTCAGTTTTAATAATGTCATTTTTCCGCCTCGCTCTGCACTGATTGCCAGCACCGGTGCGCTGCCCCCTGTTCACTGGTGTGCATATTGCATAAGCACCGGCTGACATAAGCACCTGAAAGTCGTATCGTGGGGTTACATTGGATTCTGGTTGGATTTTGATATCGGCAATACTTGTATTTACCATGCAGGCCGGCTTTTTATGCCTGGAAACTGGCAAAGTACGCAGCAAAAACAGCATAAATGTGGCGGCTAAGAACCTGTCTGATTTGATTTTGTCATCCATAATTTTTTGGATGTTTGGCTTTGCTGTCATGTTTGGCCAGTCAGCCTCGGGCTATTTTGGTACGACCGAGTTCTTTTTTGGTGCAAATAATACGCCGTGGCAATATAGCTTTTTCTTGTTCCAAATGATGTTTTGCGGTACGACTGCCACGTTAGTCTCGGGCGCTGTTGCTGAACGCATGACCTATCGTGGTTACCTGCTCATTACCATCGTATTGTGTACGTTGATTTATCCCTTTGTTGGTCACTGGGCCTGGGCCTCACTGTTTAATGCCAACAATCTGGGCTGGTTGGAAAAGATTGGTTTTATTGATTTTGCCGGTTCCACGGTGGTTCACTCGGTTGGCGGCTGGGTGAGCCTGGCTGCTATTTTGATACTGGGCCCAAGGATTGGTCGCTTTGACGGCGACGCGTCTTTTCCCGCCGGGAGCAATTTACCGTTGTCGGTACTCGGTACATTACTAATTTGGTTCGGTTGGTTTGGCTTTAACGGCGGCAGCACTCTGGCGCTTACCGACCAGGTGCCGACGATTTTAGTCAACACCTGTCTGGCCGCGTCTTTTGGCGGCTTAAGTGCCAGTTTAATATTTTCCTGCAGCCACCGTTACATGGACGTAAGTTTTATGCTGAACGGCGTTATCGCCGGACTGGTGGCCATTACAGCCAGCGCGAATGTCGTCACGCCGGCCAGCGCTGCGGTGATCGGCAGCGTTGCCGGAGTGGTCATGAGTAGCAGCGAGAAACTCCTTATTCGCTACAAAATTGATGATGCTCTGGGTGTGGTACCGACCCATTTATTTGCCGGTATTTGGGGCACGTTGGCTGTGGCACTGTTCCACCCTGCGATTATTCTGCTAAGCAATGCATTCTGGCAGCAACTGTTGACGCAGAGCATCGGGATTATCGTCACCGGCGTGTTCAGTTTCACTTGCAGCTGGCTCGCACTGTATTTAATTAATCGAAAATTCCCTCTGCGGGTCAGCGCGCATGAGGAATATGTCGGTATGAATATTACCGAGCACAATGCCAAAACTGAATTACTCGATCTGCTTAACTCTATGGATACACAGGAAAAAGAGGCCAATTTTAGTCAACCTGTGCCGGAAGAGCCTTTCACCGAAGTAGGCCAGATTGCGCGTCAGTATAATCGCGTTATTGAGCGCGTACAGTTTGAAATGACCGAACGCGATGCGGCATTAAATGACTTTAAGAGCAGTGAAAAACGTAAGAGTGCCATTTTAAACTCGTCAATGGACAGCATCGTCACCATTAATTTGCAAGGCAAAATCATTGAGTTTAACCCCGCTGCCGAACGTACTTTTGGCTGTTTGCAGGCCAAGGTGATGGACCAGAACTTTATTGACCTGTTTGTCCTCGCCAAAGACCGGGAAAAAGTATCCCACAGCCTAAAAAATAAATTTGTCGACTCACAAGGCTTACTCATTAACCGGCGTAATAGCATTCACTTACGACGCTCTACTGATGATGAGTTTCCTGCCGAAATTACCATTACCGGCACCACGTTTGGCAGTACCGTCAGCAATGAGTTTACGTTACACATACGTGATGTCACCCGGCAACGCCGGTTGCAGGAAAAGCTTAGGGAGTTAGCCTACAGTGACCCACTGACCGGCCTGTACAATCGCACCTACTTTCTCGATGCACTACAAGTGGCATTGCGGCGCATTCAGAGTACCAGCGATACAGTATCAGTGTTCTTTCTCGATCTTGACCGGTTCAAAAAAATCAATGATACCCTGGGTCATCAGGCCGGCGACCAATTACTCCTCGAAGTTGCCACCAGACTGGTTAATGTGACGCGCGAAAACGATATCATCGCGCGTTGGGGTGGCGATGAATTTGTGATCCTGATGGTCGGCCAGCATGACGAAGACAGCATCGTCATCAGTGCCACCAAAATACTGCAGGTAATGCGTGAGGTGGTGAATTTAGGGGGCCGGGAATTAAAGATACCGACCAGCATTGGCATCAGTATTACCAACGACGCCAGCAGACTGCCCATGACACTGATCCAGCAAGCCGATATTGCCATGTATCAGGCCAAGCAGGCCGGACGGGATAACTTTAAGCTGTTTGAAGACAGTATGGCAAAAGAAGCCTCTGAATTATTCGATTTTGAACAAAACCTGCGTCAGGCTATTCAGGCCAAAAAAGACTTTGTCATGCTCTATCAACCAAAACTGAATGCCATGCGTCAAGTCATTGGTCTGGAGGCGCTGGTGAGACTGCAAAGCGCAACCGACGAATATTACTCACCGACGGCCTTTATTCCGGTTGCCGAAGAATCCGGCCAAATTATCAGGCTGGAAGAACTTATCCTGAACCTGGTATTTAAACAACTTGCCATCTGGCATGCGCAATACCGCCAGGTACCCAGAGTGTCTATTAACCTGTCGGGCAAACATTTATTGTCAGACACATTTTTGACCTTTCTGAATGAATGTATGGGTGCACACGGTATCGATGGGGATTGGATCGAATTTGAAGTAACCGAAAGCGTCTTTTTAAGCGACATTGACCGTTGTATCAGCGTATTAAGAGCCTTACGGGCACTCAGCATTTCAATTGCCATCGACGATTTTGGTACCGGTTACTCTTCGCTTAATTACCTGAAAACCCTACCTGTGGATGTGCTGAAGATTGATCGGACCTTTGTGATTGAGTGCGCCAACCAAAAAGAAGATGCCAAAATTTGCTCAACCATCATTGAACTGGCCTCAACGTTAGGGTTAACAACCGTCGCCGAGGGCGTCGAAACCGCCGCGCAATTTGAGTTTCTTCAACAACAAGGTTGCCAGGCCTATCAGGGTTATTACTTTCACCGGCCACTGACCACTTTGCAGGTGCCTGCCCTGTTTGCCGCCAATGGCAGTGAATGAACAGCGCACAAATACCGCGTGTCCTACTCTCTCAATCAAGCCGCAGACCATTGTTGTTATCGCGGCTTTGACGTATGAAAGCGTCAGAACGGTCGTATTGCCCTTTTGCCAGGCGATCGTACAACAGGATGTTTGCCGTCGCGGCAAGATTGAGACTATTGAACGTTGGGATATACACCACTGCGTCACAACGCCTGACTAAATCGGGCGCCAGACTGCCATCTTCAGGGCCAAATAAGTAATAGGCATTGTCGGGGTGAGTAAACTCCGGCAGCGGGATGGCCCCTTCAACCAGTTCAACACCAACGACCACAGCGCCTTGCGGTATAACCGTGTCCAGGCGTTCGACGCCAATGGTCGGGATCACCCGATGAAAGGATTTAGTGTCGGCGTTAAATTCTTTAGCATAGCCAAAACGCTGCCCGGTATAAAACACACTGCTCACACCAAAGCAGCCGGCCGCGCGTAAGATGCTGGCGACGTTGGTGGCTGATTTCGGATTTTGCAAACCAATGGTAACGGCTGAGTACACGATATTTCTCTTTAAAAAGAGGATAGTTTAATGGCTCAGACAAAAATCACAATATTGATTGCACAGCGGCTATCAATGTAGGCCGCAATTCTCCTCATAGTATTATTTGTGTTTGCCTGTCTTTGGTAAAACTCTCAATTTCTGGGTAACACCGCATCACTTTTGGAAATCCTACACGAATCAGGGAATATTTTGCCTGAACCCTATGGACACAGACACTAAAAGCGTCAAAGAAAACAAAATATAACCTTTATTATCATTAACTTAAGTTACACCATGTATCAGGTACAATTCCTGCAAAAGCCTCTCTATACAGGAAAAAGCCGACAATACTACGGCTCACAGGGGTTAAACATGACGTCAAAAACAATCTTTGATACCAAAACAAACTGTTGGCAGGAAACCCATGCTAACTTTGCGACACCGCTAATTGACTGTGCTAATTATTATCGTGCGTTGCACTCCAGCATTTGCAAAGCAGAGAAAGAAATTATCATCATTGGCTGGGATATTGATAGTCGTATCCGTTTGCTGCACGGCGAAGATGAAGAGCAATCTGAAGCCCCCTCTCGAATCGGTGAATTAATTAAATGGAAAGCAGAGCAAAACCCCGATCTTAAAATTTACTTGCTACGCTGGGACTCGTCATTTGCGTTTTTTGACCAGCGCGAAATGTGGGCACTGGAAGTGTGGCAGGACAAAACCCCCGACAATGTGAAAGCACTGCTGGATGACTCAATTCCCATGGGCGGTTCACAACATCAAAAAGTCGTACTTATCGATAACGAAGTGCTCTTTTCAGGCGGCATGGATGTAGCATTACACCGCTGGGACACGCGTGATCACAAGATTGAAGAAAGCGAACGCGATGGGCCGGATGGCGAATATGGCCCACTCCATGATGTGCAAATTGTATCCTGCGGCCCACTGGTGAATCACTTTGCCGAACTGGCCCGCTGGCGCTGGGATCGCATTGCACAGGCCCCAATGCCCACAGCGGAAACCACCGAATCTGATAACGAGCTCCCGGCAACCTGGCCAGAAGGGGTCGAGCCATGCTTTACCAATGTCGATTGCGCCATTGCCCGCACCATTCCGGAAATGGAAGACGTGGAGCCCGTGCAGGAAGTCTGCCACATGCTATTAGACGTTATTGGCAGTGCTGAGGAATTTATTTATATCGAAAATCAGTTCGCCACCCGCGAGGAAATCGCCAAAGCGTTAAACAAACGCTTAAAGGAATGCCCCAAATTAAATGTGATGATTGTGAGCTCCTACGATCCTAAAGGACTGTTCGAATCAGAAGCCTACTGGGCCAGTCGTATTGCCTTTAAAGACATTATTGAAGACGGCATCGACGATGGGCGGGCAATGATGACCTATTCATCGATTCGTGACAGACAGGGAAAAATGGCCTACAAACGGATCCATTCAAAGGTCATGGCGGTGGACGATAAATACCTCATTATAGGCTCAGCGAACTTAAGTAACCGCTCAATGTCACTGGATACAGAAGTCGATCTGATTTTGCACGGCAATAACGAGGAAAACCGTGACTGCATTCGGTTAATCAGAAACGATTTGTTAGCGGAACATTCTGGGCGCACCGTAGAAGATGTCGCCACACTTATCGACAGTGACACGCCGGTCCAGGCATTAATGGATGGTCAACTGGCCCACGGTTACGTTCTGACCGAAATCGACGATAATGAATTTACCGATCCGTCGCAGGAAAATGTCTTCAGAAGTATTTCCGACCCGGAGAAGCCACTTGGCCCCCCTATTCCCAGTCTCAACGGTAAACTAACCTGGATAACCAACCCCAGGCGTCGCACTATCATGATTGCGCTGGGACTCACTATTCTTAGCGTACTGGTGGGCATTCTTCTCTACATCAGCAATACCGTATCATGGCTGGATGGCGATCAAATTACGGCATTCCTGGAAGAAAGCCGCGGCACCTATTTTGCGCTACCCACCGTGTTATTGGTGTACCTGGTGGGCGGCTTGTTATTTTTCCCGGTCACGGTGTTGTCGTTGGCAGTGGCAGCCATCTTTGGTCCTATCTGGGGACCGGTTTACGGTATGCTCGGTGCCCTGCTAAGCGCCGGCGTAACCTTTGTTATTGGTAAATTACTGGGTAACGCAGGCTTGAGAAAGCTCGGTGGTCCCAAGGTTGAAGCCGTGGATGCCAAACTGAAAGAAAGCGGCATTGTAGGGGTTGCCACCATTCGAATGCTACCCATTGCCCCATTCAGCCTGGTTAATCTGGTGGCCGGAATATCATCGATTACCCTGGTGCAATTCTTGATCGGGACATTTTTTGGCATGTTTCCTCAAATGATTGCCAAAGGTCTGGTGGGCGACTCAATAATGCAAATATTTAAAAGTCCCTCAAAAGAAACGGTGACCTATCTGGTGATCGGACTGGCGTTCTGGGTGGCTATGATTTTTGGTTCACAAAAGCTGGCAAAATTGTATCAAGCAAAAAAACAGCAGAAGAAAAAGGATGAATCCGAAGAATGTATCGCCTGATTTCGTATAACTTACATAGTGGTATTGGCCGTGACGGAATACAGGACTATCATCGCATTGGGCGGTTTCTGGCTGCTCAGAATGCCGACTTTGTGCTGCTGCAGGAGATGGACACCCGGCCTCAGGAGCGCGGTGTCAACGACGATATCTCCGCAATCTGTGCCAATGGCCACTTTGAGCTCATTCCGGGAAAAACCATGACCACCGCGTACGGTTGGTATGGCAACGCAATTTTAAGCCGGCACCCGGTGTTACACCGGCAGCAGTTCGACATTAGCGTAGAAAACCGTGAGCCAAGAACCCTGCAACAGGTGGTGGTATCAGCCAATGACCATCAAATTAGCTTACTTAATGCCCATTTAGGCCTCAAAAAAAGAGAGCGGGCCTACCAGGCCCGTTGCCTGTATGACGCGGTGAGTGATATTCAACAGCGCTTTAATATACCTGCCTGTGTGGGCGGTGATATGAACGAATGGTGGCCTAACACGAAGATTTTTAAACGTTTGGATAAACAGTATCGTCAACTTGATACCGGGCGGACCTTTCCCAGCCAACTGCCGTTAATTAAGTTAGATCGCCTGTGGGCGAGTAAGCGAATAATTGTCAGTGAGGTGGGCAGGCTGCGTGGTGCTGCCTTTGATCATTTTTCTGACCATTTGCCTGTGCAGATGGACTTTGATATCGCGTTACCCGAACAGTAGTGGTTGCAACTCATCAGATACGCATAAAAAAGCCCGCGATAAACGCGGGCTTTTGCTATCCGTGGTAGCGATACGCTACGCTGGGCGGTGATTACCAGCCAGTCGCTTCGCGTAATGCTTTACCGATATCCGCTAATGAGCGGACAGTTTTAACGCCAGCGGCTTCAAGGGCAGCAAATTTCTCATCTGCAGTACCTTTACCACCTGCAATGATAGCACCGGCATGACCCATACGCTTACCAGGAGGCGCTGTAACACCCGCAATGTAAGACACTACAGGCTTAGTCACGTTTTCTTTAATAAACGCCGCCGCTTCTTCTTCAGCCGTACCACCAATTTCACCAATCATTACGATTGCTTCAGTTTGTGGATCGTCCTGGAACAATTTCAGGATGTCGATGAAGTTAGAACCAGGGATAGGATCACCACCAATACCTACACAGGTAGACTGGCCGAAACCTTCGTCCGTGGTTTGCTTAACCGCTTCATAAGTCAGTGTACCTGAACGCGACACAATGCCCACTTTACCAGGCTTGTGAATGTGACCAGGCATGATACCAATCTTACACTCTCCCGGCGTGATCACACCCGGACAGTTAGGACCAATCATACGTGCGCCTTTGGCATTTACGTATTCTTTAACGTAAAGCATATCGATAGTCGGAATACCTTCAGTGATACAAACCACTAATTCGATACCCGCATCAACCGCTTCAACAATTGAATCTTTACAGAATGGTGCTGGCACATAAATAACCGTTGCCGTTGCGCCAGTGGCTTCAACCGCTTCGCGTACAGTATTAAATACCGGCAGGCCTAAATGCGTTGTGCCACCTTTACCAGGTGTTACACCGCCAACCATTTGTGTACCGTATTCGATTGCTTGCTCAGAGTGGAATGTGCCCTGACCGCCAGTAAAACCCTGACAGATAACTTTCGTATCTTTACCAATCAAAACCGACATTATTTACCCTCCGCCGCTGCAACAACTTTCTCTGCTGCGTCCGTTAATGACTCTGCAGCAATGATATCCAAACCAGAATTTG
This sequence comes from Alteromonas gilva, assembly GCF_028595265.1. NCBI lineage: Bacteria > Pseudomonadati > Pseudomonadota > Gammaproteobacteria > Alteromonadales > Alteromonadaceae > Alteromonas > Alteromonas gilva. Next base: position 2,116,211 of record NZ_JAQQXP010000001.1, on the reverse strand, counting down.
CCAGTACTTCACGGCCTAACTCTGCATTGGTACCTTCAAGGCGAACAACAACTGGTACTTTAACGCCAACTTCTTTCACCGCGCCGATGATACCTTCAGCAATCATGTCACAACGTACGATACCACCGAAGATGTTAACCAGTACGGCTTTCACGTTGTCGTCAGACAGGATAATTTTAAATGCTTCAGCTACACGCTCTTTAGTCGCGCCGCCACCAACATCGAGGAAGTTAGCCGGGCTACCGCCGTGCAGATTTACGATATCCATGGTACCCATGGCCAGACCCGCACCGTTAACCATACAGCCAACGTTACCGTCCAGTGCTACGTAGTTCAGTTCGTACTGAGCCGCGTGCGCTTCACGAGGATCTTCCTGTGAAGGGTCTTTCATGTCCTTCAGCTTAGGCTGGCGGTACATTGCATTACTGTCGACGCCTAATTTCGCATCCAGACAGTGAAGATTACCGTCATCTTTGATAACCAGCGGATTGATTTCAATCAGCGCAAGATCAAGATCTTCAAACATCTTAGCCAGACCCATAAAGATCTGTACAAATTGTTTAACCTGAACGCCTTGCAGACCTAATTTAAACGCCATTTCGCGTGCCTGGTAAGGCTGTGGTCCAACAATTGGGTCGATTTCTGCTTTAAGAATCTTCTCAGGGGTTTCTTCAGCAACGGTCTCAATTTCTACGCCGCCTTCAGTAGACGCCATGAAAACAACACGACGGGTACCACGGTCAACTACCGCACCTAAGTACAATTCGTTCGCGATATCAGTGCAAGATTCAACTAAAATCTTGCTCACAGGCTGACCATTCTCGTCAGTCTGGAATGTCACCAGGTTTTTGCCTAACCACTTTTCAGCAAAAGCGCGAATTTCATCTTTAGTTTTAACCAGCTTTACACCGCCGGCTTTACCACGTCCACCGGCGTGGACCTGACATTTAACAACCCATTCGTCACCGCCAATACGGTCTGCAGCTTCTACTGCACCCTGTGGGGTATCTGATGCGTATCCTTCAGAAACAGGCAAGCCATATTCTTTGAATAGCTGCTTACCTTGGTATTCATGCAAATTCATGGTGTTTCTTTCCGATTTTTATTTAAACGAAAGCCAGTATAACTGGCTCAACTTATCCTTTGCTGACATTCGTCCCCAAATGCCAACGCTGTGAGAATGATACCGCAGTATCACGCTCACACCTAGTTATGCTACGAAAGTCTTACACATCCAGAAGCAGACGCGTTGGATCTTCCAGCATTTCTTTAACGGTAACCAGGAAGCCTACCGATTCTTTACCATCAATAATCCGGTGATCGTAAGACAACGCCAGATACATCATGGGTAAAATTTCAACTTTGCCATTCACAGCCATCGGACGATCCTGGATTTTATGCATACCCAGAATAGCGCTTTGTGGCGGATTGATGATTGGTGTAGACATCAGTGAGCCAAATACACCACCGTTAGTAATGGTGAAGTTACCACCCTGCAAGTCGGCCATCGACAGCTTGCCGTCACGGCCTTTAATCGCCAGGTCCTTGATGCCTTTCTCGATACCGGCCATGCCGAGTGTATCGCTATCTTTAAGTACCGGCGTCACCAGGCCACGCGGCGTAGACACGGCAATAGAGATATCAAAATAGTTATGATAAACAATATCATCGCCGTCTAAGGATGCGTTCACTTCCGGGAAGCGCTTAAGGGCTTCGGTTACCGCTTTTACGTAAAACGACATGAAACCTAAACGAATACCATGACGCTTCTCGAAGCTTTCCTGATATTGTTTACGCAGATCCATGATCGGCTTCATGTTAACTTCGTTAAACGTTGTCAACATCGCCGTAGAATTTTTCGCTTCCAGCAGACGGTTAGCAATCGTTTTACGTAAACGTGTCATCGGTACACGTTTTTCGCTACGTTCACCAGCCGGCGCCTGAGGCGCTTCTTCGCTTGCCGGAGAGCTTGCTGCTGGCTTGCTATCAGACTTAAGGTACTGCTCTACGTCTTCTTTGGTAATACGGCCATTTTTGCCGGTTCCCTTAACTTTGGCCGCATCGACACCTTTTTCAGCCAGTAAACGACGTACCGACGGGCTCAGCGCATCGTCGTCACTGCCGCTGTTTTCTTCGCTTGCTGAATCAGATGCTGGTGCTGATGCACCGGCGCCTTCAGTGAATTTAGCGATGACTTCTTCAGCCGTTACCGTTGTACCCTCTTCAGCTAAGATTTCAGCGATCGAGCCATCGGCTGGTGCAACCACTTCAAGCACAACCTTATCTGTTTCGATATCAACCAGGTTTTGATCGCGGCTGACTTTTTCGCCCGGCCCTACATGCCAGGTGGCAATCGTGGCATCAGCAACAGATTCAGGTAACACCGGTACTTTTATATCAACCGAGGCACCGCTGGCTTCTTTTGCCGGCGCTTCGTCTTTGCTGTCTTTTTTAGACTCAGCTTTATCTGCTTTATCAGCCTTCGAAGATTTATCATCTGAAGATGACGACTTGCTGGCTTTGCCGCCGTCGCCTTCTTCTAATTTAGCAATAACCTGCTCACCGAGAACTGTGGCTCCCTCTTCATCGATAATCTCACCGATAACTCCATCTGCAGGGGCAACAACTTCAAGTACTACCTTATCAGTCTCAATGTCTACCAGGTTCTGGTCACGTTTAACACTGTCCCCGGCTTTCACGTGCCAGGTTGCAATCGTGGCGTCGGCAACTGACTCGGGTAGAACCGGAACTTTTATCTCAATTGTCATCTTTGTTCCTTATTTTATCGTGAGAGCGTCTTCAACCAGATTCTTTTGTTGCTGGTTGTGAACGGATAAATAACCTACTGCGGGCGAAGCAGACGCTGGTCGGCCGGCATAGGTCAATTTGGCACCATCAGGGATTACCTGCCAGAAATGATGTTGGCTACAATACCAGGCACCCTGGTTTTGTGGCTCTTCCTGACACCAAACCCAATCTTTGACGTGGCTGTACTCTGCCACAATCTTCGCGCATTCTTCCTGCGGGAACGGATAAAGCTGTTCCAGACGAATGATTGCAACGTCGGTTTGTTCGTTTTTACGGCGCTGGTCCAGTAAGTCGTAGTACACCTTACCTGAGCACATCACCACGCGTTTTACGTCTTTAGCGGTTAATTCGTCGATTTCACCGATCACGTTGTGGAAAACGCCTTCAGACAGTTCTTCCAGGCTGGAAACCGCCATTGGGTGACGCAGTAATGACTTCGGCGACATAACGATAAGCGGCTTACGCATTGGCCGTATCACCTGCCGGCGAATCATATTAAATACCTGGGCCGGTGTTGACGGCACACATACCTGCCAGTTGTGATCAGCACATAATTGCAGGAAACGCTCAAGACGCGCTGAACTGTGCTCAGGCCCTTGTCCCTCGTAACCGTGTGGTAGCAATACTGTTAATCCGCACAGACGACCCCATTTGGCCTCACCAGAACTTAAGAACTGGTCAAACACAACCTGGGCACCATTGGCGAAGTCACCAAACTGCGCTTCCCAAATAGTCAGACACTCTGGCTCGGCAGTCGCATAGCCATATTCAAAGGCCATTACCGCTTCTTCGGATAACACCGAATCATATATTTCAATTGGTGCCTGATCTTCACTGATATGCTGTAACGGCATATAAGCCGACGAATCGGTTTGATTATGCAATACCGCATGACGGTGGAAGAACGTACCACGGCCAGAATCCTGACCGGAAAAACGAATACTGGTGCCTTCCTTAACAATGGATGCATAAGCCAGTAACTCAGCCATCCCCCAGTCAAGTTTCCTGTCACCGGCTAACATTGCCTTACGGTCGGTATACACTTTGTTAACCCGGGATTGCAGCTTGTGATCCTCAGGGTAGGTAACCAGTCGCTCACCCAGGTGCTTTAGCGTCTCAAGGCTAATGCTGCCGTCATACGGCGTGTCCCAGTCGTGGCCCAGAAATGGGTGCCAGTCAACCGAATGTTCGGTCATGGGTCGCCATTCTTCTACTACACAGGCGCCATGGTCCATGGCCGCACGGTAGTCTTCCATGAGCTTATTCACATCCTGCTCGCCCAGCACACCTTCAGCTATAAGCTGATCGGCATAGATCTCACGAGGTACCGGATGCTTCTTAATTTTTTGATACATCACTGGCTGCGTGGCATTAGGCTCATCTGACTCATTGTGGCCATGACGGCGATAGCACACTAAGTCGATGACCACATCACGCTTAAATTTGTTACGGAAATCAAGCGCCAGCTTGGTAACGAATAATACCGCTTCGGGATCGTCCGAGTTGACATGTAGTATTGGCGCCTGCACCATTTTTGCAATGTCAGTACAGTACTGCGTAGAACGCGTGTCCTGAATCTTTGACGTGGTAAAGCCGACCTGGTTATTGATGACGATACGAACCGTGCCGCCTACCGCGAAACCGCGGGTCTGCGACATATTAAAGGTTTCCTGAACCACACCCTGACCAGCGATGGCTGAGTCACCATGAATGGTCACCGGTAATACTTTGCCTTCATCATTTTCGCGACGGTCAAGACGTGCTCTGACAGACCCCATGACAACCGGATTAACGATTTCAAGGTGAGACGGGTTAAACGCCAGCGCCAGGTGAACATTACCACCTGGTGTAGCGAAGTCAGAAGAGTAACCGGCGTGATATTTTACATCACCCGCGCCTAATGACTCATCGTGCTTGCCGCCAAACTCGTCGAATAGCACCGACGGGTTTTTACCCAGTACGTTAACCAGTACGTTTAGCCGACCACGGTGCGCCATGCCCACAACCACCTCTTTGGTGCCTTGCGTGCCGGCCTCTGTGATCAAGCCTTTTAACATAGGAATTAGCGCATCGCCGCCTTCCAGCGAGAAACGCTTAGCGCCCGGAAACTTTGAGCCAAGGTATTTTTCCATACCATCGGCAGCAACCAGGCCCTTAAGAATATTAATTTTAGTGTCACGGTCCACTTCCGGACGCGCTTCTACCGACTCAATGCGCTGCTGTAACCAGCGTTTTTGCTCAGTATCGGTTATGTGCATGTACTCTGCACCGAGTGAGCTACAGTAGGTTCTGTTCAGTGACTTGAACAACTCACCCAATGGCATGGTTTCTTTGCCAATTGCGTAAGAGCCGACATTAAAGACGGTATCGAAATCGGTTTCAGAAAGACTATGGTGCGACAATTCAAGATCTCTGACTCGCTCTTGTTGCCATAAGCCAAGTGGATCGAGATTGGCGTGTTGGTGTCCACGAAACCGGTAGGCATTGATAAGCTGGAGTACTTTGACCTGCTTTTCGTCCGACTGGTTACTGGTGTCTGATGACTTTCCGGTACTACATCGTGCCAAAGGCCCTAAAGCCGCTAGTTTTTTAAACTGTTCTCTGATCTGGCTATGGTTACTTTCTAATTCCACCCCGTCTACTTTGGGTAAAGCGTCAAAAATACTACGCCAGGAATCGGTGACACTTTGCGGATCATCAAGGTAGGCTTCGTACAATGCTTCCACATAGGCAGCATTGGCTCCGGCCATATGCGATGAGTCCCACCACGCTTTCATCACGCTTTCTTGCATTATTGTGCCTTGCTAGGTTGTCTATAAATATAATCAGGTCGGATGAGTCTCACCCGAATCCATTTACAAAAAAATAGCCACCCCGTAGGGATGGCCATTTTCGCATTACACACTCGTTACTTTAACAGTAAACTGAGTAATTTTGCTAAACAGCCCGTTGTAAAAGCATCGACTTAATCTGGCCGATGGCTTTCGTTGGGTTTAAGCCCTTAGGACATACACTTACACAGTTCATGATGCCATGGCATCTGAACACGCTGAAGGCATCATCCAGGTCGTTGAGTCGCTCATCTGTTGCAGTATCCCGGCTATCAATCAGGAACCGGTATGCATGTAGCAAACCTGCCGGACCGACAAATTTATCCGGATTCCACCAGAATGACGGGCAAGACGTTGAACAACATGCACACAGAATACACTCGTACAGTCCGTCTAGTTTAGCACGCTCTTCGGGTGACTGCAGATGCTCTCGTGCAGGAGGCTGTTTACTGTCGTTAATCAGGAACGGCTTGATCTTTTCGTATTGTGTATAGAACTGGGTCATATCCACAACCAGATCGCGCACCACCGGTAAGCCAGGTAACGGACGAATAACGATTTTACCTTTGCCCAGGGCCGACAACGGCGTAATACATGCCAGACCATTTTTACCGTTCATGTTCATACCGTCTGAACCGCAGACGCCTTCACGGCATGAACGGCGCAGTGATAATGTTGGATCCTGTTCTTTAATCAGTAACAGTGCGTCCAGCACCATCATGTCCTGCCCTTCTTCTACGTCCAGAGTGTAGTCTTGCATCCGGGGTGCATTATCCACCTCAGGATTATACCGGTATACAGAAAAAGTTACTTGCATGATCTAACCTCTCTTAATATGAACGTATTTTAGGCGGGAACGCTTCACGAAGCTTCGGTGCCATATTTACGTCACGTTTTACCATTGCGTCGGTTGCCGGATTGTACACACTGTGACACAACCAGTTGTCATCATCGCGATCCGGATAATCGAAGCGGCTGTGCGCGCCACGGCTTTCCGTGCGGAAGTTGGCTGCAACCGCAGTGCTGTAAGCGGTTTCCATCAGGTTATCAAGCTCCAGGCACTCTATGCGCTGGGTATTAAAGTCGGCGCTCTTGTCATCCAGACGTGCATGCTTGAGACGCTCACGGATTTCACTGAGTTCTTTAAGGCCTTCAGCCATTGCCTCACCTTCGCGGAATACCGAGAAATTAAGCTGCATACATTTCTGCATGTCTTTCTTAATTTGCACAGGGTCTTCGCCCTTGCCTATCTCGGAACCTTCCCAACGATTGAATCGCGCCATTGCCGCTTCCAGGTCAGACTCAGATGCTTCGCGGTTAATTTCAACCTCATCAAGCTTTTCACCAAGATGCATACCTGTTGCCCGGCCAAATACCACCAGGTCAAGCAGTGAGTTACCGCCTAAGCGGTTAGCACCATGTACCGATACACAGGCAATCTCACCACAGGCAAATAAACCGTTAACCACTTTATCCTTGCCGTTTTCATCCAGTGTCAGACACTGACCATCAACGTTAGTCGGGATACCGCCCATCATATAGTGACAGGTAGGAATAACCGGAATAGGCTCTTTAACCGGATCAACGTGAGCAAAGGTACGCGACAGTTCCAGAATACCGGGTAAGCGGGATTCCAGAACATCCTTACCAAGGTGATCAAGCTTAAGCTTAAGGTGCGTGCCCCACGGGCCTTCGCAACCACGGCCTTCGCGGATTTCTGTCATCATCGAGCGGGCAACTACGTCACGGCCGGCCAGATCTTTTGCGTTCGGTGCATAGCGCTCCATAAAGCGCTCGCCGTCTTTGTTAAGCAGATAACCACCTTCACCACGGCAACCTTCCGTTACCAGGGTACCGGCACCGGCAATACCGGTGGGGTGGAACTGCCACATTTCCATGTCCTGCACACATACACCAGCACGCAGTGCCATACCGATGCCATCACCAGTATTAATATGGGCATTGGTGGTTGATGCGTAAATACGACCCGCACCACCGGTAGCCAGTACTACTGCCTTCGACTTGAAATACACCGTTTCACCGGTTTCAATATCGATGGCAGTACAGCCAACCACATCACCGTCCTGATTTTTAACCAGATCAAGTGCGTACCACTCACTGAACACTTTCGTTTTATTTTTTACGTTTTGTTGATACAGCAAATGCAGTAATGCGTGACCGGTACGGTCAGCCGCTGCGGCTGTTCTCGCCGCCTGCTCACCACCAAAATTTTTTGATTGACCACCGAATGGACGCTGATAAACCCGGCCGTTTTCAAATCGAGAAAAAGGTAACCCCATGTTCTCCATTTCGTAAATCGCTTCAGGACCTGTTTTACACATATATTCGATAGCGTCCTGGTCACCGATGTAATCGGAACCTTTAACCGTATCGTACATGTGCCATTCCCAGTTATCTTCGTGGGAATTACCCAACGCTACCGTGATACCGCCTTGGGCTGATACCGTATGCGAACGGGTTGGAAATACTTTTGATAATAGTGCACAAGATTTGCCGGACTGCGATATTTGCAGTGCTGCACGCATACCTGCGCCGCCGGCGCCGATAACGACGGCGTCAAATTCATGAACGGGTAAACTCATTTTACACTCCCCACAAGACAAACAAACCAACGGCGACGTAAACAAACGCAATGATGTTTAACACATACTGCGTGACTGCGCGCACACCGGCTGGCTTCACATAATCAGTTAGCACCTGCCACAGACCAATTCGGACATGGATCATGATGGAAACCAATGCAGCGAGGGTAAATACTTTCATTGCCAGACCAGAGAATAAGCCCTGCCAGACATCAAAAGTAATCTCTTCTGTGGTGATGAAAAAACCCACCAGAAAGAAGGTATAAATAGCGATAATAAAAGCAGTAGCTCGTAAGGATACATAGTCCTGTACACCATTACGCTTTATGCTTGCCTGATTAGTTACCATAACGCAACCCCTATAACTACTGTCAGTACAATCCACAAGCCAATAATGACCTGGGCACTCAAGTTACCTGATTCGAGTTCTTCCCAATGACCCATATCCATAATGCCGTGGCGAATACCACCGAGAATGTGATAGGTCAGCGCAGAAGCTGTACCAATTGCAATGATCTTTCCGACAATTCCGTCCATCATGGCCTGCACGTTCGCAAACCCTTCTGGAGATGATACCGATTCGGCCCATGCCCAGATCACAAACAGCAGCGCAAAAAACATTGCGACGCCAGTGACGCGGTGAAGAATTGACGAAATAGCAGAGGGAGGAAATTTGATAGTGTTAAGGTCTAAATTTACTGGTCTTTGCTTTTTCACAATTTTTTGCCTGTTTTATCCGTAGGGACAAACCACTCTTTGTTGTGTCCTGACAGAGTGATTTTGATTATTTCTATGCTAATGTTCTCGTCCATTGAGCTGTTAACATTTTGTGAATAATTTATTACTTAATTAACAGAATAAAAACTCGGTCAATTCAAGTAGCCCAGAGTATATCCACGACCCAGTATAATTACAATTTTTTGTGTGGTATTAGGACATTAGTCTTATATCATTATTCACACGTACAACTATGATCCCGGACTAGACTAATCAGGTATAATCTTCGACAATCACGAATATTTACGCGTAATATGGGTAATAAAATTGACTTGTTACTGCATAATAAAGTACAAATACGCCACTTTTCCCACCGGATAGCTCAAAATTGAGTAACATCCTGATAATGAAAATTCTGAGGAGAGCAACTTATGGCAGATCAAAAGGCCATTCTGAAAGCGGGCGATAAGGAAATAGAACTTCCTATTTTGTCTGGCACAGCCGGGCAGGATGTGATTGATATTCGTGCCCTTGGCAAACACGGCTATTTCACTTACGACCCTGGTTTCCTGGCGACTGGGTCTTGCGAGTCTTCAATCACTTTCATCGACGGCGAAAAAGGTGTGTTGTTACACCGCGGTTTCCCCATTGAAGAGTTAGCGCGTGATGCCAATTACTTAGAAGTCTGTCACATGCTCCTGCACGGTGACGCACCAAGCAAAGCTGAATACGAAGATTTCGAAAATACCATCAAACGTCACACCATGGTACATGAGCAAATTAACATGTTTTTCCATGGCTTCAGAAACGATGCACACCCAATGGCCATGCTCAACGGTACTGTGGGCGCAATGTCGTCGTTTTATCATAGTGATTTAGATGTCTCCAGTGCCGACCAGCGCGTACGTTGTGCTCACCGCTTAATTGCGAAAATGCCGACGTTGGTAGCCATGTGTTATAAGTACAACATTGGCCAGCCCTTTGTTTATCCTCGTAACGATTTAAGCTATGCGGCTAACTTCATTAATATGATGTTCTCTGTGCCAGCTGAAGACTATGAAATCAGCCCGGCGGTTGAACGCGCCATGGATCGCATTTTTACTTTGCATGCCGACCATGAGCAGAACGCCTCAACGTCTACCGTACGTCTGGCAGGCTCATCAGGCGCCAACCCTTACGCGTGTATCGCCGCGGGTGTTGCATCATTATGGGGCCCCGCTCACGGTGGCGCTAACGAAGCGTGTCTGCAAATGCTGGAAGAGATTGGCTCTGTTGACCGCATCCCTGAGTTCATTGCCCGTGCTAAAGATAAGAAAGACCCGTTCCGTCTGATGGGCTTTGGTCACCGTGTTTATAAAAACTATGACCCGCGCGCTACAGTAATGCGCGAAAGCTGTCACGAAGTACTTAAAGAACTCAACGTACAGGATCCGCTGCTCGACGTCGCTATGGAACTTGAACGCATCGCGCTTGAAGACCCGTACTTTGCAGAGAAGAAACTGTTCCCGAACGTTGATTTTTACTCAGGTATCGTGTTGAAAGCGATTGGTATTCCAACCAATATGTTTACTTGTATCTTTGCCCTGTCTCGCACGGTCGGCTGGATTTCTCACTGGCACGAAATGATGTCAGATCCGGCACAAAAGATTGGTCGTCCACGCCAACTTTACACCGGTTTAACTGAGCGTAAATACACGCCGCTTAAATAAGCTAATAGTTAAATCAATTAAAAGGCTCGTTAATCGGGCCTTTTTTGTTTTTTCTGCCAATAAAATAACATTTAATTAACTATGAAATTAACAGTTAATTTACACTAATTAAACATTAATATTTCAATTAACAACCTTCAAACTATTACACCACAATCTTCTTGTATTTAATTAATCCTCTGAATAGATATATTAGTAATAAATACAAATCATTTATTATAAACAGACAGGTTTTTGAACAATGAACCCGCACTTTAAACAACTTGGATATGCCGGATTGCTGCCCTTTATAGGGTTAAATGCCCTAACCTTTACGACGATTTTACCGCAATCGCTGGTTTTTCTTTATTTCACGCAGTATTCAGCGGTGTTGCTATCGTTTTTTGGTGGGATCCATTGGTATGACGCAATCAGTGGTAATAAAGATGGCCACCAAAAATACATCGCTATGTTACCAACGCTTATTGGTTGGCTTTGTTTAATGCACGCCGGCGCACCCTGGGTACTGGCGACCCTGAGTATTAGTTACCTGGCCATTATGTTTTATGACAAACAGGTGCTGACACTGCCGACCGAACTGGTGGTGGATTACACGCGCTTACGTATGAATTTAACCACTGTAGTGGTGATATCTCATGCGTTTATGATAGTCAGTCGTTAACCGGCGCGGGCAGTAACAATCTTAGCGTGGCGAAGATCGCTGTGTAAATCAGTTACGCTGGCTCATATGTGTCTGGTAAAAAACGCTTTGATGTAAAAAGCAATTAACTAACAATGTACGACGGACTGCCGTCCGCGGTAAATATTCGTCATAAGGATAAGGTGAGATGTTCGCGCGTTAATTACCAACTGCGCCCCGGTATTAATGCTATATGGCTATGACACCGGGGCACTGAAAATTAAACTTCACTATAGTCTGTTTTAATACTCGTCAGCTCGTGCAAACGAAAATCCAGAGTCGCCAGAGCTGTTACTGCGTTAACCGCCCTTGCTGGTAGTCACGAATTGCCTGATGGATCTCCGCCTCAGTATTCATCACAAACGGGCCGTATTGCACAACAGGTTCATTAATGGGCGCTGCGGCGACCAGTATTGCCTTTCCGGCGGTGGCTGCTGACAGCGACACCTGATCACCGTCTTCGAATACTGCCAACTCACCGGTGTTAACCTCTGCATTATCAATCGCACATGTACCTTCATAACAATACAAAAACGCGCTGTGGCCTGCCGTCACCGGGATATCTACAGACATACCCGGTTGCCAGTGAACATCTAAAAACAGTGGTTTTACCTTTGCCGTATTCACCGGTCCGCTCTCGCCCATAAGTTCACCGGCGAGCACTTTGGCACTGACGTTTTCATTTAATGTCACCACTGGCACAGCCTCAGGTTTGATATCCTGATAACCGGGTGGCGACAACTTATCTGCGGCGGGTAAATTTACCCACAGCTGAAACCCTCTTAATAAGCCATCGGTTTGTTGCGGCATTTCTTCATGAATAATGCCCTTCCCTGCGTTCATCCACTGAATACCACCATCTTCAATAATTCCTTCATTACCCACCGAGTCTTTGTGGCCCATTTTACCGGTGAGCATATAGGTAACTGTCTGGAAACCCCGGTGCGGATGGGGTGGAAACCCTGCTATGTATTCATTGGGCTTGTCTGAACCAAAAAAATCTAACATCAAAAACGGATCGAGATTAGGTAACGCTCTCTGACCGATAATACGTGTCAAACTGACACCGGCTCCATCCTGGGTTGGCATACCGGTGACCTTCTGTTTAATACCTCTGTTTTTCATAGTCTGTTCATTCCTGCAGTGATCATTTCCATAACGAATACGCAGGGCCAACCGGCACTACCTGCGTTGGGTTTATCATCGTATGGCTGTAATAATAATGGCGTTTAATATGATCAAGGTTGGTCGTTCCGGCAATTCCGGGCAGCCGGTAAATACGCCGCATGTAATCGTAAATCGCCGGGTAATCTTTAATTTGTTTAAGGTTACATTTGAAATGACCATGATAAACCGGATCAAAACGCACTAACGTGGTAAATAAGCGAATATCTGCCTCGGTTAAATTGTTGCCGACTAAAAAGCGATGCTGAGCTAACCGCGCTTCTACTTTGTCTAACGCCGCAAACAACTTATAAACGGCCTCTTCATAAACCGCTTGTTCAGTGGCAAAGCCGGCTTTGTATACGCCGTTATTAATATCGTGATAGACCCACTCGTTTACTTCATCAATCTCTGCTTTGAGCGCGTCGGGATAATAATCGTCGGTGTTACCGGTTAACGTATTAAAGGCGCTGTTAAGAATACGCAGAATGTCAGCCGACTCATTATTAACGATACTCTGGGTATGCTTGTCCCACAATACCGGTACGGTTACCCGGGTGGTAATGTCGGCCTGCTCGCGGACATAAATTTCAGATAAGTACTGATGACCGTACAAGGTGTCGCCGGTACTGCCCGGATAAGGCAAAAAGGACCAGCCACGGTCAAGCATGTCAGGACTGACAATAGAAATACTAATGTGCGATGTCAGGCCTTTTAGTTCGCGCATAATCAACGCGCGATGTGCCCACGGACAAGCCAGCGACACATACAGGTGATACCGGCCACTTTGAGGCTGATATTTTCCGTCACTGGTTATTTGTTCTCTGAACTGAGACGCCTGACGCTTAAACGCGCCGCCATTGTTATCGGTGTCATACCATTGGTCGTGCCAGCGACCATCAATAAGCAACCCCATGCCACACTCCTGTTAAAAGATTTATTAGTGTGTATTTCAACATAACAACGCTTATACAGGTTAACGTAACATTTGGACTGATTAATCGAAGATTTAGAACAGTCTGCTTAGGATCTCATCGGCAATGGGTAAGGCGCTGGTCGCAGCAGGTGACGGGGCATTGCCCACATGCAACGTGTGTGCAGACTCAACAAATTTAAAATCGTGAATAAGATTGCCCTGGCGGTCCACTGCCTGCGCCCGGATACCCGCCCGGTAAGGTAAGAAGTCCTGCGCGGTGATCCCCGGGCAATAACGGCTTACCAAGCGGGCATAATGCACTTTTGACAAGGAAGAGCGTAACTCATGCACTGCTGACTTACGATAGCGCCACAGCAACTTCCACACGTCGGCATGACCAAATACTGTTAACCACTCAGCATCACGACTTAACAAGCTGCCATAGGCCTCGCGGCCGGTGGTTAACACCGCATTAGGCCCAACGGTTGTGTAGCCACCGATCATTCTGGTCAGGTGCACGCCTAAAAATGGCATGGCCGGATCAGGGACCGGGTAAATTAAATGCCGGCTGACATGGTTGTATTTAGCCACCAGTTTATAATACTCACCTTTGAACGGCAGCATTCTAAAGTCGCACTCCAGGCCTTGCCGACGAATAATCTCATCGCTGTATATGCCTGCACAATTAATCACTTTGGCCGCATGAACGCGACGATGCCCATCGGGGGTTTTAATGCTCAGATAGACGCCGGATGAGGTTTCCTCCAGCGCTTGCAGTTGATGTTGGTACAACACCCGGCAGTTTTTCGCGGTGCTGGCCAACGACAATAAACAGCGCGTAATGTCGGCATAATCTGTAATTCCGGTTTGTTTCACTAAAAAGCCGCCCACGGCAGAAATGGCCGGCTCTCGCTGGGCGATTTGCTCACGACTAAGCATTACCGGGTTTAATTCGTTTTGCACGCAGCGCTCATACAGCGCATGCATGGCGGCGAGTTCATCGGCGCTGGTAGCAACAATGAGCTTGCCGCATTGTTCGTAGGCAATATTATGTTGCTGACACAGATTAACCGTTGCGGCGAGGCCCGCACGGCAAAAACGCGCTTTATAACTGCCAGGCGTATAATACACCCCGGCATGGATGACCCCGGAATTGCGCCCGGTCTGATGTGCCGCGCAGTGTGGCTCTTTGTCAAAAATACGAATTTTTGCCTGTGGCTGGCGTTGGCTCAACCTGTACGCTACCGCAGCACCTACTATACCGCTGCCAATTATTGCATAATCACATTCTGTCATCGGAACACTATTGAAAAATGCTAAGCTGATCCCGATAGTACTCGACCTGGTTACAACATCAACCCTTAAAGGCCTGAACATGTTTGATAAACAACGCTTTGGTGGCATTGCCCGATTGTATGGTGAAGCGTTAACCGAACGCATCGCCACTCTCAGTATTGCCGTCATCGGGATTGGCGGCGTGGGCTCATGGAGTGCTGAAGCGCTGGCCAGAAGCGGCGTGGGTCACATTACACTTATCGATTTAGACGATATTTGTGTGACCAACACTAATCGCCAGATCCATGCGTTAACCGATACGGTGGGACAAGCCAAAGTCACAGTCATGGCGGAGCGCATAAAACAGATTAATCCCCGCTGTGAGGTGACCGTCATCGAAGACTTTGTTACCCCAGAGACCGTTCGTGACCAGTTGCATGCAGAATTAGACGGCGTGATTGAGGCCACCGATTCGGTTCGTGCCAAGGCGAGCATTATTTATTATTGCAAACGCAACAAAATACCCGTTGTGACCGTTGGCGGCGCCGGCGGGCAGATTGACCCGACCCGGATTACCTGCGCCGACTTGGCGCGTACCATACAGGATCCTTTAGCCGCAAAGCTGCGCAACGAGCTGCGCCGTAACTACGGGTTTTCTAAAAACCCACAGCGCCGCTTTGGCGTTGAGTGCGTGTTTTCCACCGAACAGTTGCGCTACCCTCAACCGGATGGCTCGGTATGCCACAATAAATCCCTCGACGATGGCAGTACCCGTCTTGATTGTGCATCCGGATTTGGCGCGTCGGTAATGGTCACCGCCAGCTTTGGCATGTTTGCGGCCAGCAGAATAATCAATAAACTGACGAAAGTCTGAGTACAACAGTGTAAGCTAACTCGACATTTTATCGCCCGTCGCGCACAATAATGAAAAAGGAGAGCGCATATGCAACAACAAGAACTAGAAGAATTAATGGCGCAAAGCGCTAAAGACGCGGTCGAAACCAGCCAGGATACCTTTGGCGTGTCACTGGATTACAGTGCGCAGAGTATTGCTCTCATTGATGATTTATTGCTGGCGTTCATCGACCGGTACAAGGATCAGGCACTGGAAGACACCGCGGTATTTACGCTATGTAATATTTATGGTGCCTACATTGGTGAGGTCGTCCGTGGCCTGATTGGCGGCCAGTGGCGCTATGATGTGAGCGAGCCCGCCGCCCCTTACGTGGTGCTGGACGTGGGTGAGTACTCCTATGCCTTTGCTGGTATTTGTTATGAACGCCTGGTTAACGACAGTCAGGTAAGTGTTAAAGCCTACTGCGATCAGGCGCTGGCTAATAATACCCAGTAACTCACCGTATCAATAAACACCTCTGCTCTACTGATTTTCGCTGGCGCCAATTACCGCAGGCAATTGTTGCCAGTCATCGAGCATCACTGTCAAATGACGACTTCTTACCAGCATAATAGTAAATGCCACCAACAACACGATGACGGCGCCCAGATAAAGGTCAAATTGCCAGCCGCTGCGTTGTAGCAAATAGCTCACTACCATCAGTTGAGTCAGGCACCCCAGCCAACATAATGGTCTCACAGCCAAACGCCACCGGGAACAACCCACCTGCCACAAACGCCCTCTGAAACTCAGCAGAATGATCACAGCAATAAACGGCAGGCTTGATAGCAATTGCAGCCATAAACTGTCGCTATGGGGGAAAAACAGCCGGTATAAACGATCAGATTCGGCCGGGATCGCAGCAAAAGCACAAACCAGCAAAACATCTCTGCACGCTATCATAAGCATCCAGTAAAACCAGCGCGGCGGCAACACAACGCCGGCCTCATCATAATAATTGAGTGGTAATTTAAGCATTAGGAATATGATGCCACAATATTCATGGCTGGTTAACGGCCTGGGTAAAATGAAAACTGCTGATGTGCATACCCTGCCCCAGATAAAACTTGTGAGCACGATGACGCTGACTACCCGAGTCCAGATGTAAACTGTCACAATGGTGCTGTGTGGCTAACGACTGACAAAAATCAAGCAGCGCCTGTCCCACCCGCTGGCCGCGATGATGCTCATCGACTACCAGGTCATCTATATACAAATAGTGACCCCAGGCCAGCTTATGGCCGAGCACATAACCTGCAATGCCAACAATCTGGTGCTGCGCATTTTGTGCCAACACCATTTTATAGCCATCATCAACCTGTTGAGCCAGCAGGGCAGATAGTGTCTCAGTTGGGTATTGCGGTCGCAGTTGCTGCATTAATACGGCAACCCTGTCGAATAATGCTTTATCCCAGGACTGTGGGCAATAGCAGTGTATGTGTTGCACAATCAACACTCCTGATGTAGTTAACTTATCGACGCCTGTTACGCCGGGTGACGCCTGTTACGCCGGGTGACGCCTGCTGCGCCGGGTATAGCCTACCACACCCCAGGTAATTGCCAGCAACATAATCACACCACTCCCTACCACAATACGTAACAGCATGGCTGGCACACTATTGTTAAGAATATACATATCCGGTTTACCGGTTTGCCAGGTTGTCCAGTGCGTGGCTAAATCAGAGGCCAGCGCTTCCTGATTGCCGGTTTGCATAGCGATAATCGCATCGCCATTGTCGGGATTCAGGCGCACCGACGCGTTAAGATACGGCGACTGCCCGCCATGACCAATAACATAGTCATCGCTGTTTGTTGGTGCAAATAGCATGACACCGGCCCCCCAGATATCGAGGCCCTCGACTTGTGCAATAGGTGTACGCATGGTGTCCAGTGTGTTATCAGTGAGCAGCCTTGTACCCGGTTCATCGAGCACCCTGGCAGGGATCTGAGAACGCGTAAAGCGAATGAGGTCAGACACGGTGGTGTAGAGTCCTGTCGCCGCCAGCGAAGTGTAATTAGGGTACACTCTGGGTTGTTGATTAGCGCCAAAATAGGTAGCCAGTTCCGGCGCATCCCGCTTTACCGTAAAATCGGTGCTGATCATCCCCAACGGGGCAAATACCAGTTGCTGCATTGCCTGTGCGTAGGAACAACCGCAGACTTCCTCAATGATCATCTGGATAATATTGTAGCTGCCGCCTGAATACATCCACTTTGTTCCCGGCGCCATGCCAACCTGCACCTTACCACTTTTACCCGGATCGGCATCGTTTGCCCGGGTTAAATGTTCGACCAGCGGTTGCACAGGCTCACCGGGGGCAAATCCGTTATGGCCCAGCCCGTCGGTAATACCTGCCGTATGACTGAGTAGCCGGCGTAAAGTCACCTGCTCATTGTCAAACTCACTCGGCGGCAACTGCCAGCGCGTTAAGTACTTCGATACCGGCGTATCCAGATTAACTTTACCCTGCTCCACCAGCACCATAACCGCTGTGGCCGTTACCCACTTACTCAGTGAGGCAACGCCAAACCGGCTGTGTTCATCAACCGGCTTGCCCTTCGACATCGACTGCACAGCAACCTGTTTGCCGTTACTGAGCAGCGCATAAATTAAATTACCCTTAAATTGTTGCTGTGCCTGCGCCGTGAGTGCGCGTTCAAATGCCTGTACATCACCGGCTGGCGCCAGGCGCTTTAATGTCCAGCCTTCCGTCGTCACAAAAAAATTGGCCGCTGACCACACTACAACCGCAACCACGGTGGTGATCATCCAAATGATAAAGCGCTTCATTTAACTTCCTTTTAACCTAAGCATAAAGCCGGTAATTACAACGAGATGCCAATACTGGATGAACCTCGTGGTTTTAAACTATTAAAAAATGCAACAATTTGTTTCAAAACTACCGTATTTACAAAATACTTACTGACAATCCCGTGGTTTTATTCCGAGCCTAAAACAAGTACCAATTATAATGATGTGCAGCAGCAACAATTTACCTATCCGCTTTAAAACGTATCCATTCGTCCTGAACCGTAAGCCAAGGGTTCACTGCCGCGCACTTTTGCGTTGCCCGATAAAACCGCAATCGATACTTAAGCCTGACCGTTAAACAATGATATAATTACGTCATAACGATTTACGATGTGAAAAAATGACTGTAGAAAAATATATCCCTAAGCAAACCACAACACTGGAAACCCCGGTTAAAGTGCTGGAAGCAGAAAGGAAAAACGTTCAGGATCCATTGAATACCAATGCTGCCAGCCGAATTGGGTTTATCAGCCTGGGATGCCCAAAAAATCTGGTCGACTCAGAGCGTATTCTGACCCAGTTGCGCACAGAGGGATATGAGGTAGTGCCCAGCTACGACGATGCCGCACTGGTAATTGTGAATACCTGTGGCTTTATTGATGCTGCGGTGCAGGAATCACTGGATACCATTGGCGAAGCGCTGGCTGAAAACGGCAAAGTGATTGTGACCGGATGTCTTGGTATTAAAGAAGACGAAATCCGCGAAGTACACCCCAATGTGCTGGCTATCACGGGGCCGCATGCCTATGAAGAGGTGGTTAATCAGGTTCATGAGCACCTGCCGAAACCGCAACATAATCCGTTTGAACATTTAATCCCGGACCATGGCGTTAAACTTACGCCTCGTCATTTCGCCTACCTGAAAATATCCGAAGGCTGCAACCATCGTTGTACCTTTTGTATTATTCCGTCCATGCGTGGCGATCTGGTGAGCCGCCCCATCGGCGAAGTACTCGACGAAGCACAGCGTCTTAAAAATGCCGGCGTTAATGAGTTATTAGTGATCTCCCAGGACACCAGTGCCTATGGCGTGGATGTCAAACACCGCACCGGTTTCTGGAACGGCATGCCGGTTAAAACCCATATGCAGCAGTTATGTGAAAAACTCGGTGAAATGGATATGTGGGTAAGACTTCACTATGTTTACCCCTACCCCCACGTGGACCACCTGATACCGCTGATGAATGAAGGTAAAATCCTGCCTTATCTGGATATTCCTTTTCAGCATGCCAATAAACGCATCCTTAAATTAATGAAACGTCCGGGCAGTGCCGAGCGCACCCTGGAACGTATTCAAAAGTGGCGAGAGCAGTGTCCGCAGCTGATCATTCGCTCAACCTTTATTGTAGGTTTTCCGGGCGAGACCGAAGAAGAGTTTAACGAACTACTGGATTTTCTGCGTGAAGCGCAACTCGACAGGGTTGGTTGTTTTGCGTATTCACCGGTAGAAGGCGCCAAAGCCAATGACTTACCTGATCCGGTTGACGAAGCCGTAAAACAGCAGCGTCTCGAACGCTTTATGGCGGTGCAAAGTGAAATCAGTACCCAGCGCTTAAAAGCCCGTATCGGCCAGGAATATCAGATTGTCATTGACGCAGTGGATGCCGAAGGGGCTGTTGGCCGCTGTTATGCTGATGCGCCTGAAGTAGATGGCGTGGTTCATCTTAACGGCGTCTATGATGTAAGTCCCGGCCAACGGGTGTGGGCCGAGGTTATTCATACCAACGAGCATGATATGTGGGCCGTTATGTCGGAAGATCAGGACGACCAGCAGGATGACGCCGCGCCGGTACAATAAACCGGCTTAACAGACCCGCTAAACGTCGCTGGGTCTGTGTTTTTGTGTGGACTGTTAACGCGGTACTTAATGTACCGCCAGTCGGTTAGCCACTTTTCAGGTCGGTATTTCTTAAGACGGCAATGATGCCAGCAGATCAGTCAGATCCTGCGGTGTATCAATGCCCACCGGTGGCGGCAACTTAGCCACATCGACGTGTATGGCATCGTCGTACCAAAGCGCCCGCAACTGCTCCAGTGACTCAATTTGCTCCAGCGCCGACGGCTGGTATGCAACGTACTGATTAACGTATCTGGCCGTATAGGCATACAAACCAATGTGGCGGTAATACAACTCGGTATCCACCGTAACCGGATCAGAGGTCATGGTATCGCGGGCAAAGGGAATAACCGAACGGGAAAAATATACCGCACGGCCGGTTGCAGAAAATACTACCTTAACAATATTGGGATTAAGCACTTCGTTCTGCGAATGAATACGGGTGCACAGCGTCGCCATTTGCATGGCCGGGTTTGCCGCCAGGTTGCTTGCCACCTGGCGAATATTTTCAGCAGGTACAAATGGCTCATCGCCCTGCACATTAACCACAATCGTATCATCAGCAATGTTATTGCGTTTAATCACTTCCGCGATGCGCTCGGTACCGGAGGTATGGGCCCCTGAGGTCATGACAACCGAACTAAACCCCGCCGCAACCTTGGCAATTCGTTCATCGTCGGTGGCCACAATAACACTGCCTGCACCGGCTTCTTTGGCACGTTCAACCACGTGCTGGACCATGGGTTTGCCCTGAATGTCCACCAGCGGCTTGCCCGGAAAGCGGCTCGATTGAAATCTGGCCGGTATAATCGCCACAAAGTCCATACTGTTAGCCTTTTTTGAGCATGTCGAGTTCATCTAACGAAATCGCCTCGGCCTGCTCCTCAATCAATACCGGAATCCCTTCATTTAAGGGATAAACTAAGCGATCAAAGCGACACACCAGTGCTGGCTTGTCACTTTTTTCAGTGAACATCAACTTGCCCTTGCACACCGGACAAGCAATGATTTCCAGTAACTTTTTATCGAATGCCATGGGGATTCCTTCTCTTTATTGTCATTGCGCATCGCGCTTTATCTGCTGTATGAGTTGCATGTAAAAAGCCTCTGGTAGCACTGCATCAACAGGCTGGTACCAGCAGTTATCGTGAGCAAACTCACGGGCCTTTACGGCATCTTTTTCTGTCATTATTACGCAGTGATCAACAGGAATATCTGCTGCGCTGATAGGGTGATGATCGGACAGTGCCACCTTATGGTCAAGGGCAAGCCCCATATCCTGTAATTGTGTAAAAAAGCGCGCCGGATCGCCGATGCCCGCCAATGCGGTAATCGTACTCTCTGCTTTCATTTCCCGGATATCACGGTGCTGCTGCGGATTTTTAACATTTACCAGCTGAGCTGGGCGCAATTGCATTGGCACCGGCTTACACGCCGTTAGGTGCGCCGGCAGCTTAACGCCCTGCTGAGACTGATTAACAATCAGATAATCGACTGTGCGCAGTCGCCATGTACCTTCCCGCAGCGGCCCCATGGGTAACAAAAAACCGTTACCAAATAGCCGCCTGTCTACCACCACACACTCTATATCGCGGGCCAGCGCATAATGTTGCAGGCCATCATCACTAATAATAACGTCACAGTTAAACGCTTCTACCAACACCGCCGCGCCCCGGGGCCGGTTGGGGTCAATCACCACCGGCACGCCGGTACGCCGGGCAATAAGCAGCGGCTCATCGCCAACCAGGTTTGCCTGCGCATTGACATCAACAGTGTGCGGAAATGCTTTGGTGGCGGCGCCGTAACCGCGACTCACCACACCAACAGTAAAGCCTTGCGCGGTTAAACGGTCACACAAGGCAACCACCAAAGGCGTCTTGCCATTACCACCAACACTGATATTGCCAACCACAATCACCGGCACCGGTAATCTGATCTGCTTTTTTATACCAACGCGAAACAGCCCGCGACGCAATGCTGACAAGCCCCAAAACAACAGGCTTAAGGGCGCAAGTAACCATTGATACCAGCGCCCTTCATACCACATGCGGCTAATCGCAGACATGTCTAGTCTCCAAACTGCAACGCGTGCAGCTGTGCATAGGCACCGCCTTTGTCGAGCAATTGCTGATGTTTACCCTGCTCAATGATTTTGCCCTGATCGATCACCAGGATTAGGTCGGCATTTTCGATGGTTGAAAGGCGATGCGCAATAATCAGACTGGTTCTGTTTTGTTGCAAATGGCCCAGCGCATCCTGGATCATGCGTTCTGACTCAGTATCCAATGCTGAGGTCGCCTCATCAAGAATAAGCACCGGGGCATCAAGTAACAATGCGCGGGCAATGGCCACTCGCTGGCGCTGACCGCCAGACAGTGCTGAGCCATCCTCACCTATCATGGTATCCAGGCCATCCTCGAGTTGTTCAGCGAACTCCATAACATGGGCTAGCTTAGCGGCTCTCAGGATGTCAGCGCGGGATACATTTTCTGCCACGCCGTAAGCGATATTATTCGCAATGGTATCGTTAAATAACGTCACCTGCTGTGATACCAGGGCAATATTCTTTCGCAACGCGGTTAATTTAAAGTCATTGATATCAATGTCATCTAAGGTAATCGTGCCTTGTTGCGGCAAATAAAAACGGGTGAGTAATCCGGACATGGTGGATTTACCACTGCCAGAGCGGCCAACCAGTGCAATGCTGCTGCCTGCCGGTACACTCACGTTTATATCATTCACTGCCGGTATGGATTTGTCAGGATACGAAAAAGTCACATGGTTAAAGCGGATATCACCTTTAACGTCTGCTTTTTCTAAGCGGCCGGTATCTCGCTCAATTTCTTCATCGAGTATGGCAAAAATACTCTGACAGGCTGCCATGCCTTTTTGAAACTCACTGTTCACCGTGGTCAGCTGTTTTAACGGCTTGAGCAACATCACCATATAAAACACAATCGTTACGAATGTACCCGCGGTGAGTTCGTCGAGCATGCCGGGTGTGCTGGCAATGTAAAGCACCACTGCCAACGCAGCAGACGCAATAATTTGTATGGTTGAAACACTCAGTGTTTGTGTCACCGCAAGCTTCATTGTTTGTTGACGGTTAGCGTTGTTTTTGGCAGCAAAACGGTCTTGTTCTTTTTGCTGACCACCAAACATGAGCACCACTTTATGCCCTTTAACCACCTGCTCGACGGCACTGGTTAAGCTGCCCATGGACTGCTGTATACTGCGACTGACTTTTCTGAATCGTTTAGTCACATAGGTAACAATCACAGCAACGATGGGGCCCACAAACAAAAACACCAGCGATAATTGCCACGACAAATAAAACATCCAGGCCAGAATACCAATTACCAGTGCTCCCTCGCGGACCAGAATCGCCAGTGATTTACCGGCTGCCCGCGCCACCTGATCGGTATCATAAATCACTTTGGAAATGAGATTGCCTTTAGCCTGTTGATCGTGAAAGCTCACCGGCAAATGAATATATTTGGCAAATAGCTGCTGGCGCATGGTCATGACCACCTGTGCACCAATCCAACTGAGCGCATAACTGCCCATAAAGTTAAAAATGCCGCGCAAAATAAATACCGGCACAACCAGATACGCCGCCATACGTAAATAATCAAAATCCTGATTATTCAGTGAGCGATCTATCACCGGCTGAACCTGCGAAATGACGAAGGTATCCAGGGCCGAATAGCCCACCATGCCAACGAATGCCACAATAAATGCCAGGCGATGTGCTCGCAGGTAACCAAAAAAACGTTTTATGGGTAATGTTTGTGCGTCGGTGTCGGTATCTTGCATATCACACTAATACAGTTCTAAAAAATCGGCGGTATTGTACCTTTTATATGGCCAATTCCCTAATTTGAAAACGTTTTGTGAAACCATTTTGCATTTTTTCCGTTGCGGAACCGCTCAGTGCTGATAACACGCCCCATGCTCAGGCGCACATAACCCGATTTACTGATCAATATCTCGCTGGCATTAAGGTGCTGGTAACGCGCCCTCACCCGCTCATCGGGAAACCCCCAACGATTTAGCCACCCCTGTGAATACACCACATACTGCGGGTCTACCCGGGCAATAAACTGCGCCGACGAAGAGGTATTACTGCCATGATGAGGCGCCAGTAATACGCTGGCGCGCAGCGCCTGCTTACCGGCCAGTAACGCCGACTCTGCGTGTTGTTCAATATCGCCGGGTAACAATACCTTATGCTTGTCATCGCCGATTAGGAGCACGCAGGACCTGTCATTTTCGGAGAGTCGCTGGCTGTCAGCGGGAGGCCATAACACCCTTATTTGCAGTGCCTGCCACTGATGCTGCTGACCTTGTGTGCAGCCGTTATGGGGCGTAAAAACGGGTAGCGCCGGATACAGCCGTTGTAATGCCGGTAAACCACCGGCGTGGTCATTGTCCAGGTGACTAAGATATACCTGTTTTAAGGTGTAACCGCCGGCCTGCAAAAAAGGTTCAATAACACGCTCGACATAATTGTTGCCGGCACCGTACCCGGCACCAGTATCGATCAGTAGCGCTTCGTGATTGCGGGTAATCAGCGTGGCGCTGCCCTGGCCCACATCAAAAAAATGAACCTGCCAGGGCGTATTGCTCCACAACACATCCGAGCTTAACTGGCTGCTCGCTAACACCGCTACCAACAACAGTCTTCTCTGGCCATAGAATACCGGTAAAACCGCCAGGCAAATCACCACAACGCCTGCCAGTGCGTAGCCGGGATCGCCCAGCGGCAGCGCTGTCCCGCTGGCATAGCGTTCATCGATACCCGCCAGCAGCACCATGATCCACTCCAGCAACCTGCCGGTCGTATTTAACACAGCATCACCAAAGGGTTGCAAAGGGCCCATAACACTCAGCAACAACCCCAGCATGCAACCAGGCACTATCAGCATGCTCATCACCGGTACCAACAGGATATTAATAAACGGTGAGAGCAGACTGACCTGCCCCAGCAGGCCGCCTACCAGGGGCATCATCCCTATAGTGAGGGCAAATTGCAGCGCGATACACTGAATCCAGACAGGCTTGCGAACTAATAGCTGCCAGCGCCAGTAATACAGCAATATTATTCCAACCGCACCGATGCTCAGGTATAACGCCGAACCATAAACCGCAAAGGGTGTCAGCGCGATATTGAGTGCCAGTGTAAAAATAAGCACCTGCATACGGCTGATGCGCCGCGCCAGCAGAAACAACGCAGCTCCAATCGCTACCATGATAAACGCTCTGACTACTGCCACTTGCCAGTGTGCGAGATAACCATAAAAACCGCAGCAGCTCAGCATCACTATGACCGATACAGGCCGAAAGTTGGCCAGTAATGGCAGCCTGGTAGTGGCGACCAGGAGCACTACTGCCCGCACCAATAACAAAGACAAGGCCGCCACAATCATTAAATGTAAACCCGATATAGCAAACAAATGAGCGGTACCGGTGCGCTGTAACAGGCCCCAGTCAGCCTTGCTAAACTGCTCACGATCGCCAAACAGCAATGCGTTGAGCCATTTTTTGCCGGGCATTAACGACGTGATAAGACGCATTTGCAAACGCCCGCGCAGCGATAGATCAGGTTCAATGAGTTGCAACGCGTGACGCACGTAACCGGTTTTGACAATCTGTTGACTGACATACCATTGCTGGGCATCAAAACCTGCCGGGTTTGCAAGCGCCCTTGCCGGCCTGATACGCACCTGCCCGGTAATCCACTGGCCTCTTTTGAAGCGCCTGTCCGGGCGGTAATCATTGAGTAAAATCTGCCTGCTCGCTGGCCATGAATGACCATCCTGCACAACGTTATCGAGGATCAGCCGCTGCAGATCAGGATAAACCTGGTAACGGGTAATTCGTCCCTCAATTATGACATCTTGCTGAATTTCGCCATCAAGCTGTTGCCAGGTAAGGTATGATTGACCTAAACTGGCAGCCCATAGACTACCAGTGCAAAGCCCCGCCAACATTGCACTACAATACCACCACGATTTTGGTGTACGGTTTGAGGTATAATAGTGGCGACCGAAACAGGCGATGAGTATGATTCCGGTAGTCAGGAGCAGGCAACATTGCCAGACAATGGATGGTAAAGATGGCCACCATCGAGCAGAAACTGTAGCGCAACAATACCCCGTTGCAGCAATACCGATAATGCGTCCGTTCACTGTGAGCTCTGTTGTCAGATAAGATTGAGATATATGCCCAAGAATTTCATTAAGCGATTATTGCCGGATCCCACGTCGGTTAAACAAAACCGGGCGTTAAAAGTTTTCGGCAGCATTTTACATGAACCAAATTTGTGGCATTTGAACCGCAAATCAGCATCGGGTGCCTTTGGCATCGGATTGTTTTTTGCTTTTTGGCCGGTCCCTTTTCAGATGTGGTTATCCGCCGCAACGGCTATTCCCTGTCGGGTTAACCTGCCCCTGTCGGTGGCCACGGTCTGGATCACCAACCCTTTCACAATGCCCCCCATATTTTATGGGGCTTACTGGATAGGTTCTACTGTACTGGGGACCGAATCTGATGGCTTTCATTTTGAGCCTACCTGGGAATGGGTAGTTAATTCGTTGTCGACGATTGGGCCGGCATTTCTGCTCGGATGTGGAATTTGCTCGGTAGTGTTTGGTCTGGCGGGCTATTACACGCTTAACTGGCTATGGCGCTTTTCGGTAGTGAAAGCCTGGCAGGCAAGACGCGAAAAACGACAAAATAAGCACAAGCAGGTCAAATAGCGCGGTTATTCAGTCTCACATTGTTGCGGCGTCGCGTGGTTTATCATCAACAACGTTGCGGCAACCGCTTCCCTGGCAGCGCAGAGCACATCCGGTATTACCCCCTCTCCTTGCCAGTTATCATGGGTTTCAGGATTAATAATCTGCGCATACGCCATGCGCATACCCAGGTTTTCACTCAGACGCCTCGACGTCGTCATATAACCTAACCCGATGGTGGTGCTACCCACTATCGTCGCTCGCTCAGCGTGTTTGAGCGTGTACGCCACAAACTCCCACGCACCAGCCACAAACGGCGAGGTAACAATATAAACGGCAACTTCTTTTTTTACCGGCTTATTAACAGCGTGAGACATAAGCGTCTCACGTTTACGGTGAGCAAACGAAGCCTCGGAAAGCCGCTGACCGGTGGGCACAAAATAGCTTAGAAAATGTTGCGAGAGCGCCAGTGGGCTAAAGCCGGCAGTCCTTAAATCGATAATTAAGGCATCACTGCCAGACAAACTCGCCATTGCGATATCAAGCTCCGTTTGCCAACGGTCATCAAGTAAATCGCCATCGATAGCAAGATAACCAATGTTATTATCGATGACTCGGGTCTGAATCGCACCGGGCAGGACTGTACTGGCAAGGGTATCCGTCTGCGCCAATCCAGAGGGCTGAAATAATTCAAAATTGGAATCTAAGGTTGCCTCAACTAACATGGATTCCAGCTTAATCTTCAAACGGCCAAACGAAAAGTGACCGTTAAACTCGCCACTGTTAAGTGCCTCTGTTAACACCGCAACGGCCTTCTCGCCCTTGATCTCATGTATATAGTCCTTCTCTATCCATTTGATTAAGCGAGATACCGCAATAGTGACTTCCTGTCGTGCTAACGGCTTCTCCCGGACCTGTGCTCTAACGTTGTGACTGACGGCACCTACCATGAGCGCGGCAATGGTCACCAAATTGATTAATTTCAAGCACTGCTCCAGATGGCTATTAACTTTTATTGTTTGGCTTTTGCGGCAGTTTTCAATTTATCGAATAAGCAGGTTAAACGACTATGAATGTTACCCCTTGCAAGGCAGCCACCCGCCACTGCCGCTTGGAGAGTGTTGCCGCGTCAGGTTAGCCTGTGACGAGAACATCGATCGTCGCTTTTACACCAATCCGTTGTCGCTCAGGAATGCCATCAGGCGCGCTTCATCCCAAACCTCGATGCCAAGATCCTGTGCCTTGGTTAATTTAGAGCCGGCTTTTTCGCCTGCCACTAAAAAGTCGGTTTTAGCCGACACACTGCCAGCCACTTTGGCCCCCGCCTGTTGCAGTAACGCTTTGACCTCGTTGCGCGGCATGGCGCTGAGTGTGCCGGTTACCACACAGGTTTTACCGTCTAATACTTGCTCACTGGCGTCGGGAACTTCGATATCAGGCCAGTGCATACCAGCGTCCAGTAAACCGTTGAGCACGTCGATATTGTGCGACTCATTAAAAAAGTTACTGACATGCTGCGCGACTACCACGCCAACATCGGGTACTGCTTGCAACGCATCGACATCGGCCTGTTTAAGGGCATCCAGGGTTTTAAAATGTATCGCCAGGTTGACGGCGGTGGTCTCGCCGACTTCACGAATACCTAACGCATATAAAAACTTAGGTAATGTGGTTTGCTTTGCCTTGTGAATGGCCTGCAATAAATTGGCGGCCGACTTATCGCCCATGCGTTCCAGCTGTATAAGCTGTACAAAGGTTAAATGAAAGATATCGGCGGGATTTTTTAACAGCCCGGCATCAACCAGTTGCTCAATAAGCTTATCGCCAAGACCATCAATATCCAGGGCCTTGCGCGATGCAAAGTGTTTTAGCGCCTGTTTGCGCTGAGCGGCGCAAAATAAGCCCCCCGTGCAACGGGCCACGGCTTCGTCGGCGAGCTTTTCTACCTGCGAATCACATACCGGACAATGCACCGGGAAGGCTATATCCCTGGCATCGTCAGGTCGCTTGTCGAGCATCACAGACACTACCTGCGGGATTACGTCACCGGCGCGGCGAACAATCACCGTATCGCCAATTTTAACCCCAAGCCGGTCTATTTCATCCTGATTATGTAAGGTCGCATTCGACACCGTCACACCGCCCACAAACACCGGTTCCAGTCTGGCCACCGGTGTGATGGCGCCGGTACGGCCAACCTGAAACTCAACATCCAGTAAGGTGGTTATTTCTTCCTGGGCCGGGAATTTTTGGGCAATCGCCCAGCGGGGGGCACGGGCAACAAAGCCTAATTGCTGTTGCAGCGCGATAGCGTCAACCTTAAACACCACGCCATCAATATCGTAGGCCAGCGCGTCCCGACGACTTAAAATTTGTTGATAGTAATCAAGGCAGCCTTGAGCTCCCGTGGCAGTTGCAATGTCGGGGCACAATGGGATACCCCACTCTGCCAGTTGCTGCAACCGCTCATGATGACTTTCGGGTAACCTAAAGCTATCCGGTGCTACCACACCTAACGAGTAGGCATAAAACATTAACGGCCGTTTGGCGGTAATTCGTGAGTCTAACTGACGCAGGCTACCGGCCGCTGCGTTACGCGGGTTAGCAAAGATCTTAAGCCCTGCCTGACGCTGAGCATCGTTGAGCTTTGCAAACCCGTCACGGGGCATAAACACTTCGCCGCGGACTTCAATTCGTTCAGGTACCGCCTCGCCGCGTAATTTGAGCGGTACATTACCAATGGTTCTGACATTGGCGGTAATGTTCTCTCCGACTCTGCCATCACCACGCGTCGCGGCCTGTACCAGACTGCCGTTCTCATAGAGAATAGATACCGCCAGGCCATCAAGCTTGGGCTCACAGCTGTAGCTGAGCACATCAGATGACTTTAAGCGGTCCTGCAGGCGCTTTTCAAATGCGCTAAGGGCTTCGTCCTCAAAACCATTGTCTAACGACAACATCGGCACTTCATGCTCGACCTGTTCAAATGCACCGAGGGGTTCACCGCCGACTTTCTGACTGGGTGAGTCTGGCGTAATGAGCTCCGGGTGCTGTGCTTCGAGGGCTTGTAGTGCCTGCATCTGACGGTCATATTCACTATCCGGCACACTGGGATCATCCAGCACATAGTACTGATAGTTATAGTCATTAATTTTATTGCGCAGCGCTTCGAGCCGGGCGCTTACTGTCTGATCACTCATTTACTCTACTCTGTTAATAAAAGCGCCAGCACGAATCACTTCGTCCTGGCGCCGTCCTTAATCTAAAAAAGCCTGTATTACTGTTTGGCAATCATACGCTTACGCTCAAAGTCGCGAATTTTCTCAACATACTGCTGAAGTCCTTGCTTAGTCAGTACGCTGCGTCGTCCGTCAAGTACCTGCGCATTAAATTCATCGGCAATCTTTCTGGCAGCGTTATGCATCATATTAAAAACCTGATGCGGATCGCCCTCAATAGGTAACAGCATAAACAATGATATACCCCGGGTGGTAAAGGTTTCGAGGTTATCAATATCAAAATTTCCCGGCTTAAACATATTAGCCAGACTAAACAATACCGGGCCTTTACCATTGGAGTTCACATGACGGTGAAAGATATCCTGCTCACCAAACTTAAATCCCAGGGTTAACAACATGGGTAACAAGGCAGCACCACTGATAGGCGCATCTTCCGGCGCCCTGACATTTAAAATGAGCACTTCAGGCTCTACCTGGGGACCCTTTGTCGAGTCGGACGCAGCGGCTTTTGCCGAATCATCAAAATCAATTTGCATTTGCTCGTCATCACCAAAGTTTGGCTCCTGGCGACGACGGCTGCCCTGGCGAGGACGCTTTTTAGCCGCATTTTTGCGGTTGGATGACTGTTGGTCAGACAAATTAATTGCCTCCGGCTCCTTGCGTGCATCGACAGACTCTGGTGCCGCCTGAACATCAAGAGAAAAGTCATCTTCCGGGGTATGCTTCGGTGTTTGGCCGGCCGACTCGTCGGCCATCGGGCGCGCTTTTTCAGCGTTTTCATTTGCCTCTTTTAGCAAAAACGCCGGTGGTGCCGGTACAGAATCCGGCACGCTGTCAGGGTGACCTTTGGCAAACTGAGGCTTAGGGTTAGACACCACTGATGCATAGATTTTTTCAGCTTCTATAGCGCGTTGCTCAGCAGCGGTTGCCGGCTCGGCATCTGCCATTGATGAGACGTGCTCGTTTTCGCCGGCGCTTAACTGCACCGTGTGGGCGTGATCATCCTCGCTGTCGTTAACTGCGTCTTCATCCGCGTCATCGTCAGTTGAAGTCGGGATGTCGGTATTGACTACACGCACCTCACCCACACCATATTCATCAAAACCCTGTGAGTTTTCTGCGGCGTCTTGTTCATCGGCGCTATTGTGCTGCCAATCCTCGGGTTCCACGCGGCGCTGCGGACGTTTGGCCTGGCTATTTTTACGGATATTCCATAAGCCATGCGCCAACACACCAAAGATAAAAAAACCACCTAGCAGCAACAATGACAAACGTAATTCTTCTTCCATCGACTTCTTTCGCCCTATTGGTTTATCGTCTTCCTGGTTATTACGGCAGTATGACTAACTACCCTTACCTTTTACTCTCTTCAGCGCGCCACAAACAATGTTTAGCCGGCGCGTGACTAATCTACATTAACTACTTGCTTCTACCATCGATACCGCTTCATCCACATCAACAGCCACCATTCTCGAGACGCCTGGCTCTGCCATGGTAACACCGGTAAGATGGCTGGCCATCTCCATCGCAATTTTATTGTGTGAGATGTAGATAAACTGTACCGATTTCGACATTTCCGAAACCAAATTACAAAATCGCCCCACGTTAGCATCGTCTAATGGCGCATCAACCTCGTCCAATAAACAAAACGGCGCCGGATTCAGGCGGAAAATCGCAAACACCAATGATAAAGCGGTTAATGCTTTTTCTCCACCACTGAGCAAATGAATTGTACTATTTTTCTTACCCGGCGGGCGCGCCATAATTGTCACACCGGTCTCAAGTAAATCATCATCTGTTAAGGCTAAATACGCCGAACCACCGCCGAACACCTTAGGAAATAACAACTGCAAATCGGCGTTCACCTGCTCAAAGGTCTGACTGAAGCGCGAACGGGTTTCACGATCAATCTTGCGAATGGCATTTTGCAGTGTGTCCAGGGCTTCATTTAAATCATCAAACTGGGTGTCTAAATGGGCTTTGCGCTCGGCCTGTACATCATACTCTTCTACCGCCGCTAAGTTAACGGCCCCTAAACGACCTATGGCTGCAGTCGTTTGTTCCAGTGTATCCTGCCACTGCGATTCGCTGGTTTCACCGGGCAGGGTTTCCAGCACTGTTTTAAGTGTGACACCTAAATCGTTCAGTTGTTCAAGAATGGCGGTGCCACGCACCCGGTAGCCCTCAGCCTCAATTTTAAAGCTATCGAGCTTTTCCTGCCGCTTGGCGATATCACTTATCAGGCCTTGCTGACCCTGCATTGCCTCGGTTAGCAGGCTCTCGGCATGGTCAAGTTCTTCTTGCAGTGTTGCCCGCTGCAATTCAAGTTGCGCTTTTTCCTCGAGTAGATCCTGCAGTTGTGAGCGATGCTCGTGGGCTGGTTGCTCCAGTGCCTGCCCCTCTTCGGTTAAGGCGTCTATTCTCCCGCTCAGTGTCTGTGCCTGCTGTACGACACGATGCAGTTGTGACTGTAACGATTGCTGCTGGTTCTGACACCGCTGTTTGTTAAGCGCAAGTTCATGCAATTCGCGCATATGCTGCTCGTACTGACTGCGATGATTATTCACCTGCTGCTCAAGTCCTTGCTGCAGATCCTGCAGCCGGGCCTGATTTTCCTGCTGCTCTGATAACTGAATCTCAAGCTCTTCAAGGCTGTCATTAAGCATGGCCATTTGCATGGCTTCATCTTCCAGCTGTTGTTGCTGACGTGAAAGCTCTTCGTTTAAACGCTGCTGCTTTTGTGCTTGTTGCGCCTGTTGCTCAGTCACCCAGCTTATGCGGCTTTTAATTTGCTGTTGCTGGCTGTGATAGTGGTTTAATTGTGCCTGCTGCGTATTGAGCAGTTGCCGGGCCTGATCGATTTGTTCAGCGCTGTGCCTGACGCGATCCTCAGCGCTGTCGACCTGATTGGTTAATTCGTCTGTTTCCGCCTGTAACGTGGCAATTTGCTGGGCTCTTTGCAGTACGCCCTGCTCTTTATCCTGCTGGCCAAAGCTATACCAGTCAGCGCCAAACCACTGCCCATCATGGGTCACCACGGCAGCCAGCTCATCGATTGCCGACAAGCGTTCAAGTGCTTCGTCGGTTGTCGAGGCAATGTACACAGAGTTAAACCATCGGGGAACCTGTGCATTGCTGACTAACGCCGCCGCAGTACCAGCGCGCTTTGTGCTGGTTAACTCTGCCGCCGAAAAATATCTCACCCCCGCGGCCAGCTGCGGTTGCATGGCTGCTAAGCTTTCTTTTGATACATCGCTGGCAAGGCGAGCATCCCCCAGTTGTTGCAATATGCTTTCAAGTAACGGTGCCGCGCCATCAATGGGCTCAAGAAACTGCCATAATGGTGCGACACCGTCTATTTCGTCCTGTACCGTGCTGCTGGCCTGCTGCAGGGTTTGTAGAGCAGCAAGCTGAGACTGACGTTGCTGCAAGGTTGCATTGAGCGCCTGGTGTTTTTGCTGCTGCTCGGCATGTTCAGCTTGCTGCGCTTTGAGACTTTCCGTCGCCTCGTTAACACTCTCCTCAACGCTCAAAAGCTGTTCGGCTACCTGCTCTGACTCAGTCTGCAACCCGGCAATCGTCTGCGCATGATCAGCGTCGTCAAACTCTTTAATATCCTGCTGTAGCTCGCCAATGCGCTGTTGCGTGCGCATCTGCATTTGCAGCAGCGATTGAATTTTACTGTGCTGGGTGTGCA
The DNA here is from genome assembly GCF_028595265.1 of Alteromonas gilva. Taxonomy (NCBI): domain Bacteria; kingdom Pseudomonadati; phylum Pseudomonadota; class Gammaproteobacteria; order Alteromonadales; family Alteromonadaceae; genus Alteromonas; species Alteromonas gilva. Next base: position 2,082,289 of record NZ_JAQQXP010000001.1, on the reverse strand, counting down.
CCTGTTGTTTGAGTTGATGGTAATTTTGATCGGTTTGCTGAAATTCGCGCTGATGCTTTTGTAAAGCCTCTTCAGCCTGGTTACGCGTAACCTCTAATTGTTCGCAGGCGGCCTCTTTTAATTCGTAAGCAGGTTCGAGTTCGAGCAATGTCGCAGATTGCTCTTCAGTCTGGCTGGTGAGTTCTTCCTGCTCCGCGGCTAACTCCTCGCGTTGACGGTTAGCGTCACTGAGCTCCTGACTAATTTGCTGACGTCTTTGCTGGTTGTGTAACGTGGTCTGCTCAAGTCGCGAAATACCGGCACTCACTTTAAACAACTGCTGTTGCAACGCATCCAGTTTGCCTTTGCACACCTGCTGTACATCACGATACTTTTCGATGCCCGCCTCGTCACCGCGCTGGCGCGCTCGTAGTGCCTCAATGTCGGTTTCCAGTTGCTGTTGTTGTTGCTGTAACTTTTGCAGATGATCATCATGCTTTAACCAGCGGATAGCCGCCAGTTCACTTTTTAATTTGCGCTCTTCGGCCTTCAACGTGGTATAGCGTCTGGCGGCCGATGCCTGACGTTGCAGCTTCTCAAGCTGGCGCGACAACTCACTGCGAACATCTTCTAAGCGTTCTAGATTATCCTGCGTATGGCGAATACGATTTTCCGTTTCGCGGCGGCGTTCTTTGTATTTGGATATGCCCGCGGCTTCTTCAATAAATACCCGTAAATCCTGGGGTTTAGACTCTATCAGACGGGAAATCATGCCCTGTTCGATAATGGCGTAACTGCGCGGGCCAAGGCCTGTGCCTAAAAATAAGTCTGTAACGTCGCGGCGCCGACATTTACTGCCATTCAGAAAATACGTCGACACCGCCTCGCGCGTAACAAGGCGTTTGATCGACAGTTCGTTATATTTCGCATATTCCCCGGCAATACGACCGCTGGAATTATCAAACACCAATTCAACACTGCACTGACCAACCGGTTTGCGGGCTGACGATCCGTTAAAAATAACGTCGGTCATGGCATCACCGCGGAGGTTTTTAGCTGAACTTTCACCTAATACCCAGCGCACGGCATCAATGACATTCGATTTGCCGCAGCCGTTAGGACCAACAATAGCTGTCATGTCGCCGGGAAAGGGGATACTGGTTGGGTCAACAAAAGACTTAAAACCAGCAAGTTTGATTTTCTTTAGCCGCACGCTAACCCACCCTGTCTTTGAGAGCGTAAGTTACTGCTGGATCTGTCGTAAACGTCGTTACGGAAGAATTCACGTTGCGCACTTTCGAATTGTTATTATAGGTTGAATGTAACAAAGTTCATGGACTGTAACAATTAGGATTTCACAGCCGTAGTCTGGCATTTTATACTGTGCACAGTAAGGTATGGTACGCCATATCAGGGTTATTTCTTGTTTATTTTCAGCAATCAGGAGTTCAAATGGCACAACGAAGTGGTATGAGTTATTTTGGCCAGGGTTTTGACTTGATCACTACCAAGGGGTTAAAACGATTTGTTTTTGTGCCACTGACCATCAATCTGCTGCTATTTTCCGTGGCATTTTACTTTTTGATTGGTCAGATAGAAGTCGGGGTAAATTACATTACCGGCCTTATTCCCGACTTTCTGGGCTGGTTAAAAACGTCTATTACCTTTTTGCTTTGGCCATTGGCGGTGATTAGCATTTTACTGAGCTTCGCGCTCTTGTTTGGCACCTTAGCGAACTGGATTGCTGCCCCGTTCAATGGCTTATTAGCCGAAAAAGTCGAGCGCCACCTTACCGGCCAATCGTTGGGTGATGAAGGCCTTATGGCAATTATCAAAGACATACCGCGCACGATGGGCCGCGAAGTCACTAAGTTTATCTATTACTTGCCGCGGGCTATCGGTTTTTTATTGTTGTTTTTTATTTTACCGGTTGTCGGCCAGGTATTGTGGTTTTTATTTGGTGCCTGGATGATGGCAATACAATACTGCGATTACCCGTTTGACAATCACAAAGTGCCTTTTGCCACAATGCGCAGTCACCTGGGTAATCGCAAAGGGCTGAGCTACCCCTTTGGCATCGCAGTCAATGTTATGGCAATGATCCCCATTATTAACTTTTTGGTGATGCCGGTTGCCATATGTGGTGCCACTGCAATGTGGGTGAACGAATACCGTGATGATGTGCTCTCACCACGGGTATCAGCCGGTTAATCGCTTAGCTTGCGTGCTGCATTGGCCGCGGTTGGCGCGTCGTCAATAGGGTCTGGTTCGCGTCGTTGTTGGCGCAACACATCCAGCCAGTATGCGGCTTTAGGAATATTCCCTGCCTTTTCATAGTGTTGAAAAAAGTTCATCGCGATAGGGCGCTGGCTGCTGCGTTGTTGCAGACGCTGTCGCCATATCGACAAATACAGGGGAGGAATATAGTGCGCATCGTGATTTTCCATAAACGTAATGCGCTCACTGGGCTTGTAACTTTTAACGCCTATATTGTTGCAGGTACGTGACGGATATAAGCTTACCGGATATTCAAAGGTTTCCCAGAAGTCTATATTGCTCAGTGGCGCATAGGTTATCTGGCCTAAAAACACCAGGTTTGGCGCCGTCTTGCGTTGACAGTATTCGCGAGCCAGTTCACGCGTCAGCGGGTATTCATCGACAAAACCAACAAAATGCGCCAGTTCATGGACAAACACACTGTAGGTATCACCGACATCCAGATACATCACGCCATTATTGACATTCGCTTTGCCGGATTTTGCCAGGATCACGGCATGCGTAAAACCCTTTGCCTGCGTGACTTCATCCAGCGCTGCTATATCGCATCCTAACCGGCCCTGGCCCTGCCAGTTAGCATTGCAGTTGAGCGCCTGCCGCTCCAGCCAAACCGGCTCTTCAACGCAAAGAGGTAATTGACTGAGTCGTTTATCCTGCTGATATTGTTGGTAAATGCGGTTCGCTTGCACTATTTCGGCCAGGCCCGTTGCAAAGGGTTGAATACGCTGTTTGCAGCTAACGTTGCTATATTCTGCGGCTGGCGTTTCGGCTAAAGCGCTCAGTGACACCGGTTGATATTGCTTTAACACGGACAGCACCCGTTGTGCTTCAACATGGTCCTGTTGGGCAGCCTGTTTGAACAGCTCAAACGCTTCATTCTCGCTGCCTTGTTGCCAACGAATAAAGGCCAGCTGATAGGCACTCTGGCTATCCCTGGCGGCGGTTTTAACTAACCAGGGTTCTGCCTTCGCCTGCGCATCATGGAGTAAATACCAGTCAGCTAACGCTGTCTGAGCAATAAAGTAATCCTGCTCAGCAGCAGCGGTTAACCAGGTTTCCCGATGCTTATAATCATCGCGGATCAGCGCGTATTCATACTGTGCTTCGGCAACACCACCGCGCGCTGCAAGCTTGACCAAACGGCCCGACAGGCGCGGATCCTCTTTGAGGCGCGACAGTTCTAATGCGGCGGGGGAATACCCGACCTGAATGAGTTTTTCCAGCCAGTACTCATCCTCGCTTGCTTCAGCCTGCGCAAGCAGACGCGCCCTGGCTTCCTGACTCCCCGCTTGTACCGCTACCCATAACAATGGTGCTGGTTCAGCGGCTCGCTCAGCGTTGGCCAGCAACTGCGATGGCAAATGGCCACTGTCGGCAGCTATGGTGAGAGACGTAAATACCGCTATACAGGTCGCTCTGAACATCATTGCGTTAGTCTGTAGCCGAAGCTTGCCTTATGCGTTGTAGTTCCAGTCGTGCGTAACGATGTTCAACATACTCAAATACATTTGTGCTCAATGTGAATTTAAAGTAATTGGAGGCTACGCCGGGCTGCTTTTTTGCCTCATGGTATTTGCCGAGGTAAAAGTAAGCCTCACATAAGCGATCGGTCAGTTCTTTTTCGTTTTTGACGCCGCTAAGCAATGAATCGAGCAACTGATTTTCGTTTTTTGTGCCTAAAAACAAGTCGACCAGGGTAGTAGCCCAGTGACTTTCTGGTAAGCGCTGGCGCCGCTCAGCCATGCTCGCTCTGGCCGCTTCGGCAGAAAGTTCCTGCTCGGCAAAATACGCCCACAACACCCTGAATGGGTCCTCAGGTGCGCGCTCAGCAAAAGCATTAAGATCGTTAATTGCCAAATCAGGACGGCCACCGTAATAAAGCGCGATACCGCGGTTTAAAAAAGCAAAATCATAATCGGGATCGATATCGAGGGTCGAATCGAAGGCTTCATAGGCACGGCTAAACTGCTCCTGTTGTACCATATGCACACCAAGAGAGTTATAGGCCTCTGCCATATCGGGTTTGAGAGTGATGGCGCGATTATAGTCGAACTGCGCTAATCCCCCCAGACCAACGCTGTCGTACAACATACCACGCTGAAAATGAAGCTGGGCTTTGTCATCGTCGTTCAACTCGGCATTTTCTAAAATCTGACCAAAACGGGCGATGGCAACCTGAGAGCGCATGCTCACAGGGGCAGGCTCGGGAACGAGCAGATTACCCATCTCGGTTTGCCGCGATTCAGGGACCGTTTGAGCGCATCCCGACAACACTATTACAAAAAAAATAAGACTCAATCGACTAAGCATGGTAAATATAATTCATTCCTATTCGCCGTGGTATTGTTCACTATAACAGATGTCAATCCTGAACACGTATTCCAGAATGGGATTAAAACAAAAATAACGACCAGAAAGGAAACAAAATTGTTACAACAATTAAAAACAGCCGCACTAGCCGCTCAGAAAAATGCCCATGCCCCCTACTCTAAGTTTCGTGTCGGCGCGGCGATTATAGCCAACGACGGACAGGTCTATAGTGGCTGTAATGTTGAAAACGCCGCCTATCCCCTCGGACAATGTGCAGAAGCTTCGGCCATTGGCGCCATGGTGACACAGGGCGCCACGCAAATTCAACAGATAATCGTTGTCAGTCCTAACGACGAATACTGCTATCCTTGCGGGGGGTGCCGACAAAAGATAGCCGAGTTCGCCGGCGCAGAAACACCGGTAATAATGATGACCAACCAAGGTCAGTGCACGACAACCACCGTGGCCGAGCTATTACCCCACGCTTATGTCTTTCCTCTTGACGAAGAACAAGATTAACCGGCTTAAGCCTGGTTATTTTTGTTGCTGCTTAGCTTCAAACGCCGCAAGCTGATCAGGTGTGGCCGGCAGTTGGAATTTATCTTTCCACTCACTGTAGGGCATTTTATACACAATCTGACGCGCTTCATCGTAGTCGACGCTTTCACCTTTGTCGGCTGCGGCTTTGCTATACCATTTCGCCAGGCAGTTACGGCAAAAGTCAGCAAGGATCATCAGCTCAATGTTTTGCACCTCTTTGTGCGCATCGAGATGGTCGATTAAGCGTCTGAAAACAGCCGCTTCTACTTCAGTTTGCACTGATTTGTTCATCTTTAAACTCCAATAAAAAAGGGGCAATTAAGCCCCTTTTGTACGTATTCCTGACCATTGTTGCAAGTGAATTTATTTATCCACCTGCTCAGATGTGGTTAGGCTGACTGTGCATTATTCGTCAGACGATTCCTGTTTAGCAGGCTTCTCTAACAGTTCTTTAATGCTAAGACGTACACGGTTCTGGCGATCGATTTCCATTACTTTTACGTCTATCATCTGACCTTCGGTCAGGTAGTCAGTCACTTTATTCACTCGCTCGTGGGCGATTTGTGAAATATGCACCAAACCTTCTTTGCCTGGCAATACTTCAACAAAGGCACCAAAGTCAACGGTACGGGTTACTTTACCGTGGTAGGTTTTGCCTACTTCGATTTCTGCAGTAACCTGTTCGATTTTCTTAATGGCGATGTCAGCTTTAGCACGCTCGGTCGCGAAGATCTTAACGGTACCATCATCTTCGATTTCGATGTTGGTGTCAGACTCTTCGGTAATAGCGCGGATCATTGCACCACCCTTACCGATAACGTCGCGAATTTTGTCCTGATCAATCTTCAGGGTATAAATACGCGGTGCGAATTCGCTCATTTCTTCACGGTGGCCACCAAGTGCCTGGTCCATCACACCTAAGATGTGTAAGCGCGCCTCTTTGGCTTGCTTAAGGGCGATCTGCATGATTTCTTTAGTGATACCTTCAATCTTGATATCCATTTGCAGCGCCGTAACACCCTCGGTGGTTCCCGCTACTTTAAAGTCCATGTCACCTAAGTGATCTTCGTCACCTAAGATGTCAGACAGAACAACAAAGTTATCATCGCGTTTAACCAGACCCATCGCGATACCCGCAACAGAGGCCTTAATTGGCACACCAGCATCCATTAACGCCAGTGACGTACCACAAACAGACGCCATTGAAGATGAACCGTTAGATTCAGTGATTTCAGAAACCACACGAACAACATACGGGAATTCTTCTTCACTTGGCATTACCGCCTGAATACCACGCTTAGCCAAACGACCATGGCCGATTTCACGACGCTTAGGTGAGCCGATCATGCCGGTTTCACCCACGCAGTAAGGAGGGAAGTTATAGTGCAGCATAAAGCGGCTGTCGCGACGACCGGCCAGCTCATCAATCATCTGTGCATCACGCTCAGTACCCAGGGTTGCAACAACCAGTGCCTGCGTTTCACCACGGGTGAATACAGCAGAGCCATGAGTACGTGGCAATACGCCGGTGGCAACATTCAGAGCACGAACCATGGTCGGATCACGACCATCAATACGAGGCTCGCCAGCCAGAATACGTGAACGAACAACGTCACTTTCCAGTTCGTGTAACAGCTCAAGTACTTCTTTCTCGTCTTGCTCTTCGTCTGCAGCAATAATCTCTGCGGCCGCTTTTTCAGTCACTGCAGTCACGGCGTCTTTACGCTCTAACTTGTCAGAGATTTGATAAGCAGCAGTCATGCCTTCTAAGGCAAGCGCTTTAACTTTATCTTTTAACGAGGTATTTTCTACAGGCGGCTGCCAGTCCCACTTAGGGGTCGCAACTTCTGCAGCAAATTCGTTAACGGCACTTATCACGGTTTGTAGCTGTTCGTGACCGTACATGACGGCACCCAGCATCACTTCTTCTGACAATATGTCAGCTTCAGACTCAACCATTAATACCGCACCTTCGGTACCGGCAACAACCAAGTCCAGCTCGCTGGTTTCCTGTTCGCTGGTGCGCGTATTCAGGATGTATTCGCCATCGGTATAACCAACGCGTGCTGCGCCGATTGGGCCGTTAAACGGAATGCCTGAAATAGACAGTGCCGCTGAGGTACCAATCATTGAAATCACATCAGTGGGGATATCGGGGTTAGCTGAAACAACCGTGATAACAACCTGAATTTCGTTTTTGAACCCTTCTGGGAACAATGGACGAATTGGACGGTCGATAAGACGTGCAGTCAGTGTTTCACCTTCTGACGGACGTCCTTCACGTTTAAAGAAACCACCCGGAATTTTACCTGCTGCGTAGGTTTTTTCCTGATAGTTTACAGTTAATGGGAAAAAGTCCTGATCGGGCTTGGCTTCTTTTTTACCAACCACGGTGACCAGTACTGAAGTATCATCCATGCTGGCTAATACTGCGGCAGTTGCCTGACGGGCGATTACGCCCGTTTCTAAAGTTACAGTATGTTGACCATACTGGAATGTTTTTGTAATAGGAGTCACTATTTGTCCTTTATTTCTTTCTTTACAATTCTTCGCTTTTAAACGCGGCGCTTAGTATAGCGGCGTAGACCTATGTTTACCAATAACTAATCACTTGTATTGCAAAAAATTGCCGATTTTACTTTACATCGTCGTTATCTGCTTAATTACATGGCACGTTTTCATCTATCTGTCATACTCATTCGTAACAGTATTGGTATAACAGACCGGTAACGGATTGATTGAGAAACGGATATGTTAATTTTACGACTCAATAAAGCAGGTGCGCCGCAAGACTGGCTGAACATCTACCAGGCCGCGCGTTATTATGCACAGGAAAAGGTCCTTTTTGAACTCGGCCACCAGTCCCGCACGTTATTAGGCGGCTGGAACAACCAGGGCCAGCGCAGTCAAATGCGAATAAGCTCTATCATAGCCTGTGATGGACAGGTCACCCAGTACGGTAAAATTGCCCTCAACAACCGTTATCTGTTTCGCCGCGATAACTATCTTTGCCTGTATTGCGGTAACCGCTACCGGTCAAGTCAGCTTACCAGAGACCACATTATTCCGCGCTCACAAGGTGGTCGCAACCATTGGCAAAACGTTGCCACGGCCTGTGCCCGCTGCAATCACCAAAAAGGCGCCAGAACCCCGGAAGAGGCCCGCATGCCGCTACTGGCAGTGCCTTTCGAGCCCAATCTTTACGAACGCTTTTACCTGATGAACCGGCGTATACTGGCTGACCAAATGGACTTTCTTAGCCATCACTTCAGCACTAAGCGTAACTGGCTGTAACACACCGACCCAATTTACCACCCGGTGTTAGCTGACCAGGGGCGCTAAAGTCCCTTTCATCTGTTGCCGCTGGACAGCCTCAAACCACAGCGTTAACCAGTCGGAACGGATCTTTTCTTCCAGATATAAGGACTCATCTGACGGGCAAAATAAGCCTATTTTCACAACAAATTTTGCCAGCTCATTGGTTTCAATATCGATGACGGGGTTAATACTGATAAATTCCGCATCAAGATTTCGCTCAATCCAGCTCTTGTAGCGTTCAGCGACATCACGAAAATGGTCGCAGTGATGATTAGCCAGCTCTCTGAATTCCGGTAACAGCGAATAAGGGTTCACCAGTGGCTCTACGGTAACCTGAAATTCATGCAGTCGATAACGGCGCAGAAAGTTGAGATTCTTAACCACTTGAATCATCAATTGATTGTTAGGCACGTACACATGTTTACCGGTGTAACCATAATGCTCAGCATCCACTTCCAGCAAGGTTGTTTTAGCCCAGTCCATTTCCACCACTTCACCCACATGCTCGCCAAGCTGGACCCAGTCACCAACTCTGAACGGACGGGTGGTCATGTAGTAAATAAAACCTAAAAAGCACTGAATCATCTCGCGGGTCGCAAACACAATTGCCACCATAAACGCGGCAATAGACAGCGCAAGATTTTGCACCTCGGCGGCCCACAGCATCAACAGCAGCGCGAGTAATACCGCATTACCGAGTTGATCAATAGTGTTGATGGAATGACGGCGGTCGTCACCATGCTTTTTGCCCTGCCGGCGCAGCAACTTTATGACCACTCGCTTGCCCGCCAAAAACACAATAATAAGTGCGATTGACGTTAGCAATTTGTATGACTGGGTATAGTGGAGCAGTATTACCCAGCTTTTGTCGATAAACTCGTTTATCGCCATGTTCTAAATATCCTCTAACAAAAAAGCCCACCGTTATAAACGGTGGACTTTATTATTGACTTCCGGACTTAGGGTTGCAACTTTACGGCGCAAACTTCACAGTTAGCGCCGTTTAAGGAGGCTACCGGGCTATTCGCGCACCTGGCCGGTGCCGTTAACCACATATTTTTCGGTTGTCAGTGATTCAAGTCCCATCGGACCATACGCATGAAGTTTGGTGGTTGCAATACCAATTTCTGCACCTAAACCCAGCTGACTACCATCATTAAAGCGCGAAGACGCGTTGATCATCACTGCTGAGGCATCAACGGCGCGTTGAAAGTGCTTGGCGGTATCATTGTTGGCGGTACAAATCACCTCAGTGTGGTGACTACCAAACTCATGAATATGGGCAAGCGCCGCATCGTAGTCTTTAACCACGCGAATAGCAATTTCAAGGCCGAGGTATTCCTCGCCAAATTCATCATCACCAATGACATCAGCATTGTCGAAAAACCTTGCTGCGGCCTTATCGGCATGAACAATCACGCCCTTTTCCTGGCACATTTTATTAACCTGCGGCAGAAAATCGCCGGCAACGGCCTCATGCACTACCAGGCCTTCCAGTGCATTACACACCCCGGTACGCTGGGTTTTACCATTGATGAGTAGCGCCATCGCCATGTCCAGGTCGGCTTCTTTGTCGACATAAAGGTGACAAACCCCTTTAAAGTGCTGAATAACCGGTACTTTACTGTTATCAGTGACATAACGGATTAAGCCCTCACCACCACGCGGTATTATCACGTCGATGGTGTCGGTCTGTTCCATAAGCTCCTGCATGAGTGCACGGTCTGGATCAGGAATTACGCTGATCAGGGCTTCCGGTAATTTATGCTCACGCAGCACCTGCTGCAGTAAACCGGCAATGGCCAGGCTCGTTTGCAGCGCTTCTTTACCACCGCGCAAAATCACACCGTTACCTGATTTGAAGCACAGCGCACCCGCATCTGCTGTTACGTTAGGACGCGCTTCATAAATCATGCACACTACGCCCAGTGGCACGCGCATTTTGTTGATCTCCAGGCCATTGTCGCGCTTGGTGATCGAACGCTCCTGCCCCACCGGATCCGCTAGCTCAATAATGGTTTCGATACCCGCGGCCATATCCTCAATACGCGCCGGCGTAAGCGTCAGACGGTCAATCATGGCATCATCCAGACCGTTCTTCTTACCTTCGGCCACTTCTTTGATGTTTACCTCAATGATATCCGCCTGGTTATTACGGATCGCACTGGCCATATCAGCCAGCACTTTATTTTTTGTTGCTTCATCTAAAATTGCTAACGTCTTTGCCGCGTTAGCAGTATCTTTCGCAATTTGCGTTATTAAACTCATTTGTTCTCCAATACGGCTATGTGCTGTTCTGAAATAATTGGACCGGTCTTTTCTTCAAATTCCGATGCAAACTTCTGGTTGCCTTCACTCGATATGAAGTTCAACAAACAGCTACTGTAATTTGATCTTGCTTTAGCCAGTTTCTGGCCATCTTCCCGACGCACTAAGATGGTATCACCCACCGAAAACTCGCCTTTAACGTCGAGGATCTCGCTACTGGTTAAGGTATCAACACTCTCGTCGAGTGAGTCAGTAAACGCCTTTTTAATGACGACCTCACCCTGCGCATTTGACGTATGCGTCATCCAGTGAACGTTTTCTTTCATCGGCTTTTCGTGTGCCTGGAAATGCGTACCCGGGTTTTGGCCTTCGAGCATCAAATTAAACGACAGCTCGGTAAAACCATTGATAATAAAGGTATCAATACCATGCGACACTGCCTTTTCAGCAGCTTCAACCTTGGTACGCATTCCGCCAGTGCCAACACCGCCTTCTTCGGCGCCGCCAGCCATAGCAAAAATTTTCTCGTCAATGGTATCCACCCATGACAACAATTTTGCATCATCATGTTTATGCGGATTTTTGTCGTACAATCCGTCTACGTCAGAACAGATAATCAGAGCGTCAGCATCGGCGGCTGTGGCCACCATTGCCGACAAGTTATCGTTGTCACCAACTTTTAGTTTATCAGTGGTGACGGTGTCGTTTTCGTTAATGATGGGCAACACATCGTGATCCAACAAACTAAAGATTGTTTCACGAATACTGACATACCGTTCACGGTCGCGCAGATCGGCATGGGTTAATAGAATTTGCGCCGTGGCAAAGTCAAACAACCGATCCCAGGTTGCCATCATTTCGGTTTGTCCGGCAGCAGCCATGGCTTTCTTCACTGCAATGTTTTTCTTTGAGTGCTCCGGGAACTGGTGTGCACCAGCTGCGACCGAACCCGATGACACCAGCACAACCTGAATGCCCTGACTTCTGCAGCGCACGATAAACTGCGCAATACTTAATAAATAATGACTACTACACCCCTGGCGGTTTGGCGCTATCAATGCACTACCGACCTTAACTACGATGCGTTTCCAATTTGAGCGATTCATATTTCTTATCACCTTAAGATAATTCTGCTAAGACTTTATTAGTTTCGTTGAACTTGGCCTGCACATCAGCGTGTGGCTCTTCACTGAACACGCTAACCGCCCAGATTGTTAGCGAACTAACAATGAAACCCGGCACGATTTCGTACATCACACTGCTTAGAGCTTGTCCGCCGTCGAGGACGGGGGCATAAATCCAAAACAGAACAGTGACGGCGCCACTTATAATCCCTGCCAGTGCGGCCTTGTGTGTTAAATTCTTTTTGTATAAACAAAACAGTACCAGAGGTCCAAATGCTGCACCAAAGCCAGCCCAGGCATTACTCACCAGCGACAGAATCGAATTAGACGAATCCCACGCCAGAACAAGTGCCACAATGGCGACCCCTGCTACACCGTAGCGACCTATGGCTACCGTTTGTTTTTGGGTTGCTTCTTTGTTACTGACAACCCGGTAAATATCTTCCGTTAATGAACTTGCCGACACTAATAGCTGCGATGATATGGTACTCATTATAGCTGCTAAAATTGCCGCCATTAAAAATCCACTGATGAGTGGGTGAAACAATATTTGTGAAAATAAAATAAAGATTGTTTCGGCATCATCGACCACCAAACCGAACTGGTTGGCATACGCTATACCCACAAAGCCAGTTCCCAGCGCGCCGATAATAGTTACCAGCATCCATGACATCCCAATGTTGCGTGCTGTGCTGATGGCATTTACCGACCGGATAGCCATAAAGCGCACAATGATATGTGGCTGACCAAAATAACCCAGTCCCCATGCCAGACTTGACACCAAACCAAGGACGGTGAGTTGTTGCCAGGATTCACCTAATGACGGTACCGACGCTAATGCGGCCCCATTCATTTGTGAGAAACTATCAAACTCTGTAAACGCCACTACCGGAACCAGCACCAGCGCTACAAACATAATGCAGCCCTGTACAAAGTCAGTCATGCTAACCGCCAGAAAGCCGCCCAACAGCGTGTATGACACAACCACAGCTAGCGTAACAACCAACCCGGTCTGATAACTTAATTCAAACGCGCTTTCAAATAACTTACCGCCGGCTACCAGACCCGCCGACGTGTACAACGTAAAAAACAGTACAATGATTACCGCGGATACGATGCGCACACTCGCTGTGGACGAACCAAACCGTTTAGCAAAAAATTCGGGAACCGTTAACGAGTCGTCCGCAACTTCGGTATAGACACGAAGCTTCGGTGCGACCAGAAAATAATTAGCCAGCGCACCTGCCACCAGACCAATCGCGATATACATGGCATCGAAACCGGTTAAAAACATCGCGCCTGGCAGGCCCATTAGCATCCAGCCACTCATGTCTGAGGCCCCGGCAGATAATGCAGTTACCTGCGGGCTCACCTGCCGCCCGCCCAAAATGTACCCGGATATATCACTTGTCGATTGCCGGTAGGCGAACAAACCAATACCCAGCATCACTGCGAAATAGATAGCCAACGATATATAACTTTCAAATGCCATACAGATAAACTGCCTTTATGTTATGTAAGATTGTCAAATCTAAATATTAATTTGAGGTCTAATTATACTAATTTAAAAAATAATTACAACCTGCGGTGTCACCAACAAAATCACTAATCTCTTTATAAACAGCTACTTGTCTAAAATAAATAAATCTTAACGACAAAATATACACTTTTCAAAAACATCATAATTCAATTTAAGCATATGTTTTTATTGAAGATATATTTAAAGAATTAGGTTTATAAGACGTTCAATCAAAAAACACCTGTTAACCTGCTGAATTTAGTTCCATCGCATAAGAATGACATTTTTATTACGGCTCTAAACATTTGATTCATACCTTAAATTGAACATTATGCGGCCAGTACTGTATTACGCTTAACAGACTGTCTGACCCGCATTGCGATACCAGTGCACCACTGACTAAATTGTCTGTGTTCCGGCTCACTGTCGACCAGACCAAGCCACTCGCAGCGGCGACTGTGAGCTTTCATGCTCAGATCGATAGCCGCTTCAACCTCACCGCCACCTGACGCGTCGGTGCTAAACGCGGCAATAACAGCATGGGAGCCAAATACCTGTTGTTGATGGTGCTGCAAAATAGCATCAAACCGCTGCTTCTCAACGTGTCCGGCAGCGGCGACAATCTGCACTACTACCCCATCCAGGCTCTGTGTTTTATCGTCACACTGGTGGATGTCTGTGTAGGTTAACAGCTGTAACTTAATACCTGCCTGGCCTAACACACTGCCCAATTTTTGTATTCGTTTGCGGATACTGTCATTCCATTCAAATACGATCACACCAACAGTCACAACAGAAGGCTCAGGCCGGGTGTAACTTCGCTGGTGTGGTCGACGGGCCACGCTCCCGGTTGTAACACTTGATGTATTCACTCTATGCTCCTTACCAACCAATAATTAAGACTACATGCAGTAATTATTTTCCCGCGCACATATTCTTGTCGCTACTGGTTGGAAGCAAGACTAAAGCCAACTCAAAAATCATAAATTATTTAATAACTTACGAATTATCACAGTTGAAATATCCGAACTACGAGTGACCTATACACAACGAGTCTACCCGGCACTATGAAAATTTTTCACGGTGCAAACTACCAATTTATCGGCTTGCGCTGACGGAAAAACAACCCGTTTGGTCCGCCCTTGTCCTGACCAGCCAGCCATACTGCCGTATCGGCGCCCTCTTCGGGGCTGAGTGGCGCATCGCTGCCGCCCATTCTGGTATGCACCCAACCCGGACACATTGCATTAACCGTGACATTTTTACCGGCCGGGATCTGTGCCGCCGTTTTTACGGTTAACGCATTGAGTGCCGCTTTAGTGATTGCGTAGGCAGGCGGACCTTCAAGCCCTTCAGCAAAGCTCCCCCAGCCGCTGGACACGTTGATAATTCGCCCGTAATTATTGTCTATCATGGCCGGTAACAGCGTTTTTGTCAGAAGCGCAGGCGCTTTAACATGCACATCAAACGCTGTCTGTAAATCCTGCTCAGGTAACTCGGTGACGTCCTGGTCAAACATAACACCGGCGTTATTGACCAGAATATCAATATCGCCGAACACAGCCTGCGCCTGAACAACACCGTCGCTGATGGCGTTAGTACTGGACAGATCCATAACGATGGGGTGAACGTCACCTATGCATTCCTCAGCAGCTTGCTCTGTATTGTCTTCATCCCTGCCTACCAGTAGCACTTTGTAGCCAAGCTTGAGAAGCCCTTTTACAATTTCAAGGCCAATTCCACGGTTGCCGCCAGTGACCATTGCAATGGGTGTCATAGTTACTCCTTTTTATTATCTGCGGTAGATACGGTTAAGGCATCAAATCGCGCTTCAATAACATTACTGATGTAAAAAAGTAGAGGCATAAGGCATGCCCATATGCCAACCAGTAGTGCCATCACCACAAAAACACCGGGGCCAAACTGAACCGCACCGAGTTTCATGCCAGCCAAATAGCTGGCTGGCCCGCCTATACAGCCAAGTAGTGCGGCTAACCCGTATTTATGCCGTAGATAGCTCAGACTGTGGCGCAGCGTGGCAGCAAAAGCCAACCACAGGCAGGATAACCACAATGGAATGAGTAATATTTTCGGACTGGGAGAAAAGATATACACACCAGACAGTGCTAACACGCTGTCTACTGCGGTACCAATCACCCCTGCAGCGAGGAGGATCAAAATTTCTTTTTGTACGGAGCCACTGAGTGCAACGTGAACACCAAGCAGCACCAGTGCCAGCCAGGCATATTGATTTTGTCCCAGAATGAGCAACCACCACAATAATTGAAACCCGGCAAAATTAATGAATTTTTGCAAAGGCGAGACTCCTGTTGTTTTGTGTTCGGCACACTATTTGTATCCTATCTTGCTGGAAAGACCACAAAACAGGTTAAAAACACCTGTTCGGTTTTTCCCGGGATAACCGTAAGGTACGTTATTCATCGCAACACGCAGTACGCGTAATCGCAGTACGTAATGTAGATACGACGAAACAGCCAGTGAGTTCACTGCGAAATAAGGAACAAGTTTATGAAAATGGTGAAGTATTACGTATTAGCCGCCGTGATCCTCGGTCTGTTAACCTTTGTTATACCGATATGGTGGCTTGATATCCCGCTATGGTGGGGCAGTGCTTCGTTGATGCTGGTGAGTTTTGCGTACATATCTAACTACCCTGAACTGTTCCGTAAACAACAAGACGGGCGGATCCCCTGGTTTGTAAGGTGGTTATTTATCCCTTTCTTACTGGGCGCTCGCTTGTACAATTACTTTGAGCGTAAAAACGACAAAGTACCGAACATTCAGAAAATAGAAGACCAACTGTATTTAGGTACCCGATTAGTCAGTGCCGACGTTGAACACCTCAAAGAACAAGGCATAGACTGTATCTTAGATGTCACTGCGGAATTTGATGGTCTTGACTGGTCGGCCTATCGTTACGACGTAGACTACCTTAATATCCCGGTGCTTGATCACGCCAGCCCTACCTCTGAGCAACTGCACCTGGCCATAAACTGGCTGGATCAGCATTTAAAAGATGGCCGCAAAGCACTGGTTCACTGTGCGTTGGGGCGCGGACGGTCAGTGCTGGTGATGGCTGCGTACCTTCTGGCTCGGGATGATGCGCTGTCGATTGTTGATGTAATGAATAAAATACAATCAATCCGCGCAACGGCAAGACTAAACAAACATCAGTTAAAAAGCTTATCTACAGTGAAACAAAACGGCCGGTTAAAACTCAATAGACAACTCGCTATTGTTGCAAATCCCGTTGCCGGTGGCGGTAAATGGCCAGAAAATCGTGAGGAAATCCTGTCTTATCTTAACAATCATTTTCGGGTAACCATTTACGAGACAACCCCCAATCTCAATGCCAGCTATATGGCTGAACAAGCCATTGCAGCGGGTGATGAAGTTTTGATTGCGTGTGGCGGCGATGGCACCGTCAGTGAAGTTGCCGAAACCGCAATCAAATACAATAAAGTGCTGGGGGTTATCCCACTTGGCACTGCCAATGCGCTAAGCCAGGTCATTTATGGCATGCGCAGTACGCTGAGTCCTGTCACCCGCGCCTGTGAGATTATTTGCCAGCAACACTACCGTAAGGTGGATACTGCGATATGCAACGATCGGCTCATGCTGCTTGTTGCGGCCATTGGTTTTGAATCTAAAATGATTGAACATGCCGACCGGGAAGAAAAAGACAGTGGTGGTCAGATGGCCTATTTGTCGGGCCTGTGGAAAGCCATGAACAACAATGAACCTATGCAGATAAAAGTGACCCTGGACGATGATACAAGTTCGCTGACTACACCTTCTTTCGTCGTCGCCAATGCCGCCCCGTTAAGTACGGCGCTGGCCCAGGGCGGCAATTTGCCCGATATGACAGACGGTGAACTAGATGTCACCTGGTTAAATGCCGATGACAATGAGCAGCCATTATTTACCGTGGCCGAACTGGTATTCAGTAATGCCGAATCCAAACGTTCATCAGACAAAATTAACCATCGTAAGGTGAAGAAAGTCTGCGTTGAACTCGATAGCGAAACGACCTATGTCATTGACGGTGAAACCTACAAGGGACAATCAGTCAGCATAGAAACCCAGCCGAAAAGTCTTTTATTGCTGGTAGATAAGGAGCGGTTCAGCGCCACGCAAGAAATCGTTCAGCCAAATTAATGCAAAACGGCGCCACGCTGACGCTGGCTGGCCATAATAAGGTTATAACCGGGAGACACTAACGTTCAGGCTACATTGTAAAGCAGCCCGCGTGTTGGTGTTTCCAGCCAGGTACCAAACGACAACAGTGAATACTGACCAGTGCAACAAAGTCGTGTTGCAGCGGGCGCAACAACTAACGGTAAAGGGCTAAAGCCCAGCCTCTACCATTGCTTTAATAACACGCGCTTTAACGAAGTGGTCCAGTTGGTGGGTCTGTATCCACCATGTCGCGGCTTCCATCAGTAACTCCGGGTCTTCATTCTTATTCGCAAAGAAAGCATAGAATGACAGTCCGACGTTAGCGCCCTTTGCTGAAATCTTAGAATTACACACCTGTATTATCTTTTTTCGCAGAGATTGTCTCATCGCATCAGCCTCACTCCCTTTGGCTTATAACCGAGTAATTGTGCACACGTTGCCGTTATTCCGGGTATGTACGCGCTTCAATTAATACGGCCACAGCTGCCAGCGCAGCTACACCTGCGCGGACGAGGTATACGTCAACACAAAAAAGCCCGTACGTTTGACCGTACGGGCTTTAATAATTGGTGCGGAAAGCGGGACTTGAACCCGCACGAGCTATGCTCACCACCCCCTCAAGATGGCGTGTCTACCAATTCCACCACTTCCGCAAAACTTGTTGAATTAATGTCCCGGTGGTACGTCGTCCTGCTCTGCAGGTACTGCCGGTACATCCTGGTCCGCAGGAACAGTTTGCTCAACTGCTGGTACTTCTAAATTTTCCCACTCATCAGGCGCTTTTTCACGCTGTGCAGTAATGCTACCTAAAACAAGACTGATGACAAAGAACAACGTGGCTAAGATACCCGTAGTACGGGTCATAAAGTTGCCCGAACCGCCTGAGCCAAATACGGTGCTTGAGCCGCCGGCACCAAAAGACGCGCCCATATCGGCACCCTTTCCTTGCTGGATCAACACAAAGCCAATTAGCAACAGTGCGACAATAAGGTACGCAACCAGAAGCACTTGATAAATCATTTTATACCCTCGTTAGCCTGCCGCCTGGCAAACCTTTCTAAATTCGTCAACTTTCAGACTAGCTCCACCAATCAGACCACCGTCTATATCAGTTTGAGCAAATAATTCTTGCGCATTCGCGCTATTCACGCTGCCACCGTACAGTAACGGTAAAGACGCTGCCGCGTTGCTGTCGAATGCAGCCAGGTGACTGCGAATAAATGCATGTACCTGTTGTGCCTGCTCGGGACTGGCCGTTTTACCGGTACCAATGGCCCATATCGGCTCATAAGCTATTACTGCCTGCGCTAACTGACTGGCTGACAGTGTTGCTGTCAGTGCATCTAATTGCGCCGCAATAAATGATTCCAACTCACCCGCTTCCCGGGTTTGCAGCGACTCACCAACACAAATTATAGGTGTCAGGCCTGCTGCCAGGGCTTTTGCCGCTTTGGCGGCTACCATGTCGTTGGTCTCACCGTGATCTTCACGTCTTTCAGAATGTCCAACAATGACATACCTGCAGCCAAGTTCCAGTAACATTTCTGCGGAAATATCACCCGTATGAGCGCCATTATCAAGTTCGCTCATGGTTTGGCCACCGAGGGCAAAGTCAACGCCCTGAAAGTCACTGATAAAGCAAGCCGGAGGGCAAATAACCACCTCGACCGCCTGCTTATTCACGCCATCCATGAGCGTAAAAAATTCGTTTACTAATGAACGGCTTCCGTTCATTTTCCAGTTTCCTGCTACGATAGACTTTCGCATAGTGTTTCCAACTGTGTTTGACTTCATCCCAGCGTCAAAGCGGGCGTGATATTAACTATTCCACTGCAAATATACAAGTACAAAACTGCAATTTATTGACCTAAAAGCCACTAACCGGCTACATTCCGAACAGCATCGGCAATTTTATCTGCCCAGGTGGTCGAAGCCAGTTCGTCATCGGATTCCACCATAACCCGGATCAATGGCTCAGTACCACTTTTTCGCAGTAATACCCGGCCTTTTTTGCCCAGCGCTTTTTCTGCTTCTGATTTAGCCGTTAATACCGCATCGCTTTCCAACGGGTTAGTTTCGCCTGATGTATAACGAACATTGATCAGAGTTTGCGGGAACTTCTCAAAACCGCTGGCTAATTCATGTAACGACATATCCGCTTGCAACATGGCTGATATCACTTGTAAACCGGCCACAATGCCATCGCCGGTCGAGGCAAGGTTTAAATTCAGCACATGGCCTGAGTTTTCACCGCCAATGGTCCAGCCTTTCTGCTGTAATAATTCCATCACATAGCGATCGCCAACATTGGAGCGTAAAAATGGAATGCCCAATTTACTCAGTGCTACTTCTAAGCCAAGGTTGCTCATTAGTGTGCCCACAACGCCGCCGTTCAGCCGCCCTGCTTTTAACGCATTTCGGGCAATAATAAACAACACCTGATCGCCATCAATCACATTACCAAGGTGATCAACCATCATGATGCGGTCACCATCGCCATCCAGCGCAAAGCCGAGATCAGCCTGATGCTCCAGCACCGCATCGACGGTTGCCCGCATTGCAGTGGCACCCACTTTATCGTTGATGTTAAGCCCATCGGGTTTGGTGCCTAACTCGATAACGTCAGCCCCAAGTTCAGCCAGAACATTAGGGGCAATATGATAGGTAGCGCCATGGGCGCAGTCGACCACGACTTTTAAGCCTTTAAGCGATAATTCCGACGGAAAAGTGCCCTTACAATATTCAATATAACGGCCCGCGGCATCATTAACGCGCACAGCTTTGCCGAGCTTGTTAGATGCCACACAGGTCATCGGCTTATCCATCATCGCTTCAATCTCAAGCTCTATACCGTCGTCCAGCTTATAGCCATCACCAGAAAAGAACTTGATACCATTGTCGTAGTAGGGATTATGGGACGCACTAATCACAATGCCGGCTTCAGAACGGAAAGTTTTGGTCAAATAAGCAATGGCTGGCGTAGGCATGGGGCCGAGCAAGCCAATATTGATGCCTGCAGCGGACAACCCCGCTTCGAGGGCAGACTCCAGCATATAACCGGATATGCGGGTATCTTTGCCAATGAGAACCTTGTTGGTGCCCTGCCCGGCAAGCACTTTTCCCGCTGCCCAGCCGAGTTTAATAACAAATTCAGGATTAATTGCACTTTCGCCAACTTTGCCCCGGATCCCATCGGTTCCGAAATACTTCCTGCTGCCCATATCTACCCTTTTATTAGACTTTATTTAAATAGCTGACAATATCAACTACATCTTTAGTTTCTGCGACATCATGGACCCTAAGGATCTGTGCGCCCTGCATAGCGGCAATGGTTGCCACCGCTAAACTACCAGCCAGGCGTCGTTCTACCGGCTGACCTGTCACTTTACCAAGCATCGATTTACGTGACATACCCACCAATAAAGGCAAGTTGAAATGATGAAATCGCGCTAATGAATGTAACAGCTGATAATTGTGCTGCAAAGTTTTACCGAAGCCAAAGCCAGGGTCAAGCAGGATCTTATCGCGACTGATCCCAGCGTCGATACAGGCTGTGATTTGTTCATTAAAAAAGGTGTCGATGTCGCTGAGCAAATCCTCATACTGCGGTGACTGCTGCATTGTGCGCGGTTGCCCCTGCATATGCATCAGGCATACTGGCACCTTAAATTCAGCTACAACCTCGCGACAACCGGGCTCCCGCAGCGCCCTGACATCATTGATCATATCGGCCCCCGCAGCCAGCGCCTGGCGCATGACTTCTGCTTTGCTGGTGTCCACAGAAATAACGATATCAGAGTGTTGGCGAATGGCCTCAATAACCGGCACTACCCGCTCAAGCTCATTGTCTAAACTGACTTCGGGAGCGCCTGGGCGAGTGGACTCACCGCCTATATCAATAATAGTCGCACCAGCTTCGGCCATGGCATGGGCCTGCTCAACTGCGCCACTAAGCGAGTTATGTTTACCACCATCGGAAAATGAATCAGGCGTGACATTGAGAATGCCCATCACCTGTGGCTTTGTCTTACTTAAAGAAATTGACCTGATGTTCATAATGAATGACAAATGAATATTCTGAAAACTACAAAAAAGCGCCGGAGGGCCGGCGCTTGATATTTACCACGTAGCGATGTTAACCCGGTAAGTCGCCAGGCTTACCTGTCGATGGCTTATCCACACCATCGTCTTTAATCTCGCCTTCATTAGACGGCGGACCTTTTGGCTTATCGCCATCGTCGGGACGGTCTTCCCATCCTGCCGGTGCGCGTACTTCACGATGCTCCATCAAATCATCAATTTGCTTGGCATCAATGGTTTCATATTTCATCAGCGCATCTTTCATCGAATGCAGCACGTCGATATGCTCTTTGAGAATATTGACCGCACGTTCGTAGTTACGATCAATGATCGATTTAATTTCTGCATCAATGGCTCGCGCTGTGTCGTCTGACATGCTCGATGCTTTCGACATTGACTTACCTAAAAAGACCTCGCCTTCGTCTTCAGCATACAGCATCGGCCCCATTTTGCTCGACAAGCCCCACTGCGTTACCATTTTACGGGCAATATCAGTGGCACGTTCGATATCATTGGAAGCACCAGTGGTCACTTTGTCGTCACCATAAATGAGCTGTTCCGCTATACGTCCACCAAACAGGCTCGATATCATACTTTCCAGATGCTGTTTAGAGTGACTAACACGGTCCTGTTCAGGCAAATACATGGTGACACCCAATGCCCGGCCACGTGGAATAATCGACACCTTATAAACCGGATCATGCTCTGGCACCAGTCGGCCCACGATGGCGTGACCTGCTTCGTGGTAAGCGGTCATGGTTTTCTCTTCTTCCGTCATCACCATGGACTTACGTTCGGAGCCCATCATGATTTTATCTTTGGCTTTCTCGAACTCTTCCATCGATACCATTCGACGGTTACTCCGGGCCGCAAATAAAGCAGCTTCGTTTACCAGGTTAGCCAAATCTGCGCCTGAAAACCCTGGCGTACCACGGGCAATCACCGACGGTTCCACATCATCAGCAACAGGCACTTTGCGCACATGCACTTTTAAGATTTGTTCACGTCCGCGAATATCCGGTAAACCTACAACCACCTGACGGTCAAAACGTCCCGGGCGTAACAATGCCGGGTCAAGTACATCTGGTCGGTTAGTGGCTGCAATAACAATAATACCTTCATGGCCTTCAAACCCGTCCATCTCTACCAGCATCTGGTTGAGGGTTTGTTCACGTTCATCGTGACCGCCGCCTAATCCGGCACCACGCTTACGGCCCACCGCATCAATCTCATCAATAAAGATAATACACGGCGCCGATTTTCGTGCCTGCTCGAACATGTCGCGAACCCGGGAGGCACCGACACCGACAAACATTTCCACAAAGTCCGAACCAGAAATAGTAAAGAAAGGTACTTTAGCTTCGCCGGAAATGGCTTTGGCCAACAAGGTTTTACCGGTTCCGGGTGGGCCAACCATTAAAACACCCTTAGGTATTTTACCGCCCAGCTTCTGGAATTTCGACGGGTCACGTAAAAAGTCGACCAGTTCAGACACGTCTTCTTTGGCTTCGTCACACCCTGCTACATCCGCAAAGGTCGTTTTGATTTGATCTTCGCTTAACAGTCGGGCCTTACTTTTACCAAATGACATTGCACCACGGCCACCGCCGCCTTGCATCTGGCGCATGAAAAATATCCATACGGCAATCAACAGCAGCATTGGGAACCATGAAATAAAGATCGACGTTAATATGGATGGCGACTCTGGTGGCTCACCGAGTACACGCACGTCTTGTTTTACCAAGTCAGAAATGAGTTGGTCGTCGAAATACGGAATGATCGTTTTAAACGTTTCGCCTGTGCGTTTAACACCACGAATTTCCTTTGCGTCGCTGTCAATTCGCACTTCTCGAATTGCGCCCTGCTTTACTTCTTTCAGGAATGTGGTGTAGTCAGTTTGCGCCCGGCTTGATTCGCCAGGAGAAAAGCTCTGGAAAACCGCCATCAGTACAACTGCGATAACCAACCACAAGATTAAGTTTTTTGCCATGTCGCTCAATGCTACTAACCTCTGTAAAAATCATCCGAACCACAATTGACGCCGATTTGCGTCACCTGTAGCGTCGGTGAGTGCCTTTAAAACGCGATAACTAAGCCTACTATACTTTATAGCCGCTTGCTACCAATTACACGTTTCTGTAACGCGCTCTGGAACATTCCGGCGTACGCGTTTTATTCGTTATAAATCTGTCACGAAGAGCCAGACAATACCCCTCTAAGCTCTCCCCCTGTCAGCCCCTTATGGCACAACTGCCAACGGACTCTTACACTTGGTTACACAAATCCAATGTCTGTTTGCAGCGCGATAGCGGGCAACACTGACTAAGGTAACTATCAACGGAGCCGGCCTGGTCTACTCCTTCGCCTGCCGGTACCCCGCCTTTGTAATCAACCCACAGCGAATTCCGCGCTACAGTCATTACGGTTTAACCACTGATTCTGGTCAATCAGGAATGCAATCAATTACTGCCCGTTGAACCCACGCTGTAAACCAGACTTTCTAGCTATTCTTTAAAACCCGCCAGCCGTAAAGCCCCTCGTCAGGTTTAGGCTACTGAGACATACTAATAGGCAAAATGTTCTGCAAACCATGGGTTTTTCGTGGCTGAAGCGTTCTTTTTTGCTATTACTGCACAATTTTTGTTATTCCTGCACAATGTCGTTAGGATTGTAGTCGAGATGGCGTTAGAATACGCTTTTTCAAGACGCATACTAAACTTAAAGTGTAAGAAAAGCTGAATAATGAAACTTTCGAATAAACAAAAGCAATTCCTAAAAGGGTTAGCACACCCCTTAAAACCAGTGGTACAACTGGGTGCAAATGGCCTTACAGAAGGTGTTTTAGCTGAGGTGGAGAGTGCTTTAGAGCACCATGAACTCATCAAAGTAAAAGTCCCCACTGACGACCGTGAAGAAAAAACACTCATCATGGATGCGATTATTCGGGAAACGAATGCCGAAAAATTACAGGTCATTGGTCACACCCTAATTTTATACCGCCCTACTGAAGAGTGTAAAATTGAGTTGCCAAAAAAATAACGGCATTCAACGCTCCTACATTCCCTTTCCGTTAACGTAAGGTTAAATTAACTTTTAACATTTTACTTACAAACGGATATATCATGCAGATAAACACATCCGCAGCTGTGATCACCGGTGGGTGCTCGGGACTCGGTTTGGCGGCAGCAAAGGCATTGGTGGCAAAAGGCGCCAATGTAGTGCTGTTAGATATTAATCAACAAGCCGGGGCTGAGCAGGTTAACGCATTAGGTGATGCCAACACGCTGTTTGTCCAGGCCGATGTCACCAATGAACAACAGGTAACCGCAGCGCTTGAACAGGCTGTTGCGCGCTTTGGTAAAATCGATATCTGTGTTAACTGCGCCGGTATAGCGCCGGCCGAGCGCACCTTGGACAAAGCTGCTCAACCCGCCAGCTTAGCTAAGTTTAATCAGGCGATTGCGATTAATTTAAGTGGCACCTTTAATGTTGCCCGGCTGGCCGCTTCCCATATGGCTGCTAACAACCCAACGCCGTCTGAGGAGCGTGGTGTGATTATTAATACTGCCTCCATCGCCGGCTACGAAGGTCAGATTGGTCAAACCGCTTATGCTGCCAGCAAGGCTGGTATTATCGGAATGACACTGCCCATGGCACGGGATCTCGCAGCCACAGGCATACGCGTCAACAGTATTGCCCCTGGCGTAATGGCTACGCCGTTGTTAACGGCCATGCCCCAGTCGGTTCAGGATGCCCTGGGAGCGGGTGTGCCCTACCCTAAGCGTCTGGGCCGGCCTGAGGAGTTTGCGCAGCTGGTCATTCACATCATCGAAAACAGTTACCTAAATGGTGAAACCATTCGTCTTGATGGTGGCTTACGAATGCAACCTAAATAACACGCACATTAAGGGCTGCGCCAAGCAGCCCCCTTTAAAGTACATACCAGCTGGTGTTTATCATATTGTGTCGATTATTTCGGCGACGGTTATTCTTCGCCACCGTTTACAACACAGGCTATCTGATATAAACGTTTAACCGCCAGATCGTTCACCGTATTTTTGGGATACCGGCAACGACTCGATAACACACCGGCTTCTTTATCCATCAGCAAGGACAATGCATCATCAACCGTCTCAACAGTGTAAATAGCAAACTGGCCTTGTTTTACGGCCTCCACGACGGCTTTGTCCAGCACCAGATGCCGTTCGTTAGACTTGGGAATCACTACCCCTTGTTCACCATTTAAACCACGGTGCTGACAGACATCAAAAAAGCCTTCAATTTTTTCGTTTACGCCGCCGACGGCCTGCACCTCACCGTACTGGTTGATTGATCCGGTAATCGCCAGAGACTGCTTAGCAGGGATATCGGTAATTGCCGAAATAAGGGCGACTAATTCTCCTAACGAGGCGCTGTCGCCATCAATATGACCGTAAGATTGTTCCAGCGCGATATTAGCCGACACCGTCAGGGGGAACGATTGTGCGTACTTATTACCCAGATATCCGGTTAATAACAGCACGCCTTTAGAATGGATAGGCTGCCCCAGCTCTACTTCACGTTCAATGTCGACCACACCGCTCGCTCCGGCATACACGGTTGCAGTAATTCTGGCCGGTGTGCCAAAGGCCGTGTCGCCCACATCCATTACCGTTAAGCCGTTAACTTTGCCGATTGCCTTGCCTTCGGTGGCGATCAGCACCTGGCCTTCTTTAATGTCATTGAGCAGCGAGGTACTAACCCGGCCGGTGCGACGCTTCTTAGCCATCAGAGCCGAGTTTAAATGACCCAGGTCGACTTGCTCAGCGCCGACTTTCTGACAAAAATAGTGGGCTTCGTTAAGCAGTTCGATAACGTCGGCAAAATGCGCAGAGAGCTTTTCCTGATGCTCTGCCATGCGCAATGAGTATTCAACCAACCGGTACATGGCCTGATTCGTAATCCCGGTGAGCCCCAGTTGCAGCACTTTTTTACGCACCCGTCCAACAAAATCAAACAGGTTCTGGCGGGTGGCGGTAATCTCATGGTCAAAGTCCACCAACACGCGGAAAAGCTCGTTAAATTCTGTGTCGTAATCCTGCAAGGCATAGTAAAGATCGCGGGAGCCGAGTAATATCACCTTTACCTTTAAGTCGATAGCCTGGGGCATCAGCGTCATTGCGTTGGCCATGCCTACTTCCTGCTGAGGCAGATCCATTTTTAATTTACCAAACTTGACCGCCAGTTTGAGTGCTTCCCACACATAAGGCTGCTCTAAAAGCTGATCGGCATCTAACAGCAAATAGCCGCCGTTGGCTTTATGCAATGCGCCGGGCCGGATCATTTTATAATTGGTATATACCGCGCCGCCCACATGGGTATATTCAATCAGGCCAAACAAATTCTGATAAGTCGGGTTGGGCTCATAGATAACCGGCGCACCGCTGTCGATTGTCCGGGCACATAATACGTTGGGTAAAAAGTGTTCCTCGAGCAATTCACGACGATCCCGTTCATCGAGCTTTTCGGCTTTGGCATCATCGGTTAAAAACGCCACAATCGCTTCAATTAAATGAGGTTTTAGCTGACGTAAGTGTTTTAACACGGCCAGATCGGCGGCATATTTATGCTCAAGCTGACGTAACATCGGCTTTATGCCATGCTCCGCTGTCTCACGGTTGAGCTGGCGCAACTGCTCAGAGTTCTCGCGCTTCCACACTGGCAACGACAATAAACTTTCACTCAGGCGGTTCTCGAGCTCTTCAATCAGATGATAAAAATAGCTGCGTTGCTCATCACTGAGTAACGCAAATTCGGCGTCATCCAGAGGCCGGTTATCCACAATGGGGGCAAAGCTTACTGTGCCGTTGTCCTCGTGCAGCGCAACTGAATTTGCCTGCGCAAAGCGCTCAACACTGTTTATAGCCTCGTTGTAGCGTTGCTCAAACGTGCGCGCAATGGCCGTTTTGCGGCGCTGATAACCCGGGTTATCAAAGGCCGCCGGAAAGGTATCGAGCAATTCATCAACCAAATTCGCCATATCCCTGGCAAATTCCCGCGCGCCGCCGGGGTGCAGACGTAACACCAGCGGCTCGCGTTCCTCTTCAAAATTGTTAATGATGCACCAGTCATCGGGCGTTGGCAGCTTACTGACGTGGCGCTCAATATACTCCTTTACTAAGGTGAAACGCCCCGTCGCATGCTCACCCATCACGAACAGGTTATAGCCAGTGGAATCGATATTCAGACCGAATGTGAGTGCTTCGCGGGCCCGTTCCTGGCCAATAAACGTAGAATTTAGCGCTGCATCGTCTTTCAGGGCCTGATTAATAGCCCGACGGTTAAGCGTTGGAGTTAGCTGCGCAGCAGATAAACGCTCCCAGGTCATAGCGGTGTTCTTCTTGTTAAACTCTCTGGGTACAGTGAATCCTGATTCCCCCGGACTGTCAAACCCAAATGGCCGCTGCGGTAGTGATTTGCGCGTAGTTGCACATTTATCGTACTAGTCCGGGTTAATTTGTTGCAGAGCGCATCTTTAACCCACCACGCTGACTGCTGCAGAGGCGCAATAATCCATGCCGATAGCACCGCTCCACGAGCAGTGGAGGTTGATGGTCGCTGACAATAACTGATGGATAATTCGCCATTCTTATCGGTGCGCTCGAAAATTACCGCAAAATAAACGATTTATTCACCCGCAAAGGCTTCTGAGCTATTGTGACTTACCACGAGGCTAAGTTATTCTATGCGGTTATGATATCAGGCTGCCGGCAGTTCACCGGTCGCCATCCAGTTGTTTCAGTATTAATAAAGCGGAAGCCTCAGTTAAATGGCCGAAAATCAATATAATCCACAAGAAATCGAGCGTTCAGTTCAGCAGCACTGGCAAGACACCGACAGCTTTAAAGTGTCTGAAGATCCGAGTAAAGAAAAGTTCTATTGTCTGTCAATGTTTCCCTACCCCAGCGGTCGACTCCATATGGGTCACGTGCGCAACTATACCATTGGCGATGTGATCAGCCGGTTTCAGCGCATGCAGGGCAAAAATGTGCTTCAGCCTATGGGCTGGGATGCGTTTGGTTTACCTGCCGAAAACGCGGCGATCAACAATAATACTGCGCCGGCTAAGTGGACCTACGCCAATATTGATTACATGAAAAACCAGCTTAGGTCGCTGGGTTTTGGCTATGACTGGGACCGCGAAGTGACAACCTGCAAGCCAGACTACTATCGCTGGGAACAATGGTTCTTCACCCGCTTGTACGAAAAAGGCCTGGTCTATAAGAAAAACTCAACGGTAAACTGGGATCCGGTTGACCAGACAGTACTGGCCAACGAACAGGTTATTGACGGTCGTGGCTGGCGCTCTGGTGCGGTCGTCGAACAAAAAGAAATCCCTCAGTGGTTCATTAAAATTACCGACTATGCCGAAGAACTGTTAAACGATCTTGAACAACTTGAAGACTGGCCGGAACAAGTACGTGCCATGCAGGCTAACTGGATTGGACGCTCTGAGGGGGTCGAAATTACCTTCCAGCTGACCGACCCTGCCGCCGATGTAACTGAGCTGACGGTTTACACAACGCGCCCGGATACCTTTATGGGTGTGACCTATTTAGCCGTTGCCGCGCAACATCCGCTGGCCGAAGCCGCCGCGGCCAATAATCCGCAACTCGCCAGGTTTATTGAAGACTGCAAAAATACTAAAGTGGCTGAAGCCGACATGGCCACCATGGAGAAAAAAGGCTGCGCGACGCCATTTACCGCGGTACATCCGCTAACCGGTGAACAGGTACCGGTATGGGTCGCTAATTTTGTTTTGATGGATTACGGCTCTGGTGCGGTAATGGCCGTACCAGGACACGATCAGCGTGACTGGGAATTTGCCACCCGCTACCAGTTACCTATCAAACAGGTGATTGCGCCTGGCGAGGAAAGTAGCGAACAGTGCGATTTAACCGCGGCTGCCTATACCGAAAAAGGCGTTCTGATTAATTCTAACGCCTTTGATGGCCTGGCATATGAAGACGCCTTTAATGCCATTGCCGATAAGCTTGTCGAACTGGGTTGCGGTGAGCGTAAGGTAAACTACCGCTTGCGTGACTGGGGTGTGAGCCGCCAGCGCTATTGGGGCGCGCCAATCCCCATGCTTAATCTGGACAATGGCGAGTCAGTGCCTGTCCCTGCCGACGAACTGCCGGTATTGCTGCCGGAAGACGTTGAAATGGACGGCGTTATATCGCCCATAAAAGCCGATCCTGAGTGGGCAAAAGCCACCTATAATGGCCAGCCTGCGCAGCGTGAGACCGATACTTTCGACACCTTTATGGAGTCATCATGGTATTACGCCCGCTATAGTTGTGCCGGCAGCGATGATGCCATGCTTGATCCGGCCAAAGCCAATTACTGGCTGCCGGTTGATCAGTATGTGGGTGGTATTGAACACGCCATTTTGCACCTGTTGTACTCGCGTTTTTACCATAAACTCCTGCGTGACGAAGGTCTGGTTGATTCTGACGAACCATACAAGCGTTTGTTGTGTCAGGGTATGGTGCTGGCAGATTCCTACTACAGCGAAGATGATAAAGGCAAAAAAACCTGGTATTCACCTGCTGATGTAAGCACCGAAAAAGATGACAAAGGACGGATTACCAAAGCCTGGTTAACCGCCGACAACACGCCGGTAAAACATGGCGGCATGACCAAAATGTCGAAGTCGAAAAACAACGGCATCGATCCGCAGCAGGTTATCGACCAGTACGGCGCCGATACCGTCCGCCTATTTACCATGTTTGCCGCGCCACCAGAGCAAACGCTGGAGTGGGTCGATTCTGGTGTGGAAGGGGCTAACCGTTTCCTGCGCCGGGTATGGAAACTGGTAACTGAGCATATTGAGCTTGGTCAGCCGGGCGAACTGGATGTAAAAGCGTTAACCAAATCACAGCAAGCGCTGCGTCGCGAGGTGCACAAAACCATCGAAAAGGTCACCGACGATCTGGGTCGTCGTCAAACCTTTAATACCGCCATTGCTGCCGTCATGGAATTGCTCAATCACCTGCAAAAAGCCCCGCAGGACAATGACCAGGATATTGCCCTGATGCGCGAAGCGGTGGAGAGCGTTATTTTGATCCTCAACCCGATTACACCGCATATTTGTCACACGTTGTGGTCGCAACTCGGTCACTCCGAGAGCATTGAAACCGTCAGCTGGCCAGGCGTAGATAAGGACGCACTGGTTGAAGATGAAAAACTGATTATCGTTCAGGTCAACGGCAAACTGCGGGCCAAAATTACGGTTGCCGCATCGGCCGGTAAAGATGAAGTGGAAGCGCTGGCTAAAGCCCAGCCCAATGTACAACAATTTACCGAAGGTAAAACAATCCGCAAAGTGATTGTGGTGCCGGGTAAACTGGTTAACATTGTGGCTAACTAATGGGTCTGCACACCACGGTTCGTTATTGCGCAGTACTGCTAACCACACTGGTTTTGGCCAGCTGTGGTTTTCACCTGCGCAGTGATAAAATCCTGCCGTCGAATACCAACTATCTGCATATTGAGTCCACGACCCGCAATGCGCCCTTACTCAGGGCGCTGAAGGTGCGTATGGATGTATACCAGATAGACGGTGGCACAGAGGCAAAGCCGGTTTATGAGGACACCACCATTACCATTCGCTTGCAGCCAGAAAAGCTCGACAGGCGTTTATTATCGGTGTTTGCCACCGGACAAGTGGCAGAATACGAGCTTATTTACAGTGTACGCTACACGGTGACCTTCCCCGACGGAAAACAAGTGAGCAACTTTTTCGAAGTCCTGCGCGAATATCAGGACGATCCGGATCAGGTGCTGGCCAAATCCCGCGAACTCAACCTGGTGTTAGATGAAATGCGCCTGGATGCGGCCGATCGGATTATTCGTTTGTTGTCCAGCCAGTCCCCGCGGAATTAGCCGTATGCAGGTTTATCCCGACAAATTTGTGCAGACACTCAACAACGGCCTGAAAGGCTGTTATTTGCTGTTCGGTGATGAACCTCAACAAAAATTTGAACTGCTCCAGGCATTACGTCACACCGCTAAACAACAAGGCTTTGATGAACGCACCGTACTGGTTGCTGACAGTGAGTTCAGTTGGTCGGCGCTTATTGATGCCACCCAGAGTATGTCTTTGTTTGCAGCCAGACAGTTAATTGAACTGGAGTTGCCAACCGGTAAGCCTGGCACTGAAGGGGCCGGTATTCTCACCGACCTGGCAGGTAAGTTGTCAGCCGATACGCTGCTGATTATTCACGGTGGCCGGATCGGTAAAGACGTCCAGCGAACCAAATGGTTTAAAGCACTCGATACGATTGGGGTTTATACCCTTTGCTACCCGCTGGAAGGCAGTCAGCTGCACAGATGGATTGAGCAACGTTTGCAAAAACACGGCTTCCGGTTTACGCCGCAGTGCGTAAAGTACATTGCCAATTTCAGTGAAGGCAATTTAATGGCCGCCGCACAAGAAATTGAAAAGCTGCTGCTGGCCTACCCAGATAAGCAGCTTGATGAAGAACGACTCACCAACGCGTTGGTTGATCAATCCCGTTTTAATGTATTCCAGCTGATTGATATTATGCTGCAGGGTGACCGCAACCGTTGCGTCAAAGTGTTGCACCGGCTGGAAAGTGAAGGCATAGAACCTAACATTATTATCTGGGCGCTAATCCGTGAGTGGCAAACGCTGTGGAAATTAAACCACCTGCAAAGCAGCGGGCAAACGATCAGCTGGCCCAAGCTTGGCATCTGGAAAAACCGTCAGGGCTATTACCAGCAGGCAATGCAGCGCCTGAACAAAGAGGACTTAGCCGCTATAGGGCAACAGCTAACCGATGCTGATCAATTGTTCAAGCAAGCCAGTGTGATACGCCCTTACATAAAACTGTGCCATTTGTGTTTACTGTTTACCGGGGTTCCACTGACCCGCATGGCGTTTGCTGAAACCCAGGATATAAGCTGATGCCAGCGTTGCTAGGCGGTACTTATAATCCACCGCACCGCGGTCATATCAACGCCGGTCTCGACGCAATCAGTGAAATTGGGGTCGACCGCTTAGGTTTACTTCCCTGTAAAATACCGCCACATAAAGCGGCGCCGGAAACCTCATCGACACACCGGCTGAAAATGCTCGAACTGGCTTGCACCGACGATCCCAGACTCTATGTGGAACCGCTGGAGCTGTCATTACCGGCGCCCTCTTACACCGTTAAGACGCTGCGCCAGATCCGCGCCAATCAGCCCGACACAAATTTGTTTTTCCTGCTCGGCGAAGATTCACTGTATAATCTGCCCACATGGTACGAATGGCAATCACTGACAGACTACTGTCATATCATTGTTATGCGTCGACCCGGTGCGCCAGGCTCGCTGAGTCAACCGCTGCAGGAATGGCTGGCTGAACGCCGGTGCAGCAATACTGAGCAGCTACACGCACAATCGTCAGGGCTGGTATACAGCACTGCAAGTCAGGATTATCCGGTGTCATCGACCCGGCTACGCGAACGTATCGCTACGGATATTAATGACAACGATGTGACTTACTGGCTGAACCCGGCAGTATTGCACTATATTAAACAACACCACTTGTACGGCACGCAATAAAGTGCCAGTGAGGAGAACTTTTGCAACACGAGCAACTCAAAGACTTTATTGTCGATAAAATTGACGATATGAAAGGGCGTGATATCGTCGAACTTGATGTCAAAGGCAAATCAACCGTTACCGATACAATGGTTATTTGCTCTGGCAACTCCAAACGCCATGTCAGCTCAATTGCCGAACATGTGCAGATTGAAGCAAAACATGCCGGCCATACCCCGCTTAATATCGAAGGTAAAGACACCGGTGAATGGGTATTGGTTGATCTGGGCGAAATCATTGTCCATATCATGCAGGATGAGGCCAGAGACTTCTATCAGTTAGAAAAACTTTGGGGTTAAGCCAGTCGCTAGATGGAGTTGGTGAGTAGTGCGTATTCAGGTCATAGCAGTAGGCAATAAAATGCCAGACTGGGTATCTACCGGTACCAATGAATTCTTACGGCGTTTTCCCGCTGATATGCCGGTGACGTTTACCGAAATTGCCCCTGGCAAACGCGGTAAAAATGCAGACATAAAGCGTATTCTGCAAAAAGAAGGCGAGGCCATGATTGCCGCAATTGGCAAACAGGATAAAGTCGTCACGCTTGAGGTCACCGGCCGGCCCTGGGATACCCCTACTCTGGCCAGGCAACTCGATAGCTGGAAAATGGATGGCCGCGACATCAGCCTGCTCATTGGCGGTCCTGAAGGTCTGGCGCCAGAATGCTGTGCCCTGGCAGAACAGCGTTGGTCGCTGTCGCCGTTAACCCTGCCTCACCCGCTGGTAAGAATCATTGTTGCCGAGTCGTTGTACCGCGCCTGGTCGGTTACGCAAAACCACCCCTATCACCGGGAATAAACGATGCCAATTAAACGCCAGACCATACGTGACCATTCCGCTGAGGCTAATCTGTTCGCGCGCCGGACAGTTATCGCTGCTTTGGTGGTTATCGCATTACTGGCCCTGGTGGTAAGTAATCTGTATGTCCTGCAGGTCGAACATCACGACGATTACCAGACGCGTTCCAATGGCAACCGTATTAAAGTACTGCCTATCGCGCCAAACCGCGGCCTGATCTACGATCGAAACGGCGTATTACTGGCCGAAAATCGCCCCGTTTACAGCCTCGAAGTGATTCCTGAAAAAGTCAGCGATCTCGATGAAACTTTGCAGCTATTACGCGAGTTGATGGGCATTACCGACGAAGAAATAGCCGACTTTAAAAAGGCGCTGCGCGGACAACGTCGTTTTAAACCCGTCGCCCTTCGTACCCGTCTGAGCGAAGAAGAAGTCGCGCGTTTTGCCAGTCGCAGTCATCGCTTTCCTGGTGTGTCAGTCGAAGCCCGTCTGACTCGTCATTATCCGTTTCAGGAGACGCTCACCCATGTGGTTGGCTATGTGTCCAAAATCAACAAAAAAGATCTGCAGAAACTGCAGGAAGCCGGACAAGAAGATAACTACGCCGCGACCTACGATATTGGCAAACTGGGTATCGAGAAATACCACGAAGATATTTTGCATGGTGAAGTCGGCTTTCAACAGGTCGAGGTTAACAGTCAGGGCAGGATCATTCGTACCCTGAACGTACAGCCGCCAACACCGGGGCGCGACATCGTATTAAACCTGGATATCCGTCTACAACAGGCGGCGCAGCAGGCGTTAGCGGATATGCGCGGCACCATTGTGATTTCATCCACCCTGACAGGCGGCATACTCGCCATGTACTCAAACCCAGGCTACGACCCTAACCTGTTCGTGCATGGTATTAGCAGCAAAAATTACTCTGCACTGCTCAATAGCCCCGATCGGCCACTGATTAACCGGGCAACCCAGGGCCAGTATCCGCCGGCCTCAACAGTGAAACCCTTGTTGGGACTGCTGGGTCTTGAGAGCAATACCATTGATGAGCAATACAGCATTAACGACACTGGCCGTTTTCGTTTGCCCAACGTGACTCACGTGTGGCGCGACTGGAAAAAATGGGGCCACGGTAAAGATGTGAATATTACCAAAGCCATCGAGTTGTCCTGCGATACCTATTACTATGGTCTGGCCTATGAGATGGGCATTGATGCCATCAGCGATTACATGTCTGAATTTGGTTTTGGTGACTATACCGGCATCGATTTGTACGAAGAAAGCGATGCCAACCTGCCCAGCCGGGGCTGGAAAAGAGCACGCTTTAATCAGCCCTGGTACATTGGTGATACCATTGCCGTCGGCATTGGCCAGGGTTACTGGACGAGCACCCCGGTTCAGTTAGTTCATGCCACCAATGCGCTGGTTAACAACGGTACCCGTTTTGTACCGCAAATATTGCGCGGCTATTATGAAGCAAACGGTGAAACGTCTCTTGAACCCCTTAAGACCCTGCGTCCGATTGAAATAGTCGACCAGAATAACTGGCATATTATTCAGGATGCCATGTTTAAAACCGTCAATAGTGAGATTGGCACAGCCCGGTTTGCCTTCGCTAATACCCCTTATCAATCTGCCGGTAAAACCGGTACGGCACAGCTGTTCTCGGTCGCCCAGGACGAAGAATACGTCGCCGAAGAAGTGGATGAGCGCCTTCGGGACAACGCCATGTACATTGGCTATGCCCCCTATGAAGCCCCCGAAATTACCGTTGCGGTAGTAGTAGAGAATGTCGGCGGTGGCAGTAAATATGCCGCGCCCATGGCCCGCAAAATGATGGATACTTACTTTGAACTATACCGGCCTGAGATGTTTGCCAGTACCGCAAATGAGCAAGGAGCCGGTGAATGAAGCGCAGTACCCTCAGAGAAAATCACCTGTCGATTTCTCATCGTTTTCATATTGATCTACCGCTGTTACTGGGGTTATTAGTGTTAATGGGCGTTGGCCTGGTAACGATTTATTCAGCCGGAGGCCAGGATATTGGACTCATCGAGCGTCAGATAGTGCGCCTTGGCATTGCCCTTGGAGTGATGGTGGCACTGGCTCAGGTACCGCCTATGGCATTCAGACGGTTAAGTATCTATGCCTACGGTACCGGCTTGTTAATGCTCATCGCCGTATTGATTTTTGGCGATATCGGTAAGGGTGCGCAACGTTGGCTCGATCTCGGCTTTATTCGTTTTCAGCCCTCCGAAGCCATGAAGCTGGCCGTGCCAATGATGGTTGCCTGGTATATCAGTAAGTTTAATTTACCGCCCCGCCTGTCTCACATAATTATCGGTTTTTCACTGGTTGTGGTGCCCACCATACTGATTGCCAAACAGCCCGATCTGGGCACCTCACTGTTAATTGCCAGTTCCGGTGTGTTTGCCATTTTTCTGGCTGGTATGAGTTGGAAACTCATCATGGTTGTAGCGGGTTTAGTAGGGGCATTTTTGCCGGTCATGTGGATATTCTTAATGCAGGACTATCAAAAGCAACGGGTGCTGACTTTTATGAATCCGGAAAGCGACCCACTCGGCTCGGGCTACCATATTATTCAGTCTAAAATTGCCATTGGCTCTGGTGGCCTTGAGGGCAAAGGCTGGCTGCAAGGTACACAATCTCAGTTGGAGTTTTTGCCGGAACGCCATACCGACTTTATTTTTGCTGTCTTCAGTGAAGAGTTTGGCTTAGTGGGCGTGTTGGCATTACTGGCTATTTATTTGTTTATTATTATTCGCGGTTTAATGCTTGCCGTACGCGCGCAAAATGCCTACAGCAAATTACTGGCCGGCAGCATAACGCTGACATTTTTTGTTTATGTATTTGTTAATATGGGCATGGTATCGGGGCTCCTGCCCGTGGTAGGTGTGCCACTGCCGTTAATCAGTTATGGTGGCACTTCCATGGTGACATTGCTGGCCGGTTTTGGCATGCTTATGGGTATCGGTACACAAAAGAGATTATTGTCGCGCTAATGATCCGGTATTGTTTTATTTTCATCGTTGTAGTCTGCCTGGCGCTGAGTGGTTGTCAGGCGCCCTCGCGTTATAGCCAGGCCAAAGACTCGGCGCCGAGTAGCAGTTACCCGGAGCCTGCAATGGAAGATGTCACGCCCAGATACGAGCCGTATCGCGAAACTAACAGCAGGCCTTACGAAGTCTTCGGTAAACACTACAAGCCACTGACCAGCGGCAAAGGCTATACCGCGGTTGGCAATGCGTCCTGGTACGGTCAGAAGTTTCACGGCCATCTTACCTCCAACGGCGAAATCTATGACATGTTTGGTATGAGCGCGGCGCATAAAACATTGCCCCTGCCCTCCTATGTAAAGGTCACCAACCTGAGCAATCAATTAAGCGCCATTGTCAGAGTCAATGATCGCGGTCCCTTTCATTCCGACCGAATTATTGATTTATCCTATGCCGCCGCGAAGAAACTGGACTTTCATAAAAATGGTACCACCGCCGTAAAGCTTGAAGTTATTCATGTCGATAGCAATGATATGGTATCCGTCGGCAAAGCCCCTGCCGTGCCTTATGCGTTGTATGCCGGTGAGTTGCCCTCCCAACAGGCTTTACACGATGCCGATGCGGAAGTCGCTGCGCAGAGCGCGCCACAAGAAAGTAACGCCGGGCAGAGCGCTGACAGTGGCTTAACGGATGCCGGTCAGCCGGGTTATTATATCCAGGTAGCGGCCCTGTCGGACGCCGACAAAGCCAAACAGTTGTCGAGTGGTTTATCCTCGCTGTATCAGGTGCCCGTTGAGATCCCGCTGATCAACCAGGTATACCGCTTACGACTTGGTCCACTCACCGATCGGTTTAAACTCGACATGCTGCTCGACGCTCTCAGACAAAATGGTTATCCGGGTGCCTACAAGGTGGCAGTAAATTAGTAGTCAGTCATTGTCAGTGAGACTGTGCTAATTGAAATTAAACTTTTTGCCCTGCCCCTAGTCCAATCATTTGGCATACGGTAAAATGCCGCCGATTAATTAGAATTTCGCTTCCAACTCAAAACGGTAATAACATGCATAATAAAATCAAGCGCGCTAAACCGTCATGCTTTACAACTTTGTTGTTCAGTTTTTCTTTAATACTTACGACCTGCTGGCAAACTGTTAATGCCGCGGTAGTCATTCCACCGCCGCCCACTGTTGCTGCAGCAGGGTTTATTTTAATGGACCATGAAACTGGCAGCAGTATTGCCGATCAAAACGCAGATATGCGCCTGGCACCGGCCAGTTTAACCAAAATAATGACGGTTTATGTCATTGGTAAAGAACTGCAAGCGGGTAATATTTCGCTGGATGATGAAGTTACCATCTCCGAAAATGCATGGGCGAAAAACTTCCCGGACTCGTCTAAAATGTTTATCGAAGTGGGCACATCGGTGTCGGTACGGGATCTGCTGCGCGGAATTATAGTGCAATCCGGCAACGATGCCTGCGTAGCAATGGCAGAACATATCGCCGGCTCAGAGGGCGCATTTGCCAGCATGATGAATGCCCATGCCGCGAGTTTGGGCATGAATTCCAGCCACTTTGTAAACAGTCACGGTCTGCATGACGCAGAGCATTACACCTCACCCCGTGATATGGCTACCCTCTCCAGAGCGTTGATTGAAGAAACGCCTGACATGTACGCCATTTACAGTGAAAAAGAGTTTACGTATAACGGCATTAAACAATACAACCGTAACAGCCTGTTGTGGGATCAAAGTCTTAGTGTGGACGGTATTAAAACCGGTCATACGTCTGACGCCGGCTATTCATTAATTACTTCTGCTACCCAAGGCGATATGCGACTCATTTCTGTTGTTATGGGTACCGAGAGCGAGCGTGCCAGAAAAGTAGAAAACAAAAAACTGTTACGTTATGGCTTCCGTTTTTATGAAACGGTTACCCCCTATAAAGCCGGCGAGAGCTTTGTTGCCCACCGCATTTATATGGGCGATCGCGACACGGTAGACTTGGGAATTACCCAGGCGACCCCCATTACTATTCCACGGGGCCAAATTGCTAACCTGGAAGCCAACTTTGAGATCGACAAAGAGCTCGAAGCCCCGCTGGCCAAGGGCGAAGTGGTTGGTAAGGTCTACATTCAGCTTGACGGCACAGACGTGGCTGAATACCCGCTGGTGACACTTCACGAAGTAAATGAAGGCGGCCTGATCGATCGTTTAACAGATTACATTATGCTGCAGCTGGGCTTTAACGACTAACCTGTCTGGTTAATCTGGTGGTGTGCGGCACGAATTGATACAATTCGTGCCGTATTCTTTTGAGAGGTGATAAAAAGTGGACACGCGTTTTGATGAGCTGTTGGACTTTCCGACGGCACAAACCTTTAAGGTGATGGGGGTTGCTCACGAAGACTTACCCGCTCATGTCATTGCTTGCTTGCAGGAACATGCACCAGGCGATTATGCGCCAACGGTTAAACCGAGCACTAAAGGCAATTATCACTCTGTGTCGGTGAGCGTGACAGTGACCAGTAAAGAGCATATGGAATTGATATATACTGAACTGGCAAAAATTGAACTAGTCAGGGTTGTGCTGTAAGTGACGGC
Source organism: Alteromonas gilva (assembly GCF_028595265.1). NCBI lineage: Bacteria > Pseudomonadati > Pseudomonadota > Gammaproteobacteria > Alteromonadales > Alteromonadaceae > Alteromonas > Alteromonas gilva. The sequence goes on along the minus strand of NZ_JAQQXP010000001.1, from coordinate 2,042,605 downwards.
AGTTTTGCAAGCCGCGGCTGCTTCCCCGGTAACAGATACGATAGCGGATACGGTAATCGTCAGACATCTTGGACGCCAACCTTATTTGCCTGTCTGGCACGCCATGCAAACATTTACCGATAGCCGCGACCAGCACAGCGCTGATGAAATCTGGCTGGTAGAGCATGAGCCGGTGTTTACCCAGGGACAAGCCGGCAAAGCAGAACATGTTCTCATGCCCGGCGATATTCCGGTTGTTCAGGTCGATAGAGGCGGACAGGTAACCTATCACGGTCCCGGCCAGCTGGTTATGTACCTCATGCTTAATGTGAGACGGCGTAAAATCGGTGTACGACAGTTGGTGACGGCAATGGAAAACGCGGTGATCAATACCCTGGCTGACAGCCGTATAACAGCTAACGCCCGTGCTGATGCACCCGGCGTTTATGTTAACGAACAAAAAGTCTGTTCGTTAGGTTTACGAATTCGCAAAGGTTGCTCGTTTCATGGTTTGGCATTAAACGTCAACATGGATCTTGAGCCCTTTCAAAGAATTAACCCTTGTGGTTATCAAGGGATGGAAATGACCGACTGCGCCCGTCTTGGTGGCGTAGATTCAATAGCCAGTGCCGCTACAACAATGCTCAGCCATTTAAAGGCAGAGCTTGGTATCGCTCACATTCAAACTATAGAAGGCTTTAATGAGTAACGTAAAAGCGAAAGCCGGAGTAAAGCTCCGCGATGATGAAAAGGTCAAACATATTCCGGTGACCATTGTGCCCACCGAAAAAGAAGAAATGTTGCGTAAGCCGGAGTGGATTAAAATCAAACTGCCGCGCACAACCGATCGCATCGACCATATCAAAAAAACGTTGCGCAAAAATAAACTTCACTCGGTGTGCGAAGAAGCCAGTTGCCCTAACCTGGCTGAGTGCTTTAACCACGGTACAGCAACCTTTATGATCCTCGGCGATATCTGTACACGTCGTTGTCCATTTTGTGATGTTGCCCACGGTAAGCCGCTTCCTCCAAGTGCAGAAGAGCCCGTAAAACTGGCCACCACGATTAAAGAAATGGATCTTAAATATGTGGTTATCACGTCTGTTGACCGCGACGATCTCCGCGATGGTGGTGCACAACATTTTGTTGACTGCATTACGGCCATTCGTGAACACAGTCCAAACACTAAAATCGAAGTACTGGTACCGGATTTTCGTGGCCGTATGGACCGCGCCTTAGAAATATTCAAGGCCGCACCACCTGATGTATTTAACCATAACCTGGAAACCATTCCCCGCCTGTACCGGGAATGCCGCCCGGGCGCTAACTATCAATGGTCGCTGGATTTGTTGAAGAAATTTAAGAGCCAGCATCCGGATGTTCCCACCAAATCAGGACTTATGATGGGAATGGGTGAAAACAAAGAAGAAATTGCTGAAGTCTTAAAAGACTTACGTGCACATGGTGTCAATATGCTAACGCTGGGTCAGTACCTGCAACCCAGCCGGCACCATTATCCGGTAAAACGTTACGTGCATCCGGATGAGTTTGACGAGTTAGGTGTGATTGCTAAACAAATCGGTTTTTCTCATGCCGCGTGCGGACCAATGGTACGTTCAAGTTACCATGCCGACAGACAAGCAGCTGGCGAAGACGTTAGCTAGCCGCTATTGAATATCCGGCCATGCTGCCAAACAGTCCATGCTGCGTCTGACAACACGCAGTAATGGGCTGTTTTAATACTGATTCAACGACATTTACCAGATAATGCGAACATGGTGTCTGTGCTGTCACGCCAGGCATTCTGCCGTGGTTAGTATCTGGGCTATAGACTGGTTGAAGCGCCCATCACACCATGCCTGGTTAATTACCCGGACGTTGCAGAAGAGTATTCATACACGCGATTGCGACCATACTGTTTGGATTGATACAGCACCAAATCAGCCGCCGTATACAGGCTATTGTGACTATAACCCGCTTCGGTTGTACAACTTACCCCGGCACTAACGGTAATCGAAAATCCATAACCCGCTTGCATAGTATCAATGCCGTTGATTGCCATGCGGCACTGCTCAGCCACTGCTACGCCGCTGCGACTATCACAGCCGGGTAATACAACGCCAAACTCCTCACCGCCCAAACGACCGACGATGGCGTCTTTACCTGCTGAGTGCTTAATACGACTCGCCACTTCTTTAAGTGCCCAATCGCCGGCCTGATGGCCAAAGTTGTCGTTAATACTCTTAAAATGATCGAGATCTAATAAAATAAGGCTCAGCGGCGTTTTCGCTTTATGTGCCTGCTGTAAACAGTGTGTCAGGCACTCGGTAAAATACCCGCGATTGTTGATCTCCGTCATCATATCAGTGCGCGCATAGTGCTTGAGCTGTACCTGAATTTTATGACTGCGGTAGGACCAGAAAACCAGCGACGCCAGTAATAACGACACCAATGCCAGCGCAAGCAAGGTGTTTTCCAGGCTTTCGTTTGCCAGCTTCGCCTGTGTTGATAATAACGCGTTACGCTTATCGAGTAATTCTATCTCATTCTGCTTTGCATCAATTTCAAACCATGCTTGTTGAATCGCCAGTTGCTTAGTTAGCTCTGATGAACTTGTTTTTTTCTGCAGACTGGTGAGTCGCTCAAGATATCGATAGGCATTGGCCATGTCGCCATGGTCTCTTTCAACTTGATGTAGCACACTCAGTGCTTTAATGACGGAACCGGTGTAGTTGTTATTAGGATCGACTTCAAGTACGCGTAGCGCAATGGTTTTGGCTTCATTCACCCGCCCTAATGTAAAATTAGCTGCGGCCAATAACGCCATCGCTGAAGTAAAATGTGGTTTAAACGCCTGCACATCAGGGTTATTAATCAGGTTTTCTAAAAAGGGGATCGCTTCAGTATAATTTCCCTGGTTAGTTAACCAGTTAACCTTATGCATTTCGAGTGTAACGTAGTAAATAGAGAGGTTATTTTCGAGACAATACTGACTTGCAGTGTTTATTTCTTCAAAAGAATAAGAATAGTCATCAAGTTTATTAAACGCACTAATTCTGGCAGCCAGCGCGCCACACATAACTTCCGGCGGGACATTTTCTTTATCGACCACCTTACTGGTAAGTATCAGGACGGTTTCAGGCTGATTTAACTGGTCATAAAAGGCAATCAGGCCCAAATAAGCGCGCAGTTTTGTTTCGGTATCCTGCGTTTTAGCAATTCGGGAAAACAGCTCTTCACCTAAGGACAAGCCCTCTTTCCACTTGCCCAGCGCAGCAAGAAGGTTCAGATAAGATGCTTCGATACGAACTCTGAGGGCATTGTCGGTGACAGCGCCCAAAAGTTGTTTGTAGCGTTCGGCTGCTCGTTTAACGTCACCGTTGAACAAATTAATAACGGTATCAATGTACTGATAATAAACCCTTTGCTCGCCGGACAGGCTGGCAGGATCCAGCGAATTGAGTAATTCACGTGCTCTGTCTTTGTCTGACAGCCGCAGCTCGTCTGCATGCTGCAGTGTGCTGTCAGCGTCTGCTGCCACTAACTCGCTACTAACGAATACAGCGACGCATAACAGTATGTAGAGGGCTAACCTGCTCAATGTCTATCAGTTCGTTACGCTTTCTTTAGGCTCGTCGTCATTATCCGGCTCTTGAGGCTCTACGATAGTTAAAATTGGCTTGTTCTCACCCGCTAGTTTTACCGCATTGGCAATCTCAGCCCGCTGCGCTTCAGTTAATGTATTAATGTCAAAGTCCGGTCTTTTACCTAATTGGTCAAGTAACTCTATAGCGCTCATTTTTTTTACCTCTGTTTTATTGGATAATGTTTGCTAAATTAACAACGCGAGACGGTTACCTGTTTGTCAAATTACCCCATATCGCCATACCACCAGAACCGCCAAACACTTCCGGAACCTGACGCCGCAATACATTAAACGCATAATTGCCAACAACATTAGTCGCAATAACCGCGTAACCCACTGACGTCAGCCTGTAATTTTTGGCTACTGACAAGACATAAAGTGGTTCAAGTGTAAAACTATGCGCTTTGATAAATCAAGTTTAACTTTTTAACTATTTCAGGCGCTGGCTTCATAGGCTGGCACGGTGGTACTACCAGGGTCGAAACCAGTGAAATATCCGCCGTGGCCAAAGAACGTAAAGGATACCAGTCTATTTTAGAATGCTCAGTGATAATAAAAGGGCATTCGTATATCGCCACCTGATGCTCACCGGGATAGTACTGCAATAATTGATCGACTAACACCTGGCGCTCTGCGGTACCCGACTGGCGGGTTGTCAGTGACACATCGCCGGCGTGGCCTATTTGCCATAATAGTAAATACGCCGACGGATCGATTTGCCGTTGGTAAAACAAAAACTGACTAGCTTCGTATTGCTGAATGCCATAGCGACCGGGATCGATGCCCATATCTGCATACAAACATGCATCCGCGGAAATCCCCGGCTCCATATGGGCAGCAAACCCCTCTTCACGTGCCTGGGCAATGGATTTGTGAGGAACCTGAGCAAAGATACCCGGATGACCATAAAACACGCCAACAACGCGCTTATTCTCGCGTACTTGCTGCATAATGGCATCCTGCATTTGCCGATAGGTCTCGCGGCGGTCTTTACCTTCTCCGTAGAACCCCTGTAAAGAGCGCACATCGTTGTTCATCGACGCAATCCAGCTTTCGACAATAGGGTGACAACTCATAAACACCACATCAGCCTGCTCAATATAATTTCGACAGCGCTCAGTGATATGCGCGCCCAATATCATCCCGGGTCCGACACAGACCAGGCTACCGCGTTGTTGTTGCATTAAGTAAGTCCTTTAAACCAATGAATTGCTTTATGGGTTAGTGTTCAATTTGTGGCGCACGGATAACAGGCTCTCTTTCTTGTTGCTGGGTTTGTTAAGCCTGCAAAAAAACAGGTTTAAATTAAGCTGCTTCGGCGCACACGCCGATCAACGTAAAGTAAAATACTAATCGCCGATATACAATGTTGGCAATCCCTAAAGCCTGTTACACTACGGCAAAAAAGCAGCTAAGTAACGAATCATGCGCAAACATATTTATATTGCTTATACCGGTGGCACCATCGGAATGAGACCCTCGCAAAAAGGTTACGTACCGGTGGCTGGGTTTTTAGCCAATACCCTGGCGTCGATGCCCGAATTTCATCGCGACGAGATGCCGCGCTATACATTGCGTGAATACGATGAACTCATCGACTCATCAGATATGAGCCCGGCCGACTGGCAATTCATTGCTGATGATATTGCAGCCCAGTACGATAAATTTGACGGCTTTATTATTTTACACGGCACTGACACCATGGCGTACACGGCTTCTGCGCTGAGCTTTATGCTCGAGGGGTTAACCAAACCGGTGATCGTGACCGGATCGCAAATTCCGCTTGCCGAGCTTCGTTCTGACGGCCAGGTAAACCTGCTCAACGCTTTGTACATTGCCGCGAATTATCCCATTGCGGAAGTCAGTCTGTTTTTTAACAATAAATTGCTGCGAGGTAATCGCAGCCGTAAAGTGGATGCCGATGGGTTTGACGCCTTTGACTCGCCCAATTTCCCGCCGCTTATTGAAGCGGGTATCAACATTCGCTTAAGAGCCGGGCAAATTACTCAGGCCACTGACCATAAACTTTCCGTAAACCCTGTCACCGCACAGCCGGTGGGACTGGTAAGTTTGTATCCGGGCATATCACCAATGGTCATCGAAAACACCCTGCAGCAGCCCGTCAATGCACTAATCTTACTCAGTTACGGAGTCGGTAACGCGCCACAAAATGCAGCGCTGCTGCAACAGCTGCAAAGTGCAGCACAAAAAGAAATTGTGGTGGTCAATTGTACCCAGTGCTTTAAAGGCCGGGTCAATATGAGCGGATATAAAACCGGCCATGGTCTGTCAGAAGCTGGCGTGGTATCCGGTTATGATATGACGCCGGAGGCGACATTAGCCAAGCTGCATTATTTACTCAGTCAATCGCTTTCTTTTGGCCAAATTAAATCTCGCCTTACGCAAAACCTGCGCGGCGAACTCACTGATTAACAGGACAATGCCATGCCGTACACTGGTACCCTAAGAAAAATGCGCGTATCCACCAATTCAAATCACCAGGCACAATACCAATTACCCGTCGGCGAAGACTTACTGGCCATGAATGAACTCATTGGTCGCTCCATTAGCCTGACCCACAGTGGCGCTATTTACTGCGTTCACTGTTCGCGTAAAACCAATAAAAGCTTTAACCAGGGCTATTGCTACCCCTGTATGCGGTCGCTGGCTCAGTGTGACACCTGCATAATTAAGCCCGAGCAGTGCCATTATCATGAGGGGACATGTCGGGAGCCTCAATGGGGTGAAGAACACTGTTTTTCCGATCACTTTGTTTACCTGGCTAATACCGGCAATTTAAAAGTGGGGATAACCCGTCATGTCACCGACGGTATTTCCAGTCGCTGGATTGATCAGGGCGCCAGTCAGGCCACGGTTATGTTGCGCGTGCCCGATCGGCTTACCAGCGGTCAGGTCGAAAAGTTATGTACCCAGTACATCGGCGACAAAACAAATTGGCGCACCATGTTAAAAGGCCAGCCCGAACAACAGGATCTCATTGCCCTAAAGCATCAAATGCTGGCAAAGCTTGAGGCAGAACTGAGTACAATAAGCGCACAAAAAGGCCTGCAGGCTTTTGCTGCCGTTGACGATATCAGCCATACTATTGACTACCCGGTTGAGCAATATCCGGTAAAAATAAAATCCATTAACCTCGATAAAACACCCCAGTTCAGCGGTATCTTACAGGGAATTAAAGGTCAGTACTGGTTGCTGGACGAGGACCGCGTGATCAATATCAGAAAATACGCAGGTTATGAGGTTGAGTTCGATTCTCATTAGCCTGCAGAATGTAAAGGGAAACCAGACGGTTTCCCTTTATATTACCCGAGGTAAGGAGCTGTTAATCGTCTGATTGCGTCAGCATACCATGCATAGCCAGCCAGCTTGTATATGCGTCAAACCAACCGGTGCTGGTCGTGTCTTTTTGATACATACCAAAGCCATGACCACCTTGTTCGTAAAAATGGAACTCAACGGGTTTGCCCGCAGCGTGCCAGTTTTTAATCAGGCCAAAATCACTGTTAGCAAAGAATGGATCGTCAGCAGCCAGTGCGACAAATAATGGCGGCGCATCGGCAGGTACGTCGACCGCGGTGATAGGACCGTAAACATTACCAATAAAAGCAGGTTTATGCCCTTCACCCACCAGCGAGGTGGCCATAGTCAGCATTGCACCTGCGGAGAAGCCAATCATGCCAATGCGGTCCCTGTCGATGCCCCACTCGTCTGCTTTATCATGGATCAATGCAAAAGCCGCCTGGGAGTCTTCAAGCTGAGGCGCAAGTTGCTTTTTCATTTCAGAAGGTTGCGGACGAGGCGGACGACGTCCGGTAGCAGAAAACATGTCTTCCATCGAGCGCTGAAAATCGGCCATGGTCGCCGGGGTCTGATTAAGTCTGTATTTCAACACAAAGGCCGCAACGCCCTGCTCTGCCAGCGCACTGGCGACATCCCAGCCTTCGTTGTCCATTGATAACGTGCGAAATCCACCACCGGGGGCAACCACCACTGCGGCGCCGGTAGCTTTGTCCGGATCTGGCAGAAACGGCGTCAGCGTCGCCACGGTAACATTACGCGCAAAACGGCTGCCGTATTGTGCGTGCCACGACTCAGCTATCTCAGCACCTGGCAACTCACCCGTCCCCAGCTCAATAGCGTTTGGCTGTGTGGGCACCGCAATCGGCGTCATAGTATGATCTAACTGCGCTACAACAGGGAATGCCAGCACCACCCCCGTTGCCATTAACACAGGTTTCAGTCCTGCGATTTTAGACCTAAGGGCGCGCGCAACTTGCTGACCCTGGGCGCGCAGTGTGCGCATCGCGCCGCGTAGATCGTGTCTCTGACTAGCTAAATATTGCATATAATCATGACTCTTTCACTGTAAACCTACAATCCAAAAAGCTAATATCAGTCAGCAACGTACCACTCACACCGCGGCTTACCTGATACCGACTCGTACTTATTGTGATCACCTGGCATTGTGCACCGGTGTGTTACTGAGGTTGCCCGGATGTTCTGACAATATCCTTAATACTGCCATCCTCATTAAAATAAACCCTGTCGATACACACAGACCGTCTGTAACTGCCACCGCCCGGCAACTGCGCGCTGTGATACGCCAGGTAGGTATTACCATTGAAATCAAACATCGCCGGATGAATAGTCGTGGTATTTTCAATAGGCGGCATGATCACGCCCTGATATCGCCATGGGCCAGTCGCCGAATCGCTGGTAGCGTAAGCGATACTCTCGGGAAAACCTGCCGCATACACCAGATAATAAATACCATTATGCTTAGAAACGTAAGGGGCCTCTTCGAAATTCGGTAACGTATCCACAGCATGAATCTTTACATCGCTCGTATCCCGGTTTTGCATGTTACCGGTTGCGTCCACGGTGTACTGTTCACCTTTCAGGTGAACTAAGTCGGGCTCAAGCTCAACCCACCACAGTTGCTGGTTGCCCCAATACAGGTAGGCTTTGCCGTCATCATCAATAAAGACCGCCGGATCAATATTACGCCAGGAGTGGTCTTTATACTCGGCGGTATCCTCAAGCCGGATCATTGGTATGCCACGCGGATCAGTGAACGGACCTTCCGGACTGTCAGAGACCCCAACGCCAATTGCAAAGCCAAATTCACCGTCTGTTTGACCCCCTTCAACCGTGGCATAAAAATAATACCTGGATTTTCCGGATTCATCTTTACGGTGAATAACGTGATGCGCATAGGCGTTGCCAGTTTCAGCATCACCACGGGCCCAGTCAAAGTCAGAATATCTCAGCACTGTGCCTTTATTTTCCCAACGCTGCATATCGGTGCTGGTCCACAAACGGTAGTCGTACATTCGGTAACCTTCACCGTCGACAAACTGTTCATCATGGGTGGTATACAGATACACCGTGTCATCAACCACCATGGCGGCCGGATCGGCAGTATAAATAATCTCGCCCTTTTGATTTGTCGGATCGGCGGTGTCGTAGCGGATAATGGGATTGTCAAACGCAACAGGTGCCGCATTGGTTGCGGTAGCGTTTTCAGCAGCACCGGTATCTTTATTCGTACTACAGGCTACAAGGCTAGCGCACGCAGTTAACAAAAGAACACCTTTAGCAACTCTGCGCAACGCATTTTTATTGTTTATTATCAACATCTAATAGTACCCATAAAGCTTATTTTCGACGTATTAAAAGATGTTACAAATATTAACAATTAAGCTGTTAAAGACTATTACAGATACAGGTAGTCAGCTTACTTTATTTTCCGAATGGAAGGCGACATAGCGCAAAAGCCTGCGCAGTATTGAAGAAACTTAAGATAAGAGTCCCGGCTGAAAGCGGTTCTGAAACAGGGTTAAAAATAGTGCCTGAGATAGCCGGGCACCGGCGGAACGGCTTTGCCCATTGTATGAGTACAACGTAACGCCGCAGGCACGGCTGCGATAATGCCCTGAACCTGAGGCGCTGTGACGCTTTGGGTGCAGGGCCATAACAAATATTTAAATTTCGCTGCCGTCCATTTGGTCAGCCAAATCGTCTAACTGTCCCAGCGTTGTATCAAAGCCTGCTGTCTTAATCTCGTAACTCACTTTAACGTGATGATTGGTCTGGCCATATTTGACCACCAGTTTTTCAGCGTCAAAATGCTTTACAGTATTTAAGAAGCGATACGCCAGTGGTTGATTGGGAAACACATACTCAATCGCGTTACGCATCATTAACGCACCTCTTGTCGGCTAAAGTGTGTTAAAACTGCCGTAAAGCGTGATTGATACATGGCCAAATCAGCCGCATCGGTGTCACACACGCCGGCCACAAGTTTGGCAATTAAATGGTCGGGCTCAGGTAGCGCCTCACCGCTCAGTTTGGCCTGCATGAGCTGAAGTTGGATCGTCGAGCGCTTTGAAGCATCCTGCTCAGGTGATTCAATCTGGCCAAGGACTTCCAAAGTGATCAGCGTATTGAGCCAGTCACCCGTTTGCTCTGCCTGTTGCGCTTTGAACCAGAGCGACGGTAGTTCAGAAAACTGTTTTGACATTGCAGTCAGCGACGCCGCCGAAGGCGTGCTCACCATATGCTCAGCAAGCGCTGCAATGGCACGTTCAATTTGCTCAGCGGCCTGTTGTTTTTTCGCTTTATTAAGGCGCAGCTGGTAGGCCTCAAGTTCACGCTGTAACACGTTTTGTAAGCCGTTATCGGTAAAGTCGGCAATGGCCTGACGACTGCGGGCAAGCTGCTGACTGGCCTCGTCTAACTGACCTGCGGCCATGCTGTTTTGAATGTCCGCCAATGATGCACGCCAGCCTTCTGCGGCTTGGTTTTGAGCCGCTTTTTGTTCGGCCTGAACCGATTTTGCTTTATTGAACAACGCGTCATTAGCCGCTTTAAACGCCATCCACAATTTAGACTCATTGCGCTTACCGGCAGGGCCGATGTTTTTCCAGTTCGCCTGCAACGTTTTCGCCCTTTGCCGGGCTTCTGCTGCATTGTCGAATTCGGCCAGCGCATTCACTTCATTGATCAATGCCTGCTTGGCCTGGCGATTTTGCAGCAGCCATGGGTTTAATAGCTCAGTAACCACTGCGCTGTGCTTATCCCAGTCCTGACGTAGACGCTGATACCGCTCACTGTCGGTTTGCGCCGCCTTAAGCCATTGCTTTTTAAGCGTTTCAAACTGCTGATACCGTTGCTCAGGTGCTATATCGGTATCCACTGCCAATGCTTGCAGTGTATCAACCAACTGTTGACGCGCCTGTGCAGCCTGATTATTTTGCTCTTCAAGCTTGGCGTAATAGGCGCGACACGGCTCAAAGGCCTGCTCGAGTATGTCGTCAAACTGCTTGTTCAACGCTGTGTCTTCGGGCGTATTGGTTTCTCCGAGGCTTTGCCATTGCTGTCGCAAATACTTGATGGATCGTGCTCTGGCAGGCATATCGTTGTGCTGCTCACTGAGCAATGCACTGGCCTGCTCTAACAGTTCAGGTTTACGCGGCGCGGCAAGATAAATCTGCCACCCTTCGAGTCTGGCGATTTGCTCACGTGTTTGTTCAAACCGTTTCTCCAGCATCGCCCGGGTTTGATCAGGTAATTTATTATAATCCGTTTCAAGACGCTGATATCTGCCCATCGCAGCCCGAAAGCGCCCCTGCTCTACCAACTGATTAATAATGTTAATGTGTTTGCGGCAGTGTTTTAACTCGCGCTGTTGCTCAGCACGGCGATGCTGATCCTGGCGTTTAAACTGGGCAAAGAGTTGCTGCCACTGGTCACGCAAAAACGCCGGCACCAGCGCCATGGACTGGGTAATCTCCTGCCACTGCGAGCGGATGTCCTCTATCTGCCAATCCGTGTCTGACGACTCAATTAATGCCTGCCACACCATGAGTTGCTGACGGGCTTGTTCAACCTGGCGCTGCAAGTCTGGGAGCCGGTCCCATATATGCCGGTAGGTCTCCAGCATTGACTCAAATTCATCGGTTGCGGGCTCAAACTTTTGTAAATCTGCCAGGGCTTTCTCAGCCTGTTCAACAGCCTGCTGAAACTGCGTGACTTCACCCAGGGTAAGGCTCAGTATTTGTTCGCCATGCAATTGCTTTTGATGGCGCTTAACCTCGGCAACCGCCTGCTCGGCTGACGCTCGTGCCCGGGCATGAGCGGCCGCGTGTTGCTCAGCCTCCCAATCAGGCCGAAGCCGCTGAAGCAGCTTGTCGATGCGCTGATTGATATTAGCTAACTTATTGGCAAACTCACCACGGGTTTCCGCATCCAGGCACGCAAAATCGTTGCTCAGCTCGGCATATTCCTGGTTGAGTGATTGTTGTGCCTGATATATTTGTTGATAATCACTTTTATCTAACAACGCTAATAGCTTGGACAGCACTAAGGTTACTTGTCGCGCCAGCGTGATGGGTTTTTGTGCCGCTTCGGCTAGCATGGCAATGCGTTTATTTAACAGCGCCTGCAACGACTCATCGTCACTCTTACGCAACACACGCTGAAGTAAATCAGTGTCATGGCTGTTTTCTATAATATGTGACTTCAGGGCAAATACCGGCGTCTCCATCAACAATTGCTGATAAAAACTGCTGCGCCCGACTTTAACCAGTACCTTGCCACAGAAGTCGGTATCGGCATGCAGTGCGGTCATACGCGGCAAGCATCTGACTACCAACTCCACTGGTGCGGCTTTAAGCATGTACTCTTTTACTTCGGCCTGACTAATCTCGCTGGTACCATCTATTAGCGCACTTTCGACCTTTAACTGCGCTGCACTGACCAGTGCAGGATCGCGCGCAATCTGCGACATTTTAAGCCACAGAACAAAGGAATCGAGTTTATCAAGCGCTGCCAGACTCACTTTTGCATCGGCATCATTGAACGCCAACTCGTGGAGAATTCTACGCTCATTTGCCGAATCCGGAGACAGGTTTGCAATAGCTTTGATCCGGATGTTCGGATCGTCACTGCTATGAGCTGGTGAGAAAAAACGACTAAATATCATCCTGTTTAAACCGCGCAATGGAATGTTCATTTGACTGACTTTCGCGTAATTCGCGACGCAGCTCGCTTTTGCTCTTATGGACTATTTCACCTTCAGCACTCACCGTCATATGTTCGGTTGAGTGAGCTACTTTAGCCTGATATAACAATACTGCCTGTAGGCAGTTTTCTTTCTGTTCTTCATTCAGCGGATTGCCATCAGGCCACTTACCTGTCTCAACAGCCAACCGAAGTCGTTCGTACACTTCGGGCGTCATGGCTGCCAGAATTTGCTCTACATTCATTTTGTTGACCGTTTTAATAACACGATTCGAACCCGGTTTATGCCATACCACATAAAACCGACAACACAACTTAATAACGCCAGATTATGCTGCATATCACCCGGTGATACGCCGCCCCAGTACATAAATCCAAAACCGCCAATAAATAACAGCATTGCCAGCATCGACTGATTTTGAATGCTGTGCATTTTTTTAAACCGCTTTAAATTCAATTTACGCTCGACATCTTCGGGCGTCGCATCAGCATAAGAAAAATCGCAATTAGAGCACGTTTTGGCCTTATCTGACATTTTTTTACCACACGACGGACAATCAATTAATGCCATTATATCTCCTCTGGAATAGTCAGCTATACAACACTTAATTCATACCAAAAAGCCAGGTCAAACCCTGGCTTTTAAATACTGCCAGCGTCGTTCTTTTTACAGCCCGACGCGGCATCTGGTTTACTTTAATCGTTCTCTTTAACCCGTGACCAATAATCGTCCACGGTTTTCTTCATTTCTTTGCTCAGTAACATAATACCAAACAGGTTTGGCAGCGTCATGACCACGATGGCAACCGCCGATAATGCCCATACCAGCGTGGTATCAGAAAACGACGCCCACACAAAGCCAGCCACGTAAATTACCCGGTACGGCATAATAGAGCGCGGGCCAAGCAAATAGGTCATTGCGCGGTCACCATAATAGGACCATGCGATGGCAGTAGAAAAGGCAAACAGTAATAAGCCCACCGACACGATATACTGGCCAAAGTCACCAAACCAGCCCCGGGTAAAGGCAATTGTCGTTAGTGCCGCGGAGTGTACCAGCGATTTACCCTGAACAATGAGGTTATCTTTGACCGGTTTACCATCGTTGATTTGTAACGTTCCCGAGAAGGGATCTTCGCTACCCACCAGATACTGGACATCTTCGGCTATCGAACGGGCGTTAATCAGGGTAAAGCCATCAGTGACCGCAGAGCCATTTACCACGGTGATGGTGCCGGTGAACTTTTCAAGTTCGTTACCTTCGACGTCATTTAAAAAACCGTAAAGACGGGCTTTATCGTCTTCGTTAGCATCTGTATATTCACCCGCGACAAACATCATGTCTGAACGGTCAAACACGTTTTCGTGTTTTTCTTTCCAAACGCCTGACGACAGAATAACCAAACCGGTAATTGTACAGATAATAATGGTATCAATGAACGGCTCAAGCAACGACACCATGCCCTCTGAGGCTGGCTCTTTGGTTTTCGCCGCAGCGTGAGCAATCGGCGCCGAACCCTGACCGGCTTCGTTGGAAAACAGGCCTCGGTTGACGCCCCGGTTAAAGGCGTAAGCCAGTGACGCACCAAGGAAACCGCCTGCCGCAGCAGAACCGGTAAAGGCGTCTTTAATCACCGCCATAAACGACGGCAGCACGTTTTCGATATTGGCAAAGATAACCGCCAGGGCACCCACTAAATACACCACAGCCATAAAGGGCACAATACGCGCAGTGACCGCCGCGATACGCTGAATACCGCCAAGTATTACCAGCGCCAGCAAAATACCCAGCACGCTGCCGACAATCCATGGCTCAAAGCCAAAGGTCGCTTCGATACTGGTCGCAATACCGTTACTTTGTGGCAGGTTACCGGTACCAAAAGAACTCACCACGGTGGCAATCGCAAACGCAACCGCCAGCCATTTCATGTTCAGACCGCGATCCATAAAGTACATGGGGCCACCAGCCATAGTGCCGTCTTCGGTTTTAACCCGGTACTTATGCGACAGTGTTACCTCAACAAATTTGGTTGTCATGCCTAAGAATGCAGTTGCCCACATCCAGAACAAGGCTGCCGGGCCACCAAGAAATATAGCAAAGGCGACACCACTAATGTTACCCGTTCCCACCGTACCGGATAGTGCAGTAGTCAGGGCTCTGAAATGGGTGGTATCACCCGGGTCATCATTATGATCGTATTTGCCGGTGATCACTTTCCAGGCATGCTTAAAAAAGCGTATTTGCGGAAACTTTAAATAAACGGTGAAGAACAACCCCACCCCAAGCAGCACGAATGGGAACCATGGTGCTCCCCCCAACATGCCATCGAGTGACGTTAAAAAGTTATACAAGCCTTCCAAACCAAATTCCCCTTGTTGTTAATGTTGTTTATTGTTGTTATGTCCTAAGGCTGGCAACAACTGCATGGGTCGCGACCAGTAAATCTTCACCAAACTGCTGACAGCGTTGCGCTGACCAGCCAAATAATGGATCCGGTAAATCATTATTATCTTTAAAAGGCATTTCGACGGTGTACGCCAGGCACTCAAACGCCTGCCCTACCGCATTGGATGCGATGGTTAAATCGGCCTTGCCCGGCGCATCCTTAGCGTATCCATGTTCATCCTGAAACTCAGGGGTAGCAAGCAACAATGCCGATTTAAAACGTTCTTCCAGCGTCTTCAGGCGCTCAGAATACGCCGGAATCCCCTCACTTCCTGCCACAAAGTTATAGGGTAAGGCTTCATCACCGTGCAAATCCAGATACATATCAACGCCGGCTTCACGCATCGCGTTGAGCACATAGTACACCTCAGGGCTGCGCTCAGGTGTCGGTGTTTGCCATTCCCGGTTCAGGTTTGCGCCTGCCGCATTGGTCCGTAGATGGCCACGAGCACTGCCATCAGGGTTCATATTGGGCACGATATAAAACACCGCCTGCTCTAGCAGAGCGCGGGCAATGCCGTCCTGTTCATCCAGTAAGCGCCCGATAATGCCTTCAGCGCACCACTCGGCCATGCTTTCTCCAGGATGCTGACGTGCGGTAATCCAGATGTTACGTTTGCCTTCGCCCGGCTCACCGATCACCAGCATCGACATGTCTCTGCCATCGAGGGTCTCGCCTAAATGAACCAACCGGCACAAGGGTGAACATTGTGCATCGGCGAGCAAATCCAGGTGTCTTTCGTAGCTGTACGGAACAAAATAGGCAAAATAAACCTGCGGTTGCTCCAGGGCAATACTGAAGGTCAGCGCATCGCCGTCAAAGTCACTGTCGACCCTGAACCAGGTCTGACGGTCATAGGATGCCAGCACATTATACTGTTCCCAGCCTTTCGGATAAGCAGAGGCAGCCAGTTCAGTGATGGCAATACGATGCAACTGATTGACTTCACCACTCAACCGGAAGTGAAACCACTGATAAAAATCGGAGTTATTGTCTTTATTGATGGCCAGCACAATGTCGTTGCATTGTTCTGCGCGAACAACACGGATATTCCCGCTATCGAATTGACTTGATATATGCATCTGTCTTTATTGTTATCAATTTTCGGTTAATTTAACACAGTCATGAATAACAATACCATGCACTTGCAGGGTGAAAAGCCGTTTTTTGTCGTTTGTGGTGATAGATTGAACAGTTGGCACTGCCGCTGAGAGTACGGTAACGCGCCTGACAAATACAGCGTTATCTTATTCTCAGGATAACGCTGTAATCGCCTTTGCGCACGCCTCTACACCCAATTTCGCCAACCAGTTAAGCCAGGCAAGCGCGCCAATGGAGCTGTGCGGTGTAGCCTGGTTGCCGCTTTACGGTGCGTAGCTGATTATACCGGTAACGCCGGTATCGTAATCCCTGCCATATTCATAGCAACCCGCATTACCTGGCAGCTGTAACCAAACTCATTATCGTACCAAACATAGAGTGTCAGACGGTTGTCTGCCACAATGGTGGCCTGAGAATCAATTACCGCCGCCGCTCGCGAGCCAACCATGTCAGTCGACACCACCTCGGTTGACGCGGTGTAATCTATCTGATGCTGCAACGAAGAGAACAAGGCGGTATCACGCAAAAACTCATTGACACTGACTTTGTCCGTCGCTTCATTCAGGTTGAGATTAAGAATTGCCATCGACACGTTCGGCGTGGGTACTCTGATCGCGTTGCCCGTGAGTTTGCCTGCCAGCTTAGGGTATGCCTTAGCAACTGCCTGCGCCGCACCGGTTTCGGTGATCACCATATTCAGTGGTGCACTGCGACCACGACGCTCGCCCTTATGATAGTTATCGATGAGGTTTTGATCGTTAGTGTAGGAGTGAACGGTCTCGACATGGCCGTTAGCAATACCAAACTCCTCATCCAACGCTTTGAGTACCGGCGTAATGGCATTGGTGGTGCAACTGGCAGCCGACACGATGGTATCGGCGGGCGAAATATCTTTATCGTTGACGCCGTGAACAATATTCTTGATATCACCTTTACCGGGCGCCGTTAACAGCGCCTTGGCAGCGCCTTTCGCTTTCAGGTGTAAACCCAGTCCGTCACGGTCGCGCCAAATACCGGTGTTATCAATAATCAGGGCATTGTTGATACCATAAGCGGTGTAGTCGATTTCATCGGGGCTGTTGGCATAAATGACCTGAATATAAGCGCCGTTAGCTTTAAGCGCATTGCGCTCATGATCAATCGTGATACTGCCATTAAACGGGCCGTGCACAGAATCGCGGCGCAGTAAGCTGGCGCGTTTTTCCAGATCCCCCTCACGACCACCGCGCACGACAATTGCCCGTAAACGCAGTTTGTTGCTTTGCCCCTGACGTTCGATCATTAATCTTGCCAGCAATCGCCCAATGCGACCAAAGCCATACAAAACCACATCCTGAGGGGTATGTTCATCTGTTTTACTGACGACATCGGCGAGTTTTTTGTGCAAATACGCACTCAGATCCGTTTTATCAACGCCGCTGCCGTAGTGAAAATCAAAGGCCAGTTTACCAATATCGATTTGTGCCGGTGCCAGCGGCATCGCGTGGATGGCTTCCAGGACCGGAAAGCTCTCCCGCAGACGCAGTTTAATGCCTTCATGTAATCGTACTTTTCGATGAGCTTTAATCACATCAATCGCGCTGGCATTGAGTAAAGTACGGCCGTACACTGTGATTTCGATGGATTTATTGCGATATAATTTACCAATGATTGGTAACATCATTTCCGCATATTCCTGACGTTCCTGCCAGCTGGATTGCAATTCTTGCTCAAATGGGTGGTTCATACTAGTGCCTTCACCAAAAAAATCATGTATAAAGTTGACGATGTGAGCAGAAGCAGTCGGTAGTACAATACCTGTAACAACGCCTTATCTCTGCAAGCAGGTATTCTAAATAATCAAAGGGGCAACTCCAAATTGTTGAAAAGTTTCAAAAAAATAACCAAATTAACGATTCAACCTAATTTGTTTAGTAAATTATCCACATTTTTGTGCCGCGCCTTGTTGGCGTCAGGCATTCTGTTGCTCGCCGGTTGCAGTGATTTTTTTGCCCCTTCGATAAAGCAAATCTGCGAAGACAACCCGCAATTTTGCAGTGACCTAAATACCGACGGCTGGTGTCGTACCGAAAAATCCGAAATCGTACGCCACCGCTATGATTACCAGGATGACGACAGTGACAGACCCAAGTATGATTTACTGGTTAATTATGAAAATTATCAGCAGTGCATCAACAAAGCGGCGCAAATCCAACATGTAAAATACCGCGACAAAGAATTTGCCCGTAAACAGGCCTCGGTGTCGGTGGCCCAAACCCTTAAAGAACTGCAGTGGCAAACAAAGCACTCACCTGATCCTTATATTTCTTACTATCAATGGTCAAGGTTTGGCTACGAGGACGCAAAACAACGTTTTGTCGACGCAGCTGAGCGCGACGTATTTGCCGAGCCCAAGTACTATGTTGACCTCGCCAGTATTCAAATCGCCGACAACCCAAAGGCGGCGCGCAATGCCCTGTTTAAAGCGCTGAGCCATTATGCCAACGTCGATGAGGAGATTGATGGCCGAATTACGGGGTTATTAACGTCGTTATCATTAGATACCGAAAATTACCGAATGGCGTACGTCTGGACCAAAGTGACCAATCATTTTGCCGAGAGTACTGATAACAGTCAGTTAACGGCGATGGCTGCTAAGCATGAACTCCCCGCTGCGCTGTTAGATCGAATTGCTGACGACATCATCGATGCGCTGGAAGCCCGTGAGTTTGATGCAAAAGCCCTGAAAATAGACCGCTTATAAGTAGGTGAGAGTCGTTTTTTTGCGCGGGCGCTAACGCCCACTACGCTGATGTATAACCTCATGGGTAAGTTCGCCAGTGTGAAGTGTTAAACCCGCATTATTAGTTCAGCGCTGAAATTCGCCCTCAAAAAACCCACTATTGATGGCTCATCGCATTCACTGTGGCGACCTTTACTTCAACAGTTTACTAACAATTGTGAAATTCAATTACATAAAAAAAAGCGTATTTTTTTATGAATAATCACAATTAGATTAAGAAATGGCGCCACTTCACACGTCATTGAACATAAAACAGCCAGCAGTGCATGGTGTCGACAGGTTGAGCGGTACGGATTTCGACCACCTGAAAGGCAGCCCTGCACTGCCTTTGATGGTCGCTGTGTAGGTGAGTCCTGGGAAACGTGTACGTTAGTCTTGCGGAATAAAATCTAAACTGACTGAATTTACGCAATAACGCTGGCCGGTAGGCGCCGGACCGTCATCAAATACGTGCCCTAGATGGGCATCGCAATGCTTACAATAAATCTCAGTGCGCCGCATACCATGACTTTCATCAAAGCGGTAACCGACATTATCATCGTCAGTCTGAGCGAAAAACGATGGCCAGCCGCAGCCGGCATCAAACTTACTGCTGTCATCAAACAGCTTGGCACCGCAGCACTTACACTGGTATGTCCCACTGCGCGACTCATATAATAATGAGCCGCTGAACGGGCGCTCCGTGCCCGCTTGGCGGGTAACCCGGTACTCTTCGGCACTCAGTTTGTCGCGCCACTGATCGTTATTACTCATATTCTCTCCACGCAGGCCTGATACTACTGGATAAGCTGTAAAGGCCGCGAAGGATCACTCCATTCAATATGGTATTTTTCCTCAATGGGCTGGTCCGTACGAGAAAAAGTATGAGCACCAAAGAAGTCGCGCTGTCCCTGTAGCAGATTCGCTGGTAACACCGCAGTGCGATAGGAGTCATAGTAACTCAGCGCAGACATCATTGCTGGGCAAGCAACGCCCTGCTGTGCACTCAATGATACCGCTGCACGCCAATCCGCCTGATAGGTGGCTATTTGCTCGGCAAAGAACGGGTCCACCAACAAGTTAGGTAACGCTGAATCGCTTTCATAGGCTTTGGCGATCGACTGTAAAAATACCGCCCGAATAATACAACCGGCACGCCATATCTTGGCAATTTCAGCAAAGTGCAGGGTCCAGCCCTGCTCTTGAGCTGCACTTTTCATTAACTGGAAGCCCTGCGCATAAGCACAAATTTTTGAGCAGTACAGCGCATGCTCCAGTTGGGTGATCGTGGCTTCTCGCTGCGCTTCACTGACCGGCGCGATATCCGGGCCGGCCAATATCTCTGCGGCCGCAACCCGTTCTGTTTTTAAACTCGACAGGCTGCGAGCAAAAACCGCCTGGGCGATGGTTTGTGCCGGGCTACCGGTTTGCAGCGCACTCACTGCTGTCCACAAGCCAGTGCCTTTTTGTCCGGCCTTATCGAGGATGACATCCACTAAAGGCTGATTGGTTTGCGGATCGATTTGTTCCAGCACTTCCGCACTGATTTCAATCAGGTAGGAGTCCAGTGGCCCCTTATTCCAGCGACGAAACACCTTTGCAATATCAACGGGGGTCATATTCAGAGCGACGCGCATCACCTGGTAGGCTTCACAGATAAGCTGCATGTCGGCATATTCAATCCCGTTATGAACCATCTTCACGTAGTGCCCGGCACCATTAGGACCAATATACGCCGCGCAGGGCTCGCCTTCTGTCACAGGCTGACCGGGTGTCGATGACTCAATGGGTTTACCCGTTTGCGGGTCGACTTTGGCGGCAATGGCCTTTAGCATTGGCCCGACTCTTTGCCACGCTTGCTCAGAGCCGGAAGGCATTAAAGAGGGTCCAAAACGGGCGCCCACTTCGCCACCAGAAACGGCGGTGGTAAAGAATAAGAATTTGTCAGCGAAACGTTTTTCCCTGGCGACGGAGTCACTCCACAAACTGTTGCCGGTATCAATCACCACATCGTCCGGATTGATACCAACCTTAATGAGTTGCTCGCAAACCGCATCGACCGGTGCACCTGCGGGTATGGATAATAAAATTACCGCTGGGGAAATGAGCGCAGAAGTGAGTTCAGTCAGATCAGTAACAGGGACAATTCGGGCTGGCTGGTCGCCGCGTTCTTTTTCATCCTGGGCGACAATAGCATCGATACGCTTACTGTCTAGATCAAAGCATGCCACACGATAACCATGATCAGCCAGGTTCATGGCTAAATTTTTACCCATCACGCCTAAGCCGATTACACCAATATCACACGAATTATGAGGCTGAGCGCCACCACTGTTTTGCATTAAACTACCCTCTACATTTAGCTGGTTGCGCATAATACCACCCCACGACAGAATGAAAAGCGCTTGATAGGCGCTTAGTATAACAGGGATTTTTCCAAAAATGACGTAAGTTTATGTAAACTAAAGCGGAAATTCGGTATATCGAAAAAGAACGAAAGACTGTTTAGCTTGCAAAAATAAATGCTGTACGCGCAAATGAGGCTGCTTGGCTGGATGACTGTAGCGGGTATCCAATACCAGTGACCAGCCACCGTTATGCGACTGCAGACGGGTATTAAATTTTACGTCCCTGTCACTGGCGTTAAAACACAACAACCAGTGTTCAGGCTCTTTTACGGTATTTTTATGGCCAATGATTTCTACCGCAAAAGCTTTATTGCTGTGCGATGCCCAATCATCGTTCCCTTTGTCACTACCGTCAGGGTTATACCAGTTTACAGCCGCCACATTGTTGTGTAACTGGTAGGCGTCATCGTCCAAAAACATTCTGCTGAGTAACTCTGACTGCTGGCGAATACTGATCACGTGACGACAATAGGCCAAAAAGTCTTGCTGATATTTATTCAGTTCCCAGTTAAACCAGCTGATTTCATTATCCTGACAATAGGCATTGTTATTGCCCTGCTGCGTGCGGCTCAGTTCATCTCCGCCCAGAATATGCGGGGTCCCCTGAGAAAATAGCAGGGTTGCAAAGAAATTGCGTTTTTGCTGCTCACGGCGCGCCAAAATGGCCTTGTCAGAGGTTGGCCCTTCCACGCCGTAGTTGGCCGATAAATTGTGGCCATGACCATCGCGGTTTTCTTCGCCATTTGCCTCATTGTGTCGTTCGGCATAACTGACCAAATCCTGCAGGGTGAAACCATCATGGTAGGTGACATTGTTCACTGACGTATTAATATTGCGATAGCCTTTATGAAAGACGTCCCGCGAGCCCATTAAGCGCGTGGCGAAATCTGCTTTGATGCCTTTGTCACCACGCCAGAAGGCGCGCACCGAGTCGCGAAACTTGTCATTGCACTCAAACCATCTGGCGCCAAAGGTGCCCAGCTGATATCCACCGGGACCGATATCCCAGGGCTCAGCAATGAGCACTGCCGATTTGAGCTGCGGATCCTGACTGATAGCCCGAAGCAATCCCGCAAATACCGAAAACTGCTGGGGATCGCGGCCCAAACATGCCGCTAAGTCAAACCGAAAGCCATCCACACCGATGTCACTTACCCAGTAACGTAACGCATCCATGATCATGTTGGTCATTATAGGATGGGCTGAATAAACGGTGTTGCCACAGCCCGAATGGTTGCTATAGACCAACTTGCCTTTAGCCGTTTGCTCCATCAGATAAGCCTGGTGCGGAAACATCCCGCGAAAACTGAGTAACGGCCCGTCAGGTCCGCCTTCTGCGGTATGGTTATAAACCACGTCAACAATCACTTCAAAGCCAGCCGCGTGGTATTCATCCACCATTGTGCGACACTCAGTCAGCGGATCGTCCTGACCGTAGCGTGGCTCTGGCGCAAAATAGTTAACCGGGTTATACCCCCAGTAATTGGTTAAGCCTTTTTCGGTAATGTAAGGCTCGGGCATAAAGGCTGCCAGCGGCATAAACTGCACGCTGGTTATCCCCAGCGCTTTGAGATGTTCTAATATCGCCGGATGGCAAGCGCCAAGGTATTTACCCTGCTGCGCTACAGGCACATCAGGGTGTTGTTTGGTTAACCCTTTCACATGCGCTTCGTACAATATACGCCGATGGCGCGGAATGGTGGGTTTAGGAGGTCTGTCGGCACTCCCCGGCGGCGCAGACTGGCTCGCTATCACGACACATTTCGCCATCATAAACTGACTGTCGCCACTGTACTGGCGGGCATTCCAGTGCAACGGCCGGCTTAGTTGCCTGGCATAGGGGTCAATCAATAGTTTATCGGTGGGGGAATGATGCAAATTCTCCTCACCACGCTCAACCCGGTAGCCATATAACTGTCCATGACTAACGCCTTTTACGTGGGCATGCCAGACATCGCCAGACTTGGCAGGCATCACAATTTCGCCCAGCACTTCTTCTGTATCGGCATGAAATAAACACAGGACGACTGCTCTGGCATCAGTGCAGGTAACGGCAAAATTACAGCCATTTTCGGTGACCGTCGCACCCAGCGGGAACGGCCTGCCCAGATCGACTTCCTGATGGTGTGAATGACATGCACTATTCACAATTAATCCTTGTCGTAAACGATAAACAACGTCGCTAATGGAGGTAAATTTATATTAATAGAATATGGCTGATGGTTCCATGGTATCGCTTCAGCTGCGCAGTGCCCAGGGCTGGCAAAACCACTGCCCCAGTATACGCTGTCATCGGTATTCAGTGCCAGTGTGTATTGCCCTGCTTGCTGCACGCCAAGGCGGAAGTCCTCGTGGGGCTGCGGGGTCATATTGCTGATCACATAAACCTGCTGGCCGCCTTCCTTAGCGTGGCGCACGAAGGAAAAGATACTGTGTTCGTTATTATGCAGATCCAGCCAGCTAAAGCCCGCCGGGTCATGATCAAGTTGATGCAAGGCTGGCAAGGTTTTATACAGCTTATTGAGATCGCGATATAAACGCTGCATGCCGCGGTGCTTGTCGTACTCAAGTAATGACCAGTCTACTGACGCATCATGGTT
Source organism: Alteromonas gilva (assembly GCF_028595265.1). Lineage (NCBI taxonomy): Bacteria > Pseudomonadati > Pseudomonadota > Gammaproteobacteria > Alteromonadales > Alteromonadaceae > Alteromonas > Alteromonas gilva. The sequence goes on along the minus strand of NZ_JAQQXP010000001.1, from coordinate 2,018,618 downwards.
CCACTCACTGCTTTGGGCAATTTCGTTGCCCATAAAGTTGAGTTTTTTACCGGGATGGCCATACATGAAGGCTGCGTAACAGCGTTGGTTGGCAGCCTGCTGCCACTCGTCGCCAGGCATTTTACCTATCAGGCTGCCTTTGCCATGTACTACCTCATCGTGAGAAATGGGCAATACAAAATTTTCATCAAAGGCATACACCATGCTGAATGTCATTTCAGAATGATGGTAACAACGATAAGCCGGATCCTTACTGATGTAATGCAACGAATCATGCATCCACCCCATATTCCACTTAAAGCCAAACCCGAGCCCGCCTTCGAACACAGGTCTGGACACTTTAGGAAAACTGGTTGACTCTTCAGCGATGGTCATTGCATGGGGAAAATGGCGATAAACCTCTTCGTTCATCCAACGCAGCAGGCTGATAGCTTCGAGATTTTCGTTGCCACCGTGTATATTAGGGATCCACTCGCCCTCTTCCCGTGAATAGTCAAGATAAAGCATACTGGCCACGGCGTCGACGCGCAGCCCGTCAATATGAAAATGCTCCAGCCAGTACAGCGCGTTTGCCACTAAAAACTGACGAACCGTGCCTTTACCAAAGTCGTAAATGCACGAGTTCCAGTCCGGATGCCAGCCCCGGCGAGGATCCTCGTACTCATACACATGCGTGCCATCAAACCTGGCCAGACCATGGGCGTCTTCAGGAAAATGCGCAGGCACCCAATCAATGATAACGCCGATGTTATGCTGATGACAGCTATCGACAAAGTGCTTGAATTCGTCAGGTGAACCAAAGCGGCTGGTGGGCGCAAACAATCCCACCGGCTGATATCCCCAGGAACCATCGAAGGGGAATTCAGAGACAGGCAATAACTCAATATGGGTATAGCCCATTTCAGTCACGTAAGCGATGAGTTCACTGGCCAGCTGTCGGTAATCAAGATAACGCTGAGACGCGTCGCCCGGACGCTTCCACGAACCAAGATGCACTTCGTAGATACTCATCGGCTGATGATATTTGTTTAGTGTGGCGGCGGCCGATAACCACTGCTCGTCATGCCATTGGTAGTCATCGTGACTGTACACCAGTGACGCATGCGACGGATACTGTTCGTGATGAAACCCAACCGGATCGGACTTCAGTGGTAACTGATGGCCGTTGGCATCTTTAATCTGATACTTGTAACGCTCACCGGTTGTTAGTCCCGGCACCACTAACACCCAGTAGCCCATATCGGTTTTTTGCATGGGATGATTACGTCCATCCCAGCCATTAAAATCACCCACTAAAGACACGGCCGAGGCATTGGGCGCAAACACGGCAAAGCGCACGCCCTGTTCGGTGTAATCGCCGTCACCGAGAATCACTCGCTGAGCACCGGCCTGACGGTAGATATTTTGCGGCACGTGATCGATAAAATGGACGCCATGGTAGGCTTGTGACTGAAACTGATAGGGATCGGTAAAGGTGACTTCACCGCTATCGGTTGTCACCGTAAAACGATAAATAACGCCCGCCTGCAAGCCCTGGATTACGCCATTAAATAAGCCGTTTTTGTTACTCGCCGTTAAGCGTCCCAACAGCTGACCGTCACGGGCCTGAATAACCTTCACCGCAGACGCATAAGGCATCCAGCACTGAATAAATACGTTATTGCCGGATGACTGTGGCCCTAATACTGAAAACGGCGTGCTGCATTGTGCCTGCGCTAACTGCCCTTCAAAATGCATTGGTGACTCCTACTTCTTCTGCCCGTGACAGAAATTAAATTAACGGCTCGCGGCGCGCCGTCCCTGCTCGATTCTGGCAGCCAATGCCTGAATATCCGGATCTTTAAAAATATCGCCTAAGTTGCGTGACAGCTTGCGTCGCCAGTTAGGATACTCTTTAAAGGTGCCGGGTACGTTCACCGGTTTATCCATTTCCAACCAATCCTCAAGTTGCAGGCTAAGCAGCGTGCTACTGCCATACGACATATGAGTTTGTAACGCATGATTGAGGTTTCTGGTCATCCCGACATCACTTACATGACGGCCGATACTGTTGTCAGCATGACCATGGCCATGCAATGAGTCAAGGATTGCCTGCTTATCTTCATGTCGCGAGTCGTACAGCGTTTGCAGCACAGCGTCGTCAGTGTAAAGCTGCAACTGCTTACCCAGCTCAAGATCGAGACAGTGCCAGTAACCAATTAACGTCGGCATATCATGGGTGGTTAACGTTGCCATACTTTGTACAGGATAATGGGATGGCGAATAAAAACCACCATCTTTAGCTTTTTCAAAAAAGAACACCCGATACGAAAACACACCATTGTCACACAGTGTCTGACGAATTTCTTCGGGCACCGTGCCCAAATCTTCGCCAATGACCATGGCCTGGTGACGATGACTTTCAAGGGCTAAAATAGCCAGCAAATCCTCAATTGGATAATAGACATAACCACCGGCTTTGGCGTGATCGCCTTTGCTCACCCACCACAGTCGCAATAACCCCATGACATGATCAATTCGCAGTGCACCGGAAGATTGCATATTCGAATCAAACAAATCGATGATCGGCTGATAGCCCTGTTCGAATAACATGGCAGGATCCATGGGCGGCAGTCCCCAATTTTGCCCCAGCGGGCCCAACACATCCGGCGGTGCACCAACGCTGGCGCCAGTGCAGTATAAATCTTTATTGCCCCATATTTCAGCGCTTCCCTCACTGACACCAACCGCCAGATCGCGGTAAATACCAATCCCCATTCCAGCATCAACAGCCGCCTGATTCGCCTGGTCGAGTTGCTCTGCTGCCTGCCATTGCAAAAACAGGTAAAACGTAATGCGGTGCTTGTGCTGGCGGGCAAACTTCGCCACCGCATCGTTGTGAAAATCCTGCCACTCGGCTGGGAAAACAGGCCATCCCCAGGCCTCTTTACCGCTTGCCTGTAAATACTCTTGCATCGCATCGTAGGTCGCCAACATTTGCAGGCTTTCACCGCCAACCTTAATAAACGACTTAAACGCTCTGTTTTGTTTGGTATTTTTAGTCAAATAGGCGTTGTAGTAGGCATCGAACAGTGGCTTTAACGCCGCCATTTTTAATTCAGTTACGGCGCTGTAATCAACAAATTCGGTTTGCCTGACGTACTGTAAGCGAGCCTGAAAATCAGCAGAATTTACCACTTTTTGCACGCTGTCGCTGTCGAAACACGGCATGGCAGTCACGTCGATATACAAAAAGTTCAACCAGCGACGCGAAGACGGGCCGTACGGACTGCAGGCTTCGGGGTTAGACGGATACAGCGCATGAATGGGATTTAACCCTATAAAACCAGCCCCCAATGCCCCCGCCTGAGTCACCAGAGTGGTCAGATCCGAAAAATCACCAATGCCCCAGTTGGTTTCACTGCGCAAACAGTAAAGCTGTACGCTCAACCCCCATTGTTTATTGCCACTTTCGACAACGTCTGGTTGATAGCACGCTGGCGGCGCCATGATAAGGCGCATTGTTGCTATATCAGTCGTTTCAAAGCTCACGCTCAACTGATGATAGCCCAGCGGTAACTCCACCGTAATGGGGATTGCGTATTCATGAAACTCAAGGTCGTCCACCTCACCCACATTGAGCAAATCATGATCAACTGCTATAACATTAAAGGTATGCGTCTCGCCGGTTTCCTCGGTAATGGTGACATTATACGTCTCATTCACCTGCGGTAGTGGCAAACGCAAGCGAAAATACCGTTCGTCGGTGGTGCGTATGACGCTGACCGGATCGAGCGGCTTTGACCATACCATTGCAATTTCTGTTTCGAGCTGTTCAGCTATCACTGATTCGTTACCGATTTCATAACCGAGTGCCTGCAACAGTTTTGCCTGACTGGCCTCGGAGATAACGGCCGGGTTTCCCCATGCATCAACATAATGGGTTTCGATACCCCGCATTTCGACAAGCTTTTGTAAAAGCTGATTAGTCATGAGTAGTTCCTGTGTGTGAGATAACGCAACGCCAGTACGATGAGTCGGCATTGACCAATAAACAATACTGTACATTATTGTTTAAGAATTTCTGAGGTAAAATTGAATACGTTTGCATAGTTTAGTTTTGTAATTTTGCAACAAAAAATGTATTAGGCTTTGCCTTAAAGGTAGTTTTGATCCATACTTTACGTAATTATTTTTCAATTTATTAACTAACGATACAGAGGCATGTTATGACAATACGCGTCGGGATCAATGGGTTTGGCAGAATAGGCCGGCTCGTAATGCGCGCAGCAGCGAGCAGACAAGACATTGAAGTAGTTGCGATCAACGATTTGTTGGACCCTGATTACATTGCATACCTACTAAAATACGATTCAACTCATGGTATTTTCAACGCTGATATTAGCATTGATAATGGCCAATTAATTGTAGACGGCACCAAAATTCGTGTGACCGCCGAAAAAGATCCGGCACAACTGAAATGGTCAGACGTTGATGTAGATGTAGTAGTGGAATCAACCGGTCTGTTTTTGACTAAAGAAACGGCCAGTAAGCATATCGAAGCAGGCGCCAAGAAAGTGGTGATGTCTGCGCCTTCAAAAGACGACACCCCAATGTTTGTTATGGGCGTGAACCAGGACAGCTATGCCGGTGAGACCATCGTTTCAAACGCATCGTGCACCACTAACTGTCTGGCTCCTATCGCCAAAGTACTTAACGACAAGTTTGGTATTGTTGATGGTTTAATGACGACAGTGCATGCAACTACTGCAACGCAGAAGACCGTAGACGGCCCGTCGATGAAAGACTGGCGTGGTGGCCGCGGTGCTGGTCAGAATATTATTCCATCGTCTACTGGCGCAGCCAAAGCAGTAGGTAAGGTTATCCCGGCACTGAATGGCAAACTTACCGGTATGGCATTCCGCGTACCAACGCCTAATGTATCAGTGGTAGATCTCACGGTTAACTTAGCCACAGCCACCAGTTATGAAGCCATTTGTGAAGCCATGAAAACCGCTTCTGAAGGCGAATTGAAAGGCATCCTGGGCTACACTGAAGACGCGGTAGTTTCTAACGATTTCGTTGGTGATGCCCGGACCAGTATATTCGATGCCACCGCAGGTATCGCACTTACCGATAAATTCGTTAAGGTCGTTTCCTGGTATGACAACGAATGGGGTTATTCGAATAAAGTCCTGGAACTGGTTGCCCATATCAGTAAGTAGATAAGTTGATTAGATAATTTCTATTATCAAGTTTGAACAAAAGGTGTGATACTGAACTGGTATCTCACCTTTTTTTTTTAATAGCGATATACATACGTTTTTCACAAACCTAACTGTCAATCAGCTTACACTTAAGGTTATTATAAAACCGTCAATAGTTATTTAGCTGGTTAAGGGAATTAGACTCATGAGTGACCCATCTTTAAGAGTTGTCGAAAGGGATAACAATCAGTTTTTGATTATCGAGAACAAGTCTGCAATCTGCCGCATCAGTTTATTCGGCGGCCATGTGTTGTCTTTCATCCCCAAAGCGGATAACCGCGACAGGTTATGGCTCAGTCCGGTTGCAATATTAAATGGTGAACGCGCCATCCGGGGCGGTATTCCACTATGCTGGCCCTGGTTTGGTAACGACCACGGTAGTTCAAAAGATTTACCCTCTCACGGCATTCTGCGTACCCAAAAGTGGACGATTGAAAGCTCAGACAGTGATGACGGCAGGTCCACATCGCTGACCCTCGTACCTGATACCACACAAGGCCAGGGCGTCGCATTCAGTAGCGAGGTAAAGTTGCATCTGGTCATTGGCGAACAACTCACAGTGACGCTGGAAACGATCAACACCTCTTCACACGCTTTTGATTTTAATTGTGCGTTACACAGCTATTTAGCCGTTCAAGATATCCATGAAGCCCAAATCCAGGGATTAACCGGGGAATATAAAGATAAACTTGATAAGGGTGAAGTAAAACAAACCCCCTCGCCTTATACCTTAAGCGGGCAAACGGATCGGATTCATCAGGAGTCGCCAGCAGAACTCCATATCATCGAAAAAGGCCAACAGGTGATTACCATACAATCGGCTAATCACGACAGCATTGTGGTGTGGAACCCCTGGCAAAGTGCAGCGTCTATAACGGATATGGATGCATTTGGCTATAAACACATGCTCTGTGTAGAAACAGCCGTCACCAATGGAATCACTCTGGAGCCAGGCGAAACTCACCGTCTTGTGCAAACTATTATTTGAAGGCATAAAAAAGGGCAGCCCTGACTAGGTACCGCCCTTTTTCTCACTAAGCGAGCTGCTTACTTGATAGCGTTCGCGACCGCTTCTTTGGCCAGTTCGGTAATACGATTCCAGTCACCCGAGTTAATCGCATCATCCGGAGCCAACCATGAACCGCCAACACATCGTACATTTGGCAATGCAAGGTAGTCGTTGTAGTTACCCGGACCAATACCGCCAGTTGGGCAGAATACAGTGTCCGGAAACGGCCCGCTGATAGACTTAATGGCTTTTACACCGCCAGAGGCCTCAGCCGGGAAAAACTTCAGATACGTGTAACCGGCATCTTTGGCTTTCATCAAATCTGAGGTAGACGATATACCAGGAATAAGCGGAATATCAAATTCAAGACCTGCTTTTAGCAAATCATCAGTCATACCCGGACTTATCGCAAACTTAGCGCCGGCTTCAACAACTTGCTTAAGCTGTTGCGCATTGGTCACCGTACCTGCCCCTATGAGGGCATCAGGTACTTCATCAGCAATGCGTTTGATTACGTCCAGTGCAGCGGGAGTACGCAGCGTCACTTCCAGTACTTTTATACCACCGGCCATTAATGCATGGGCCAGAGGTACTGCTTTTTCTACATCTTCAATAACCAGTACCGGAACGACTGGGCCCGCTGCGAAAATATCTGCCGGCGAACTTTTCCAATTTGTCATAAAATCAACTCGCAATCTGTTGTTGTAAATACGCTGATGCACCTAATAAACCATGATCCGGCTCATTAATCAGGTATGTCGGAATGTCTTTAACGTAATGCTTCATACGTCCTTTTGCTTCAAAACTGGCTCTAAAATCACTATCAATCAAAAAGTCGGTGAAGCGTGTGGCAATACCGCCACCAATAAATACACCACCAGTTGTTGCCAGGTTAAGCGCCAGGTTTCCGGCAAAATTACCCATAATGCGACAAAACTGAGTCAGTGCTGCCAGGCAAATAGAACATTTGCCAGCCAACGCCTGCTCAGTTACCTGAGCGGGGTCGGTTACGACAGGCGATTGCCCATCGTGAATTGCCAGGGCGCGGTATATATTTAATAAACCACGACCCGACAACACATCTTCTGCTGATACTCTGTCCAGCTCAGACTGTAGATGCCGCCAAATGACGATATCAGTCTCATCAACCGGCGCAAAGTCAACATGCCCGCCCTCACCATCGAGGGTTTTCCAGCCGCTGGAGGTCAGCATCATATGCTCTACACCCAGGCCTGTGCCAGCACCGAATACCACTTTATTCCCTTGTGGCAGGGCGGTGCCGGGACCGACCTGAATAAGTTGTGACTCAGACAGCACCGGCAGTGAATGGGCGACAGCGGTAAAATCATTAATCACAAACAGATCGGTTAACCCTAACTGTTGTTTTAACGCGCGCTGCGAAAACGACCAGCTGTGATTGGTCATTACCACCTCATCCGCCACAACCGGACAGGCGATGGCAATACACCCCGCACTGAATTGCTCACCGACATCGCTAAAATACCGATGTAACGCTAAATCAATACTGGCGAAGTCTTTGCACAGGTACTTTTTAATATCACTCAGACCCTGCTCAGTGACTTTTGCTACACGAATGTTAGTGCCGCCGACATCTGCGACAAACCGGACACTCATACATTTTGCTCCTGCGTATAAAACAATGTGCAGGCTCCTTCTTCTGCGCCGGAAATCACGCCGCGCATACCGCCAAATAGTTCGCGGCCCATGCCTTCATGTTGCATAGTCAGATCAGCTACAGCCGGAGTACGTTCGGCCAGTGTTGCTTCGTCAACGTGCAGCGTCAGCGCACCGGTTTTGGTATCCAGCTCAATAATGTCGCCCGTTTCAACTTTCGCCAGCAGGCCGCCTAAAAAGGCTTCTGGTGTGACATGGATGGCGGCCGGTACTTTTCCGGATGCGCCGGACATACGGCCATCGGTCACCAGTGCTACGTTGTAGCCACGATCCTGCAGCACACCCAGAGGCGGTGTTAAACGATGCAGTTCAGGCATACCAATCGCAGCAGGCCCCTGGAAGCGTACAACCACAATGCAGTCTTTATCCAGTTCACCAGACTTAAACGCAGCGTCCAGCTGGTATTGATCTTCAAATACCACGGCTGGTGCTTTAATCGTACAATGCGGATTACGCAGAGCAGATGTCTTGATCACGGCCCGGCCCAGGTTACCTGACAACACGTTCAGGCCGCCATCGGGCTTAAAGGGTGCTTCAACACTGGCGAATACTTCAGTGTCGTGGGATTTCACCGGACCATCACGCCAGGTTACTTCACCGTCTTGCAGCGCAGGTTCCTTGGTGTATAAATCCAGCCCTTCACCCACAATGGTTTTCACGTCATTATGGATAAGTCCGGCATCGCGTAACTGTTTGAACAACAGCGCCATACCACCAGCGGCAACGAAATGGTTAATGTCGGCCGAGCCATTCGGATAAATCCGGGTTAACAGCGGTACCGCATTAGACAGTTCTGAGAAGTCATCCCAGTTAACAATAATACCGGCAGCCCGCGCCACGGCGATCAGGTGCATGGTATGGTTAGTTGAGCCACCCGTTGCTAACAGGGCAACAATACCGTTAACGATGGATTTCTCATCAACAATATGGCCAATTGGCGTATAGTTGTCACCCAGCGCTGTTAAGCGGGTTACCTGACGTGAGGCAGCACGCGTTAGTGCATCACGTAATTCAGTGCCCGGATTAACAAATGATGAACCCGGTAAATGCAGCCCCATCATTTCAACCACTAACTGGTTACTGTTTGCGGTTCCGTAAAACGTACAGGTACCGGCAGAGTGATAAGACTGAGATTCAGCCTCAAGCAGCTTATCGCGGCCTACTTTGCCTTCGGCATACTCTTGCCGTACGCGCGCTTTGTCTTTGTTCGGCAAGCCACTTGGCATTGGCCCTGCTGGCACAAATACCGTTGGTAAATGACCAAAGCTAAGAGAGCCAATCAGTAATCCTGGGACAATTTTGTCGCAGATACCGAGCATCATAGCGCCGTCAAACATGTTGTGTGACAATGCTACCGCGGCAGCCTGAGCAATGACATCACGGCTCATCAGGCTCAGTTCCATACCCGGATTACCCTGGGTTACGCCGTCACACATTGCCGGTACACCACCCGCGAACTGAGCAACACTGCCCACTTCCCGGACCGTATCTTTAATAATTTGTGGGTAGGTTTCGTAAGGTTGATGTGCCGACAGCATATCGTTGTACGATGATACGATGGCAATATTTGCTTTGGTCATGCTGCGCAAATCAGATTTGTCATCGGTGTTGCACGCGGCAAAACCATGCGCCAGGTTTCCGCATGACAATACACCACGATGCGGACCCTGCCCCCTTGCGCGCTCAATTTTTGCCAGATAGGCGGCGCGGGATGCTTTGCTGCGCTCAATAATGCGTTGCGTTACTTCGTTTACCTGTGTATTCATAATTGACTCCTACGGTGCCCATTTCAACGTCACTGATGCGGCATTAATGACCGCAACAATTGGCTTTTCAGTGGCCGTTGAATTGGCAACTGCGTCTTCGAGTACCTGACGTTTTTTATCGCCGGTCAGGTGCAAAAATATGTTCCGGCTGGCAACAATAGCCGGCAGCGTTAATGACATACGCTGATGCGGCGCAGTCGTTGGCTGAGTCGCAATACAGACTCTGCCACTATCAAGCTTTAAGCCATCGGCGAGTTGCTCACTGCACGGGAAGAGTGACGCGGTATGGCCATCTTCACCCATGCCCAGTATCAGCACATCAAATGGCTGAGAGACGGCAGAGAGTCGGCCTTCGCAATCAATCACCGCATCGGCGGCATCCGCTTCTGGCGATTTCATTTCGATAAAGCGCGCTGCAGCGGCCTTACCTACCAATAGGTTTTGCTTAACTAAGCGGGTATTGCTGGCATCACTGCTTTCGTCAACCCAACGTTCGTCAACCAGCGAGACATCCACTCTAGACCAATCTAAATCGGCTTCACTCAAGGCTTTAAATAACGGCAGTGGAGTGCGACCGCCACTTACCATAAGGCTGGCGCGACCACGCTCGTCAATGCCCTGCTTCAGCAACGCAACAATTTCTTTGGCAAATTCCTGATTAAGCGCCTCTGCACTTTCATATAATGATTGTGTTAATGGCATAATTACTTTTTCTTTTTTACTTTACTTTCATACCAGCTACGATTTGCACGAGCCAGTAAACCAATCGACGCAACCGGACCCCAGGTACCAGCCTGATAAGGCTCTGGTGGTTCGTTGGTGTTACGCCATGCGGCTAAAATCGAATCAACCCAGGTCCAGGCCTGTTCAATTTCGTCACGTCGTACGAATAACGCCTGATTACCGAGCATAACTTCCAGCAGTAATTTCTCGTAAGCGTCCGGGATGCGATCGTCAGAGAATTCTTCAGAGAAACTCAGGTTCAGTTTCGACTTCTGCAAATCCATCGCGCCTGAACTGGTTAGCCCCGGGACTTTGTTCATTACGGTAATTTCCACACCTTCGTCGGGCTGTAAACGAATAACCAGCTTATTAGGCGGCAAGTCGTTAAAGCTAGCAGTGAACAAATTGTGCGGCTGACGCTTAAAGTAGATAACCACTTCAGACACCTTGGTTGGCAGTCGTTTGCCGGTTCTCAGGTAAAACGGAACACCCGCCCAACGCCAGTTATCTATTTCAGCTTTAATCGCAACGAAGGTTTCTGTTTTACTGACCGTGTTGGCATCGTCTTCCTCAAGGTAGCCAGGCACTTCCTTGCCTTTTACAAAACCAGAGGTGTACTGCCCTCTCACCGTGACATCGTTAACGTTGGTGGCGTTAATCGGGCGCAAGGCTTTAAGGACTTTGAGCTTTTCGTCACGAATGCTGTCTGCGTCCAGGTTCGCCGGAGGCTCCATCGCCACCAGGCTCAGTATCTGCAATAAGTGATTTTGGACCATGTCACGCATCTGGCCTGCGTCGTCAAAGTAACCCCAACGTCCTTCAATACCGACAGATTCAGCAACCGATATTTGCACGTGATCAATACAGTTATGATCCCAGTTGGTCGTAAAAATAGAGTTAGCAAAACGCAATGCAATCAGGTTAAGTACCGTTTCTTTTCCTAAGTAATGGTCGATACGGTAGATCTGCGATTCGCCAAAGTATTCAGCAACCTGCTCATTGATGACTTTGGATGACTCAAGGTCGTGACCGATCGGCTTTTCAAGCACCAGACGAACGCTGGAGTCGATAATATTGCACCCGTGCAAACCGCGGCAAATATCGCCATAGATAGAAGGCGGGGTGGCCAGATAACACACCATGACCCGGTCCGGGTTGACATGAGATTCCAGCGAGCTATAGCTGGCGATCTCTTTCATATCCACTTGTGCGTAAGAAAGTCTGGCTTTGAATGTTTCCCAGGTTGCTTCACAAATGGTCTCACCAGAGAACTCTTCCAGCGACTTTCTGACTTCCTCTACATACTCTTCGTCTGAGAGAGTCTGGCGCGCTACACCTACGATTGTTGTCTCTGCGTGCAACAATCCTGCTTTTTCTAACTGATACATTGAAGGTAACAGTTTGCGTCGAGAAAGGTCACCTTTAGTGCCAAACAACACAAAGTCACAGGCTTCAAAAGAACTATCCATCACCATGAAATCGGCCTTATATCAATTTATTTTAACAGCAACCATTCAACTGGCTGCTATGATGCTATTTGTTATCGTATAGTTAACAACAAATGTAGTAAAATTACAACTTTTGTTTCGTATCTGAATTAAAATCTAATAATACGTGTCAGCCCTTTATAAAAAAGGCACCGCTGGCAGTTTTTAACACAATCTCAAAGGCAAAATAAACCAAAAGTCCCAGGCTTTTTAGCACTAGGTGGCAATTCAACTCAGAGACTGACTTCTTCTGCGTGCCCCAACCGCGGTAAACAGTCTGTTTACCGGCCATCATTGAGCGGGATGACGAGTGCCTCAGCACAGCAAATCCCACCCCCCTAAAATCATACAATATTAATTAATATCAGGGGTTCAGGGCCATATTCAGGCATTCAGGGCGCTTTGATGTTTTATTTCAAAACGTGATACCGCGAATCATGTTAATTAATTACATTTTTCTTGTACGATCTTTCATATTCAGTAGTATAGCGATTGGGAGAACACACTTTTCACACACAGTGTTATAAAAAAATATGAATATCTTAGAAAAAATCACGCAGCACAAATCTGCCTTCAGTAAATCGGAGCGCAAAGTCGCAGAAGTGATCCTGGCAAATCCTCAATCGGCAATTCATTCCAGTATAGCAACTCTGGCCAAAATGTCAGATGTCAGCGAACCCACTGTTAACCGTTTTTGCCGCCGCCTGGACACTAAGGGGTTTCCGGATTTTAAACTGCATCTTGCGCAAAGTCTCGCCAACGGCACACCCTATGTAAACCGTCACGTAGACGAAAACGACAGCCCGGATGAGTACACCAATAAAATATTTGAATCGACCATGGCATCGCTCGAAGTTGCCCGTCAATCGGTATGTGTTAGCACGGTTAATCGCGTCGTTGATTTGCTCACTCAGGCGCAACGCATTTCCTTTTTCGGTTTGGGTGCCTCGGCCTCTGTGGCCCATGATGCGCTGAATAAGTTTTTTCGGTTTAATGTACCGGTCGTCTACTTTGAAGACATTCTTATGCAGCGTATGAGTTGCATGAATTGTGGATCCGGCGATGTGGTCATGTTGTTCTCGCATACCGGCAGAACGAAAAGTCTGGTTGAAATAGCGCAGATCGCCAAAGCCAATGACGCTACAGTTGTCGGCATAACGTCGGCTGACAGTCCACTGGCTAATGAGTGCACCTATGTGCTGTCACTTGAAGTTCCTGAGGACACTGATATGTACATGCCAATGGCCTCGCGCATTGCCCAGTTGACGCTGGTTGATGTACTGGCCACAGGGTTTACTTTACGTCGTGGCAACAAGTTCAGAGAAAACCTGAAACGGGTTAAAGACACCCTGCGCGGCTCTCGTTACGAAAAACGCGAAAGTTAAAAAGCGGTAAAGCTTGTGGTAGTCGGGCCAGTTCGACTGGCCACCGGACATCATTTGTAATACAATTTGGGCGCGTGGAGGTTAACACCACAGACCACCAACGGCGGGCACCCACCCTCCTCGCAATGAACTGAATAACATAGTGTTTCAATTCACTCATCTGGATGTTAGCACTAAAGACAAATTCGCTGTCAGCACAACGCGTTGGCCCTCTTTTTTAAACCATCAGCACTGTGCGTTAACCAACGATGTTTTATATGGACAGGGCCAAGATGAGAAAAAACACCCACTGGCAACTGTTGGCTGTTTTTACTATGCTGATGGTGACAATTGATTAATTAATAAAGAATCTTTAATCAACCATTCACAATTTGGTCAAATTCGTCTAGTATTTTGTAATTAAATTACGAAATAGATTTTCAGCAATATTTAATCACGGGTTGTCCCACTTTAACAATTAACAAGCGATAACACACATGACGAGAAGAACGAAAATTCTGGCTACGCTAGGACCTGCAACAGATACGCAAGAGAAAATAGAAGCCATTCTTGCCGCTGGTGCAAATGTTGTACGAATGAACTTTTCACACGGTCAGGCGCAAGATCATATTGAACGTGCCCAACGGGTTCGTGCTGCAGCCAAGAAGCTGGGTAAATACGTTGCTATCCTAGGTGATTTGCAAGGCCCTAAAATTCGTGTTTCACGATTTGCCAACGACAAAGTCTATCTGAAGATTGGCGACCCTTTTATCCTCGACGCTGAACTCGACCGCGATGCCGGAAATGAACAACAGGTTGGTATCGATTATAAAGCGCTGCCAGACGATGTCAGCAAGGGCGACATCCTGTTGCTTGACGATGGTCGTATTCAACTTGAAGTCACCAGTGTTGAAGGACGTAAAGTACATACCGTTGTGACTGTTGGCGGTAAGTTGTCGAACAATAAAGGCATCAACCGTCTTGGTGGTGGTTTATCGGCTGAAGCCCTTACTGAAAAAGACAAGAAAGATATCCTCACCGCAGCTGAAATCGGTGTCGACTACCTGGCGGTGTCTTTCCCGCGCAGTGGCGCCGACCTTGACTATGCACGTGAGCTGGCAGAGGCGGCAGGCTGTAAGGCCATGATTTGTGCAAAAGTAGAGCGCGCCGAGGCGGTTGCCAGTGATGAAGCCATTGATGACGTCATTCGTGCATCAGATGCCGTTATGGTAGCGCGCGGTGATTTGGGTGTGGAAATTGGCGATGCTGAGCTGGTGGGCGTGCAAAAGAAACTGATTGCCCGTTCGCGTCAACTGAACAAAGTTGTCATTACCGCGACGCAAATGATGGAATCTATGATTGAAAGCCCAATGCCAACCCGGGCTGAAGTTATGGATGTGGCCAACGCTGTTTTAGACGGTACTGATGCAGTCATGCTGTCGGCTGAAACCGCAGCGGGCAGCTACCCGGTTGAGACGGTTAAAGCAATGGCGCGTGTGTGTGAAGGCGCTGAAACGCATTCCAGCATTAAAGTCTCCAAGCACCGCATGGACGAAATGTTTGGTTCTATCAGCGAAACCATTGCCATGTCTGCAGTCTATGCGGCCAATCACCTCCCCGGAGTGAAGGCCATCGTGGGTTTAACCGAGAGCGGTAGTACGCCACGCTTAATGTCACGAATGACCACTCGACTGCCGATCCTGGCGTTGTCACGTCACATCGACACGTTGAATGCCATGGCGTTGTTCCGCAACGTTCAGCCACTGTTTTTCGACTCAAGCAAAAGTGCCGCTGGCGAGCTGCGTAAAGACGTAGTCGCACTGGTAAAGTCACACAAACTTGCTGAACCCGGCGATATTATTATTCTTACTCACGGCGATCGCATGGAAACCATCGGTGCGACCGATGCAATTAAGATCATTGTGGTAGATTAATAAGCTATCAACACGTTAAAAAAGCCGGATAACACTGCAGTGTTATCCGGCTTTTTTATTGGTCAATGAAAAACCATCGCCACAGTCGGTACGCCAAGCGATGCATTGATGCTGCGTGCTGTGCAGATGTACATGACGAAATCAAACACACCTAAAGCACTATCAATGACATCCAGCACCGTCCGCGGAACGACCTGCCGCAGGTGGTTTAACTTGCTCAGGCATAGCTAAACCAACCGAGCTGCAGCGCATTAGCGCGGTTTGCGAACAAATTTCTTTTGAAAGTAAATAATGCTAACGGTAATGGCCACAGCAAAAGGGACAGAAATCATAAACGAGAAGAGGATTAATTGCTCAGGCCCCAGCCCCTGCGCCATTTCCCGAACAAAAAATTCTGTCGCCCCGGCGGCATAAAGGCCGTAAACAGCGGCGGTCATACCTATGATGTGGCGATTCAGCGATATAGACTTGTTGCCAAATAACATGGGATACAACCCAAATGCCAAAAAGAACAACGACACCGGTACCAACAAATGAAACACGCTGGGGCTGCCCTGGTTAAAACCGTATATAAACATTGCCGAACCATTAACCAATAACAACGCCCCGGCAAACGTATAGCCCATGCATTTATGTAATCTCGTCCCCTTCTTGCCTGCAATAACCCAGGCGCCGGTAGCCAGGCCCACAAAAGAGGCAAACACATGGACGCCGCCCACCGTTGTATGAATCCAGTTTGACAGATCGATCACCGCGTTTCTCCCTCGCAAAGAAAGCTCAGGCACGCACAATCGCACACAACAGTGAGTTCGCCTGATTACCGGCCAGGTGCTGTAAACCTGACACTGGCCATTATCTCAAGATACATTTGTCGCTAGCACATAACACGGAGCCGCTGCACTTGGCGCAGCGTCACCGCCATGGCCCGGTATTACTTATTCCCACACAGAAAAATAGTCATCTGGTGCCAGCGCAGGTTTGTTTACCGTATCCTGTGCCGGCGTACCAAGGTATAAAAAGCCGACGATTTCGTCTTCAGGATCAACGCCTAAGCCTTTTTTTACAATGTCGCAATGGGCATATTCGCCGGTACGCCACATGCCCTGAAAGCCCTGGGCTGCCGCAGCCATTTGCATCGCCATTGCAGCACAACTGGCTGATGCAAACTGCTCGATGTTAGGCACCTTTTCGTGCACCTGATAGCGCGTTGTGATCACGATAATCATGGGCGCACGGGTGGGTAACTGGGGAGCGCGTTCAATAACGCGCTCTGGCTTATCGTTATCTATTGCCGACTGCTCAAACAGGCTGCCCAGTTTATCCAGACCTTTGCCCTGACAAATTAGAAACCGCCATGGCTTGAGTGCGCCATGGTCAGGTGCTCGCAGTGCTGCTTGTTTAATATTGTCTAATGCCTCACCACTGGGGGCTGGTGACGTTAAACGTGGCTGTGAGTGTCGGTTAAGCAGTAATTCTAATGCATCCATAAAGCTCTCCTCTTTGCTGCTAATTTACGCATACATTCACAAAAAGACCACCCTTATAGCAACAGAGTTTATGCTTTTTTTAACTCTTCTTTTTGCTCGCTTGTTGCCGCAGCCACTGATGTAAATAATAATCAATACTTACGTAGCGTCCGCCACCAAAACAGAACAACACGAACAACATCACAAAATAGGTTGAGGCAAATTCAATGCCGTTATTGAGTATCACAAAGTTGCCACTGGCTGTCAGCCAGTCAATATGACCATGTTCAGCTAACAGGGATTTGGCAGCAGCGAGTTTTTCCGGCGACGCCATCACCGACTCATTAAGCAACAGCGTGCCATCGGCCAGCCAGCTATTGGCGTCAGCGATTGCCAGCCACCCGTTGTTCCAGTGTACGGTGAACATCGCAACCAGCATTGTAATCATCATGGGTATCGCCACAAGGCGTGTGCCAAGCCCAAACAGTAACAGCCAGGCGCCAAAAAATTCGGTCACGGCTGCCAGTACGGCCATTACCATCGGCAATGGCAAACCCAAACCATAATCAGGGTTGCCAAACCAGTCAGCCGTGCTGTCGAGGTTGGTGAGTTTTTGCCAACCGGCCTGGGCCAAAACAGGCATCAGATATATTCTCAGCAACAGCAACGATATACCGCCCGCTCCTCCCGCTGCTTGGTTAAGCACGGTATTCAGCCTGACAATGAGTGAGACCATTGTTGTTTCCCTTTTAATAAGTGTCTAAAGTGTTAGAACGAGCTCACCGATTAAAACTTTCATATTCATGAGTCGCTTTAAACAGTTAATGCAACGTGGCCAGCCCAAAGTGCGCTATCGCGAGCGGCAGGCGAAGCTCTTGATGACCATGTCTGACGAACAGCATAAAGCCATTGCTAAATTACTCCAGCATTGGCTAAAAGACGATGAACAGCCCGTCACCGCAGTAAAGCGGGCTGATAGAAAATGAAAATCACATTTCATTACAAAATTAGTTCGCGATAATTTGCCGATTAGTTAACATAGGGGTGAATCTTAAAATAGGTAAGTTGTAGGTATGGCCGAAAAAAGTAAAAGTTGGACCAAATCGCTCTTCGTAGGGTTATGGACCGCACTCAATTTTTGTCGAAAGTTATTTTTCAATGTGGTCTTTTTGGTTATTTTCATCGGCATTATCGTTATTGCCAGCCAGGATGAAGAAGGCCCGAAAGTGACACCTGACAGCGCCTTGGTGCTTTCCTTAAATGGTACGCTGGTGATCCAGAAAACCGCCGTAGATCCCTTTACTCAATTTCTCCAGGAAGCGTTGAACGAGCAGCCGGAGAATCCTGAAGTGCTGGTGCGCGACGTGGTCAAAGTGCTCGAAAATGCCAAAGCCGACAAGCGCATTAAAGCCGTCGTGCTTAATTTACAAGGATTACGCGGTGGTGGTTTAAATAAGCTGCGCACTATCACCGACGCCATTGATGACTTTAAAACATCAGAAAAACCTGTCATCGCCATTGGTGATTACTATACGCAATCGCAATACTACATTGCCGCCCATGCCGATAATATCTACCTAAACCCGGTAGGTGGGGTATCAATCGATGGCTACGCCAACTACGGTGTGTACCTCAAGCGGGCGCTGGATAAGCTTAAAGTCAATATGCATATTTTCAGAGTCGGCACCTTTAAGTCGGCTGTAGAGCCTTTTATTCGTGAAGATATGTCTGACGCGGCGAAGGAAATGAACCTGCGCTGGTTAAATCAGTACTGGCAACAGTATAAAACCGACGTGGCGGCGGCCCGTGGTGTCGACATCAATAATTTTGACGAAGATCTGGATGTTATGCTGGCTAACTTTGAACAAGCCGGTGGTGACTCCGCCCAGTACGCCATTCAGAAAGGCTGGGTGGATGCGATAAAAACCCGCGAAGAAGTTCGTCAGGAGATTATCGATCTGGTCGGCGCTGAAGATAACCGTCTGGGCTTTAAATACACCGCATTCCGCGACTATAACAAAGTCATTAATCCGCCTCTGCCCATGGTCGAACCGCTTGGTGATAAAGTGGCCGTTGTTGTCGCCAAAGGCACTATTATGGATGGTGAGCAATCAGCCGGTAATATTGGTGGCAACACCACGGCTGCACTGCTGCGCCAGGCGCGTCTGGATGACTCGGTGAAAGCTGTGGTGTTACAGGTTGACTCACCCGGCGGCAGTGCATCGGCGTCAGAAATCATCCGCCAGGAAGTACTTAACTTACGCCAGGCTGGTAAACCTGTGGTTGCATCAATGAACACCTATGCAGCCTCTGGCGGCTACTGGATTTCTGCCAGCGCCGATAAAATTATTGCCAGCCCAAGTACCATAACAGGCTCAATCGGCGTATTTGCCACCCTACCGACGTTTGAAAATGCGGCCGATTATTTAGGCGTTGATACTGACGGTGTCAGCACTACCGGGATGGCCGGTTTCTCGCCGCTGCGAGGTCTCGATCCGCTGTATGGCAAAATAATACAGCGTAGTATCGAGAGCAAATACCAGGAATTTCTGACCCTGGTCGCCTATGAGCGTGACATGAGTGTCGATGCCGTTGATGAAATTGCTCAGGGCCGGGTTTGGATTGGCACCGACGCGCTGGAACTGGGATTAGTCGACGCCTTAGGTACACTGGATGATGCGGTAAAGACCGCAGCTGAATTAGCCGAAGTCGAAAATTACAAGACCATTTATGTCACGCGTAAGCTTAGCCCTAAAGAACAGTTCTGGAGAGAGTTCTTTGGCCAGGCGGTGATCTATGCAATAAAAATGAACATTGCGCAACCCGATGGCGTGTTAGCCGACATCATGCGCGAAACAATGGCGCAGGTAGACATGTTGGCGTCGTTTAACGATCCGCAGCATATGTATACGCTGTGCTTAAGCTGTCGGGTTGCGGATAGCCGTTGATCGACTCAGCCGACAAAGCGTTATTATCGCAACGCCTCGGTGAACTCTACACCGAGGCGAATGCGTATTTTAAACGACACTTTCCCCTGCCAGAACTCACATACCGGCGCAGCGGTCGCCACGCCGGCACGGCGTTTCTGCAGCAAAATCGCATAAACCTTAATCCGGTGTTGTTGCAGCATAACCGCGACGCCTTTATTGGTGACGTACTTCCTCATGAAGTGAGTCACTTGCTGGTCTTTCAGTTATTTGGTCGGGTGAAACCCCACGGCAAGGAATGGCAGAGCGTTATGCGTGAGGTGTTTAAGTGTGCGCCTGAAACGCGCCACGATTTTGATTTATCGCCACTCAAATTGCGCACCGCCGACTATGAATGTGCCTGCGGACCCATTGCCCTGAGTATCAGGCGCCACAATGCGGTGTTGCGCGGCCAAAAACAATATATTTGCAGGCAATGCAGACAGCAACTAAAACCGGCGGGTTAAACCTTAGCAGGAACAACTAAACTAGCATCGCTTTATCGGTGTGCACTCACGCTTTACCGGCGCCGCTCAGCATTCATAAATGTTAAAACCACTGCTGTGTAAAGGCCTTATCGAGATCGTCAAAGGCAGTTTTTAACAGACGCGCTAATTCGCGGTAGCGAGGTTTGTGCTGCGGGTTTTGTACTGCACACCCCTGTGCCCGCATTGAGGTAAGGATCTCCTGATACCAGCTGCGTAATTGAGGCGGAAGCGTCTCATTGGAACGCTTGCCTAACCATAACAACCCTTGCATCGGCATGCTCAAAAAGAATGCACCTATTGCTAGCGCCTGGGGTAAGTACTCGGTGCCAAAGGTATTAAGCATGGTTGCACAGGCCAGTACTGCGGCTGGCGGCATAAACTTCACCGCGAAGCGAGTAGCAGCGACCACCCGACAATCCGGAAACAGTGAATACAACTCGCGTCGCAGCGGCCAGGTTTTCATATATTCCTGACCATCCCTGAGAATGGTGGGTACTGACTGGGCCATGTTACACCTCGTTCAAAATTACCGGCCGTTGGCCTGTGAGCGACATCTCATAAATGACGCCTTCTGTGTTTACTAAGAATAGTCTGTAATCGCAGTTTTGCGATAATTAATCTATTGGTATACGACTAATACCGGTAATAATATCACAGCCAAGTATTGAAAGTACCTGAATCGGCCGCACAATGGTTAACATCAAACTAATTGTTAATGCGTAGATAGGTTTACCTGGTTAATAAATTTCTGCGCAGCGGATGTTAATCTCATCAGATATTCGATCCTCTGATAAACAAAAACTGATATCCTAACGTATTAACGAACCACTTAAGACGTACCGGTCCCTAACTGCTGCGACCGGAGCAAAATTGGAGAACAACATGGCAGAAAGCAGACACGTTCGTCTACTCATTCTTGGCTCTGGCCCGGCAGGTTATACTGCGGCTGTTTATGCGGCCCGGGCTAACCTGGCCCCTACCCTTATTACAGGTATGCAACAGGGTGGACAGCTTACCACTACCACCGAAGTTGAAAACTGGCCTGGCGACCCGGAAGGCCTGACAGGTCCGGATTTAATGGTACGCATGCAGCAGCACGCTGAGAAGTTTAATACTGAAATAATTTTTGATCACATTAATAAGACCGATCTGAGTAAGCGCCCGTTTACCCTGCATGGCGATAACGGCACCTACACCTGTGATGCCCTGATTATTGCAACCGGCGCGTCAGCGAAATACCTTGGTCTGCCTTCTGAGCAAGCCTTTATGGGTAAAGGTGTGTCTGCCTGTGCAACCTGTGACGGTTTCTTTTACCGCAATCAAAAAGTAGCCGTTATTGGCGGCGGTAACACTGCCGTGGAAGAAGCATTATATTTGTCTAACATTGCCTCTGAGGTGCATGTTATACATCGCCGCGATTCATTCCGCAGCGAAAAAATCCTCGCTGACAGACTTCGTGACAAAGCCGAAAACGGTAATGTGGTATTGCACCTTAACCGCACGCTCGATGAAGTGCTTGGCGATGAAATGGGCGTTACCGGTGTGCGCATCAAAGCAACCGATTCTGATGTCACCGAGGAACTCGACGTAATGGGCTTGTTTGTCGCCATTGGCCACAAACCCAATACCGACATTTTTGCCGGTGAATTAGACATGAAAGACGGCTACATTACGGTTAACAGCGGTACCCAGGGTAACGCTACTCAAACCAGCGTACCGGGCGTATTTGCGGCCGGCGATGTGTCAGACCACATCTATCGTCAGGCGATCACCTCTGCCGGCACAGGCTGTATGGCGGCGCTCGATGCAGAGCGCTTCCTCGACGCCCTGGAGTAAATCATTGCGGCGGGTCGGACCGGCCCGCCGATCAAACTGAGTATTACTCATGTTAACCTTGCCATTTCTTGACAATGACAGCCCTTTTCCGCCTCCCCATATTGCCTTAGAGGATCCCAACGGACTGCTCGCCTACGGTGCGGACTTATCTCCCGGCAGACTCTTAAGCGCCTACTCACAGGGCATTTTTCCATGGTTTAGCGACGGTGAACCCATATTGTGGTGGAGCCCCACCCCGCGGGCAATTATCGAACTCGACAACTTTCATATCAGCGGCAGCTTAAAAAAGCTGATCCGACAGCAACGCTACCGGGTTACCCTCAACCATGCCTTTGCCAGCGTAATTGACCAGTGCGCGCACATTCCACGCCTGCAGTATGGCCAGACATCCACCTGGATCACCAAAGAGATGATCGCGGCCTATCAGGCCCTGCATGACCTGGGCCTGGCCCATTCAGTGGAAGTATGGGATAACAACGAGCTTGTCGGCGGCCTCTATGGTGTAGCCGTCGGTAAGGTGTTTTGCGGTGAGTCTATGTTTCATTGCCGGCCCAATACGTCAAAGCTGGCGCTGGCGTTTTTAGTGCAGCACATGCAGCAACACAATGGCGCCTTTATTGATTGCCAGATGCCTACTGAGCACTTATCGAGCCTGGGAGCAAGCAGCATATCCAGAGACGCATTTATCGCCAGGCTTAGTGAAAATAATCAGACCCTTGATCGGGAAGGCTATATCTGTTCAGATTACAGTAGTACCTGGCAAGCAAACGAACTCTGTCCACCATGAAATTTGGCATCACCCGACCCTTCGATTGTAGTTATCTGCCCGACCGGCAAGAGCAGTTATTGGTGTATGTCGACGAAACCAACACCACGGCGGTGAATTATCCGCAGCTAATTCAGGCTGGTTTCAGACGCAGTGGTGAGCAAATTTACCGCCCGCACTGCGCCAGCTGCTCCGCCTGCCAATCCATACGATTACCCGTGGCTGAATTTACCCCCAGCCGCAGCCAGCGTCGTTTACTAAATAAAAACAAACACTTTCGTACCACCACCGCAGACACCATCAACGCTGCGTATTACCCGCTCTATGAAAAGTATATTTCACAGCGCCATGCTGATGGCACCATGTATCCGCCCAGCGAGGAGCAGTTTTTAAGTTTTTTACAATGTGAGTGGAACACGCCGCTGTTTATCGAAGCCTACGATGGCGATACCCTTATTGCGGTGGCGGTTACCGATAAAATCGATAGTCTGATTAATGGCGGCGGGTTTTCTGCGATGTATACCTTTTTTGATCCGGACTACACGGAAGCGTCGCTGGGTACCTGGATGATCCTGCAGCAAATCTATCACACCCAACAGCAAGGCCGGCAGTACCTCTATCTGGGGTACCAGATTGATGCCTGCGCTAAAATGAACTACAAGAATCGTTTTTACCCCCACGAGCGTTATTTCGATTACGAGTGGCATCGCTACGATAAGTAATAGCGGTTAAGGTGCGCCTCATCGCAAATGCGTTGCTAACTGTTCATTGAACCATCAATCTGCAGTGATATTGCCCGGTATATGGATAAAAGGCTATTTAACGCTTTACAACTATCAGTGAATTGGTTAATGTCTGCGCGGCGAAAAATTTGACTAATTGAGGTTATTGCTTTAGATGGCGAAAGAAGATTGTATAGAAATGGAAGGTACGGTATTAGATACCCTGCCAAATACCATGTTCCGAGTAGAATTAGAAAACGGTCACGTTGTGACAGCGCATATTTCAGGAAAAATGCGTAAAAACTATATCCGCATTCTGACCGGCGACAAAGTGACTGTAGAAATGACACCTTATGACCTGACTAAAGGTCGTATTGTTTATCGCGCGCGCTAATTAACTACGCGGAAATCCGCCAGCTTACGCGATAATGTGTTAAGCATAAAAAACCCGGGTAGCTTAGGCTACCCGGGTTTTTTAATGAGCTTTGATTAGTCCGTTATCAAGGCAGACTAGTCAGATGACTCTGCAGCCGAGGCCACGGTATCTTCCGAGTTGTACTCAAATACCAGCTTATCGTCTTGCAGGTCAATGCGTACATCACCACCTTTGCTTAACTTGCCAAACAGTAGCTCATTAGCCAGTTCTTTTTTCAGTGACTCCTGAATCACTCGTGCCATAGGGCGCGCGCCCATAGACTTGTCGTAGCCTTTTTCGGCCAGGTGGGCACGAGCCGCCGGGGACACTTCGAGTGATACGCCTTTGGTATCCAGCTGGGCCTGCAGTTCAATAATAAACTTATCGACCACCTGCAAAATAACGTCGCTGTCGAGGTGATTAAACCAGATTATCGAGTCAAGGCGGTTTCTGAACTCCGGTGAAAATACCTTGTTGATCTCTGCCCGCGCATCGTGACTGTGATCCTGTTGTTTAAACCCAATCGACGTGCGGGTGGTTTCCTGCACGCCGGCATTGGTTGTCATCACCAGTACCACGTTACGAAAATCAACCTTACGGCCGTTGTTGTCGGTCAGCGTACCGTGATCCATCACCTGCAACAAAATGTTGTAAATGTCGCTGTGGGCCTTTTCAATTTCATCAAGCAGCACTACCGAATACGGATGCTTTATAACGGCATCGGTGAGCAAGCCACCCTGATCAAAACCTACATAGCCAGGAGGAGCACCAATTAAACGGCTCACAGCGTGGCGTTCCATGTACTCAGACATATCGAAACGCACCAACTCCACGCCCATTATTTTGGCCAGTTGTTGGGTTACCTCAGTTTTACCTACCCCTGTTGGACCGGCAAATAAGAAGTTACCGATAGGCTTTTGTTCGCTGCCAAGGCCTGCGCGCGACAGGTGAATCGCATCAGAGAGCGTTTCAATGGCTTTATCCTGGCCAAACACCACCATTTTAAGGTTACGGCCGAGGTTTTTAAGCACTTCTTTGTCAGAGGCTGAT
This sequence comes from Alteromonas gilva, assembly GCF_028595265.1. NCBI lineage: Bacteria > Pseudomonadati > Pseudomonadota > Gammaproteobacteria > Alteromonadales > Alteromonadaceae > Alteromonas > Alteromonas gilva. The sequence continues at coordinate 1,993,685 of NZ_JAQQXP010000001.1, read as the reverse complement.
ACCGACTTCTCCGGGATCCGCGCCATTTTTGCGATGATTTGCTCAATCTCGCCGACATTGATCACTTTTTTGCGTTTTGACTGTGGCAGTAAACGCTGGCTGGCACCGGCTTCATCCATCACGTCAATGGCTTTATCAGGCAAATGCCGTTCATTGATATACTTAGCCGACAGTTCGGCAGCCGCCGCTAACGCTTTTTGCGTAAAGCGCACACTGTGATGCTCTTCGTAGCGCGACTTTAATCCCTGCAAAATTTTGGTTGTATCGGTCACACTCGGCTCTGCAACATCCACTTTCTGGAAGCGCCGTGCTAACGCGCGGTCTTTTTCGAAAATGCCCTGGTATTCCTGATACGTGGTGGAGCCAATACAGCGCAACTCACCTGAACTCAGTTTGGGTTTGAGCAGGTTTGAGGCATCCATAACGCCGCCAGAAGCCGCGCCAGCACCAATAATGGTGTGGATTTCATCAATAAATAAAATGGCGTTTTGATCTTTAGCCAGTTCTTTCAAAATGCCCTTTAAGCGTTTCTCAAAATCACCGCGATACTTGGTACCAGCCAGCAAGCCGCCCAGATCAAGGGAATAAACCGTGCACTCACTGATCACATCGGGGACTTGTTCTTCAACAATGCGATAAGCCAGCCCTTCGGCGATGGCAGTTTTACCCACACCGGCTTCGCCTACTAATAACGGGTTATTCTTGCGGCGACGGCATAAAATCTGAATTGTGCGCTCTAATTCGCTGTCACGACCTATCAGCGGGTCAATTTTACCCTCTTGCGCCTGACGGTTAAGGTTGGTCGCGTACTTAGATAGCGCCGACCCGGCTTCCTCACCCTCGCCGAGCTCTTCGCTGGCTTCGTTGGCTTCCGGCTCTTCATCGTCAGACTTACTCACACCGTGGCTGATATAATTCACCACATCAAGACGCGTTACGTCTGATTTCTTTAAAATATAAACGGCCTGGCTTTCCTGCTCGCTAAAAATGGCCACAAGTACATTGGCCCCGGTGACTTCTTCTTTGCCCGAGGACTGCACGTGGAATACTGCGCGTTGCAGTACGCGCTGAAAACCCAGCGTCGGCTGCGTCTCACGCTCGCTCGCCTGGTCATCCAGAATTAACGGTGTGGTGTCTTTCACAAACTCCACCAGCTCACCACGGATATTATCAATGTCTGCGCCACAAGCTTTGAGGGCTTCCTGAGCAGCATCATTGTCTAACAAGGCAAGCAGCAGGTGTTCGACCGTCATAAACTCATGACGATGCTCCCTGGCAAATACAAAAGCCTCGTTCAGCGTCTGCTCTAGTTCTTTGTTCAGCATAAAATTTGCCCCTTATTAAGTTTACGACTCACGCCTGTTCCATTGTGCACATCAACGGGTGTTGATGTTTGCGGGCATATTGATTGACCTGCATGACTTTTGTCTCTGCTATTTCAGCAGTATAAATGCCACACACTGCTTTGCCCCGGTAGTGCACGGTCAGCATAAGTTGGTTTGCTTTCTCAGCATCCATCTGGAAAAATCGCAACAGAATCTCTACTACAAAATCCATTGGCGTGTAGTCATCGTTGTTCAATAAGACCTTATACATCGGAGGCGGTTCAGTTTTTTGCCGTTCCTTCTCGAGTAGGCGTTCTTTATCGATACTAATGGCGTTACCTTTACTCATAATTTAATCATAGTGCGTCTGCAAGTAATTTTAGATCTTTTTTACCATTTAATAGCGGTTTTTTACTATTCATTTATCACTAAAACCATAAATTGCACTTGCATAATGCGGTTAAAATATCTACAGTTTTAATATGTTTTGTGAGTGACGCACAAGACATCATCTGTCCCATGCCTTAATGTATTGTGGGGGCAGTTTCACGTTAGTTCAAGGATTAAGAGGAAGTCGAAGTATGGCGGTTGGCAAAGTTAAATGGTTTAACAACGCGAAAGGGTTTGGATTTATTGTTCCCGAGGAAGGCGGCGAAGATATTTTTGCACACTACTCAACAATACAAATGGAAGGCTACCGTTCGTTAAAAGCGGGTCAGGAAGTTACCTATGAAGTTCAGCAGGGGCCAAAAGGCCTGCATGCAGAAAACATTGGTCTCGTCGAAGACGAAGAACGCTAGTTACTTTTTCCAGAACATTCCCAGAAAAGATTACGGAACAGGCCTTACTGTTAAAACAGTAAGGCCTGTTTATATGTTGTACTGATACCACCCGCAATATAAGCAGGTAAGCGAGGATATATGACACCCACCGGTAAGTTTTTAATGCTCAGTGCTTTACTTTGTCTGGCAATACTTTGCGTTGCGGTTGGCACCGTCGTTGGCGCCGTGGCATTTATTGCCTTAGGGGTGCTGCTGGAACTGGCATTCTGGCTGGGTATTTTTAAAAAAGCGTCCAAACGGCAGCCCGCGCAAACTAAAATGCGCTAACGCCCTGTTTGCCGGTTGCCCTCACTTCGCTTAGGGTGGTAAGGGGCAGTTAAAAACACGCTCTCGCCCCTACCCCATGGGCGCTATGCAACACTTATTGTATTACGGCCACTGTTTTTAGCAATATACAAAGCGCCATCGGCGGCAGCGATAAGCTCATCAGACGACTTATAAACACCGTCGCGCTGACTGGCAATCCCGATACTTACCGATACATTTACGGTAGCTGGCAGGCCTAAGTCGGTGAACTTAAGTTCGCCAATGTGACGTTTTATTCTGATGGCAATAAGTTGCACCACCTGCGCTGAACAGCGTGGCAATAGCACCGCAAATTCCTCGCCGCCAAATCGCGCCGCCACGCAGTCCCTGGCAGGCAAACACAGTTCAATAGTACTGGCAATGAGTTGTAAGCACTTATCACCAATGAGATGGCCATGTTCATCGTTGAACACTTTAAACTCATCCACGTCAATCATTAACAGGCTCAAGGGATACCCTTCGCGGCTCCCTTCTTTCCAGCTGGCCTCCAACGACTCTGCAAAGCCATGACGATTGGCAATGCCGGTAAGATAGTCTGTGCGAGCCTGACGACGAAGCTTGCCGTATTCCGCCTGATGAGCGGTCAGATCATGCAACACACCAATGATCACCGCCTCGTCGGTATCGGCAACATCGGGCAGTGACGACAACGATAAATCCGCCGGCAGCAGATCACCGCTGCGTTGCTGAAGCGCCACTTCTTTAGGCCCGTGATTAAGCTGAATACTGCTATCCACAGCTATTTTGGCAAACATATGCAAATATTCATTAACATACTGATCCGTTAAAAAAGACGTTAGCTCGCGTCCTATTAATGCCTCCTTAGGCTCTCCCAGCAAGCGCGCTGCAATATGGTTGATGAGGGTAATCTGCCCACGCGCGTTAACAAAGAATATCCCTTCACTCACAAAGTTAATAATGCGGGCCAACGAGCTTTTGCTCTCGATATTGGCAATGGTGTCGACCAGGTTATCCGGTAGCGCGTGCGCAGCGCGCGTCAAGTTGTTGGTTTTAGGGTCTCCACTGTGCGGGCTGATAAAGCTTTCTTTAAGTGCAGTAAAGCGTTGTGACCAGGTTTGCTCAATCGGTGTATTTATAGTGCTCATTAAAATTCCTTAACGGCCAGTGCAGCAGTGATTTAATCCAATAACTGGGATAAAGAATAATGAAACAGATTAAAAATAACCTTCCGGTAATCTTCTATTTATAGGGCACTGATTTATATAAAGTATTTAGTGGGTTGCGAGGGGATAAACACGAGGCAGTAAGTCAAATTAACAACCGTTGTAACGCGATGCAAACGCATTTACATCGCGTTAGGAGCGCAAAAGGCACATATAAATGCGCCGTGCTAATCAGTTAAGACTCCTTGCGGTTTCGAATCTGCGGATCCGGGCTGGTATAAATCTTAGCAGGAGTCGTCGACTGAATAACCTGCAACTGCATACAAATGGTTTCGTTGTCTGCATCACTGTCGGTAAAGGTTATCGTCTGGCCATCATCGGCAATGTTATAGGTAAGATCATGGTGCGGATCGTGGTTAATAAGCGGGTCCACGAAAACCAACTCATCGGTGTTATCAATAAGCTGATAGGTAATGGTGGTATTGGGCTGAGTTACTTGAATAGGTTTGTTAGTAACGTGGTGCTTATCATCATAAATGGTAAACACTGGCGGCACTTCGTTAATGTTAACTGCCACCGTAAAATTAAACGCAGGGGCTACTGACATAGTTATTATTCTCCTTGTCTTGTTAATAATGGGTATGTGTTTAAAGAAAGTTCTTCTCGCTCTATTACTGTTAAATATTGACTGATATCAACAGTGAGTTCAGCGCAGGTTACCGCCGTAACATAAGCGGTAAGAATTTCTAAATCTAAGCTGTATTCCAGCACCGGGGCAAGCACTTTTTCGGCCTGTACACAGGCCTGCTGCTGCAGAGTGTCTTCGTTATCATGGGCAAAACCTGCTGCCTTTAACAGGTAATATTTGCTGTGTAAAAGCCGTCTGCTGGCATTTTGCTGAGCGGTATTTTGCTGGGCTAACTGTTGCCCTAGCCGGGTAATAACCTTGTCGCTCATGGCCCAATTACCGGTTAACTGCAGGTAATCGGCGTAATCAACCGTTACCCGGGCGTCATCACGGGCTACCGCCAACAGGTTTTCAAGCAATGCCTGTTCTTCATTGTCAGTAAAAACGCGCTCATCAGCAGGCAGTAAACGGTTTATGCGAAGCATTTTCATCTGCTGTCGGGCTTTAGCCCGCTGCCACAAAGTGTTGTCTGGGTCCTGGGCAACTAATAGCTCAAAAAGTTGATGGGCCTCGACGGCTTTAGTCGCGGCACTGGCTAATTCGTTGTGCCGAATCAACAAATTAGCCTCTCGAAGTAGCATGAAGGCCAGACTTTCCAGCATGTAAGGATTAGTTGGCTCTGCATCGAGTAATTTTTGTAATATCCTTTGCCCTTGTTGGGCGTGTTTGCGCGCCGCACGGTACTGACCAAGATGGTTGCTCGCGGTAGCCAACCACGAGTAAGTATCGGCGATGTCGGTTTTTAATAAGGTATTATCTGGCTGAACTGTCAATACCTGTTTTTTAAGTTTTAAAGAATGCTCAAAGGCAGTCAGGGCCTTTTGATATTGCAGTCTCTCAAGCGCCAGTGAACCAAGTGAATTATGCGCATACGACAGTTCAGTAATGGCCTCAGGGTTATCCGGCTCCAGTGCCAACAATTGCTGACTGTATGTCAGGTAATCGGTAAATCCGGCTTCGGCCCCCTGCCAGCGGCTGGCATTGTAATCTAATTGCCCCCGCCAGAACGCATTAACGCCAAGCATTTTTACCAGTTCCACGTTTTCAGGCGCAATCGCCAGCAACGCCTGCATTTGCTCATGGGCTTCAGTAAAGCCGGTAGCAGCTTCATCTAACTTATCGCGGGAATAGGCAACTTCTGCCAGCGCCTGCAGTGTTAACGCCTGCTGAAAACGGGCCTTAAAACTACGCTCTGCAGAGCCTGTCAGCCACCAATTTGCAGGGTTTTCCTGCTGATCTGCAGTAGCAAAATATTCCATGGCTTTATTGCTGATCCCATCAAGCAAATCCATTCTACCTACACTGCGCAATTTATCGGCAAACTCGCCAACCATAAAGCCCAACAGGCTTTCGGCTTCCTGCCGTTTTGCCTCTGCCAGTTGCTGGGCATGCTGACTCTGTAAACTAAAAAATACCGCCATAATGGTAAGTACCATAAGCATTCCCATGGTGGCGCGCTTTAACCAGCGTATGTTGCTGGCCCTGGCCTGGGATGCCTTAATGAGCGCCAGCTCCTGGGCTTGTAAATGCAAACCGGAATGATCACGCAGTGCCAGAGCCTGCTGCAGCGGCTTGCCGTCGGCGAGCAAATAAGCGGGATTGCGTTTTTCGTTGCACCATTGCTCAGCCTGGTTTAACAAACTTGTTTTAATGGCCAGACTGTCCTGATGCGCGTTTATCCACTCCTGTACCCGTGGCCAGCGTCGCAATAACGCCTCATGAGCCACTCTGAAACACGGCTCGTCATGCTGCAGATGTGACACAAACAGGCGGTTTTCTACCATCGTCTGAACGAAATCCCGTTGCGGCTTATTTTTGAGTTCATCCCAGCGGGCCGTGCGGCTGGTGAGGTTATTGCCATCGGGGCTTAAGGTAATCAGTAACAGTAATATCTGCGGCAGATTTTTTTGCTTGTCAGCGTCCATGGCCTTAAACAACTGTTCCGCTTTATGACCAATGGCTCCTTCGATACCGCCCAGCGATTTATACACACTGATTTGCAGCTCATTCCCATCACGCTGCACATAAAGTTCTTGCAAGGTGTACTGGAGTAGCGGCAATGCATCGGGATGACTCGCTGTTTCCATGGTAATAAGCTCATCGAGCATAACCCCCTGCGCATTGTCTTTCGACCAGGTTAACCCTGCTGCAATCGCCGGTAAGCGAATCATCTGGCTTAATTCATAGGGGCTGGGCGGCGCTAAATCAAAGTGCGCACCTTTTGCTTTATCTTTAAGTAACACCGGGAAGTTGGCAATTTTGGGGTAAAAGTCGTTTCGGCAGGCACTTAACACTATCACCGCATTGCTGCAGGCCAATTGCTCTGCCAGTTGCAGCAATTGCTCGCGGTCGGCAGCTGAAAACTGCGGCGAATCGAGCAACACCTCGAGGCGATCAAGCACCAGCATAAAACGAGGATGAGCAATTTTAGCAAATTCCGCGTAGGCGCTCAGTACACTCTGGCAATGCTCGCACACTGAGGCCATATCAGTTTGCAGGGCAACCGCTAACTGCTGGGCACTTTGCTCAAAGAATAGCGGTTCGCCTTCGATGTCCCAATCGAGTAAATGACTGGCTAAATCCAGCCACAAGCGCTCGGCGTCAATGTCGGCAAAATCAACCGTGGCGTAGCTGATTACCCGAATACCGTTCACCCCTTTGGGATCGGTCAGGCGCGGAATCAGACCGGCATGAATGAGCGATGACTTACCCGAACCGCTCGGCCCAAGTAACAAGGTAAAGGCGCGCCCCTGCTCGATTTGATGATTAATTCGGCCCAGGAGCTCGGCGATCTGTTTTTGCCGTCCAAAAAAGACGCCCGCGTCTTTCTCACTGTAGGCCTGCAAACCCAAAAAGGGTGACCCGCCCTGCCACTGCGCTTTTTGTGCGCGGCTGGAGTCGTCCTCTGGAAATACCACGTCGGCAATGACGCGGTAGCCACGCTTGCGAATGGTTTCAATGTAAATAGGACTGGTTGCTTTGTCGCCGAGCGCTTTACGCAGTTGCGTTATCGCTTTATGAATGGGGTTATCACCCACGTCTGTGGTGCCCCAGCACTGCTGGATAATAGTGTCGGCACTGAGCACTTCACCGGCCTGTTGGCATAGCAGCAACAGCACATCCATGGCTTTAGGCTCAACAACACTAACCGTTTTACCTAAACGTAAGCTGTTGCTGGAGGGCGAAACCTGCCAGTCTCCCAAAAAGAATTGACTCGTGTCCACAAGCTGTCCGACTTACTGCTGACTATCGATTAGGTGATAATCATAAAAATATTATCAGTGACTATGGCGATAGCTGACGAGGGTTAGTAAATACCTTAGTTAATAAGACTATACTCTAATCTTGTCGGCCATTCACGCCTTATATAAAGCCCTGGTTTAGCATGTCTATTAACAAGCAGGCAATCTGCGGGAACACTGAAAACTCTCCCGGCTTAACATTACCACTGGCCCGTCACTTAACTGCCTGCACCTACATTTGGCAACACAAAAGAGTGCTTATTGGGGTGCAACCGCAGCCACAGGCCCGGGTTTGCATCCAGTTGTGCTAACAATGCATGTTTATCACTGCTTAGTGTGGTGTTAAGCACCCTGGCATAGGTTTGAACTTTAGCTGGCGCTGTGTCAGCGTCCACCACCGACTGAACCACTTTGCGGGCACTTAAAATTGCAGCCGGCCCCAGGGTAAGAATAAACTGCGCTGCACGGCACTCCTTTTCGTCCTGGCTGTCAACCGCCGTACCACCGGCTTTAAATTTACTGATATGGTGAGCAAGAATACTGCTCGATATGGGGATCAGCCCTGCTACATGGTGGGGTTGCGCGCCTGAATGGGGTTTAATGTAGGCTAAATGCGAAGCCTGCTCCGCCTCGGGGCCATGACCAATAAAAAAGATATCCAGGCCGCCTAAGGCATCGAGCTTACTTAAGTAGTCGGTAAGCCCCGCTTCCAGATCATCGGTATCGGTTTGCATCGGCGTAAAGCTTTTGATTTTAGCAAAAAATGCCTCACCCAGAATACGCTCAAAGTCGCGCACAAAACTCAAGCAATTGGCCATTTTCATGGGGGCCAGCGCATCCTGGGTAAACACGTTCAGGCGAGCGAGCAAAGAGTCGAGTTCGTCACTTTTTGCTTTTTCACCTAACAGGCGATGAAGTTGCTGCGCGCCCCGCCCGCCCAGTAACGCAATATTAATATCACCGGTTTTCGACGCTGCGGTGGCTTTCAACTCTGCCAGCATGGCTTCGCCGACCGCAAGCTCAGAGTCGAGTACCGTGGGCACCAGGCCGTAATCCTGCAATGTCTCGTTACCAGCCTGTTTGGCCGATAACCACACATTGCCACTTTTTTCGTCACGCTGGTAGGTCTCGTTAGTCGCCATACTTTGCATTCCTCTGTGTTGGAGCGTTGCCGGCTATACGAAGAAGTATGTTAGATAACTGTGCTTCGACACCCGCAACCGGTATTAATGGTAAGCATGATACAAAAAATGCTACCGGTAGCACAACAGCAGTATGCAACGGTTAGTTTTTTACCAACAGCTTATTATTAATCCCACAAATTAATAACTCGCTCGCGAGAGCACCTATGCTGACAAGCCCGAACCTCACGGTAAACTAAACTTACAGATTCCATGCATACCGGTTATTTGCACGAATACTTGTGCTGAATACATTCCAGCCGTTTCTCATGTATCTGACATTTCACAAAGTGCTACCCGATGGGTCGTTAGGCTTGTTGATGTGGCTGTTTAGAAATGAAAATGCCAGTCAGTAGTTAACTGACTGGCATTGGGCACATGGCGGTTTTTATTAACTCAGTACCTGTTGCGAATTACGCTTCAAGTATCTCGTTAAAGGTTTTGCTCGGGCGCATCGCCGCTGCAGTTTTCGCTTCATCAGGCAGGTAGTAACCACCAATATCCTGAGGCTTGCCTTCGGTTTCATTGATTTCTTCAATGATAGTATCAATGTTAGCGGCTAATTTGTCGTAAATCGGTCCAAACTGCGCTGCCAGCTCTGGGTTCTCCGTTTGCTTGGCAAGTTCTTCAGCCCAGTACATGGCCAGATAAACATGGCTGCCGCGGTTATCCAACTGACCAGCTTTACGCAGTGGTGATTTACCGTTGTTAAGCAACGCTTCGGTGGCTTTGTCCAGCGCGACGGCCAGTTGCTTGGCTTTGGCGTTGCTGTGTTTAATAGCAACATCTTCCAGCGATACCGCCAGTGCCAAAAACTCACCCAGTGAATCCCAGCGTAAGTGACCTTCTTCAACAAACTGCTGTACGTGCTTCGGTGCAGAACCACCCGCGCCCGTTTCGTACAAGCCACCACCGGCCATCAGCGGCACGATTGACAGCATTTTCGCACTGGTACCCAGCTCTAAGATTGGGAACAGGTCAGTCAGGTAGTCACGCAGAACGTTACCGGTTACCGAGATGGTATCCAAACCGCGGATAGCACGCTCCATTGAGTAACGAATAGCGCGTACCGGTGACATAATTGAAATGTCCAGGCCATCTGTGTCGTGATCTTTCAGATACTTCTCAACTTTCTTGATAAGTTGTGCATCGTGGGCACGTTCGTCATCTAACCAGAATACGGTTGGCATGCCTGACTGGCGTGCACGGGTAACAGCCAGTTTTACCCAGTCCTGAATAGGTGCGTCTTTAGCCTGACACATACGCCAGATATCGCCTTCTTCTACTTCATGCTCAATCAGTACGTTGCCGTCCTGATCAACAATTTGTACGGTACCATCGGTTTCCATTTCAAAGGTCTTGTCGTGCGAGCCGTACTCTTCAGCTTTTTGCGCCATTAAGCCAACGTTTGGCACGGTACCCATTGTTGTTGGATCAAACGCGCCATGGGTTTTACAGAAGTTAATACATTCCTGATAAATGGTCGCGTAAGTACTTTCCGGAATAACCGCTTTGGTGTCGTGAGACTTTCCATCCGGTCCCCACATTTGCCCTGAATTACGGATCATTGCCGGCATTGATGCATCAACAATGACGTCGCTTGGCACGTGCAGGTTAGAAATACCTTTGTCAGAGTTTACCATCGCCAGTGGCGGACGGTCGGCGTAACATTTGTTGATGTCACGTTCTATCTCAGAGCGCTGTGATTCTGGCAGGGTCGAAATTTTGTCATAAACACTACCCAAACCGTTGTTTGGATTAACACCCAGCTCATCAAACAGCTCGCCGTATTTTTCAAACAGCTCTTTGTAAAATACTTTTACGCAGTGACCAAAAACGATGGGGTGAGACACCTTCATCATGGTGGCTTTTACGTGTAATGAGAATAGAACGCCGGTGTTCTTGGCATCTTCGATTTGTTCTTCGAAGAACTGACACAGCGCCTTTTTGCTCATAAACATACCGTCGATGACTTCACCGGCCAGTAAGTCTACTTTTGGCTTAAGGGTTTTCTTGCTGCCATCCTTGCCGGTAAATTCGATGCTAACGTAACCGTCTTTTTCTACGGTTAACGACTTTTCAGCAGAGTAAAAATCGCCGCCACGCATATGCGCAACGTGAGATTGTGAAGCCTGACTCCAGGCACCCATGCTGTGCGGGTGTTTTTTGGCGTAGTTCTTAACGGCTGTGGGTGCGCGACGGTCTGAATTACCTTCACGCAGTACCGGGTTAACGGCAGAACCCAGTACCTTGCCATAACGTTCACGAATTTCTTTTTCTTCGTCGCTGGAGGGCGCTTCCGGGAACTGCGGGACGTTAAAGCCCAGCGCATTTAATTCTTTAATGGCCGCACGCAACTGAGGAATTGAAGCACTGATGTTTGGCAGCTTAATAATGTTTGCATTCGGATCCTGGGTCATCTCACCCAGCTCGCTTAATGCATCAACCATTTTCTGATCGTCGCTCAAGTAATCAGGGAAAAGAGACAGCACACGGGCGGCCAGAGAAATATCACTGACTTCTACATCGATATCTGCTTCGCTGGCGAAGCGGCGAATAATAGGCAGAAACGAATATGTCGCCAACATTGGCGCTTCATCAGTTTTAGTATAGATTATTGTAGACTTACGATTGGTCATTATATACCTCAATTGTTGCAGTAGCGGGCTGCAGTTTTCCATTCAACAAATTCCGGTCGCCTGTTCACCGCAGAAACCGGTTCGTGACTTTCCTACGTACCTACATGTGCCAACCCGAGGGAGTATTGATTCACGCACGCTAAACCTCAGTATTCACGTTACCGAGTAATTTATTCGCTAATTTTTCAGGTTGACGGTGACCATGTAATGCACATGAATCATTTAGTCTTTTAGTATAGGGTCAAGCGTACCAGTTACAAGTCATACCTTTGTCTTAATTACAGAAAAATGGGTAATTAACGATGCTTTTTGCACATTAATTACCCAACTAAATACCTTTAGCAGTGAATCAGACCCTGTCGCTGTGTTTAAACTACAAATTTGATAAGCTGATTACGGATTTTATTCAGGCAGTCAGACTATGACATCGACGATCATTTTGTTTAATAAACCCTTTATGGTGTTATCGCAGTTTACCGATGGCGATGGGCGTAAAACTCTCAAAGATTTCATCGATATTCCCGATGTGTATGCTGCCGGCAGGCTCGATCGCGACTCTGAAGGCCTGTTGGTATTGACCAACAACGGCGCGCTGCAACATCAACTCACCAGCCCTAAAGCCAAAACCAGTAAAACTTACTGGGTACAGGTTGAAGGCAGTGTCGAGGAGTCGGCCATCACCGCATTATGTGAGGGCGTGATACTTAAGGATGGTCCGACACAGCCCGCCCTGGTTACCCGCATGGACCCGCCTGATGTGTGGCCGCGGACACCGCCCATTCGCGAACGCGCCAATATCCCTACCACCTGGCTTAGCATTACTATTACCGAAGGGCGCAATCGTCAGGTGCGACGTATGACCGCTCATGTCGGCCACCCTACGCTGCGGTTAATACGCTACCGGGTAGGTAACTGGACACTGGATGGCATTGCCAGTGGTGACTATACCTGTATGGATGGGCCCGCCATTAAACCTGCCCCCAAAGGCCACAAAGCAGCCAGTCTGCGGCGCAAAAAAGCGCCTTTTAGCCACTCACGAAAGGATAATCGCCGCAAAAGTAGCAGTTAATTAACAGGCGAAATATTATTCGCGTTTGAGTGTCTGGTAAAGCGGACGGCCATATTTGGCATATATAAGCTCATCTTGCACTAACATTTACGCTTAAATTGGTGCCAAAAGGGCCATTTTCTGGTAACATCCGCGCCCCGTAAATAACATGAGAGTGTGCAGCCAGCCAATGTCACAAACGCCCCATAAACAAAAAGTCATCGTCGGTATGTCCGGTGGTGTGGATTCTTCCGTTTCAGCTTATTTGCTTTTGCAGCAAGGCTATGAAGTTGAAGGCCTGTTTATGAAAAACTGGGAAGAAGACGACAACGATGAATATTGCGCCGCAGCAGAAGACTTAGCCGACGCTCAGGCTGTCGCTGACAAGCTGGGAATATTCCTGCATACCATCAACTTTGCTGCCGAATACTGGGACAATGTATTTGAGTACTTTCTGGAAGAATATAAAGCCGGACGTACGCCCAATCCCGATATTATGTGCAACAAGGAAATCAAGTTTAAAGCCTTCCTTGAGTATGCCGCCGAAGACTTAGGCGCCGACTATATCGCCACCGGTCACTATGTGCAGCGTCGCGAAGTCGATGGCCACTGGCAAATGCTGCGCGGCCTGGACAACAATAAAGACCAAAGCTACTTTTTGTACACCCTGGGTGAAGAACATGTCGCTAAAACCCTGTTTCCGGTGGGCAGTATCGAAAAGCCCCGGGTGCGGGAAATTGCCGAGCAGCAAGGCCTGGTGACCCATGACAAAAAAGACAGCACCGGTATTTGTTTTATTGGCGAGCGTAAGTTCAAAGATTTCTTAAGTCAGTATTTACCTGCTCAACCCGGTGTTATCGAAACCGCGGATGGTGAGGAAATCGGCAAACATGAAGGCCTTATGTATCATACGCTCGGACAACGTAAGGGCTTACACATTGGTGGTCTGCAAGCCTACGGCGATGAGCCCTGGTATGTAGTAGACAAAGATGTAAAACGCAATGTTCTGGTGGTTGGCCAGGGCGCCGATCACCCGCGCCTGTATTCAAAAGGATTAATCGCCAAACAGTTGCACTGGGTTGACCGCACGATGCCCACGGCGCCATTTCGGGCAGCGGTAAAAACACGCTATCGACAGCAGGATATTGCCTGTCTGGTTACACCTCTGGACAACGATCAGGTGGAAGTGATGTTCGATTCGCCACAAAAGGCCGTCACACCGGGGCAGTCAGCGGTGTTTTACAATAACGAAATTTGCCTCGGCGGCGGTATTATTGAGAGCTATATACGATAATGTTAGACAAAGATATAGAGCAACAGCTTGGCCTGGCCGGCGTTTGCCAGGCGGCTCGGTTGGTTCAGTTGATTGCACGTACCGGCGACGTCGACAAACAAGCCGTGGAAGCCAGTTTATCGAGTATTCTGGTAACCGACGCGGACACCACGCAACAAATATTTGGCCAGTTGGATAACCTTAAAACCGGTTTTCAGGTTATCGTTACTCAGTTAGGCGATCACAGCTCGAAAAAAGATACCGAACTAACCCGGTATATCGCCAGTATTCTGGGCCTCGAACGTAAACTGGCCCGCCATAAAAAAGCCATGAACGAATTAGGCGAGCGTATTTCCCACGTGCAGCGTCAGTTAGCTCATACCGATTTTGAAAGTCCGCAAATACTGGCGTCCTTAGCGAGTATTTATTCTGACGTCGTCAGCCCTCTGGCTCCCAAAATTCAGATCGCCGGCAACTCTGCCTGCCTGAGCCAGACGCTTAATCAGCACCGGGTACGGGCAATACTGTTAGCCGGTGTCAGAGCCGCGGTATTATGGCGACAATTAGGCGGGCAACGACGCCAAATTATTTTTAAACGTAAAGCTATTCTGCGCAGTGCCCAACAGGCGCTGAGATTAATGAACTGATTGAGGAGCACAAGGTGGAACTATCCCAGTTAACGGCGATTTCTCCGGTCGATGGTCGGTATGCCGCTAAAAGCAGCGAACTTCGCGGCATTTTTAGTGAGTACGGACTGCTAAAGTACCGGGTTGAAGTAGAAGTAAGATGGTTACAAAAACTATCGAGCCTGGAAGGCATCGCCGAAGTACCGGCATTTTCTCCACAGTCGAACAAGTTACTCGACACTATTGTGGCGGAGTTTTCTGTTGACGACGCACGCCGTATTAAAGAAATTGAGCGAACAACCAATCACGACGTTAAAGCCGTAGAGTACTTTTTAAAAGAAAAAGTTGTTGATAACAGCGAACTAAACGCCATCAGTGAATTTATTCACTTTGCGTGTACATCAGAGGATATCAACAACCTGTCGCACGCTCTGATGTGCCGTGAAGCGCGTGAAACGGTCATTTTACCCTATTGCGATAAGCTCATTAACGCCATCAAGGATTTAGCCCGCCAATACCGCAGTATTCCGATGATGGCGCGCACCCACGGCCAGCCGGCCTCGCCCACCACCATGGGTAAAGAAATGGCGAATGTAGCCGTGCGTCTGCAGCGTCAGCGCGATCAAATCGCTGCGGTTAGCCTGTTAGGTAAAATCAACGGTGCGGTAGGTAACTACAACGCGCACCTGTCGGCCTATCCTGAGCTCGACTGGCATGCTGTATCAGAGCAGTTTGTGACCAGTTTGGGGATCAGCTGGAATCCCTATACCACGCAAATTGAGCCGCACGACTATATCGCCGAGCTGTTCGATGCCATCGCACGCTTTAATACCATCTTAATCGACTTTGACCGTGATTTATGGGGCTACATAGCGCTGGGTCACTTTAAGCAAAAAACCGTTGCCGGCGAAATTGGCTCATCTACCATGCCGCATAAGGTTAACCCTATCGATTTTGAAAACTCGGAAGGTAACCTTGGTATTGCCAACGCGATTTTCGACCATCTGGCGGCAAAACTGCCTATCTCGCGCTGGCAGCGCGACCTGACCGATTCAACCGTACTGCGTAATCTGGGTGTGGGTGTCGGTTATGCAGTGATCGCCTATCAGGCATCATTAAAAGGGATCAGTAAACTCGAAGTCAACGAACAAAGCCTGCTTGATGAACTCGACAGTAACTGGGAACTGCTCGCTGAGCCAATCCAGACGGTTATGCGTCGATACGGCATCGAAAAACCCTATGAAAAGCTCAAAGAGCTTACCCGCGGTAAAAAGGTCAATGCTGAGGTCATCGCTGAATTTATCGATAACCTGGACATGCCACAGGAAGCTAAGGCGCAGCTTAAACAACTCACCCCGCAAGCCTACATTGGCGATGCGATCCGGCTTGTCGATCAGTTAATCGGCGAATAAACAGTTGGTAAGATTGGTAACTCCCGTCGCTGCGGAGTTACCATGTTCTTTTCTTTTTTTCAGCCAGCAGTGCCTGGCCATACCGGCGAGCATGTCAGGTTAACCCTGCACCTCACGCTGACGCTATTTACCGTAGCGCTCCTGCTGCAACTACCTGCACTGTGGTTATTTGCCACTCCCTGGTCGGCGCGTTACTGCAACTGGCTGGCCCATTTCGGCATGTTGTTTTTGCTTATTGCCTGGCAACAGCGCCTGAGTTTACGGTCTCTTAAACTGGTGTTGTTCACTCTCTATTACAGCTATCTGTGCTGGACCGGCTGGTTATGGCCGGATCTGAGTAACATTCACTATTTTTACTTACTGGCTGTGGTGATTACCGGTTTTGTATTTACCCGCCAGGAAAGAAGCGCTCAACTGATCGCATTACTCGGCGCGATACTGCTATTTGTATTAAGTAGCGCCAGTCAGTACCAGCCCAACCAGCCTGCCAGTATTTTAATTGTCACCAATGACATCACCCTGGGTGGACTGTGCCTGGCTATCTATGCGGTGTTGCGTCGTCAGGCCATGGATCGCTGGCAACACCTGCGTAGCGCACATAAAACCTCACAGGCAACGCTGCATTCTTTATTACCGCACAATCCGGATAAACCACGGGAGCTGTGGGCCAGCGGCACCACCAAACGCTATTCGCATATGTGTGTCTTGTTTGCCGATCTGCACGGCTACACCGCATTAAACCGGCAACTGGGTGATGCTCAGGTAGTGCAGGCCCTCAATGCTCTGTATTCGGCTATCGATGCGCTGACCACGCGCCATGCTATTGAGAAAATAAAAACCAATGGCGATCAATATATGGCTGTGTGTGGCATGCAACCGGCGTCAGTCACCGAGTGCTGCAACGAAATGCTGCGCTTTGCCAGAGGGTTACTCAAGGTTGTGTCACAAGCCGGTAACCGTAAGCAACTGGACTGTAAAGTACGCATTGGTATTGCCACAGGGCCGGTTACCGCAGGCATTATTGGTATTGAAAAACCTTTTTTTGATGTATGGGGAGAAACCGTTAACATCGCCGCCTATCTCGAGCAGGTATCACCACAAGGGGTGATTTCGCTGTGCCCGAATACCATGGCGTATTTGGCTGAGCATTCAGTGCTTACACGAAAGCCGTTAACGAGTGCCAAGCATCCTAATCTGACACATTGCTTTGAACTGGCGCAATAAGCCCGCCACACAAGCGCGCACACAAAAGTTGAAATGCGTATAATCAGATTAAATTTTACTAGTGAGAATCCCGACGTGTTAGCAATTTGCCCTGATTCATTTATGCGCGACTACTGGCAAAAAAAGCCCTGCGTATTGCGCGCTGCCCTGCCCGGCTTTACAGATCTACTGGACGAAAACGAACTGGCTGGCCTGGCGATGGAGCCGGACTTAGACAGCAGAATTGTGCGCTTTCATAACAATCAATGGAGTGTCGTGCAGGGCCCCTTCGAGGACTTTTCGGCCTGTGAGGGCAAATGGACGTTATTAGTCCAGGGCGTCGATAAGCTTGTTGACGACGCCAGCGAATTAATGACGATGTTTAATTTTATACCCAACTGGCGTGTTGATGACTTAATGATTAGCTACGCGGTAGAAGGCGCCGGTGTTGGCCCACATGTCGATCAATACGATGTGTTTTTAGTACAGGGAAAGGGCAGCAGACGTTGGCGTGTAGGCAGTCCACAAAGCAGTAAGGCAACGCAGCCCGCGGCCGGGCTGTGTCAGGTTGAACCCTTTGAACCGGTGATCGACTGCGAGCTTACCAGCGGTGATATTTTATATATACCACCGGGTTGGCCCCACGATGGCAGTACCATTGAGTCGGCGCTAACCTACTCCATTGGATTCAGAGCCCCGGATCAGTCTCAGTTGGCGGGTTATCTGGCTGAGCATTTGCAATCTGCAGACAGCGATCCCCTGCGTTACAGCGACCCTTCAAGAGCGGCCACCGAGGACTCTCCTTGCATTAACACCGATGAAATCACACAGCTTAAACAACTGTTACACACCGCCATTGACGACAACAGCTTTACCTTTACCCTGCTTAAACTATTAAGCGATCAGGGTCTTGAACCTGATTCAGACTCCGCGCTTTTACCTGAACAGCTTCAGCAACATATTGATAATGATGGCTTAATACACAAGCGTCCGGGTTGCAGGCCAATTCTTTGTGACGATTATCCGGGTTGGTGTTTTGTGAATGGCGAACCGGTTAAATTTTCACCCGACAACCATGGCGTAATGCGTACCTTGATGGCCCAAAGCACCGTCAGTCGCAGTGATATGGCGTCTGCCCCGGACAAACTGGATATTTTTTGTACTTTCACTACACTGATAAATATGGGGTACTGGGATTATAATTAAATTTACGATGACTACGCTGCTGTCAACCAAGGTTTAGTTTATATCATACGCTGTATAGTCCCGTGTCAGTATTGGCTTTATCGAGGAGGCCTGCAATGGCGTATAAGGTTCAGCGTGTGCTTTGGCAAGAGGCACAGGCGCAGCTTAAGTCGCTGCGCAAAGCGGTATTTGTGCTTGAATGGCGATTACCGGAGAGCGCCGAATTCGACGAACTGGACAACAAAGCATTTCATGTTTTGTTGTTGAGTCAGGACGATCACCCTATCGCCACGGCACGGTTAACCCAGCATGGTGAAATAGGCCGTATAGCGGTACTGCCAAAACACCGTAACACCTCGGTATACAACACCCTCTTCGCCGCACTTCTCAAACAGGCTACCAGCCAAAACATTGAGCAAATCCATGTTCAGTCGGCACTGGATCGTGTTGAATATCACCGTCAAAAAGGGTTCAAACCTGTTGGCCCCGTCTTTATGGAAGCGGGAATCCCCATGCAGAAAATGGTTTGCCAGAGACAACAGTTTGACGCCCCTGATGTCAGGCACATTCATTAACGGGGAGCATCAGCGCCGTTAACCACTAGTTCGCGCTACCTGTTCCCCACATAGCGTCGTTGTCTTGCAGTGCATAAAGTTGCTCAGCCTTGGTACGCAGCAGTTCGATGTATTCGGTTTGGCTGCTGTCGTTAGCGGTATTATTCACTTCCAGGTTCTCTGCTTTGAGCTGCCAGTGCATGGAGAAATACTTCATCGCCTCACGGGCGTTGTCAGCACTGTCAAAATAGGTTACGTCCAGCGGTACGTCGCCGGTTATTACCCAGTACACCTGTTTGTCCAGCGCTTTAATTTTCCATACCGCAACAAACGGCACCAGATAACGGCAATCTTCAGCAAACACGCTGTCGTATACGATCCCGCGTTCGGCAAGAAATTTATTCGCCCGCTGAAATTGCTCTCTGGCCCAGGCCTGTATTTGTTCTTCTGTTAATGCATTTGCTGTCATAGTTAGCTACTTTTTTGTTATACATTGCAGCAACACCTGGAGTGGATGTTGCGGTTTAAAATTCTCTATGCGGTTAACCTGACTTCGACACGAATAGCCGGTTGCCATTATCTGTGCCGGTTTATAGCGTGATACCGCCTGCTCCCAACTCATGGCGTAAATACCCAATGAGTTAGATTTGTTTTGTGCTTCGTGGCCGTAATTGCCTGCCATTCCGCAGCACCCTACTTTTATAACATCCACCGGCTGGCCCACTTTAGCAAATACCTGTTGCCAGATTTGCTCGGTTTTTGGCAGCGCGGTCTTTTCGGTGCAATGGGCAAACAGTGCCATGGTAGTACTGTTAGCTCTCTCAGCGTCCGGCAAATCAAAGGCCTTTTCGGCGGCCAGGATTTCAGCCAGCCATTCGTGCACGGTATGCACCGTAAAGTCGCCGCGAGCCGCGCCCAGAGCTTTGTACTCATCGCGATAGCACAGCACCAACGGGCTATCAACGCCCACCATAGGAATGTTTAGCTCAGCAACACTGTTTAAAAAGCTGGCGGTATCCGATGCGGTCTCAGCGAACTTGTCTAAAAATCCTGCCACGTGCATCGGCTTACCGTTAGGTTTAAAAGGCAGCAATACCGGTGTTTTACCTAATGCTTTAATCAGCCGGGCAAAATCGGCCACAACCTGTGCATCGTAAAAACTGGTAAAGGGATCCTGCACAATCAGCACATAATCGCCGCGCTCAGCGTCGGGTATCGCGCGCAGGCTCGCCATGTCAAAGGTAGTCGCCACTGCTTGCGCCTGGCTTGCCAGTGTGGGCACTGATAAGGGCGGCGCATCCACATAACCGGCGATTTTCTCAAGCGCCGACTGACTCACGCGATTGTCCATCAACAGGTTGGTGATGCGCGGGAATTTAGCCATCATCGGCGTCAGCTTTTCAACATTGGCAACTAAATGATCTTTGAGCGGACGCAAATAACGCTGGTAATATATCGATAAAAACTTCGCTCTGAATTCGGGCACATCCACCTTAACCGGGCACTGACTGCTACAGGATTTACACGCCAGACAGCCATTCATGACTTCCAGCACTTCGTGTGAAAAGTCCTGCTCCTTGCTGCGGGTATTTTTCCAGCGCGTGTAAAAACTGGTTTTAAACTGGTCAGCGCTTAAGCTTGCAGCATCAACACCCTGTTGTGCCAGCAAGCGTAACCATTCGCGAATCATACCTGCCCGGCCTTTGGGGCTGTGCCTGCGGTCACGGGTAATTTTACTCGAAGGGCACATGGGTGAGGTGGTGTCGTAGTTAAAACACAGGCCATTGCCGTTACAGTCCATAGCAGGCTTAAAAGCCTCTTTAAAGGCAACAGGAATAGTGCGATCGAAGGTGGCACGTTTCACATCACTGACCTTCACCAGCTCATCGTCGCTGGCAATCGGCGTGCATATTTTACCCGGGTTCATCTTATTCGCCGGGTCGAACGCGCCCTTGATGCGCCTTAATTCAGCAAACAGCTCCTCACCAAAGAAAGCGGGGCCATATTCGCTGCGGTAGCCTTTACCGTGTTCGCCCCACATCAGGCCGCCATATTTCGCCACCAGCGCAACCACTTCATCAGAGATCTGATGCATCAGCTTTTCTTGCTCAACATCACATAAATCCAGGGCGGGTCGAACATGCAGCACGCCGGCATCAACGTGGCCAAACATACCGTACTGCAAGCCATGGCTATCTAATAGCGCCCTGAACTCCATAATAAAATCGGCCAGGTTCTCTGGTGGCACACCGGTATCCTCAGCAAAGGCGATAGGTTTTTTATTACCCTTGGTATTGCCAAGCAGCCCGACTGACTTTTTACGCATCGCGTAAATTTTATTGATATCAGCGCGTTCAAACGTAAGCTGATAGCCTATTACACCATATTCTCCGCTCTTGGCCGCGGCGGTGAGTTCTTCTTCGAGCCTGGCGATGCGCTCTTCTATCTCGTTGATATCGTTGCTGTTGTACTCCACCATATTCAGGCCCAGCATGTCCTTGCCAGGCACATCGGTGATTAGCTCTGCAATGGAGTGCCAGATAATATCGGTGCGCGCCAGATTAAGCACTTTGCTGTCAACCGTTTCTACCGATGTAGCCTTAGCGGCAATCATACGCGGCGCATGGCGCAGCGCCGACTCAAATGAGTCGTACTTAATATTAACCAGAGCGGTATGTTTAGGGATCCGGGTAAGCGATAATTTGGCTTCGGCCACCATCACCAGCGAGCCCTCAGAGCCGGTAATTAAGCGGCTAACATCGATACGCTGATTATCAGCGTCATATGCATGTTCTAAATCGTAGCCGGTTAAAAACCGGTTCATGCGGGGAAATTTAGCCAGTATTTCCTGCCGTTTACCACGACAAGTATTTAACACCTGCCGCAGAATACGGCCATAGGTGTCACTGCGCGTGGCCTTTTCCTCGGCTTCGGAAACGCTGATCGGTTGAGTATGAAGAATTTCACCGTTGCCCAGCACAGAGGTAAGCTCCAGCACATGATCGCTGGTTTTACCGTAAACCAGTGAGCCCTGACCTGAGGCATCGGTGCTGATCATACCGCCAATGGTGGCGCGGTTACTGGTAGAGAGATCCGGCGAAAAAAAGTAACCAAACGGTCGTAACGCGTCGTTTAATGCGTCTTTCACTACCCCGGATTGGACTCTTACCCAGCCTTCTTCGGGGTTTATTTCCAGTACTTTATTCATGTACCGCGACATATCTACCACAATGCCATCGGTAAGACTTTGCCCGTTGGTTCCGGTACCGCCTCCCCGGGCGCTGAACTTAACCGCCGGATGTTGATTGGCCAACTCCCCCAGCGTTTGTAAATCGTTAACACCTTTTGGGTGCACTACCGCCTGCGGCAGCTTTTGATACACCGAGTTATCGGTAGCCACTGCCAGGCGGCTACCATAGCTATACTCTATATCGCCAGCAAACGAAGACTTTCGCAGACCATCGATATAAGCCTGATATACGTCAGAAAGAGTTGATTCAACAGGAATTACCGGTAAATTCAAAGCGGGTCTCTCACACATCAATAGGTGGCCAAGTATACCCATGCTCCTAACGAGTCTAAAGGGCTTGTATATAATTTTTAAACAAAAATCCGTTACGCTGGAATAATCAGTTCAAATACGGTAATTAATGTATCAATCAGCGCTGCACACCGGCTTCAGCCATTGTTCAGTTACTTTTGTTTACAGTTTTAATATTGGTTTTATGCGCAATTCGATCATAATAGGCTCAGAAAACTGCGTGGATTAACGAGGAATAACAATGACAGGGCATGGATTAAAAGTATTGAGATTAACCTTAGGAGCAGTGCTGTTTTTAGGCGGCCTGGTGCTTACACTTTTGCCTGGCTCAATTTTACTGGTGATTGGCGGCCTCCTGTTGATGAGTTATGACTGGCCCAGAGCCCGCAGCTGGTTAATGTTTTTTCAGCGCCAGATGAGCCGCTCAGCGCGCCGCCTG
The DNA here is from genome assembly GCF_028595265.1 of Alteromonas gilva. NCBI lineage: Bacteria > Pseudomonadati > Pseudomonadota > Gammaproteobacteria > Alteromonadales > Alteromonadaceae > Alteromonas > Alteromonas gilva. The sequence continues at coordinate 1,971,057 of NZ_JAQQXP010000001.1, read as the reverse complement.
GATCAAATTCTGCTCAACCGTAAATTACGAAAAGCGCGCATTCGATAGTTGTCGCCATTGTCGAAAGAATAAAACTCTCCCACTCATTTTTACGCGCCGCAAGTGAGAGCTTTACTAAGCTCTGCTTAACCATTCGCCAACGCAAGTCGCGCTTGCGTAACCAGCCTGTGAGCATAGTTTGGCTATGTCAGTTTTTTAAATTTGTCTCTCAATGAATGTACTTTCTCATTATTTTTATAAAAGCCTCGTAGCACGCGTAAACTTGGCCGCTCAATATAAAACATAATAAGGCTGGCAATAAGTATCGATAAGGCAAAAGCCAACAATATCCCCAAAAAGGGATTTAAACCCTGCGCGTAGAATTTACGGATTACGATATAGCCAATGTTCTGATGCACTAAATACAGTGCGTATGAAATAGAACCAAAGTAAGTTAATAATTTAACTTTAAGAAACTTCGCCTTGTCGATAGTGATTAGCATGAAAAGCAAATAAAAAACGCACAAAGCAGTCGCAGTTTTAACCGAGTAGCTAAAATACAATGACATAACAGACAATGTCATAACAACATGAGTCAGGCGGGTATATGTCTTTGACTTATAATTATAAAAACAAATTCCAGCGGCAAAAAGCTCAATATAATCGAGGAGTAGAAATTTTCTGACTCTGCCGATAATCTGAATATCAACGTATTGCAGTGTTAATATCGTTGCGCAGCACATCCAAACTATCAATATTCTTTCAATATACTGGATGTTGCCAGTCCAGAAAATAACTAACACCCAAAAATAAAAGGCTAGCTCCAGGGTGAGTGTCCAATAAACCCCATCAACATGTTTCACGCCTAAATACTCATGAAACATAAGTGAATTTAGCAAAAAAGTGCTGACATCAACTTCCCTGTCAGGCAGAGAAAAAACAGCCAAAGCAACAAAGGTTACTATTAAAGCAACCCAAAAAGGGGGATAGAGCCGACTAAAGCGTGACCAAATGAAATCTAATGGATTCGTGGATCGCGAGATAGTCCAGTAAATTACAAACCCACTTACGATGAAAAATAAGTGAACACCGAAATGGCCATAATAGCTGAGCTCAAAGAAGTTCGATAATGTAAAGTCGTGACCGTACAGTTCATCATAACGATAAAAATAGTGGTAAATCACAACGGCAATAGCAGCGAGCCCTCTTACACCATCCAGTTCTGCGACTCTCTTCACATCCACTCTGTACGACCCCAGGCCTTGATTACGCGGTTTGTTCACAATTTCACACAGGACCATGCGAGTTTATCTGAATATGTCATCAAAAACTAACTTTCGATAACCTGAGCACTTCTGTATTAAAATTCAAATATACAACGGGCTTATGAACACAAAAGTATAAACATTACCTATGAACGACGTACTTTAGCTAAATTAGCTATAGGCTCGCTCTGGGTTATTGATTGGTCACCCCCGCTGCAAAAATAAAAAACTGAGGACTATACAGGCCTCAGTTTTATAACAGCACTGGTATTTAATGGCGACTCAGGTGTCTACTTGTGTTGTTCAGCTAAATACAACCAGGTTTCAACCACGGTATCAGGGTTGAGTGAAACCGAATCGATACCCTCGTCTACCAACCACGCTGCAAAGTCTTCGTGATCAGACGGCCCCTGCCCACAAATACCGACGTACTTGCCACGCCTTTTTGCGGCCTGAATAGCCATGGACAACAGTGCTTTTACCGCCTCGTTACGCTCTTCAAATAAATGGGCAATTAACCCTGAATCCCGATCCAGTCCCAGTGTGAGCTGGGTTAAATCGTTAGAGCCAATCGAGAAACCGTCAAAGATATCGAGGAACTTATCAGCAAGTAACGCGTTGGATGGCAGCTCACACATCATGATAACGCGCAGGCCATTTTCGCCCTGCACCAGCCCCTGCCCCTTGAGCAGTTCGATAACCTGTTGACCTTCTTCCACGGTACGCACAAAGGGGATCATAATTTCAACGTTGGTTAAATCCATGTCGTTACGTACCCGCTTAATGGCTTCGCACTCAAGCGCAAAGCAATCGCGGAAGTCCTCGGAAATATACCGACTGGCGCCGCGGAAGCCTAACATGGGGTTTTCTTCGTCTGGCTCGTATTGATAGCCGCCCACCAGATTAAAGTACTCGTTAGACTTAAAATCTGACATCCGCACAATGACTTTTTCCGGCGAGAAGGCCGCACCAATGGTAGAAATACCCTCTACCAGTTTTTGAATATAGAATTCGGTGGGCGACTCATAACCGGCAATCATGTCGTTAATTTCGGACTGCAGCTCTGGCGGCTGACTATCGAAATTAAGCAGCGCCTTGGGATGAACCCCAATCATGCGGTTAATAATAAATTCTAACCGTGCCAGGCCAACGCCCTTGTGGGGCAGTCGGGCAAAATCGAAAGCCCGATCCGGGTTGCCCACATTCATCATGACTTTCAGGGGTAAATCCGGCATTGAGTCAATGCGTGATGTGGTCACGTCGAACTCCAGTTCCTGATTATAAATGTAACCGGTATCGCCTTCAGCACAAGACACTGTCACCTTGTCGCCGGTCGCAATCGATTCGGTGGCATTGGCACAGCCGACTACTGCCGGAATACCCAGCTCACGGGCGATGATCGCGGCGTGACAGGTACGGCCTCCACGGTTGGTGACAATAGCAGCGGCTTTTTTCATGATCGGTTCCCAGTCGGGATCGGTCATGTCGGTCACCAGTACATCACCGGCTTGAATCTTGTCCATTTCATCAATGGAGCCAAGCACTTTGGCAACACCTGCACCAATCTTATGACCGATAGCGCGGCCCTCACAGATAATCCCGGCAGTGCCTTTAAGTTGAAAGCGCTCAATAGACTGGGCATCTTCACGGCTGCGTACCGTCTCCGGACGCGCCTGAACAATATACAGTTCGCCGTCTACACCATCTTTAGCCCATTCGATATCCATCGGCCGGTCATAGTGTTTTTCGATGATTTGCGCTTGTCTCGCCAGCGCCATAACTTCATCGTCGGTAAGTGAAAACTGTTTACTTTCAGCAGGGTCGATATCAACAATGGTGACCTGATTGCCATGACTCTGGTCGGCAGAGTAAATCATTTTGGTCAGCTTACTGCCCAGGTTTCGGCGCACGATGGCCGGCTTACCTTTGTCGAGGGTTGGCTTGTGAACATAAAATTCGTCAGGGTTTACGGCTCCCTGCACGACCATTTCGCCAAGACCGAGTGAACTGGTGACAAATACCACATCGTCAAAGCCCGATTCGGTATCGATGGTAAACATGACTCCGGAGGATGCAATGTCGCTGCGTACCATGCGTTGTATGCCAGCCGACAACGCCACGCCTTTGTGATCGTAGCCCTGGTGTACCCGATACGAGATAGCCCGGTCATTAAACAGCGACGCGTACACGTGCTTGACTGCCTCGATGACCGCTTCGTAGCCTTTTACATTAAGAAAAGTTTCCTGTTGACCTGCGAACGACGCGTCGGGCATGTCTTCGGCGGTGGCCGATGACCGCACAGCAAAGGAGGCTTGTTCGCCGGCGTCGCCTTGTAAATCGACAAACGCGCTGCGGATTTCTTCTTCGAGTTTGCCCTGAAAAGGCGTATCCACAATCCACTGACGAATGTTTTTACCGGCTTCAGCGAGGGCGCTGACATCATCAACATCGAGGGCGTCGAGAACCTCATGGATTTTGGCATCCAATCCGCTTTGTTCGAGAAACTCATTAAATGCATAAGCTGTTGTGGCAAATCCTCCGGGTACTTTTACACCAGCATTGGCCAGGTTTGAAATCATCTCTCCGAGCGATGCGTTTTTACCGCCCACACGATTAACATCGTGCATGCCTAACTCTTGATACCAAAGTACGTATTCTTGCACTTTTAAGCCTCCAGCTTGTCACATTTTTTTGCGTTCACTTACTGTGAACTTGTAGGGTAGAGGTTAAGACAATCGCAAACATCAATTCAGACTGGCTTTTCCATACGGAAATTCTAAAATGTTGATTATAAAAAAGTAAAATTTTATTTCATTTCGTAATAAATTTACGACAAAGTTAAGGAGTTGTTGTGCGCACCGCATTTTACATATCCGATGGCACTGCCATCACTGCAGAGGTGTTTGGCCACGCTTTACTGTCACTTTTCCCTACAGAATTCAATCATAAGACAATTCCTTTTGTTGAAACCGAAGAACAAGCCTACGCAGTGATCGAGAAAATATCTGAAAGTTTTCAAGACACCGGAGAGAGGCCGCTCGTTTTTTACACAGTAGTAAACCCTGACGTCCGTCGTGTCGTTGCCCGTTCTGTAGGGATTAACTACAATTTTCTCGACCAATTTGTAGCGCCACTGGAAAAAGTCATTGGTGTGCCATCAAAGCCCGAGAAACACCGCACCCACAGTATTCACGAAAAAACCTATGATATTCGTATCGAAGCGGTGAACTATGCTCTGGCAAACGACGATGGCTCCAATTTAAAAGATTACCATGAGGCTGATATCATTTTAGTTGGGGTTTCCCGTTCTGGCAAAACCCCCACCAGCCTTTATTTGGCCCTGCAATACGGGATAAAAGCGGCAAACTACCCGTTTACCGAAGACGATATGGGCGACATGTTAAAGCTACCGCCAGCGTTGCGTCAGTTTAAGTCAAAGTTATTTGGCTTAACCATCGAAGCGGCGAGGCTGAGCCAGATCCGTTCGGAACGCCGGGCTAACAGCCGCTACGCGTCGCTGCAACAATGCCGGATGGAATTACGGGAAGTGGAAAACCTGTACCGCAAAGAAAAAATCCCTTTCCTGAACAGTACCAAGTTTTCTATTGAAGAGATCTCGGCCAAAATACTGGCCGAAACCGGCTTACAGCGGCGTAAGTATTAAACGAAGCGCGCCATCAGGCATTATCAAAATGCTTTAGCAGTGGCGCCAGCTGTGCCTGATACGGCTGCCAACGCCCCTGCCCCTGGCGGTTAATGGGCTGGCGCACCTGTTCGGCACTGGGCGTTTTTATTAACCGCTCAGTTTGATGAAAGTTAAGGCAGCCGGGTTCAAACGGCACCCCAAGATAATCAAGCATGCGTTTTACCTGACCTTCCAAATCATCCAGCACATCCTCGTGCTGAACCCGCAATACCTCACCGGATAACACGCTTTCCCAATGGTCCATCAGTTTTATATAGGCTTTGTAATACCGTGCGACTTCATCGAGGCCATAAGAGAACTCCTGCCCTTCGCCAAATAACTGTTTAAAGTTACTAAAGCAGCAATCGATGGGGTCGCGCCGTGCATCAATAATTTTCGCATTGGGTAAAATACGTTTAATAAAGCCGATGTGCATAAAGTTATTGGGCATTTTATCGATAAAAAACGACCCGGTACCCCGGTAGTAACGGGTTTGTTCAATATATTGCTTACCCAACTGATAACACTGCTCAGTGCTAAGATCGGCTAAACAAAACGGATACGGCTTCTTTTGGCCACTCACCGACGAGGCCAGGCTGAGAATATTATGCAGCTCCATCGTGCCGTCAATATCACTGTGTGACGCCAGTATTTGTTCTAACAGGGTGGAGCCGGCACGGGGCATACCCACGATGAAAATGGGATCGGGGGCCGGAAAGCCACCGCTTTTCGCGCTGAACAGCTCAGGCTGACAGGCTTTCATTTGTGCCTCAATCGCCTGCTCAGCGCGGCGAATATCATACTGCACCGAATGTAATTTCAGATGATTGCCTTTGCTGTAGTAGGCAAAGGATTTTTCGTAGTCCTGGCTGTCTTCAAAGCCTTTACCAAGGGCAAAACATAAGTGGATGTTGTCCTCAATGCTGATTGAGGGTTGCTGCGCAATAGTGACCATTTCAGCTAGGGACTGGTCGTCAAACCGATAAGACTTCATATTGGCCAGACTCCAGTAAGCATCGCCAAATTGCGGATGATAATGCGCGGCCTGCAAATAGGCATGGGTCGCTTTATCGGTATCGCCGGTGGTTTTATAGGCATGCCCCAGAGCCAGCCATACGGCCGGGCGATCGGCATCACTGGCCAGTAAGGCGTTAAACATATCGACAGCCTGTGCGGTTTGATTTAATCCCAGCAGTGCATTGGCCCTGGCCATCATGATTTGCAGATTGTCAGTAAAACGACTCAGTTGCTTGTCGCTGATTGTGACCACTTTTTGATGTTTACCCAGCTTGGCGAGCAAACTTAAGTAACTGATCACTGCGCGCAGGTTATCCGGATACAGCTCAACGCAGCTCTCGAGGAGGAACTCGGCGTCGTGGTACACCTTGTGCTGTATACCCAGTTCGGCTAACAGCAGCATGGCTTCAGGGTGGTGCTTGTTTTGCTGTAAAAACTGCCGGCATACCTGCTCAGCTGCGCCCAGCTGTTTTTCGTACATCAGATCATAAGCGCCAAGCACTGGTGGCGGTAAGCCTTGCAAATAGTCAATCTGCTGACTGGCCAACTGCTCAGCCGCAGCATCGTTATGCTGGCGGTAAATGGCCAGTAGCTGCTTCCAGCTGGCCAGTAACGCCGGGTTATAGTGCGTTGCCCGGTAGAACGCGCTGGCGGCCTGTTGAGCATCGCCAGTCGCCTGATGGTTATATGCCAGCTCCTGAAAAGCGCGGCCGTGATCAGGACGCAAAGCAAGTAATTCGTTGAGCTCGGAAATCGCCGCTGCATGACTACCACTGAGGCGATTAATAACGGCGGCTAAATAGAGTACTTCAACGCGTTGCGCTGCCACCAGCGACCGTGCCTTGAGTTGCTCAACCATCGCGGTTGCCTGGCTCAACTGAGAGCCCTGCACGGCGCGTTTTATCGCATTAATTTGTTGCTGGAAATCCTGTGTCGTCATAGTTTTGTATCGTTGTTATGTGACGTTTTTAAAAACATTATGCCCAAATTACCACAAAAAACGGCAGGCCGAAGCCTGCCGTTTTATCTGATTGCTTACTCATTTAACAACTAAGCGTGAATAGCCTCGTTATTAATAGTAATCAAACGAGAAGCGAACACCTACAGTACGCGGACGGTTGGTAACAACCTTAGGCGTAAACTGCTGGGTATCGATATTCAGAATGGCTGACTCGTCGAACACGTTGTCGATGAACAGCTCTGCTTTCCAGCTATCGTCTGACATACCCACGGATATATTACTGATCAGATAACTTTCCTGCACATAGCGTCCACCGCGGAATGCATTGCCGTTAGCGTCTGTATACCCTATACCATCAAACACGGCTGCTTCGTCTTCGATTTTAAGACCAGAGCCCGCGCCGTAGATTAACTGCGTAGCATCTTCCATTACGTAAGCGTCCATGACCATGCCGGCTAAACGGTCGCCGGTGTAAGACACTGACGCATTCACAAAGCCCTGACGACCGCCGTCAAGCTCAAAGTAATAACGCGCATTTACGTTACCTGAGAACTCTGCAGAGTAAGGCAATCTGCTACCAACGCCCGGTGCAATACCTTCCAGCTCTGGGTTAATACTGACCAATTCGGTATCAAGTACACTGAATGCTGCATTCACTACCAGATCATCGGTGGCCAGCCAGGTAATATCCGCATCAATACCTTTGACTTCGGCATCACCGACGTTATCGGTAAATACTAAGAAGCTGATGTTTGTGGGGTCAAAGCGCGAAGTTTGTAAGTCAGAGATTTCTGAGTAGTAACCGGTTGCGTTGATCCGTACGATGCCATCCAGGAAATCACCCTTCATACCAATTTCGTAGTTATCCAGGGTATCCGTGGTGGAATATACCGGAATACGGAAACCTTCAAAGGCACCAGACTGATTGGCCGCGGCATCACCACCTAAACGGTTTGTTACCGGCGGACGGAAACCTTCTGAGTAGTTGGCAAACAACAGCACGTCATCGCTCACTGTCCAGTCGAGGCCAAACTTAAGAATGGTGTCATCAACGGTCAGTACGCCGTCATCATCGAGCAGGCTGATATCCAGCTGACCATTTTGAATGGCATCGACAACGCCCTGGCCATCCAGGTTAAAGCCATCATACACAGACGGATCCATTACGCCCTGACCGTAGGCTTCAAGACGGCTGGTGACGTCACGGGTAGAGGTTGCGCCGCGGTAGATATCATCAATCTGATACCAACGCGCACCAAAGCTGGCAGTTAAGCTATCGGTTAAGTCGTATTCCAGCTGACCAAATACAGCAATCTGCTCAATGGTATGGGTAATATCGTTAACAAAGCTGATTTCCGGCGAGAAAGGACCGCCGTCACTGTTAATGCCTTTATCACCTGCCAGCGCGTTCCACGAACTTGCCAGGTTTTCAAAAATTTCCGGGCTGGCTATCTTAAACTGACCTACAGAAGCCACTTCCTGTTCATCATAGAACACACCTGCAGTTAAGCGCCATGCGGTATCCATGGTGGTATCGATACGCAGCTCGTGGGTTAAACGGGTACTGGTAGTGTCTTCTTTATAATATTTGGTAGGGTCCAGACACCGCGCGTCATTGGGGTTATCCGGCGTCTCATAGTGGGTACAAACGTAATAAGCAGAGAAAAGTCCGCCGTTGGTGTAGCCGGTATAATCTGTCAGGGTATCGATTTCGCGATCCAGGTAACCACCCGTATACACCACATCGAGCATGTCCAGACTACCGTTGAGGGTCCAGGTAGTTAAACCAAACTCGTCTGAGTTCTCATCTGCCTGAAAACGTATTGCTGAGCTCTCACCTGCCACTGTTGGGTCGTAAGCAAATACACCTTCGGTATCCAGCGTTTGCGCGGTATGTTGCAGCAACAAATCCCACTGGTTGTTGATGATATAAGACAGGCCAAAACGCGCACCGGAATACACTGCATCGTTAAAGTTGTCTTCAACGTGCTGGCTGTTACGTGGAGAGACTACGCGTGCTTCACTGCGTGTTAAGCCATTAGTTACGCGTTGGTTATCCATGGCGACCGGGTCTATACCCTGCCCTTGTAAGGCACCGCCAGAAATACGGTCGATAACTACTGCACTGCCAATATAACCACCGTTATTAGGATCGTTTTCGATGTTATCAATCCAGCCGCCTTGCTTATCGTTGTAAGCTACTACGCGGAAGGCCAAATTATCGGTTGGTGCAATATTAATATAAGCTTCAACCGAGTTGCTCATATCACCACCTTTGGTGGTTGAGATGCTGGTATCGAAACCAGCTGCAAACCCGGCGTGATCAGGCTTTTTGGTAATTAGACGTACGGTACCGGCCTGAGAACTGGCACCAAACAGCGTGCCCTGTGGTCCCGGCAATACCTCAACACGCTCCACGTCGGTAGCGTAAACGTCAAGGTTACGACCCGCCATAGAAACAGGCATTTCATCAAGATAAAACGCGACAGACGGTTGCAAGGCCTGTACAGAAGACAGCGTAATGCTTGATTGTGTGGTTGCTGCACCACGGATATATATTTCATTCTGGCCTGGGCCAGTTCCCTGGAATACCACGTTGGGCAAAAACTCAACGTAGTCCTGGAAGTTGTCGATGCCCATGTTTTCAAGGGCACTGCCGCTTAACGCTGACACAGCCACCGGGACAGACTGGATAGACTCGGTACGTTTAGTAGCAGTTACTTCGATGGTCTCAATTGTCGCTTTTGATTCGCTCGATTGCGCTAACGCGCCGTTCGATGCCAAAGCAGCAATGACTGCACAACTTAAGTGTGTTTTTCTCATAGATCTAAGATCCTATTTGATTTGAAGTGAGCTGTAATAATTTTTATTAATCTATATTGTTCTTTTTAAAGTTTAACAGAACAAAAATTATATTTCTGCACTAACTATTATGCGGGACACAGTTTTGTGCCAGATCGAGATTACTCTACGAAAATCAACAACAACAGGATCACAAAATACACAATACACTAATTATTCGACAGACAGTTTTTTGCCGCGCTGATTTGTTGTATATTCTACTCAGGTCCAGACATACACATAACGATATTAGGAATTAATTTGAGCCATTCGAATACGCCTGAAAACACCGTTGCCGCGCAAGCCAAGTTAAATAAGCCGGTATTTTTGTCTGCTTCTGCGGCGATTATTATATTGCTGCTGTTTGCCGTAATAATGCCGGGAACCGCTGAATCCTTGTTTTCAGATATGCAAGCAAGTGTGGTTGATAATTTCAGCTGGTTTTATGTTTTAACCGTTGCAGTGATTTTGCTGTTCGTTATTTACATTGGCTTTTCTGACTATGGCGACATTCGTCTTGGTCCTGATCATGCGAAACCCGAATTTTCGATTCTTACCTGGCTTTCTATGTTGTTTGCAGCCGGAATGGGAATAGGCTTGATGTTCTTTGGCGTAGCCGAACCGCTTATGCACTTTATGACGCCGCCTACGGCAGACGCTAACACCGTAGAAGCGGTCCGCGAAGCCATGAAAATGACGTTTTTTCACTGGGGGCTGCACGCCTGGGCTATTTATGCGGTGGTGGCATTAGTATTGGGTTATTACGCCTTTCGCCATCAACTGCCTCTCACGCTGCGCTCAACGCTCTACCCACTTATCGGCGATAAAATTTATGGCTGGCAGGGAGACGTGGTAGATGTTTTAGCTGTCACGGCAACCATATTTGGTATTTCGACCTCCCTTGGCCTCGGGGCGAGTCAAATAAATGCTGGACTGAGTTACTTATTCGCAATCCCGAATACCACCATGACGCAAATAGTATTAATGGCGTTGGTCGTTAGCATGGCGATTGTGTCGGTCATGACCGGACTCGATAAAGGCATTCGCCGTTTATCTGAAACCAACATGGTGATGGCGATCGTGCTACTGGGGTTTGTACTGGTGCTTGGCCCGACGGTATTTTTATTGCAGGCTTACCTGCAAAATACCGGCGCTTATCTGAGTGATATTGTGCGAAATACCTTTAACCTGTTTGCCTATCAAAAAACCGACTGGATCGGCGGCTGGACTATTTTTTACTGGGGTTGGTGGCTTGCCTGGGCTCCGTTTGTAGGCTTATTTATTGCCCGCATTTCTTTTGGCCGAACCCTGCGCGAATTTGTATTAGGTGTATTGTTAATCCCTACCGCTTTCACGCTGTTCTGGATGACTATCTTTGGTAATTCGGCAATCGACATGGTCTTCACCGAAGGCTTCGACATGTTGGCGAATATGGTTAAAGAAGATACCTCGGTAGCCTTATTCGTATTTTTGGAGAATTTCCCCTTAAGCAGCATTATTAGCATGATAGCGCTGCTGATGGTGATTATCTTCTTTGTGACCTCCTGCGACTCAGGTGCCATGGTCGTGGATATGTTGTGCTCCCACGGGCGCAATGACACCCCTATCTGGCAGCGCGTGTACTGGGCTGTTGCGGTGGGACTCGTTGCGGCGATATTGCTCTATGCCGGCGGCTTAAGTGCGCTGCAAACCATGACCATTGTGGCGGCTTTACCATTTTCAGTTATCCTGTTGATCGCCATGTATGGCTTAATGAAATCGTTAAGAATTGAAAAACACAAACGTGACAGTTTGCAGATTACCGCCACCCAAACCGCCGTAGTGGATCACGACAAACCATGGAAAGAACGGCTGGCCGAAATCGTGACCTATCCTGACGAGAACAAAGTATCAGGGTATATGCTACGAGTCATTTACCCGGCATTGCATGAAGTCTGTAAGGAATTTACCGGGCGTAATTATAACGCTTCACTGGTATCGAGTAAGACCCATGTAGAACTAACCGTTGTGCTGAACGGAGAGAACGATTTTATTTACGGCGTGTACCTGACGCCCACACAACAGCCTGATCCACATTTACTCGATGACGAAGCGGTAGACACGCATGAAGAACAGACTTACTATCGCGCCCAGGTTCATTTGTCTGAAGGCGGACAAGACTACGACTTGATGGGCTGGTCGAAAGATGGCGTCATAAATGATGTGTTAGACCATTTCCAGAAACATCTACATTTCTTGCATTTATTAAATTAATGCAGACTGGAGTACTATTTTTAATGCGTAAAGAAGAAGAACTACTAGTGGCATTGCGTCGGGTTATTCGCGCAGTCGATCTACGTAGCAAGCAATTAAGTAAAGATGTGGGCATCACCGGCCCACAGCTTATGGTATTGCAGAACATTGCTGATAAACCCGGCATCATGGTAAAAGAAATTGCCGACAATATTAATTTGAGTCCGGCAACCATCACCAATATTCTTGACCGTCTCGAAGCACGCGATTTAGCGCATCGCATTCGAAGCACCAAAGATAAGCGCAAAGTCGGGGTATACCTGACTGACAGCGGTGAAAAAGCCGTTGCCACGGCGCCACGACCATTGCAGGAACATTTTGTTGAACGCTTTGGTCAGCTGGCCGAGTGGGAGCAAAGCCAGATGATAGCTACCATGCAGCGCATCGCACGGATGATGGATGCTGAATCAATCGATGCCTCACCCGTTCTGGCTGTAGGAACACTCACCGAACGCAACGAATAACAGCAAAGCGCCGCCTGCGCCACACCGGTTAAACCGACTTTGGGGAACTGCCTTTGGGTTGATTGGGGCGACCACCGGTGACTTTATCGGCGCGGCCTTCTTGCTTGGCTTTTTCGGCGCGACGCTTGCGCACCTCTTTGGGATCGGCAATTAACGGACGGTATACCTCAATACGATCCCCCTCCTGGACTTCGGTAGATGGCTTGCACACCCGGTTCCAAATGCCGACTTTCGCATCAGTTAAATCAATTTCAGGGTGAATGTCGATAACGCCCGACGCCATAATGGCCTGCTCAGCGGTACTCCCGGCCGGCACGGTGAGTTCGATAAGTGATTGCTTTTCAGGCGTTGCATAAGCCACTTCTACATTGATGGGGTTATCCATTACGCATACACCACTTTGGCCCGTTGAGTAAATGCGTTCACCATACTGGCAGCCAGGCTGTTAAATACCCGGCCAAACGCAAGTTCTATCATTTTACTTTTAAATTCAAACTGTAAACTGAGCTCAATTTTACAGGCATTGTCAGACAATTCGGCAAAGGTCCAGCCCCCGCTCAACTGCTTAAACGGCCCATCCACTAAACTCATGTTAATACGATGTGTTGGCTCAAGAATATTCTCGGTAGTAAACCATTGTTTAATACCTGCTTTTGACACCAATAGTGCTGCTTGCATCGCGTTTCCCTGATGACTGACTACTTTACTGTCGGCACAACCAGGCAGAAACTCAGAATAAGATTCAACATCATTGACCAGATCGAACATAGACTTTGCGCTATATGCGACGAGCGCACTACGTTGTATTTTTGGCATACTTTTTATTAACTCTGACACAATAGTGCAAGTCTACCATAAAAAAATACCCAACCGCACAGCACAAAAAGCACCAGTGGATTTTCGGTTTATACGCAGAAATTTTTTTATTACGCCACCACGAAAAGCAAGACAACCACTGCGCAATCAGTATAATAGCGGCTATGAAAAAAAATAAATCCAATCAAGCATCCAGCGGGACAATTGCGCTCAACAAAAAGGCGCGTCACGATTACCACCTCGAAGACAAACTCGAAGCCGGCATTGCACTGCAAGGCTGGGAAATTAAGAGTATTCGTCAGGGTAAAGTGAATATCACCGATAACTACGTGATCATTCAAAATGGTGAAGCGTACCTGGTTGGTGCCCGCATAACGCCGCTAACACAAGCGTCTACCCATGTTATTTGTGAGCCCGAGCGGGCCCGCAAGTTACTGCTCAATAAACGCGAAGTGGACCGCCTAATTGGCGCGCGCGACCGTCAGGGATACTCAATAGTCGCTACCGCAATGTACTGGAAAAAGTGTTGGGTTAAGCTCGAAATATACCTGGCTAAAGGTAAGCAGGCGCACGACAAACGCGACAGCATTAAAGACCGTGACTGGGAACGTCAAAAAGCCCGTGTTATGAAAACCAAGGTATAAGCTTAAATGCTACAACGTTTGAGTAAACCATTGCTCGGTGAGGGTGAGCAACTGTTCATCCTCGGCTGCATTGGTACTCAGCACATTAAAGATATGGCTGGCACCTTTTATAATGACTGCCTGCGCCGGGCTTGCGCTGCTGGCTTTAATCAGTCGCAGGGCTGCCTGTGGGTCGACCACCTCATCGGCACTCCCGGCAATGGCCAGTAACGCGCCTTTATAGTCAGCCATGCCACTTAACCCCCGTTGTTGTTTTATTTGCTCAAACCAATCGATGCTAATATCCAGTGGCGCACGCCAGCTGTATTGCTGAGTAGCATAGCCTTGTTGTTTAGCGGTAGCATAGTGTTGCTCAAACAGCGGCGAAAACGCACCGACACCATCATTTGCCACCGACGACCAGGCCACAAACGACTGTATCGACGGCGCGTCGGCAATAAGTAACTGCGCAATAAGCCCACCCTGACTAAAGCCTACCACGCCGATTCGTGAGGCATCGACGCTGTTATGATTGCGGATGTAATTAAGCGCCACGCGGGCATCGCGCACCGCGCTGTTGAGGGTATAGTGCTTATAGCTCACTGCACTGTCACCGGTACCGGCAAAGTCGATGCGTACCGATGCAATACCAGCACTTGCCAGCGCCGCCGCCAGGCGTTTATACAAATCACCCACTTCATCTTTGTGCGAAGCAGTCCCGTGCAGTAACACCACGGCCGGCATCGGCAACGCGGCCACAGGTACGTTTACAACTGCAGGAACCTGATACTCTCCGTTATCGAGGGAAACGGGGATCTCCGCTGCATTGACCCCGGTTAAACACCCCCCGGCCAACAGCCATAACAACACAACCTGCCACTTCAACATAGTTTCCCCTGCGTAACTCAATGGTATTTTTTATAAACCTTTATCTCACCATAGCGAATACGTTGGCGGATGTAACCGATTTTTTCCAAGCTATAACTAAAGAGTATTTTAATTAAAACGCAAATGGTATTGATTCTTATTTGCGTAGCTGCTTTAATCCTCACGTTTTTAAGTAATCAGGCACATGCAACTATGTTTAAGAAATCTCCCATCGCGTTAGGTTTATTAGTATCTGTTTCGGCTCTGAGCCATGCGGCCACCCCAACAGACATTGAACACGTTACCATTTTTGGTGGAAATCAGGCCGTCGAAGCCACACCCGGCAGTGGTATGGTGATCGATCAGGCATACTTAGACGATTTTGCAGTCAGCGATATTATGCGCGTACTGACCCGCGTACCCGGTGTATATATTACCGAAGAAGATGGCTATGGCCTGCGCCCTAACATAGGTATGCGCGGTAACTCTGCCGACCGTTCAGAAAAAATTACCATTATGGAAGATGGCGTACTGGCGGCACCGGCTCCCTATGCCAGCCCGGCGGCGTATTATTTTCCTACCATTGGCCGTATGAGCAATATTGAAATACTCAAAGGCGGCTCCAGCGTGTTGTACGGACCGCGTACCTCTGGTGGTGTTATTAACCTGCTAACCACCGGTATTAGCGACGCGCCCTTTTCATCGCGCCTCGATGTTGCCCTGGGCTCCGACGGCTACCGCAAAGCGCATGTGCGCGCCAGCGGCACTCAGGGCCGCTTAGGTGCGCTGGGTGAAGTGTATCACTATGGTGCCGACGGCTTTAAAAGCCTGCCAACGGGCGACGAAACCGGCTTTAGTAAAACAGACGTTGTCACCAAACTGGGCTATGAGCTTGATGCAGCAGGCAAGCACTATCTGGAAGCCAAGCTTAAATATTCAGAAGAAACCTCCGATGAAACCTACCTGGGGGTAACCGCCGACGACTTTAACACTTCGCCTTTTACCCGTTACAGCGCTTCAACACTCGATGTCATGTCAACCGAGCATAAACTGGTTAACCTCAACTACGTTTATACAATTAATGACAACAGCACGCTGAGCATGACAGCGTATTACAACGACTTTTACCGTAACTGGTACAAAACCGACCGGGTCAACGGGTTAAGCCTCGGCAGCGGCGCAGAAGAAGCCGCCTCAGCCTTTGATAAGGAAGTGGCCGCCGGCAATACCACTGCCAGCATCGACTTTAGAGTAAAAGCCAACAACCGTAACTACCTCTCGCAAGGTGTGCAGGGTGAATACGAAGTGTTTATGGGTGCCCACCAGTTAAAAGTCGGCGCCCGGGTGCACAACGATGAAATGGATCGTTTCCAATGGGTAGACACCTACGAGCTTGACGCCCAGTATGCGCTATCAACTGTCAGCACTGGTGTGCCTGGTACCGACTCCAACCGCATAGACAGTGCCAATGCGGTAAGCGCCTATATTCATGATACCTGGGAGTACGGTAACCTGACCGTTTCTGGCGGTGTGCGTTACGAAGACGTAAATCTGGCCCGTGATGACTGGGGGAAAACCGATCCACTGCGCACCGATACGCCGGCGCGCCGACGCAATAGTGTATCGGCCATATTGCCGGGCGTAGGCTTTACCTATCAGGTAAATGAACAGCTGTTGGTATTAGCCGGTGCACAAAAGTCATTTGCACCGCCGTCACCGGGCAATAATAATGCCGAAGAAGAGCAAGGCTGGAACTACGAAACCGGTTTACGCTACGCCGATCACATCAACCAGATTGAACTGATTGGGTTTTTCACCCAATTGGATAACCTGCACGGCAACTGCACCGCAAGCCAGGGCTGTGACAGCGATCTGATTGGTACGCAGTACAATGCCGGTAAAGTTGATATTCAGGGCGTAGAGTGGAGCTATCAGGGCCTGTATCCGGTGGCCGGGTTAACCGTGCCGTTCCGCGTAAACTACACCTATTCAACCGCAGAGTTTAAACAAAGCTTTGAGTCGGAACTCGACTCTTGGGGCAGCGTTCAGGCTGGCGACGATCTGCCTTACTTACCACAGCATACCATGCAGGTAGAAACCGGTATTCAACAGGAAAACTGGCAAATCATTCTGGCGGTTAAGCATACCTCAGACATGCGCACAGTAGCCGGCAGCGGCAGTATTGCGAGCGAAAACGAAGTGCCGTCAAGAACACTGGTAGATGTATCGGCCAACTACATGCTGGATAACCATCAAACCATTTACGCGGTTATCGATAACCTTACCGACGAAGAGTATATCGCCACGCGTCAGCACGGTGGTATTCAGGTAGGCAAACCACTGAGCTTACAGGTAGGCTATCGCTATCAGTTTTAATACCGGTGGTAGCATGTGATTAGGGCGGTTAAACCGCCCTTTTTTATGCTCAGCGTTTAAGGCCTTATCATGCAGTAGCTGGTACTGGCTTGCGGTAGGCTTTAACAATGTCGGCCATTACTGCCAGGCCAATTTCAGCCGGCGTTTTGCTGCCAATATCGAGCCCCACCGGCATGTGAATGCGGGCCAGTTGCGTTGCCGATAACTGCCCTACCCGCTGCAACCGCTCGGCACGATTGGCCGAGGTACGTTTTGATCCCATCACACCAATATAAAAGGCGTCGGTGGTGACCGCTTCCATCATGGTTAAGTCATCAACCCGCGGATCGTGCGTGAGCGCCACTACCGCAGTGTGGCTGTGCACGCTGCCAGGCTGCAATAAATAATCGGCGGCAAAGACCGGCTCAAACCGACACCCATCGATATTGCACAAGGTTTGCTCCTGAGAACGGTGTTCACACAAAATCACCTCAAACCCCAGTGATATTGCAAAGCGGGCGCAGTAATCTGCAACCGGCGAATAACCGGCAATAATTAAACGTCTGGCCGGGCCTGTACGCAGTTCAACACGCTGCGCATCAGCCTGCCAGTTAACTGCGGGCGTGTTATGTAACACCTCGGTAAAATTAACCTCACCGGTTAATGTATTTACCTGCCTTACCCGGGTGTTGTGGCCCAACAAACAGTGCAAGTAGCCGCCAAAATGACGGGCCGTAAACTCCGACGGAGCGATTTTTTCAACCAGCACATCGAGAATGCCGCCACAAGGCAGCGTGATAGACGCTTGCGGGCTTTCCTCGCCATACCTGACCACCTGCACCGGCTGGTTAAACTCATTGTTGGCAATACGGCTTAAAAAGTCATCTTCAACACAGCCGCCCGACAACGAGCCCACCCACTCAGTGGCACTTACCGCCGCAAATAAACTGCCCGGCTCGCGGGGAGATGAGCCCCAGGTTGCTAATACCGTGCAAAACCAAAATGACTTGCCCTGACTGAGCCATTCATTAACCCGGGTAAGCACCTTAACGTCGAGTGGTTGCATAAAACCGCGCATTTTCAATTAAACCGTAGCGGTAATGTAAAAAAATTCACCGTAAAGACCAAGTGTTATTATGCCTGCCGGCAAATAGTATCGACAGGCTGTACAGAACTCGCACAAAACAGCCACTTAGCACGTTTATATTTGTACTTACCCCTTGAATAAGTTAGTATCCGCCCAATATTAGACATTAACAAAGACGCTTTATGCGCCGTTTGTTTAATAGTAACGATCTCCGGGGCTGATTAGGATTCGACAGGATCTAGGAAGCTGGAGGTGCATGCAGAGGAGCGGTTTGCCTCTTAAAAAGCCGCATTTAAATAGTCGCAAACGACGAAAACTACGCACTAGCCGCTTAATACCCGGCATAGGCCCTTCCACCTAAGCTTTGTTTGCTAGCCAGGATTTTGGAAGGTCATATAAGTAAACTAGCGAGGGAAACTCTCCTGAGGTTGAACCGCGAAATAGTATCAGGACAGCTACCAGGAACCCTGTTTGTCGGGGTCCAAAGTAGTTAAATAAAAGACAAACTAAGCATGTAGTACCAAAGGTAGACATTTTCTGGACGCGGGTTCAAATCCCGCCAGCTCCACCAATTTAAAAAAGACGTCCTAGGACGTCTTTTTTAATGCTAGAAGTCAGTAACTAAAATCCATTACCTTCCAATCTATTTTGAGCCTCAATGTACATAACTGTCCCATTAAAGGGGGAAGTGGACATAACCATCAGACAAACAAACTATTTTTAAAAACAGCGGTGCTTGGCATTATAGAGTTATTAGAGTAAGGTCAGCATTGCGTTTATCAGCACAGTTTAATGTCATCGCACAATGAAGGTTTTCACTGCACGCCAAGCCATTTTTAATCGACGTCGACAAACGGTCGCCTACGAACTGTTTTTTCGCGATGGTATTGAAAATGTCTTCCCCAAAGATGTCGATCCGACCGTAGCCACCTCCCGGTTAATTGTGAATCAACATCTCAATGTTGGGATTAGTACACTGACGAATGGCAAAAGAGCGCTAATCAATTTCTCCCAGCAAGGCTTACTCGACCAGGTCCCTGCACTGCTACCGCCGAACGACATTGTGATAGAAGTGCTTGAAGATGTAGAGCCCACCGACGAAGTGTATCAAGCGTGCCGAGAGCTCTTTCACAAAGGCTACAGAATGGCACTGGATGATTTTCTGTATCACAGAAATTGGGATAGGTTCATCAATTTCACGCGTCTGCTAAAGTTTGATATTCAGAACACGTCACTTATAGAAATCGCGCCTTTAGTAGAGAAATTTAAACAACGTAAAGGCTTAAAACTGCTTGCCGAAAAGATAGAGACGCCAGAGGAATTCGCCCAGGCTAAAAAAATGGGGTTTGACTTCTTCCAGGGCTATTTCTTTGCCAAACCAGAAATGATTCAAAATAAGGATATTGAAGCGCAGCACGCCATGATCCTTATTATTTACCACGAAGCCTTAAAGCCCTATATCAATTACACCAAACTTGCGCGGTATTTCGAGCAAGACGTAAGCCTGAGTTACAAATTGCTGCGCTTTACTAATTCGGGACTATTTATACTCAAGGAACCCATTGAATCCATTAAGCAGGCTTTGATCTACCTCGGTGAAGAGCAGGCGAGAAAATTCGTGTGCCTCATAGCCACCGCGCACCTTAACAAAAATAAGCCGCTGGAAATCATCAGAATGTCGATCATTCGCGCCAGGTTTAGTGAGCAAATAGCGAAACAAGTCGCACCGCAGC
Source organism: Alteromonas gilva (assembly GCF_028595265.1). Lineage (NCBI taxonomy): Bacteria > Pseudomonadati > Pseudomonadota > Gammaproteobacteria > Alteromonadales > Alteromonadaceae > Alteromonas > Alteromonas gilva. Next base: position 1,951,072 of record NZ_JAQQXP010000001.1, on the reverse strand, counting down.
TTGCAGACAGCGCTTTTATGGTCGGCCTGTTTTCTATGATAGATGCACTCCTGGACACCCCCATGGAATCTTTGCTTGCGCAATTGCCCTTAAGCGACGATATTAAAGCGGCGATGTTAGGTGAAAAAAACATCCTCTTTTTCACCTTAGAACTGGTTAAAGCTTACGAGTCTGGCAGTTGGTGGGCAATAACCCAAAAAGCCGATACGCTGGGTATAGAGCAGGACGTACTGCCTGATATGCATAGAAATGCCACACTTTGGTCAGAAACATACGAAGCCATTAAATAAGTGTAGGGTAAGGTTGCACTCACATTTACCGACTTGGGCTAATAAGGAATAGTGCCAAGTGTTTTGCACAAACCAGCGCGGCTCCCTTCGAGTACTTTCTGCATTTCAATAATGGTGTTCAGCGTCGGCGCATCAGCCTTAACAACCTCTTTTAGCTCCGCTAAATGACGATGCGCAGGTCTGAGCGAGCACAGCTAATGCCGCTAAAGCAAAGTGTCAATTAGCCGTTGTATGCCAATAAACCAACAATTAATGAAGTCCACCCGCCACTTGCGATAACCGGGATGCCCTTGTTGATTGGTCTTGCTTCGATAGTTCCTGCGCTTCGTTGGCCATTGCTGCTACGGCATCCATAATATCCAAAAAGGCCGTTAACTGCTTTTGATCCAGGGTGGCAGAAAGGTTTTCTATGTTACGTATCAGAGTCTTAGTGTTCATATTGGAGGCTACCGTCAAAAATCTGTGGTTTTACTGAGATATACAACAGTTATTCAAGAGCCGTACCAGTATTAAAATAGCAGCACATTCACCGCGCCCACTTTACTCCCCCTGCCAAACTCATGCAGCGCATGGCCGCTTCTTTATGATAATCCACGTGTTTAAGTGTATATGGCGCTCCGAGCGCATGAAACAGTCATTAAGTGCAGTAGTTGTGCTGGTTCCTTTTAAGTAACGTTATCTACCACCTTTATAGGGATAATGACTAACCATGTGGGGCGATACCCCCTCTTTTTAGGAGCTGTGATGACGTTAAATATGAAGCTTATGTATCGGGTTGCTGCGGCATTATGTTTACTGGATGCTGCGTGGCGAATGTTTTTTGAAAGCGCAAACTCTCGCGATTACATGTTTTCGTTAATCGCGGGATTACTCTTTTTAGTATTATCTGAACTGTGTCGCCTTCGACAAGGTTTGCAGAGCCACGCCGTAAGTTCAAATGGAAGTGAGTTGCAATGACTACAAGCGTTCGGTTTCGGCAGGAAACGCGCATTATGTTATTCCTATTTACTCGAACAAAGCAGCGGCCCCAGGCCTACTATTGCGGCATGTTTCAGTCGTAAAATACTTTGCTGCTCTGACTATCTGCAGATTCATATCGCTGATGATGCTAATAGACTGATTAATCGTAGTCAGTGCATTGCTGGCCTCATCAGAAACAAACAAAAATAAGTGAATCTTTCGAAATTATGTAAGAAAGTTAAAAGGCACCATGTAGAAGCTGAAATATATCTGGTTATGGGGGCCAGGTGGATACACATTGAGTCATGCAGTTCAGGATTCGCCTGTAATATCAATACGCTTGAGACTCCCAACCCGGCATGCTGAACAGTTTGAAAAGTAGCAATTAATTTTTATAGCAGAAAGCCCGCCAGCAAGCAGACTAACGATTGCTGTGCTACGGCGCGTTTGGCACCGTCAACCGGTGAAAACGTGACAACCGAATTAACCGGCAGCGATGTGATTAACCTAACCTATGCATAAACCTATGCAACATCTTTGGCCCAGCTGATTTTATTAAGTGCGCTGTCTAAAAAATAGGCAGTCATCATTAAAATAATCAGTGCCACAACCACCGATGCCAGACGATAAAAACTACTATAGAGAAAATCAGCGTTAGGTTGCAGGTATTGTCCGTACAAAATTCCAATCGTGGTCAGCGCGCCAAAGCCAACCCCGGAACCAATACGTTCGAGCATATGAATGCGTGCTGCCAACAATAGCGTCATAAACATCGCCATTACAACCAACACAAGGTGGCTAATTAAGTTGTACATTAATAGCTGGCTGATCAACGCTAAAGTGCAGCCCATAGCCACACCACGAACACGATTCCATGCATTCATGAGCGACGCCGAATAGGTCATTGGAAACAACACCAAAATAGTTGCCACCTGCGCCGACAACGAATCCCTCAGATTAAATACCTGAAACACCACAAAAGATAAGGTTGCTAATGTCGCCCCCATTAACATTCGATGATTGATCTGAGCCACAGATAAAGGCGGCCGCGCAGGCATTGCTGGCGCCTCATTATCGGGTAACAACCAAAACAGGACCGCACCACCAGCGACCGAAATCACGGTTGCTAATAACGTAGACACAGTCATATCAGTCAGCGAGGTGGTGGGATAACTGCCAAAATGCAGCATTACAGCTAAGGTAACCACCCCTGACGTCCACATCATAATATTGTTGCCCTTTGCCATATTCCTGAAATGAAGACAAAAAACAGCAAACACAGCCAGGGTCATCAGCAGCGGGAAAGGAGTAAAAAATGTCTTCAATAACCAAATTTCAACAACGTTGATCAACACACTGAGACAAAATTCCAGGGCTATCTTAAGATTAAAAACGGGTGCCATACCCAGCAATAAAATGGGGTAAACGGCAAAGAAAACACCGTAGGGCCAGCCCATCAACTTACTTATTGTAAACCCTAAACAGCTACCCAGCGCTATGCGGATAACACGCCGGTATTCATAACCGCTTAAACTGGGCACGGCAGCCTTAGTAGACATAATGCAGCCAACTAACCACTGTCATTTGCGCTTTACCCAGCCAGCTGATGACACTATCGTCGGGTTCATGCAACATTACGGTAGCCCGCGAACCTGCAACCAGTGCAGTCGGGAGTTGCCCATTATCTAATGCCACATAAACACGAATACGCTGCGCATCACGAACCCAGCGATCACTGTCATCAGGATCAGACAGTAAACCGTCAGCATTCACCTGCCCATCAACTACACCAAAGTCGCGACTGGCTAAATGCCCCTCAAATAACTGACCCGGTAACGCATCAAAGACTATCCAGGCTGGAACATCCGCTGCAAAGTGGCTAATACTTTTTTCACGAAAATCTGCAGCAATACGCTCCTTACCCGTAACCACTAAAGACAGCAAAGGTTCATTAGCCCGGGCCTGCACACCCTCAACCAGTTGTAGGTTAGAAACAATACCAGGTTCGGCCGCCCGCACATCTGTTCGGGCCAAATTCAACTCGGCCTGACGTAGATTATTTTTAGCCATATTAATGCGGGTGTTCTGCTCATCGGCAGCACCTAACTCCGCCTCTAACGCTCGTTTTTGTTGCTTTGCAGCATTCAGGTTTGCAGCAGTGATTTCCACTTCGGTCTCGGCCTGTTCCAAAGCCTGCTGGCTAACTAACTTTTGCTGACGCAGCGACGAAAGACGTTTCGCCTCGCGACGCGCTTCTTCTAAACTGGCCCTAGACGATACAATGGTTGCTTCAGCCTGAGCCAACTGCGCCACTAAACTGTCGCGAGCCTGCCGCGCTTCGCTAAGTTGCAAGCGCGCCTGCTCAACGGCTATTTCATAATCACTGGGGTCGATACGAAACAAACGCTCACCGGCCGCAACCACCTGATTATTGTGTACCGCGACCTCTACCACTTCGCCACCAACGCGTGGCGATACCTTAATTACGGGGCGCTGAACCATCGAATGCGGCGTCATAGGAATTGTCATGTCGGCAACTAACACGTAGGCCATCAGCAATACAAATACAATCGCACTGCCTCGCATCCAACGATTAAACTTCTTATCAGGTGTCATTGTCTCTCCGTAATCAGGTGATGGGCGTTATCGATAACCGTCTCCAGCAAACTGCTAAGCTGTTGACGTTGTTCGCTGGTTAACCCTTGCAACATTTGTTGGCGACCTAATTTGGCCTTCGCTTCTACATCGGTTAGTAACGACCTGCCTTTGTCGGTGAACCACAGCAATCTTCGTCGAGCATCTTCACTACAGTGCTTACGCTCAATCAGCCCTGCTTCTTCGAGCTGATTCAGGGTCCGCAACAACGAAGGTTGCTCAATATCAATATGAGCCGCCAGCTCTTTTTGCGTGCAGCCTTCACCCAAGCGATCCAGGTGCAGCATCGCAATCCAGCGTGTCTGGGTTAGCCCCAGATCCGCCATATAGTACTCCACCGCATGACGCCAGCTAAAAGCGGCACGACTTAACATCCAACCAATATTGCTTTCCATCAAATGTCTTTTAAATTTATTAGCATGCTAACTAATATAACAGATAATTAGCATGCTAATCAATATACCAATCAACACGGGTCGATAATTGAGGGGGCACCTAAGACGAAGGGCGAAAGCAGATCAGTCTCTGGCCCGCATGGTTTATTGATTATACTGCTATCGAAAAGAACGCTCTTAATCGAGCGTTACCTTTCCCGCCAATTAATATCCGACTTTCCATAGTTTGGCCAATACTGACAAACAAAATGAAGGGTCGATACCAGCCGCTTTAGGTATATCGGCCTTTGGTGAAAGCAATACCTGCTACTCTTTGGCATTGCCAACTTTGCTTTCAAACGCGTTAAATTTGAGATAACGGGTATACACCTGCCATCCAGTTGTCATATTTAACCGATACCATACGCCGCTTCATGTAACAGACGACCCTAGTTGTAATGCAGCCATCAATAAATATAAATTGGCAAGGTATAAGCGCCGCAGATGCTGAGCAGTTGCGTACAGCGCTCAAAGCATTTATTTACGGCCTCACCCACGACAGCACGCAGGCCGATGATATTTACCAGGAAACCTTATTGCGCACAGGCCGCAGTACGCGCTTTGCAGAACTCGATAACCCGCTTGCCTATATGATCACCGTGGCCAAATCAGTCTTGTACGACTTTCAGCGTAAACGCACACCAAACGCAGTTGATATCGACAGCATTGATAACGAAAGTGCCAGCGACGGGCCGGAACTGGCTTACCTCAACCAACAAAAACTCGCCTGTGTAGAACGCATTCTCAGTGCCATGTCGCCACTGCGGCGTCAGGTGTTTTTACTGCGCAGAGTCGATGGGATGAGCCGTGATGATATCGCAGCCTCACTCAACATAAGCGTTGAGGCAGTCAAAAAGCACTTAACCAGAGCCATGGTTGAACTTACTTTAAAATTGGAAGAAGCTGGCTGGACAACCAACAATTAATGTCCCCGTTTTGCATCGTTCTGAATCATAGTTATATAGATAAGGTTACCGAGACAGTAATGACAACGCCACAACGTTTAGAACAAGCTGCTGACTGGTTTGATCGCATTGACGAACTCAGCGAGCAGGATAAATTGCGATTTGCCCAGTGGCTTACCGACGCGAGCAACCAGTCGGCGTTCAATCGCGTTGCCGCAGCGCTCGGTCACCCCGAGGTCGCTACCGCGGCAATTCGTATTAACAACAACGCCTCGCAACAAAAAACAGTTTCTTCAGTACCGGATAACCGTGCGGTTTCGTTGCAGTCGGTGGCACCACAAAGCGCATCACCAAGGCGTAAAACGCTTTACTCGGTATACGGCCTGGCTAGTGCCGCGGCTATCGCATTGGTAGCAGTGCTCGTTAGCGTAAATGTTTCGAACAACTCTGCGCCCCCTGAGATCGCGCGACAACCTGCATCTTCAACGCTCAGCGTTATTCAGCAAGCTGAGTTTTCCACTCGTGCCGGCGAGCAGCACACTGCCCGGCTAAACGACGGCTCAATGGTTATTCTGAATGGCAAAAGCGCCCTGGCAGTCAATCACAGTGCGCAATTTCGCGAAGTGAGCTTAACCAGCGGGCAAGCGTATTTCGACGTTGCCCATGAACCGCAGCGCCCGTTCCTTGTGAAGCTGGATAATGCCAGTGTGCAGGTTGTTGGAACCGCTTTCGATATCGACCGCCTGCAGGATAAAACCGCAATTCGTGTGTACGACGGCGTTGTAAAAGTCACGGCAGATACAACCCTGACCTTAACAAAAGGCGATGGCGTCATCTTACAGGCCGGAAAATGGCTCCAGTCCTTTCAACTCGAAAACAGTCAGTTACCCGACTGGCGCACCGGCTGGCTGGACATCAGTAACGAGCCAATTAACGACATAGTGCAACGCTTAAACCGCTACACGAGTAAGCCTGTTAAGTTAGCAGGTTTCTCGCAATTGCCGGTATCCGGGCGCTTTAACGTTAAAGCCCCAGAGCAGGCATTGCAGTTACTCGCCAACATGGACGCACTCACGCTGACGGAACACAGCGATCACTTTTTACTCACCGTAAGCCAGTAAGTTATGTCAAGGTAGTGCGCTTATGAAGTTAGTCTGGCAGCAACGTTGCAGGCTACACAGCGTTGTCTTCACCACGGCGCTGATAGCATTGGCCAGCCCGCCTTTATGCGCTGATTCGCTGCCATCATGGCGTCAGGTTTATGTCAAAGCGCAACCATTAGCACAAGCATTAAAAACCGTAGCCACTCGCTTTGATCAGGCGTTTGTGCTTAACGCCACGCGCGTCGAGAAACTTGACGCTCCTGCCCTGAAAGGGCGCTATACGCTGGATGAAGCGTTAACCGTGCTTTTGCAAAATACCGGGTTAAGCTACCAGGTAACCCCTAACGGTATTGTTATCTCGCGCCCTGCCGAGCAATCTGAAAAGACGGTAATGGAAGAAGTCGCGGTCAATGGTATTCGCGCCTCATTAAACGTATCCCGACGGCAAAAGCGTGAGTCTGCCGCCATTAGCGACGTTATCGCTGCCCGGGATATGGCATCGTATCCCGACCGCAACCTGGCAGAATCCTTACAGCGTATTCCGGGTATGTCGATTACCCGCGAAGCTGGCGAAGGGCGCCAAATCGTATTACGGGGGTTAAACCCCGATTTTACCCTGGTCACACTCAACGGCATGCCGGTGCTCTCTAACAACGACTCTCCCATGGACAGCCGACTGCAAAAGCATCGCGATCGCTCTTTTGATTTAAATTTATTTGCCTCGGACTTATTTAACGAAATCCAGGTACTCAAAAGTTATTCAGTCGAGCAACCCAGCGGCGGACTCGCCGGTATCGCCGCACTTAAAACCGCCCACCCATTTGACACTCCCGGACTGCGCTGGACCGTTACCCAACAAGCAGGCATTAACCAATACAGCGATGATACAGCCAGGCGCGTGTCAGGCATGGTGTCATCCACACGCGGCAGTTGGGGTGCGCTTTTTTCTGCATCGTATGGCGTCAGAGATTCACAGGAGACCGGCGCCAACACGTTCCGCTGGCGACAGTTGCCACCGGATGGCGCCGATATATCAGCCCTGCCATTGCCGCTACAAGAAGCGTGGCAAGCACAACAAATCTGGGTGCCTCGCGGTAACCGCTATTCCCTGTGGCGCAGTGACATGGAGCGTATTGGTATTGGTGCATCCATTGAGTACCTTACCAGTAATGAACATATTACTTTCGACTACTTGTTCGGGCAATTAAGCGGCGACCGGCGTGAAAACCATTTGTACCCAAGAGGTTATAACTCAACCCCCGTGATTGCCGGTAAAACCCGTATCGAAGACGCTCAGATTAACCATCGTGACGAGTTGATTTATGCCCGCTATCGTCATGCCAGAGTGGGCACCGAAAGCCGCTTTCAGACCGTCTCCAACCGTTATCAGCAATGGGTCATCAATACTGAACATCAGTTTAGTACTGAGCTGTCGGGTGTGGGTACCTTTGGTATTGAGCATGCAACTTACGACATGCCACGCAGCGTTAAAGCCTACATGCGAGGCATCAGCGATGTCACTATCGACTATCGCCAGAATTACCATTTTGTCGACACGCATTACACCGGCTCACTGGTAACCCCCGATTTTTGGCACATGAACGAGCTCGACAGTGAGCGCTACAGTGCCACCAGTGAGTTTATTAATGCACGATACCGACTCGACTATACGCCCGACGCTCAGCATACCCTGCAAGTTGGCACTGAACTCACCCGCTTCAAGAACAGCATCGACTATACTGACGTTCAGAATATCCTGCTGACAGAATGGCAACATAACAGTGTTGCTAACCAGGTGCCGGTTAACTTAACCTATGTTCTGGCAAATCATCCGAAACAACACTGGCTGGCGCTTGATCCTGTGGCAACCTTCGACTTTTTTGATGTGCCGGTTAATCCCGACGCACTGGCCTACTCCCGGTTTACCACACCCTCACAACGCAACACGGAGCAAAACCGTATACAGGAATATCGCGCTGCTGGTTTTGTTCAACACCACTGGCAACGTCACCGCTGGCAGATAATCAGCGGCTTGCGCCTGGAGTACGACCGCAGCGCTATTGAGCAACACGGTGAGACGTTATCGAGCAACCGCTTGCAGCACATAAACTGGCTGCCAGCGGTGTCCGTCAACTATCGCTTAAACGATCAGATCTTACGGGCCAGCTTTAGTCGCACCGTGGGGCGACCACAACTTGAAACCCTCGCTAATACCGCGCGATATGACCCACAAAATGCCACCCTAACGCGGTTTAACCCGGCTCTAAAGCCCTATTCTGCTTACAATGTCGATATTTCGGCGGAGGCTTACCCCGGCGACACCAACCGCTTTGCTGTGACCTTATTTGCCAAATGGCTGGATGACTATATCGTCAGTACCTCCAGCACAATGGCGATAAACGCGTTACCTGAGCAGGAGCAATCTTTAATTGCCGCAACCCATGTCGGTAATACCGTGCACACGGTTATGGCCAGCAATGCCGAACAGTCCATGCTGTACGGCATAGAAGGCAGTACTCAGATAGAGACTACCCTGGCGGGATTGTTTCCTGCGCTGCAGACCTACCACCTTGGCATGGTGGCCAACTTGAGTTATACGCAAGGCAATATCCGCTATTTTAACGATAACACCGGTGCGCCCATTGGCACCAAGACACTGCCTTTTTTATCGCCATGGCTGGCAAATATTACCGCCTACGTTGAAGGCTATGCCCTGAGTATAAGGCTATCTGCCACCTATCGGGATCGATACATCGCCCGGGTCGATAGCAATACACTTCAGGATGAAGACGAAACCGGCTTTGAACAAAGTCTCTACCTTGATGCGGTGCTGGCGTACCAGTTTTCCGATAACTGGGAAGTTCGTCTGGAAGCCACTAACCTTTCCAATGAACAGGAAATGCAATACTCCGATGCCAGTCGCCGCCCCTATAATACAACCGTTAGCGGTCGCAATTATTATCTTGGTTTAACCTACCGTTTTTAACCACTAACGTGATGCCATTGGGTATCATCACATTTGCTGCCCCGTTGTTGGGGTGGTCATTTTGTTATTCGCCAAACGCAACAAAGCACGCCGTGGCGTGCTTTGAGTTTAATTGCTGACCGGCGTCTCAACATCAGCATCGCCGGTAGTTGCTTATACCTGCTTACATAAAGTAGGTCACGCCCAGATAAAAGGTACGGCCACTCACAGTAGTGTTGTATAACCGATCATCTGAATCACTGTATTGCTCTTCGCGCTCGTTACTTAAGTTAACCCCTTCCAGGCTTACTTTTAAGTCTTTTGTGATGTTGTAGAAAGCGGAGAAATCCCAGTACGTCGTGCCATGGAAGCCAGCTTCATCCTGATCATTACTGGATGTTTCCACCTGGGTCAGGTAATCATCGCGATGAGCAAGCGAAACCCGCGCGCCCCAGGTATCAGTTTCATAGTACAGAGTGGCGTTGTAGGTGTTTTCCGACAGGCCATAAAAGGGCCGGTATACCGCAACGCTTTCACCATCCACCAAAATATTATGCAGCGATTCTCCCTGCGCATAGGTATAGTTGGCTATTGCACCTAACTTATCAAAGGGTGCCGGTAAAAAATCGAAATCGCGCTGAGCAGCGATTTCCCATCCCGAAAAGTCACTGTCTTCGAGGTTTTGCGGCTGTGAAAAAGTATACTCCGTTTGCGCCGTCTGCGGGTTACCGTTTTCATCCAGCATGCCATCAATCAGGGCCAATGGGTAACCGGTATCGCCATACGCAATCGGCGCAACCTTGGTGGCAATAAAGTTATCAATATCCTTGCGGAAGTAGGTCACCGACGCATACCCAACGCCATCAAAATAATACTCCGCACTGGCTTCCATATTGATAGTTTCAAAGGGTTGTAAACCGGGGTTACCGGCACTGATACTCAAACCACTGGAGCCAACCAGGGGATCGGTATTCACGGTGCCGGATACCGACAAACTGCCTAACGTTGGGCGCGTAACGTTTTTGCCTGCACTGGCACGCAGTATCAGGTTTTCGGTTGCAGACCAGGCCAGGTTCAGTGTTGGTAATAAGCCGTCGTAACCACGGGCCACGGTGACATAATCGGTATTATTTACCAGCCCGGTAGACTCAATATCGGTATCAAAATAACGTAAGCCAACGCTTGCCCGCAGCTCTGAATCATCAAGTAGCATATCCAGATTGTAGGTAATATAGGCAGCCTGGGTTTCTTCTGTCACCTCGTTGGGGGTATTACTCATGGTTAAGTTGCGATCCACCGCAAAGTCACTGAGCACATTGTTCACGTTTACACTTAACCAATCCTGCTTTTTATGCCCGGTGTTAATGTAAGTATTTGCGCTGTCGATGACATCGCTGACACTGCCATTTTCCCACGCGCTGCGCATTTCGTTGGCCGATTGCACATTATTGTTGTCGTGCTCAAACGATTTAAATGACACCCCGACTTTCAGCGAGCTACTGTCGTTAAGCATATAATCCGCGTCTAACTTGGCAATATCAAAGCCATTCGACACCTCGTCTTCGGCTAAATCTATTTCGTGATAACGAAACTCGTCAATATTGGTGGGGTCATAATTATTCAGGTAGGTGTTAGTCCCATAAAAGCGATCCTGACGATAATCGATAGACATATCAGCAAACGACTCCACGTAAACCTTGGCGCTGTTGCTTTCATAATCGCTCTGCATATGTCCCAGTAAACCCGACACACTCAGCGAGTCGCTGACATTCCAGTCGCCACTTAAGACCACCTGACTAATATCCGTATCGGCGCCCTGATCGCGGCTCTCAGAATGTACCGCGGTGTTTTCCCACTGCGAAAAAATCACCTCATTATTGGCATTGTATTCAAGCGCCGTCAGACCAGAGCAAAAGTAGCGGCTATCGTCATATGCCGGGCCGGTACAGCCAAGGGCCGTGGAGCTTGAACCGCGGCTTTGCAAATGAAATTCCGCACGGTCATTTTTTAGCTGGCCGTACAATACATCAAGGTCAACCGACAGATCGCTGGAGGGGCGGTACTGCAGAGCCAGCGTTGCGCCAACACGGGTTTGCTCGCTGTTAAACAATGAGTAGCGGCTGCCGCGGGAAAAGCGTAAATCGCCACTGTTAACCGCGGCCTGCTGCGCTGCCGACAATGCCGAAATATCGGAGCCCTGCGCATCACGCGGACGCCAGCGGTAGGTATTGTAGCCCTGTTCGCTGGTGTCTCGCTGGCTGTAAGCAATCGAGAAAAGCGCGCCAAAAGTATCCCAGGTATTAGACACCAAAGCGGCAACGCGCGGACTGGTGTCATCGGTCAACGAATTGTCCCCAACCTGTGCGCTGACAACGCTCTTGAAACCATCATAATGAAAGGGTTTAGCTGTATACAGTTTTACCGTACCACCAATACCGCCCTCGTCCATTTCGGCCGAATAGCTTTTTTGTACGTCAATTTGGTTAAACAGCTCCGAGGCGAAAATATTGAAGTCAAAAGAACGTGAGGTGTTAGTGGTACCACGGCTATCCATGGGCGATGAAGACGTGCCCAGTGCTTCCATACCATTGAGCTGAACCTGGGTAAAATCGGCATTCAGACCACGCAATGAGATTTGGCGACCCTCGCCCGCTTCGCGAGTAATGGTAATACCGGGGATACGCTGTAACGACTCAGCCAGATTTAAACTGGGAAAGTCGGCGATATCTTCGGCCAGAATCGAATCCTGTGACACCAGCGCGTCTTTCTTGAGATCCTTCGCCTTAACCAACGAGTCACGAAAGCCACTTACCACAATGGTCTCGACCAGCTCGTCATCGCTTTGCGCGGTTACGGCCGTTGGTAATGTGCCTAATACACTCATCACTGATAGCGCGACGACATGTTTACGAAAAGACTGTTGCATGATTTTTCCTTACAAAGTTGAGGTCATTAATTCAATAAGAAGCGTTTTTTTGCCGCACTAAGTGTCCGTCAGCAAAAACCACCTGATGTCCGGTTTGTTTTGCCTGGGGAGATTGCGGATGAAAATCGGTAGAAATAAACTGGGCACCGCTGTTAAAAGCCGCCTGCATACGCTGGTTCATCTGTGTTGGCGTAGCACTCAAGTCGGCGTCAGCCCGGGTTCTTACCAAAAATCCGGATAGCACCAGTTCACGGATCTCGGATTGCTGGCTCAGCGGGTCATTGCGGATCATAATGGCCGCCTCATCGCTGTCGGGCGTAAACGATGCAAACATGGCGCGCCCTTGCAACGACGGGTGATGACGAGCATAAAGGCGGCGCTGTTGCGGGTTAGCATCAAACAAGAAGATAAATTTGCCACGCAGCGTGTCTATAGCGGGCCAGCCGGTTTGACGCACCGCTTCATTGAGGGTGTGGTGTTCGCCACGAATATCATCGGGCGTCACCAGCTTGCCTTGCATGACCTCACGGATCACAGTATCTAACGCATCATAGGAATGCCCGCTAAATGGCTGTGGCGGCAATGCGGTCACAAAGTCGGGCTGACTTTCTTTGGCATTTAGCATTATCAGTATGGGAAAATGCGCCGGGTGTGCGTCTGACCAGCGGCTTAAACGGCTCAAACATTCGCCAAAATCGATGCAATGGGAAAGTACATCCACATGGGGAATATGCAGCACTTTAAAGCCGGGCGCAGCCAATGCTGCTCGCTCCGCATCAGTCAGCCATTTGGCGTTCAGCTGAGCTTCCATGTGTGGCTTATCGTACTGCTGGCCATCAGGGTCATTTACCACATCGATTTCCAATTGCCGCAGTCCGCTAGCCAGTTGTTCACTCAGCGTGGGGTGACTGTAATTCAGCTGTTTAGCCATGTCAGAATGGTGTGTCTGCAGGTACTGCAACAGCTCTGGGGGGAGTGCCCGCTTATAACTGTTGTGGGAGCCAATAATTTGATACTGATCCAGGTTGGCAGCCACGCTTGTCAGCGGTATAAGGAGCACTGTAATAAAACGTAAAAGGCGCATTGTCACAATCCATTATCTGGTTTGTGAGGTAGAGGTGTGAGGCAACTAAACGGGGACCAACTTTTTTATCGAAAACTGAATTTTAATAAAAATGTCATATAGTTAGTGAAATTTTGATGACAATTACAATTAAGCTGTCCCCGTTTTTGTCTGGCTGATGTCTTCACCACTGGCCTGAGTTTTTGGCCGCGATTCGGCGGCGTCATTCAAGGCACAACCTTCACGCTTTCAGGGATTAAACTATGCAAACTATGCCCACCACACGATTAATCATCGCGCTGGCACTCGCGGTTATTGTGAGTACCTACGCAACCGCCCGGGACACAGCACAGCGGTTAGATATCGCGTTTCTGGCCGACATTCACCTGCACGACCCTTATCAGGCAGCACGTGACTTGCCTGCCAACAACTTACCTAAAGATCCGGTAACCGGTGAACCACTCTTGCTGCGCAGTATGAACGCGCAATTTCATTCAACCCGCTTATTTAACGAAAATTACTGGGTACTGCGTGCCGCACTGGATGACATCGTCGCACGAGGCATTAAACTGGTGGCACTGCCGGGTGACTTTTCAGACGATGGCCAGCCAGTAAACATCCGCGCGTTGAACACGCTGCTGAATGAGTATGCCGAAAATTATGGTATCCGTTTTTATGCCATGAACGGCAATCACGATCCCACCCGCCCGTTTACCCGTGCTGGCGGTAAAACCGATTTCCTCGCTGCTGACGGTCATGAACTGAGTGTTGTGAGTGAAGATCATCCGGCCTGTCTTAACAAGCAGGCATGGCAGTGTAACGACAACCTGAAGGAATGGGGCTATGCAGAAATCGTCAGCACATTGTCAGCCCATGGTTTTATGCCTCACAGTAACGATCTGCTGTTTGAAACGCCGTTTAACACAACCAATATGGCTAAACGCTACTGGCAATGGTGTGATGAAGAAGAAAAGGCAACGTGTATTCGTATGCCGGATACCAGTTATCTGGTAGAGCCGGTGAAAGATGTCTGGCTACTGGCCATCGACGCCAATGTGTATTCGCCTGCGGGCAAGCTCACCGACAATACGTTCAATGGCTCAGGCAATGCCGGCTATAACGCGCTTATTCATTACAAACCAGACCTGATCCGTTGGATAACCGACGTAGCCCGACGCGCAAAATTACGTAACAAAAAGCTCATCGCTTTTAGTCATTTTCCGATGGCGGATTTTTATGACGACAGCGCACCGGCACTGGCCGAACTTTTCGGCGACAAAGCCATGCAACTGGGCCGTTTGCCAACCAGGGATACTACCGAAACGTTGGCCAGCACAGGTATAAAACTGCACTTTGCAGGGCATATGCATTTATTTGATACCAGTAAAAGTGCCACGTCCGGCTTAGTGAACGTTCAGGTGCCTTCGCTGGCGGCTTATCAGCCTGGCTATACGATTTTGTCGATAACACCAGGCGCCAACGCTCACATCAACACTGTAATCCTGGCGGATGTGCCGGGCTTTGATCGCTGGTTTAACCTGTATAAACCCGAATGGCAATACCGGCAACAAACGACCAACAGCAACTGGTCTCTTACAGCACTCAACGCTAACAACTATCTGGCTTTCACCGATGCCCATTTACAACACGTTATTCGCCATCGGTACTTACCCCGGGAATGGCCCGCAGAATTAGCTAAAGTTATTAGCAACAATAGCGTTGGCGACCTGCTTTCCAACACCGGATGTAAAGCCATGGCTGACAGCCTTACGTTGACCTTCAGCGATGTCACCGGGGCAAACGCAATGCTGCTGGTCGACGACTATTACCGCGTACGTAACGCAGGCGCCTTTGCCAGTCTGCAAGGACGAGGCGAGTTCTA
Source organism: Alteromonas gilva (assembly GCF_028595265.1). Classification (NCBI taxonomy): domain Bacteria; kingdom Pseudomonadati; phylum Pseudomonadota; class Gammaproteobacteria; order Alteromonadales; family Alteromonadaceae; genus Alteromonas; species Alteromonas gilva. The sequence goes on along the minus strand of NZ_JAQQXP010000001.1, from coordinate 1,935,889 downwards.
CCAACGCTTGGCGCAACATCTCGACTCACCTGATTGTGTTGAGTCGTTACCCACCACGCCGGGGCTCTCGCAATTTTTGCACCTTGTCACGTCGTCTGTAAAAGACGCCCGGTACGACCAACCCTCCTTTGAATTTCAATTTTAGGGTTGACCGTGGCGGTTTAATCGGCCGCACTGCCTATTGCTGTTGTTTGCCCTCTTTTGCGCGCATTACCCAGTAAAAGAAAAACGGCGCAAAGAACAACACAAATACGGTAGTAGCTGTAATGCCGCCGAGCACGCCAATAGAAATGGCGTTTTGCGCACCTGAGCCGGGGCCCGATGCAAAGGCCAGCGGCATTACACCTAATATAAATGTCAGTGACGTCATCAGAATGGGGCGCAGACGCTGTTTGGCGGCGGTCATGGCCGCATCGTAAGCACTCTGGCCCTCTTCATAATTGGTTTTTGCAAACTCAATAATGAGAATGGCGTTTTTGGCAGCCAGGGCAATGGTCATTAGCAGTCCAACCTGAAAATACACATCGTTTGCCTGGCCGCTGCTCCATGTCGAGAGCACGGCGCCAAAAATCCCCAGCGGTACGGTGAGCATAATGGCAAAAGGTATGGTCCAGCTTTCGTACAAGGCTGCAAGGGCTAAAAATACCGCAATCACGCTAATGAGATACACTATCCACACCTGACCGGCCGATTGCTTTTCTTCGTACGACAGTCCGGTCCACGCCAGGCCAATACCGTCGGGCAGACTTTCGGCAAGCTTTGCCACTTCATTGAGGGCTTCACCGGAACTCACGCCGGGTGTGGCCTGGCCCTGAATCTCTGCCGACGAACTGCCGTTAAACCGGGTTAACTTTGGTGCGCCGTAGGTCCACTCTCCCTCACCAAACTCAGCCAACGACACCATTTCACCCTTGGTGTTGCGCACATGCCATTGCTCAATGTCTTCAGGTAACATGCGATAAGGCGCATCGGCCTGCACGTACACCCGCTTGGTACGGCCGTTTTCGATAAAATCGTTGATATAGGCACCGCCCAGTGCCGTGCTCAGGGTTTGGTTTACCGTGCTAATCGGTACGCCCATGGCCCGGGCTCTGGCGCTGTCGATATTGAGATCGTACTGCGGGCTCGGCGACAGGCCGTTAAAGCGTACGCTGGTGAGTTTTTCATTGGCGTTGGCTTTGCCCAACATCGCCTGCATGGCGTCATTTAGCGCTTGCTGACCAAGCCCGGCGCGGTCGACCAGTTGAAACTCAAAGCCGCTGGAGTTACCCAGCGCCTGAATAGCCGGCGGCACCACCGGAATGATCATGGCATCTTTTACCCCGGCCAATGCCGCGCCGGCTTTTTTACTGATGGCAAAGACGCTCTGGTCTTCGCTGCGCTGTGCCCAGTCTTTCATTTTTATAAAGGCAATGCCAACGTTCTGACTGTTACCCGAAAAGCTGAAACCGGCAGCCGTAAACAGCCCTTCCACTGCGCCATTAGTCTGGTTTAAATAAAAGTCTTCTACCTGTTTGTTTACTTCAAGGGTTTGCTGCAGGCTCGAACTCACCGGCCCCTGCACCAATGTAAACATACGGCCCTGATCTTCATCGGGCAAAAACGAGGTGGGAATACGCAGGAATATCAGCGCGGTCACCACCACCATTCCCACAAACAACAGTGGCAATATAACGCGATTACTCAATACCCGGGTTAACAACCCTTCGTGGGCGCCGCGCATTTTGCTAAAGGCCGCATTAAACACGCCAAAGAAGCCGGTGTCTTTGGCGGCTTTACCCTGCTTGAGCACAATGGCGCACAGTGATGGCGACAAGCTCAGGGCAATAAACAAGGATATGCCCATCGCCACCGAAATGGTAATGGCAAACTGGCGGTAAATTACCCCGGTTGAGCCTTCAAAAAACGTAATGGGGATAAACACGGCCCAAATCACTGCCGTGGTGCCAATTAATGCACCGGAGATTTCCTTCATGGCTTTTTTGGCCGCTTCGGCTGGCGATAAATCGGCGTCACTTTCCAGTTTGTTTTCAACGTTTTCAGTCACCACTATGGCATCGTCAACCAGCATACCAATGGCTAACACCAGAGCAAAAAGCGTGAGCACATTAATCGAGTAACCAAACACGAATAAAAAGGCAAAGGTACCAAGCAACACCACCGGAATGGCTACCGACGGAATAAACGTGGCGCGAAAGGTCTGTAAAAACACATAGATAACCAGCACCACCAGCACCACGGCAATCACCAGCGTTTTTACCACTTCGTAGATAGACGCCTCAACAAAGGGCGAAATATCCACCGGGTATTCCACCTTTAGCTGTTCAGGAATGATATCGCCAAATTCAGCAACACGCTGTTTTACCGCCTCAATGGTGGCCAGGGCATTGGCGTTAGGCGCCAGTTCAATGGCAATACCTGACGCCGGCTGGCCGTTGTAGCGGCCTATTACGCTGTAGCTCTCGGCACCAATTTCTATCCGTGCCACATCACCGAGGGTCACCATTGCACCGCTTTCGTTTACCACCAGCAGAATGTTTTCAAACTCTTCCACCGTCTGAAACAACGACTGAGACGTAATGGTGGCATTAAGCTGTTGGCCTTCCACACTTGGCGCGCCACCAATCTGGCCAGACGCCAGCTGAACATTTTGCTCGCGGATAGCGTTTACAACGTCCTGTGTGGTCACATTGTATTGATACATTTGCTGCGGATTGAGCCATATACGCATGGCGTGCTCCGGCCCGAAGGTACGAATTTGCCCCACGCCGTTCACCCGGCTAAGCGGCTCCTCTAGGGTAGAGGCCAGAAAGTCGGAGATTTCGTTACGCCCATAACGCTCGTCGGTGGAATAAAAGCTAACGATCAGTGCGTAACTGCTGCCCGCTTTGCGCACCGCCACGCCCTGTTGCTGCACCGCTTGGGGCAGCGACGACTGGGCCTGAGACACCTTATTCTGGGTTTGCACCTGGGCAATATCAGCATCGGTACCCGGCTCAAAGGTTAAGGTAATACTGGCGCGACCTGACGAGGAGCTTTCCGACTGAATATAGCGCAGGTTATCAATGCCGGTGAGGTTCTGCTCTATCACCTGCGTGACTGTGTTTTCTAAGGTTTGCGCCGAGGCGCCCGGATAGGTCGCCGAAATTGACACTTTCGGCGCAGCAATATTGGGGTATTGTTCAACCGGTAAATTGGCTACCGCTAGAATGCCCAGCCCCATAATTACAATGGCAATAACCCAGGCAAATACCGGCCGGCGTATAAAGAAATTCGCAATCATTTGGCGTTACTTGCGGTTTGCGTTGAACGGCCTGGATTGCTGGTCTCTGCGTCAGCGCCCGTGTCATCGTTGCGGCTAATGTCGCGCGGTGCAACCTTGGTGCCCGGCGTTATCATCATCGTGCCCTCAACAATCACCACGTCACCTTCCTGCAGCCCCTTATCAACCACCCAGTAGTGCTCGTATGTACCTGAGGTAGTGATGGTTTGTTTGCTGGTTGTGTTGTCCTTACCCACCAGCCAAACTGACTTTGCGCCGTCCTCCCCTAAGCTGACCGCCTTTTGCGGTATCAATATATATTGCCGGGAAACCAGGTTTTGTATTCTGGCGCGCACGTACATTCCGGGCAGAAGCACAGTGTCAGGATTATCCACTATAATACGTATTCGAGTGGTGCCGGTGGATTGCTCAACCGCCAGATCGCTGGCAAATAAACGGCCCTGGTGAGGGTAAACCGCATCGTTTTCGCCCACTAATAACTGCACTTTGTAGTCACCTTTACCCGACTCGTTCATTCTGTCGGTTAACATACTGCCCTGCAAATGCTGTAACTGACTGGCCGACTGTGCAACATCCACATAAATCGGATCAAACTGGCGAATCACCGCCAGTGCTGTCGCTTGTTGAGCGCTGACCAGCGCCCCCTGGGTTACCGTTGACGGCCCGATGTAACCGGAGATAGGCGCATACACTTTGGTAAACTCAACATTAATACGGGCCGCTTCTACTTCGGCCTCAGCAAGCGCCACCGCAGCCTCGGCCTGAGTAACACTGGTTCGCGCCGAGTCAAGTTCCTGCTGGCTCACAGCATTACTGGTCAGCAACGTTTTTATGCGGCCATACTGCAGTTGCGCAAGCTCCAGGTTTGCCTGCGCCGTTTGTAAATTGGCTTTGGCACGCTGATATTGTGCCTTGTACTGGGCGTCATCAATTTGGTAAAGCTGTTGTCCCTTGTTCACCAGGCTACCCTGCTGAAAATTAACCGACTCAACAATACCGTTCACTTGCGGGCGTATTTCGGCGGCGGTATAGGCTTCAACTCTGCCCGGCATCGGTTTACTCAGCTCGATGTCGCGCGGTGTTACTGTTATCACATTAACCGGTTTTGCTTTGGATGACGGTGCGGAAGCGCTGCTCTGCTGCGCGGCTTTTTGTTGTGCAGGCGCACTATCGTCCGTGCAGGCAACAATAAGCGTGACGCTGACCAGCAACAAACTTGCAAGTTTTTTCATAGTGTCCTTTATGAGTGTCGCGACCTGCAAAAGGAAAATGTCTTTGCAGCACAGTCGGTTGTGTTTAACGTACTGATTATTACCCATTGCGCGGATGCTTAGATCAAAAACCCGCTGAGACTTACTCAACATAACGCCAGGTAAAACAGACCTTACGCAGGCGCGAGGCCAGCGTTAATCCTAACCGGCTAAAAGGGCTTTTCGTGCTGTGCCCCGCGCAAAGCCATGAATAGTAAGTACGGGAAAAAACAAAAAATAGCTGAACCCGGCGAATTGCAGCCAGTCCAGAGGGAGGAGAATCGACAACACTAATGACAACGAACTGATGCTTGCTGCTGCTATCCATGATTGTATTTCGGTAGTGCTGTCAAAGCGCTCAATCGCCGACAGCGCGGGGGTCAGAGTTTGCCGCCGGGCATACCCATACAACGCAATAAAGTTGAGGCATAGCAATACAAATCCCATGGCATAAAAAGCAAACATAAAGCGAATTTGCCAGGCTTCACTAAACGACATAGCACCGGGGAAAAACCCGTCAGACATAAACGCAAATAACGACTGCATCATGATCCGCAAGGGGTACACGTATATCAGTACCAAAAATATCAGCCCGCAACTCAACACTATTGTCCAGGCATCTTCTAAGCCAAACCGCCGGCTCCATACCGCATGGGAATGCCAAATCCAGGTTAACACGGCAAAACTGGCAGCGAACGCGGGAATTTGTTTGCAGGCAATAACAAATTCAGCAAAGTTTTGCGGAATTGCCCCAACCGAAATCACCAGCATAGTAACCGAAAAGGCAAACGCAGCCGCCACAAAGGTTTCCACCCTGGTCATGCTTTCACCCCGATAGATGAAGCCCTGATGATTGTTGCCCGCTGCGTTAGCCATAATGGTCTGTTCCTGGTACGAGGCGCGTGAGTAGGCGCATAAGTTTAGTCAGAGCACAGAGCACAAAATCGCTCTGTATGCCAAAACCGATGCTATGCCTTAAGCCCAAACGAAAGCCTGCGCCTGCTACTGCCGCCAGACACACCCTGCCACAACAGCATCGTACTACCCGTTGAATTTACTCTACCTCATGTTTTAAAACAGTACGACAATATATTGCGTTATGGCAAAACTCAGGCAGAAAGAACTAATCAAAGCGAGGCCCGGTAAAGAAGAAAGCGCCGTAAAAAGACTCATCAGCTGGTTTAATTTAACAACAACAAAGCCAAACAGCCCACCAGCGAACAGATTACCCATTCGCTCTTTTTAAAAATGACGAATGCCAGCACAAACACCAACCCGGCCAGAACGTTAGCTGCTGACCATTTCAGCTCACCAGTAACAATAAGCCCGGCAAAGGCAACCAACAATAACGTCCCTAATACCCAATAAGCACGGCGGGCACCTAAGCAGGTGGCAATGGTTTGCACGCCATGTGCCCTGTCACCGGCTTCGTCCTTTATATCTTTAAACTGAACAGCAATAAAAAATAATAACGCCAGACCGCCTAATTGCGGGAGATTAAGCTGCTCTGGCGTGCTGTTATTCCATATAAGCGCCATGCCAAACTGGTAACACACCAGCGCAATCAGGGTGAGTGTTAGGGGAGCCAGTAATAAATATGATCGCAACCTAAGCGGTGGCAACGAATACAGGCCCCCCAAACTCAACATCCCCACCAGTAAAACCGGCTGACTGACCCCGAAAGTAAACGACATCCCGATACTCAGTAACACGCCAAAGGCCAACACAAACCAATACTCTGACAGCAGTGTCTTATCACCGGTCAGCGGGCGCGAAGGATTACTCAGCGCGTCAATGTTAGCGTCGCAAATATCATTAAGCGCGGTCATGGCAATAAACGCCATTGCGACGCATAGCAGGGCCAGCGCAACAAAGGTAATGTCGTAAAGGTTGAGCCAGTCACTACCAATTAAGGCCCTGTCGGCGCCTTGCAGCACGCCGGCTAAAGCAAACAGCAGGTAGATCAGCATTCGCTCTGTGCGCAGGCAGCTTGTGAACACCTTCCACAGCCGTGGCTGAGTGTTTTTCATAAAAACAATAGCGAGCGGCAGTAATACCGGTAAGTACCACAAAACAGGCGCTGTGGTTGCCGTTACCCCTAACACTGATTGCTGCAATAACTCAAAGTGACTGTTACCACTGAGCAAACGTACCAGCGCCGGTAGGTAACCCATCGAGAAGATCGCGCAATACACTAAAAACGCGCTCAGCACTGCACGCCACCACGCATAACGACGGACACTGCACAACCCAACGTAGGCTAACGTGGCAAGCATTACCAGAAACACTTCCACGCGCACACCCGGGGTTACATAGCCCACTTCAACCCAGGGAAGAAAAAGACTGCTAAAACTACTTAAAAAGCTATCAAACCGGTACTGGTAAATAATCGCGCCACTGAGACCAAAAGCGCCATCCAGCAGAGGTGGTACCCATATCAGGGTAAAACCGCACAGCGACACACGGGTAGCGCCGGCCCAGCGACAGCCACCGGCGGTGGCCAGTACAATGACCGACATCAGATAAATATAGCTCCAGGCCATAATCACATGAACATGATCGGCCAGCACCGTGGCGGTGCTCAGACTAATGGTGATGTTATGATCGGCTTCGAGCAGCAATTCTAGCTGATTACGAATAAAGATAATGGCCAGAAACGTAATGGTTCCGGCCACCAGGCCTATCGGCGTGCGTTCAATTTTGCGCAGTATACAACCAATATTATGCATCACTGGCAAACCACTACACGCTCATCATAAGCGTGCCGCTATTGCCATGGCTCGAGCATTTCAATCGTTACTTCAAGATCGTCTTCGGCACGACCAAAAGCCATAAGACGCTCAGTTAACTCGCTGTTGCCGTCAATCACAACCGTGCGCGAACCGTCTGAAAAGTTTGTGGTATAGGTGAGCTTAAGCGCCATCGCATTACTGTTAGTCAGCGTCAGTTGTACCGGTGATTTAAAATCACGATCAAACTTATCACCGGTGCTGAATGTTGTGTCCAGATTCATGTATGCCTGACGAGCAAAATTGGTCGCCAGATCAGGCTTCCAGTACTTTGCCTTTTCATCAAAGAAAAATTGCGAAATAACCCCCAGATCACTGCCTTCCATTGCGGTGGAGAGTTGGTCGAACCAGTCACGATCAATCGGCGTAATATTGACTACTGAAACCAGAAAATCACTGGGTTTTTTCTCACCCACAATGATTTGATCTTTAATCTCGCTACCGGCTTTTAACACGTAAGTAATTTTCTTAACCAGCAGGTTACTCTTTTTAACCTCAACATTCTGATCCGGTCCCGACCAGCTTGACTGCTTTTTATATTCGGTATTGCTGATTGTGGCACTGATCTCCACATCTACCAGGTAGGTTTTCTCAGACACATTAAAAAATTGGTAAACGGCAGTAAAACCATAGCGGCTCTCGTCGTATCCGCCCGTTGTGTAATCATTAAACTTGGTTTCATTAATGGCAACGCCGTTGATATAACGGGTTTCATTATAGCTTTCAGAACGCGAAATTGCGGGCACGTACCGCTCGCCAATTTTGCCTTCACGGAACGTTTCACGGTACTGTATGCCAGACACCGCAAGTATGCTTTCGTTAACCTGCTTTTTGTTCGCCATATTCAGATCATACTGGCTAAAAGCATCCAGCGCAGTGGCGAGTTCGTCGCTATCTTTTGCCAGTGCCAGTTTTTGTTTAATCAATTGGCCAAGCAGCTTTTGATAATTCTCTTTTTGATACGACTTAAGCGGCTGATTATCATACTTATCAAGCAGCGAAACATCTGCTCCTTCACCAGCGTTTTGCGCTATGCGGGCTTCGTCAATTTCTAAGGCGCTGTCAACAAGATTATAAAAAGGGTTCTCTTTATAATAGGCGCCATAGTCGGCAAATATCGCCATCAGTTGGGCGCTGGACTGTTCTTTTTTAGCCTGCGCCAAATCGATTTTAGCCGCGGTGGTAAACGCCTTACTAAGCAAATCCTGATTCGGTTTCTCAAATACTGTGTCGCGAGACTGCTTGAAAACACGCATAAGTTGTTTGCTATCGTTAGCGGCAGAATAAGTATTCAGTTGCGTCTGTATAGTGTTTGTCACCTGTTGGCTAATGAGTTCTTTCGCTTCAGGATACACTTCACTCTTATACGCATCAGAAGCCTCTGCTAAAAAGTCAGCGTAGTCCAGCTCAGTGCTTTTTTGTTGGAGCGAGCTTTGCAACCGGGAAAGGTAATCGGCTATTTGCTGCGCTTTTTTGCTGGCAGAAAGCTGCGCAATTCTGGCCTGCTCGGCTTCTTTTTCTTTGCGCAACGCCTCTATTCGCATGGCTTCTTTGGTAGTGCCAAGCACATCAACCTGAGTAAGGCCAGACTCCTGATTCCATCTGTCACCAGGATAAATTTCATCAATGGTCAGCGTTAGCCAGGTGGCCTCTGACACCGGCAGAGATAATGTCTGAGGCGTCATTGTATCGTCTAACGAGATGTACTCTGTTACGCCCGACGACAAGGTGATTGTCGCTGTTTTTACCCGGCTGTTATAGCTCCAGACGCCTTGCGACCGTACCCAGCCATTGGTAATTTTTATGCCCGACACCAGGCTTGGTTCAGCAAATTCAAGCTTCAGCCACTCGCCTTTATTGGCCGCACTGGTGCGTTTGGGAAACCACGCCGTGCTGTTTTTGTTATCAATGGCATTTTCTGGCTCATAGGATGCGCTGTCTGCCGGGTACACCGATGAGGCACTTACCCGTTTAATGGCAATACTGCTATCAGCCCATAGCGATGATGAAAACAGCAGCAAACTTATCGCAACAATAATTGATTTCATTACTGGCCCTCCTCTTGAGCCTGCCTGCGTAAAAATTCCCTTTTCACTTTTTCGGCAAGGTTATCCGCTTCGCGTTGCTTCGCTTCAAGCGCCAAGCGGCGCAGGCGTTTTTCGGTAGCTTTGGATTGAGTGTAGATTTGCTTTTCCAGCGTGGCATCTTCGGGGATCAACAGCTCTTCGCTGCCGTAATAGCGCCATTCTTCATCTTCACTGAGGGCTTTTACTTCAAACAAATGCTGTTCGGCTGAGACTTCAATCTCAATAAAATCTTTGCCGATAGAGGATGTCACCTCACCATCAATCAACAATTGGGCATTGTCGATATCGGTTTTAATCCGCACCTTGCCGGTGGGGCCAAAGCATGCTGAAAGTAACAATAAACTTGCGATGATAACTGCGGCGTATTTACATTGACGGGCCATACTTCATACATTCCATATAATTACTGTGGCAGCTTTTGAACGTCAAAAGCGGCAAAATAATAAAGTATCAGGCCGTGAAATACCACCGGCAGGTGTTAATTTTCACATAGGGATCATGTGATTAACTAAAAAACACCTTTTATTGTAAGGTGTACTCACAGTCTGCGCCGCGAGTCGTATTAAGCGTTCGCTGCTGTTTCACAGCGGTTAACCTCGCTGCCTAGCGATAGGTTTTATATAAAACCGCACACGGCGTAATTCACTTCAGCCACGCAACAATGGCTGTGGCGTTTCGCGCCCCGTCATGGTGTTGAGGGCAGTCATACGAAAAGGGGTATTTCAGTTAAATTGCCGATTAATTAGATGTTTTGGTGTTTTTGATGTAGCTTCTAAAGGGACAATCAAACTTGTGAGAAAGGACCATTCTATGAAATTTATAAGAAAGACATTCTCAGGCTTTGTGGTGATGCTGGTTTTTATTGCTGGCGGCACTCATGCTAATACCATTACCTCCGAACAAGTCATGAGGCAGCAGTCGGTTTCGTTTAATAAGCAGGAATTATTAAATGCCGTAAGCAAAGACGACGTAAAGCAACAATTAGTCAAACTTGGCGTTAGCCATGCCGATGCAATGGCCAGAATCGATGCCTTAACAGACGACGAAATCATTGCCCTGAATACTGAAATAAAAGAAGGTGAAGCTGGCGGTGTTGTGGGTGCCGTATTAACTGTGCTGGCTATCATCGCCATATTGGACCTGGTTGGTGTTACCGACGTTTATCCTTTTATAAGACCTATCAATAGCTAGGTGAGATTGTTTAAACAGGACTACATAAAACAAACCTGCTTCGCGGCGGGTTTGTTTTTGTTAACCGCTTGTCAGAACTCCCCTCAGCCCCATAAAATGCAGATTGACACCGCCCTGATACCATCCAGGGCGCATGTCATTAAAGATGTACCGTTTTATCCTCAGCAGGCATTTTATTGCGGCCCAACGACGCTCGCGGAAGTCTTTTCGTTTTACGGTGAGCCGGTTTCGCCAAACCAAATAGCCCCAAAACTTTTTATCCCTGAGTACGAAGGCAGCCTCAAAGTAGAAATGGTCAGCGCCACACGCCAGTTCGATTTGCTACCCTACACTGACAACGGCAACTTACAGCAAATTATCCAGCTGGTCAGTGACGACATACCAGTGATAGTTTTTCAGAATTTATCGATTGCGTTGTTTCCACAGTGGCATTATGCGGTGGTTATTGGTTTTGATTTAGAGCGCAGAGAAATAGAACTCCATACCGGCGTAACCCCTAATCACCGAATGAGTTTTGAGTTATTCGAAAAAACCTGGCGACGCGGCGATTACTGGTTTTTAGCGCCGGTTCCGCCTCAACATACCAGCTCAACAATGAAGTATTTTGTGTATACCAGCGCAGCCTTCGACATGCTTAAGCTCGGTCAAACAACGCAGGCCCTGAACTTTCTGCAAACAGCCATACAGCGCTGGCCCAACGAATGGCTCGCCTACTTTTTAATTGCCAATCATTTTTTAGCAGATAACCCCGGCGACGCTATCGCATGGTTTAAAAAAGGCTATCATGTTGGACAATATCACAGCGCGTATTTAAACAATTTTGCTATCGCCCTACAGCAATCAGGCTGTGCCGCACAGGCACAAAAGGTACTGCAATTCGCTCTGCAAAGGTTTCCTGACGATGACAGGCTACTCGCCACCCACAGCCAATTTACTGATGCTTTAAGCGCCGCGGACCAGGCATCAAACGCTCCGGGCCAATGCAACGGCCCGCCACCTCACGCCGATAAGTAGGCCCGTATAACACTGTATTTCTTACAATTAACGCTTGTTTGAAGTTAACTATTTATAATAGGCTGACCTCTCGATTTTGGTGCCAACAGGGAAGGAGAAATTACAGTATGCCATTACAAAACAGAGTCATGCCAACCGGTGAAATTGTTGCCGATAACTCGCGCGGTCAACTAATGGGTAACCGCGGCATTCTGCACAATGACCACCAGCAAGTTGTTAAGAAACATGCTCACCCAAACTGGGTAAGTTGCGTTCTCCAACACAAGGGGATTAAGCGTAAGTTAATGACTGGCAATAAATACACAGAACTGTTCTTTCTTGATGAATACACGGCATTATCAGCAGGCCACAGACCTTGCAATTCATGTAGACCAGAGGCATTTAAGGCGTTTAAATCAGCTTGGTTTACCGCCAATCAGGCATTAGTCGGCGACAGCAATAAAGCCGGTGATATGGATAAAATTATCCATAAGGACAGAAACTATCGGGGTACCAAAGTCACATACCAGCAACAGCTCAATAGCCTGCCATCCGGCACTATTTTTATAGATGATAAAACCTGTTACCTGATATTAGACAACGCTATATATGAGTGGTCATTTGAGGGATATCGAGTATCTGAAAAGCCAATATCTGCTGTCACTGTTGAAGTACTTACGCCTAAGTCGATAGTCGGGGCATTGGCATCAGGGTATAACGCGGCGCTATTTAATGGCGAGCTCAAACTGGCATAAAGCGGTTAACTGTTCCGGGCGCACCACGTACACAACAACCTTTGGGTTATTGCAAAATGACGATGCATCGGCCGTGGCCGTAGACAAAACAAGTCGTACAGCCACGCCAAATATTTACCCGTATTTTAGCTCAGGTAGGGCGCAACCTATAAACCGAGTTTGTCATCCAGCAACTCAGCAAAGTCCTCATAGGGCATATTGGTATGCAACTCACCGTTAATCACAAAGCTGGGGGTAGAACGAATGTTGTCTTGCTCGGCGTTGTGTTTGTACCACTGAACCAGCGCCTCGGCTTTGGCGTTGTCGTTCATGCAGGCGCCTAACTGATCGTCAGTGAGACCGGCTGCTTTGCCCATTGTCGCCAGTTCATTCACAATTTTATCGCCATCGCGACTGGCTATCCACTCGCGCTGCCGGGCAAATACCTTTTCAGAATAATCAAAATAAAAGGCCTTTGAGCCTTCACACCGGCCAATCATTGAGGCGAGCAACCCAAACTTGTCAAAATATACTTCGCGAAAGGTAAAACTAATTTTACCGGTATCAATGTAATTTGCTTTGAGCTGCTTAAATTGGTTGTTATGAAACGATGCACAATGCGGGCAGGTAAACGACGCGTATTCGACAACCTTTACTGTCGACATGGGGTTACCCAGTGTCATATCCGGTATTCCGGCCTGAGTAGATTCAGTTGATGGCGCTGCTGACTCTGCCGCCGGTGACGCCGAGGCGCTCGCAGGCGCAGCTGCCGCTGTCACAGTGGTTGGCTTAGCAAACAAATAAAACGCACCGCCTATGGCAAGTAAAATGGCGATGCCGGCGATGACTAACAGGCGACTATTCATGTATTACCTCTTAAATAAAAGTCTATTGCGGGTAACTTTATCATTAACCACGGCTAAGTTTGACTGTTCTTTTAATGTAGCGCCCAGTGCGTTTTTAAGATCAACTGGTCTAAACATGAATTCAGCGCGTAATAATAGTTGTAAAGTACTTACCAACAACAGGAGAGGATGATGTTTACACAACAACCTGAGCTAAAAGACCTGTTTGTGCAGTTAGGCTTGCCGGCAGGTGAAGCTGATATTGAGCAATTTATTACCACACACCGCGGCCTGAAGTCGGCGCTGCCAATTCACGAGGCGCCCTTTTGGAACCGCTCCCAGGCCGAATTTTTACGCCAGTCGTTGGTCGACGATGCAGAATGGGCTGAGGTCATCGACGAGCTGAACACGCGTTTGCATTAGTACCGCCCTGTAAGCGCCCAGCCTGATTTTTATCGGCTGAAACTATCGGCTGAAATTACATCGCTAACGTGGTCAAACCCGGGGGTTTGGCCACGATTTAACAATCAGGCCATAGTAAATAGTAAGCTGTGCCAACTGCCCTAAACCCGCTATCCATCCTCAGAGTTTTGCTAAATCGCTGCCTCAGTGAATCCCTCATAATCATGATCTCGCACAAATGGTGTATTTCACCATCCGGTTATACTAAAGTATCCGGGTCTGTTGATTTGTGCCGTGAATTTTTTCATCAGGCCCGGTTGTTAAATTAACAGCACAATTAACAGCGCAACTTTTAGCCCATTTAACAATGACCTGACAGGCGAAGATATTTCCTATGATGCAATGGTTCTTACGCAGCTACGACGCAATTGAAAAAACGTTTTTTTACACCCTGACTCGTAAAATCGTTGGCAACATCACTTTTTTATTTTTATTCCAGCTGGCTAATTTTTATTTGTTTTATGCGCTGTTAAACACCCCGCAAGACGCACAGGCACCAATGCAAACAACCCTGCTGGTGTTATTTGTACTCAGCACGCTGAGTTTTGCTTTTACGGTGTTTTATTTGCACCACTTAATTGTAAAACCGGTAAAAGCGCTACTCGATACCTTAAACGACATCAATCACACGCAGGGCGACCTATCCACCCGACTGCCGGCTTTTACCCACGATGAATTCAGCGAACTGTCTCGTGCTTACAATAAATTCGCGCACAATTTAAGTGGTTTAATTGAACAGGTATACCAACACGCCGAACAGGCCAGTGACGCCAATAAACAGGTCACCTCACTAGTAAAAAGTGTTGATGAACAAGCCGCCACACAAAAACACCTCAGCGATGACATTAGCTCGTCGTCGCAACAGGTCAGCGTGAGTATTCACGATATTGTGTCAGCGTCGGAACAGGTCAGTACCACCAACGCACAAAATCAAAATAATGCAGAATCAGCAAACCACACGCTGGTAGCCGCCAAACAGCAGATCAACAAGATTACCGAATTACTCAATCAGTTTTCGGCCACGGTACAGGGCCTGCAAAATAACGCCGATAATGTGCGTAATATATTAAAAATGGTCGAAGGTTTTGCCGACCAAACCAACTTGTTGGCGCTTAACGCCGCCATCGAAGCGGCCCGCGCCGGCGAGGCTGGCAGAGGCTTTGCCGTTGTAGCCGATGAAGTCAGAAGTTTATCAGCGAAGGTGGCAGATGCTACTCAGCAAATCAGCAGCTTTTTAAACGAAATGGAAACCCTGGTGGGGGAAACGCAGCAGGAGTCAACACGCCTTATCGACGCGTCGTCACAAATGCAGCAAAGTATCGGTGATACATCGTCTACCTTTCAGCAAATGATGGAAGACTTTAAGCACAACATTCATGCTTTTCAGTTAATTTTAGACTCGGTCAATGTGCTTGAGTCTCAGCAAGCCAGAGCCGTTGAAATCGCCGGTCAGATTACCGATCTCAGTGACACCATTCAACACGCAATGGCATCGGGCGTGGCGCAAGCGGATCACGCTCAATCGCTGGCCAGCTCTACCCGTAAAGGCCTCAGTCAGTTTGTGGTGCGCTAATTAACCGCCTGCAACAGCCCGGGCACAGTGGTTCTGCAATCCGGTTAAGACGGGCTGCGACAATGTAGCGGCAGAGACAGCCGGTTAAGATAGATGTTGTGCAAACCGTTTTGGTTATTTCTGCGTAAAACACCTTACACAACAAACCATATACATTGGCATGACAACAACCGACAACACGTCATTTACCGCAACCGATATCTCACGCATTATCGAAATGGCATGGGAAGACCGCACGCCCTTTGAAGCTATCGAACACCTGTACGGGCTTGATCAGGCGGCGGTCATTAAATTAATGCGCAGTAACCTCAAACCCGGCAGCTTTAAATTATGGCGCAAGCGCACGCAGGGGCGAACCACTAAACACCTTAAATTGCGCTCACCGGACATTAACCGCGGGTATTGCCCAACCCAGTACAAACAGCGCTGAGCACACCCTGCTGGTATGCCGCTAAATCCCCGGGCCAGCATACTTTAGTCAGTTACATTTACCCGGCACTTGTGATTTACTGATACAGTAAACATCACGCTATGATGTGATAACAGGGAGCCAGGTAATGATAACGCTATACGGATTTGGTCCGGCTCTGGGATTATACGATCCCAGCCCGTTTGTATTAAAGGTAGCCACCTGGCTACGCATGGCAGATATCGAATATCGCTATAACGGCAATATACACAACCTCGGCAAAGCGCCCAAAAAAAAGCTGCCGTATATTCAGGACGGGCAGAGCCTTATCGCAGATTCGACATTTATTTTGCGTTATCTTAAAGAGCACCGCGCTCCTCGCTTTGATGATCACCTGAGCGCCGAACAGCAGGCAACTGCATGCTTAATCAGTAAGGCCCTTGAAGAGCAGTTTTACTGGTGCATTGTGTATTCGCGCTGGGTCGTCGACGACACCTGGCCACAAGTTAAACACGCGCTGTTCGCGCCGTTACCCTTGCCTCTTAAACTACTGGTGCCATATTTGGCGCGAAAAAGCGTTATTAAACAAACATACAGCCAGGGGATCAGCCGCCATAGCGACGATGAAAGGCAGACACTCGCCAATGACACGCTCGGCGCGCTGTCGGTCCTTATCGGTGACAAACCGTTTTGCTTTGGTGAGCGCCCCTGCTCTCTCGATGCCACCGTGTATGCGTTTTTAGCGGCCGTTATCCTGGTTGATTTAACAAACGCCCTGACAGATGTGGCCCGCAGTTACCCCAACCTTATTGATTACTGCCAGAATATTCAGACCCGGTATTTTGGTAGAACTCCGTAGCATTACTGCCGGCGGTTACCGGCTTGCTATTTGCCCACAGGCAGCTGGGTGGCAATGCTGCTGATCAGTAAGCCAATGACGATGGTAATAGCAAAGCTGGTGAGTGTGCCAAGCATCACGTATTCGGTGAGTTTCTTATCTTCACTTTGACGCAAATCACCGAACCGGAATACCGACTTGGCGGCCAGCAAAAAACCAATGGCAGCAAATTGATTAAGCAATATAAAAATCAGGATAAGCGTGCGTTCAAGATAACCAATGCGCTGCCCGGCTGACGCCAGATCGGGCGAGTCGCTGGCGCTATCAGTTGGCGCGTCGGCTAAATCACGCTCTTTATACACCGCGTCGCTCCAGGGTTTAAGGAGCAGTTTCACCACAACGGAGACCGGGCGCAGGATCACTAAAAAGCCGCTCATAATAATAAGGCTTTGGTACGTGAACGCTTTGCTGATATAGCCGGTTAACTGTGCATAGGTCATATTACTGGCCAGGTACGTTACAAACAGGATAACCGCAACGTGCGCCAACTGATCGGCGGTAAAAGCCCACAATGCGGGTTTGGCAAACGACTTAATCCCATCAATAACGATGTGCGAGGCACCCATAAACACAGCGTAAGCCACTATCATGATGGGCGCAGATGGGGCTGCAACAAACAATACCAGTAACGCCAGCAGGCCATGTATTGCACCGTGCCAGTATAAACATGGCGCGCTAAAGTGCAGGTTGTTGCGCTGGCTGATCCAGCGACCGGGCTGTAAGTAAAAATCGGCAATAATATGTACCGCCAGCAACAACGTTAACAGGTTAACTATCGACATGGTGACCATTCCTTTTCGACCAGTTCGGCAAAATACTTCAGATAGCCGGTTATCAGATGGTACTGACTGGTATTGAGAATACGCGTTACATTGCTGCGGGTTTTGTTTAGCTGCGCCGCCAATCCTTCATGGGATTTATCTTGCGCTAACAAATACGCCAGTACCACCTCAGACTGGGTGGTGGTGAGCCTGGCCAAATGACTGGCAAAATATTTGGTCACCAAAGCCAAATGATATTGCATTGCTGCGCAGCTTGTTTGCACCAGTATTCCGCCGTTTTTGAGGGTATCCAGCCCTCGTCCCGATAGCGTAAACGCTTCACCGGTGGCAACTTTAACGCCCCTGGCAAGCGGCTGCGATTTGCCCAGCCCAATACACTGGCGCACTTTCACGGCGGGCATGCCGGCGGCTAAACCAAGCTGAATAACACTAACCAGCAATGCCGCGTCACACGGCTGCCTGAGCGCCAGTTGAAAACTGTCACCACGATAGATATCAAAATCAAATTGAAAATCGGCCTGCAATGCCTCAAGCCGCTGCTGTAAGCGCTGCATAACGTCATGAAACTGCGCCACAGGCAGCCTCTGCGAGCCGACTATGTCGCCCGTGATCACCGCCATTAAGGTACCGGGTGGGGCATAAGTGGTGCTTACCATGACTGCCTCGTTTCGTTGAGTATCGACTAATCGGGCCAAATGTTACCACATTTAATCACAATCGTAAAAGTGATTTAATTTGGTAACAATTAGAAAAGTGTGCGTTGTATAAACCAGTATAGCGCCAGACCAGCGATAAACAGAGAGCCAGGTTTAACCATGCGCGAAAACCAGTACGGCTGGTAACGCCAACGCCGCACAACCACCCATACCACACCAATGAGGCCAAGTTGCGCCAGTTCCACTCCCACATTAAAACTGACCAACGCGCCAATATAATCAGAACTGGGAATTCCCAATGCCCGTAGCGCTTCGGCAAATCCGAGCCCGTGTAAAAGACCAAACCCAACCACAACAATAAACCGCCAGGGCAGTTTGGGTTTAACCCATACGTTCTCAGCCCCAATCCACACAATGGATAAGGCAATCAGCGGCTCGATGACATGGGCACTGACCACCACGGCGCCATAGGTGGCCAGTGCCAGGGTGAGCGTATGAGCCAGAGTAAACCCGGTAATCAGCAGTATGAGCTGACGCAACGATGTCACGCCCAACAACAATCCGAGCACAAAGAGCGCATGATCCCAGCCTTTTGGCACGATGTGCAGAATGCCCTGCTTCATATAGCTTAACCACATGGCAACCGACTCGCCATTCACCGACGGCGTCGGGGCTGAGCGGTTAAACGTAAAAGACGGAGAAAATTGGTTACGAACCAGCCAGCGGCTCAGGCTGGTCTGAGTGGCAGTATATGTAATCGTCACTGCCACCGGCTCTTCAAATTTAAAGCTGTCAGCAAACATCACGTGTAATGCCTGCGCGGTAAAATTGTCCGGCAGTTGACCATGCAGGGTAAAACGCGTCATCGGCCAGGCCAACCCCGACGTAAAATCTGCTTTTGGTGCGTCGGGCAGTGCCACCTGGGTGACCTGCACAGGCACCCTTCGCTCACCCAGCATAAACACACTGGCCGCCTCAAGACGGTTAACTAACGACGCAAACCTGGCGTCCGTAAGTGTCGCTGGTATTTGACTGAAGGCATAGTAGGCCTCACCACCACCGGCCTCTTTGGTTAAATCAACATCAACGCTGGCACTGACTATACCCTGCTCATCAATCGTCACGGCAACGCGGGTCATATTAAGTAAATGCGCCTGCACGGGCACCGCTAACAGGCACAGCGCCATCAGCACCGTGAACCTGTCCACAAGACAGCGCCACGCCGGCAAAATACACCTTTTCATACCGGCGCTTACCCTACCAGATTATGGCGTGAGTATTGCCTGTTGTGACGTCAACAAAGCCATCCGGGTTGCCCTCATAAGGAGCCACTAATTGCCATTTCCACGGCGCTGCAGTTAAAAATGCAAAGCGCATGCGTTCAGGCAGCCCGGTAGCGTTTATCCACTCCATTTTATCGGCTTCGTGATGCAACGCTTCCATTTCGGCGGCAACCTCATTAACCGGCCGGGCGGTCATTAAGCCGCCCACATCCAGTTTAACCGTTGCCACTACTTTACCGTTATTCACCAGCGCCCAGCCACCGCCCATAGCGGCAACGGTGTTTGCCGCCAGCGCCATAGCATAATCATCGTTACCCATAGTCCAGATGTTATGTAAATCGTGAGACTGTGAACTGGCCAGGGCCGAGCCCGGTGTTTTGGGGCCAACATTTTGCCAGAGCATTTTAGACACGGCAGCCGTACCATGATAACGGTCAACCACCGCCACTTTGATGAGATTTTCGGCCGGGTTGGCCTCCACGGTGCCTTGTTCAGATACCGGCAGCTCGCGGGTGATAAAATCCGCTTTAAACCAAAACGGCTCAAGAATCGCCGCATTTACCGTATCGCGCCCTGGCGGCGCCTCAATCACAAAGTCAGCGGCAATAAGCTCGCGCCCGACATTCATGGTGTCAGTTGCCCATTCAGGATAATCAATTTGTGGTATGTCCAATTGGTATTCGCCGTTAACAGACGCTAATTGCCCGTTGGCATAAACCCGCGCTATCTCCACGGTTTGAGGGTCGCTGAGCAATACCACATCGCCATAGCGTCCGGGCGCAATCGCTCCCACCAAATGGTCAATATTAAAATGCCGGGCGGTGTTGTAACTGCCAAGTTGATAGGCTATTTCAAGCGGTACGCCCAGTTCAATGGCACTGCGGATATTGTAATCCATTGAGCCCAGTTGCAGGGTTGCAAACACATCACGATCGTCGGTGGTCACCGAGATATTGCTCCAGTCCTTGAGCCCCATTTCCAGTAGTTTAGGAAACAGCGAGTCCATACCGGCTTGTTTAATTTCTAAAAATACACCACGACGTAACTTTTCGATGCCCTCGTCGGCCAGTCTGACCTCATGATCAGAGGACAGCCCCGCGGCCGCAAACGCGCTGATATCGGTTTGTGATGTAAGGTTCATGCCATGGCCTTCCACTACACCGCGGTGATCGTAGGTGGCTTCTATCATTTCCCAAATGCGCTGATGGCCGCCGTTATCGCTATTAATCACTGCCGACCAGTCCATCACTTCACCGAGTGCTACCACCCGCGGATCAGCGTTTAAAAAATCGCTCATTTCTTTATAGCCATAGTAGCCACCGCCCGACTCGTATACGGTTGGGGGTGTAGCCGAGCCAATGGCAGGAAAGATTTTTAAGGTACTGCCGCGGCGCTCTGCCTCAAGCCAGAACTCGGCATTGCGGTTACCCACCACGTTAGAAATTTCGTGGGAGCCTTCTACTGTCCAGGTATTGCCGTGGGGGATCACCAGCGCCGCTTCGTACTCCGGCGTAAGATAGGAACTCTCAATATGCTTATGCGACTCGCCAAAGCCTGGCACCGCCCACAAGCCCTCGGCATCATACTGCTGTTTGGCCACGCCCGGCCAGGTACCGGCATCGCCCACCCAGGCAATCCGCGACGCGGCAATCACAATATCCTGCTCGGGCAGCCATTCCTGGGTAAATACATTCAGTAAGGTCACATTCTGAATCATTAAGTCGGCTTCTTGTCTGCCCAGCGCTACCTGCGTGAGCGTCTGCCGGGTAGTGACTTCATCCTTAAACTGGTGAACTTTCGCTACCGCTTTGTCATCTTGTGCCGCCACTGGCTGGCTGTTGTGTGGGGTAGTCGTATTGGGTTCACAGCCCATTATCAAGGTAGTCAGTGCCACCCCCCAACAACAATGGCTAAACAAACGAGTATAATGACGCAACAACATAGCAGTACCCCAGGCAGAATTAAGCGGGCACCCATAGGCGTGCCCCGACAGAGACGATTAATCTTATTGTTAATAGTGCAATTGCAATGCCAGTTACCTGACCAACTGGTCTGGTAACTGCAAATCACGTCCCGCGGCAGGTTGCGGGTTATTTGGGTGGGCTCGCCACATGTTCAGCACTGGCATGCTGCACCGCACAGAGGCACACAAACACCCCACTGCCCCGCCTCGGTACAGGGCGTAAAGCGCAATCTCTGTGCTAGTGAGCAATCTTTCCGCCCTTTTATCGCGTATAAGCGGCCATTGTTCACTTACACCACAGCACCGTGACCCAACACTCGTTCCCGGCAATCACTGTAGTATGGTTTAAGCGCGATCTGCGCTTGCAGGATCATGCGCCATTACAATACGCCGCCAGCCAGTCTGCGCCGGTATTGCCGCTGTATTTATTTGAACCAGACATTATGGCCGATGATCACTACAGCGAGCGACACTGGCGTTTTGTGTGGCAAAGCCTGTTAGACTTAGAGCAACAACTGAAAACCGTTGGCGCTGCCATGCACGTCAGCTACGAGTCCGCCGCGAGCTTCTTTAAACGCCTCGCGGGTCAGTTTGCGCAGATCACCGTTGTCAGCTATGCCGAAACCGGCCTGCACTGCACTTACCAGCGCGATCAACAGCTGGTCAAACTCTTTCGCGAGCTGGGAATTACCTGGCGGGAGTTTGCTTATGGCGGGGTTGTCCGTGCACTGAAGGAGCGACACCAGTGGCTCACTCACTGGCACGAAGCAATGCGTGCACCACAACAAACTCCGGCGCTGCAAACAATGCATTGGCTCACCGATCGTTCGCTGGTGATGCGCTTGCCCAAGGCGCTATCCGAGGCACTTCATCGTCCCGATAAGGCTATGCAAACCGGTGGTGAAAGGCGCGCGCAGGACACGCTCCAGAGTTTTATTGCAGCGCGACATGCCCAGTATCACCGCCACATTTCCAGCCCGCTTAACAGCATTAACAGTTGTTCAAGGTTGTCGGCTTACCTGGCGTGGGGCAATTTAAGCATCCGCCAGGTATATCAGGCCATTGTCACCCCCGGGCGTAAACTGCCCGCTTCGCTGCGCGCATTTGTGTCGCGATTGCACTGGCATTGCCACTTTATTCAAAAATTTGAAAGCGAATGTGAGCAGCAGTTTCGCCACATTAATTCTGGCTACGCGGCCTTTCCGTATCGCGAGGATGCTGCCAGTGAGCAGTTGCTGGAGGCGTGGCAAACCGGTAACACCGGCGTGCCCATGGTCGATGCCTGTATGCGCTCAGTTGCGCAAACCGGCTACCTGAATTTTCGTATGCGGGCGATGCTGGTGAGCTTTTTAAGTCATTATCTGCTCATTGACTGGCGTCGTGGCGTGCAGCATCTGGCCCGCCAGTTTTTAGATTTTGAGCCGGGTATTCATTACCCGCAGTTTCAAATGCAGGCCGGGGTTACAGGCACTAATACGCTGCGGATTTATAATCCGGTAAAACAGGCGCAGGACAACGACCCACAGGGTGAGTTTATTCGCCGCTGGGTGCCGGAAATTGCCCATTTAGCCAATGAAGATCTGTTTGCCCCCTGGCAAATGCCACCCATTGCCCAAATGAGCATGGAAACGCCCGTACCGGCGCCGTATCATTGCCCGGTTATTATTCCTGAGGCAGATATCGACAAGCACCGCGAGTTACTATGGAAATGGCGTGAACGTGACGAGGTTAAACACCACGCCAAACGTATTGTAAAACGTCACTCTAACCCACAGCGTTAGTAAAAAAAGTTATCCCTTGCCTGTTCATAGCAACCACCCACTCTGCCAAAAATACACTTACGCTATGCCTGCACACCGATGATGTACGAATATTTTTTATATGATAGGTTAATGTAAAACTAATCTACAGGAAGCAGATTATGCATTTAAAAGGATTTATTATTGGTTGTGTATTATTAAGCCTGAGTGGTTGCGCCTCATTTATTGCCCATGAAATTACTCGTGCTCAAGGATCGCCGTTTAATAGTGAAGATACTGATGTTGTTAAAAGGCAAGTCTGTGATACCAAGCAGTACTGCATCACAACATTAAACTTACCAGACAATTACAATAAGTATAAGCGCGTCAGCTTGGAAATGAATCTTCAAATCGAAAGAAAACGAAAGATTTGGCGATTTGTAAACGATACGGAAAAAGGCACCCGTGCGACGCCACTCACAAACGAATTAATCGTCATTTTTCCCGGTTATCATCAACCCGCCGAAATATTTTATGTACATCAGCAATGGTTAAAAAATATAACAGGGGCTGAAGTTATTGTGGTGCCCAGCCCTGAATCCTCAGAGTCATTTCAGTTTGGTCTTGATTTTACTGCGCCGCTTTTAGCAGAAATACAGCGCCTGCAGCCCAAAGCTGTGCATCTGGTTGGGTTTTCCATGGGCGCACTGGCAGCGCAAGCCGTTGCCCAACACACTGACAATGCCCGGCTCTATTTATTTGCGCCCATGACAGACTTCGCTTATTCAACAAAAGCGCTGTATAACATGAGCTATAAAGATAAGTTTTACACTGCCTTCATCTCACCAGAGACTCTTGATAATGCGATACAAATTGTTTATGACAAATCTGGCGTAAGCTTAACCGACACAGATTTATTAAATCACCTTAACCAGAACACCTCACCCACCTTCGTGTATGCATCGAACACAGATAAAATTACCAATCCGAAGGCGTTTAATGCTGTGCAGAATCGCCACATTAATGTAACGCTTTTCGATGACTTAATTCACCTTGAAATGGTTGCGTTCTTTAGCCTGGATATTTTGAGCACCTTTGTGTCTGACTTGCTTGGCAGGCAGGTAGCCAACAATGAAATAGCCACCCTGGGCATACTCTGTGATTATAAGGACAGCGACTGTCTGAGCCAGATACCTGAGGATTAGTTTCTGCACACTAAAAAATGACAAGCAGTTAGCTTGCTTTTTTAACAATTACACACCGTCTGCACGGATAACAGCATTAGCGTGCATCAGTACGTACGGTAGACTCATTCATGGCAGTATGCGAATTGTCGCACTGGTTAAGCGTTAGGGTTGCTGGTGCCAACGCGATGCTGATGGGGGCTGCACGGCTTAGTACTTCCATGCCTAAAATATTGTGTTTTTTGTTCATTACCGCAACACTCACATTGTTAAACTGACATTCATCGGTGAGTGTGAGGACCGGCACGTTGTACAACTGCACGGTTTGTTTGCGCCCGTTGGCTAATTTGGCTATCACCAGCCCAGCCTCAGTAACCTCTTGCTGACGTTTTATCTGCTCAAACGTAGCCTGGGTCAGTATGGTCATTGACGAGCCGGTATCAATTAAAAATAACGACTGCGCTTGTGCACTGTCTCCTAAATACAGCGTGCCGCCTTCGCTGGTGCTCAGGGCAAACGACAACGCCGACGCCTGTGCCGCCGTCATCGTTAATATGAAGGCGCTCAGTACATACCGGACCAGGAAGTTACGCATGTTTGCTTTCTCCGCAATAAGATGCCCACAGACACCGATATAACGAAGGCAGCAAATTAAGCGCCACTTCACAAGCGCTTGATTTGTAAAGCGTCTCTTTTTGCTTACCGCAACTTACGCACCAAACCCGTGCCAGGCCGCACCAAAATTAAACAATTTAAGCGCCTCTCATCAGGAAAACATCCATCATTGATAATTGTTATAGATTTTAGCTATCACCACAGGCTGTTACTTTTTATGAAACTAAAATTATTATTTGGCGCTGCCTTATCCTGCCTCATTACAATGCAGGTGAACGCTACATATGCACCAGTTTCGGGCGCTCAGAACAACACAGTGACGGTTGTGGAGCGCAGCGGTAAACCCCCCTTTAAACGCCGTTTTACGGAAGTTAAAAGTGTTGATGTTGCGCAGTTTGAAACGGTTAGCACAGAAAACTGCGAAAACGTAAAAACCGTGGTTATGCGCGGCAAGCCGCCCTACAAACGCACTACCGAATGTGTCGGCGTGGTCGATGTAGCCCAATTCGAAATCACCAATGACTCACCGCAAACAGATTTCAGCGGACGTCCGCCATTCAAGCGTCACTAATCCCGCAGGACATTCTCCGGCAGATGAAGCGCAGCCAATCTGAAAGTGGCGGCGCTTCACCTGCTTTTTAAATGCGTCTAAAGCCCCCTTTGCTCTTCAGTCTGCCGCTATGGGTTGTACAACAGGTATACTCAGCCCAATTTATGTGGCGCAATTAAGTTAAATGATTTCACCCGGACGCGGGCTTGCGATACAGTAAATCAGCAAGGCATAAATACACCACCAGCCATCTCATAAGGAGCGTTATAATGCAGCGCGCACTTGTTATCGAAGGCGGCGCCATGCGCGGTATATTTGCCGCCGGCGTGCTCGACACCTTTCAGCAACAACACTATTACCCCTTTGATTTTGTGGTGGGTGTTTCAGCCGGTGCCACCAATGCCGCCGGTTATGTCAGCGGCAATGCTGAGCGCAACCGGCGCATTATTATTCGCATGGCCACGCAGCGGGATTTTTTTAACCCGGTGCGTTTTATGATGAAAGGCCATATGACCGATGTAAAATGGTTGTGGTCTGAATCGTGCCAGCGCTACCCACTGCCGCCCGGTACGCTGTTAAAGCACATTCCACTGATCGTTGTGGTGACCAATATGTACACCGGCAAAGCAGAATACCACCGGGCGAGTAAAGAGAATCTTGATGAGCTGATGGAAGCCACCTGTGCACTACCGGTGGTGTATCGCACCCCGCCGCAGTTGGAATCTCACTTTTATGTTGATGGTGGTGTAGCCGATGCGATTCCGGTCAGGTATGCCTACGAGCAAGGCGCCCGGGATATTACGGTTGTATTATCGCAGCCCTGGGGATACCAGAAAACCACCGAAAAAGCGCCCTGGATTACCGACAAAATGTTTACCGATCATCCTGAACTCATCAACACTATCCATCATCGAAGTGAGGTGTATAACCAGACACTGCGCTTTATTGCGCATCCCCCGGCGGACTGCCGCATCAGGGTAATTGTGCCGCCGGCGGATTTTCCGGTAAAGCGGCTCACTATGCATAAAGGTAAGTTAATTAAAGGCTATAGGATGGGTCGCCAGGCGGCGCAGGAGTTTTTAGCAAAAATGCGTGACGTAGCCTGACCCAACAACGCCTACTTTGGTCGTCGTTGATGGGCTACTGCCATAACGCTTTAAACCAGTCCCAAATACCAAACGAAAAGTCTTTAAATATGTTGATGCCTAAGGCCGACTTTATCAAATACAACACCAGGATGCCCATTAACACCGAAAAGGTAATAAACAAGGTCATAAACACGGCCAGGCTAAATGCAGACACAACTTGTTCCCTGCGGGAAAGCTCACGAAAGTTACGGCCCATAAGAAAAACATAATAAATGCGACTGCGCATAAATGGCACCGGAAACGTGCCTCTGAAGTCGACTTTGTGTTTGCCCCATTGTCTGGCACCTAATGCCACTTTTAAATGCATCAGTTGTCGATCGGTAAAGCTGTTTGCCACACTTGCCGGCATGCGACTGAGTAAATGTTTGATCGCAGCTTCGTCCTTAACCTGAATATTTTTATCCTGCAAAACACTTCCTTACTGTTTCAACACTATTAAACGTTATTAGCAAACCAACGATGGCAGCGCAATAAAAATCACATTCACCTTCATTACAACGGCATCCAAACGCGCCGCCGCATAAAAACACCTACGCAAAGGACTGAGCGTTAGAATACCAGGGTGATTACGTGCCCGATGCCAAACAGCGCCCCGCCAATCAGACCACCAACAATGGTGCCATTAATACGCACTTTTTGCAGATCCTTACCGATGTTAAGTTCGATTTGCGCCGACATTTCCTTAGCATCCCAACCCTCAATTGTGCGACGAATATGGTCGGTCAGAAACCCGGCCAGTTCCGGTGCTATATAACGCGCCGCTACACCAAAGTGGTGATTTACCGCCTGCTGCAAGGCGGCATCCTGATTGAGACGTTCGCCACAGTCGACAAAAAACTGCGTTAATCGCGCTGCAACCTGACCGTCTGTTTTCGACAGATCACTGGATAACCATTGATGAATATCCTGCCAGACACGTTGCAGGTAATCGTGCAGTGCCGGACTCTCCAACAACCGATCGCGGAAACCTTCAAGCTGCTGTTGCAGCCGTGTATCGGACTCAAGATTATCAATGAACTGATTGATGTGTTCATCAAGGGCATGGCGAATGGGATGCTGGGGATCCTGGTTGATATCCTGCAACGTGTGCGACATCGCACTGACCGCAATTTCGGCCCCTTGAGCGCTGAGCCAGCTACTTGGCAGTAACTTTTCCAGACGGCTATGCTCGGTTTTAAGCCACAGAGTCAGTTTTTGAGCTATAAGTGCCTGACTTTCCTCGCTCTGCAGCGCGGTCGCGAGCTTATCAACTAATTTATTTACAATCTGTTGATGACGACCATTTTTGGTCAGTATCCGTAATATACCGGCTACAATACTGGCCAACGGCAACTTGCGCAGGCCGCGATTTACCGCACGTCTCAGTGCAGTTTGAATCGGCGTATCATCCAGTATATGTAAAAAGCCGGCCAACGAATCGCTCACATAACGGGCCAGGCGTTTGGCATTATGGCGCTGTGCAAGCCAGTGTCCGGTGGCTTTTGCCGGTTCACTTTTGCTGACCAGCACTTCAATCGCCGCAGCATGAAAAAACTTATCCTTCACAAACTGCGCCAGGTTTTGCGCTATCGCAGACTGGTTACGCGCGACAATATTGGTGTGCGGGATAGGCTTAAACGCCGGTATCGGCCTGAACAGTGCAGACACGGCAAACCAATCGGCGAGTCCGCCTATCAGCGCGGCTTCAGCCATCATTTTGAGTAACGGTACCCAGGTTACAGTGGCCGCCTCTGGCTGTAAGGACTGATAAACACTCAGCGCCACAAACAGCAGCGCAGCGCCCAGCAACCAAAGTAATGCGTGTCGTTTTGCTCGCCTTAGCTGTAGTGCTTTGTCCATAGAGCGTCCTGAGTTTTACTGCAACTAACGATGTATAGGCAAACTCTCAATTAGCAAGCCCCGCAACTGTGATGGTTGCTCAGTCTGCGCTGACTCCGGGTTTGCCCGAGGCGAGTTGGCCCCTGCTGAGCACTTTTTACGTACTCTGCTACGCCTTTGGCAGGTAACGTTCAATAGTGCCATTTTTGCCCACTCCAACGCAGCCCACCCGGTCTTTACAGGCCAGACTCCAAATGTTTGACCGACTCACCTGTTGCCAGCTGTTAGCCTCTGCGGGCAAATACCATACCCCTTGCGGATTACTCACCCAAATGCTCAGCCCGGAAGCGGTAGAAAGCAGCGCAGAACCATACACAGCACCCTTCATCGGCAATTGCGGTAAGGCATGCCAGCGTTGTTGCGACACCGCATATCGCCACATCTGCGCGGGGTGTTCGGCGTGTTTTAAGCTGCCGCCACTCACATAGATGGTGTCTGGGGTACTTTGCACCGAGAAAATGCCACCCGCTTCTCCGCCAGAAATAGGGCTCTCAATAGCCCGCCACTGCCCTTGTCGGTTAACGATTAACCTTGAGTTTGCGCCGTTTCCGGTGCCTATGATTACGCCAGGCTCTGCGCTTAGCGAATTTAAACAGGTGCCGCTTGAGGCAAACCCGCCTTCACCGGGCTGCGCCGCAAGTGGCAACGCCATCCGTTGCCAACTCAGCGCCCCATCACCGGTATGCAATACAAACAGGCCTTGTTCGTCGGCATCGCCATACAGCCAGCCTTGTTGCTCATCGAGCATATAAAAACAATCATAAAACGTTGTTTCACTATTGCCGGTGGCTACCCGACGCCAGCTCAGACCAAAATCGTCGCTGATAAATACCCCGGAACTTACGCCTTCTCCTGCCGACATCAGCACTAAGCGATCATTATTGAGTAACTGATTGTCGCGAAACTGCAATGTGTCGCTGTCAGGGGGCGCCGGCAATTGTCGCCAGCTGATACCATTATCAGACGAGGCAAAAATACCGCCCCCCATGCCCGACGCGATCAGGGTGTCATGGCGCCAGGTAACGGCCTGAAACGACACATCAACGGGTTGTTCGGTAGATGGCAATACAGCCTCTGCGTCAAAGGCTACGCGGTTAGCAGCCGTGGCATACCAACCTGCCAACGACCAGCTTAACAGCGCACTGATAATAAGCTTTTTCATATTTGCTACACAATTCCTTGTCTATTTTTGTTAAAATCCACAATTATCATACAAATAAAACGAGTCAGATAGCGAACCTTTATGGCCAAACCCAAACCCATTATTGAAATTGTGACTTATGGTATCCACACCAAGTGGGACGCAGACGATAAAGCACTGCCCAAAATAAAAACGTTTACCAATTATATTCCTTTGGAGCTGGATATCGAATTTGGCTTTATTGTGAATATAAAGCGCGCCAAAAACCAGCAGGTTCGCTACTGTATTTACCATCCTGATATTCCCGATGAAGAAGGTAACCCCATGCCCCCCTTTGACGGCGAAGAATATATCCGCTCAAATAACTGGGATTTTTACCTCGGCGATACACTGTGGGAGCCGCTCGACAACAAAGTTGGCGACTGGCGCATGACACTGGAACTAAACGGCGCCATTATTGCCGACAAAACCTTTATCGTCGAAGATGATTTACCCTATGACGGTGCTCAGTTCTGGCAGCGGGGTAAACCAAAACTAAGACGCTGAACCATGGCATAGCACGCCAGCCCTCTAGTTGAGCAGCCCTGCACCAAATTGACTCATGACAGATTCCGATTAATTCACTTACTCTATTTATTACAATTGCTTAAGTTTACGCGCCTGAGGGAATAATACTTGCAGCACTGTCCGCAGTATCATAATTTCCAGCCTGATAATAATACGGAGTGCGTATGCAAGCATTTATCGAAGGTATGCCAAAAGCCGAGTTACATGTGCATATAGAGGGCACATTAGAGCCTGAATTAAGTTTTGCTTTAGCCAAGAAAAATAACATTGATTTACCCTATGACACACCTGAAGCGCTGATTGCAGCCTACGATTTTCATGATCTGCCATCGTTTTTAAAGATTTATTACGCCGGAATGAGCGTATTAATTGATGAACAGGATTTTTATCAACTCACCTGGGATTACCTCGCCAAAGCAGCCGCACAAAATGTGGTTTACACAGAAATATTTTTTGACCCGCAGGGCCACACCAGCCGCGGCATTGCATTTGATACGGTGATTACCGGTATTCGTAAAGCGCAGACCGCTGCCGAACAGGAACTGGGCATTAAGAGTCAACTGATCATGTGTTTTTTGCGCGATATGTCAGCCGAGTCGGCCATGGAGCACTTACATATGGCCAAGCCTTACTTAGGTTGGCTGGTTGGCGTGGGCCTTGACTCAGACGAACACAACAACCCACCGGTTAAGTTTCGTGAAGTCTTTAAACTGGCGCGGGAATGGGGCCTGAAACTCACAATGCACTGCGACGTAAATCAAAAAAATACGCTGGAAAACATTCGCCAGGTTATCGAAATTATTGGCGTTGACCGTATTGATCATGGGGTCAATGCATTAGAGTCAGCGGCCCTGTGTGAACTCATAAAATCACATAATTTAGGTCTCACCATTTGCCCGGTTTCCAATCAGTTTGTGGTGCAGTCCCTGACCGCCAACGAAATACGCCAGATGCTCGACAAAGGTTTACTGGCCACCATTAATTCGGATGACCCTGCTTATTTCAGAGCCTACATGAATGAAAACCTGATGGCACTGCAGCAAGAGGGCAACTTTAGCCGTGCAGAGCTTAAAACGCTGATGGAGAATGCGTTTAAAGTGACCTGGTTACCCGACGACGAAAAACAAGTCTACCTGGATAAACTTGCCGCTTATCAATAAGGCCTGCTGCAGCGAAAGAACAATTATTTTTAAAGAATAACGCTGGCATTCAGCCAGCGATACCATTAGGGTTATTCGCCAAAAATTGCGTTCTTCTGCGGTCAGTGAAATGACCGGCACATTAAACAGGTTTTAGGAGTATTCATGAACTTACCTTCTCCGTATTTATTATTTATTGGTCAGGCAACCGATCCGCTTAGTATCAAAATGGCCAAGAGTGCGGCTGATTGGAGCCCGGAAAAGTGCATAGGTGAATTTTCTCTACCGGGTTGCAGCGTGACCACCGGCTTACCCTCTATGTCGATTCAGGAAGGCGCACAGCAAGGTGCAAAGGGGTTTGTGCTGGGGTTTGCCAACAGTGGCGGCGTTCTCGATACATCACTGATTGACTCAATTATAGAAGCGCTGGAAGCCGGCATGGATATCATTAACGGTTTACATGACAAACTCACCGATATTCCGGAAGTAGCCGCTAAAGCGGCCGAACTTGGTCGACAACTCATCGATATTCGCCACCCCACCACCAGGTTTAAAACCGGAACCGGTGTTCCGCGCAGCGGCAAGCGACTGTTAACCGTGGGCACCGACTGCTCAGTGGGCAAAATGTACACTACGCTGAGTCTGGCCAGGGCGCTGCAGGCTAAAGGAGCAAACGCAACCTTTCGCGCTACCGGCCAAAGCGGTATTTTAGTCGCGGGTGAAGGCGTTGCGGTGGATTGTGTGATATCCGACTTTATCTCTGGTGCGGTAGAAGCATTATGCCCAGCCAACAGCGAAGACCACTGGGATCTGGTGGAAGGTCAGGGTTCGCTCTTTCACCCGGCATTTGCTGGCGTAAGTATGGGATTATTGCATGGTGCACAACCCGATGCGCTGGTGATATGTCATGCTCTTAACCGGGCGCATATGCGGGCTATACCAGGGCGTCCTTTACCGAGTCTTGAACAGGTTATCAATATGAATTTAAATGCGGCACGCGTCACCAATCCCGCCGTTAAAATTATCGGTGTTTCGGTTAACACCTCGTCGGTGAGTGACGTTGAAGCACTGACTTACTGCAAAGATGTCACCGAGCGACTTGGCCTGCCCTGTGTTGATCCCATTCGCCACGGCGTAGGACCATTGGTGGAGGCCCTTGGATGAGTCTTGCTCTAAAAGCCTTTACAGAATCCTTTACCCTGGCCCGGGAGTTTCGCATTTCCAGAGGGGCTAAAACCCAGGCCGATGTGATCACTGTTATGGTGTCTGATGGCAGCTATTTTGGCTGGGGCGAATCGGTACCTTACGGACGCTATGGTGAATCAACCGACAGCGTCCTTGAGCAGCTCGCACAAGTGGCGCCTAAATTAGCCGGTGTCAGCGACACCGAAGATTTGCTCACGCTACTGCCCGCAGGCGCTGCACGCAACGCTCTCGATGCCGCCCTGTGGGATTTAAAAGCAAAGCTAACCGGTAAATCGGTAGCATCGTTAACCAATTTGCGCGTAAATCAACGCTGCTACACCGCGCAAACGCTGAGTATCGACACACCTGCCGGTATGCAAGCTCAGGCCGAAGCCATCAAAAATGCACCGCTGATTAAAATAAAACTCGATGAGCACGATGTGTTGGAACGCTTAGCTGCGGTACACCAGGCGTCGCCGCAGAGTCGCCTTATTATTGATGCCAATGAGGGCTGGCAAGCGGATTTACTCAGTGCCCTGTTACCTGACATGGCTAACTTAGGCGTAGTACTGATTGAGCAGCCGCTAGCCGCCAGTGCAGACAACGAACTGGCTAACATTAATAGCCCGATTATATTGTGTGCCGACGAGTCCTGCCATGTCAGCAGTGATATCGCGCGGCTGGCTAACTATTATCAGGCCGTCAACATTAAACTGGATAAAACCGGTGGTCTTACCGAAGCTATCCGCACGCTGCACGCGGCCCGCGACCACCACTTACAGGTAATGGTGGGTTGTATGGTGGGGTCGTCACTGGCCATGGCACCTGCCTATGGTTTGTGTGCAGACGTACAATTTGTTGATTTAGACGGGCCGTTACTCGTGGCCAAAGACCGGCCTGACGGGTTTGAATTTGAGCAGGGGCGCATGACTCAGCCAGAGCCTTTTTTGTGGGGCTTACCGGGCCAGTATGGCCAACAAGGGCTACGCGAGCTGTGGCAATCCAGGTAACCTAAGGCGCTGTCTTATGCGGGCCTGTTAACCATGACTGTGCATTGCTGTACAGCAGGGAGTTCAGGCCTTCGCCATACCATACAATACCTGCCACTCGTCGTGCGTCACTGGCATTACCGATAGCCGATGACCTTTTTTAACCAGACCCAGTTCCCGAATGTGTGGATTGGCTTTAATGTCTTTAAGTGTCAGAATGTGATCAAAACATTCCACCAGCTTTACATCGACACTGTACCAGCGCGGCTTTTCCCGGCTGGCCTTTGGGTCATAATAGTCCGACTCAGGGTCAAACTGGCTCGGATCCGCATAGCCTGCCCGCACTATTTCAACAACACCGGCGATGCCCACTGTTTTACAGCTGGAATGGTAAAAAAACACCCGATCGCCAAGCCCGACTTCATCGCGCAAAAAGTTGCGCGCCTGATAATTGCGCACCCCATCCCAGGGTTCAGTTTGATCAGGACGGTTAGCCAGATGCGCAATACCAAACACATCGGGCTCAGACTTAAATAACCAGTATTGCATGTTAAACCCCACCAAAAAGCTCAAGCCCGATAGTATACCCAACCCAGGGTTACATGGCACGGCTGAACTGCGGCATCATTCTGTTACCGGTACAACGCTGTGCAGCATACGCCGTCTTTTATTTAGCACCTGTTATTTAGCAGTGGCTGCGGCCAATGAGTCGGTTTTTACCGGCCGCTTTTGCCTCGTACAATTGCTCATCGGCCTGGTTAATAATGTCTTCGAGCTTCGATGAATGTTCGGGCTGCATCACAATATAGCCGGCACTTACCGTTACTTCTTTGTAGGGACTGATTGAATTGGTGATGTGCAGCGCCTGCACTGACTCTACCATGGCGTTACCCACTGTTTCGCAGCCTTCCTGACTGGTATTGGGCAGAAATACCAGGAACTCCTCACCACCATATCGCATGGCAAAGTCCTGTGGACGTCGCAGACAGCTTTTTAGCGCTGTGGCCACCGCGTGCAAACACTTATCACCTTCAACATGTCCATAGGTATCGTTAAAACCTTTAAAATTATCGATATCCATCATAATCACGCCCAGCGGCTGTTGCTCTCTGATAAGGTGTTTCAACATGGTGGGTATTTCGGTGGTCAGATAATAACGGTTATATAACCCGGTAAGCTGATCGCGGAAGGTCATTTCGCTAATTAGCTCTAAACGCAGTTTACTCTGCAACACATTTTTTACCCGGTGGATAAGGGTCGACGCTACCACTGGTTTGGCAATGAAGTCTGACGCGCCGGCTTCCCAACAGGTATCCTGAAGTGCGGCATCGCCGCCGCCGGTGATAAACATCACCGGAATAGCCGCAGAGTGTGTTGTTTGCTTAAGTTCACCACAAAGGGTTAACCCGTCTTTGCCGGGCATATTTACGTCAAGCAGAATCAGATCGGGCTGTATTTGTTCGCAGGTTCTTATGACACTGGCGCTGTCGCCAATACAGGTGCATTGAAAAAACTCTTCCAGGACGGAAGATAACACCAACCGGCTGGCTTCCTCATCGTCAACAATCAATACCCTGCAATCTGCTAACGTTTTGTCGCTAAACGAGTGGGGTTGCAATACGGAGGTGTCAATCTTGGCCATAGTCTGACTCTCTGGTTCACAGCAGGCGAATGCTTTTATTGCTGTATTTATTCTGATGTACAGTCACTGATGTACATTAATTGATTAACGTTCATTGATGCTTTAATTGACAAGCTCTCAGTAACGGGCTTCCCAGGCACTCTCCAGCGCTTCAGCGGGTTGTGGCTTAGCAAAGTAAAAGCCCTGCCCCTGCTCACACCCCATGGTTTGTAATGCTACCAATTGTGCTTGTGTTTCGATACCCTCACACACAACTTCCAATCTTAGTGAATCGGCTAAATCAATAATAGCTTTAACAATCCTTACCGCTTGCTCATCGGAGTCAATATCCAGAATAAACGAGCGATCAATTTTTAACACGTCAAAATTAAAGCTTCGCAGGTAAGACAAACTTGAATAACCGGTACCAAAATCATCCAGAGCAATAGACACCCCCAGGCGTTGCAACGACATTATTGCTTTTTTGGCGCTATTAATGTTTTGAATCAACGCAGACTCGGTAATTTCTAACTCCAGCCACTCCGGCGATAAATCATATTTGTATAAGGTATCGGCGACGGTTTTGGTAAAGCCAAACTCATTAAATTGCGATGCCCCGATATTCACCGCCACTTTAACGGGCTTGCCTGCATCGAACCACGCCTTTGCCTGTTTACAGCTTTTATCCAGCACCTGTTTACCGAGCCGGATAATAAGACCCGACTCTTCAGCTACCGGTATAAAATGATAGGGTGTCATAATACTGCCATCACACCGCTTCATTCTGACCAGCGCTTCCATGCCGGTTAAATGTCCGTCAATGAGACTGTATTTAGGCTGAAAATACACCAGCAAAGCGTCTGCATCGAGACTATGATGGAGCATCTTTTCGACGTTCACACGCTCTTTTAAGTCTTCTGACAGTTCATCGGCAAAAAACGAAAAGTGATTTTTACCCTCGCTTTTTACCTTATACATGGCTGTATCGGCGTGACGCAACATCTCTTCAGGCGAGCGGGCATCCGTTGGGTAGATGCTCACCCCCATACTTATCGACAGCCGGTGAACGTCACCGTCGACCGCTACCGGCGCATTCACGGTTTCTATAACACTGCTGGCAATCGTATTAATATAACCCATAGAACTGCAGTCACTGAGCAATACCACAAATTCGTCGCCACCAATGCGGGATACCGTCGTATAGGGATCGCACACCCCTTCTAATCGCTTGGCCACCTGCTGAATAATCGCATCGCCCACATGGTGCCCTAGTGAGTCGTTGATATACTTAAAGTTATCGAGATCAATGAGCAGTGCGGTGACCATACGATCAGTGTGACTAATGTTGTTAATTGCCTGCAGCATGCGATCGTACAGTAAAATCCGGTTTGGCAAACCAGTGAGCTGGTCATGGTTGGTCAGGTGCGTCATTTTGGTTGTCATGGCAATGGCGTCGGTGACATCCTGAAACACGATGACGCCGCCGATAATATGATTTCCTTCCATGTCCAGAATGGGACTGGCTGAATCTTCTACCCGGTAACAATTGCCATCCTTACTGACAATCTCGGCATTGAGTGCCATCGCCACTGTGCGCTTTTGTTCCAGTGCCACGATTAACGGGTTTATCATTGTCTCACCGCTTGAGGCGTCCCGTAACACCATCACATCGGTCAGTTTTTGCCCCACCGCCTCTTTCTGACACCAGCCTGTTAAGCGCTGCGCGACGGGGTTAATAAAGGTAATCACTTCATTAATGTCGGTGGCAATAACCGCGTCACCAATAGACTGTAAAATAGTACTTAAATGCATTTTTTCCCGATGAAGAATGGAATACGCCTGATGCAGCGAACTGGCCTGCTGTTTAATGGTCATCTGACTTTTAACCCGCAACCGACAAATGTCCAGGTTAATGGGTTTAGAGATAAAGTCAGCGGCCCCCAGCGACAACGCCCTGGTCTCAAAGGTGACATCTGAATGGGAGGTAATAAACATGAATGTCGAGCCGGACAGCGCGGGAATTGCCTGAAGTGCTTTACACAGGGTAAAGCCATCCATTTCTGGCATTTCAATGTCGAGTAAAATAATGTCGGGGGTTAACTCACGTGCCAAAGAGAGGGCTTTTTCGGGAGATGTCGTGGTAACTACCGTGTAGTAATCACTCAACGCATGCTCAACAATCAGCAGGTCTGCTGCCTGATCATCGACTGCCAGTATTAGTCCTTTATTAAAATCCAGCTTCATAAAACTGCTTTGCCTTGTAATCTGTCCTGTTACATCTGCGGGAATCGCGCGCCACATTCTCAGTGAGTATAGTAGAACTTAACTGATTCGCTGGTTTTGCTTTGCTTTTTTTTACTTTTACACCTATTAATTACACATACCCAGGCCGTCTTTTATGCCTCACCATAACGACGGCCTCTGTTAATACTATCGTTAGGCAACTATTAAATGAGTATGCGTTTTTCCTTTCCGCTGTTTGCATTAACCGCTGTGTTTTTTGTGGGCGTCATTACCTATTTTGCCGATCAAAAAATCGTCAGCGCTTATAACAAAACACTCGTTGCCGATTTTGACATCAACTTAAGCGAAATCGAAACGCTGATAAGCAGCGAATACCGGGCGTTTAAAGAAGACATTACATTTTTATATTCTACGCCGCCCATCAGTGGGCTTACCCGTGCCGCCACTAATGATGGGGTAGACCCCCTTGATGGCACAACCACCGAGCTTTGGAAAGGCCGTTTAAGCAACATATTTACCAGCTTTATGGAAAACAACCAGGCTTACTTTCAGCTTCGCGTTATTGATGCCAAAGGCCAGGAAATGCTGCGCGTTGAACGCCTTAATGGCAAAGTGGTACCGCGCGCGAGCAACGATCTGCAAAATAAAAGCGAACGCTACTATTTTACCGAAACCACTTCATTACACGAAGAACAGTTGTTTGTGTCGGTGATTGATTTAAACCGCGAGTTTGGCCGAATTACCTTTCCGTACCAGCCCACTTTGCGGCTGGCAAAACCGATATATGACGAGGCTAACCAGCTGTTTGGTATTGTTATCGCTAACGTTGACGTCAGTTACCTTCTCAACGCATTGGATCACCTGGTTACTAAAGACTATCAAGTGCTGCTAACCGATGTCGATGGCTATTTTATAAAGCATCCCGACACAGCACTGCAGTATAGCCGTGACCTGGCGGCAAAACAGATGCTCCACACCACCTATTTGCAAAGGGTGCACGGTGACACCTCACTGGTGAATTATCAAAAGGACGATGCGTTATTGTGGGGTAAGTCAACCAGACTGGTGGTTGCCGCCCATGAACGCGGTGGTCAGTTAACAGCTACCATCTTACTGCCCGATAGCTATTATGCTGCGGCGCTTAACAACCGCCGCGCGGACACCTTTATAGCGCTTTTCGGTGTACTGGTTCTGTCGTTGCTGGCGCTGTATATGTTACATCGTAATAATCGGCGCTTAAGCAGCTTGCTAAGTGTTGCCGAAGAAGCCAAAGCGGCCGTTGATGTAGCCGAAGATGCGATTATTACCGTTGATAAACAGTGGCGAATTAACACTGTTAATTATGCCTTCGAGCGTCTGTTTAATGCCCACCTTAATGCCGTAAAGGGCAAACCCGTGGCGGCGTTTTTAGGCTATTATGGCGATGAGGAGTTAGCGCATCGGATCGCCAATGCCGATAACACTTTTGATTTTAGCGGTTACGACTGGCAGCCTTCCTGCCACGATAACGGCATAAAATGGCTGCACACGAAAGTGGCCAAAATAGACAACAGGGATTCTAACGCCGCTTATGCCATTGCGGTGAGTGATATTACCAGCGAAAAGCAGGCGCAGCTTGACATAGTATCGGTCAATAAAGGGTTAGAAAAGACCATTGCCAAGCGCACCTTTGAGCTGGAGAAAGCCAGAGATAAGGCACTGGAGGTTAGTCAGCTAAAGTCTAACTTTATTTCTACTATCAGCCACGAAATGCGTACTCCATTAAACGGCATAGTTGGGGCCACCGGTTTACTCAAGCAAGAGCCACTCAACACCAAGCAGAAAAAGCTGGTGCAGATGGCCGAAAACAGCGTCGAGTCATTGCGGCGGCTGATTAACGATATACTGGATTTATCCAAAATAGAAGCCGGTAAACTGGAGCTGGAGTATCAGCAGTTCAACCCGGAGGCATTACTGGAAAGCATCACCAGCACCATGTCGGTGGTTGCCAACGAGAAACGCCTGGGGTTTTATATCGACACCAACGATTTGCATTTTGTTTCGATTAACAGTGACCCGCACCGCTTAACGCAAGTCATCAACAACCTGCTCAGCAATGCGATAAAATTTACACAAAACGGTCACATTGCCGTAAAAGCCTGGAGTGAAATAACCGCCACTACCAGTTATCTGCATGTCGAAATAGCCGATACCGGTATTGGTATCGCAGAAGCGAAATTAGCCAGGTTGTTTAACGCCTTTACGCAGGCTGACAATACCATATCAGCCAGGTATGGCGGTACCGGACTGGGCCTTTCTATTAGTAAGGAAATCATTACTATTTTGGGAGGTAAAATATCGGTCAGCTCACAACCGGGCAAAGGATCGGTCTTTACCTTTACTGTGCCCACCAAGGAGTGGCAGGAAAAACCCAATGATGGCAATGCGCGTCTGGCCAACTCAAGTGTCGGCATAATGATCGCAACGCCGCCGTTGCGCGATGTCATCAGCCGCTTTATTGTTAATAACCAGGGCACCCTGGCTGAGCTAAGCGCCCCCATTACACCCAGCGATCTCGCGCCACTTTCATTGTTAATTGTTGACAGCGAACACCCTGATTATGAAGCATTTACCAGCTTTTGGCTGAGCCTGACTGGCGATGAACCTTTGCCTAAACTGGTGATATTGTCTGAACAGGTCATCCCTACAGCTGACTTGCCGGTAAATGCCATCAACTTAGTAAAACCAGTGTATCGTTCGGTATTGCTCTCGACCCTGTTAAACGCGCGTAGTAATGATACTCCCAGCTTAACCACCGACACCGAACGCCGGGGCCATGACATTCCCGGCAAGAGCAACCAGGCACTGAAAAACCGGGTACTGTCAGGGAATATATTAGTTGTGGACGACAACGAAATTAATACACAGGTAGCACGATACATTCTTGAGCCATTGGGAAGTGAAATTCTTATTGCTAAAAACGGCCAGGAAGCCATCACCATGCTCAAAGAAGCGAGTCAGCCTTTTAATGCCGTCCTCATGGACTGCAATATGCCAGTGATGGATGGCTATGAGGCAACCAAAGCCATCCGCAATGGTGCCGCGGGAGAAGACAACAAAACAATACCCATTATCGCTATGACGGCAAATGCCATGCAGGGTGAAAGCGAAAAATGTTATGCCGCCGGCATGAGCGACTTTATTACCAAACCTGTCGACCCGGTATTGCTGGAACGCAAATTAGCCCAACATATGGGCGCAGCGCTGACAGAAAATGAGCAATTAACTGCAGATGCTCCGCCTCAAGCGCAATATACCGCGCCAGCCAGTAACGAGTTGTGGCAAAAAGACCAGGCGCTTGAGCGTTTAGGCAGACGTGAAAACTTAATGACAAAGCTGATCCAGCTGTTCATAGCAAGCAGTGAGCAGAAAATGCAAGATCTTAACAATGCACTGGCTGAGCAAAACCGTGAGGGTATCCGCTTTGCAGCCCATGCCTTTAAAGGTAACAGCGGTGACGTGGGCGCTGTGGCATTACACAAAACCCTCAGCGAGTTAGAAAAGAACGCCGGTAACTTCGAATTTGAGCAGTTCCCGCCCCTGTTCCGGCAACTGGAACATGAGCTGGAACACACCCTGGTGTTGTTTAATGCTTACCTGGCAGCGCAGGAGTAGATTTGCTTGAACGCGCTCTATTGGTTGATTGATTAACCTGATAAACCAATCAATCAGCGGCCTGGCACACGTTGATTTACGCCGTGCAAAAGCAGTAGGATTGGTGGGTAAAACCTTACAGTCTTTGCGGTGTGAGATCTTCGCCTTACACCGCGGTTAAATTTAAACAACGGTAAACACTGATGAGCGCTATTCAAATTGTATGTCCTTCTTGCCAGGCGATTAACCGCAGTCCGGCGACGCGCCTTAACGACTCGCCCACCTGCGGAAAATGCAAGCAGCCGTTGCTGCCAGCCAGTCCGATAACGCTTGAGCAGGCTAATTTTGCACGTTTCGTACAAAAATCTGACTTACCCGTTATTGTTGATTTTTGGGCCGACTGGTGTGGCCCCTGTAAAGCCATGGCACCGGCATTTGCGCAAGCCGCCGCAGCGCTAACAGGCAGCGCGGTATTAGCAAAGGTCGATACCCAGGCGAATCAGGCCTTAAGTCAACAGTATGCTATACGCAGTATTCCCTGCATGTTGGTGTTTAAACAAGGCACTGAAACGGCGCGCCAGGCCGGTGCCATGCCGGCTGCGCAGCTTATTCAGTGGGCCCGGCAAGTCATACGTTAGCGGCGCTTTTTACGCGCGGTGTACAAAGCACTTAACAGCGCACAAATATTAACCG
This sequence comes from Alteromonas gilva, assembly GCF_028595265.1. Lineage (NCBI taxonomy): Bacteria > Pseudomonadati > Pseudomonadota > Gammaproteobacteria > Alteromonadales > Alteromonadaceae > Alteromonas > Alteromonas gilva. The sequence continues at coordinate 1,894,365 of NZ_JAQQXP010000001.1, read as the reverse complement.
GTTAGTGGTTAACACTACGCTACTTTCCGGCTTTGATGTTTGCTATAATCGCCGCGTTTCCACTACCTTCTGAAGAATTCCATGCAAGCAACTATTAAGGCTGATCGCAGCCTGTTCTCGTATCCCAAGTATTGGGCCCACTGTTATGGCAGCGCACCTTTTTTACCTATGTCGCGGGCCGAAATGGATGAGCTTGGCTGGGACAGCTGTGACATCATTTTAGTCACCGGCGATGCGTATGTGGATCATCCCAGTTTTGGCATGGCTATTATAGGACGGTTGCTTGAAGCTCACGGTTTCAGAGTGGGTATTATCGCCCAGCCAGACTGGACAAATAAAAACGATTTCATGAAGCTGGGTAAGCCCAACCTCTATTTTGGTGTTACAGCGGGTAACATGGATTCGATGATTAACCGTTATACCGCCGACAAAAAACTCCGTCACGACGATGCCTACACGCCCAATAATGAAGGCGGTAAACGCCCCGATCGCGCAGTCACGGTGTACTCCCAGCGCTGTCGTGAAGCCTTTAAAGACGTGCCTATTATTATTGGCGGTATCGAAGGCAGCCTGCGACGCATCGCCCATTATGACTATTGGTCAGAAAAGGTTCGCCGGTCGGTATTGTTCGATGCCAAAGCTGACTTATTGATGTTTGGTAATGCCGAACGGCCGCTGGTAGAGGTTACTCACCGCTTAGCCGCCGGCGAAGCTATTGCCGACATCACAGATGTGCGCGGCACTGCCATTATCGTCAAACAACCCTTACCAGAATGGCAGGGAGTTGACTCCACATCCCTCGACCGGCCAGGTAAAATCGATCCGCTGCCCAGCCCCTATGTGATGGAACCGGATTGCGACGGCAAAAATGAAAATAAAACCGAGCCAGCTGCGCCCGAAACTGCAAAAGCCATTGTGGTGCAGCCGGCCGAGCGTCGTAAGCCGTGGGAAAACGTGTATGTAAAATTGCCCGCTTATGAAGTGGTGCGTGACAATAAAACACTCTATGCCCACGCCAACCGAATTTTGCATCAGGAAACCAACCCGGGCTGCGCACGCGCCTTATTGCAACGCCACGGCGATCGGCATATTTGGATAAACCCACCCGCTATGCCCCTTGAAACCGAAGAAATGGACGCGGTGTTCGATTTACCTTACCAGCGTGTGCCGCATCCGGCCTATGGCGATGCCAAGATCCCTGCTTACGACATGATCCGGTTTTCAGTGAATATTATGCGCGGCTGTTTTGGCGGCTGTACTTTCTGTTCGATTACCGAACACGAAGGGCGCATTATTCAAAGCCGTTCAGAAGATTCCATTATTCGTGAAATTGAGCAAATCCGCGATACGGTACCGGGCTTTACGGGCGTTATCTCCGATTTAGGCGGGCCCACGGCGAACATGTACCGCTTGCGCTGTAAAAGCGCCAAGGCCGAGGCGACCTGTCGCCGGCCATCCTGCGTGTACCCGTCGATTTGTGCCCATATGGATACCGATCATGCGCCCACCATTAATTTGTATCGACGCGCGCGTGATTTACCGGGGATCAAAAAAATTCTTATCGCCTCTGGTGTACGCTACGACCTGGCCATAGAAGATCCGGCTTATGTAAAAGAGTTAGCCAAGCATCATGTTGGCGGTTACTTAAAAATTGCCCCTGAACACACCGAAGATGGCCCGTTAAGTAAAATGATGAAGCCTGGTATGGGCACCTACTACCGCTTTAAAGAGCTGTTCGACAAATACTCTAAAGAGGCCGGAAAAGAGCAATACCTGATCCCGTATTTTATTGCCTCGCACCCCGGCACTACCGACGAAGACATGTTGGAGCTGGCTATCTGGTTAAAAGAAAATCGCTTTAAACTGGATCAGGTACAAAACTTTTATCCGTCGCCCATGGCCACTGCAACGACCTTGTACCACACCGAGGTTAACTCGCTGCGTAAGGTTAAGAAAGACAGTGAAACCGTGCCTTCAGCCAAAGGCGAAATTCATCGCCGTCTGCATAAAGCCATGCTGCGTTATCATGACCCGAAGAATTTTGCTCAAATTCGTAAAGCGCTGGTTAAGATGGGCCGTGAGGATCTGATTGGCCGTGGCCCGCAGCACCTGGTACCGCCAGAAAGTGCTAATGAAAAGCGCCAGCGTGCAGCAAAGCCGCGCCGGGGCGAGCGGGCGTTAACCAAGCATACCGGGATCAGAACGGCGGCAAATGCCAACGCGTCGGGCAACAGGCACAAGCCTAAAACCACCCGTACCAGCAAGCCCAAATACCAATAGAACTACCTCGCTTAAGGAATTTAAAAACCTGCACAGGGGATGAACAATCATCCCCTGTGCAGACAATCACGGGTACAACAAATCGTCAGCATCTTTCATCGTACCACTTTTAACGTGCCCATCATAACGTTATAGTTGCGCTATGATATTGATTATCTTTAGTTATTAACCTTTACTGGTTTCTAAACAACCACAGCATAAACAAATTTAGTAATGCTTGTAGTTAAATGCATCATCTCAATTCACCATGTCGCTGTTAGCGTCTGGTCGTACATGATTCAAACCTAACCATGTATTATCGTGGTTTTATAAATGGAGAGACACCATGTCAGCACAACGTATTAAGTCACGCATTTTAGGCTCATCGGCACTCAAGGTAAGTGAAGTGGGCCTGGGCTGCTGGCAACTGGGTGGGGATTTTGGCCCCATTGATGAGCAAACCGCGATGGCAGTGCTTACCCAGGCCGTTGATGATGGTATCACTTTTTTTGATACCGCCGATGTGTATGGTGGCGGTCAGAGTGAAAGCTATTTAGGCAAAGTATTATCTGACATTGCCCCTGATGCCGTGATTGCCACCAAATACGGACGTGGTGAGGGCACCTATCCTGACGGTTACAGCCTTACTGACCTGCGCGACGCCGTTAAACGCGCCCAGGACCGGTTACAGCGTGACCGCCTCGATTTACTCCAGTTGCACTGCATTCCTAAACACGTATTGAGCCACGGCGCCATATTTGACTGGCTAAGAGAAGTCCAGCAGGAAGGGCATATCAGTCACTTTGGTGCCAGTGTGGAAACACTGGAAGAAGCGCACATTTGTTTGCAACACGACGATGTAGCATCGTTACAGATCATATTTAACCTGATGCGCCAGCGCCCGGTGACCGAACTGTTCGATAAAGCGCTGGAGAAAAAGGTAGGCATTATTGTGCGCTTACCACTGGCCAGCGGCATGTTAACCGGTAAATTTGATCAGAACACGCAATTTGACGCCACCGATCACCGCAACTTTAATAAAGACGGCGATGCCTTCAGCGTTGGCGAAACCTTTAGTGGCATAGAATTTAACCAGGGCCTTAAGCTGATTGAGCGGCTCAAAACATTTAAGCCCGATGATTTAACCATGGCCCAATTTGCCATGCGCTGGATTTTAGATCACGACGCTGTATCGGCCATTATTCCTGGTGCCAGTTCAGCCAAACAGGTATCGCAAAATGCCGCAGTCTCGGCATTATCCCCCCTTGATAAGCGCTTGCATGAACAGCTTTACGCTTACTATATCGACGAAGTCGAACCACTGATCCGCTGCGAAGTGTAGCCTGTACACTGCCCTGCTATAATGGCACTGATAGCGCTACAACAACGCTGTCAGTGCCATCTGACGAAATCACAATAGCGAAAACCAATAGCATAATTTAAATCGCGCACATAACTGATAACCTTTTGTTAACAATAAAAAAAGGAGTATATGTGTGCTTAAATCACTTATCGCTGCCGCAGTTGCCGGTGCTTTAGTCGCGTCATCGACGGCGGCATTAGCCAAAACGCCCAGCCTCAACGACAAAGAATATTTCAGCCAGCCGAGTCTGGACGTAGTGGTTTTCAGTAACTGGTATAATGGCCTGTTCGGCGACTCAAAAGTCAGTGGTGTTGAACTGATTCATTTTGGCGAACGCACCGCCACCAATGGTGATGTGAGGTTAAGTGCAACGCCGGAGCAATGGGACCCAATCCCGACGTTTGTAGAACGTGTTGTCGACCAGGAGTCTGGCACCATTAGCGCGACCCTCTCCTACCCCGAATACGATTTCACCTATACAATTACCGCCAGCCCTATCGACAATGGCGTTGAGCTCACCTTGTCTTCGCCCAAGCCATTGCCAGCAGAGCTTGAGGGCAAAGCGGGTTTTAATATGGAGTTTTTGCCTTCCGTTTATATGGAAACCAGTTTTTTAGCTGACGGCAAACCCGGCGCATTTCCACTTTACCCTACCGGCGTAAAAGAAGTGATAGGTGCCCATGAGCCCCTGCCACTTGCCCAGGGCCAGCATCTTGTTTTGGCACCTGAAGACACCGGGAAACGTGTCTCGATAGAATCTGAAACCTTACCCTTAGCGCTGTATGATGGCCGTGCCAAAGCGCAGAATGGCTGGTATGTGGTACGCGGATTGTTGCCTGCGGGTAAAGCCGGCACGCTGGCTAAATGGAAGCTTACCGCCAGTACCAATGATAACTGGCTGCGCGATCCCATGATTGGTCACTCTCAGGTGGGCTACCTGCCTGACCAAACCAAACGTGCGGTGATTGAGTTGGATGCCAGAGCGCCGCTCAATGGTACTGCACAGTTGCTTAAAATAAATCCTGATGGCTCATCCACGGTGGTTAAACAGGCTAAACCCGTTAAGCAGGATAATTACACCCGTTATCAGTACGCAGCGTTTGATTTTTCTGATGTGACTACGCCGGGGGTTTATCAGTTGCGCTATGGTGCCACCACCACCGCCGCGTTTCCGATTGACGCAACGGTACTGGATAAAGCATGGCATCCAACGCTGGATCACTATTTTCCGGTACAGATGGATCATATGCTGATCAACGAAGCATACCGGGTATGGCATGGTGCATCGCATTTAGACGATGCCTTGCAGGCCCCTGTTAACCACGAGCACTTTGACCTGTACGCTCAGGGCCCGACAACTGACACGCCTTACCAACCGGGTGAGCATATTCCCGGCTTAAATGTAGGCGGCTGGTACGATGCCGGCGATTATGACATTCGCACACAAACCCAGTATCGCACCGTAAGAACCCTGGTACAGGTTTGGGAAGAGTTTGGCATCAGTCGCGACACCACGCTGGTTGATTACGATCGCAAGTACGTGGATATTCATGTACCAGATGGCAAACCTGATTTATTGCAGCAAATTGAGCACGGTACACTGGCATTGCTGGCGCAATATAAAGCAGTTGGTCACGCTATACCGGGTATAATCGTGTCTGATTTGAGCCAGTACACCCATTTGGGTGACGGCCTCACCATGACCGACAACCTGATTTATAACCCGGACATGGCCGATACCGAGTCCGATGGTATTAATAGCGGTGTATTTGACGATCGCTGGGCGTTTACCAGTAAATCCACACCGCTTAATTACGGTTCGATGGCCGCGCTGGCTGCCGCGAGTCGAGCATTGGCCGATTATAAACCGGCTCTGGCCAAAGAAAGCATAGAGACAGCTATTGCAGCATGGGAAGAAGAGTCCACTCACGCGCCGGACATGTTTCAAGTGGGTAATACCACTGGCGGTGGGCTCGAAGAAGAGCAGCTTAAAGCCGCTGTGGAACTGCTGATCACCACCAAAGATAAGCAATACCAACGCGCTATCAATAAATTACTGCCTTACATTGAAAGCGAGTTTGGCCGTAATGCGATCCTGGCTATCCGCGCAATGCCTTACATGGATAGTGCTTACCGAGAACGTATTCGCAGTGCTGCCGAAAGCTATAAGCCAACTCTTGACGCGGCAACCAGTAAAAACCCCTTTGGCGTGGTTATTACCGAATATGGCTGGGCGGGTAACGGCACCATTTTACAAATGGCGATGACCCAGTATTACTTGCATACCGCCTTCCCGGACTTATACGACAGCGAATTAATTTATCGTTCGTTAAATTACCTCTATGGTACTCACCCGGATTCGGATATTTCATTTGTGTCTAACGTGGGAACCGTATCAAAGAAAGTGGCGTACGGTATGAATCGGGCTGACTTCTCGTTCATCAGCGGCGCCATTGTGCCGGGTGTGTTAATCCTGAAACCGGATCTGCCGGAAAACATGGAAGACTGGCCGTTTTTATGGGGTGAAAACGAATATGTCATTAATGTTGGCGGTGCTTATTTATTTACCGTAAATGCTGCGCTGCAACTAGCCGGTAAGTAAACAACCCTATATTGCTGCTCAGTTCATTGTTACTGGTGAACTGCGCAGCAACTACCAACCGCCGCAATACCCATTCACACACATACTTACAATATCCCCACGCCAATTTACCCGGCGACTCTTGTTTACCCCACCAAATAATGCGATAAAAATGCCATACAAAACAAAATGAGTTTGTCATGGCAGAGAAAATACTTCGTTCCGCTTCCTTTGATCCAAAGGTTAAAACCTACTGGATGATCAGCTTGTTGATCATTTCCGGCGCAACGGTTATTGGTATTCCCCTACTCATCATCAGCATTCCGGTGTTTTTATTTATTTGCGGTAAAATGCTCGCAGCAATGTCGGCCACCCTGACAGAGCGTAAACTAGTGGTGAAGCGCGGTATTTGGTTTACCGAGGAAAAGTCTATTCCACTGGATAAGATCACGGACGTCTCCATGAGCCAGGGACCACTCATGAAACTCTTCGGCTTATACCGACTAGCCTTTGAAACCGCCGGGCAGTCGAGCCAGGGCGCACTCGTATCGTTAGTAGGCATTGTTGATGCCGCTGATTTTAGAGAAGCCATTCTTGATCAAAAAGAAAACGTGACCTCCCGCAATAACCCACCAAGCGAAAAGCCTGACACCCCACCCTCTGATCTGCAGGCCTTAACCCAGAGTGTACAGCGTATAGAAGCGATGTTAGCCGATATAATTCAAAGTAAAAACAAGTAACAGCGCAGCTGTCAGCTCTTTAGGAGACAGCTTATAGCGAGGTTATTTGCGAAACACGCATAAACTAAAGCTGGATATATATTTGCGCTTTGAGCGGACTTCGGACTTCGAATATCAGAATTTGTTAGTCTGTTATAGACAAGAAGCGGTCATTCGATTGTTTCTTTAAATCAGGTGACAAAACTGTTGATTGCTACAAAGCGGACCTTCACACCAGATTGGCTCAGAGCTTGGGGAAATTCGGAACTATAGTCACTTAATATGGTGCACTTGATATTTGAAACCTAGCCTAACCAACGATTTCAAAATCAATATTTATTTACAAACCTTTAAGCCATTGTTAATTTGTAAACATAATTAACTGTGGTCATGAGCAACTAACAGTCAATATCTTTAACTTAAGATCTGGGTTGTAGAACAAAGTTCTGCTAGCTCAAAGTTTATAATGGAATAGGATATCAAAACATGAAGAATTGGAATGTTGCCTTACCGTCGATGACTTGTGTGGCTTTAGTTACACAAGTTTCTGTTGCTTCTGAAGTCAATTATGATGAACTTTTCTCCTCATTAAATAGCGACAAAGCGCCTGGGTGTTCAATCGGCGTAATTGAAGACGGAAAACTAGTGCATCAGCAAGGTTATGGCATGGCTAACCTCGAGTTGGATGTACCACTTTCTGGTAATAACGTGCATAGAATCGGTTCCATTTCGAAACAATTCACCGCATTTGCCGTTTTGTTACTTGCTGAAGAAGGCAAAATATCTCTTTCAGATGACATTCGAAAACACTTACCTAAGTTAATGGACTATCAGAATTCTATTACTATCAACGCAATGCTGGGCCATTTTGCTGGTATGGGGGATTACGACTCGGTAGAAAAAGTGGTGAAGTCTGCCGCTGACGGTCCTTTCAGATTGGGGAATGAAGACTATCTGACCATTGATGAGTTCTATGATTTGGTTAAAACGATTCCGTTAAGGCATGCTCCAGATGAAAAGTTTAATTACAGTAATCTCGCTTATTTCCTACTATCAATGCTGGTGGAAGAAGTTTCTGGCGAGTCTTTGCGTGAATATGCCCATAAGCGAATTTTTAAGCCACTAAACATGAATGAGACTTTTTTCAGTGATGAGCCAACGGAAATCGTCAAAAACAGAGCTTCAGGGTATCGAAAAAACGATGAGGGCGACTGGGTTATTGATATGACTAACCTGTTTTGGGTTGGGGATGGTGGGCTTCATACAACTGTTGCTGATCTGGCGAAATGGGATGCTTATTTCTATACACCAACGCTGGGGAAAACCCCCGAGGTATTATTAAAACAATTTCTCACCCCAAATAGTGATTTTGGTGCTTTCATGGACGGTAAATACGCAAATGGCCAAGTAGTTGCTGAAAGTGAAGGGCACCAGGTTGTTGCGCACGGTGGCGGCTGGCTTGGTGTAAACGCGTTTTATGAACGCTATCCTGAGGTCAAGTTTTCAACAATCGTTTTATGCAATGACCCCGCACAAAGCGCCTATGACCAAGCTAAAAAAGCGGCAAAGGCTTATTTTGGTCAGTCTAAAGGATAGATTGCGAAAAGCTTAGATGACGCCTTAGGCGCCATGTTGTTTCAACAGCCGAATCAAAAACACCAATACGAAAACGACACTGTAGGCAGCAAATATTGCAATCATCCATTGTGGCATGCTCAGTGTGAGAAATTGCCAGTCAATATTGTCGCAGCTACCTGTGGCTGCAAAAAAACGCTGGTATCCATTCATGTATTAGCTGGATTTTTATCGACTGTTCATTGAGCCAGTAAATCCGAGGCTTAAGATAAACTATGAACGTCTGCTTTCATTGGTTATGAACTGCTATTGCCTTTTCAGGCAGACCGGCAGCAAAACGTACGCTTCGGCCTAACGAAGTCACTGGCTCAAATAGACAAGGAGCCGACGTTTGGATTATTGTTTTGCGACTTCTAGTTTGTGCCAATAGCGGACATTTAAATGGAAGTATAATCATTTCTCGTTAATCTGAGATGAAGCTGCTTTCCACCCTTCATGCCAAACTTTAAATTCAATTGATGTCTGGTGATATGGACAATCCGATATCGATACTCCATTTATAAACGCCTTCTCACCCTCTTCATAACATCCTAAATCTGCTGGGTTAGAAAAGGATTCATCAACAACGAGATGATAGTAAGCAGATTCCCCCGTTGAAAGAGAATAGTTAAAATCTTTCAACTGATATTCTTTCAGATCATAGCAACAAAATTTTACTAGCCCATTTAAAAAATTAGCGGTCCTATGAATACTTTCTGAAGGGCATAATGGCAAGTAACTAAATGCTCCCATATACAAAGCATTTTTTCCTATGACTTGTACATCATCACTTTCTTTCACTCCTAACTGACACCTGAGGACATTGTAGTTGGATAAAGCTTCACAAATTTCTTTATTTTTAAAATGATTAAACCCCTGCGTTTCCTTACCAATTTTATTCAATGAATCGATAATTTCATTGAATTCATTTACTAATCCCAATATTGAGATAGGGCTTTCGTCAGGGCTGGTAGGGATGGTTGTGAAGTGTCGAGGAGTATTGTTGGAGAATAATTTTTGATATAGCAACTCCCCGCCTAATATTTTGTATTGCCCTTCTTCACAGCGACTTGTAAGGTCGAAAAATTCTTTTCTATGCTGTATGTAACCGTTGAAACTGTTTACTTGTGATAGGCTTTCTATTTGTTTTTCAGTTAGTACTATCCTGTCTATAACAGTCCAGATTCCAAATAATATTAACTGAATTTCTATAGCTTTAATGATTGGCGAGTAATAATTTGTAAAATTCTCAATACAGCCAATTTTTGGACATATACTGATCTTAAAAACATCGTTATATATAAAAATCGCAAGAGCGTTTAACAAAAATAAGACAAATAATGCACGCCAATACTTTTTTAATTTCAAGGTATTTTCCACTGATAGGGAATAGTTAATTAGTCATACTGCTTGAATAGAGGAATCTATGTCAATGTCCGTTTATCGCTCGTTACTGTCGATTGGTATCTCACATCTGACCGGCGGCTTCACGTACAAACCAGTCGTCCATAAATAACTAGCAACCGGTCCCCTTGTAACCAAGAGCGGTCAACGCTGCGCTGGTTGAGCGATGTATTGAAAATAAATTAACACCCAGCGGTATTGTCGTCATTGCTTATTACCCGGGGCAATGGCGGTTATCCTTAGCGGCGTTCACCAACGCAACATGGGCCGGGTTCCTGCCCTACTGCAATTGGCGGTATTTGGCTGCAATGCTGCATGTATGCTAAATCGCTAACAATGGTAAAAGCTTATTTAAGCCGATTTTAACTGGTGCAATATAGCGCAGTTTTCGATGTTATGATTAACACAGGACGTTGCCAGTAACGACAACGACTTTTCTAACATGGCGAGCTCATTTTGAGTTTGCCGTATTCGCTTAAGCTGCCTGTCAATCATCTCATCGACTACAGCGCATGAGGCTTTGGGGTTTTGTTGAGCGTCGAGTAACTGCTTTATGTCGTCAATGGCCATATTCAGTTCCCGGCAGCGCCTGATAAATATCAGCGTTTCTATATCCTTTTGTTCATAGTGCCTGTAGCCGCTTTCGTTGCGCCGTGCCGGGGCTATCAGCCCTACCTCTTCGTAATAACGAATTGTTTTAGCAGGAACATTTGAGGCGGCAGCGAGCTGACTTATTTTCATCTTGACCTTCCAGTAACAGTAACCTTTATACTCAATATACATTACTCACAACGATTACAGAACGCTCTATGTCATTCATACCTCGTGTGGCCATGCTGGCCCTCTCTTTTGGCGCTGTTGCTCAGAGCCTGGCCAGTCAACCAACGCCACCTCAATCCGCGCCGCAGCCACAGTCTGAATCACAGGCACAGCCGCAACACTCAGAGCATGAGCATGGCCATGATGAGCATAGTGACGACGTGGAAAAGATTGTTGTTCAGGCAACCCGTTCAGGTCGCATTGCTGATGAGCAGCCCATTCGCACTGAAATTATCAATCGTGAAGAAATCACCGAAAAAGCCACCATGCGTCCGGGCAATATCTCTATGCTGGTGGCAGAAACCGGTGGCGTGCGTGTGCAGACTACTTCTCCGGCATTAGGCAGCGCCAACATTCGCCTGCAGGGCATGTACGGCAGGTACACGCAATTGCTGGCTGACGGCTTACCACTGTATGGCAATCAGGCGGCATCAATTGGTCTGCTGCAAATTCCACCAACCGACTTAGGGCGTGTCGAAATTATCAAAGGCTCAGCGTCTTCTTTGTATGGAGGTTCGGCGTTAGGCGGTGTGATTAATCTGGTGTCACGACGGCCCGGTGATGAGTTCAGCGGCGAAACATTAATAAATTTAACCACCCGCGACGGTCAGGATGTGACCACCTATGTTGAATCGCCACTGTCTGACACCTTAAGCGGCTCGGTAACGGCAGGCGCACATCATCAAAAAAGTGAAGATACCAATAGCGACGACTGGATTGATTTAGCCGGCTATGAGCGATATACCCTTCGGCCCCGGCTATTCTGGCAGGGAGGCGACGGTGAGAGTCTGTATGTTACCGCGGGGTACATGACAGAAAATCGTCATGGCGGCACGGTGACAGGTGGTGTGGTTGCAGATGGCAATGAGTTTCAGCACAGCCAGCAGTCACAGCGCACCGATGGCGGCCTGGTATTTTCTAAACCACTGGGTAATCAATTCACCTTTTCGACCAGAGCGTCAGCGATGCTGCAAGAGCATGATCATCGTTATGGTAATGATAGCGAAAACGACAAACACGAAAGCTATCTGTTTGAAAGCAGCCTGTCCGGCTACAGCGATAACAGTGACTGGGTGGTGGGTTTGGCCTATCAGTCAGATCGTTACCAATCAACAACCTATCCAGAGTTCGATTATTCTTATTCGGTGCCCGGGCTGTTCGCGCAACTCGATTATGAGATAACCTCCGAACTTACCACCTCTTACAGTATTCGTGCCGATGATCACAATGAGTTTGGCACGCAGCTAAGCCCCAGGCTTTCGGTATTGTATCGCCCCGGCGATGTGACCATCAGAGGATCCTACGGACAGGGTTTTTATGCGCCTACCCCCTTCGTGGAAGAGATTGAAGCTGCCGGGCTATCGCGACTTGCGCCCATACAAAACTTGCAGGAAGAAGAAGCACAAACCGCCTCACTGGATTTTACCTACACCTTAGACAACATCGAAACCAGTCTTACGCTGTTTGGTTCAAATGTTGATAATGCCACAGAGTTAGAGGCATTTTCGTCTGCCGGGAATGCAGTACTGGATAGGGTAAGACTCGTCAATGTTGATGGCGAGAGCCAGATCCGCGGCTCAGAAGTGCTGCTGCGTTATTACTGGCAAGACATTAAGCTAACAGCGAGCTACCTGTACCTGGATGCCACCGAGGAAATGGCAACCAACAACGACAGACAAGAAATGGCGCTCACTCCGCGACATTCAGCGGGCTTTGTGGCGATGTGGGAGCAGCATGGTAATTTTCGCGCCGGTTTTGAAGCGTATTACACCGGCTCACAGCGATTAAACAACAATCCTTACCGGGAGGTGTCTGAGCCCTATTGGCATCTGGGCCTCATGGGAGAACTCACCATGGGTCGGGTAAGCTGGTTTATTAATCTGGAAAACCTGTTAGATGTAAAACAAAACGATGAACATCCGCTGTTATTGCCTGCTCGCGCACCTAGCGGCCGATGGACCACAGATATCTGGTCGAGAAACGACGGCTTTATCGCCAATGCAGGGGTAAGGGTTCAATTCGGCCACTGATATTGTCGGTGTCTGAGCTGTGCGAGCTCAGCTAAGGTTATTATGCAGCTACAGTGATTCACTCGCTGTTGAGCTTTAAAACTTAACCTTACGCGAATAGCTTTCGACGGCTCCCTGCACTTGCTTGCCTTTGCAACGGCGGTTAGCTAAAAACAGCAGTAGCGATGCCTCCCCCCTACCGGCAAAAAAAAACGGGCAACGTGAGTTGCCCGTAATGGTTGGGAGGGTATTACATGTCCTGTTAAAAAAGCCTAGGCAACCTCGGCCTGCTGCTCCAACTCTTCTTCTGTCTGGTGAGACAGCAGATATTCAAACGCAGCCAGCGACGCTTTTGCTCCTTCGCCCATCGAAATGACGATTTGTTTATAAGGAACCGTGGTTACGTCCCCTGCCGCAAAAATACCCGGCTCAGAGGTGTTGCATTTGTGATCAACAATAATCTCGCCGTGCTTACTTAAATCCACCACATCTTTCATAAACTGGCTGTTAGGCACTAAACCTATTTGAATAAACACACCAGCAAGTGGCAGACGGTGCTCTTCGTTAGTCGCACGGTCCTGATACTCTATGGCACTCACCTTGCCGTTATCGGCCACAATCTGCTTGGTCGCCGCATTTTTAATAATCTTGATGTTGTCGCGTTTTAACGCTTGATCAATTAACACCTGATCCGCTTTAAGCGTTGGCATAAACTCAAATACGGTCACTGACTTTACAATGCCGGCCAAATCAAGCGCTGCCTCAATACCGGAGTTACCGCCACCAATTACGGCAACATCTTTGCCTTTAAAGAACGGGCCGTCACAGTGTGGGCAGTAAGCCACGCCGTTACCCACGTTTTCTTTTTCTCCGGGTACACCTAGTTCTCTCCAGCGTGCGCCGGTGGCAACAACCAGCGATTTGGTTTTAATTTGCTCACCCGACGAGAGGGTCAGCGTTTTAATATTGCCTTTTTCGATATTATCTACCCGCACATGCTCTTTAAGCGTGATGTCGTAGTCTTTCATGTGCTCGGCTAAGTTACCCACCAGTTCCGGACCGGTGGTTTTCGGTACAGAGATAAGGTTTTCGATGCCCATGGTGTCTTTCACCTGACCACCAAAGCGATCGGCAATAACAGTAACTTTTAATCCTTTACGTGCGCTGTATATAGCAGCACTTACGCCTGCCGGACCACCACCGATTACCGTCACGTCCTGCAGTGGCAGAGACTGACCGGCGTTAGCCTGTTTAAGGCTTGGATCGTGTTCCAGTAACTTGTCTATCAGTGTCGCGGCGTCGACTTTGCCGTTCGCAAACAACTCGCCGTTTAAATACACACTGGGTACACCCTGAATATCCCGCTCTTCTACCAGCGATTGATACAACCCACCGTCAATCATTTCTGACGAGATGTTGGGGTTTAATAGCGCGAACTGGTTTAGTGCCTGGACAACATCCGGGCAGTTATGACAGCTCAGGCTAATGAAAACTTCAAATTTAAGTTCGTCTTTAACACCTTTAACTATCGACTGTACGCTGTTGTCGATTTTAAGTTCGGTGCCTGATGCGTGCAGCAGCGCCAGAACAAATGAGTTGAACTCATGTCCGCCTGGGATCCCGGAAAAACGAATACCGGTGTCCTCGCCATCAGCTTCCAGTAAAAAGCTGATTGCACTGCGTAATACGCCGTTTGTATCGCGTTCTTCCAACTGGATCTTGTCGCTTACACCTGCCACATCAGACAGAAACTTCTTGAGCTCATCGCGTTTGCTGTGCTCACCTGTTTGCAGAACAAAAGTGACGTCTTTCTGCATAGACGCGGTATAACCTTTTAAAGCGGTTAAAATTTCTTGCGTTAACATAGTAAATTCTGCCTTGGTTAATGTGTGGGAAAAGTGTGCGGGCTGAGTGCCCGCACCGACAGTTATCGTTGGTTAAACACCTGGAGTAACCAGGTCAGTTTAGATTTTGCCAACCAGATCTAATGATGGTGCCAGAGTTGCTTCACCTTCTTTCCATTTGGCTGGGCAAACTTCGCCTGGGTGCGATGCAACGTACTGTGCTGCTTTTACTTTACGTACCAGGTCGTCGGCGTCACGGCCAATACCTTCGGCAGTGATTTCCATTGCCTGGATGATACCGTCAGGGTCAACCACGAAAGTTGCACGGTCAGCAAGACCCATGTTTTCACGCATACAGTCGAAGTTGCGGGTAATAGTACCGGTTGGGTCACCAATCATGGCAAATTTGATTTTACCAATGGTTTCTGACGCTTCGTGCCATGCCGCGTGGGTAAAGTGCGTGTCGGTAGATACTGAGAACACTTCTACGCCACGTGATTGCAGCTCTTCGTATTTGTCAGCAATATCACCTAACTCAGTTGGGCATACAAAGGTAAAGTCTGCCGGATAAAACACAAATACCGCCCACTTGCCCTGGATATCTTCGCTGCTTACTTCGATTAGCTCGCCATCTTTAAATGCATTCGCTGTGAATGGTTTGATTTGGGTATTAATTAAAGCCATTTACTTTCTCCTAGAGTTAGATGTATTAACGCTTCTGTTAATCATAAAAATCACTGCGTGATTACTGTCTTAATGCAATCACACTATTGATTTGCTAATGAGTTACGGATTTTCAACCCGAATGGATTGTTAAACCGCGTCCCCTTACAAGATGAGATAAGCTTAACGGGCTAATGAATGAATTTATAATTGGATTTGTTGAAAGGCTTATTCGAGAAAAGCTATCAATAAGCTATTTTGAATAGGAATTAATCAATATTTGAGAACGTAATGACTCTCATTTAACCAGCAGGCTTGATTTACCGGGGTCAAAGACTTTGCCAGGCGTTATGGCAAAATAACTCATACGTGTTTGAAAGTGTTTATAATTGCTTGTGACAGCCAGGAAAGCTAGCGTGTATTTAGCTACTTACCGGTATGGGGTTGGGGCGCAGTTCCTCAGCAGAATGAGCGCCTCAGCAGAAGGTGCTGCGGCTAACACTGCAGCGCAGAAAAGTTCTGCCTGCAGTGACAGGTAAAGAAAACCGGTCTGGCTAACCCGCGTCAGCCTGAACTTCACTCATACCAAGGGCGTGCAGATATTCGTCGCGCTTTTGTTGTTGTCCGGGTACCAGGGTGTCTTTATTCAGCAAATCCGCTGCGGTTTGCGCAATGCTAAATTGCGCATCGTCGAGGGGCTCTTTTTTATTAATATGAACCAGTACTTTTAACAAGCTAAAGGCAATCGACTTATCCTGGGGCGACAACGTCATGGCCTGGCACAGGTTATTAAAGGCTGGCAGTATGCGGTTTTCGCGGTAATTCACCGCTGCCATTTCTTTGAGTTCTTTGGTGGTAAATTTAATTTCACGCCGCTCGATTTCTTCTCGTTTCAGGTATTCATCCACCACCTGACTAACCAGCGTGTCACCTTCTAACTGAGAGCGTAACGAATCGAGAATCGCCAGGCACTCTTCTTTCATCCCTAACTCATGATAGGCCTTCATGAGATCAAGGTTGTCTTCGAGGTTCATGGTGATTTCTTTATTAAGATTGTCTTTGAGCATTTTCTCAGCAGACTTCTTATTATTTTTGATCGATTCTACCCGCGCTTTAATAACCAGTAATTTATTACCCAGGCTTGGCTCGCTGGTATCTGAGGTATCAACCGCGAGAATTTCCTTATGGATTTTACGTTGCAGCTTTTCAGATTCAGCGCCAGTAACACTGGCGGCCAGGTCGACCATGGTTCTCACCACATTTAAACTCAGCTCCGGCGAGTCATGAATGGAATTTTTGGCATACTTGGCCATATTCTGCACGGCGTCGAGCTGACCATACTTATCACGATTTAAGCGCGCTAAATCCCACAGCTTTTTATTTCGCTCAATGTTTCGCGGGGCCAGCTTGCTGGCTGCCTTTACCTGCTCGTAGGCAATATCGAACTGTTCTTTGCTAATGTAATACTGAGCCAGTAAATCGTAGGTTAAAAAGCGGGTATCCGGGCGTTGCAGTAAGTCTTCAGCCAGCAGCTCCGCCTCCAGTACTTTATCTTGTTTAAACAAGGATCTGACTAAACCAATATTTACCCAGGCATGATCGTAATCGTTTTTCAGATTAGTAAAATAACGCTCTGCTGAGCCATATTCACGAAGCTGCAGTAAACACTCGCCAATCATGCGCTTTAAGCGGGGATGATATTCAACCAGGCTACTATCGGTTAAGCCTCGCTCAGCATGATAGATCGCCGCAGAATAATCGGCGCTGTCCATGCAGTGCATCACTTTATGCAATTTACGGCGAACGTTAATTAAATACTCAAAACGCTTTTGGATACGCTTTTTATCCAGCGGCTTTACCCAAAAATCATCTGGCTGCAGCTCAATAATACAGTTAACTAATGATGCACTGGTTTCAGCACTTAAAAACACCACCGTGGTTTTATCGGAAATATAGTTATTGTGTTTGAGCTCTTCGAATAAATGGAAGCCGTCTTTGTCGTTGCTCACGTTAAACGCCAGCAATACCACATCGAACTGAAACTTTTCGCATAACCGCAACGCGTGATAGGCATTTTGCGCGCTACTTACCTGACGTACACCCAGTTCCAATAATGCAGACTTAGCCAAATCATGAATTAACGCCTGGTTATCAACAACCAGCACCCTTATTTCATCAATCGATTTAGGTAACGGGAATTTATCCATCATAAGTAACCACTCAACACTTGATAGCGTTCCTTGTATATGTCGGCATCAGCACTTGTACGCACATAAAAAACGGAAAAAAAGGCGTACTTCACGCTATATTTCACGGTACTGAGCAGCATGTTGTTATCGGCAACATTATTCATATTAATGTAATTTTCTGATGTTATCCCGTTTTTCCAAAAACTGCCACTATCACGCTTACACCTTTAGGCTATTTATTAACCAATCAGATTTGGCTGTTGCGTTAATTTGGCGGATTAACCCGCTGCGCTGTAGAGTCGTTCACTCTAAACCAGCCCGCAATGGAGAACCGGTCACGTTTGGCAGGCAATACCTCGTGGGGAAACTCCTCACTTAAAAATATCACCAGGGTACCTGCCAGCGGCGTTACATTTATGCTGTCGGGCTGGTTGTCGGGCGGATAAATAACCAGTTCGCCACCATCGTTATGCCCCCAGTCAGAGTTTAAATAAAAGACCGTCGACAATACCCGGTTAGATTGGCCCTGAAATGCATCAAAATGGCGCTTGTAAAAACTGCCCGGAGGATAATGTGCAAAATGGCTTTCATAGGAAAACAGGCCCAGGAACAGGCGGGTATTCAAATAGCTTTTTAAGCAATCCATCCAGTTTAGCCAGGCGGCCGTGACTGCCGCGTTACCCTGGATCCAACAAATTTCATCAGTCCGAACAAACTCATTTTGCTGGTATTGCTGGTTACGGCCAATGCCAGCCGGATCAAAACCTACCGCCTGCTGAGCGTAATCGGTTAAACGGTGGGTTAACGCCATGGGTAGCGCATTTGGCACAATACTGAAACCGCGCTGTAAAATATCGTCGGCAATGCTGGCAAAAAGCGGCTCAGGGGCTGCGGTGCCAACACTTTGGGCATGATCGGAAAATTGCATTGTTATAGCAAAAAATTCAACGGTAATAAAAAAGGATAAATATACCTAAACAGCCGAACTAGCAAGCATTTTGTGCGATTTATATGACTGTTTTAATGCGGCGATAGCTATATCAGTAAAAACCTGTCGTTGGTCGGGCTTTCGTGCTGAAACTCTGTGGTTAAGGGTGGAGCCTAACGTGGCATCATGCTATGTTGCTTGCAATTTATTGTCGTATTTTGACGAGCGTGTAATGAGCGAAGAAACCTATACCGAAGATACCGAACACCATTTGGATTTACGTCATCTGACTCTCGATGACTATCAGGATGTCAAAGAACTCATGGATGATGTTTACCGTAACGTCGGCGGTGCATGGCCATTTAAAAATTATAAAGCGCAAATCACCACCTTTCCTGACGGCCAGATCTGTATAGAAGACAAAGGCAAAGTGGTCGCTTTTGCGATTTCTGTCATTGTCGATTACGACCAGTTTGGCGACAAACACTCCTACGATGAAATCACCGGCGATGCCTACCTGACAACACACGATCCAAACGGCGACGTTCTGTATGGCGTTGAAGTGATTGTATCACCGGAGTATCGTGGTTTACGGTTAGGACGACGTTTATACGAAGCCCGTAAAGAGTTGTGTCGCAACCTTAATTTAAAATCGATTATGGCCGGTGGCCGTATACCTAATTATGGTCAGTTTGCTAACGAAATGACGCCTTACGAATACATTGAAAAGGTCAAGGCAAAAGATATATACGACCCCATTCTGACCTTTCAGATTTCTAACGGTTTCGAAGTTAAACAGATTATGCAGGCTTACCTGCCGGAAGACAAAGCGTCAAATGGCTATGCCACCCTATTGCAGTGGCATAATATCTATTATGAGCCAGGCAACCCACAGCTTATCGGCGGTAAAAAAAGTTCTGCCCGTATTGGCTGTGTGCAGTGGCAGATGCGCTATTTCGAGAATGTTGGAGAGTTACTCCAGCAAGTGGAGTACTTTGTTGACGCGTTATCCGACTACGGCTGTGATGTCGCGTTGTTCCCGGAGTTTTTTAACGCACCCTTAATGGGATTGGCCGAGTCTGAATCATCTATCGACGCCATTTGGCACCTGGCTGAATATACCGATGAAATTCTGACCTCAACCTCGCGGCTGGCGGTATCTTACAATATCAACATTATTGCTGGTTCAGTGCCCGTTATCGAAGATGAAGAACTGTACAATGTAAGCTACCTGTGTAAGCGCGACGGTACCATTGAAAGCCAGTACAAACTCCACCCAACTCCCCATGAGAAAAAAGACTGGATCATGAAGGGCGGCAACTACCTGCGCTGTTTTGACACAGACTTTGGCAAAATTGGTATCCTGATTTGTTACGACGTTGAATTTCCTGAACTGGCGCGGGTGTTGTCAGAACAAGAAATGCAAATTCTGTTTGTACCGTTTTGGACCGATACCAAAAATGGTTACCTGCGGGTTCGCCGCTGCGCCCAGGCGCGGGCTATCGAAAACGAATGCTACGTGGCCATCGCCGGCAGTGTCGGTAATCTGCCCAAAGTAGATAACGTCGACATTCAGTACGGGCAAACTGCGGTGTTCTCGCCATCTGATTTTGCTTTCCCTCACGATGCCATTGTGTCGGAAACCACGCCGAATACTGAAATGACCCTGATTGTTGATTTGGATTTAGACAAACTCACTAAACTCCAGAACGAGGGGTCGGTGCGCAATTACCTCGACCGCCGCAGGGATCTGTACCGCGTTGAGTGGTTTGGTGGAGAGGACTAATGCGCCGGCTAACACTTTGCGTGGTCGCGTTGTTGGCCACGTTCAGCCAAACGATGATGGCCGCCACGCAGTCATCGTTTTACCAGCGCCACGACAATGAGCAGGCCGTATTAAATGAGGCCCTCGGCAACGCCAGGCAAGCTTCTACTTTAGTGGCAGTGGTGCTTGGCGCACAGTGGTGTCATGACTCCCGGGCGCTGGCTGACTTTATGCAGTCACCAGCACTGGCAACACCGCTGGCCGAATTTGAGATGGTTACCATCGACGTGGGCTTTTTGGAAAATAAAAAGTCACTGATAGCCCAACTCGATTACCCTGCTTACTTTGCCACGCCGACCTTACTACTGGTCGACCCGGCAACGCAGCAAGTGGTTAACCGCGCTTCTCTGATACGCTGGCAAAATGCCCACAACGAATCGGCAGATGCGCTGGCCAGCTACCTGCAGCACGCGTTACAACAATGGCAGCAGCAACAAACGCCTGTGCCGCCAACGACGGCCATCGCCGCATTTGAGAACGCCCAGGCCGATGAGCTTTATCGCCATTACGCAAAGTTAGGCAAGCTTCTGGCCTTAGAAAACGAAGGCGAAGCGGTTCCAACGCTCAACGACAAATGGCGGCAGGTAAAAACCTATCGTATGCAGTTACAGCAGGATATTATTGATATGCATAACAAAGGGGAAACTGGCGATAATTTGCCCACCTATGCACCCATTAGCTGGTAATTATTCAAAAATTGCTGTCATCTATTGGTATTGCAAACTAAATAGCGATAACATCATAAAAAGGCCTGGGTGCCTGATTTATCTGTAACATCCATAAGCACGCCACAGTTGTTATTAAGAGGAAATATGGCTAATAATTCGAGAGACGATGATTTTCCGACAATACGACTCGATGAAGAAGACCGCAGAGGCTTTCAAACTAAAACCTCACCTGCCAGCCGTTCGGCAAGCGCTGCGACCAATTCGGCATCGCCTGAGCCGAAAAAAACGTCCGGTGGAGGGTCTGGTTGGGCAATCATTGCATTACTGCTGGCCATTGCAGGCTGCGGCGCCGCTGGCTACTTATTTACCGTAATACAAACACAGCAGGATGCGCTGCTAAGTGCCAGTAACCGGATCCAGCAATTAGAAAACAAGCTGTCTGCCACCGGTGAAGAAATGGGCGAGTCAACCGTTGCTTTACAAGTTAAAGTGACCGAGCTGACCAATAAAAGCGCAGAGCTGTGGGAGCAAATGGACAAGCTGTGGGCATCAGCGTGGCGTCGAAATCAAAAAGAAATAGCCGATCTCACCGACCGGGTTGCCAGTGACAACAAAGCGATGCAGGAGTCGGTGTCGCAGGTAGCGCGCAATGTAGACAACCAAAAAACGCAGTTAGCAAGCATCAGATCAAGCATTGAAACCGTTTCCGATGAGATGCTGGCAATTAATGTGCAAATGGAACAGTTGGCCGCGACCGGCGGTGAACGTCAGCAAGCCATTAAAAATCTTGGCGACAAGCTTGCCTTGTTAGAGCAACGTAATAATGCCTTGTCGAGCCGTATTGCAACCCTCGAAAACAATCTGCGTGATCTGGCAACCAAGGTTGTCAGCTCCCCCTCAGGCAAGAGCTCATCAGGACCGGCACCTTCAGCTGGTCAGTAACCCTATCGGCCCGCCCGTCAACATGACGGGCTACCATCTTGAGTGTTTTTTAAACAAAAATCATCCTTATGCTACGTTGACGCGTAACTATTACTCTTAAATGCTGCAATGCCGCAACTTACAGGGAGTAATGGTATGAAAACGGTCACATTATCATTGGCATTATAGGGCGGTGGCGCTCATGGTGCCTTCACCTGGGGCGTTTTAAACCGGCTGCTCAGCGAATCATGGATTCAGATCCAAGGTATCAGTGTTGCCAGCGCCGGGGCAATGAACGCCGTAATGCTGGCCAAAGGCTGGTGTAAAAATGGTGCTGCAGGTGCCCGCCAGGCGCTCGCCGACTTTTGGTACGATGTAGCAACACAGGATACCGGGTTTGATGTGCCTGACCCAATTAAGTCGTCAGTCACCAAGTGGTGACAAGGCGCTTTCCAGTACCTCTCATCTTACGATGTGAATGTGTTCGACGTAAACCCACTGCGTGACATTGTCGCCAGGCACGTTGATTTTACCGCACTGCAACAGGCGACACTGCCTGTTTGCTTAGCTGCTAGTGGCTTGCTACGTGACGGTTAAGCAGATCATACAGGAGTTTAATATCTATAGGTTTAGACAGGTAATCGTCAAAGCCCACCTGATTATAAAGCTCGATATCATGGGTCATGGCATTTGCTGTGACCGCAATAATCAGTGCATGTTGGTCGAATTGTTTAATGCGCTTACACGCTTCTATGCCGTCCATCTCGGGCATTTGAATATCCATTAAAATGATATCCGGGCGTTTACTGCCAGCAAACTCCACCGCCTCCTTGCCGTTCACAACAAAAAACACCTTTGAGTTCGTCTCTTCGAGCATAGCCTCAAGTACTAATCGGTTGATGTCGTTGTCTTCGGCCACCAGTACAGTACGACCGCCAAGATCGCAGGAAGCGTGATTATCCGTGGTGTCGTTCGCAGCGTCGGGTTCATTGACGCCTTGCTGCGCTGGCTCCATGGGCAGCGTAATAGTAAATTCCGAACCTTGCTCAAGTTGGCTTTGCACATGTATTTTACCGCCCATCAACTCTACTAATGACTGGGTAATCGACAGGCCAAGGCCAGTGCCGCCGTACTTACGGGTCGTTGATGAATCCGCTTGTTCAAATCGTTGAAACAGTCGTTGTAGTGCCGAACCGGACATACCAACTCCGGTATCCTTAACGGCAAAGCAAAGCTCACTTTCAGTAGGTTGCGTCACCACAATCGTTACGCTTCCCTGTTCAGTAAATTTAATGGCGTTAGTACCAATATTTAACAGTACCTGACGCAGCCGAACCGCATCACCCACCCAGTGATCCACGCTTGCTTCGTTGATAACAGATAACGAGACCTGCTTTTCTGCCAGCATCATGGCCAGATCAGCTTGCAGTGTCTCGAGCATTTCTGAGAGGACAAATGGATGGGCTTCTATACTGATTTTACCGGCTTCAATTTTGGAGAAATCAAGAATGTCATTGATTATCCGACTTAAATTACGAGTAGCAGAGGTCGCATTGTCGAGCAGGTTACGGTCTTGTTCGTTACTTACCACCTTACGCAACAATTGTAAGGTACCGTAAATACCATTTAGCGGCGTACGTATCTCGTGACTCATATTGGCCAGAAAACTCGACTTTGCTTCATTGGCTTTTTCGGCCTGAATTCTGGCATCAGAGAGCTCTCGTTCCCTTCTTAGCTGCGCCGAGAGATCAAAAGCAATCCCAAGATACCCAAACTGTACGCAACTGTCGTCAAGTAAGCTGGTTACGCTCAGGCGTACAGGTACATGTGAGCCGTCTTTGCGTACGTAAGTCCAGTCGTTAGTTATCGTCTGGCCGTCTTTTACCCTGGCAACAAATACTTCAAAACCGGGCGTAACCTCTACCCCGAGCTCTTCAGTCAAGGCCTTGGCTTCTGCCTCGACCTCTGCGCGCAGATGAAAAGGTGCTGGTGTGGTTTTACCCACCACTTCACTGGCAGAATAGCCAAGCAAACGCTCTGCTGCCGGGTTAAATACCGAAATAATGCCGTCGGTATCGGTTGCAATCAGCGCATAGCCCGCGCCCTCTAAAATACTACGCTGCAAAATATTGGCTTGCGCTATCTCATGGGTACGGGCTGCAACTTCATTTTCAAGGCGTTCATTATTAAGCTCAAGCGCACGCTGATTAGCCAGTGCTAATTCCTGCTCGTAACGCTTATTTTCTGCCCGACGACTCCACAGGAGCTGTAAACTTAAAATAATCAGCGCCAGGCTAACAACAACCGCCATTGCATTACTAAAGGCCTGGTTCTTATCTGGCAGTCTCAGGTTATCGATAAAAGCCTGTTTAGGCGTAAGTTGTATTTGCCAGTTTCGGCCGAACAGTTGAAGGTTTTGGTTTGTTTGCAGATCTGCCAGTACCGACTCATCGCGTCTATCAAAAAAAGTTATCGGCTCAGCAGCGGTATTATCGACAATCGTTATCGACACATCGTTCCTAAGACCACTCACCGAAGAGAGAATCTCATCTATCAGCAATGGTGCATAGGTCCAGCCCACCAACGCCGCCATGCGTTCCTCAGGGCTGTCAGGAACCGCCAAACTGTTGTAAACCGGTTGCAGTATCAAAAAGCCCTGCAAGGGCTTTTTATTTGCTTGCACCAGGGTAATGGGCGCTGTTAACTGAATTGAATTGGTTGTCGCAGCGGCGACGGCCGAACGCCGACGCATTGCTTCAGAACCAATGTCTAAACCAATAGCCTGCAGGTTAGCCGACTCAGGCATAATATACTGAATAATAAATTTACTGTTGTTGTGACGGCTTAAGCTTCTAAGTTCAAACTGACCATCGGGGCGATCGTCCCTTGCGCGGGTCAGAAATTCAGCTAAGTCGTCGGCTTCAACCCGTCTGATAAAACCAAATCCGCGCGCCCCCGGATAATTAACAGCATAGTTCTGACTAACCGCATATGCATTCATATTGGCATGCTGCAGATTATTGATATCAAACGCTGATATCGCCCCGCGCAGACTCAGTAAACCAAAGGTATAGCGACCAACACGTTCCCTTACCGCCTCTGTGATTTGCTGTAATCGGTTATCCAGGGTTTCCGCAATTTGGGTGTCACGGGCTTTCAAAAAACCGGCGCTGTGCTGAGCGGCAAAAAAATAGCCGATAACTATGGTTAGCAAAGGAAGCCAGATCAACTTTGTATATCTGTTACGAAACAACGATGACGTTAACGAACTTTTATGGGTCATTTACTGTGCGCGCTCTTTAACATTCACCAACAGCCTGCATTTAACAATGTGAATCCAGTAATATAATTGTTAGGTTTATCAGTATTTTTTGAACTTAGAGTATAGTTAATTATTACCTTTATGCTACTAACGCAGCATAAACATTACTCTCCCGGACACAAAAAAAGCGCCTGAAGGCGCTTTTTTTGTGCTCAATCGCGACTTAACGACGCAGACCAAGACGCTTAATCAGATCAAGATAACCTTGTGCATCTTTACCTTTAAGGTAATCAAGCAGCTTACGGCGTTGGCTAACCATACGCAGCAAACCACGACGCGAGTGGTGGTCTTTCTTGTTAGCTGAAAAGTGTGACTGAAGCTTGTTGATGTTGTGAGTCAACAAAGCAACTTGTACTTGTGGTGAACCAGTATCACCTTCTTTAACACCATATTCAGCAACGATGTTCGCGGTTTCTTCTTTAGTTAGTGACATATATTTCTCCTGATTTAAACTGCCCGACCGATCACTAATTCAGTCAGACAAAACTAAGTGGCGTATTATACGTAGCCTGATGTAAGGTGCAAGCACTATTAATCGTTATAGACCACTGTGCGGCGCGGTGCAACAAACACCTGGTCGCCCGTCGGCTTTTGATCTTTCGGTGCACGAAGCCCCTCGCCGACACCTAAGAACTGCGCCGGGCTAACATCGCTGTTATATACCCGGTACACTTGCCCGGCTTGTAACTCATCCGTGCTGCGTGGCGTAACACTTTGACCATGCTGAAAACGGTGGGTTTCAGCTGTATCAATGTCCACGCAGGGTAGCGATTTTACCGCGGTATCCATCGGCAACAGTAACCCATCAATTGCTGCAAACTCACGGTTTTCAGGGTCTGGATCAACCATCGCTTCCAACTCATCAACACTGATCATATTCGCGGTTGGGTAGTCTGCTACTTTGGTTCGGTGTAAGCGCGTAACATAGGCACCACACCCAAGCTTTTGACCAATATCATCAACCAGTGAGCGTATATAGGTGCCCTTGCTACAGTGCACGCGCATATCAACATCGGGCAGCGCTATGCGGGTAATTTCCAGCGCAAAAATCGTAATATCACGCGCTTCCCGCGGTACCTCTATGCCCTGGCGGGCATAAAAATAAAGCGGCTTGCCCTGATATTTTAATGCAGAAAACATTGACGGGATCTGCTTGCTCTCACCCAAAAATGACAAACAGGCTTCACGTACGTCGGTATCGGAGACCTCTACGGGTTTCTCAGCCACCACTTCACCGTCGGCATCGGATGTCGTGGTACGAATACCTAACCGGGCAGTCACTTCATATTCTTTATCAGCATCGAGCAAGAACTGGGAAAACTTGGTTGCTTCGCCTAAGCAGACCGGAAGCATCCCCGTCGCCAGCGGGTCCAGGGCGCCGGTATGACCGGCTTTTTGTGCCTGATATATCCAGCGTACTTTTTGTAAGATTTGATTAGACGAGCCACCTAACGGTTTATCGATTAACACAATGCCGTTAACTGCACGGCCTTTGCGCTTTCTAGCCATTATCTGTTATTCCTGTTCGTCGTCAGTGTTATTCGTACGCGCTTTGTCACGGGCAATGGTTTCACTGACCAGGTTAGAAATACGTATGCCTTCGGTAATCGAATTATCGGCAAAAAAGTGCAGTTGCGGTACTGCTCGCATACGTACGCGTTTAGCCAGTAAGCCTCGCAAAAAGCCAGCATATTCAGCCAGTTGTTTCATTTGTGCTTTAGCGACAGTTTCGTCGTTATCGTAAATAGTGACAAAAATCTTGGCATGCGCCAGATCCCGTGACACTTCGACACCTGAAATGGTCAGCAACGGCATGTCACCCACCCGGTGTTTATATTCATTTTGCAGCAAGCTGGCCACTTCTTTGTGGATTTGCTGGGCAACCCGATCAGTCCGAGAAAATTCCCGAGCCATAGTTACTCTCCTTTCTGTTATTACCTGTTTCAGGTAACTGCACAGACAAAAGCGGGGGCTACAAAGCCCCCGCCGTCTTTACTTAATCTATGTTAATTAGATTTCGCGTTTTACTTCAACAATTTGGAAGACCTCGATTTGGTCACCCACTTTTACATCGTTGTAGTTTTTAACACCGATACCACATTCCATACCGTTACG
The DNA here is from genome assembly GCF_028595265.1 of Alteromonas gilva. NCBI lineage: Bacteria > Pseudomonadati > Pseudomonadota > Gammaproteobacteria > Alteromonadales > Alteromonadaceae > Alteromonas > Alteromonas gilva. Next base: position 1,867,122 of record NZ_JAQQXP010000001.1, on the reverse strand, counting down.
AACTTCCTGTACGTCGTCTTTAAAGCGACGCAGTGATTCTAACTCACCTTCGTAAATAACCACGTTTTCACGCAGTACACGGATTGGATTGCTACGCTTCACAATGCCTTCGGTAACCATACAACCGGCGATTGCGCCAATCTTAGGCGACTTAAAGACATCACGTACTTCAGCAAGACCCATGATTTCCTGTTTGAATTCAGGGGCAAGCATACCGCTCATAGCCGCTTTCACTTCGTCAATCAGGTCGTAAATAACGCTGTAGTAGCGTAGGTCGATTTCTTCAGACTCAATGACGCGACGCGCAGTTGCATCGGCACGCACGTTGAAGCCAACCACAATGGCGCTGGACGCTGCTGCCAGACTGGCATCAGTTTCCGTAATACCGCCGACTCCGCTACCCACGATGTTCACTTTTACTTCACTGGTAGACAGTTTGGTCAGTGACTCAGAGATGGCTTCAACAGAACCCTGTACGTCGGCTTTAAGCACGATATTCAAATCGCTCACATCACCGGCTTCCATGTTGGCAAACATGTTTTCCAGTTTAGCCTTTTGCTGACGTGCCAGTTTAAGCTCACGCTTCTTCTGATGACGTTTGCCAGCGGCTTCTCTGGCTTTACGTTCGTCTTTCACCACCAGCGCGTCTTCACCGGCCACAGGCACACCTGACAGACCAAGTACTTCCACTGGCGTTGACGGACCTGCCAGTTTGACATCCTGGCCATTTTCATCACGCATTGCCCGAACACGTCCGTATTCTTCACCGCACAGTAAGATATCACCGGCTTTCACCTCACCTTCCTGCACGAGTACTGTAGCAACCGGACCACGGCCTTTATCCAGACGCGATTCGATAACGATACCGCGACCAGGACCTTTAGGCGTGGCTTGCAAATCAAGCACTTCGGCTTGCAATGAAATGGCTTCAAGCAGCTCATCCACACCCATACCGGTTTTCGCCGAAACATTAACGAACTGGTGCTCACCGCCCCACTCTTCTGAAATAACTTCCAGTTGTGACAGTTCGGTTTTAACCCGATCCGGATCAGCACTTTCTTTGTCCATCTTGTTAACCGCAATGATCAACGGCACACCCGCAGCGCGGCTGTGTTGCACCGCTTCCTTGGTTTGCGGCATCACACCATCGTCGGCGGCAACCACTAATACAACGATATCCGTTGCGGTAGCACCACGTGCACGCATCGCGGTAAAGGCGGCGTGTCCCGGCGTATCCAGGAAGGTAATTCTGCCAGTGTCGGTTTCTACGCTGTAGGCACCGATATGCTGGGTAATACCACCGGCTTCGCCATCGGCAACCTTGGCACGACGAATGTAATCAAGCAGCGAGGTTTTACCATGGTCAACGTGACCCATGATGGTTACTACAGGTGCACGGCCGGTTTTTTCACCGGTGCCTGAATCTGCTAATAACTCGTCTTCCAACGCGTTATCGTTAACCAGTTCAAACTTATGACCCATTTCTTCAACCACCAGCACAGCGGTATCCTGGTCAAGCACCTGATTAATGGTTGCCATCTCACCCATTTTCATCATAGCTTTAATGACTTCCTGAACCTTAATGGCCAAACGGCTTGCCAATTCACCTACGGTGATGGTCTCGCCAATTTTAACCACCCGTTCAACCGGGGCTGCCGGCTTATTAAAGCCTTGCTTAAGGCTTTCGCTGGCGTTTTTCTTCGGCTTCTTACGACGTCGTGAAGAACGCTCAACCTGCATATCTTCGATATCTTCGGCTTCCTGCGCGTAGCGGTTAGAGTGCATGTGCACTTCTTCGGCTTCGGCTTTACGGCGTTTTTCTTCTTCTTCTTTCCAGCGACGCTCGTTTTCTTCCGCTAATTTACGGGCTTCTTCAGCGGCTTTCTTAGCATCTTCTTCCAGTTTGCGCTGCGCTTCTTCTTCCTGCTGCTTGCGTAAACGTTCTTCTTCCTGACGTGCAGCTTCCTGCTCTTTTCTTTCTTCGTCAGTCAGTTCAGACTCTGCTTCCTGACGCGCTGCGGCTTCTTGTTTGGCTTTTTCGGCACGACGCGCTTTTTCTTCTTCAGCGGCTTTACGCGACTCGGCTGCTTTACGGGCCTTTTCTTCAGCGGCTTTACGCGCCTCTTCTGCGGCACGCTCTTCAGCTTCACGTTTGATACGAGCTTCTTCGGCCTGGCGTTTTGCTTCTTCTTCAGCTAAACGCTGTTCTTCAATATCAGTCCGTTTAACGTAAGTACGCTTTTTACGCACTTCAACTTTTACTGCTTTGGATTTACCTAAATTCAATGTGCTGGTCGTTTTACGCTGCAGCGTCATTTTTGTAGGTTCACCCCCGGTTGTACCACCGTGCTGTTTGCTCAGGTGGTCCAATAATTTGCGTTTCTCATCTTCAGTCACATTTTCACCGGCGGCTTTTTTAATGCCGGCATCACTAAACTGACTCACTAACCGGTCAACGCTAGTCCCGATATCACTGGCGAGTTTTTCAATGGATACATCTGCCATTACGCGTTTTTCCCCTTGTCGACCTTATTCTTCGTTGAACCAGACTTTATTACGTGCAGCCATAATGAATTCACCGGCTTTGGTTTCGTCTAGTCCTTCTATATCACTGATATCATCGGTGCCCTGTTCAGCCAGCGACTCTAAATCGATAATACCTCTGCTTGCCAGAACATATGCCAGGTGCTTGTCCATACCTTCGAGGCTTAACAACTCTTCTTTAGGTTCTGAGCTCTCAAGCGACTCCTCATTGGCTAATGCCTGGGTCGTTAATGCTGCACGTGCGCGGTTACGTAATTCTTCAACGGTGTCTTCGTCGAGTCCTTCAACGGCCAGTAACTCACTGACCGGTACGTAGGCTACTTCCTCAAGTGAAGTAAAGCCTTCTTCAACCAACACTGAGGCAAAATCTTCATCAATGTCTAAGCCGTTAACAAACACGGCCAGCACTCTTTCGTTTTCAGCCTGGTGTTTCTGGTTCAAATCATCAATGGTCATTACATTCAGTTCCCAGCCAGTCAACTGACTTGCCAGACGAACATTTTGACCGCTTCGACCGATAGCCTGAGCCAGGTTATCGGCTTCTACTGCCACTTCCATGGTGTGGCTGTCTTCATCAACAACAATCGAAGCAACCTCTGCAGGCGCCATTGCATTGATAACAAACTGTGCCGGGTTTTCATCCCACAGTACAATATCGACTCTTTCGCCGCCCAGTTCACCTGATACGGCCTGTACCCGTGAACCACGCATGCCAACGCAAGCACCAACCGGATCTAAACGTCGGTCGTTAGTCTTCACCGCAATCTTAGCGCGTGAACCCGGATCGCGGGCCGCAGACTTGATTTCCAGCGTTTCTTCGGCAATTTCCGGTACTTCTAAGCGGAATAACTCAACCAGCATTTCTGGGTGTGTACGGCTAACAAATAGTTGCGCACCGCGCGCTTCAGGACGAATAACATAAAGTAATCCGCGCACCCGATCACCCGGACGGAAAGTTTCACGCGGTAGCATATCATCACGATAAATAACGCCCTCGGCGTTGTTACCTAAATCAATAATAATGTTATCGCGGTTGACTTTTTTAACCGTACCGGTGACGAGTTCACCAACCCGGTCTTCATACTCAGCGACCATTTGTGCACGTTCTGCTTCACGCACTTTTTGCACAATGACCTGCTTAGCCGTTTGCGTGGTAATACGGTCAAACTTGATTGACTCAATCTGTTCTTCTACGTAGTCACCCACTGCAATATCCGGCTCATCAATTTGTGCCGCCGAAATGGTTAATTCCGCAAACGGGTTTTCTTGTTCTTGATCATCAGGAATCACCAACCAACGGCGGAAAGTGTCAAAATCACCCGTTTCGCGGTTAATGCTGACACGTACTTCTATTTCGCCTTCGTTTTTCTTTTTCGTGGCACTTGCAATGGCAAATTCTAACGCCTCAAAAATCTTTTCTCTTGGCACTTGTTTTTCATTAGAAACGGCTTCTGCCACTAACAAAATTTCTTTATTCATTTTTGCCTCACTGGTTGCATGCTGCTGAGCATGCAGATCTCTTCCGTATTATTCGAATGTTGGAACTAAATTACCTTTTTCGATACCACTGACAGGCAGAGAGAACTGCTCGCCATCGACCTCGATTGTTAACGTGCCATTTTCACACGCCAGTAATTTCCCCTTGAAATTGCGTCGGTTATCCAACGGCAATGCCATTCTGACAGCGACGGTTTCGCCTACCACCAGGGCATAATGCGACTCTTTAAAGAGCGGCCGGTCCATACCTGGTGACGAGACTTCTAAGTTGTATTCAGTATTGATTGGATCTTCGACATCGAGAACCGCACTAACCTGAGAACTAACATCTGCACAATCATCTACGTTGATGCCATTTTCATGATCAATGTAAACCCGTAGGATCGAATGCTTACCGGCGCGGACAAATTCCACCCCCAGCAATTCAAATCCCAATGCTTCTACCGCCGGATTCAACATTTCGGTTAAACGTTGCTCAAGCTTCGACAATCCAAACCTCCAAAAACGAAAAAAGGGCATAATGCCCAATATACTGATACCACATGCGGTATCACTTGTGCGTGAGACCTAGTTAACAAAAAGCCCCGATGAAACGGGGCTTTTGGCAATCAAATTCGGTCCCTTCTGCCCCTATAAGGCAAGGTTATTAACACTTAACAAAAGTAAAAATAACCAGCAAGGCATCGGCATTTGCTAAGCATAATACTGCAATAGCTAGGGCAGATAGCCAAAAACTGCTGCGTAGTATACTGTGTGACGATTTATATAGCAACCGGCAAAGCGCATAACAGGCTATTTGTCACGATTATTTAATCTTCTTTCCAACGTTCCTTGATATCCAGGATCTGCGGGAGATTTTCCTCGAGTAATTCGATTAAGCGAGGCTCAAAGTGCTTGCCGCTTTCACTCTTCATTAACGCCAGGGTCTTTTCAACCGTCCAGGCCTCTTTATAGGGCCGTTTACTGGTCAGCGCGTCAAATACATCGGCCACCGCAACAATTCTGCCTTCCACTGGAATATCGGTGCCGCTTAAACCTTTGGGATATCCACTGCCATCCCATTTTTCATGGTGAGTTAATGCTACCGACTTGGCTATCCGCAGCAATTCAGAGTCGGCCTCACCGAGAATTTCAGCGCCAATGAGCGGATGGGTTTTCATAACGTCAAATTCTTCAGTGGTGAGTTTGCCCGGTTTAAGCATGATGTGGTCCGGAATACCAATTTTGCCGATATCGTGCATGGGGGCTGCATGCAGCAGGGTTTCGGCCTGCTCTTCATTAAATCCGTAGGCCAGGGCCAGCACCTTCGAAAAGTGACTCATGCGCAGTACGTGCATGCCGGTTTCGTTGTCTTTATATTCAGCCGCCCTTCCCAGCCGCTGCACAACCTGTAAACGTGTACGTTTTAATTCATCCGCTCGCACTAACGAAATGTGCGTATTAACCCGGGCTCTCACTACGGCTGGTGATATTGGCTTGGCAATGTAGTCAACCGCGCCCACGGCAAAACCTTGCGCTTCATCGTTGTCTTCACTCAGGGCGGTAACAAAAATCACCGGAATGGCGCGGGTAATCGCATTTGCTTTAAGCTTTTCACACACATCAAAACCGGTCATGCCAGGCATCATCACATCGAGCAAAATCAAATCCGGTAGCTGTGCCTCGGCAACTCTTAACGCCTCCGGGCCGCTTTTCGCAAACGCCAGCACATAGTCATCATGGAGAATATGCTTAAGCACCCGTAGATTGGCCGACTCATCGTCAACGATTAACAGTGTGGGTTTCGGCGCTAGTGTCTGCATGTTAGTTATCACTTAACTCATTTATAAGCTTGCTAAGGGCTGCGACAGCCTGTTCAAACTCAAAATCTTCGATTGCATCGAGTATGGTTTGTACCGGCTCGGCGTAGTGACTCTGGGTAAATACAGCCAGCGCATCGAGTTCATCCTGGTTGATACGGTTATTATTTACCGACACTAATATGTTTTCAAGCAGCTCTCGCAAGCGTTTGGAGTCTACGTTGATATAGTGCATTAATTCAGTTTGCTGCTGCTCACTGAGCGCATCTTGCACTGCTGGCAACAATGCAAACAAGTCGGTTATCAACGGCGTTGCGCTCAGCCTGTCTGCGCAGTTTATTTCAATTTGTCTTAGCCTGCGCATAATTTGAATCAGCCCGAGGTTGCCCGCAACGCCTTTAAAACGATGGGCAAGCGCGTTAAGCCCGGCAAAATCTTCATTCTCATTTAACCTAACAAAACTGCGTTCAGCGGCGCGAAAATCGTCAACGAAACGATGAATTTCTTTGCTTAACTTATGCTTACTGCCCCATAAGCTCTCGCCACGCGACCAGTCTATGAGCACGTCTTCTGCGCGCTCGTGCCGCGCCGTCAGTGCACTCCCGTGAATGCCCAGTACGCGGGCTATTTCATGACAAAGTACCGGAAAGTCGATGGGCTTGTTGGCAAAACCTTCCATACCGGCGGCAGTGGCTGATTTTTTGTCCTGCGCTAATACACTGGCCGTTAACGCAATGATCGGCAGTGCCTTCAAACCGTGTCTGCGTTCATACTCGCGACGTTTTCGAGCCGCAGAGAGCCCATCCATCACAGGCATTTGTAAATCCATCAATACCACATCAAAATCCTGCTGCGTCATGGCATCGAGCGCCTGCTGACCGTCTCTGGCAGTGGCAACCTGATGGCCTGCGCGATGTAGCAATAAATTAAGCAATTCAATATTTTGTTCGATATCGTCAACAATAAGAATACGCAGCGGTGGCAGTTGTATCGCCTTGTTGGTTTTAAGGTGCTTAACATTATCAATGGGTGTCAACGGCAACCTGAAGGTAAACTGCGTACCTTTTGCTGGCTGACTTTTAACACTGATAGTGCCGCCCATCAGTTCGACCAGTTGTTTACTAATGGTTGTGCCAAGGCCTGTACCGCCAAATCGGCGCGACATTGAGGCGTCGGCCTGGGCAAAGGGATCGAACACGGTTGCGCATTGTTCCCCGGTCATGCCAATGCCGGTATCTTCTATCGTAAACTCTACCTGCCCTGCGCCCACCGGCACGATGTGCACGCGTACGCTTCCGGATTCGGTGAATTTCACCGCATTGCCAATAAGGTTACTCAACACCTGCCTGATCCTTTCAGGCGAGCCGGTATAGCCGCCGGCCAGTTGACTATCTAATTCAACCTGCAGGGCTAAACCTTTGCGTTTCGCCTCCAGCCAGAATGTTGAAATCACCGTGTCGACTTCTTCACTCAATATAAAATCGGTCGCGTCGAGCTCAAGCTTGCCCTTATCGAGCTTTGCGCTATCAAGAATATCATTCAGCAAATGCAATAAAGAACGGGCAGAACGGTTGATGGTTGACAGGTATTTATGTTGCTCAGTATTGAGCGGCGTATCGAGCAAAATATCGCTAAAACCAATAACCGAGTTCATTGGCGTGCGGATTTCGTGACTCATATTTGCCACAAACGCAGCGCGAGCGTCAGCAGCTTGTTCGGCCGCGTTTTTGGCGAGCACCAAATCGTCTTCCATTTTACGGCGGTCGGTAATATCCATGATAAAACCGTCCAGCCAGAGAATATTGTCATCCTCGTCGCGAATAAACCGACCATGCTCTCGCACCCAAAGCAAGTTGCCCTGCTTATCGTAAATACGATACTCCATATTGTATTCACGCTGCTCAGCCACCGCGTTTTCGATAACCGGCAGATCATCCGGGTAAAACAAATCGGTAAAGCTCACTGTCGGGTTGGGTAACAGGAACTCCTCTGCCGCGTAACCGGTAATGCTTTCAACCGCATCACTAATGAAGACCATAGGCCAATCATCCTGATTTAGGCAACGATAGGCGATACCGGGAATATTTGCTATGAGGGAGCGAAACTTAAGTTCGTTTTCTCTGATGGTTTTTTCCATCGCGATGCGTTCGCTAATGTCCGCGATAAACAAAATGTACAGCGACTCACCGGCGACTTTAGTATGCGACAAACTGGTGCGCAGCGGTACCAGTTGACCGTGACTATTGTAAGCTTCTCCGTCACGGCTGTGTCCGAGTAGTTTAATTCCCTCAGGCTCCATGGCGCTCTCAAAAAATTGTGGCGTAAAAAAGCGCCGGCGTTCTTGTGGTAAAAAATGCACCAGGGACTTACCGACCACCTCGTCACGTTGCCAGCCAAGTATTTTTGTTACGGCTTTATTGACGGTGCGAATGATGCCTTTGGAGTCAAGGGTAATGATGCCCTCAACCGCCGACTCCATCAAACTGGTCATGCGCAGTTGCGCCGCTTTGGCTTCGCTGGATGCTTTTCGGTACTTAACCAGCAGACTAATACCCAACACCAGAACAATCATGACCGTTGAAATGAAAGTGACACAGGCAGCCAGGTACAGTGACATTTCTGACGGTTGCGTGCTCAATTCAAGGCCCGGCGGCTGCACGAAGCGCGCTGCAGACATACCGGTGTAATGCATGCCCGAAATTGCACAGCCCATCACCAGACCTGACAATATATTGGTGTGAAGTTCTGAACTGATGAGCCACCTGAGTCCGTGGCGAACCCACAAAGACAGCATGGCCAACACGATTGCGACCACGATGGAAAGCCCGAAGAAATAAAGGTCATAACGCAGCAACGGGGCCATGTCCATGGCCGCCATGCCGGTGTAGTGCATAACACCAATACCGGTGCCAACCAGCACACCTCCGAGTATTATTTGTCTGTAATTGTTGCGCTGCTGCGCCATTAAACTAAGCGCGATCCATGCCGAGGCGACACTGGGGATCATAGAGAGAAAGGTGATCTGCCAGTCGTAAGATACAGGCGTGCACAACTCAAAGGCCAGCATACCAACAAAATGCATCGACCAAATGCCGCTGCCATGTGCAAATGCGCCTACGCCAATTAAGCTATAACGATTGTGGCGGGTTCGCGCGGTGGCTGCCTGTGAGGCAACCTGAAAGCCCATAAAAGAAGCAAAAACGGCGATAGAAACCGAGAGGAAAACCAGCGGCAGACTATACTCACCAACAATTAACAGTGATGTATTGGGTATTGCAAACAAATCAAGGAACGACCGCATTATCCGGGGCCTTCAAGTACAGCGCTAACTCAGCCTCTATGCCAGATGCCAGCCACTATTATCCTAACAACAACTTACCCTATCCAAGCCTGAACTGGATGCAAACGCAACCATCAACTCATGAGCCATCTTGTGTGTTATTTTAAGTCATTAGGCAATTATAAAGAATCGACTTCAAAAATCGAGTTTATACTTGGTCCTAACCGATGGGATAAGACCAGTTCGCACATATAAGCGACCAATAATGGCATTTACAGCCACAGAGACTCCATCGGGGAGACCGTCATAGTATTTGGGTCTAGCCTGACCCTGTACATTCACCATTTGTGAACTTAATGCTAAGTATATGGCAAATAAGAGTTTTATCTATTACGCCTAAATTATTAGTCCTTATTTAAGGTTGACCTTCAAATGTAAATAGATATTATTCGCATTTAACCAGAAAAAAGGCATTATTTTGAAGCGGTGGTTACGACAGTTACATCTCTGGCTGGCATTATTGTTTGGACTGTTCATCGTATGTATGAGCGTGTCTGGTGCCATTTTAGTCTACGCCAAAGATCTTCAGACATTTTTACAGCCAGACAAGTGGCAGGTCCAATCCCAATCTGCACCCCTGTCCTTTTCAGACGTTATTTCCCGCGTTGAAAGGCAAACTCAACAACGCGTAGAACTGCTGATGCCAGAGTCAGACTCGACATTGGCCTGGCAATTAAAACTGGCTAATAACCAGTATGTCAGTGTTGACCCTTATACCTCTGAAATACTGCATCAATATGACTATTATTCTACGCTGTACGGATTCACCATGTCCTTGCATCGCTGGCTGCTGTATCAAGATAGCGATAATCAAAAGCCTCTGAGAAACTGGGTTTCCATCTGTGCGCTCGCATTTATTGTAGAGATCTTAATTGGCTTTTATCTGTGGGTTAAACCGAAAAAAAGAATCAAGCGATTAGCGATAAACCCCCGCGCCAAGTTTCGTATTCTTGTTTATCAACTGCACACCGTCGTTGGGGTTTATATGATGGTACCTTTAATCATGATTACCTTTGCCGGTATAGCTTTCAACTGGCAAGACGCTACGCAAAAAGTGGTTGAAACCATTACTTTTTCTGAGATTGAAACAAGGCCAGTTCCAGCCCCATTGACAGCGACAGCGCAACCAGAGCCGCCAGAAGTAGACATTGCTTTCGCACATGCGATGAACGTGTTTCCCGCCGCGACACTATTTCGTATCTATCTCCCGCAAAAAGCCGGTGATCATCTGGGTTTTAGAATGCAAAACCCAGGAGAATCCCATGCGTACAGCTGGGTATGGGCAGATCCTTACTCCGGCCGTGTCACAGGGTATTATGACGCTTCAAAAGCAAATTTTACGACGCAGGTATGGCACTTTAAATACAAGTTTCACATTGGCGACTTTGCAGGTCCTGTTATCCAGCTACTGTGGTTTGTGATTGCACTGCTACCGTGTTTTTTCGCCGCTTCTGGCATTTACTTCTGGTTAAAGCGCACAAAATCCAAACGCTAATGATAATAATTATCATTAGCTTTACATTGTCATTTCCTATCTTTAGTATACCCGCCACCTTTAGCTAACTTTTTCTTTTTAGGAGTATCATGTTTAAACCTTCCCTTTCACTGGTCGCATTGGCCGTTAGCAGTTGTGTTGTTGCAAGTGAATCTGACCCAGGCATTGAACGCATTATCGTCTCCGGAAGCCGTGTTATAGAAAGCATTGACGAAGTGCCCACCTCGATTACTGTTATCTCTCAAAAGCAAATTGAAGAACATTTAATGGTCAACCCTGAACTACAGAGTCTGCTTGCTCAGGTTGTGCCAGGACTTGCTCCTGATACGGGAAGTTCAAGTAACACAGGACAATCATTACGAGGCAGAGCTCCCCTGGTGATGATCGACGGTGTACCGCAATCTACGCCGCTTAGAAACGGCTCACTCGGCGTGAAAACCATTGATCCCAGTGCCCTGGCGCGTATCGAAGTAATTAAAGGCGCAACATCGGTATATGGGAATGGAGCCTCAGGCGGCATCATAAACTACATTACTAAGCAAGCCTCGACGCAGGGGGAGCATGCAGGACAAGTGAGTTTGTCGTCCCGTTTCAGTGCAGTAAAGCTGCAAGAGTCCGCCGGCGCGCGATTCTCCGCCGGGGTCAACGGCAAAGTCGGTAACATTGATTACTTAGTCACCGCCAGCTACGAAGAGAACGGCGTTCAGCGCGATGCTGAGGGAGATATTCTGGGCCTGCAGTATGGCCTGTCTGACACCGTAACCGAAAACTACTTCACTAAACTTGGCTATGAGATTGATGAGGAAAAGCGTTTACAATTCAGCTATAACTTTTTTAGTTCTCAGCAAAAGACCGACCTGGGTGACGTAGTCGGCGATATCAACGAAGGGCAAAAAACGTTTGCCATTCATGTGCCAGAAGCATTGCAAAAACAGGGGAAGCCCCAGGGTCCGGACGGCAATGAAAATATTACCCTTAAGTACTCTGACAGTAATATTTTTGCAAATAGCGGCATGACACTGGATGTTTATGCTCAGGATATCGAAAACGTGTTTTTCTTTTCACCTAATTTGGCAAATCCGGACGAGGGTTATAGCGGTGGACAATCTATCATTCGATCAGAGAAAAAAGGCGCGCGTGCCACTTTTAATACGGCTGTCGACTTTGACAACATAGAAGCGACCTTTATTTATGGTATCGACGCCCTGAACGACATCACCTCGCAACCCTTAGTCGATGGGCGTATTTGGGTGCCCGAAATGGATATGCAAAGCCTCGCTGGCTTTTTACAAACCAAGTGGGTAATCAGTGACGATTTTATTGTCAAGGCAGGCGTGAGAAAGGAAAACATTGATCTCACTGTGGATGATTATGAAACGTTAAAAGTTTGTCGCTCTGCTACCCAGTGTTCGGTACCCGTCGAGGTTAAAGGCGATACCATTGACTATGATGCGACGACCTATAACTTAGCGTTTAAATACAACTTCAGTGATAAATTCAGTCCATTCATAAACTATTCACAAGGGTCTGACATTGCTGATATTGGGCGTTTGTTACGCGCGGCTACGGTGACAGATATCGGCCTTATTCAGACTGAAGCGTCAATCATTGATAATTATGAAATCGGCTTTAACTCAACGTTTGAGAAAGTTCGTTTTGAGGTTGCGGCTTACAGAAGCACATCAGAGCTAGGTACCTCCAATAGTTTCAACGAGGTCACCGGTGTGTATGAGCCTGTGCGGGCACCACAAGAAATTTGGGGCTACGAAGGGTTAGTCGACTATCAGTTTTCGCCTTCTTTATCCTTGCTGGCAACCTACAGCTATGTTGAAGGAAAAAACACCGAAGCAGACATTTATTTAGGCTCGCGCCAGATTAGTCCCCCCAAAGCGACGGCCAATCTGAATTGGAAGCCAATGGACACCCTGTCGTTGACGGTAAGCTATCTCTATGTTGGCAATCGTAAGCGCTTTGAACCTAACAGCGAAGGTGACTACGTGGGTGATCAAGGCCCCATCTCAAGTTACAACATTGTCAATCTCAGCGGACAATATCAGTTTGCAGACAATTGGAATGCCTTCATGGGCATTGAAAACTTATTCAACAGTGATTATTACCCCGCGCGCGCCCAGTCTTATACCTACGGTGGATATAACATTAAAGGGCTTGGTACCACGGCTAATCTGGGCGTGACTTATCAGTTCTGATAATAAAAGGTGCCTTGTGCTACGCAAGGCACTTCCCTACTTGTTTGGGGAGCCGTGGTAGCCAGAAAAAGATAATCAGCAAAAATGAAATTACCCAGCAACAAAAAAGGCCTCGAGTAATCGAGGCCTTAAATGTGGTTGCGGGAGCAGGATTTGAACCTACGACCTTCGGGTTATGAGCCCGACGAGCTACCAGACTGCTCCATCCCGCGTCTGTTTCGTTTGTTTTTTCAGCTTAAATTCGAATTGTGCTGAAGAACAATTCTTTTGAAAAATACTGTTCCATGAGAACACCATTTTTAATGTGGTTGCGGGAGCAGGATTTGAACCTACGACCTTCGGGTTATGAGCCCGACGAGCTACCAGACTGCTCCATCCCGCGACTGAACTGGTTTGAGTGCTGCAAAGACAAGTACGTTGTACCAATGCTGCTGCTCAAGTGGTGCGTATTATACATAGGGAAAGTGTCTTGGCAAGCGCTCTTTGATGAATTGTTTCATTTTTTTGACTAAGCGGTCAAACACTCACCATTACGACCATTTATCGTACGACACCATCGCTTTTGATCAGGCGTTAACCGGCGAAATGTCGGTTCATCTTTTGCGCCAGTTTAAAATCCAACTCACTCAGACCGTCTACATCGTGGGTGGTAAGTTTAACTTCTACTTTATTATAAACATTAAACCATTCGGGATGATGAGTCAGCTTCTCTGCCCATATCGCCATTTGCGACATCCACCCAAACGCGCTGATAAAGTTTTTAAACTCGAATGTTCGGGTAATGGCATCACCGTCGAGGCGCCAGTGACTGCTCTTATCGGCACTCACGTTTAATCCATCAAGTTGCTCTGCGATTTCGGCATCATTTAATTTTACAGCCATAGTGACCTCCTTTGGTATGTAGCGTTGACCTTACGTTATATTGTGTACGGCTGAAAGCTACGATGGATTAACTTTCCGGCAATACTGTAAACAAAGGTTGCAACCCAATAAGCCCCTGGCCTTTGTTACTGCGTAAATTTTTACTTTAATCAGGTAAATATTTACCAATCAAATCCTCCCAAATTATAAAATAAAAATATTTATCAAAAATATCAGACACTTAAAATGAATAGGTACTGGTGAGATTATTGCAACTGCTGGTGAAATTATCGCGACGAATCACTAAGCAGCGAACACACAACAATTTTAAAGCGTCAGCCATTGCGTGGCTGGCATGTAATACCGGGGCACACAACACCTTATGAAACCACTACAAATCGATACTTTCTGGCAACTCATAAACGAAAAGCTAGTGACCTGGCTCGAAGCCAGCATTAAACACCTGCCTAATATAGCTGTTGCCATTTGCATTGCCATTGCATTTGGTATCGCCGCTAAAGTCATTGGTAACATCGCCAAACGCTTGCTCGGCCGAACCTTTGATTCGAAACAAATTGTTGACCTGCTGACCTCCATCAGTAAAGTCGCCGTTGCAACAGTCGGCATTTTTATTGCTCTGGATTTTGTAGGCCTGCGCGGCACCGTAACATCGTTACTGGCTGGTGCGGGTATTATCGGTCTGGCAATTGGTTTTGCCTTTCAGGATATGACCGAGAATTTAATCGCTGGCATTGCCATGGGCATCCGCAAACCCTTCCAAATTGGCGATGTTATAGAGGCGGAAAGTGTATTTGGTAAAGTAGAGTCAATAAATCTGCGTAACACCAATGTCATGACGTTTTTCGGTCAGCGCGAGATTATTCCCAACAAAATACTGTTTAGAAATATTCTGACCAACTACAGCGTGAACCGTAAACGACGCATTGAAGTGCCGGTGGGCATTTCTTATGCAGACGATCCGCAGGTAGCCGCCGAGGTGCTCACAAAGGCCATAAAGGAACTGGAGTTTGTTATCGACAAAGACGACACTGGCGTGTTTGCTTCTTCGTTTGGCGATAGCAGCATTAACCTGCTGGTTTGGTTTTGGATCGAATACCCCGGCGAGCCGGGCTTTATGACGGCACGGCACAACGCCATTGTGGCCATCAATAAGGCACTTAAAGACGCCGATATCCTGATCCCGTTCCCTATCCGAACGTTGGATTTTGGCGCCAAAGGCGGCGAGAAATTAAATACCATGCTCAAAGGCTCGTCGCGCACCGCTGAAGGCTCAACTGAGTCTGCTAATCATTCGGAGCATGACGACACTGGTTCAGCCGATGAACCATCCAACCGTTAACTACACCACAGGAGAAAGATGATGATAAGTCGAAAACTACGCCAAATGCTGTTGATCAGCACATTTGCCACACTGAGTATTCTGGGCGGCTGCGCAACCGTTGAAGGTCTTGGTGAAGATGTTCAGTCTGCCGGCGAAGGCATTGAGGACGCAGCACAAGACGCGTCAAATTAACCTTTAATACAGGCCGGTATTTTACCGGCCTGTTAATATAAGTGAAGGAGAAGCGCAGGCTCGCTGTAAGGCCGAGTCGTATTGGTATCACAACAATAAGCTAGCTTAATAGAAATATTGATTTCCCATCAGTATCCTTGATAATAGCAGCTACTCAACAGGTTGAGGGCCGCTACTTAATGAATCTTAATCGAATAGATCTAAACCTTTTCGCCGTTTTCGATGCCATTTACACCGCTGGTAATTTAACCCGCGCGGCAGATATTTTATGTATTACTCAACCTGCAGTGAGCAATTCCCTGGCGCGCTTGCGCGACCTGCTTAACGATCCGCTTTTTGTCAGAACGGGCCATATAATGACGCCGACGCCAGTAGCACAAAACCTCATCGGGCCTGCCAGACAAGCATTGGACTTACTACGAAACAGCGTTTTACAGAGCCGCGAGTTTAACCCGGCAACGGCCGAGAAAACCTTCCAGTTTGCCTGTCGGGATTTAATTGAGGCCAGCATACTTCCCCGCCTGATTGCCAGTATCAGTGGTCAGGCACCGTCTATTGCCATCAATAATTATGATGTCGATAAAAAAAACGTCGTCAACGCGCTGGCCAGCGGTCAATTGGATTTCTACACCGACAGTAACCCACTCACCGATCCGTATCTGGTAAAACACATTATTGCGGAAGACCGTTTGGTGGTAGTTGGCCGTCCCGGCCATCCTGCATTTGATTCACCGCTGACCTTACAAAGCTTTCTTAGCCATAGCCATATCAATGTGACGCCACGTCAGGGGGAGCCTTGTGAACTTGATATCGAACTGGCCCGCCTTGGTCAACAACGTCGAATTGTTATGCAAAGCCACCATTTTTTAACCATTCCCAGCGTATTGGTAAAAACCGACTTGCTCGCCTGTCTGCCTTTTCACCTGGCCAAACACTACGATTTGGCCGTCAGTGAATTGCCCTTCGCCATGCAACCACTCAATTACTACCTCTACTGGCATGTCAGTGCCAATGAAGATCCAGCGCACCGCTGGATAAGAGAACAATTATTGTTTATCTCCCAGTCCTTCAGAGCGAGTACTGCTGAGTCAAAGCGCGCCTGAGACGGTAACGTAGGCACGCGTAGCAATTCCACCGCAACTTATTAATAAATAGTCTTTTTTTTAGAAAAGTAATTAGTTAACTACCGTCAATGGTATTTAAAACCATAACCAGGTATCAGCTTGGTAATTTAATTATTTTGGCTCACGAGCTTTAATCACTTGGTCAAAACAAACGAAACGATTGTCCTAAACGTACTGCCAAATATTTGAAGGAGCTAACCATGTTGAAAATCGTTAAAACCTCTTTGTTTGCTATTACCGCTCTGACTGCTGTAAGCGGCACCGCGTATGCCAATGTTGAAGAAGCCCTGGCTAATATCTGCACCATTGTGAGTGCTGATGACAAGGGCGAATTACGCAAAAAAATGCGTTCTGTGGAGTCGGATTACCGCTTAAAGTTGCGTGACTATTACACGGGTATTTCTTGCAATGGCCAGAGCCTTATCAGAACCGCTATTGAGAATAATGCCGTGGAAGTTGGCACGCTGCTGGTAAAGAAAATGCCGAGCCGTGATTTAAGCGAGCCGGAAAAAGATGGTAAAACACTGCAGGCCTGGATAAACGAAAACGGCCACCAGGATCACGCCGTCGCTAAGGAATTACAGGGCCGCCTATAGGCCTTTACGACACAATTTCATGATTGCCATGTACAAGTTCAACATGGTTGCAGGGAGATAGCAGTCCCCTGCGTTAAGAAGGCGCCGCAAGGCGCCTTTTTTCCTTATTGATATGCTGTGACGAACTGTGATCACGGCGCATTAAACCAACCCTTAACTCCCGCGCAACGGTTACGCTGCTCTGCGATTAGAGCGCGCTTAACAAGCCTGAATAACGATGCTTTATACCTCGTCGACCCAGCAACCAGATAGCCTGGAGCATTTGGTCTTTATTTTACTAACTTCTATGGTATCAATACTTTGCAGACTAAATACGACCAGAAAAAAAGGTATATAACCAAATACCCATGTATCAGCCCTGCTGTTTAATCATTCAGCAGCCCGGTGTGTAATACATCCAACAAAACGAAACAAACAAAACCATTAACTGCTGAAACAAATAGGAAATAACCATGTTGAAATTTGCTAAAACTGCTGCCCTTGTATTAACTGCTTCTTTCGGAATTAACGCGACAGCGACGGCTGGCGTTGAAGACTCACTGGCTAACATCTGTACTATCGTTGCTGCCGATGACAAAGGTGAGCTGCGCAAAAAAATGCGTTCTGTAGAGTCAGATTACCGTTTAAAGCTGCGTGACTACTACGCGGGTATTTCTTGTAACGGCCAGAGCCTGATTAAAACTGCGATTACTAACAACGCGGTAGAAGTAGGCACCCTGCTGGTTAAGAAAATGCCTAGCAGCGACTTAAGCGCGCCAGAAACTGACGGCAAAACGCTGCAAGCCTGGATCAACGAAAACGGTCACCAGGACCACGCTGTAGCACAAGAATTACAGAGCCGCTTATAATCGGACTCGACCCGGATTCATGTTCGCCATGTACTCATTCAACATGGTTGCAGGGACTTAGCAGTTCCCTGCGTTAAGAAGACGCCGCAAGGCGTCTTTTTTCCTTTTGGCTATTTTTAACAGCCCCTGTCACACCGCAAGTCTACTTTATATCAATTACCAGCCTGCTACCAATCACCGTAGTATGACTGTTGCATCTGCCGCTATGCTGACTGCTCACCCACTCTATCATCAACATTGTCATGAATATGATTTAGCCCTTGTAGTATCACCACCCGACTAAATTGTCACGCGTAAACCACAGTCTTTAGCGTGTCGCTCAAAAGTTGAAGTCAACATTTTTTATAATTAAAATCAACAACTTAAAAATAGTATAAATAACCATACCTACGTATCACCTTAGTTGTTCAGTTATTCAACAATACAGTGTTTAATGCGCGCCATCGAGCAATCGAAACACACTTTAGCTCATTACTCTTTTTTGGAATTCAAGCCATGTTAAAATTTACTAAGACCGCTGCTCTGCTGCTAACTGTTACTTTGGGCATCAACACCACTGCTATAGCCGGTGTTGAAGAGTCTCTTGCCAATATTTGTACTATCGTTGCTGCTGACGATAAAGGCGAACTGCGCAAAAAAATGCGTGATATTCAAGCTGACTATTCGTTAAAATTGCGAGACTATTACTCAGGCATCACCTGCAGTGGCCAGAGCCTGATTAAGACAGCAATTACCAATAACGCCATTGAAGTAGGCACATTGTTAGTAAAACAGATGCCAAGCAGTGACTTGGGCGCACCTGAAACAGACGGTAAAACGTTACAAAGCTGGATTGCCGAAAACAGCTTGCAGGACCACCAGGTGTCAAAAGCATTGCTGGCCCGCTTATAAGTACAAACTGATGCTCCCTGTCAGTAGTGAGGGATATCCGGAGAAGGCGCTGAAAAGCGCCTTTTTAGCTCAGACAGCTTAGGCAATCCATTTAATATTCATACTAACACACCGATTGTTATTAATTAACATACCTATGTATGACAGCGGCCATGGTCTGCACCAGCAGTCTGAGGTTAAATAAGACTCACTGGACCCCAAACCAATAATGCGAGTTAACGATGACAACTAAATTAGTTTCAACCGCCCTGCTGATATTATCTGTTGCTGCTGGTCCGGCACTGGCAAAAAACCAAACCGATGGACAAGCAAGAACGCACACTACCATCAAGCTGATTAAAAAACTACGCACCGACAATAGCCGTTTGCCCATTGAACAGTTACTCGGTAAGCATGTTACTCACAGCAGCCAACCCACAAAAAACCTGAAAGCACCGGCTCGCCAGTCGCAAACGATGTGGTTATCTGAAAACGCACGTTAACAGGTGGTGAAACACAAAGTGTTGCAAACGTGTTTCACATTATGATGAAAAGCTAATTGATTTTTACTCTATTAATTAACCGGTCTGTCTATCGTTTAGCGGCAATTGGCACTACACTATGCCTTTTTTGCGACGCATATCCGGATTGTACATGCACACAGACTGCGCCCTGAGTAAGTTTTACTGGCTAAAAAAATCGTTTTTACTTTTCGCTTTATCACTGAGCAGCACCTCTGCACTCAGTCAAACCGCTGTATCCAATGAAACCGCTACACTTAATCAAACCGCTGCCGGCAATAAACTCGAAGTTATCGAAGTTACCGCGCAAAAGCGTACTGAAAACCTGCAGGAAGTGCCGGTAGCCGTTACAGCGCTGACGGGCCAAATGCTTGCAGAAAAAGCCAGTTTTGATTTATTTGACGTCGAACGAAGCGTCCCGACACTCTCAGCCTTTCAAAGCCAAACGGCAACCAATAGTGCTTTTGCGATACGCGGTGTAGGCACATCCTCGCAAAACTTTGGTTTTGAGTCATCAGTAGGTTTATACGTAGACGGCGTTTATCGTGCCCGCCAAAATTCAGTTATCAATGATCTGGTCGATCTTGAATCAGTGCAGATATTACGAGGTCCCCAGGGCAGTTTATTTGGTAAGAACACGCCTTCCGGCGCGGTTGTAATCAACACAATAAAACCAGATTTTGACGGCAGCGGCTTTTTACAGCTCACCGGGGGTAACTTTAATACGCTGAACCTTAGCGGCGCCAAATCGATCACTGTCATCGATGACATTCTGGCCTTTCGGATCAGTGGGTTCAGCTCGCAACGCGACGGTTGGGTGGATGATTTGAGCCACCCTGGCAAACCACTCAACAACCGCGACCGCTCGGGAGTCAGATTACAGGCATTGTATCAGCCGGCAGAAAAGCTATCGGTCAGGGTGATTGCCGATTATGCTGAGCTGGACGAGCGCTGCTGCGCTGCGCTCACCTGGCAGGACAACCTCGAAGCCAATGAGATAGCCGGCAAGTTCGGCACTGATGCAATACTCACCTCACCTTTGCTAAACGGTACCGTTTTTACCCAACAGCAGTTTTATGATTTCACCACTGCACTGAGCACCCCGCCGCGCTCAAAAATGCAGGACAGGGGGTTATCGGCTGAAATTGACTGGGCACTCAGCAACACGCTGTCGCTGGTTTCGCTCACTGCGCTGCGCTATTTCGACAGTTCAGACCAATCTGATACCGACTTTGCCGACGTTGAGTTGCTGTCAACCACCAACGATGCCTCACAACAGGCATTCACCCAGGAACTTCGTTTACATTATAATACTGACGATCTGACCGCCATAGTGGGAGCGTTCTATTTTCACCAGGGGCTGGATTTGGATTTTACCAATCATATCGGCGAGGACTTCCCGGTATTTTTTGCCGCCAGCACGGCACAACTTGCGCCACTGACCCAGGGCCTGGATACGTTAAGTGCGCTGTCAGGCGGTTTAATAGCGCCTACCGCAGCGGCGACCCCCGGCGCAACACAGTTTCCTCATAGTGCAGATCAAACACAGGACAGCTACGCGCTCTTTGCGCAAACCGACTGGCAGTTTGCGCCCCACTTCACGCTCACCACCGGCTTACGCTGGACCACCGAAGATAAAGAACTCACAGGAAATTTTCAGGAAACCGGCCCCGGCTTTAATGGCTTACCGCCGCCTCCGGATCCTCTGGCAGCAGGAGCAGCTCTGGCCAGTATTGGCGCAGCATTGAGCAGTGGACAGATGCCCGACAGTGCCTCACTGGCTGCAATTGCCCCGTTTCAACAGCCTGGCTGGGGATTTTACTTTTTAAACACCGCATCGGTCCTGCCGCGCCCGCCGCTTAACGAGTCGCTGTCAGAAAACAACCTCAGTGGAACCGTTAAGCTCAGCTACCAACCCAATGACAATCAGCTGATATACGCCTCCTGGGCAAACGGCTATAAATCAGGTGGTATCAATACCGACCGTATCAGTAGCGCCTTCGACCCGGTATTTAGGGCTGAAACCTCAACGGCCTGGGAAGTGGGTATCAAACAGGAAGTTCCGCAACACAATCTGCGGGTGAACCTTGCTATACACCATACGGATATCGACGATTTTCAGGCGTCGACCTTTACCGGCACGGGATTTAACCTGCAAAATGCCGGCAGTATCGGCACCAAAGGTCTGGAGCTTGATGTCACCTGGTTTCCGCTGGCCTCTACACAAATAACCTTTAATTACGCGCGCTTACTGGCCAGGTTTGACGACTTCGACAATGGTAGCTGCTGGGTAGCTTATACCTGGCACACCGGGGTTGACGATCCCGGCCGGCAACATCCCGACGACCCGTTTTGCTCCCGCGCCGGAGATCGCATTGGCTTTGAACCCGAAAGCCGGTACACGCTGGGCCTTGAGCATTACCTCGACATAGGCTCTTTACCTACCACTGTGCGTGTAGACTACATGTATACCGGTGATTTGTTTATGGATGACACCAACGATCCGTATAAACATGTCGGCAGTTTTGAACTGGTCAATGCCAGCTGGCTGTGGGAACTGCCACAGTGGGACAGTCAGGTGATTGTATGGAGCAAAAACGTTTTCGACACCCGCTATGTGGCTAAGAATGGCTTTGATGTACCGGTACAAACCGGCAAAATTATGGCCTACCCCGGCATGCCCCGCACTTTTGGCATAACACTCAGAAAACAATTCTGACTGTTCACCTGAATAGACGTTCAACCTCTTCACTTAAAAGGCGGCCTGGCCGCCTTTTTATTGAACGAGATCAAAGTTACTTTTTTACTGTTTCTGTATGCTGTTTGTCATTGAAAAGCCCACTACTCCCGTTGGCTTTTAGTTATTAACAACAGCGATACCAGGCCATGCAAACCACCGACTTTTTTGATCCAGCACTTATCAGTAAATACAATCTTAACGGGCCACGTTATACCTCGTACCCAACCGCGCTTGAATTTAATGACAGTGTCAATGACACCCACCTCATCACTGCTGCCCGAAATAGCCCCAATGATGAGTTGTCGCTGTATGTGCACATCCCCTTTTGCCACAGTTTGTGCTACTACTGTGGCTGCAATAAAATTGTTACCCGTCATGAGGAAAAAGCGGATCGCTACCTGGACTATCTGGCGAAAGAAATAACCCTGCGCGCCGCCGCATTCAGCCATTGTCGCGTTCAACAGTTACATCTGGGTGGCGGTTCACCGAGCTTTTTGAGCGCCGCCCAGCACCAACGGCTTATGACCCTGTTGCGCACGGCATTTCAGTTTGCTGATGAGGCCCAGTGCAGCATCGAGATCGATCCGCGGCGGGTCGACAACACCTACCTGTCAGCCCTGGCAGACATCGGCTACCGCCGTCTGAGTATTGGCGTTCAGGATATTGACTACAAGGTGCAACAAGCCATTAACCGTTTACAAAGCACCCAGCACATTGCCGATTTAATCACTTACGCCCGCTGCGTTGGCTTTGAATCGGTTAACCTCGATCTGATTTACGGCTTGCCACATCAAACTGCCGAGACTTTTAATACTACCCTGGCTGCGGTAAAAGCCATGGATCCAGAGCGCGTGTCGTTATTCAGTTATGCGCACCTGCCAGCGCGTTTTGCCGCCCAGCGCAAAATAAAAGATGCATGGCTGCCCTCTCCGCAAACCAAGCTGACGCTGATGAAAAACGCGATGCAAAGTCTGCAGCAAGTGGGTTATCAGTTAATTGGTATGGACCATTTCGCGAAAGCCAATGATGAACTGGCTGTGGCTCAGCGCGACGGCGTATTACATCGTAACTTTCAGGGTTATACCACACGCGGTGACTTGGATTTACTTGGTATAGGCGTGTCGTCCATATCGGCCGTGCATAATATGTACGGTCAGAACCCTAAAACGCTCAACGAGTATTATGCCGCCATTGATGCGCAAACCAGCCTGACCTGTAAAGGTGTTATGCTCAGCCGTGATGATATGCTACGCCGCGACGTGATCATGCAGTTAATGTGTAACCTGAATCTGGCAATTTGCGATATCGAATCTTTATGGGATATTAACTTTAACGAATACTTTGCCGAGGCCATAGACAGCCTTGGGCCCTTCATCGACGATGCGTTGGTATCGGTCACCAGGCAACATATAAAAGTTGTTCCCAGAGCCAGGTTACTTATTCGCACTATCTGTATGGCCTTTGATGCTTATCTTGGCAAACAAGTGCATCGACAACGCTATTCAAGGGTCATATAGCGCCCCGCATTAGCTGCAGTAACGCCCGCTATAACGAAAAGCGGCTGGCAAAGTGGGCGTGGACTGTGTCACCGCTGTGCAGTCCCATTTGCGCTAAGATGACCGTATCCACTGCCGCAATGAGCTGTTGGTCAGCGCAGAGTAACGACACTTTATGCTGCAGGTCATTGATTGACTCAATCGCGGTTACCCTGCCGGTCAGACAATTCGGCAGACTCAGCGATGTCTCGTCGCCCTGACTCAGCACCACCTGGGAGGCTGGCACCAGCATGGCGATTTGATTGGTATTATCGCGCACGGCGGCATCGCTGCTGTTAACAATCGTTTGCCCCACTTTAAACTGAATCCCCGCATCTCCCTGCGCATAAAAGGGGCCTTTGAGCACACTGGCGAGGGGCAGCGTCTGCTCACCGGGTTTATCTGGTTGTGCCAACGCATGTTGGCCGCCCAGTATGGTGGCGATATCCCCCTGGCTAACCACGCTGCCAGCGCTAATTAATGCCACTTGCTGGCAACAGCGGATCATGTCGTTAATATCGTGACTCACCATAATAACCCGCGCAGAGCCCGACCACTCATAGCGCAACCGCCACTGAATACGCTGCTTTAACGCGCTGTCCATGGCACTGAAACTCTCATCGAGAAGCAGTAATGTAGGGTTAGCCAATAACGCCCTGGCCAGCTTTACCCGTTGTAATTCGCCGCCGGATAACGCCCCGGGCATTTTACTGAGTAGCTGGCGGCATTCACAATTATCAATCGCCCAGTCGGTCTGCGCCGCAGATTGCTGGTTGTGACTGGCCACCAAATGCAAATTTTGGGCAACAGAAATCGCCGGAAACAACGGCGTTTGCGCACTCACCAATACCGATTGCCGGGCATCAGGTAGTACGACCTCACCCCATTGCCCATTGACCTCAGCCGTTCGCTCCAGACCGGCTAACGCCCGCAATAAGGTGGATTTTCCCGCTCCTGAGGGCCCAAACAGGCCCAGCCAGTGGCATTCGGCGGGTAATAACAGGCTCGCCTGCAGCGTAAAAGCCCCTGCTTGCTGGCTTACATGACATTCCATTTAAGCCTCCGTTTGCCCTGCAGCCAGTAAAGTGCAATGAGCAACAACAGCGAAAAGATCAGCAATAGCGCGGCGAGTTGATGGGCGCTGGCGTAGTTGAGCGACTCGACATGATCAAATAAGGCAATGGACACCACCCGGGTTTCACCGGGAATATTGCCACCAATCATTAACACCACGCCAAACTCGCCAATGGTGTGGGCAAAACTGAGGCCTGCTGCAATTAATAAACTGGGTTTAATGGCCGGCAGAACTACCACCTTTAACCGGGTAAACCAGGGCAAGTGAAGCATTTTGGCGGTTTGCAGATAATGCGGGTGAAGCTGGGAAAACCCTGCATACAGCGGCTGCACCGCAAAAGGTAATGAGTAAATAACCGAGCCGAGAACCAGTGCTTCAAAGGTAAACGCCAACCGTTCGCCGGTAAGAGTAAGCCACCAGCCCCCAATTACACTGTTGGGTGCAAAGGCCAGCAGCAGGTAAAATCCCAGTACAGTAGGCGGTAAGACTAAAGGAAGCGCCACGATGGCCTGCACGACAGACTTAAAATGGCTGTTCCAGCGGCTCAGCCCCCAGCTCACCGGCACCGCCAGCAGCATCAACAACAGCGTCGACAACCCGGCAAGTTTTAGGGTGAGAAAGACGGCAGTGGTATCCACGATTATAAACCGCCCCGACTGGTGATATCCGTAACCGCCCGGTAGCCCATCGCAGTCAGTTGCTGTTGCACCGCCTCGCTGCGTAAATACCGGGCGAGTGAACGCGCCGCTTCGGCCTGCGCTACCTGATTGGAAGCGACGACGGCCATCTGCTGCACAACCGGTTCGTATAGCGCAGGCACCGGTTTGCAGTCCAGTTGATAGGTAATGCATTGCGAGCCGGCAATCAGGGCAACATCCACGTTACCGGTTTGCCAGAACTGCAGAGTTTGTTGCACGTTATTGCCGCGGATCAGGCGCGATTGTAACGCCGACCATATGCCCAACGCCTCCAAAAGCTCTTGCGCCGCGCGGCCATAGGGCGCTAACCCGGGATCGGCGATGGCAATGCGCACGGTATCGGTCAGCAATGCCGCATCAGTCAGCCCTGTTACATTACCCACCAGGGCCAACTGACCAATGGTATAGGTAGTAACAGCGTCGGCGGATATTTTGCCGCTGTTTACCAGCGCCCGGGGCCGCATACTGTCGGCCGACAAAAACACATCATAGGGTGCACCATGCTGAATTTGTGCGTAAAGTGCGCCGCTTGACCCGGCTGTTACGCGGGTATTAATGCCACTTGCCTGCTCAAAAGCGGGTAATAAAACCTGTAAGGGGCCAGCAAAATTAGCCGCTACCGCAATGCTCAGCGGTGGTTTAACCGCGCCATCAGGGGCTTCTACCGGCTGCTGCGCCGCATTTTGTACAGCGGGCGTCAGTGACATCGCCACCCCGGACGGTTCAGCGGTGGCTATTCCCCACCACAAGTTTCCTAAGCACACGGCTACCCAAAAGCGTTGAAGCAGAGTCAATGCTAGGCCCCGGGTTCGTCAGTTTCTTGCAACCAGCGCATGGCGGCCTGACTGTCAGTGGTTTTCGCCGCCACCCATTCGGCTTCGCCATTGGCCCATTCTTTTTTCCAGATAGGTACCGATTGTTTGAGCATATCCATCAGGTAACTGGCTGCATTAAACGCGTCGTTGCGATGCGCAGCACAGGTACCTACCCACACGATCTGAGCATGATTCGCCAGCCGCCCAACCCGGTGCACAATGCCTGCGTTAGTGAGCGCAAAGCGTTGCTGCGCCTGCTTCAGTAACTGCTGCAGCGCCGCCTCGGTCATTCCAGGGTAGTATTCCAGCTCTATCCCCTCAATGTGGCCCTGGGCATTGTAGTCGCGGACACGGCCGGTAAAGGTCACCACAGCACCTGACTGACTGGCCCTATCGGTTTCACACAGCCGGTCATACAAAGCCTGCTGGCTAAAATCGTCCGGGCCTACCTCAACAAACATCATCAGCCTCCGGTGACCGGCGGAAAAAAGGCAATTTCATCGTCGTTGCTGACAGGGGTTGTGCCCTCACACAAGGTTTGATTGCGGGCGCACAGCACATTGGTTTGCAGCGCTTGCTGCCAGTGTGCACCGCGCGCCATTAACTGCTCGCGCAAGCCGTCAATGGTGGCCGGCACCGGCACGTCACAGTCCAGCTCATCAACCCCGGTCAGCTCCCGGATCTGGGCAAAAAATTTAACTTTCATCACCACTCCTGCTATTCATTGCGGTGCCAGTGACCGGTTTTACCGCCCTGTTTTTGCAGTACCCGAATATGACTCATGGTCATGGCCGGATCCACGGCCTTACACATATCAAACAGGGTTAGCAACGCGACGTTAACCCCGGTAAGGGCTTCCATTTCGACCCCTGTCTGGCCGTTTAATTTACACCGGCAACGGGTAATAATCTGCGACTTAGCGGTATCAATGGTAAATTCTATGTCGACCTTACTGAGCGCCAGCGGATGACAAAGCGGGATAAGGTTAGCGCATTGTTTGGCCCCCTGTATGCCCGCAATACGCGCTACCGCCAGTACATCGCCCTTGGCAGCGGTATTGTTTTGCACCTGTTCAAGCGCCTCGGCAGATAAACTTAAAATGCCTTCTGCCACCGCCTCCCGTGTGGTAACGGCCTTGTCGCTGACGTCCACCATATTGGCTTCACCATGCTGATTAACGTGTGACAGCGCCATCTAGTGAGACCCTTTCAGGTGACCAACAAAATTACACGGTTTAAAGGTTGAATCGAGCTGCGACTGAATAATCCCCTGCCAGGCAGTTTTACAGGCACCGGTTGAGCCCGGTAAACAAAATATCACCGTGGCATTGGCAAAACCTGCCAGTGCCCGCGACTGAATCGTCGAGGTACCAATTTCCTGGTAACTTAAATGGCGAAACAGCTCACCAAAACCATCCACGGTCTTATCGAATAATACGCTCAGGGCTTCGGGCGTTGAATCGCGGCCGGTAAAGCCGGTACCACCGGTCACCAGTATGGCTTCGACATCAGGATCGGCAATCCAGGCCGACACAATCGCGCGCTGCTGATATATATCGTCGGCCACCAGTTGGCGATCGGCAAGGATGTGGCCGGCTTGTTCTATCGCATCGGCGAGATACTGACCGGAGGTATCGGTGTCCAGTGTGCGGGTGTCAGACACGGTAAGAATGGCAATAGCCAGGGATTCAGAGGCAGTAGTCATCATGCTCCTTAAAAATCTGCTGCGACGAGACTGTCGAATTGGTACATTATGCGTTGAATCGCAATAGGATCAAAGCGCTAACTATGCCAGATACCTTAAGTTATGCTCAAGCCGTGACCTTTAACCGGCATATTGTTTTACCCCGGGTCGACCTCGCCGGCCAGGAGGCGCTGCTTAACGCCCGCGTACTCGTGATTGGCATGGGCGGTTTAGGCTGCCCGGCAGCGCAGTTATTATGCAGCAGTGGTGTGGGGGATTTAACCCTGGTTGACGATGACACCGTTGAGCGCTCTAACCTGCCCCGCCAGATCCTGTTCAGCGCCGGGCAAACCGGCCAGTTCAAGGTGCACGCCGCGCGCGACCGTCTGCATCAGCTCAACCCGGATTGTTGCATTAACACCATTAATGAGCGGCTTGATGACGACGCCCTGGCAACCCTGGTCAAACGCCACGATATCGTGCTCGACTGCACCGACAACAGCGCCAGCCGCCAGCAAATAAACCGTGTTTGTTACAGCCAGGGAAAGCCCTTAGTCAGCGGCGCGGCCATTCGCTTTGAGGGGCAGCTACTGGTGATCGACCCGGCCAGCCACAGCCCCTGTTACCAGTGCGTAAGCCGCCTTATAACCGAGCAGCCCCTGAGCTGCGTTGAGGCCGGTATTTTTGCTCCTGTGGTGGCTACCATTGGTATTCAGCAGGCGCATATTGCCCTGCTCATGCTGATGGGAACGTCGGTATTAACGCCCGGCGAATTGTTAACCTACGATGGCCAAACGCTTAACTGGCAACGCTTTAGCGTACCCTCCGATCCCTTTTGTGACGTTTGCAGCAACCAATAATAAGTAGCCAACATTATGCTAAATCAAGTCAGTAAACAACATATCCGGGTGGCACAAAATGCCTCAGGCCGCAGTATGAACGTACCGGTATACCGCATTAAGGGACAACGGCCCGGCCCCACCGTGTATATTCAAAGTTCTATTCACGGCGCCGAAGTGCAGGGTAACGTGGTGATTTACCACCTCATACAATGGCTACAGGATACACCTGTGAGTGGCGAAATCATTCTGGTACCCAACTGCAACCCGGTTGGCACTAACATTAAAGCCGGCGAATACACCCTGGGCCGGTTTGACCCGGTTAACGGCACCAACTGGAACCGGGGCTACTATTACGACGAGCAACAAATTCAGCTTTTTGCCCAAAGCGTTACCGATGAGGAGTCAGGCGCCTCCATAAAACAACGCTTTCGCGCGCACTGGCAGCAGGCCATCGCCCAAAAGCTGGCCAGCCCCTGGGGGCTGGGTCTGGCCCAACAGCTCAACCTGCGTTTACAACAGCTGGCAGTTGATGCCGATTACGTGCTCGATTTACATAATGGTCCGGTATCGACGCGGCATATTTATATTCCGCAATACGCCAAAGACAGCGCGCTGGCATTCAACTTTCCCCATTGCATATTTATTCCTAACGCGTTTGCCGGCGCCCTCGATGAAGCCACATTCTGCCCCTGGTGGACACTGACCGATTTGCTTAACGCGCGCGACCAGCGCACGCTGGATTTTGGTGTAGAGGCCTTTACCCTGGAGATGGGCAGTCAGGAGGTGATTGATTTTGCCGAAGGCGAAATTGATGCCACCAGTATCATCAGCTACCTCACCGCTAAAGGGTTATTGCCGGAAAGCAAAGTAACCCCTGCCAACATGACCCGTATAGGCGTCGCGCTGGCGGATTACAAAACCCTGTATACCGACTGGGGCGGCATGGTGGAATATTGCGCCAGACCGGGTCAACACGTTAAGGAGGGCGAGCTGCTGGCCAGGGTACTCAATATTGATGAATTGGATAATGACAAGGGCAGCAAACCTGTTTATGCCCCCTGTGATTTAATCCCGATGCTGCATTTCCCGTCAGCATCGGTACTCAGCGGTACCCAGTTGTATAAGTGTTTTACCAACTACTTTACATTGAGCGAAGGCAGCTAACCCCACCGGTACTTGCCTGGTTTGCCGCGTTGACGCTTTAAAGTTTTGACGCAGCTTACACTTTTTGTCGCTCATCGTTGCGATCAGCGTTAACACAAAAACCCCGGCCTGATGCCGGGGTTTGAGTTGGATTGTCAGGCTTAAATCGGTGAGCCCGGCGGAAGTGGTTTCACACTAAACGCTAACGGCCATTCACCGGTTTCCCAGTAATGCTCAAGATAGTGTTCCAGTGCGCGGTAACCCGGCACATCATCTTCATCTTCGAGCCATTCGGTCAACGTCATTAACTCAGCCGTGATTGCCAGCTTCACTTCAGGCGCGGTGTCTTTGCCCTGCAAGGTCTGCATAACACTTTGTAACGCCACCAGCTGCAAGCGCGCAATCAGATTACTGTTGGCACGCTGCTGGCGATAAAAATGCACCGAAAAGATTTTACGAATTAAATCATCCACGCCAGGCACACTTGACTGGCGGCTATGCTGATATACCAAGCGGTTAAGGCGTTCTGGGTGCAATAACAGTTGCAGGCTAAAAGCGGCTGCGCTTTCGGCCGCTGAAATGGGGTCAAATACGCGACCCATGCGGCCATTAAACTGCTCGCGGGTTTCGGCTTCGGCAAAAACAGGCGGCGTAATTAAATCTAACAACGCATCCGGCATGGCCAGCACCTGTGCCGTTGAGGCATCGATAAGCCGGGTCATGGCCTCCACCTGGGTCTCGGGTGCTACCATTTTAACGCCCCGGGGCTTCGCGTAGTCGCCTTTGTTTTCATACTGGTAATGAATGCCGGCGACCTGTTTGGCCACGGCCTCGAGCTGAAAACGGTGCAGCAAATACACCGGCACTAAGGCGTTTTCCAGTGACGACAGACTCTCGCCGGTTTGCAGCGTATCCAGCCCCATGTTGCTCAGGGCCAGCTTACGTACCTGCATGAGGTGGTCGTATTGCGCCAGCGGATTTTCGCCGTTGTCCCATAAGTGCCCATCGGCCGATGCGTGACGCGACGCACGTACATCGGCGTCCGACTTATACTTTAAGCCCTGTTCGCGGGCCGCGACCACCATTGATTCAAGGGCTTCACGGGTATTGGTATCGTCAGCAAAATCCTGATAACCATAGGCAATAACGTAATTATCCCACTGCCCCATGCCAACGTCATAGGCATCAGCCAGTGATAACTCACCGTTTTCTATATCGATTTTCGGGTGCGGATAATCCATCACCGACTCACGGCCATTTTCGCTGGCCGCAAAATTATGGGCAATACCCAGTGTATGGCCTACTTCGTGAGCCGATAACTGGCGAATGCGCGCCAGCGCCATTTCTTTTTGTGCTGTCGTCGCGTTGCTATCCTGACCAAAAGGACTGGTTAACCCCAGCGCAATCAGGTAATCCTGTCTTACCCGCAACGAGCCCAGGGTAACGTGACCTTTAATGATTTCACCGGTGCGCGGGTCAACCACCGAAGAGCCGTACGACCAGCCCCGCGTAGCACGGTGAACCCAGTTGATGACGTTGTATCGTACATCCATCGGGTCGGCATCTGGTGGTAGCACTTTTACCTGAAAGGCATCTTTATAGCCTGCTGCTTCAAACGCTTGATTCCACCAGCTGGCGCCGTCTTTTAACGCGCTCATCACTGGCTCGGGAATACCCGGATCGAGGTAATAAACAATAGGCTCAACGGCTTCGCTGATCGCAGCGCCGGGATCTTTCTTGGCCAGTCGGTGACGACGTATATACGCTTGCTCAAGAGGCTCGGTAATCGGCGCCGAATAATCCTGCCAACTGTGCTTCCAGTAGCCCGAAAACGGATGAAAAGCCCGCGGTTCATAGCCATCATCAGGCAAAGCAACAAATGAATGATGCAGATGCACGGTGACACTGTCTGCATCGGGAGTGACCGAACGCAGGTAGCTACCGGTGCCGTTACCACCAAAGGTCACCAGGGCTTCCAGCTCAGTATTGAGCGGAAACGCTTTGGTTTTTTCCATATAAACACCGCTGCGACTGGCATCGGGTTTAAAGCTGCCCTGATTGCTTGACTTAAGACGTTCTGCAATACCGTGAATGTCGCTGAAAAGCTGCGCGGTATAATCAATCAATACCGAGTCATCGTTACTCGCTACAATGGTGAAACCGGCAATCACCGAGTCGGCAAAGGCTTCATCGATACTGGCTTTTTCGGCCGGATTGTCGGCACTGGCCCGGTATTCGGTATTGAGTTGTTTAAGTAAAATTTTATTCCCGTAACGTTCAAACTGCACCAGACGGGTTGCGCCCAACTGGCCTCTGTCCAGGCCAATATCGTTAGAGCCTACCCCTTGCGGTAAGCTTGACTGAAACAACAGCGGCTGGTCCGTGGCGTCAATTTGCAAAAACACTTTATCTTCGCTGCTGTCATAATAAACAGGTATAAAACCCGCTTGTTTTTTCATGCCTTCGGTAAAGGAGGCAATCGTCTCTCCTTTAACCGGTGAAAACCCTGTTATCAACAGGCTCACAACCAATACCAATACTCGCAACAGAGCGTCCTCCAATAATAATGCTGAACAAAACGGCAGTACTGTTAAGCTACCTAATCGAGACGGGTAAATCCAGTGACACCTGACCAAACTACCAACAACACCGATAAACGACCAACGGTTGATCGAGCGCAAGTGCCTATATTAAATACAAATTAAGTCTTTTCGCGATTGATCTGCATCAACGTCACCAGACAGTTTACTAGTACTCTGTACATCCTGCTTCTACACTTAACAGGTCGACAAAATTCATTAACTGATTAGAGTACCTACCGGGATGTTATGGGCATAAACTTTGAACAACATGATTTTACTGATCAACAGCGTGCAGAATTCAATCAGCGAGTGCATCAGCAACTGTCTGAGATGACGGCTGAACTCACCCGGCCCTGCTATAACAACCCGCAGGTCAGTATCGGCGCGGAGCTGGAACTTTACCTGGTAAACCAGCATTTCACGCCGGCCCCTTTAATTGAGCAGATGCTCGAAAAGGCCCGCATGGAAGGCCTGCAGGAAGAGTTAAACCAATACAATATCGAATTTAACCTCAAACCGGTTAACGCCGGCGAGGCGGCCTTCAAAGCGCTTCAGGCTCAGTTAGATAAGGCCTCGCAAACGCTCGACCAGACCGCGGCGCTGTACGACGGTCATGCACTGTCAATTGGCATATTACCAACTCTGGATAGCAGCCACCTGACCGACACCTACATGACCAACCGGCCTCGTTATCAGGCGCTTACACGAGAGTTAACCCAACAGCGGGGAGCCCCTTTTGACATTGATATTCATGGCCAGGACGTGGTCAAAACCACCAGCGATGATGTTACCATGGAAGGCGCAAACACCTCTTTTCAACTGCACCATAAAATTCCGCTAACGCGCTTTACCGATGCGTTTAATACCGCCCAGCTGGTGACGCCTCTAGTGTTAGCCATCGCCGGTAACTCGCCCTTTTTTATGGGTAAACGGTTATGGCAGGAAACCCGGATTGCGCTGTTTAAACAGTCCATTGATTATCGCCATACCAATGCCACCGAATGGCGCCAGCCCTCCCGGGTGACTTACGGACATGGCTGGCTGCGCAACGGTATCACCGACTGCTTTACTGAAAGCGTGTCGTTATATCCGCCGTTATTGCCAGTGCTCAGCGAACGGCTCAATGCCCCGCCAGCCCCCTTTACCGAGCTCAATCTTCACCATGGTACCGTGTGGAGCTGGAACCGCGCCGTGTTTGAGCCCGGCGAACAGGGCCATGTGCGGATCGAATACCGCAGTTTACCGGCCGGGCCGACGAATCAGGATATGCTCGCCAATGCAGCGCTGCAAATTGGTCTGGTTGAAGCCTTGTCGCCGCACTGCGAAGAGTACTTACAACGCCTGCCCTTTCAGTATGCCGAATACAATTTTTACCGCTGTGCCCAGTCGGGTCTGAACGCCAAAATACTCTGGCCACACCCACAACAGCGCAGTCTGAAGGAACATCGGGTCACGGATATTCTGGCTGATTTATTGCCGCTGGCCGACGAGGGGCTGGCCAGGATAGGGATCAGCCGGGCGGAGCGGGATTATTATCTGGGTCTCATAGAGCATCGGCTGGCCGCCCGTCAAACCGGCGCCACATGGCAGCTGAATACTTATCAGGCGTTAACCGAACAGCACGGTGAGCAAGCAGCCCTGGTGGAATTGTGCCGACGCTATTATCAGTTAAGCCACAGCGGTCAACCTGTAGCCCAGTGGGAGTCACCATAACAATGAGTACGGCTACATTCATGGCATTGCCCGGCTTTAAGGTGCTTAAGGCCCCCACACCGGCAGACATCGCAGAATCCAGCCTGGCCTTTTTGCACCAGCTTGGCCAGCCGAGCATTATTACCGTGCCCGGCCAGACCCGCGCCAAACGCGCTGTGACAACCTTATTGCACGGCAACGAACCATCAGGTTTTCAAGCTATTCACCGCTTACTTCGCGCGGGTTTTAAACCCTACGCCGACACAACCTTTATTATTGTTTCTGTTGAGGCGGCCCTGCGAGAGCCGGTATTTACGCATCGGGCACTGCCTGAAAACCGTGATATTAACCGCTGCTTCCGGCCGCCTTACAACGACGTCCCCGGCCTGTTAGCCAGGCAAATTCTTGATTATCTGGTAGATCTCAGTCCTCACGCGATTGTCGATATCCACAACACCTCGGGCAGCGGACCCGCCTTCAGTGTGGCGACCCGGCAAAGTCGTCAACACCAAGCCCTGGCGTCACATTTCACGCGCTGGTTTATTCACACTGATATCGAACTGGGATCGATAATGGAAGTGCCTTTTTGCTGCCCCATCATCACAATTGAGGCAGGCGGTGCCATGGATGAACAATCCACGGCCAATGCGTTTGATGGTTTACACTCTTTTTTAAGCGCTGAGGATGTGTATCAGCCGCGACAGGATATGGATCTGCTATGCCAGCCCAAACGCCTGGAAATTTGTCCCGGGACGAGCCTGGCCTATGCTGAGCGGCCGGTATTTGGTGCCAACGTTACCATGCACCAGGATATCGAGCGGCATAACTTTGGCGTGACCCGGCCCGGCGACATACTCGGTTGGCTCGACCATCATAAGCTCGCGCATTTTCGCCTTACCGGCCAGCAACCGAATGAATTTATCGATGACTACTTTCGTTTGCAGGGCAATGCACTCACCGTTGCCCGCCCATTAAAACTGTTTATGGTCACTACGCGTCCGGACATCGCTGAGTCAGACTGTCTGCTTTACTTTGTCGATACCGATAGCAGCTAAGGTCATGTCAGGCCCGGTAATCACCACAGGTAACTCAACAACGGGTTATTCGAAAGCCTGACGTAAACGTTCAGCCAGACCGGTTTTGCGTTGCTGCTGGTGTTTAACCGCTTGCTGCAATATTGTCTCGCTGGTTACTAACAAAGCGCCCTCCTTCGCCCGGGTCAGCCCGGTATAAATAAGCTCGCGGGTATAAATACCGGCCGCATGATAAGAAGGCGCTTGCGGCAATAACAGCATCAGACGGTTAAACTCCGAGCCCTGGGATTTATGGATTGTCATGGCGTAAACCGTTTCATGACGTGGTAAGCGCATCAGCGGAACCGAGCGGTATTGATGCTCAGCGCCGGCAAACCAGGCTTTCAACACGCCTTGCTCGTCCGGCCAAATCAGCCCTACATCGCCATTATACAAGCGCTGTCCGTGATGATTTTCGGTGATCATTACCGGCCGACCGCGGTAGATGCCGCGTTGGGCCGCCCCGGGTGTAAGCAATCGCTCAATCCGGCTATTAAGTTGTTCACTGCCATATTCACCCTGACGAAACGGCGTCAGCCAACGCACCGACTGCAGTTGTGCCATGGCTTCGGCAAGTGTAGCGGCACCGGCAATGCCACCAAACCAGTCACGGACAATAGCATTAAACTGCGCGTCGATAGTATTAAACGCACATTGCGCCACACCATTTAACGCGTCTTTTTGCCGCGCATCGGCGCTGCCCAGTTGCTGCCATAATCCGTCGACAACGCCGCTGTTGATGGCCGCCGCCACTGCTGCCAGCTGACCACCAAAGCGCTGGGCACGTTTAAGTTCAAAGTGCACCAATGGCGTCGGGTGTTGCTGTGTGTGGCGCGTTAAGGCCGGTAAGTGCGGGCACAAGGTGGCCAGTTGTGCCGCCGTGCTCTCATCGACACCGCTCTGTGCACTGCGGCCAAAGGCGGCAATAATATCGCCTAATACATTACCGGCTTCCACCGAGGGTAACTGCCTGGGATCGCCCACCAGGATGACCCGGGTGTGGGGCGCCAGCGCCCGGAACAGACGCGTCATCAGGGCCAAATCAATCATCGAGCTTTCATCCACCACTATCACATCGGCGGCAATGGTATTACTGGCACTGTGGCGGCTATTTATGCCCCAGCGCGGCATACCGAGCAAACGGTGGAGTGTCATAGCCGGCTGGCTCAACTGCGCAGTATAGGAGGCCAGCGCAGGTGACCGGGAAAATTGGACCAGCGCAGCATCCATTGACTCACTCAGTCGCTGGGCGGCTTTACCAGTGGGCGCGGTTAACACTATCGACAATTCACCCTGCCAGGCTACCTGCAACGCCATTAACAAACGCGCAATCGTATAGGTTTTACCGGTACCCGGGCCACCGGATAACATTGCAAACGGCCGGTTGATACATAATGCTACGGCCACCTGTTGCCAGTCTTGTTCCTGAGTATTGCTTTGCACAGTTGAAAACAATACCGGCCACACGTCTTTTAGCTGCTGTTGTTGGCGGTCGGTGAGCGTTAAAGGTTGGCAGCGCTGGCTGATTTGGGTCACTAATTCCTGTTCAAACTGCCAGTACCTGGCGGTATATAACCGTGTGTCCTGTAAAATCAGTTTGTTATTGAGTGGCGCTGCCGCACTGAGCGCAGTGGCTTGTTGTATAAGGGTATCGAGCGCGCCAAATTGCCAGCCGGTATCGGGCTGTCCGGCATGCTCAAACCAGCGAGTTTCGGCTATATCCGTCAGTGACAGGCAACTGTTACCGGCTCGTTGCGCAGCGCTGAGTGCCAGTAACAGGCAAAAAATTGCCTCGTCACTGCCCGTTGGCAGAGTGTCACCGCCCCGCTGCAGCATCTCGCGGGCAAAAAAGTAGTCAATGGCTTCGATATTAGCAAATTGTGCGCTACAGGCGGCAAAGTCAGTGTATTTCATTGGTCTTCCCCGACGCTGCAGGACTCATCACCGATGCTATCGGTGCTGGTGCACCGGGTTACATTGCCGGTTAATGCCCGTTCCATATCGGTCAGTAAGGTTACCGACAAGGGATGATAAAACACCCCGCTTTGCGGCGGGTGGCCGGGCGCCATGCCGCGTAAATAAAAATACGCCACGCCGCCAAAATGCTGCGTCGGATCGTAATCGTCAATACGCTGAGCTAAAAAGCGGTGCAGTGCCACGCTGTAAATCAGGTACTGTAAATCATAGTAATGTTGCTGGTTGTTGTGGTTAAGAGCATCAGGGTCATAATCCTCAGGCGACAGCCCCAAAAAGGTCGACTTGTAATCGGCCACATAATAGCGCCCGTGGGCAGTGAAGATCAGATCAATAAAGCCATGCATCATACCGTCGATAGCGGCACCCTCTAATGCTGGCGACAATGCATCGTGGCCCATACTTAAGCGGTGTTCACGCAGGATAGTAACCAGCGCAGCGCGATTAACCTGCTGCAAGGGAAAATAAAACTCGGCCTCACGCAAGGTATCACCTGATGGTAACTGGTTAAGCTGCAGCATGCTGTTGTCGTATAATGCCATGGGCGTGGCTAATACCTCGTCGAGCCAGCTGAACAGCGCTTCGTGTTGAGACGCGTCGATGCCATATCGTTTAGCCACCTGTACGCCGCTTTCCTGCCAGTCTGGTGCGGTAAAATCGGTCACCTCCAGCAAGTCATGCAGCAGGTTACCGCTCTGGGCTCCGGCTTTCAGTTGGTAGCGTAATTGCTGTTGTGCCAGCTCGGCCGGCAGGGTTGTCTCAACCGGAACTTCAGCCTCGCGCTGACGATACTGGGTGTGTGCGGCCTGACGCGAGAGTGCCGAAAACGAGTACAAGCGCCAGTTATCATCAAATTTACGGGCAAACGGCAGATACGTCAGTGGCTCTGCCTCATCATTATTACCATGATAATCAACGGGTTTTACGTCTTCAATCAGGGCTGCATGGGTGAATGGTTGCTCCGCAAAATGCGCTATCGCCTGTTGCCAGGAATCAAAATCGGGCCGTCTGACAAGACGTCCCAGGGAAGACTGTTCAGTTTGCTTACCTTCTGCGGTACCCAGATAGCAGCGGTGGGAGGCACGGGTAATCGCCACATACAGCAGCCGCATCGACTCCGCATCGCCCTCGCGAGTCACCTGCGCGACGGTTGCCGGTGTTGCGCCCAGCGCCATTTGCTGCATGCCGGCGTGTTCATCATAAAAACGCAATACCTCAGCCTGACGGTTGCCAAATTTCACCGGATCACGGTACTCACCGGCAAAGGGCACAAACACAATGGGGTACTCCAGTCCTTTCGAGCCATGCTGAGTGACAATTTGAATCAGTCGGGCATCAGATTCCAGCCGTTGAATATGCTCTTCGGCCTGTTCCGGGGCCTGCACCTGCCGATGCAGCCAGTTAAGTAAGTGGCCCGGCTGAGGGTATGTTTTGGCTGTTTCCTGTAACAGCTCTGCCAGATGCTGATAGTTAGTCAGGCTGCGCTCTGCCTCGCCGCGAGTCGGCAAATAATGGTTTTGCAACAGGCCCAGTACCAACGACATTATGCCGCGACGCAGCCAAATATCGCGCCACCGGGCTATTTGCATAAGTAAGGTATCCCAGTCACTGGCGTTGTCGTCCACTAACATCGCCTGAATCTGCGCCGGGTTGAGGCCCAGCAATGGACTGCCGATAATGCCGTTGACCAAACGCAGATCATGGGAGTGCCAGATAGCATTTAATACCAATAGCAGATCGCCTGCCTCATTGCTGGCAAACAAACTGTTACGGTTAGACAAATACACCGCCGGTAAACCCGCCTCGTTGAGGGCCTGCTGAATGACTTTCGCCTCACTGCCGGTTTGCACTAAAATGGCAATGTCTGCCGGTCGCACGGGGTTGTCGCCTAACTTCGCCTCAGCCAGTAAACGCACGATTTCAAGGCTTAGCAAACGGGCCAGTCGCTGGCGTGTTGCGCCTTTATTGTCACTGTCCTGCGGGAGCGGACTGTCACATAAAAACGTCAGAGCACAGCGATCGCCGGCCGGATCGGTTAATGGCGTAGCGGCCGCTTTGGCGCCGTCACTGGCATTGACCGGCTCATAGCGGATGTCAAAGTCGAATAAATCACGCGCTGGCTGCGACAGTTCTGCGCCCCAAAACAAACGGTTATACGCCGATACAAGGGGCGCAACCGAACGCCAGTTGGTGTCCATGACCCAGCGGTATTCAGCCTGTCGGGCGGCCTGCAAATAGGTAAAAATATCGCCACCACGAAAGCCGTAAATCGCTTGCTTTGGGTCGCCTATCATCATCAGCGTTGGCGTAGCGTCGGCATTTATTGGCTGCACAGCATCTGTGTTTTCCAGCTCAGATGGTGTCTGGCCCGCAGGCGGGTAGACATTGGCCAGAATATGATACTGGTCAGCGTCGGTATCCTGAAACTCATCCACTAAGGCAACCGGGTACTGCCCTCGCAGTTGTTCACACAGCGGCGCATCCGGACCACTGATTTGGCTTGCCAGCATACGAATTAGATCGTTAAAGTCGACCGTATTCAGCTGTTGCTTTTGTTTTTTTACATGGGCCTGTACGTATTCCACCCCATCTGCCACAAGGGTATACACAGGCACTTTATCCAACAGGGTTTGTCTGGACTTTGAAAGCCCCTTTACGGCTTTATCGAGGGCCTTGCGAAAAGGTTTAAAGGCCTCGACAATCGCTTTGGCCTCCTCCACACCCTCACGCTTGGCGCGGTAACGGTTACCATGAACAAATTTTGCGACTTCTGGCGGGGTATCGGCCAGCGGGCCATTTTGCAGCCAGTCGAGCATAACCTGCCATTCCTGTTCGCGGGCTTTATCATTACCAATCACAGCACTCTGAAACAACGCCTCGTTACTGACCAGCTCGTGCAGGAGTTTTGTGGTGTGCGGGCGGAACTGTTCGTCGAGTTGCGCCAACGCCTCAGCATACTCATATTCGATTTGTTCGGTTTCAGGGATGACCGGCCTGCCAGAGAATTCGAGCAGTGTTTTAAACTGCGCCATAAAGCGCTCCGGCGTATGCCATTTGTTGTCGACCAACTGCGCAAAGGCGTCACTGTCACGACTAATTTTACGCATAAAATCTTCACAACCCTGCAAGTACAGGGCTCGTGTATCGGTGGCCAACGACAGTTCTAACGGCGCGGCAGAGGTAAAAGCCATGTCAGCCAGTACTTTGTTACAAAAGCTGTGAATAGTAAACACAGCCGCATCATCCAGCTCAAGCAGGGCCGCCTGTAAGAGTGCCAGAGCCTGCTGCGGCGCGACGCGTTGATAAATCGCATCGAGCACCGGGTCGGGCTGCGCCGGGGACTGATTAGCCGCCCGTTGCTGCCAGTAGTGCAAGGCATCGCGCAGGGTCGCAGCAATCCGCCCGCGGATCTCTTCGGTGGCTGCTTTGGTAAAGGTCATCACCAGTATCTGCTGCACACTTAACTGGCGCTCTAACAGGCAACGCAAATAAATGCGGGTAATATTAAAGGTTTTACCGGTACCGGCGCTCGCTTCGATTAAATGACGACCACGCAAAGGAATTTGAATAACGTCTAAGTGCTGTGCGGTCATTATTTTGCCTTCGCTAAACTGTTAAAAAACGGGCAATACAGCGCTGCCATCTCGGTGAGCGGCAAATCTGATACGGACGGTAATTCATTGAAGAACCAGTTAAAGTAGGCACTGTTACCCAGCTTACTGTAGGGATCGTTGGCATCCGTGAGCGCCTCCCAGCGCTTTGGCAGTTCGTCATGCTGCAACCAGTCGGTATTATCAGCCGACATGCCGGCAAACTTAGAAAACACCTCAGCCACCGCCAAATGCATTAGTGTGGGTTGTTGCTCAATGCGCTCTACCATGGCGACTAAGCGAGCTAGTAACGCCTGCGCCTGCTCGCTGGTATACGCCTCAAAGACCAGCGTTTGGTGCTGTAAAGGCTGTTTATTCCAGTCTATATAATGCAAGGTAAGCGGTAATGTCAGCCCTTCACTGTTTGCTATCAGCATGGTGATCCAGGCCACAAAACTGCGCCTGATCTGATGCTGACCCACATGATAAGTGACCAGCTCATTGTCGAGTTGGTAACAGCTGCCGTAAAGGTGCCAGCGCCCTACCTGAGTGGCGAGGGTTGTTTGAACATCGGCTGCCATTGGCAG
This sequence comes from Alteromonas gilva, assembly GCF_028595265.1. Classification (NCBI taxonomy): domain Bacteria; kingdom Pseudomonadati; phylum Pseudomonadota; class Gammaproteobacteria; order Alteromonadales; family Alteromonadaceae; genus Alteromonas; species Alteromonas gilva. Next base: position 1,825,857 of record NZ_JAQQXP010000001.1, on the reverse strand, counting down.
CGCATCAAGAAGTAATTGCCCGGCTTCCTGCCATAGCGCTAATTCATTAAGACTAACCGGGGTATCGGGTAAATCTCCGCTGCGCAAAAATTGTTGCGTGAGGGCGTCGCTGCTACCGGCTGTTGCGCCGCGGCCGACCAGTTCATCAATGTAGCGATAGCGGGTAAGTTTATTACTCTCAAATGGCTCGCTGTCTTCCAGCAAACGATTATCTATCTCTAACCGTAACCCCAGCTGACGGGCCAGCCAGGCCAGCGGATCATCAAAACAGCGGCCCAGTTCTACACTGCTCAGACTGCGCGTGCGATGTTCTTCGCTGTCGAATGACAATAACTGATGTCCGTCGGTTGTAGGCGGCGCAATGACCGCCTGTGCAAGGCGGTGCCAGCCTGCCGCGTAGCTTGGCCACGGGCCTCGAAACACATCGGGACTAAACGGATGTAGCGGCAGTTGGCGGACGGCCTGGCTGGCATCCCAGTCATAATCCTGGTGCAGAAAATCCATCATTTCCTGCAATACCAGGCTGGGCTGACGCTCGGCATTGTTGAGCGCACTGCGTCCCTGATAACTTAAATACAACGCCTGGCGGGCTGAGATAATGGCTTCTAAAAACAGGTAACGGTCTTCCTGGCGCCGCGAACGGTCGCCCAGACGACTGGCATGGCGCGCCATAATGTTAATACTGCCAGGCGGGTTAGTACGCGGAAATTCGCCATCGTTAAGGCCCAAAATAGCAATTACCTTAAACGGAATACTGCGCATGGGCAGCATCGAACAAAACGTCACCTGCCCGGTCATAAAGTGATTACCTGCATCAGGTGTGGCAAACCGACGGGTTAGCACGTCACGGACCTCAGCCAGACTGAGCTGACCGGTAAAGCCTGCCTGTTCGCATTGCAATGCGATATCAGCGATGGCTTTACCGATACTTTCCCAGCTGTCGGTGTCGTCGCTGATGGGCGCAAAACAGTCATCGCGCAGATTGTACAGATAATGCTGCCAATCTTCGGCGCTGCGCGGATGGCCGAGCTGTTGGTTATGTTGCATGAGCCGCTCAATGACCAGCATTAAACGGCCAAGCTCAGCACTTGCCTGCCCTTCCACATCGGGCACTGTCACGCAACCGTCCAGCAATTGAACGTGGTCTTCGCTGATCATACCGAGCAATAACCGTTGTAACCCCCACTGCCAACTGAACATCTCACTGTGGGTGGCATCAGCGGTGATGGCTGCTTTATGGGAACCGTCCAGTCCCCAGTGAATATTGGCCTGCTCCAGCCAGTATTCAATGACCGTCAGACTCTCTTCGCTGAGACCAAAGCGTCGCTGGAGCGGCGTTAAGCTGAGGTATTCGAGTATTTGTGTGACGCTGAAACGGCTATCGGGCAACGACAGCAGCGATAAAAACGCGGCGACCAGGGGGTCGGCATCCAGCGGTGAGCGGTCGGCAATAGTGCACGGGATCCGCGGCGACACCTCGTCGTCGTCGAGCATGAGCCCCACACGGGCAAAGACCGCCTCTATGGCCGGTGCATATTGCTCGATCGCCGGGCACATCACCAGTATGTCGCGGGGCTGCAGATCCGGGTCGCTATCGAATTGCCGTAACAGATAATCATGCAACGACTGTACTTCGCGCAGTGCACTGTGGGCTGAGTTAATCAAAATACTGTTGTCGTCAGCCTGCCACTGATAATGGCTCTCGCCGGTGGTGGATTCCAGAATATCCTGCTGCACCTGACTTAATAAACTAGCATCCGGCTGTTGCTCCGGCGGTGGCGGCAAATCAAACGCGCTGATTTCGTAACTTTGCAGCTCGGTAAGCTGATTAAACAAATCACGGCCCTGACGGCCCAAATTTGCCAGCATCGGATTATCCTGAGACTGTGTCAGCCAGGCTTCGATACCTTCTGAACGCAATAAACGGGCCTGCTCACCGCGACCGGCGGCATTGCCCCAATAGTTCACACAAGGATTTAAATGAAACAGGTGCACATCGACTATTGCGGCCAGCGCATCTAAAAACGCCACAAACTGAGGGGCCATGGTGTTGATCGCAAATAAAATAATGCGCTCGGGTAACGCCTCGATCAGTCGCTGATCCGGCTGTTTGAGCGCAGCGACCATACGTTCGTGCAAACGCGCCGGATGTGTGGGGGTATCGCTGACCAGCTTGCGCCATACCTGCGCCTGCCATACCTCGTCGGCATCACCTGCCGTAACCTGTTCATGGCGCTCCCATGCCAGTAACCAATCGGGGCGGTAGAGTAAATACTGTTCATATAAATCTGCTAAAGCAACGGCCAGTTGCAAGCATTGCAGCTGCCCGCCGCCGTTTTGCTGACTTTGAGTGAGGAACCCGGCGACCCGGCTTAAGGCTGGCTCAGCCAGTACTTCAGGGTCACAAAACAGCGCATAAATACGCCAGCGCAGCGTTTCACGCCGAAACGGCGACTCTTTGGGAACAGCATCTTCACCGAGCACCTGCCGGGCCGTGTCCCACATAAAACGTACCGGTAACGGAAACGACACGTTCATGGCTATGCCGCGCTGCTCAGCCAGCTGCATACTTAGCCAGTGCTGCATACCCGGGCTTTCAACCAGCACGATATCAGCCGCTAAGCCTTTGGCGGGTTGCTGGTCGAGTAACGTTGCCAATAAAAAGCTCAGGTGTTCCAGCTTATTGGAGGGATAAAGTGTTAGCACTTAGCAGGTATCCTTTGACCGAATGTACATACATCCAAACTGAGGTTAAGTATGCACTGATAGCAAAGAATTAGAAATAAGCAGAAAAATGACTGGTGAAAATATCAACAATATTTTATAGTAGCGCGCGTCGGATTGAAGCAATTAAATAACAGACATAAAAAAACCCATACAGACCTCAGGACACGAAAAATCTGTATGGGCAAGGTTACGGGCTACACACTGACAACTCTGGCCGGCGTTGCCTGGCACCGGCTAAAGTTAACGCCAGCATGTAACGCAGTTAACAATGTAGTTATTGCAGAAAAAGTGCCAACATTTAAAACCAATAAAAACAGTAAGTTAAGCAATATCGCCGTTAGCCGGCCCGCCGCCAACCTCATCAATATGGTGCATACGCTCCCATAAAGTGCATTAAACAAGTGCATTTTGCCTCTTCGTTATTCCTACCTGTTGTTCACTGTAATGGTGTTTATCTGGCGCCGGGTCATGTTAAACTTTACCGCTTAGGATGAATAACGACCTCTGCTCTGGCAGCGTGTATTTTTCAGCCACACCTCACTGTCATGGTCCAATAAATAGGTAACTTATGCTGACTCAACAACAACTTAATACAATGCTGTCGCTGCAGAACAAAATGAATATAAAGGTCAACCCTCAATGGCTCACGGCCGGTTACGGTTATTTACGCGCGGCTATGGTTGAGTCGGTGGAAGCAATTGAACACCACGGCTGGAAATGGTGGAAAGCACAACAAAAAGATTTACCGCAGTTGCAAATGGAACTGGTTGATATTTGGCATTTTGCACTGTCTGCCAGCATTATTGACTATCAGGGCGACATTGACGCTACGGCCCACGCACTGGCCGCCCAACTCGCTCAACAAAAAGACCCGTCTGTCACCTTTGATGGCAAAGATTATGCCCCGGCATCGCTCTCGTTACTGGATAACCTGGAGTTAATGGCTGGTTTATGTGCCGCCAAACGCTTTAGCGTTCCCCTGTTTATGTGTATCGTTGAGCAGTGTGAGATGAGCGGCGACGAATTGTATCGTCAGTATGTGGGTAAAAATATCCTCAATTTCTTCAGACAGGACAATGGCTACAAAGCCGGTACGTATCAAAAAACCTGGCAGGGTCGCGAAGACAACGAGCATCTGGTAGAGGTATTAGCAGCGCTGGATATTAACGCTGTTGATTATGCCGACCTGGTTTATCAGGGACTACAACAACGCTACGCCAGCTAGGTAAGCTATACCGGCTCACTTTCGGCCTGGAGCCGGTTGCCTGAGTGTTTAATCAGGCCAAAACCGGCTCCACATCACTTGCCTGTCACGACTTTCGCCTCAGCGCTCATGCCACACGATGGGGTCGCTGTAGTCCTGCTCGATCACCTCGCTAAAGCGTTTCTCCAGCACGTGCCGCTTAACCTTTAAGGTGGGCGTAAGTAACTCATTCTCAATGGTCCAGGGCTCTGATATCACAATCAAATGACCCAGGCGCTGATGGCTTTCAAGATTTGCATTGACCTTTTTAAGCGTATCACGCAGCGAGGCCGTAACAGCGTCGGCGCTTTGCGCCTGGCCCTCTTCGGATAACACTAATAGCGCAACAGGATGCGGTAAACCTGCGCCGGTCACGCACACCTGTTCGATATGATTGTCTTCCATCAATAAGGCTTCGATCGGCGCCGGAGTTACGTATTTACCTTTTGCTGTTTTAAAGATTTCTTTAATTCGCCCGGTAATAAAATAGTAACCATCGTTATCAACAGCGGCTTTGTCACCGGTGCGTAAATAACCATCTTCGGTAAAGGCTTCGGCAGTGCGCTCCGGATCAAGGTAGTAACCCTGCATATTGCCCGGTGATTTGGTCAGTAATTCCTGTTGTTCTGACAGGCGCAGTGATACCCCTCCCCAGGGCCTGCCTATCGAGCCAATCTTATCGGCATTAAATGGCAAACTGGCGGTACCCAGCGCGGCGTTTTCGGTCATGCCCCACCCTTCGCTAATGTTTATGCCAAGCCTGGCAAACCAGGCCGTAATAACCGGTGCCAGCGGGGCTGAGCCGCTGGCGCACAATTTCGCTTTACTCAAGCCCAGACCAGCTCGAATTTTCTTTTTGATCAGTGTGTTAACCAGCGGAATTTTTAACAGCAGGTTGAGTTTTGCCTGCGGTAACTTATGCAAAATACCCAACTGAAATTTAGACCACAAACGCGGCACCGACACGAATAACGTCGGTTCACAGTGCTGCACATCCCGCTGGAACGTCTCTAACGATTCAATAAAGTGTATTGTTAATCCCGCTTTAAAGCCGGTCATTTCTACCAACACCCGCTCGGTAATATGTGCCAACGGCAAATAACTCAGGAGACGATCTTGTGTACCCAGGTGTAAATCCGTCATGCCCTGGTTACCCGCCCACGCCATCGATCCATAAGTGTGCATCACACCTTTAGGGCTGCCGGTACTGCCCGAGGTATAAATAATGGTCATCAGTGCATCTGGCTCAACCTGCGTATTGCTCTTCAGTGGCACGGCGGCAGTAAATTGCTCCCAGTTATAGTCAGCTGTAATGTTAGGGTAAGGAAAGGCCACCGTTGTAATGTCATCGGCAATAGCGCTGAGTTGTTTTTCAGTTTCATCCAGTTTACCCACAAATACCAGCTTCACCTCGGCATGCTTAAGCACATACTCTATGGTGTCAGTGCCGGCAGTGGAAAATATCGGCACCGAAACATAACCCGCCATCATAATCGCCAGATCAGCCATCAGCCACTCAGCACAATTTTTCGACAATATGGCAACCCGGCTACCAGGCTCGTAGTTCATGTCAATTAACTGCTGCGCGAGACTGCGCACGGTGGTAGCGACGGTCGCCCAGGAATAGGTGTGATAATGCCCGTCGACCGGTTGCACCATAAACAGGCTATCCGGGGTGTGTTGCTCCCAGTGATACAGACACGCTAACAGATTGTTACTCGAATCAGGCTGGGGTACTACTGACTTCTCTGGCATTTTGATATCCACCGGTAATCATTAACTATTTTGAATAATTGCCCATATTAACAAGTAGTTTACATTAACATCGAAATAAATCTAACAAAGTGTAGTAGAAAAGCGCTAACATTAAATGAATTGAATAGCGGTATTTATCGTTAAAGTTCGCTTTTGGGCCCTTATGCATTGTCTTAAAGGGTAAAATCTGATGATGTAAAAGCGTGCACCATACAGACATGAGGAAAGCTATGAAAGTCATCATTAATGAACAGGAGTTTGACTACCAGGGTGACCCTGACATGCCCCTGTTGTGGTTTATTCGCGACGATCTCAAAATGACCGGGACCAAGTATTCCTGTGGTATGGCCCTGTGTGGCGCCTGCACTGTGCATATCGACGGCGAACCAACACGCTCATGCCAGCTCCCTATGAACGCCACTAATGGCAAGTCTGTTACCACCATAGAAGGTTTGTCCAAGGACGCGTCGCACCCTGTTCAACAGGCGTGGCGCGAACATAATGTGCCACAGTGTGGCTACTGTCAGAGTGGTCAAATGATGCAAGCCGCTGCCCTGGTTGATAAAAAACAAGCCGTTTCAGATGCCGATATAGAGAACCATATGGCCGGCAATATTTGCCGCTGCGGTACTTATCCGCGCATTCGTGCAGCAGTGAAAACCGCGGCTCAAAAGGTGGTGGTGAAATGAGTAATAATACCCTTTCTCAATCTCGCCGGGCTTTTTTAAAGCGCAGCATTACCGCTTCGGGGTTTACCTTAAGTTTATCACTCCTGCCGGGGACTCAGGCACGCGCCATGTTTGCCGATGGTGCCAGCGAGAGTGGCTTTACCCCCAATGTTTTTATCCACTTTGCCGACAACGGCGACGTCGAAATTACCTGTCACCGCTCTGAAATGGGCCAGCAGATACGCACCAGTGTTCCCCAGTTAATCGTGGAGGAACTGGGCGCTGACTGGCAATATGTGACAATTAATCAGGCCACTGGTGACGCCAAATATGGCGATCAGAATACCGATGGCTCACGCAGTATCCGGCGCAATTTTAAGCGCTTACGCGAAGCTGGTGCGGCCGCGGCATTAATGCTGTGCACCGCTGCGGCAAAAGGCTGGAAAGTAGCGCCTGACGAATGCTATACCGAAGCGCACCATGTCGTTCACCGGCCCAGTGGGCGACGTGTGCCCTTTGCTGAAGTGGTTAGTGTTGCAGCCGGTCTTACCCTGCCAGACACCAGCAAACTCAAACTTAAACCACGCCAGAACTGGAATCAAATAGGTAAAGCCGTTCCCAGTGTCGATCTTAAAGACATGACCAATGGTAATGCCGTGTATGGCCAGGACGTGGTGCTGGACGATATGTGTTTCGCGGTTATTCAACGCCCCCCTGTTTTATTTGGTAAAGTAAAATCGTCCAATCAGGATGAAGTAAAAAACATGGCCGGCGTGATTGACGTTATTAATTTGCCTGAAGCCTCGGCCCCTGCGTTGTTTAATCCATTAGGCGGTATTGCAGTATTAGCCAGCAATACCTGGCTTGCGTGGCAAGGTGTTAATGCGTTGAAAACAGAGTGGCACAACGGCACCAATGCCAGCTACAACTCAGACACCTATCAACAATCGCTACTGGAAGAAGCCAGCAAACCCGGCGAAGTTGTGCGCAAGTTAGGTGACTTTAAACAAGCCAGCGAACAGGCAAGCAGCGTCATTGATGCTAGTTACTATGCGCCGCATCTGGCCCAGGCGCCGATGGAGCCGCCTGCGGCAACGGCTAAAGTCAGCGCTGACAGTGCCGAAATCTGGGCCTGTGTGCAGTCTCCGCAAAGTGCCCGCCAACAGGTAGCCAATGCCCTTCAACTGCCGTTGGAGGCCGTAACCATTAATGTCACCTTGCTTGGTGGCGGGTTTGGCCGCAAAGCCAAACCCGACTTTGTTGTCGAAGCCGCCTTGCTGGCCAAGGCTGCCGGGCGTCCGGTAAAAGTCATATGGCGCCGTGAAGACGACATTAAGCATGGTTATTATCATACGGTCAGTGCCCAGCGCCTCAGTGCCACACTGGATGAGAGTAAAAAGGTCACCGGCTGGTATCACAAAAGTGTATTCCCGCCCATTGGCTCAACGTTTAATCCCGACGCCAACAAACCGAGCGATGGTGAGTTAGATTTAGGGCTTATTGATACGCCCTTTGCCGTTCCTAATTTACAAATGGAGCGCGGTGAGGCTGAGGCCCACGTCAGAATAGGCTGGCTGCGCAGCGTAGCAAATGTTTATCATGCCTTTGCTACGCAGTCTTTTGTGGCCGAACTGGCACACCAGACAAACACCGATCACAAAGCCTTTTTACTTAACTTAATTGGCCCCGATCGGCATATTGATTTTAGCCAAAGCAATGCCAAATACTCTAATTATGGTGATGACCTTAGCGATTACCCGGTCGATACCGCACGGCTTAAACACGTTGTTGAACAAGTTACCCAAATGGCAGACTGGGACAACCGTGCGCAACAAGGGCGCTTTCTGGGACTGGCAGCACACCGCTCGTTTTTAAGTTATGCCGCAGCCGTTATTGAGGTGAAGATTAACGACCGTGGCGAGTGGACTATCCCCAATGCTTATATTGTGCTGGACGCCGGTACGGTGGTTAATCCGGATCACGTTAAAGCACAATGCGAAGGCGGTCTGATTTATGGTATCAGCTGTGCCATCGGTCAAATTACGGCGCTCAATGGTGAAGTAACCCAAAGTAACTTCCATAATTACCAGGTCGCCCGTATGCCGCAAACACCAGTCAACATTGACGTAAAGATCATTCAAAGTGACGCATTACCCGGTGGCGTAGGTGAGCCGCCGACGCCGCCAGCCGCCGCCGCTTTGGCCAATGCGCTGTTTGCGGCAACCGGTCAACGGTTCAGGAATCTGCCTATCCCGCTTAATATTAATACAGCCTGATTGCCATACCGACTTTAGGGTATGAGTTTGTCTACCAGTGGCAGCCATTGCTCAAACAGCAATGGCTGCACTGTTTTGTTATCCACCGGATGCGAAAAATAATAACCTTGTAACCGCGGACAGCCGTGATTAAGTAAAAAGCGCACCTGCTCCGGATGTTCAATGCCCTCTGCAATACAGTCCATATCCAGGCTGCTCGCCAGGTTAATGGTGGTCAGGACCAGAGCATTTTCATCCTCACTGACTTTCACATCATCAATAAATGACTTATCAATTTTTAAGATATCGAGAGGAAACCGGCGCAAATAGCTTAACGACGAATATCCGGTACCGAAATCATCCAACGCCAGTTTGAAGCCCGCATCGCGAAAACGGTTGAGTTCATGTAATACACCGTCAGATTTATCCATGAGCACGCTTTCGGTAATTTCAAAACGCAACGCGCTATGCGGCAAGTCGTAATGCCTCAGCAGTTCTTCAATGTAATCCAAATCAAAGTGGGTTTTAAAATGCAGCGCCGACAGGTTAATCGACACATACCCCTCGAAACCCTGCGCATACCAGTCTCGTAAATCGGTTACTGCCGTGGCAATGGAGGCACGGGTGAGCTCAATAATATGACGTAGTTCCTCTAACACAGGAATAAACGCCGCTGGTGGTATCCACTCATCATTGAAGTGACAACGCATTAGCAGTTCGACACCTTCGGTTTTGCCGGTGGCCAGGTTTACAATCGGCTGATAAAAATTTTGAAATGCTTTTTGCTCGAAGGCTGATTTAACGATGTTTTCAAGTTCGAGGCGTTGTACCGCCCGCTCATTCATTTCTTTAGTAAAATACGTAAAGGCTGCAACGTTACTTTTCTTCGCAGCATACATGGCAACATCGGCTTGTTTGAGTAACTCAGCCGGCTCTGCACCATCATTAGGATAAAATGAGATACCTACCGAACAGGACACCCGCAGTACTTCTTTACCCAATGAAATCGGCGTTTCAATTGACTCGATAAGTTGCGACACAAAGCTCGATACCGTTGACTCCTGCTCCACTTCTTCCATGACAATGACGAACTCATCGCCGCCTAAACGGGCCACCGTGTCACTTTTTGACGCCTGGTTAACCATGCGGTTGGCCACCACACGTAACAGCTTATCGCCGTAGTCATGTCCCAGCGAGTCGTTAATTCCCTTAAACCTGTCAAGATCAACAAATAACACAGCAATCAGGTAATTGTGTGTGTCTGCCGAACTGATTGCATGCTCCAGCCTGTCAAGCAGTAAGCTTCTGTTAACCAACCCCGTCAGGTTGTCGTAATTAGCAATTTTAACCAGTTTACGCTCGGCATTTTTTTGCTCGGTAATGTTAGAAATGACCACCAGATAATGGGTATCATTTGAATCGTTATCTTCGCTCATGCGATTGATATCAACCAACACATCATATTCACGCCCATCGGGCATTTGAATTCGCTCTTCACCCTTCCATTCTTGATTGTCAACCAGCATGTGGAGCTGGCCTGAAAGCTGTGATTCAAGTTTTGGCACCTGCTGATATAAACGCGACAGCTGGCGATCGAGACTTTCACGTGGCGTTAGCCCAAAAGCTTGTTCAAACGCCGGATTTGCCGCTACCGGATTGTGTTGTTCATCGAATATCACCACCCAGTCGCTGGTGTGCCGGAATGCATTGCCGAATAGTTTCACTTGTTGCTGGGCTTGCCGCAGGCGCATCAACTGTACGTGCCGGCTAAACAGATACGCGCCAATCAGGGTCACAATGATCACCGCATAAAGCGTATACGCCACGGGTGATAAAAAAGGCGGGTAATCCATGGTAATCGACAGGCTGGCGGGTAACCGTTTTGATTGGGTAAATTGTGACACCGGAAACACGTCAAAGCGATATTCCCCAGCCGCTAATGATGGCAATATCACCTTGGTATCACGGGTCACATCTTCGCTGATGACCTGGCCATTCTTGCGCAACATGTATTTAAAGTTGGTGTCTCTGGCACCATAAAAGTCCATTCCCGAAAACTCAATGGATAACCCGTAGTCATCATGGTTTAAATGAACGTGGGTATTCGCCAGATTTTTTTTAGGCAAGTTCAATTGCCTTGACGCAAGATTCACGCCCGTTATTACCATTTCCTGCAGGCGCCGTTGCAGGCTTTGTTGTTGGGTAATTTTGTTGATCGTTTGCGGATCGAAAAACAGTAACCCTTTGGGTGAACCGAACACAATACGCCCATCACGTAAGCGTTGATTAGCGCCCTGGTTAAATTCTGCAATGCTCAGTTCGCGGCCATATTCATAGCGGACAAACAAACGCTCCTCTGCAGAAAAGCGATGGATACCATTTAATGAACTAAACCAAAAATAGCCGTCATCGTCTCTTAATAAATCAAACATGACAGCGCCCTGGCCGAGCTCCTTGTGACCATAATGGAAAAGTTGTTGGTAAGTTTGTGCATCCAGCCCGACCAATCCGTAACCGGGGTAAACGACCCATAACACGCCGTTTGCCAGCTTCACTTTGTCGGGCCAAAAGTCCGTATTGATTAAGCGTTCAGGTAAACGATGAATCTGTTTTGCCTTTAGGGTCACAGTATTAAAAGACCACAAGCCATCATAGGTTGCGACTAACATTTCGTCTGTGTGTATGGGGTTAGGCCCAATAAAATTAGAGATCGTTTGAAACGGGATCTGCGCTTCAAGCTCGTCTAACTGCTGCAGCTTGCCGTCGTTAAAGTCGTAACGATAAAAGTTATCGCCAAAAAAATATAACTGACCGCTGCTATCCAGAGCCGGGCCTGCCAGGTATATAACCTCTTCTTCTTCTAAACCGAATTCAAGACGCTCATACGTCTTACTTTGGCGGTCAAACAACAATAAACCGGCAAGCGTTGACAGCAATAATTTATCATCGGGAAGCGGAATAATTTTGGTTATATTGTGAATGCTGTATTGCTCTGTCCTGCCCGGATTAACAATATAGAATTCGCTTTCTCCGGTGCGTTCATTGTAGTGTGTTAAACCATTGTCGGTGCCCACCCAGAGTGTTCGATCCTCATCTTCATAGATAGCCCACACCACATTGTCACTGAGGACTTTGGCTTCACCGGTATAATTTTGTACCGGCTTAAAATACAGACTTTTAGGTGACCAGAAAATAGCGCCATTAAAGTAAGACCCTAGCCACAAATCATTGTATGGCGTAATAACCAATGCACGAATATTCTGGTGTGAAAATGCAATACCGTCAGTAGAAGGCTGAAGCACATATTGCCATTGCCAGATGCCCTTTTCACGGCTTAAACGCAACAGGCCTATGTCAGTGCCAAGCCAAATCAGCTCGCTGCTTTGGCTGCGTATTTGCCAGATATTGCGTTGCTTAACAATCAGCTGTGCACCTGCAACGGTTGTTATACTGGTCCGGTGAGCCTGTTTAACATTGTCCCAGGGTAAACTGAATAACCCTGTCACCGTGCCGACCCATAGCGTGTCATCGTTTAACACGATTTTTTTCGTATTGGCATTATCGATAGTGCGCTCAACCCCTGCACGGTGCTCAACCCGGTGAAAGGCTAACTCCGACGAATAGTCTGCGGTGTAAAGCCCCTCTGACGTCGCCAACACCAGCAGACCATCTGTCAGGATAAAGTCGCGCAGATATGGCGCCCTGCCTTCAATCCGTGATTCGGCCCTATGCAGCACCTTATGCTCTTTGGTATTTACGTCAAAGCGAATCAGCTGCTCGCGACTGAGCATCAATAAATTGCCATCGGGTAACTCAAAGAATTTTTCGATAAGCTGGAAATAGTCGGGAAAGTCCTGTGACGGGATTTTTGACATCTCCTGCAACGCACTTGTGTTCAAATCGAGCATGTATACACCGCGATACTGCGTACCAATCCACAGCCGGTTATTACTGTCTAAAAAGAGTGTTTCGATGGGAGTCGATGCCAGCTCATCATTGTTACCTGTGATATGTTCAACCCGATAACCATCGTAGCGGTCAAGGCCGCCGTCAGTGGCAATCCACACAAAACCGTCGTTATCAATAAGAATATCGGCAACACTGTCCTGAACCAGCCCTTGCTGGGTAGACAACACTGACGTCATTGGGGTCTTTATGAGGGGCGATAATGCACCTTCGTCTGCCGATACTGTCAGTGTGTAACTGAATATCATTATCAACAGATATCGGGTTAGGAAAGGGAACGATGAACCACTACTCATTAATATCTTTAGCCTTCCCTGTTTCTCAAGGGTTTCGTTGCTAGAAGTGCATTGCAAAATTACTGTAATTAATAGCACAAAACTAACTCAATTTGTATGTCGGACCAGCTATTTATTAGCCCTGTTACTGCCCTGCCTGAACTATTTTTCAGGGTAGGCAAAAACACGCTTGGCGTGCGCCGCTTTTAATTACGCCGTGGAGACTGCCTGTACTCTCTGCAGGTGTGCGGCTAAATTGACTAACGACAGCCTGCCTCGGCGTTAGCGCTGCGTGAGTGCAATGCGTCCGGCAGGCACACGCTGACGACGAATACCCGGTTGTGGAGCGAGTAAATACAAGTCGCCGTTACGGCCCACATAGGTGCGTCGAATACCCATCGACCGGGCTATGTCGGCATGGGCCTGCAAATGCTCTGGCTCGCCGTGCACAGGAATCGCCATACCCGGTTTGGTCCACTGATACATCAGTTTCAGTTCTTCTGCGCAAGGGTGACCGCTGGCATGAATTGGCACTTCACTGTGTTCTGACTGAATCACGTTTATTTTCTTCTTTTTGAGCTTTTCGGTTAAGCGTTCTACGGCGGTTTCATTACCGGGAATAACAATACTGGAAAAGATCACCGTATCCCCTTCTGCCAATTCAAAATAAGGGGAGCCGTCAATAGCCAACCGGTTAAGCGCAGCTCGGGACTCTCCCTGACTACCCGTCGCAACCACCAGTACCTCGTTGGGCGGCAGATAACCAAGATGTTGGCGGTCAATGATCTCCAGATCCTCGGGCCAGTAACCGGTCTTTCGGGCAACACCTAACATATTTTCCAGCGATCGCCCCAGCAAGCCAAGATAGCGGCCGGTTTTTTGGGCAATGCGGGCAATGGAAATCAGTCGCGCGACATTGCTGCCGAAACAACTGACAACAACTCTCCCCGGGCATTGTCGTATAAGCGTTGAGAGCCCTTCAGCACAGATCCGCTCTGAAATCGAAAAACCAGGTTTCAGCGCATTAGTTGAATCACCGACTAATGCCAGCAGGTTTTGTTGCCCTAATTCACGGTACAGCGCCGCATCAAAGGGTTTACCCGTAATCGGTTGTGCGTCTATTTTCCAGTCGGCAGTATGCAAAACTGTACCAGCGTCGGTGGCAATTAACAGTGCCTGAGGTTCGGGGATAGAATGGGTAATATCCAGCCAGCTGAGGACAAACGGACCCACCTTGACGTTATCGTCGGGGTTTACCACTTGCACAGGCACCTTGCCAACTAATCCCGCCTGACCCAATTTACGATACAGGATTTCAGCCGTAAACGGGGTGGCATACACCGGACAGCGTAACCGCGGCCACAAAGCCGCAACAGCTCCGATATGGTCTTCGTGACCGTGCGTTAAAACCAGCCCCGCGAGCCGCTCTCGTTGCTCCACAATAAAAGCAGGATCGGGGGCAACAATACTATGCTTGTCGGTGGTTGTCGCAGTATTGTCCAGGTATGGAGCCTGTAAAGACTCATCAAAGGTGACACCACAATCAACCATTAACCATTGGCCGGCATGCCCATATAAATTGAGATTCATGCCAATTTCCCCGGTTCCACCAAGCGGTAAAAACCAAAAATCTGCATCCCCGGGGACGAGTGCTGAAATCGTATTCTCCTTGCTCATGATGACTACCTCTGACTACGCTGGCTTATCGAATAGTCAATGACGAAAATTGCTACAGCGACGGTATTAAGGCACACCGGACTGGACGGAGTTTTGACATATTTACATTATACGTAAGCGGCCCCAATTTTGATTGTATTGGGGCGCCTTATAAAAGGTTGCTGACGGTTAAATCAGCTTTTCTGCAAAATCTTCTGGTAGCATTAGCTCGCTCTCCTCGCCGGGAACCGGGGCTAATATAACGTGCAACAAATCCTTCGACATACCGCTTGTCCAACGTTCCTTCCAGACGTCCAGGCTAATCGCTTTGGGCTCACAATGTGCCCACTCCTGATCGGCCCACATACTGGCAAGACTCGCCGTTGGCCATACCGGTATACCTTCTTCGTCTTCATCGGAAGTAAGCATGACGCAACCATGCTCGTCATTTAAAATAAATAATTCACCCTGCTCTTTAACGGTAGAGAAAAAAACAGCCAGACGTTGTTCGGGCTTCAGGTTAAAAAAATCATTATCGGTGATCATAATTGTTCTCTTTATCAATACGCAGCCTGTAATTGGCAGGCGTTAACCATCGGTTGCAAAGTTTTGGCTAACCACTTTGACAACATCCGGCACAATAGCGCGTCTGACTGATTTCATAAAGTACATATAGAGTTTACATTGAGCCGTTGTAAAATGATCAATACAGCGGACATTTTCCAGCCCCCACTGTTGCCAGGCCAGGCCGACGGGCAGCACCGCAATGCCCCCTTCCTGTTGCAATGTGGCTAACGCCAAACGTAGTGAATTGGTGGTAAATTTTGCGTCGCGGTATTCAGCAAACCGGGTAAGCAACTCATCACGTGCTTTACTGCCCCAGTCAATAGAAACGAACTGTGACGGTGACGTATCGACGGTGGCCTGATTAATACTGAACAATCCCAGCGGTACGGCTTTTAATAGCTGACCGGTGAACTCCTCAGACTTGAGCGGTTCGCTGGAAAAAGCGATATCAATGCTGCGATCATGCAATTGGCGGGATATTTGCTCAGAGGGCAATACTTCGGCTTTAATCGCCCACTCCGGAAAAGCGCTGTGAATATGCTTTAACAGATCGGGCATCCAAATTTCATTGTTCAGCTGACCAGCCCCGCACACCAGATACTCGCCAGCCTCGCGTTGCAATTCCTGTTTAGCCTGCTGCAGAGTAGCACTCAATTGCTCGGCATAAGGCAACAACCGTTCACCTGCCGGTGTCAGTTGAATGCTATTGCGATGTCGCACAAATAATGTGGTGTGGAAATACTCTTCGAGCTGCTTAATCCGCGCACTTACCGCAGATTGCGTCAAATAAAGATTTTCGGCAGCTTTGCCGAAATGACGTGTTTTAACTACTTCTACAAATGTCGTCAGAAAACGAATGTCCATGCTTATACGTACTATGACTCTCGTCCATACGTATAAGCTGGCACAAGTTTACCGTAATGTAAATTAAAAACGTGTACAAAACACGACTAGCCGGCGCTATTCAAAATTATCGAACTGCGCCCGACGCTGTTTGTCGCGTTGCTGCATCGCCTTCTTTTTATTCTTAACGGTCTGCTGACGTTTCAGGCTTTTACGCGGATCGTCAACATTATCCTCGTCATCTACCGAGTCCCATTCTTCCCTCTGGTAACGATAGTCTTTACTCATTGTCTTCTCTGGTGGTTACGAACTTTCACTGATTATTATTCCTTCCCTACAGAAAATGGGAAATGAATAGTTTTTATCGTTACGACAAAGTTTATTGATGGCTATTTTTTGAGCAACAACACTGCGCAACCTGCTAACACGACCTCGCGTTTAGCCCCAGCCACTCGTAACCAAGGGCTTTATATATCGAGCTCTGCAGATGCTGGACACATAAATCCGCGACATAAAATATGTCACTTGTGTAAAACAATTTTTTTTATTGTGATGAGAAAAATTTTTTGTTTTTCATTTCGCTATTTATAAATTAAAAGTGCACTGAAAATAAGCACACCAAATTAGCCGTGCAAACATGTTGTTTAATTTATCGCAAACCAACCAGCTAACGACGAGAGCATCACTATGAAGACGACAGATATTCGTTTACCCCAAAAGCAATTTATCGACCGTCAGCATTTCCCTTACGGATTTCGCAAGTCGGGCGATTTCAGCATTACTGAAGCCGATATTCTAACTGGTTACGGTAAAACCCTGGCAGCACTGGAATCAGGCGAAATTGAACCTGACAATGCCGAAGAACAACGTTTTATTGATGTGCTCAAGGGCGAAACACCAGCCTCAAGTACAATCGAAAAAGCGTGGTTAAAGTACATTAAACTGGCGCGTAACCGAAAGCAGTTTTACACGCTGCATAGTTCAGCAAGTAATCAGTCTGATTTCGATGAAGAGTACTCAGACGAAGAGTTTGACGTCGCCTGATCAGAGTAAATTTCATCCCTGTTAACCTCGCAAGTCGGCCGTAATTCAGCGCCGACTTGTGGAGATATTATTGCCAAAACTCGCAGTTTGTTGATCTTGATGCCATGCTATGACTTAGAAGCCTTGAAAAGCAATGGCATATTGGAGGTCAGCATGGAAACTCGTTTCTCCCACCTTAAACACTTTGATATTCATGCCACCGACGGTGATATTGGCGGTTGTGAGGATGTCCTGATTGACGACGAACAATGGATTGTCAGGTATCTGGTAGCCGACACCAATAAATGGTTGCCGCTGAGTCGCAAAGTGGTGATTACCCCGGTATCAATTGACAATGTCGATGACGCCAATGAGAAACTGCACGTTAGCCTTAGCCAGGAGGACGTTAAAAACGGGCCGCCCCTTGAGGCGCATCAACCTGTGTCACGTGAGTATGAATCGTTATTGTTCAGGTACTTCGGTTACGGTTACTACTGGACCGGCCCGGGCGCCTGGGGCGAGTATGCCCACCCGCTGGAGTTAGCCGACGCCAGCCCGGACATTCAAACAGCCGAGCCCGCTAAACATGAACACTTACGTTCCTGCGACGAGCTCTGTGGCTACTCCGTGGTCCTTAGCGATGGCAAAACAGGACATGTTGATGACTTTATTGTGCAGCTTCCGGACTGGTCAGTGTCGCACCTGATCATCGACCTGAACGACTGGTTACCAGGCGGTAAGCACGTCAAAGTTAAGACGCAGCATATTAAACGCATCGATTGGGCCGAACACAGCCTGACGCTGAAAATGAATAAAGCCGAATTAGAAAACGCCCCTGATGCGGATGATTAGCTAATGGGAATTATTGCACCTTACCAGGGCTGCTGACTTAGCCGATGTTGCTCTCAGTCCTGGCAAAAAAAGCTATACAGTAATTGCATGGTTTGCCTGATCCGCTCGTCGGCCAGTCGGTAATATATGGTTTGTCCGGCGCGGCGGGGGGCAACCAGCTTTGCCTCGCGCAGCAGCGCTAAATGCTGCGATAAGACCGGTTGCGTTACCGGCACGCTGTCGAGCAACTCCGTGACCGATCGCTCTCCCTCAAGTAAGGAACACAACACCATGAGACGTGTTTTGTTTGAAAGTTGTTTTAGAAATTGTTCAGCATCTGCTGCTCTGGTCATTATTTGGCTGGGATCCATAGCTTATTAACCTTAGTTGTTAGGGCGTTACCATGACGCCTAAGTACCACTACACGCTACGCCATATATTGAACGTTAATCCGGGGCGTTTAGCAAGAAATATACACTGCCGACAATGTAATATTATGTGACTTTTGCACACCAGCAAGTGCGCCTGCGACACCGAATACAAGTTGACAGATCACCTCCCCAATATTAGATTTAATTTATATTTTAAGCTATAACGAGTACCCATTTATGTTACTTAGCCTACAAGAACGTTTAGCTGCTATTGACCCAGCTCCCAAAAAAATTACTGCTGCCGAAGCGGCCGCCGAAAAAGCCCAACACGAGTGTTTTGTCATTGATGTCAGAGAGCCCTCTGAACATGCCAGCTCACCAGCCAAAGGCGCCATTAATATTCCGCGTGGTCTCCTCGAAATGAAAATACTGGAGTTAGTCACCGACCCCGGTGCAACCATTATTCTGCACTGTGCATCAGGAGCTCGCGCCATGCTCGCTGCTGAGCAATTGGCCAAAATGGGTTATCAGGATGTAGCGGTTATGAGCTGCGACATCCCTACTATTCAAAAGGCATTTAACTAATTAAATAATAGGTGTAACCTCTACGCATTACCGATTCGCCATAAACCAGGCGTGGCAGTATTGTGGAGTGCCTATTACATGTTAAAAGCAACCCTTGAACAGTGGCGGATGTTTAAAGCTGTCGTCGATGCCGGAGGGTTTAACCAGGCAGCGGAGCAGGTTCATAAGAGTCAGTCCAGTATTCACCATGCTGTGCAAAAATTAGAGCATGCACTGGGACTGACGCTATTTAATAACGAAGGCCGCCGGGTTACGCTCACTGAATCCGGCGAATTGATGTACCGCCGCGCATGCTTTTTGCTCGAAGAAGCCCACAAAATTGAGAGCGTCGCAAACAGCCTCACCTCGGGAATCGAAACCTATCTGCGTATTGCTGTCGATATTATTTTTCCGACGGAGATGCTTTATGAAGCACTCAACAAAGTCTCACAGGAATACCCGCTGTTAAGAATAGAGTTAATGGAAACGGTGCTCAACGGTGCCAATACCCTGCTAAAAGGGGGCGAAGTTGATATTGCTATTTCACCTTTTTCTTACGACAACGGATTCAGCGAGGATTTGTGTGATATCGAATTCATTGCCGTTGCTCACCCATCACATCCTTTACATTCCCTCAACCGTACCTTAACCCTGGCTGATCTGAAAAGCTTCCGGCAAATAGTGGTGCGCGACTCCTCTGCCGATCGAAAAGCAGACTCAGGATGGTTAGGGGCTGAGCAGCGATGGACAGTCAGCCATGTGCGCACCTCAATTGATATCATTAGTCAGGGCTTAGGATTTGCCTGGTTACCCTTTGCCATCATTAAAAATCAGTTA
This sequence comes from Alteromonas gilva, assembly GCF_028595265.1. Classification (NCBI taxonomy): domain Bacteria; kingdom Pseudomonadati; phylum Pseudomonadota; class Gammaproteobacteria; order Alteromonadales; family Alteromonadaceae; genus Alteromonas; species Alteromonas gilva. The sequence goes on along the minus strand of NZ_JAQQXP010000001.1, from coordinate 1,806,276 downwards.
GAAGATGGTACACTAAAGCCGCTGCCTCTGGAGCAAGGCGGGTTGCGTAAATCTATCGTGCATCTGTGCTTTGCAGATGGTGACCGTCTCGGTCCTGCGGCCAGAGCATTTATTGGTGAGTTACGTTATCAGACAATGTCTTTACCCGATGCACCGTCGCTCAGTGACAGCCAGTAAAAAAACATTGAACAGCTTTACAACGTAGTGGTGAGAGCTCAGCCACTACGCAAATGATCATAGTTAAAAGGACGATACATTGTTAACAGTTCTTCTCGTAGATGATGACACCGAGTTTACGGATGTCGCCTGCACCATAATAGAATTTTTAGGTCACGAAGTACTTACTGCGGCCAACCTTGCCGAAGCCAGAGACTGGCTGAGCAAAGAGACCTTCGACCATATATTACTGGATTTTATGTTACCGGATGGCTCAGGTTTGCATTTGCTGGAAGAGCTTAACGCCGGGCAAAAACGGCCGCGCGTGACACTTATCACCGGACACCCTTCGGTAAAAGGCATCATCAAAGACATGTGCGGTGAGAATGTCGACTATCTGGTGAAACCTATTCAGCGTGAAGAGCTCGAAGCGGTGCTTCAGCCGCCAAAAAAGTCAGCGCAGAAAAAGTCTGCCAAGCAGGCCATTACCCAGCATTTTGGCCATCTGATTGGCGAGTCGGCCTCCATGCAGGAACTCTACAAACTCATCAGCCGGGTCAGTAAAACCAATGCAAACGTTATGCTGTTAGGTGAAAGTGGCGTCGGTAAAGAGGTCGTTGCCGCAGCGATTCATGCGGCGGCAGACTGTGAAGGCCCTTACGTGGCAACTAACTGCGGTGCGTTTTCCAAAGAGCTGATTGGTAGTGAACTTTTTGGTCATGAGAAAGGTGCCTTCACCGGCGCGATAGGCCGTAAAGCCGGCGTCTTTGAACAGGCCGAAAACGGCACCCTGTTTCTTGACGAAATTACCGAAATGCCCATCGACATGCAGCCTAACCTGCTGCGGGTGCTGGAAAATAAAGTGGTTATCCGCGTCGGTGGCACCAAAGCAATTCCCGTTAATTGCCGGGTTGTTTCGGCCTCTAACCGTAGCATGGAAGAACTCGCTGAAAGCAAAGTATTGCGCGAGGATATTTATTTCCGCCTGGCGGTCTTTCCCATTACTATCCCGCCCTTGCGCGAACGCAAGGAAGATATTCCGTTATTGGCAAGTTTTTTTATTGACCAGTTAAACGCCGAAAACGATAGTCAATTCCGCTGGCAGGCTGAGCAGCTCGAAAAGCTTCAGGCCTACGACTGGCCAGGCAACGTTCGGGAACTGCGTCATTTTGTCCATCGCTCTGCCATCATGAGCGATCCGGAGGGCGTGGACATTGAGTTGCCGAAAACCATTGAGTCACCCTTTGCCAAAAAGCAAACGTTGTCGTCGGGGCTCAAAGCGGGTCGCACCATTGAAGATGTCGAGAAAGAACTTATCTACGCCACCCTGGAAAAAGTAGATGGCAACAAGACGACCGCGGCAGAAATGCTCGGTATCAGCACCAAGACACTCTACAACCGTCTGCACGCTTATGGTGACATCACGACAGACAACGGACATTAACACTATGGATGACGAACAATTTGCCACCCTACAAACCGCAGTGCACGACGCCAGGCGCCCCCTCAACCGCATTACAATGCAGGCAGAGCTAATCAAGCTTGCACTAGAGGGCGCTATTCCACCTGATAAGGCGTTGGCCGCGCTGGATAAAATCATTGCGGGTTGCCAGGACTGCAGCGACAGTCTCAGTCAAATCGTCGATAACTTTAATCCCACTAACACAGGCAACAATGAATGAGCCACTTTCTGCGCAATACGGCTTCCTGGGTACTGCTAATTTGCCTTGTTGTCATCGTTATTGCTGCCAATTCTGCCTATACAATCCATACCCTTGGCGAGCTGGAGTCACTGGAAAGAAGACTGTTTACCACCAATAAAGTCATCAACTCCATTAACACCCTCCATGTGGCAATATTGCGCGCAGAATCAGGCCAACGGGGTTATCTTTTAACCCAGCAAGAAGACTATCTTAGTGACTATGAAAAAACCTTAAATCGCGTCAACCGGTTAATTGAACAGGTAGAGGAAAACGCGATCACGTCAGACTACCCTGTCCAGGAAGCACGTCTGGAACAGCTTATTGACTTGTCAAAAGTGAAATTAAAAGCGTTAATAGAAGTCGTCGAACTTGCCCGAGAAGGCCAGCTCGATCAGGCAATGACGCTGTTTTCTACCGACCGTGGCCTGTTGTTGTATGATGAGTTTGAGACACTGTTTGTTGAAATCGACCAACAAGAACGTCAGTTGCAAAATCAGCATATTGATTCGCTGATGAAATTACGGGCAGACTCCATCACCAATCTGATTATTTCTGCGGTTACCACCACACTGCTCATCGTTGGTATATTCTTTTTGTTGCGTATGAATATTCGCGACACCATCAGTTACCAGCGCGATTTACAGCAACACAATATGGTGCTTGAGTCCAAAGTCAAAGAACGCACCGCCGAACTTCAGGTCTTTGCCGAAGAACTGTCCCGCAGTAACCGCGAGCTTGAAGATTTTGCGTTTGTCGCCTCCCATGACTTGCAGGAACCCCTGCGTAAAATCCGTGCATTCGGCAACCGTATTAGTACCGGGTATGAATCAGTGATGGATGAACGCGGGCAGGACTTCTTACGTCGCATGCTCAATGCAGCCGAGAGAATGTCAATGCTTATCAGTGATTTACTTGCCTTTTCCAGAGTAACCACACGGGGTAAAGACTTTACCAGCACGGATCTGAACTCCATTGTCGCCTCGGTATTAGACGATCTGGAAATCAAAATTGAAGAAACCTCTGCAGTCATTGAGCTTGATGATTTACCCACCATTCAGGCCGACACCACCCAAATGAATCAGTTGTTTTTAAATTTGTTATCCAATGCACTTAAATTCGTCAAACCCGACACCACGCCGCACATCAGCGTGCGCTATGCGAGCATCGATGAAACCAATGTTGAAGGTTTGCATTTACTTCCGGGTTTAAAATGGTTCAAAATAACGCTGCAGGATAATGGCATTGGTTTTGAACAAAGCTTTGCAGAGAAGATATTTGCGCCATTCCAGCGTTTACATGGTCGTTCAGAGTATCAGGGCACAGGTATTGGACTCGCGGTTTGCCGCCGCATTGTCGAACGCCACAATGGCACGATACAGGCCTTCGGAGAGCCTCAACAAGGCGCCAGGTTTGAGATTTACCTGCCAGAGGATGGACAGCCGTTTACCAGTTTGCAACAACAGGGAGTAATAAGCCGTGCCGAACAGTAGCTTACCTATTACCATTTTAATGGCAGATGATGATGAAGACGATCGTTTGCTTGCTGTCGACGCCTTAAAAGAAGGGCGTATTCTGAATAACCTCAAATGCGTTGAAGACGGCGTTGAGTTGCTTGAATACCTGCGCCGGGAAGGTAAGTATGCTGACCCTGATTCATCGCCACGGCCGAGCCTGATATTGCTTGACCTTAACATGCCGCGCATGGACGGCCGGGAAGCTCTCGAACAACTCAAAGCCGATCCTAAATTACGCAGCATTCCGGTGGTTATTTTAACCACCTCGAAGGAAGAAGAAGACATGTTACGCGGGTACGATATGGGCGCCGCGTCTTACATAACCAAGCCGGTTAATTTTGAAGGACTGGTTGATCTGATGCAGGCGCTTGGCCGTTACTGGATAGAATTCGTTGAACTCCCCAATAACACCTGATGAGAGGGCTATGACCGACAGTGTACGTATACTTCTGGTTGAAGATGATGAGGATGATTATTTTCTCACCGCGGATTCCCTTGAACAATGTACATCACCGAGGTTTGAACTTAGCTGGGCCAAAAGCGGTGCCGAAGCCATTGAGTTACTAAAAAACCAATCTTTTGATTTGTGTTTGCTGGACTATGTGCTGGGCCAAGAAAATGCCATGGACGTGCTGGCTAAACTTAAAGGCTTGTCGGTCAACATTCCCGTAGTGGTGTTAACCGGCCAGGCCGACAACGTGGTCGATGATCGGGTAATGCGCGCCGGAGCGGCTGATTTTTTAACCAAGCTCGAAGTCGACACGCCCCGTTTTATGCGCACTATCCGCTATGCCCTGGTGCGCCGGGAAATAGAAACAGAGCGCCTTGAACGCAACCGGGTGGAGCAGCAAAACAGAGCAAAAGATAAATTTTTAGCGCATCTCGGTCATGAACTGCGTACGCCATTATCATCGATTCTGGGCTATACCGAACTGTTACTGGACTCACCTGAAAATGAGCATATTACCCCTGAACTATCGACCATATTAAATAATGGCCAGCATTTGCTGTCGTTGTTAAACGATCTGCTCGATATGTCACGGATCATGGCGAATAAACTTGATTTGGTGCCGACCGAATTTAATTTAACCGGATTCTTAACCGATCTGTATAGCCTCATGGTCATGCAAGCCAGTGAAAAAGGCCTGTTGTTAACGGTTACCGCGGATGCGCTGTTGCCCGAAACGATCAACTCCGACCCTACCCGCCTGCGCCAGGTATTAATTAACCTCACTAACAACGCTATTAAATTTACCGACAATGGTGAGGTGAATATTCATATTGATTTTGATGCCACCAGCCAACAACTTTGCTTTACGGTGAAAGATAGCGGTATTGGCATGCCGCAAGATAAGCTGCAAACCATCTTCAGACCTTTTGAACAAATTGAGGATTTGATGCAGGCCAACCACGGCGGTGCCGGTCTGGGCCTGGCCATTTCCAATGAGCTGGTGCAACTTATGGGCGGTCGTATCGACGTAGAGTCTGAACAAGGCAAAGGCAGTCGGTTTTGGTTTACTATCGATACCGGTAACGTAAATCAGGTCAACACTGTACCGCTGGATCTGGATGCGCCGGTGCGACGCGCCAAGCAATTTAAAATTAATCAGCGACTTGATGGCAGAGTATTGATCGTTGACGACCTGCGTGAAATACGTCGTCTTACCGGCAGACTTGTAGGCATGAGCCAGGCTAGCGTGTCGTATGCTCAAAATGGTACTGATGCGCTGGAAAAGGTGCGCAGTGCAGAGCAAAAGAAACGCCCCTTTCATTTAATTCTGATGGACATCCACATGCCCGTGATGAATGGCATCGACTGCTTGCGGGCGCTGCGTAAAGAAGGTATTCAAACACCAGTAGTTGCCGTCACAGCGGCAAGCCGCAAGGGCCTGCGTGAGTCTCTGCTCAGTGACGGGTTCGATAATGTAATTGCAAAACCTGTCGACAGGCGTGAATTAAGCGAAGTCCTTGATACCTTTTTGATACCAGCAAAAGATACCTTGCCCGTGGTCGATATTGAGCCCGACAGCGATAGTGGTGAACACCTGCTGGTGGTTGAAGACGATGAGGATGCGGCCGACTTAATGTGCGTGTTACTTAAGAGCCTTAATCATCAGGCAGATACCGCCCATAGCGGTCAACAAGCCTTGCAAACAATCGCTGCGGCCCCTGATTTGTATTGCCATGTACTGATGGACCTGCACCTGCCGGATACCAATGGCTACGAGCTCATTGCCGCACTACAGCAGATAGCACCACAGCTTACCTTTACCATTATCAGCGGTGCCCAGCCGGATCAGCAGCGTATCGCCGATTTACCCGTCAGCCAGACCCTTCTCAAACCGGTTACTAAAAACGACTTAGCCACCTTGAACTTTTGATAGCGTTGCCGTGCAACTTTTACATAGCCACCGGCGCGGGTCATTTCAATTTCGCGCCAGAAAATTTATTTCCTCTTTAATTACAACAAGTTAAATAAAACAAAAACGATGGCATAAGCGTTGCTTCTATCTGTTCAGAATCATTTAATTAGCAACTCGGGTCGACCTGAACGACCTGAATGAGGCAAATAGTTATGCATCAAATTTTCAAGCAGTTGTCCGCAATGAATGCAATAATCAGCGTTGAGTTTACCTTACTGGTTAAATTATTCAGCAATACACAATTGGCAAAAGCACTGCTGGTCACGGCATTTACCACCTGTATTTTGACCGGATGTGCGGGTCAGGCACTGGTAGCTACGCCCTACAAAGCAGCGCAGAGCCCGGGCGGTGAAGGCTATACATCGCACCGTCTGTCTGAGTCAAAGTATAAAATTACGTATAAAGCCAATGAAGCCACAACAGCCCAGCAACTGGCTGATTATGCGCATCAGCGTGCTACCGAACTCACCCTGACTAAAGGCTTTTCATGGTACCGGGTTATCTCCGCCAAATCGGTTATGCTACCTGGCATGGATGAGCAACAAATCATGACGGCCGCGCCGCAGCAAAACACGGTTGATGGTGCCGCAACAGGCGATGTAAACACCACGGCATTACCCAAAAATCAACAGTGCAGTGTGTCTGGCTGCGAGCAGGTAACGGCACCAGAACCTGTTGGTGCAGTATCAACAATGGATACTGGTCCGGCTAAGTACTACACCATGACCATTCAACTCGGTCACCATGAGCCGGCCCCCGAACAAGCGATAGTGGTTGACTAACCAAACACTGATTAGCCAGGCAGCCTTTCGTCTCATTCACCTAATTTATTGAGTAGTTATGATGCACGATAAGACCAATACCATTGAGCACTTACAAGCGCTGTTTAGTAAAGGCGCAGAGCTATATGATTCTGCCACATCTGATAAGCCATCGAGCCAACAAATGGCTTGCTTAAAATTACTCAAAGAAGAAAAAACACGCGCCCTGGCATTGCTTACACCCGATGACGATGACACGCAGGATAGTGGCCTGACCGAGCCCCTTAATGAGCGTCTGCAGGCAATACTGAGTAACTATTCAACGCACGATAAAATCGATGGTTTTATCGAACTTGAACAGCAATTACTGACCTGCTTAAACGACAGTCTGTCGTCATTGAAGCCGTCTGGCCTGTCGCTAAAATTGCGCCAGATCACTAACCGTCACCAGCAGTGTCTGGAAAAATTAACTGCCCTGCTCAACAAATAATAGCCATCTAATTAATGTGTTAGCCCGTAACCGCTTTCGCAAAGCATGGTTTGGCGGCCATGTTTAAAAATGATGGTAACGACACCGTTGCCGGCTGCTTACTTTATCCGTACCGGAACTTTAGTGGGGTTAATTAAAACACTACGCCGACAACACTACCGTACATACGAAAGACGCGTCAGCGTTGGGTGGTATCTGGTAAGGTAACTAAGAAGATTTCAAATTAGCCTGATTGGCGTTTTCTACCCAGTCCAGATCCTTGGTTTGCTCATCCAGTGTACCTTTAGCGTCTTCTAAAAAGACCTTACAGAAGTAGTCAACACAGGGATGTAACTCCCGGTAACGAGCCAACTGCACTTCCATCTCCTCCATTGCATTAGAAAATTCATGATTAGACTTAGCCAGTTCATAATCGCATTTAAGATAAGCACACAGCACATCAGCGGCTTTGGCCAGGCGCACATGGTCATCGTTTTTATCCTGCACAATGAGCGATTCATAGCTCGCCTGAAGCGCCTCCGGCAGCGTTTTGATCAACATTTGTTCAAACCGGCGTTCTAACTTTTTAATGGCCTGGGTTGTTTCAGGATCGTGGTACTTCACCGGGCTGGGAATATCACTCATACCGGCTATTTCACTGCCTTCATGAAAAATGGCCATGGATGCCACACGGTCAGGGTTAATGTCCTCGTTATACACTTCTTTGGCAATCACCCCAAGCATGTGTGCAATCACGGATGCTTCGTAAATATGCGTCGATAACATTTCAGACTGAAACTGCGCCATCAACGGCCAGCGTTTCACGTTGCGGGCGCGTTGCATCAGCCCGATAAACGCTGAGTGAGTATTGGCCATGGGGAACTCCGGATAATTAAAAAGCGACGTTAAAACGCGATCCTAAACCTAATTGCTACTAATGTCAGCCTATGCGCAGCAAAGGCTGTCGAAACCGCCGTGTAAAATGTGCACAAAGGCGGTAACAAACTAGCATAGCAACTATCTTCAAATGGCTCAGAAACAATTAAAAACATATTAAACAACAACTTAGGTAGTGGCACAAGACTCGCATAATCATTAGTGACTTACGATGAAATAAACAAGGAGACATTATGTTAGGTTGGGCAATTACATTTTTTATTATTGCAATTATCGCAGCAGTTTTCGGTTTCGGTGGCATCGCCGGTGCAGCAACAGGTATAGCACAGTTTCTGTTCTTTTTATTTGTAGTGCTACTTGTTATCTCACTGGTGGCAGGCGCTTTACGCGGCAAAGCCCCCAAAGCCTAGGCAAAAGACCCCAATATTAAGGATTAATTATGAAGAATTTAAAGTTTTTGGAAGTATTAAAAATGACCGTCATCGCTGCTTTCGCGTGCTCAGTTATCGCCTGTACTGGTGGCGAGGCCGAGGACGCTGGTGAAAAAATCGATGAGGCAGTAACCGACGCAGGTAATGCTGTAGAGGATGCCTGTGAAAAAGTCAAAGAAGGTGTTGAAGCTGAAGACGACGACTGCTAATTGACGTTAAATCAGCACTACTGATATAAGACGGCAGAGGCAATATCTTTTGATATTGCCTCTCTTTTTTATGGAAATATACAACTAAACCCACTTTTCATTAGCAATACGGGTTATGAAGACACCATAAACCGGTTCAATATCGCCCTCCCCGTAAGCGCATAATTCTCTTTATTGATTAAAATCATTAATCCGTTAACGCTAAATCCACCCACACCAAACGATGATCAGAGCTTCTTTGACGGTCTTTTACCAGTCGATACAAAGCTGAACTTTTACGCGGCCAAAAAACACCGGCTGCCGTCACCTTAAAACCAAACTGCGACGGCAATACATAATCGGCCCGCGCGCCCCAGTATGCTGTAAAACGATTACTCTCGTGCATGCTATGCGACTCCGCACCGCCTTCGCTGATAGGTATGACACTATTATTGACCAGCGGATGCTCGGTGAGCTGCTCAATAACGCCCGGTCGGTATTTATCGCCTGTGTCTGCGGCATTAAAATCGCCGGCCAGTACAAAACGCTGGCCGGTAAAACCGCCCTCGCGACCTGTATCATCATAAATATAGTCAGCTGTTGATGGCAGCAAGTAATCGGCCATCAACCGAATTTCATCGTGATTGCGTTTGCCGTTTCTGTCTTCCGGGCCATCAAAGGTTGGCGGCGTTGGGTGCATCGCGAGTATATGCACGGTTTTACCCTTTACATTTACCGGTATATCCCAGTGAGATTTGGAACTTAATCGCAACGCTGCCCACTCTTGCTGATTATACCAGGCTTCTCCTGACACCGGATCGACAGGCTGCTGCGCACCGGGCATATCCTGCCAACGAAACAGCTGAAAAGTACGGATTGCATCGACATCAATGGGATATCGCGATAACAGTGCCATGCCATACTGACCCGGATACAGCCCCCACCCATACGCATCGCCACCGTGCCCGGTTTTTTCGCCATTATTATCCAGATCAAAAGGCGTCGGCACGCCGGTATTCACTGGCGCAATATACTGGTAAGGATAATCTATTGGGGTCTGGCCTTGCTGGCTGACATTGAGATAATTTGTCACAAATAATGCGGCAGCAGAAGGTGATGCATTCGGGTAATAATCGAACTCATTCAGCAATATAATATCCGGGGCCGTACGCTGAATAATTTCGGCAATATTACGAATTTGCGGATGCTGTGCCGATTTCAGGTGGGTCAACAAGATGTCGCCAGCAGGGTTTTCCGTGTCATCCTGTGAATAATTACTGGCTTCCATACTGACATTAAACGTCGCAACACGCAGGGTCTCGCTGTGCGAATCACTAGCATAAAAGAGCGCAAAAATGAGTATAAAAAATGCAGTAAAAGCAGACCTGTTCATTGGAAATAGCCATCAGAAAATGATGGCTTCAGTTTACCTCACACACTGCAAATAAACAGTGTCAATGAACGTAAATAGCCCGCTTCACATTTTATAACGACATCTTGTAACGAGATCACGCAACGAGCTGAGCTCAATTAATCAATGCAGCGTCGGCGGGTTATTCCGCCGGTAGTGCATGTTTACTGCCGGTCAGGTACAAAAACACGCCCAGTGATATTAGCAGCACACTGGCCGCAATGACCACGGCGACCGGGTAAAACAAATTTCCGGCCAGATCGAGCTGACTGTATTTTATAATCATAATCAACCCCTCAAGCACCAGTGCAATAACGACGACACTAACAAACCGCGTGACCGTGCGACGAATCGACAAAAACAAATCGTCTTCTTCACTGTGGCGATATTCCTTAAAAATACCCATCGCGAGTTCGTAAGTGGCCAGGGCGATAAATAAGTCATTCACCGCTCTTATCACCGCCGATACAAAATCTATTTCGTCAGCAAACCCGGCATAAAAATGCACCCCAGACATGCCCACCATTGTGGCCGAAACACATAAAAATAAGCCGGCAAAAAAACTGGCTGATACGTTTTTTAAAGAGAAAGTTTTAGTTTGCACGCGCGCCCTCAGTTTCATTTTTTGTTTCATAGTCTGGTGCTACCCACTTATTGAGTAACGCCGGTAACACGGTTAAATCAGCCACCAATGCCATTATCATGGCCAGTGCCGTGAGTAAGCCAAAGTACACACTGGGTAAAAAGTCCGAAAACCCAAACAAGGAGAACCCCACCGCAATAACCGTGGTAGTCATTAATATTGCCAAACCACTGTGTTTAAAGGCAGAGTTGGCAGCCTGTTGCGCTTTATTCGCAGACTGGCTATGCCCCTCCTCGCGCAGCGACGCTAAGTAGCAGTGCACAAAATGCAAGGTATCGTCCACAGCTATCCCCATCGCAATGGCCGCTATCGTGATAGTCATAATATCCAGAGGGATCCCTGCCCAGCCAATTACACCTAAAATAGCCAGAGTGGTCAGAATATTGGGAAGCAAAGCGATAAGTGCTACTTTAATTGAGCGAAAAATGAGTAAAAACACTAAGCCCAGCGCAACGTAAACAACCCCCAAAGTATTAATTTGTGAGTCAAACAGGCGACTCAATATATCCTGATAGAGCACAAACAAACTGGTTAGCTGATAGCCGTCTTGCGCCACCCCAACCGTTGCCAGATCTTCTTTGAGTTGCGACATAAACTGCTCGCGGTTTAACCCTTCGGTTGTATCCTGAATTCTTACCGCAATACGCAATTGTTGGTGTTCTTCTGAAAAATATGCGCCCACCAGTTGATTGACTACTTTTTCATTTAACAGGTAATAAATACTCGATAATTCGTACTCGGTTAACGGCCGGTTCCCGTTCAGTTGTTTTGCCAGCTCAGTAAAATTAACCAGCGAGGTGACACTGCCGGTTGCCTCAAATGCGGTCACCGCGCTTTGTACTAAAGTCAGCTGGTTTACGCTGTCAGCGCCAATCATCAGCGACGGATCATCGGGCCGCTGTGGCACATCGATAATGATATCCAGGGCGGTGGTCCCGCCGAATTGCTTATCAATATAGGCCAACTCCTGATACACCCGGGTATCTTTGGCAAAATAGTTAATAAAGGAGTTTTCTACATTGAGTCGGGTGATACCTGCACCAAGTGCCGCAAAGAGCACCAGCGCGGTGATTATGGTCATGCCCGGATGGTTAAGTGAAAGTGAGCGACACACAGCCAGCGTACGGGTAATAAAACGGTAATCTGTGGCTTCGCTACCAGCGGGAAACAAAGCCAGCAGCGCCGGGAATAACAGCAGACTGACCAACTGCGATATCAGCATTGCGATCAGCATCATTATTCCAAAGGAAATGACCGGTTCGAGGCCGCTGAATAGCAGAGCTGCAAAGCCAACACTGGTCGTTAATGAAGCAAAAAAGCACGGCGCGAGTTTGTCTTCCAACATGCGTTTTACCCGTTCATGTTGATTCAGTTCAGGCTGTTCACGCACAATATACCGATAGCTGCCCAGCATGTGGATCATCACTGCCAGGGTTAATATGATCTGCAACGCCACAAAGTTGGCCGAGATCACCGTGGCACGCAAATCAAACCAGCCGAGAGCGCCGATAGTTAACATAACACTCAGGCCACAACTTAATAATGGAAACACCACCCACTTTATCCGTTTGAAAAGCACCGCCAGCAATAGGGCAATGACAACAGCAATAGCAAGACCAAAAACAACCAGATCAGCACGAATAATATCGATAAGGTGCTGTCCCACCACATAAGAGCCACCTAAATAGGTATTGGCGCGTTCGTTCACTTGCTGGGTAATGGCATTGATTTGTGCAATTTCCTGCTTGCGTTGACGGGTCAGCTCAGCGCGCAGAGGCTCTGCCTGCGACTGTAATTGCGCAACGCGTTGCTGCTCATCATCGGTCAGCGCGCGGTCAAGCAGGTTTGCCTTGATATTGGTGATTTGCTGTTCTATCTCAACCAGTTCAGGGTTGGATTGAAATACAATCTGAATAGCAGTAGCGCTGTTATCGCGATTGATTAATAAATCAGTAAAAATGGGATGTCCACTGACTAAGTCACGCATTGTTTCAGGCGCATAGCGCTGATTAAGCCATGTGAGGTCGCTCACATCAGTTTGACCGGTTAAAGCGTCAGCGTTGTCGATGAGCGGTACACTCAGGATTGACGTTGTGGACTCAACGCGTTCAATCTGACTCAGTTTATCCGATAACATCGCCAGGTCGTTAAACGTCTGCTCACTGAAAACGTCGTGTTCGGTGGGCTCGTAGGCCAGTAAAATAAATTCATCAGGACTGAACGTTTGCTCAGCCATCTGAGTCTGAATATATAATTCGTTGTCTTTCACCAGCAATGTGTCGGCAGAAGCGGCTATTTTAAATTTGGGGATCCCTGCGGCAGCAGCGACCAACAGTACTATAAAGCTGGCAATGATTGCCCATCGCCCGCTCACAATGGCGTTTGCCAGACTAGTCCTTAGCGTTTTTATTTTCATACAACGTATCCCTTGCCTGCCCTTGTAAATACTGGTTCCTGAAATACAAATACGGATCCTGCGCTTCGTTATACAACGTCTGATAAGTATCTGATTGCGACGAAAAGTCATCTAAACCGTCAACCGTTCGAAGCTGATAATTTTGTGGTGAATCGGCAATCTGATTCACCGGATGAATTATGCCTTCCGTTAATATTGAAACGCCGCCGCGCACATCACTTTGCCCGAGCACAGGTAATACTAAGAAGGGCCCGGAACCTACCCCGTAATGAGCTAACATGTCGCCTATTGAACGACGCTTTTTGTCAATATCAAACCAACTGCTGGCCGGGTCGAAAAGCCCTAACACACCCACCGTACTGTTAATTAAAAACCGCCCTAAGTTACTGCCGGCATCATCAACGTCTCCGGAAAATAAATTGTTGAGCAGGTTTAACGGTTCCCGCAGGTTAGCAAAGAAGTTACCAACGGAAGCGCGCACCGGAGAAGGTATGACTGCCTTGTAGCCGTCGGTAACAGGAATAAGTACGTACTCATAAGCTTTGTGATTAAAGGCAAATACAGAGCGATTAAAGCCTTCCCACGGGTCGTAGTAATCCGGCTGCGCGGGCACCACCGGGTCAGTGGCCGAATTGGCATTTGCTACCGCCACAACAGCAGGTTCGATATCTATCTGCCCCTGAGAGGTGGCAATACTCACCGGTTTTCCCTGGCTGAGTTGTTCTGCTTTGTCAGAAACGCCTTGCTGAGCTTCGCCGGGAGCCCGGGCCGTTGAGACACTGACTGGGGATACTTGGTCGGGTGGCGGTATTGACGAGCACCCGGCCACGACGAACAATAAAAATGTAAGTAACGTCGACTTATAATTCATAGTATTGTCCGGTTTTTACCTGATGGTGGCGCAATATATTAGCCGCCCGGGTTAATGCCTCGTCACGGTTATACATCGAGTGCTTTTCATCGTAGCCGCGCGCCTCACTCAGATAATGCACTATACGCTTAAAACGTAAGCCGTGTAGCCTTTGCTTTGGATCAAAATGAGTCATCTTAACTTGTTGTTCTAATTGCACTATGACCGGGCTGCGATAAGGCTCATCCGGTGATTTAAGAGGCGCCGCCGATTCCTTATTTACCAGGCGCGTCACAGATGCTGTTTGAGGTCCAGCAAAAACGCCGCTGCATACCACCAGGGCGCCTAATGTCCATTTAGTTAATTTTTGCATGGGTATTCCCATTTACCTGTGTTAAGAAAAACGGCAACGGCTCCGTGCGAAGCGCCGTTGCGCGCTAATTTATTCAGATTTGGTTACAGTAAGTTGGTTGTCGACCGATGCCACTTCAGCCGTGTTTTTAGCAATCTGGATTGCCAGAGCGCGCTCCGATTCGCTCTCTACAGTGCCTTTAAGCACCACATTGCTGTCGGTTACATCTACGTCGATATCAAGACCCGAAATGTCTGAGTCCATCAACAAGCGGGACTTCACCACAGTGGCAATTTTAGCATCGGTCAATTGGGCGGAGGTTTGTTCATCAATGAGAGGGTCATCGTTATCATTGCTGATAATCGTGAGCTGATTGTCGACACTGGCAACACCGTCGATACCTACCACCAGCTCTTCAGCCAATTTTTTATCTACTGAATTATCCACTTTACCGGTGAGGATGATGACGCCATCCTGGACGTCGGTATTAATATCAAAGGAATTCAGGTGAGTATTAAACAGTAGCGTCGATTCGGCTTTGCCATCAATCCAGGCATCTTTGGCTGTGTCTTCCCACTTTGATTCTGCTAAAGCAGGAGCCGCTGCGAATGAAGTAATTGCGCCAAAAACCACTACAGAAAGTATTGAGCGTTTCATAACGTATCTCCGATTGAGAGTTCAAAGATACTTATGCGACATTCAGGCCACAATTAAACACTTGTTTTGTAATGATTTTATTAAATTTGTAGCACGCTGAGGTGTAGTGTTTTCCATACACATTGAATATTTTACCCAGCGGCATTGGTCACTGAACGTGTCCGTTTCGTCTCGACAATGTGCCTGATCGCAGCACATATATCCTCGCGCTTTTTAAAGTAACTCAATGCGATCAAACGCTTTTCGTCCGGCCATATGGCTTGCTGCAAGAGCGCTTTGTCGTCATCGCTTAACTGCGAGTCATCAATCGTAATTGCCACGGCATTCTTGTTAGGTTTAAGGGTATGCGGCTCTGCCCCCACAACAATGCTGTCGTCGACCATTAAAAACTGCCGCAACATTGGCTCCTGCACAACCCCTATGCGGTTATGATAATGAATGACAGCGGGCCAGCCCTCAGAAACCCGACTCTGATAGAAGATAAGAACGGTAAACAATAGCAACACAGCGCCGGTCATACTGACGAAAAACAACGAGAGATTAGGCGCGACGCTGACTAATCCGCAGATCGACGCCACAAATAATACCCAAAATCCGAATACTCTTCTTAACACCGCTGGCGATACACCCGCTATGACTCTGGCGTGTTTTAATTCCTGTGGCTCCATTTGAAATAGAGTAACTGCTGCGCGTTTATTCACTTTTTAAATTATCTGCGTTTAAATTCGTTCATGATTAACAGTATGTTACCTAATTGACGGCGCAGCACAAACTATTATTGCTGCGGATATTTCCCGGCTCAATGGTAGTCACCCTATCTGGAAAAACAGCCTGGCTGTTATTGTGAGGAAAAGTGCCAGATCAGTAAAACCGACACATACCAGACAAGCATTAAGGTAATCACCGATGCGCTTCTGCGTTGAATTTGCGGCGCTCGTTTCGACACCGCTATGAGCTGGAAGTCACTTATAAAGTGTCGGATATTTTTACATTTCGATAACATGAATTCTCGAGCAAAATTAAAAACTCATTAAAAACAGCTAGTTGAAAACCATAAAACGCGGAAGATTATTGGCCTGAAAACTGCTTAATATAATAGAGACTTAGTGTAATAAGGACTAAATACCGTGGAAGCAGGATTAACAATGAAGCGTGTTTTAAGATCAATCATGTTGTGTGCCTCTGTGCTTGCAGGCAACACAATCGCCGCACCTTTTACAATTGAAATTGTTGCTGATAATGATTTCGCTGTATTTACCGGTACAGAATCAAATATCCATCACTTGTTGTATCAAAACGATGTCACCTGGACGGAACAAATCAACGAATTGTCTTCCCTCACGTTTAACGTGGCACCTGGAGATAATAAGTTTTATATACTGGCCATGGGTGGTGGTACGGAAGCCGAGAATATCAGCGGCTTAATCAACGGCGTAAATATGACAGACCCTTCAGTGTCAGTGCGTATGAGCAGTGATATTGCTTCGTTTCTGACCGGGTATGACAGCACAGCATATTTTACAGGCTCTAATACTGTTTACGCAGCCGTCGAAGATGGTACCTATGACGCCATACTTACTGACGTGCAAAGTGCATTTTCATCACCGGGTTTTGCCTGGATGTCACCCACTTTAAATACCACGCAAGGCGTTATTCAGGCCTCGGGTTTTGGTGCAGGCTACTCGTTTGGTTCACTTGAAGCACGCCTGTTTGAATTCGATATTGCCGATGTAAATGTTGAAGTGCCAGAGCCTCCGCTGATGGCAGTATTAGCGGCACTCTCATTGGTGTTTCTACGCCGGATCCGCTGCAAAAAGGCCTAGTTCCCCCCTCGAAGCTGACTGCCTACCGGGCAGTTAGCTTTACTTTTTTGCTGCCCGCTTGCCATTGCCCGTTTCTCCCTCCTACGACAGCGATAAAATATCCTGCCGCCTGAGTATTGATAACTCCCGCAGTTCATTGCATGCTACGCATCTACATTGCCAACGGCAAACATGCTGTAAACGCCCGCTGCCCTATTTTATTGAGCAATGCAGTCACCCAGAAGCAAATAGTTGTATCGCCTACAACCCGTTTTCGTGTTCTGCTCGCAGCAAACACAGGAGTTAATTATGAGCCATCATCACCCTGTCATAGCGCAGTTCTTAACGGTGCTATCTGACACACAAGTTGCCACCGGTGACAGGCGCACCGAGCACTACCGTTCAGGCTGGCGCTCCGGGCAAGGTAGTGCGTTGGCTGTCTTATTTCCCGACTCCCTGCTCAAGCTGTGGCAGGTATTGCAAATTTGTGTAGATAACAACTGCATTATTATTATGCAGGCAGCGAAAACTGGTTTAACGGAGGGCTCTACGCCCAGCGGCAACGATTACGATCGCGATGTTGTGGTGATCAATACGCTGGCCATGGATAAGCTGATTGTACTTGGCCAGGGTGAACAGGTAGTGAGCTTTCCGGGCACCACCCTACATAAGCTTGAAACAACCTTAAAGCCTCTCTCTCGCGCGCCGCATTCGGTCATTGGCTCATCCTGTTTAGGCGCTTCAGTGGTTGGCGGTGTCGCCAATAATTCCGGTGGTGCGCTGGTCAAACGTGGCCCGGCATACACCGAACTCGCCTTATTTGCGCGAGTGACCGCCAAGGGGCAACTGGAACTGGTCAACCATCTGGGTATAGCGCTGGGCGAATCCCCTGAAGAGATACTCAGCAATCTGGAAAATGGCCGCTTTGACAAGACCTGTTGCAACACAGACAAACACGCCAGTGCCGCCGATTATACTGACCGACTGCGCGACATCGACGCGCCCACACCAAGCCGGTTTAATGCCGATCCAACGCGCCTGTACGAGGCCAGTGGCTGCGCTGGTAAACTGGCGGTGTTTGCAGTGCGTTTGGATACCTTTGCGGTAGCTAAAGAGGAAAAAACATTTTATATAGGCACCAACAATCCCGAGACACTCACTCAACTGCGACGGCGAATTCTTAGCGAGTTTACTAACCTGCCTGAAGTGGGCGAATACATTCACCGCGACTGTTTTGATGTCGCTGAACAGTATGGCAAGGATACGTTTTTAAGTGTCAAACACCTGGGTACCGACCGATTACCTAAACTGTTTGCCATCAAAGGCCGGGTTGACGCGGTGCTCAATAAATGGCCCTTGCTCCCCAAATTCTTAACGGATCGGATCATGCAGGGCATTGCCAGGGTATTGCCCCCGCATTTACCCCGGCGTATGCTGGACTTTCGCAAACAATACGAACACCACCTGGTGCTCAAAATGAGCGATGAAGGGATTGGCGAAGCACAGGCATTTTTACCTGCGTTTTTTGCCGATAACAACGCAGTGGGTGACTTTTTTGAATGCAGCAGTGAAGAATCCAGCAGCGCGTTTTTACATCGGTTTGCCGCCGCCGGCGCCGCGATACGTTACCAGTTAATGCATAAACACACTGCCGGGGAGATTCTGGCGCTGGATATTGCCCTGCGCCGTAATGACATACAATGGGTTGAACAACTACCACCGTCCTTACTGGATAAAATTGACAAATCACTGTATTACGGTCACTTTTTTTGTCATGTTTTTCATCAGGATTACGTTCTCAAAAAGGGCGTTGACGCCAGTGCGGTGAAAGCAGAAATGTTGGCGTTACTCGATAAGCGCGGGGCCAGATATCCGGCTGAACATAATGTCGGGCATTTATATAAAGCCGAAGAAGGCCTTGCACAGTTTTATCGTGATATCGACCCGACCAACACCTTTAATCCCGGCGTTGGTAAAATGGAAAAGCATAAACGCAATTGTCATTGTTGTTAGTCACAAAAGCGTTGTCAGGTAAAAACGCGACAATAGCAGTTAAAGGAGAAACCCATAATGCTGTCGATGGGTAAAGCCCGAGCTTCGCATAAATGGTTAATGCGAATCGCCGGCTTACAGTTTGTGATATGGTCCCTGACGGGCTTATATATGGTCGCTATGGACATTCACTTTATTCACGGTGAATCGTTGAGCCATAGTCAAAATGATACGCTGACCTTGTCTTCGGTGAACTATTCGCTGTCCGATTTACTGAGCAACTATCCGGATGCCGGAAACGTCGTGCTGACCCGGCTGTTAGATCAAACCGTTTACCGCTTTCGTGCGCCGGCCGTCAATGGCCGCTGGCATTTGGTAAGTGCTGACAATGGCCGGGTATTGCCGCCAATCTCGCAGCAACAGGCTGCCATGATTGCCCGTCAGCAATTTACCGGCACAGCCAATATTGATGCGGTGCGTCAGCAAATTCCCGCTAATCCGGCCGCGCCTGGCAAGCGTTCGCTATGGATAGTGACCTTTGATGACATTGCCCGCTCAACGTTCTATATCCATCAGCACAGCGGCGAGATCGTTCGCCGCCGCCATTCTTACTGGCATGCCTTTGACTGGGCATGGCGATTTCATATTATGGATTACGACGACGGCGAAAATGTGACCAACCTGTTGTTACGCGCCATTGCCATACTGGGCTTGCTGGCAGCGCTCAGCGGAGTGTTGCTGCTGGCGTTTCGTTTAACCGCAAAATGGCGGGCAAGCGAATGAAGCAGCGTGTTTTATTTTCATTCTGGCATAAATGGCTGGCGCTACTGGTTGCAGTGCAAGTGCTTATCTGGCTGGGCACCGGGCTGTATTTTAATTTCACGGAAGGCAGCACAGAGACTGTTCGTGAGGTGCGCCAGCCGGTCAGCCATGGTGGTGATGTTGCCAGCGTTACCCTGTTTCCCCTGGCACAGCTGAAGGCACCGGCCCCGCGCAAAGTTGAACTTATCTGGAGTCTGGGCAACCCCTACTATGTGCTGTGGTATAACGAGCCGGCGCACCGTTATTTTCCCTTACAACGTCGAGTTTATGATGCCCGGACTGGTCAGCCATGGCAGATCGGTGCCTCACAGGTAGCCAGCATTGCTCAACGAGCCTACCGCAATGCCACGGATACCGTCATGTCACAACCGGTTTTACTATCGCCGCCCTTCAGTGATATTAACAAACAGCAAAACCCCCTGTGGCGGGTAAATGTTGACGATGCGTTAAACACCAGCATTTATCTGGACGCCCTCACGGGCCACGTTGTTACCTTTGTGAATGACGATACGCGCTTAAAAGTACTCATGTTTACCCTGCATTTCATGGACTATGCAGGCACCGGTAGCTTTAATCATTGGATCATTATTGTTTTTGCCATTGCGACTTGTCTGCTGAGCTTCAGTGGCGCGTATTTGTTGTTTTGCAGGCATGTGTTAGCCCGCTCTGCAACAGCAGAGAAAGCCCCACTGGCTGAACACACCCTTACAATACGTGACAATCAGGGTGATACTCATTCGCTGACGTTTACTCAGCACCTGAATGACAGCCTGTACCATGCGTTACTTGCTCACAACGTCAGTCTGCCCTCAGAATGTCATGGCGCAGGCACCTGTGGTAAATGCCAGATTGTTACCGATACGTCACTACCGGTGACACCCGTGGAGTCTGCGCATCTGTCAGAGCAGGCTATAAATCAGGGCGTCAGGCTTGCATGCCAGCACACCTGCCGCCAGTGCCACGCTATCGACATTCCGATGGCGATGCCGCGCTCAAACGGGTAAGTCACTGCCATCAGCGGCGCAACTGGTATTTTCTGAGAAAAAAATAAGCCCCGAAATAATCGGGGCTAAAAGACCCTTATAGCAAGGGTTACAGCTCAAAACATCAGCGCTTTAGCTACTATTACGAAGCTAAAGCGCCGTCTCAGACTTAGTTTTTACTCAGTAAGTCGTGCTGTTTAGCAAGAGACAGATTTTGTTTTACGATGCGCTGACTTTTCGACTTTTGCTGTGCCCAGGTCAAATCCGCAATGCAGGCCGAGTGGTTGTCAGTCAGGCAGTGCATCACTGCGCGGTTGTTTAACGCAAACACGTTATTTTTGCTGGTTTCAACAGCGGCATCACAATGTTGTTTAGCGGCGTCTAACTCGCCGGTAGCGACATAGGCCACGCACAGGTTGTTATGTAACGGGCTGCGCTGGCCACTGACTGAAGTTTTTGCCAGGGCCGCTTTAGAACGTGCAATACCTTTAGCATAATCACCAGACTCGATTTCGCGCACTCCGTTTACATCATCAATGCTGGTTTTAAGGCGATAGGTGTCGGCAGTAACAGGACTTGCAGTGCTACCTGCTATGGCGCTACCGAGCGTTAACGTACAGCAAGCAGCAGCGACAAGTGATTTTGTAATGTGACGTGTAAAAGACATAGTATTTTCCTCAACGAACATGTTTTCTGTTAGGCTTTGCCGTTCACAAGAGACTTGTTAACAAAAAGCCACTACTTGTTAAAATTTTTGTTGAGACCGAGTATGTGCCATTAAGCGTAAATGCGCCTGATGAACAAGTAATTAAAACCTAACGAATTACTAATAGATAAACTAATTCTTTACTTTATAATTAGTTATAGAAAAACCTAATGAATCCTCGGAGCAAATAAGGTTGTCTTTTAATCCGCCGCCCGGCAGAGGGTGTTTTACCATCAATGATTTTGTTGTCGATATTGGCGATCACACCGTTAGTCGTGGCAAATCGGTAAAGCGTGTCGAACCCAAAGCGATGCACGTATTATACATTCTGGCCTGTGACGCCGGAGATACGGTAGAGCGTCAGGCCCTGCTGCGCGAGGTCTGGCACGGCCGTATCGTGGTTGAGGAGGCACTGACCAGAATTATTTCGCAGTTGCGTCAGGTCCTTGATGACAGCAGCCAGCGCCGGTTGATTCAGACCGTACCGAAAAAAGGGTATCGATTACGCGGTCAGGTCGTCTGGCAGGAAAAGCCAGCAGCGACATCCTCTCACACAGATGGCGCAGACACGGTAAGCGCCGAACAGCCCACATTAGCAACACCGCCTGCACCGGCACCACAACCAGCGTCATCGACACCACAAAATGTTGCCCGGGATGAAGCTCACCCGCCAGCATCGCCATACCGGGCAATAAAAGGGCGATGGTTATTCACTTTTACCCTGCTGGCAATGTTAGCGATGGGGCTTGGTATATGGCGCTATGTCAGCACAGGTCAGCCCACAGCATCAGACACTCCTGCAGCGTTAAGTACCTCCGTGGCAGTCATGCCATTACGGCAATTAAGCAAAGATGAGTCTACCCTCTACCTGGCGGAGGGTATGACAGAAGAACTCATTGATGCGCTGGCCAGCACCGCTGAACTCAATGTCCCGTCGCGTTACTCCACACTGGCAGTTAACACTGCCGATAAATCCCTGACCCAGGTTGCAGCCGAACTGGATGTGCGCTACCTGGTAGAAGGCAGTGTGCGGCGAATTAATGACGAGTTTAAAATATCTGTGCGCCTTATTGATGCCAAAAGTGATCGCGTGGAGTGGTCGCAAAGCTATACCAATTCGGCCAGCAGCCTTTATGCTATCCAGCAAAGTATTGCAGCAGCCATAAAGCAGGTATTGCTGCCGCAGCGCACTGTGAATAGCACAACCCAACAAACCGGGTCAGTCAGCAACGTTGAAGCCTATCAATATTACCTTAAAGGTAACTACTGGCTGATGAACGGTAAAACCAGCGAATGGTATTATCAGACTGAGACAGCATTACAAAAGGCCGTCAGCCTGGCTCCCGATTTTGCCGCCGCCCATGGCAAATTGGCCTTTATCTATGCCCGCTATAATTTTCACGATACCTATTTACCACGCGATATCGCTCACCAAAAAGCCCAGCAAGCCATTACGACTGCGTTACAGCATGATCCAACCGAGCAAAATGCACTGCTGGCGCGCACCATTTTAGCCATTGACAGCGGCGATTTTAACCGCGCCGAGGCCACCCTTAACGATGTGCTTGAACGCAACCCGCAGGATGCGACGGCGTTGTACATATTCTCTGAACTGGCGCTGGCAACAAATCAGTTTGACGCAGCCCTCTCGTTCGCCCGCCAGGCGCATAAGCAGGATCCCTTATCCCCCTGGATCAACGTTAACCTTGCTATTGTGCAGTTTTGGCGGGGTGACTATAAGGCCGCCTTGCAAGCGGCGCAGCAGGCTATTGAAATCGACGACAGCTATACCTGGGCCTATGTGTGGCGGGCCAAAATACATCACCGCCGCGGTGAGTTAGCTGCCGCCATCGAGACAATGCTCGCGTCCAACCGCATTGATACGGCCTCACCCGTGAACAACGCTTATTTGGGTTTACTTTATTTTGAGTCTGGTCAACCTGAAGAAGCCGATAAGTGGTTTCAGCGCACCGCACGCTTGCTTGGCGACACGCCTCACGCGCGCTTCTGGCAAGGCTTTCAACGCTTTACTCTGGACCGGCAAGCTGCCGACATAGCCCAGCAACTGTTAGTTAATTTGCCGTCGCTGGACAATACCATTTTCAGTCTGGTGCCCGTGTTGTTTAACACCTATTTACAGCTTGGCAATACTGACGCGGCACAGGCGTTTTTTACAACGCGATTGCAACATGGTCCTGCCACAATGGTAACCATACACAACCATCACCTGGCAGCTGCACTACTTGCTCTGCCACAGCCGCCGGTCGAACAGTTGAAGTGGCAAAAAAGCATGACGCAGTTTGCGCAAATAGCGCCCGATACTGCCCTTCAACATCAAATTTACCCATTGTTATACGCATCTGTCACAACGCCAGAAGCTGCCAAGCCGATAGTAGCAATGCAAAATGGCCCTACGTGGTTCGACTACCAGTGGTTGTTAACCCGGCAGGGTGATGATAACAATTGATCAGCGCCTCTAATTAACCACTAAAAACGCCGGCCTGCCCAGGCAGTTCACTGGCTCTGGCGCTGTTTATTTTTTAGTATAACTGTCATCTGTCTGCGCATTATAAGAATACAGGAATGAACATGGATTTAGGACTCAACGGTAAGCAAGCCATTGTTTGCGCGTCTGGCCGCGGGTTAGGCCGGGCGTGCGCTGAAGCGCTTGCCAAGGCGGGTGTCAACCTCGTTATCAACGGCTTGAATGCTGAGCGGCTCGCAGCGGTGGCCAGTGACATCGCGGCAACCTACGGCATTAAGGTAACGCCGGTGGCTTGCGATGTCAGCACCGCCGAAGGCCAGGCCGCGTTACTTGCCGCCTGCCCTGCACCGGATATTTTAGTTAATAATAATGGCGGCCCGCCACTCAGGGATTTTCGCGAGTTGGATAACCACGCCATGGTCGATGGCATCAATATGAATATGCTAACCCCTATCAATCTGGTACAGCGGGTAATCGATGGCATGGCAGAGCGAGGCTTTGGCCGGATCATTAACATTACTTCCATGACCGTCAAAATGCCCGTTGCGGGGCTTGATTTATCCAGCGGTGCGCGGGCTGGCTTAACCGCATTTTTAGCCGGTATTGCGCGTACCGTGGCCGATAAAAACGTCACTATCAATAATATTCTGCCCGGCTACTTTAGCACCGACCGCCTGGATGGCGTCATTAGTGCCGGCATGGCCCGCACCGGCAACGACAAAGACACAGTCACCCGCGAGTTGACGGCTAAAATACCGGCCAACCGGTTTGGCGATCCACAAGAATTTGGTAATACCTGCGCTTTTTTGTGCAGCCAGTACGGCGGCTACATTACCGGCCAGAATATCCTGTTGGATGGCGGATTAAACCCCAGCGCCTTCTAACCGGCTGTCACTCACAGGCCGTGAGGTTAAGTAAACCGCAGCGGACTGTGCGGTCTGTTATGCAGTCCTATCGACTTTAGTACGCTTAACACCCGCCGAATTGGCCTGGTAAAGGATCCGCTTACCCACACCCATTATTTATTGCCGTTACAAAACCTTAACTCGCACCAAATCGCTATCGATAGCCTTGATATCAGCTATTTAATGCTGGCCAGACTGCCAAAGTCTGCTAGTGGCGCACTGATGGGCATACGGGAGAGTTACCTCAATGCCGCGTGTGAAGAAATGATTGCGCAATCGGGGTCAATTGATGCCTTTACCCGCGAGGAACTGGGTGTTTCTGAAGCTCAACCCGGACAACTCAAAGCTAATCTGTTGTACTAAAGCTTGATCAATCTCTTAATCATAACGCTGCTATACACCACTTCACTTCGTGTGGGTAGTGTATACGCAGTGTGTTTCCATGAGCAGTCATACGTTTATCAAAGCTATCGGGAGTTGTTTTAGACTGTATTCCCGCTGTGCATTTGTGCAATTCAACAATCACACTGACTTTCCAATGACAATTTTCTTTCTTATTTCTATTGAAAAACGTTTATCACTTAACTCGTTGCAGGCAGCAGGTCACGTTGACGCATTTGAAAATAACTCACCGCCCACATAACGAGACCGCCTAAAAACAGCAGTGCCGCAGCGTAACCGGTTTGATTAAAGCTCGCTCCCGAGGCCAGCATGGCACCGCCTACCATCGGGCCAATGGCGTTGGCCGTATTAAAGGCGCACTGCACCAGCGCACCAATCATGGCATGGCCGGTAGGTGACACATCCAGCAACATCGACTGTATGACTGCGGCAATGCCAACACTGGCGCCAAGCAGGAATACCGTAATGTATAACCACCAGATATTCGTGGCGGCAAACACATACATTATGGCAATACCAATACTGCACAACAGGGCAATCCCGGTGGTACTAATGGGCGAATGATCCGCCATTTTACTGATAAACCAGTTGCCGATAGTGGTGCCTATACCAAACATCATCATGGCCACAGAAATGGTAACTTCCGGGGTTTTGGTCACGGTTAATATGGTGTCAGCGAGGTAGGTGTAAATACAAAACACGCCGCCAAACCCCACGAAAATGATCCCCGAAATTGACCACACCAGTTTGTTTTTGAGCACGCCAAACTCTTCTCTCAGACGCGTTGGGTTAGTTACCGGGCTGCTCGGTACCAGCAAATAAATCAGTACAATGGTAATCAAAGCCAGCACCGCAACAATAGCCATGCACACGCGCCAGCTCATGTTCTGGCCAATGAGGGTGGCCATGGGCACGCCTACGATAGTGGCGATGGTGAGCCCGGCAAACACTTTAGCCATATAGCTGGCGCGCTTGCCTTTGGGCGCCATATTGGCGGCAACTAATAACGCTGTGCCAAAATAAGCGCCATGAGGCAAGCCCGACAACACGCGATAAAACACCAGTTCCGGTAAGCTTGAGGCAATTGCACTTAAGGCATTGGCAACAAACATCATCACCACAAACAACATCAAGGATGTCCGTCGATTGGTTTTATTAGTGAGCAGCATAAACAGCGGCGCACCAATCACAACACCAATGGCGTAACCACTAATGGCATTGCCGGCCAGTGCGGGCGTCACATTATAGGTTTCGGCAATCAGCGGCAGCATCGACATAGACGAAAACTCAGTGAGTCCCAGTACAAAGGTGCCAAGCGCCATGACTAAAATAGCCCAGGCAGACGCGCGCTGATTAGTGGGTGTTGCAGACATAAACATCCTTTAAAACATGATCGGGGTTATCGTGAACCCGATCCCCTCTCAGTGTGTATAAGCAAAATATTGAAAAGCGATTATACGCTATGTCAGCCTTGTTGTACTGCGTAACACACCTCCTTGCAGACAGTGCGGCAAGCAAATTTGCCAGCGTTACCAGCTATTAACCAAATCTTACAACTTCGTTTACCAACACATTGGCATTTTATTAACGAAATTAACCGCCGAGTGTGTCAGACTGTTTGCCAGCCTCGGGCTAACACGATTGCGTTGTCGCCGTTTAGTAGAGCTGCGCCCTTGAATAACATGCAAGTGTCGATAGAGTAACGCATATCGAATTATTTTTTTCGGATAGGATTAATGCCTGCAGAGCAACAAAAAAATTCGCAACACAAAATACTGGTGCTGTTCGCCCATCCTTCCCAGGCACAGTCGGAAGTCAACGTCGCCATGTTCGCCGCGGCGCAACAACACGATGCCGTTACGGCTATCGATTTATACGCTGAGTACCCTGACTTCAATATTAATATCGGCAAAGAGCAGGAACGCTTATTAGCCCACGATATTATTGTGTTTCAGTTTCCCATGTACTGGTACTCCACTCCATCAATCCTCAAAGAATGGCAGGATCTGGTGCTCGAATATGGCTTTGCCTACGGCACCGATGGCACCGCCTTAGCCGGCAAACGGTTTTTATGCGCACTGTCGGCCGGCGGTCGCGAGGAAGCCTTTCAGAGTGACGGTTTTAATCACTTTACGTTGCGCGAACTCCTGCAGCCCCTGGAGCAAATGGCTGATATAACCCGCATGGTTTACTTAGCGCCCTTTGCGTTGTTTGGCTCGCGAACGGCTAAAGAAGAACATCGCGTTACCCGGCATACGGCGCTGTGGTCACAGTTGCTCGATAGTCTGGCCGACGGTGAGATTGATATTCAGCGCGCCGCTGAGCTTGAGAATCTTACCAGCTATTTTTCCACTGCGGATGACACGCCATGACCGGTTATTTTTTACAGGCATTTGTGTATTTACTGGCCGCGGTGGTGGCTGTCCCCATAGCCAAAAGACTGGGGCTCGGCTCCGTGCTGGGCTATCTGCTTGCCGGCTTAATTATTGGTCCGCTGCTTGGCCTGGTAGGCGAAGAAACCACAGCTATTCAGCATTTTGCTGAGTTTGGCGTGGTCATGATGCTGTTTTTAGTCGGCATGGAACTGGAGCCCCAAGCGCTGTGGAATATGAAAATACGCCTGCTGGGCCTGGGCGGAATGCAGCTTACCCTCACCGTGACCGCCATTTTTGCTATTGCTATGGCCTGTGGGTTGAGCTGGAGTGTCGCCCTCACCGTGGGGTTAATTTTGGGCTTATCGTCCACGGCAATTGTGCTGCAGACTTTTCAGGAAAAGGGTCTGCAGCAAACCGAAGGGGCTAAAAGCGCTTTCTCGGTGCTGTTGTTTCAGGATATCGCGGTTATCCCGATGTTAGCGCTGATC
The DNA here is from genome assembly GCF_028595265.1 of Alteromonas gilva. Lineage (NCBI taxonomy): Bacteria > Pseudomonadati > Pseudomonadota > Gammaproteobacteria > Alteromonadales > Alteromonadaceae > Alteromonas > Alteromonas gilva. Next base: position 1,778,445 of record NZ_JAQQXP010000001.1, on the reverse strand, counting down.
CCCCTGCTGGCACTGCCCGAATTAGCAGATACGGCGTCGGCGCACACCATCACTGCACAGCATGACAGCGAGGATTTTATCAGTAGCCTGCCCGGCTGGCTGCACGCCATGGTCATTATGGGCTCTATTGCTGTGGTAACGGTTGGCGGTCATTACCTGAGCAGGCCACTGTTTAGGTTTGTTGCTGCCTCCGGATTGCGGGAGATTTTTACTGCCACTGCATTGATGCTGGTGATAGGGATTGCCGCATTAATGGGTATGGTGGGGTTATCACCCGCGCTCGGTGCCTTTTTAGCCGGTGTGGTAATGGCCAACAGTGAGTTCAGACACGAACTCAAAGCGAATATTGAACCCTTTAAAGGCTTATTGCTGGGGCTGTTTTTTATAACCGTTGGAGCGGGCATTCACTTTGACACCTTACTCAGCAATGCCAGTCTTATTGTTCTGATTACCCTTGCGGTAATGGTGTTAAAGGCTGCGGTACTGCTTGGCGTCGCGTTAGTATTTGGTCTTAGCGGCAGCAACCGCTGGTTACTCACATTAAGCCTGGCTCAGGCCGGTGAATTTGGTTTTGTACTGATTAGCTTTGCCACGCAAAACAACGTACTGCCGGGCGATCTGATTGCCATTTTGCAGTTGGTGGTAGCGCTGTCGATGTTCCTGACACCGGGGCTGTTTATTGCATTTGATAAACTTATCATGCCACGCTATATGCGCGGCTCACACCACCGCCAGCCCGATAACGTCGAGCATAAAGGCAATGTGGTGATTGCCGGCATTGGCCGCTTCGGGCAAATCGTTAACCGCCTGCTGATTGCCAATGATATCACCACCGTAATTCTTGATATCCGCTCGGCGCAGGTCGATTTGATGCGCCGGATTGGCACCAAAGCTTACTTTGGCGATGCGTCGAAACCGGCCATGCTCGATACCGCCGGCATTGCCGATGCTAACCTGATGGTGATTGCCATCGACGATCGTGAAACGGCCATCGATATGGTTAAGTTTGCCAAACACGCCCACCCGCACCTCAAAGTGCTGGCCAGGGCATTTGATCGCGGCCATGGCTACCGGTTACGTCAGGCCGGTGCTGACTACATTATCTCGGAAACCTACCATTCAGCGTTAGAAATGGGTGCCGAAGCATTACGCTCGCTAGGCGTTCACCCCTTCCAGGCTGAACGGCAAAAGCATGCCTACAAAGATATCGAAGCGCAGCAAAACGACGTGCTCTACAACGCCTGGAAAGACAACGCCAGCGGCGAGCGGGTAGACAACAATTACCTCGACTTACTGATGGAATTAGAACAACTCATCGAAGAGGCACTGAATACTGATTTACATGATAACCATTCCAAGCGTCGCGGCTGGACCCCGCCGCCTAAAGGCTATGCCGAAGAGCAAATGAAACAGTACAATGAAAATAAGAAATAGCCAGTTAGCGGTTTACATTGAATAGTTCAAAATAGCAAAACAGCGCTGCGCGGCGGTAATTTTAAAAACGTGCAACAGTAATATTGTCAGCACGATGACGCATATCGCAATAAATCGTTTTATTGCTCAATATTCAGTCATCTGAATCCTTTTTCTGTTCATGATAATTTGTGCCCGCTAAATAAATTAAGGCAATGATTACAATATAATCAAATTCTTTGGGTTCTAAAAACAACTTACTGGCAAGTAGTACGACACAAAACACACAATATGCTATCAATTTAGTATTCATATCATTTTCCGGGACACTGCCCCGGCCTCCATGAGCATCCAGTTAACTTCCGTAGTATTTATCATTACATTCGTCACGCAGTTCATCAACGGCGGCTTCGCAAAAACTATCATCCTGAGATAAAGAATCCCTACTTCCGTAAATACATGCTGCTGATGAGATTAGTCCAGCAGTTGCGCCGACATAAAGGCCGAAATAAACCGTCCACGCGCCTGTCAGAGCGTCGGCACCTTGTAAGCAAACATCGTGTAAGTCTTCAATGTCATTCTCAACTTGCTCAACGCAACCCGGTTTGCTGGACATCGCCGCCGACATACGATGAGAGTAGTAGGTCATTGTCATGTAAATACTTGCAAAGTTAGAGGGCCTTCCCATGATCTCCTCGGCCGAAGGTTAGCCATAGTAAATCCCAAGCGCCGAATAATGACTGCTGTGAAGACGTTGACCTGCCACCTCTCTGATGGCTTAGCGAATAAAAACGCTCTTGTTATAAGAACTCCAACGGCCGTGCTACGGGTTCGTTATTTGCTCGATAACATTAAACTTCCTATGCCATAGACTACTTCATTCGCGCCATGATAAAGCAGATTTCTGAGGGGCGGCAGGAGTTGCAGATACAAAGCATGGACCGTCATTTACACGATAAAAAACCGAGCCTCTACAAAGTCCCCCTGCATTAGACGTTATCATACCCCGGCGCTATCGCCAGGTTGTCTACGTTGCGCAGAGTAAAGCGGTTTTGTAACCATAATTGGTACTCTGCCCCTTTCAGCGTGCCCCGCTCAGTACAATCTACGTTCCAGCGGCGCAGCAGATAACCGGCCATAGCGGCGCGCACATTAATGAGCAACTGACTGTTTTCCATGCCGTAGTCCATTTCGATAGCGGTGGGAAAACTGACATTTTTGGGGTGCGGCACCAGTTGCAGTGGAATAAGCCGGTGCCATTCGGCATCTTGCGCGGCCAATTCGTGAGTATCAGGACTGGTTTTGATGGTGACCTTGCTCATGCGGGTGAGTACAAAATCCCGAAAGCTCTGGCTTTTTCGGTCGAACGCCCGAACGTGCCAGCGCAGGCCGTTATCGACAATGGAATGAGGTACTAACTCACGCGCCCCCGACCCGCTGCTCAATGACGTATAAATCACGCTCACCGCTTTGTTGTTGAGTATCGCCTGTACCAGACGTGCCACGATAAAGATGTCAGGAATATTCAGGCTCGACGGTGCCTCTACCGGAAAGTGAATATCGCCGATCGCATCAAAACCGTCGGAGATGTCGTTGGCCAGTTTGGTCAGGGTGCGTTGAGCGTCGTGCTCAAATAAGGGTTTAAACTGCGCGGTTTGAAAATAGCGCTTTTCGCGGGCGTCGTATTCGAGGTTGGCGGGCACCAGATCTTTATACAAATTAAAGTCCCGCGAGCCGGCCGATAACCCTACCTCAAAACGGTTGATAAGATCCTGTCGATGTATAGCCCCTTTAAACAGCAAACAAAAATCGATATAAGCCAAACGCTGGCGCTGGGCAAAACTGATACTGTCTAATTGCATTCCTGAACTCCATACCCTAAAGCACCAATATGGTTTATTTTAACTCGGTTGTAAAGCGTGCAGATTGCCGTACCGGCCAACTGCCAGTCTGCAAAATACCGCTTTTGCGTGGTACGCAAAGTCAGTACACTGGGCCTGGCCAATCGCAATAATTAAAAGCAACGCCCACCGGGCAACAGCAAGGCTGCATGATGAGCACCAACGACAACAACTCACCCAGCGATGAGTTACCCACCTTACTGACAGATATCCGCGCCTGCCGCCTGTGTGCTGGTCATTTGCCCCAGCCGCCAAGACCGGTCGTGCACGCTAGCAGTGCAGCGCGGATACTCATTATTGGCCAGGCTCCGGGCATAAAAGCCCACGACAGTGCCACGCCATGGAACGATGCCAGTGGCGATAAACTGCGCAGTTGGTTAGCCGTTAGCCGCGCGCAGTTTTATTCTCCGGTATTTGCCCATCTGCCCATGGCTCTGTGTTTTCCCGGCTATAAAAACGGCGCTGATGCACCGCCGCCAAAAATCTGCGCGCCAACCTGGCACGCCAAGGTGATTAATCTATTGGAGCCGGCGCTCATCCTGCACATAGGCAGGTATTCACAGCAATATTACCTGCCCGAATACCGCACGCTTACTGACGCGGTGAAGGCCACCACAGCGGCCCCGAACCGGCGCTATGTGCTGCCACACCCTTCCGGACGCAATAATCGCTGGCAAGCCCGTAACCCCTGGTTTGAAACCCATGCGCTTGCGCTGATAAAGCAATCTGTACAGCTGGCACTGGCCGCCGATGCTCCCCCTCACGTTTAACGTAAAGCCCGGCTCACGGTTTCATTGCTGGCGGCAGGTAACCTGTATAATTGTGACGACAACGTAAACAAATCGGCTAAAGTGTAAGAAACCCCTTCCAATTAGGCGCTATGCGTCGCGAAACATGGCCCTTCGAGCTGCTTTGCTTTACACAGCGGCTTTCATTCTTTATATTGCGCGCGCTTACGCCGCTTTTATGCAGCTCGCATTTAGCAATGGGCTGTTTGCCTACTTTTATGACTTCCCGGGAACTGTTTTGATTACTACCGCCAATATCACTATGCAATTTGGCTCTGAGCCATTGTTCGAAAATATTTCAGCCAAATTTGGTAACGGCAACCGCTATGGCCTGATTGGTGCCAACGGTTGTGGTAAGTCCACGCTAATGAAAATTCTCAGCGGCAAACTCACTCCTACGGCAGGCAATGTGTCCTTAGCACCCGGCACCAAACTGGGTATCCTGAATCAGGATCAGTTTGCCTTTGAAGACATGAGCGTAGTGGATGCAGTCATCATGGGCGATCGCGAGCTCTGGGAAGTAAAACAGCGCCGTGACGAAATTTACGCCAAAGCTGAAATGACCGAAGCCGAAGGCATGGAAGTCGCCGAACTGGAAGTGCAGTTTGCCGAAATGGACGGTTACACCGCCGAGTCGCGTGCCGGTGACATTCTCAGCTCGGCCAGCATTGAAGAGCGTTATCATTTTGGTTTAATGCGCGAAGTTGCCCCCGGCCGCAAAGTACGGGTGTTACTGGCACAGGCGCTGTTTGCCGAACCCGACGTGTTGCTGCTCGATGAGCCCACCAACAACCTGGATATTTACACTATTCACTGGCTGGCTGAAGAGCTTAACAAGCGTAAGTCTACCATGATCATCATTTCTCACGATCGCCACTTTTTAAACCAGGTATGCACGCACATGGCCGACATAGATTACGGTGAACTGCGTATTTACCCGGGTAACTACGAAGCCTTTATTGAGGCTTCAAGCCTGGTGCAGGAGCAGTTGCACACCGAAAACGCCAAAAAGAGTGCCGAAATAGAAGAACTGCAAAGCTTTGTGGCGCGCTTTTCTGCCAACGCGTCTAAAGCCAAACAGGCGACTTCGCGGGCCAAGCGGCTGGAAAAAATCGAACTCAATGATATTAAAGCGTCGAGCCGTCGTAAGCCCTACATACAGTTTAAACAGCATAAAAAGTTGCACCGCCTTGCCATTACCCTTGAAGATCTGGGTCATGGTTACGATGAACCTCTTTTCAGTGGCGGCAATCTGCTGCTCGAAGCAGGCTCAAAGCTGGCCATTATTGGCGAGAACGGTGCCGGTAAAACCACCCTGCTTAAATGCTTGATTAACCAAAGTGCTAATCAGGGCAGCGTAAAATGGGCCGAAAACGCCGCGGTGGGCTATGTTCCGCAAGACAGCTCTGCCGATTTTGCTAATGATCTGACCCTGTTTGAATGGATGTCACAATGGCGTCAGCCGCGCCACGACGATCTGCAAATTAAAGCCATGCTGGGGCGCCTGTTGTTTGGCTCTGACGACTTTAACAAGAAGGTCAGCGTGTGTTCAGGGGGTGAGAAAAACCGTTTGTTGTTCGGCAAAATCATGTTGCAGGACATCAACGTGCTGGTCATGGACGAACCTACCAACCACCTGGACATGGAATCTATCGAAGCGCTGAACAACGCCCTGCTGGCGTTTGAAGGCACGGTGATTTTTGTCAGCCACGACCGCGAGTTTGTTGAGTCTCTGGCTACCCAGGTCATCGAGATTAAAGATCAAAAGCTCACTCATTTCGACGGTACTTACGAAGAGTTTCAGGCCCATTTAGGACTCTAATAACTGCTGGTGCAACCTTGTTGTGCCAGGTTATTGTACAATATCGTTGGGGCGCTTAAACGCCCCACAATGCCGAGCCAGGCATCCCCTGGCCGACGCCCGCTCCATCGCCCTTAGGCCGCAGCCGTTCCATAAGCCCTGGCAACGAAACATTATGCTGCCTGCTCGTTATTCACATCGTGCTTACTACTCAGTACCGATACTAACAAGGCTGGCAAAAACGTCAGGCTCAATACCGTTGACACAAAGATACCACTTAGTACGATAATCCCTACGCCACGGTACAGCTCAGTGCCCTCACCGGGAATTAACACCAAGGGTGCCAGGCCAAACAAAGTTGTACAGGTCGACATCATAATGGGCCGTAATCGCACCTCGACAGCGTGTTTCACCGCATCGGCCAGCGCCTCCCCCTTGTCCAGCAGGCGCCGGGTCTGATCGACAATGAGGATGGGATTATTCACCACCGTACCAAGCAAAATTAAAAAGCCCAGCATGGTGATCATATCAAAGGGCTGATAAGCCCCGCCTAACACCTGGTTAACCCCATTAAGAACAATTAACCCCAACAGGCCCCCCGCCATACCCAGTGGGATCATGGTAAGAATAAACAGCGGGTATCCCCAGTGACTGAATATCGCCACCAGCAATAAATAACACAGCGCCACGGCAATCAAAAAGTTTACCGACAGCGCATCCTGGGTAGCCGCTAACTGATCGGCCGCGCCGGTAATACGCACGCTGACACTCTGAGCAATGTCCCCGGCCTCGCGAAGCTCTGGCAATAACTGGTTTTTAACGGTATTCACCGCGGTTTCCAGCGCTATTTCTTTGGGCGCTATCACATACACGGATACCGTTCGCTCACCGTCGATACGCCGGACGGTGTCGCTACGTTTACTTTCCAGCAGGGTGGCAATGGCATTTAACGGTAAAATTGTTCCCGGTGGCGTAAGGATAGGCGTAGTCGCCAGCTGACCAATCGTTTGCTCGTTACCGGCGCTGCTGAATAAAAAGATATCCACTTTATCGTCGTTGAGTAAAAACTCATCCACAAAGGCCCCATCGCTTACCGCCGCCACTGAATAGCCAAAATCATCGGCACTCATGCCCAGCTCTGCCAGACGCTGCCATTTGGGGCGTATTTCTATAAACGGCTGTTCCAGTGTGAGTGAGCCGGGATCGGAGTTGATTTGCGGATTGTCAAAATAAGCTTCAGCTTTGCGGTACAAGGCGTTGGCAGCGCGATATAACTCGCGGATATTACTGCCCGAAAAGTCCACCGCTACCGCGCGCGTGCCGCCATCGTTACTGGAGATAATCGAGCCCTTGCTGGAAAACGCGCGCATGCCTTCGTAACTTTCAAACTTTTGATTAATCACCGCCATCATGTCTTCTACTTCGTCGGGATTAACCGGCATAGTGACCATCCAGATACTACCAATACTCACGCGCATATTATAAAACGCCAGCGCTGGCATCTCAGCCTCACCGCGGCTATAGGCATCAGGATCGGCCTGCACAAACGGGGTAAAAAACGCCCGAAGTTCGTCACCAATTTTTTGCATCTGGCTGAGGTTATAATCCGGCGGCGCCGTCATGGTAGAAAAGGATTTAGGCTCTTCGCCCTCTGGCAAATATTCGGCTGCCGGCATCAGGGCCCAGGCCGCCCCCAGAATGAGCACCGCACCACCAATGACGATGCCAAGCGCCCGCGGTCTGGAACGGGTGATGGCCGCCACCATATTCAGACAACGGTCAGCTAAACGTTGCTGCATGCTGGCATCGGCCGGACCAACATTTTTTAGCCGCGCCATGGCCACCGGCACCACAAAAATTGCCGCCAGCATGGAGGCGAAGATGGCACCGGAAATGGCAATGGCGACATCGGAATACAACTGCCCGGCTTCCTGCTCAATAAACAAAATGGGCGCAAACACCAAAATAGTGGTAACGGTTGAGGCCAACACCGCCGACCACACGTCTTTAACGCCTTCAACGGCGGCATCAAAACGGCTTAAGCCCTTACGGCGAAACTGCACAATGGACTCAAGTACCACAATGGTATTATCAACTGTCATACCGATGGCAAAGGCTACCCCTGCCATGGAAATCACATTGATGGTGCGGCCAAAGGCCAGCAGCGCAATGAACGCGGCGATTGTGCACAAGGGAATGCCCATTACGCCAATCAGCGTAGAGCGCACCGAACGCAAAAAATAAAACATCACCAGTGTGGCCAGCCCGGCACCCAGCGCCAGATTAATCATCACGTTACGCAGTGAGCTCGACACATACACCACGTCGTCGCTGAACAACTCCATTTTTAAGCCATTATCGGCCAGTACCTGTTCATTCAGCTCGGCCACTATAGGCAATATTTGCTGTTTGATGTTAATCACGTTGGACCCGGTTTCGCGCCGCACCGACAGCCCTAAATTGCGATCGCCATTGGCATAGGAAAGCTGGCGACGCTCAAAGTGATCAAGGCGCACCTTGGCAACGTCCTTTAAATACACATTCGCGTTTTCAAAGCGTTTAATAATAAGATTTTCAAGTTCGCTCAACTGCTCAAAGCGCCCTACCACTCGCAGTAAATAGCGGCTCTTGCCCGACTCGATATCGCCAGCCGAGGAGTCCTGATTTCGCTGGCGTATGGCATCGCGCACGTCGATTAAGCTAATACCACGCTGGGCCAGCTTGGCAGGCTCCACGTCAATTTGAATCTGCCGCGCAGTGCCGCCGCTAATTTCAATTTGTGACACCCCGGGCACACTCTCCATTTGCGGGCGAATAACCTCGTCTGCAAAGTCGTAGAGCATGTCAATATCCAGCGACATGGGATTGCCTTCCAAAGGGATAAGCTGAAAATACATAAATGCATTGCTGGAGAAGGAGTCTGAGAACAACTGCGGCTGATCAACATTTTCGGGGTAATCCGGCACCTGATTAAGCGCATTGCTAACGCGGATAAGTGCCTGGTTTACATCTACCCCAAAAGGAAATTCCAGTTCCACCGAGCCACTGCCCATTTCGGCGAAGGAAATCATCCGTTTTAAGCCGGTGACATTGCGCAGGTAGCGCTCCTGCTCTATAAGAATTTCTTTTTCGATATCCTGCGGCGTTGCCCCCGGCCAGCCGGTTTGTACGGTAATCGTGCGCACCTCAAGATCGGGGATCATCTGTACCGGTATACTCAGCGCCGCTACAATCCCCAGTATGCAACTGATACTGACTACCACAGCAACCAGTATGCCGCGCTTTACGGTAGACTCAATCATTGCTGTGGTCCGTCGGTAATGGTTACTTGTGTGTTATTTGATAGCCGCGATATGCCCTTGGCAACATACAGTTGTTGCTCGCTGACGTTCTCCAGCAGTACGGTGTCGCCCTGACGCCGCACAATATTCACCAGCACCCGTTCAGCGCGGTTGTTTTTCACCGCAAACACACTGGCACCACCGTCGGGATGTTGTTTTATGGCACTGGCGGGTAACCAGGCCTGATTGCTAACCACATTGGGCAGGTTTACCTCAGCACTGGCAGACATACCCACCAGCAGTTCGGTGTCTGCCGGCAAGCTGATATGTGCCGTAAAGGTACGCCCCTGATTGCCGGAGGCAGCCACCAGCCGGGTAAGACGCCCCTCAACACTGGTAAAGCGGGTGTTATCAGGCGTTACCGTAATCGCCGAGTCGAGGGTATTAAAATAGCGGTAATATTCCTGAGGTACTTCTATGCTGAGGCGCTTGTGTTTTTGCGAAACCAGCGCCAGCGCAGGGGTTGTTGGCTCTATCCATTCCCCAACATCCACACTGCGCTGATAAATGACCCCATCAAAGGGCGCGGTCAGGGTGTGCCTGGAGACGATCTCTTTACGTAAAGCCAGGGTCGATGATAGCTGAGATAACTGTGCTTCAGCATTCGCAACCGCCGCACTGCGTTGCTGATACAGGGTTTTGGCGGCAAGCTGTTGCTGGGTGAGCGCATCCACTTCGTCGAGTAATCGCCGGGCTTCGCTGAGGGCCACTTTGCCCACCTGCAACTCTGCCTCCGCCTGCTGCTGCGCCAGTTCAGCAAGGCGGCTGTTTAGTTCCAGTAGCGGCTGTCCCTGGCTGACAGTATCGCCGACCTCAACATGCAACTTAGCCACAACGCCGGCTTCAAGGGGCGCTAACACGGCGTCAAAAGCCGACTCAACCGAACCGCTCAGCGTAACTGACTGGTACTGCTGCGTTGCCACCGGGTAGGCCACACTCACAGTGACGGGGTTTTCCTGGGCAACGCCTGGGATCGCTACGCACAGTGATGTGACTAACATCGCGTTTACTAACACAGCAAAATAACCCGGCATTTAGCCTCCGTGACATTCCATTACACTAAATTTTGCTGCGTTTACCTGCCAAGCACTCGCTCTAACATTGCGGTTAAACGATGCGCAAGTTAGGCAGCAGTTGAGCCGATACGCAACATTACATTGTAATTTTGTACCACCAGAGCTTAAAAACAGATCAAAAAAGCGAGTACCCGTCTGCGCACAGATGAACGCGTTAGTTAAACGCGCAACGCTAGGCCGTGTATAGTCACGAAAGTAAACAACGCGCAGAGCACCGGTCCCTGCGCTGACTTTGCTTAAAACAGCAATTTAACCAACCAATTTAACCAACAATAGACAGTTAGCCGGCGAGGCCTGCCACCGACACGTCAACACTGTGTTGAGCATCCTGCTGACTGTAATTAATCACCGCTGACAGGGTGCTGAAGTCGATTTCTAATGCTGCTCTACAACCAGACCCGACCCATTCGAGGGTGATGAGTTGCCCGGTCGCCGACACCATAAACTTACCTTCCAGCGCCTCAAGGGTATTTCGTAACCGAATGAGCGCGATCAGCGCTTTCACCACCGGCTTTTGCAGCGCATGATTGATATCGCTGTCGCTCAGATACGGCCGGTTAATGTCGCGCCCCACATTGGTTTGGTTAAGCAGTGCCATATCATTTTGCGCAGCAAACAAGCCTCCGTAATAGACCTGCGGAATGCCGGGCGAGAAAAACTGTATGGCGCGGGCAATCAAATAGGCCTGATCGTTGGCCCCCAGCGCATCATAGTAGGTACAATTTACCTGATATAAATCAACGTTACTGGCGGCCGCGCCAGTTGCCTCACGGCTTTGACCATTACTATTGATATGAATTTGCTCAACAAGGGCATCAATCTCAGCGGCGCTGAGCAGGCCTGGTTTGTCACCTTCTGGCCCTACATCAACAATGCCAATACCATCGTGGGTGTCCAGTACCGTGACACAATTGCGCGGTGCTATTGCCAGCCATTTGGCCAGAGCTGTGGGGTTTTGCGTAAACAGGCTGTGCAGCACCAAAGGAGGCAGTGCAAAGTCGTACACCATGTCGCAGCGTTTAGCGATGTCAATCTGGGTTTTATAGTAGCTGTGAATTTCTACCAGGCATTGCATGTTGCGCCGGTGCGCCTCCTGACTCAACTGCTCAATAAAATCGAAGGTTTCTTCAATCATGAAGCAGTTGGTGCCCGGCTTTTTAATGGCATAACCCGCGGCATCGAGGCGAATAAGATCGACATTATTCTGCGCAAAGGCGCTGAGTATTTTTTCCAGGTATGCCTGCCCCTGCCCTGAGGTCACATCAATATCAATTTGATTGGAGGTAAAAGTAGTCCAGAATGGTACAGTATCACCATTTTTTAAGGTGATGTCACTGAAACACGGCGTTGGACGCGGCCGGTAAATGTTAGGTATTTGATTTAACTGGTCCGGGGCAAACACTTTGTCGCGGGTTAAGAACAAAGGCCAGAATTCAGACGCTTCGCCTTTAGCCAGTACGTCCTGAAACTGCGGGCTTTGCGCCGACATATGATTAACAATCATGTCGGCCATGATTGCCATATTCGCACCCAGCGCGCCAATGTCGGCCCAGTTACCCAGTCGATTGTCGACCATGGTGTGATCAATAGGATCAAATCCGGCATCTTCGCCATCGATAGGGTAAAAAAACGGTAGCAGGTGCACACCATCAAAAACGTCTTTAAGTTGCTCGTTAAGCAACTCACGTAACCCCGAAATATTGCCCCGGCCCAACCGATCAACATAGGTAATTAACTGAACACCTTTTGCACTACTCATAAATACACTCTTAAACACAATATTGATAACAACTTAATCGATTAAGTTAATAATCGGATATTCGCATTGAATTGGCAAGTGTAATTTTTTTGTTAATTTATAAGTCCCTGACTATCTGGCATATTTAGTGACTTTAAAAGGTAACACAGTCAGCGCTGCGGGCCTGTTAAGCCGTGGGTAAATTGGTACAACCGGATTAAATGCTTATACTACAACTACATTCTCTTTTGAGGCGTATTATTTTGTTTACCTTACCGCAACTTCTCCAGGCCCATGACTCTCAGCTCTCTGGTAAGGGCGGCTCTGCCGCTACGACTACAGCAACAATGCCGAAAGTCATCATATTCGATGTCAACGAAACACTGCTCGATTTGTCGCCCATGCGTGAGACAGTGGGTAAGGCATTAAACGGTAATCAGGCCTTATTGACACTGTGGTTCTCCACGCTGTTGCATTATTCGCTGGTCAGTACTGTATCGGGCCGCTTTGCGCACTTTGGTGCCATTGGCGTCGCTGCACTGCAAATGGTTGCGCACAGTAATGGTATAACAATGAGTAAAGAGGACGCTCATAAAGCCATTATCCCTGCCCTGCTGAACCTGCCAGCGCACCCTGACGTAAAGCCGGCGCTGGCCACGCTTAAACAACAGGGCTTTACCCTGGCATGCCTGACGAACTCCTCTACACAGGGCGTAAAAACCCAGTTGGAATATGCCGGGTTAACCAAATATTTTGACGCACGATTAAGCATTGAACCCTTGCAAATATACAAACCCGATCAACGTGCCTACGCCTGGGCGCTGGAACAGTTAAATGTTAAACCAGCAGAAGCACTCATGGTGGCCGCCCACGGCTGGGACATTGCCGGAGCCAGCGCAGCTGGGATGCAAACCGCATTTGTAGCCCGACCAGGACAGTCACTTTACCCTCTGGCCAATGCGCCTGATTTCAACGTTAACGACATTGCACAACTCGCGGATGAGCTGGATCATGTCGTCAGGTAAGTGTGACACGCAGGGACCGCTGCCATTACCGTGGACGAAGGGTCAAGGAGTTTGGCTAATCGGATAATTTTCACCCAGGCTCACCGGTATATAATTTCACCGTCGAAATTACGTATCTGAAACTATCATGAAACATTGTGACACCAAGCTGCTAGTGCTCAGTCTGCTTGAGGCCGCTACTATTTTAGAAGCTGCCGTTTGGGGCATAGAGTTAATGTTTGCGCTGCTAATGCTACCGCTAATGTTGCTCACCGTAATGCAGGTAAAAACTGTGCGCACACGTCTAAAAAAGCAAGCTCCCAAGACATCATGTAACCCGGTTTAAGCAGGCAACACCTGTAAGAGCGGGTTATGATAAGTGAGCGCCGGAACATTTTTTAATGGTTGGCGGTGTCAGCGGTAAGCTTTTATATTAATTGAATTATTTCAGGGCTAAAGGAAACACGTCAAAATGTACCCCGGCATGACCGCTCTGCATAAAATTACGAATATTGGCGTGGTCGCTACCATGTGGATGACCAAGCACATCCTCGCGGTAAAATGTTCCGAATAACGCCAGGGTTTGTTCGTTGGTTAACTTAAGGTACTGACCTAGTGCCAGCAGCTTGCAGGAGCCGTTATTCTGGTTGGCCTTATTCACTGCGCTGCCATTGGTAAAAGCGGTTGGCGTGAACTTAAAATGAGCATCAATTAACTCAATCACATGGCTAAATTCTATCGTGGCTGGCGCACTATCAAGCTGGGCGGTTAATGCATCTAAGCGGGTTAAGGCCATCGTCACTCCGGTAAATAGGTTAAATGTATCACTGCGTTTGAGGCTCGCTATTAAACCAGAATTACACCAAAGCGCCTATGAAAAACAACTGATCAAAACCCAGCCCCTCAGAGTATTCATTACTGCAACATTACTATTCTTATACGATCAGGCAACCTAAAAATAGGATTAGGCATCCGCAACCGGTTTTGCCTGATGCATAATATTCATAAACAAAAAATACATTATTTCAATATTTTAGACAGAGGATACTTTATGCAAACAGTCGGTTACGCCGCACATTCATCCGATGCACACATGCAACCTTATCATTTTGAACGTCGCAGCCTGCGCGACAACGACGTTGCCATTGAAATTTTATATTGCGGCGTGTGTCACTCTGACCTGCACACGGTTAATGGCGACTGGGGCGAGCAGCCGTACCCGTTGATTCCAGGCCACGAAATTGTTGGCGTGGTAACCGCTATTGGCGACGACGTGAAAAACTACAAAGTGGGTCAGAACGTGGCAGTGGGCTGTATGGTCGACAGCTGCCAGGAGTGCGATCAGTGCCACAATCATGAAGAACAGTTCTGCCGCAACGGCATGACCATGACATACGGTTCAAAAGACAGGATCAACGGTGAAACCACACAAGGCGGATATTCCAAACACATTGTTGTGCGCGAAGAGTTTGTACTCAACATTCCCGACGGCATGGATTTGGCAAAAACAGCGCCCATTTTATGCGCAGGTATTACCACCTATTCTCCATTGCGCACCTGGGGCGTGAAGGAAGGTACCCGCGTTGGGGTAATTGGCCTGGGCGGTCTTGGCCACATGGCCGTTAAACTGGCCGTGGCAATGGGCGCGGAAGTGACTGCCATTAGCCGTTCCAACAAGAAAGAAAAAGAAGCCCAGGCGATGGGGGCAAAAGGCATTCTGATCTCTACCGACGAAGACGCCATGGCAGACAGTGCCAACGCCTTTGACTTAATTATTGATACGGCACCGGTAAAACACGATCTCAGTATTTATACACCGTTACTCGATATCGACGGTACATTGGTAGTGGTCGGTCAGGTAGGACCGCTGGAAGAGCTAATGAGTGTGCCATTAGTTGTGGGTCGTCGTCGCGTTGCCGGCTCCCTGATCGGCGGTATTGAGCAAACCCAGGAGGTGGTGGATTTTTGTGCTGAGCACAACATTTATCCCGAATGCGAAATGATTAAAATGAGCGACATAAACGACGCCTTTAAAAAGCTGGCGGAAGGCGACCTCGCACACCGCTATGTGATTGATATGCAATCACTCAGCGTTGAATAACCGCTGCGCGTACCAAGCCGCTAAGGCGCTGCTTGTTACGGCTGTAAATAAAAAACCAGCCTGCGGTGGGTAACCGAGGCTGGTTTATTGTATCTGCCGGTGGCTAAGCGTATTAAACGCCCTGCGACACCATGGCGTTGGCAAGTTGCCTGAAGGCAGTAATATTGGCACCTTTGGCATAATTGACGTGGCCATTATCCTGTTTGCCCTCTTCAGCACAGCGCTTATGTATATATGCCATTACCGATTTAAGCTCATCGTCCAGGTGCGCAAAGGTTTTACTCTGAAACGAGGCATTTTGTGACATTTCCATGCCCGACAGTGCCACGCCTCCGGCGTTAGCCGCCTTGCCCGGTACAAACACGATTCCCGCGTCATCCAACACCTGTTTAGCCTCACTGGTTGTGGGCATATTAGCGCCTTCCAGCACATAGCGGCAGTTGTTCTCTTTCAGTTGTTTGGCGGAATCTTCGCCGAGCTCATTTTGGGTAGCACAGGGTAAGGCAATATCACAGACCTGGCCCCAGGGCTTTTCACCCTTAAACCAGCTACCGCCGTGTTCATCACCCAATGCCGTAAGCACATTTTCGTGTTGCTGGCGGGTATCAATGGCCCAGCGGATAGCTGCCTCACTAAAGCCCTGTTCGTTAATTAAGCAGCCACGACTGTTAGACAAACTGGTGACGGTAGCCCCTTTTTCGATGGCTTTAAGGGCCGCGTGAAGCGCCACATTCCCAGCGCCGGAAATGGCGATTCGTTTGTCGATGAAGTCATCGTTGTGATGCACCAGTACACATTCAAGCATATAAATAAGACCAAAGCCTGTGGCTTCGGTACGC
The DNA here is from genome assembly GCF_028595265.1 of Alteromonas gilva. Classification (NCBI taxonomy): domain Bacteria; kingdom Pseudomonadati; phylum Pseudomonadota; class Gammaproteobacteria; order Alteromonadales; family Alteromonadaceae; genus Alteromonas; species Alteromonas gilva. The sequence continues at coordinate 1,762,443 of NZ_JAQQXP010000001.1, read as the reverse complement.
ACATGGCTGCCACCGAAATCGATATCCTTACCGGTGAGACTGCCGCCGAACTCATTGTGCATGCGCCGGTACTGGCCGTATAAATAACCAATTTCGCGCGCCCCAACGTTAATGTCACCGGCCGGTACGTCGGTACGCGGGCCAATGTGGCGCTGCAATTCCTGCATAAACGCCTGACAAAAACGCATAATTTCGTTGTCGCTGCGCCCTCTGGGATTAAACTCCGAACCACCCTTGGCGCCGCCCATGGGCAGACCGGTCAGGGCATTTTTAAAGGATTGCTCAAAGGCTAAAAACTTCAGCACCGACTCGTTGACCGTAGGATGAAAACGCAAGCCGCCCTTATAAGGACCAATCAGGCCATTATGCTGTACCCGCCAGCCGCGATTCACTTCGACTTCACCCTTATCATTCATCCAATGTACTGCAAAATGCACAACCCGCTCCGGCTCGGCCAGACGCTTGAGCACATTTAAGCGTTTATATTCTTTATGGGCATTGTAAATGGGCATCACATCTGCGGCTAACTCGCGGGTTGCCTGCAAATATTCAGTTTGATGCGGATAGCGGTTTTCTATCCATTCGTTGAACTCATCCAAATTAGATTGATTCGTCATGCAATACCTTATTGATTTGTAACACGAACATTTGTACAGCGGCGTGGCCTTTTCTGATCACTTCGATGACAGACGGTAAACCTTGCAGATATTGCAATGACTTACCCAAAGGAAACGCCGGGTCACTGTATTACCCTATTGGCACTGGTGAGGGTTAAATCGTATACTTAGGGCTCTTGGTATCTCATTGGTTGCCAGTGCATGCAACAGCTACTTGCAACAGCGTTCTGCAACGGCTACGCCAATGTATTTTACCCACAGATACGTTTTTTAAGAGTGGTATTCGGCGTTGTTCACTAATGCGGTTTCGTTTATACGTTTGATCATTGGTTTAACGTGGTTAAGTATTTCCCTAACCGCAGGATGGCGTGTGCAAGCTGCAGAGCCTGACTGGCATAAGTTTAGCCAGCCTGTGTTTCACGTGCCCCTGGGAGCCTCCCCCTTAGCCGAGGGGCCGATTGGCTCAGTAACAGAAGACAACAGCGGATTCATTTGGCTGGTAGCTGCGAATGGGTTGTGGCGATGGGATTCCCATACGTTGGTTAAAGCTAACATTGAACCCTACACCTTTTTTAACACCACACCGCAGGCTAAGGTGGTATTTACCGGCACAGAGGGTGAGGTTTGGCTGGGCACGAATCAAGGTTTATACCAGCTACAACACGGCAGTATGTTGTTTCGCCCGGTGGCGCCTGAACTTTTAGGCGGAATTTCGGTGAAACGCGGGATAGCCGCCACCATCAACAACCATCAAATAATGGTGATTGCCGCCGACCGGGCGCTTTATCAGTTTGATATAAAACAACAACAAATGTTGCCTATTGAGTTGCCCGCTGGCGAGCGCATTCATGCAATACATATTGATACGGCCAATACGCTTTGGGTTGGCACCTCGCACGGCTTATACCGCGCCCGGGCCAACAATACTAAGTTTGGGCCATTGCAATTAGAATCAGGTTTTCCGGCAACTACACGGGTTAGCACAATCTCCACCACCACCAGCGGGTTACTCACCGTAGGTACTGCCGCCGACGGATTATTTGTTAAACCACCAGGACAGTCGTTTAAAAACGTTGCGTTAAATACTGCAACGCCGGTATGGATATTCGCCACCACCGAAATTCGCCCTGACGTGCTGCTGCTTGGTACCTTTGGTGACGGCCTGATTGAAGTTAACTTAAGCGCTGATCCCACGCAGCCATCGCTGCGATACTACCGCCATAATCGTCAGCAACCAGCGCGGCTCACTGACAACAATATCTGGATCTTATTTACCGACTCCCGGGGCCGCGTATGGATTGGTGCAGGCGGAGCCCTCAACTTACTCGATGCAGGGAATACAGGGGTGCAACATGTGCTGGCTGGTAGCGGGCAGCCTGGTAGCTTACAACGTCGTAAGGTTTTGTCAGTACAGGCCTTCAACAACCAAATTGTGGTGGGATCGGGTACCCAGGGTATAGAAGTGCTCACGGCGCAAGATGGCAATATTGGCAACCTGTGGCCCGACTCGGTTGATCCGGTCGAAACTTTATACGCGGGCCACAATGCCACACTGTATGCCTCCGCTAACTTTGCAACGGTAAAGATGAGCCCGCCCCACTACACAGCAACGCCATTGCAAATAACCGGACGCCCCCCAAATGCGTTTACCTCTGCCTTTGCCGACACCTCTCAAACCTTGTGGCTGGGAGGCACCGATGGCCTGTGGCAAATATCCAGAGCCGAGCAAACCACCACCGAAATATTTGCCAACGTGTCGGGTGAACGTCGTATTGCTTCGTTGCTGGCGGCCGACAAAGTCTTATGGATTGGTACCTGGCAGGGCCTGATGAGAGGCGACATTGATAGTACCGGGCAGTTGGTTACCCGCTCCATTACGCTTGTTAACCAGCCGGTATTACGCCAGCAGTATATTTCTGATTTATTTGTTGATAAACATAACCAATTGTGGGTAAGTACCAGCGGCGCTGGCCTGTTTGTGCTCGACCGTTCAGGCAACTGGCAGCAACTCACCAGTGCCGATGGTCTGCCGGGCGATGCGGTAAAGGCCATTGGCGGAGAAAGTACCGGGCTTATTTGGGTGGGTACGTCGCGCGGTATCGCGGCCATTCATGCAATCAATCATCAGGTAAATTCGGTTGTGACCGGGCAGCAAGCGGTCAACAGCCCGTATTCAGGTGCCGCTGCCACCCAAACGCCACGAGGTACAATTATTTTTGGTGGCAGTGCCGGGTTAACCATTATTCACCCCGAAATTATTGATAACACAAATGTTAACCAGCCACTGCCTCTGGTGTTTACCCGCATCAATGCTGTGACTGCCGAAGGGCTGCAGTATTCGCCACTGATTAACCACAACCAGCCTTTCAGTGTAGAGCCCCTTCCCAAACGTATCACTTTCGAGTTTACGGCATTACAGTACATCAATCCGGAACAGGTAGTGTATCGCTACAGGTTACAGGGGCGAGACGAAAACTGGACTTATACCGATGCCGAACACCGCGTTATTACGCTTACTACGCCGGATCCAGGCGACTATACCCTGGCGGTGCAGTATTCTCTTGATGGTAAGAACTGGTCGGCAGACACTCGCTTGCAAACCTTTAATGTACAACCGGCGTGGTATCAAACCAACACAGCGAAAGTGGCCATCGTGGTGTTGGTACTTGTTATTATTTTTGCATTGCATCAACTTGGTCTGCGCCATTATCGCTACCGTCAGGCGGTATTGGAACGACGTGTTGCAGCCCGCACCGCCGAGCTTGAGGCCGCCAATATTAAATTGAGCCAACAAGCGGTAGCGCTAAAACAAGCCAGTCTCACCGATCCGTTAACCGGATTGAACAACCGACGATTTTTAGATCAAAACATTGAGCGTGACATTACCCGTCTGCAGCGTTACTACAGCGATTGCCGGCAACACCAAACTGCGCCCAAAGACACCGCCGACATACTGTTTTTTATCATCGATCTGGACCATTTTAAGGTGATCAATGACACCTTCGGACATCAGGCAGGCGATGCCGTACTGGTAGAAACCAAGCAACGTTTAGCGCATATTTTTCGTGAGACGGATTATTTGATCCGCTGGGGCGGAGAAGAGTTTTTAGTGGTTACTCACGAAACCCCCAGAGAAGAGGCCGAAGCGCTGGCTGAGCGCATTGTGGAGGTAATGAATGCCTGTGAAATGAGCATTAATGAAACCACCGAAATTGACGTCACCTGCTCGGTGGGCTTTGCGGCCTACCCGCTCGACAAGCAACGAGTGGATGCACTGAGCTGGCAGACGACCATTGCCATTGCCGATGCGGCACTTTATGGTGCTAAAAATAACAATCGCAATACCTGGCTGGGGGTAACCTCCCTTGATCCAGGCATCACTGACACTACCCTGCAGCAAATAAAGCAACAACCTTCCAATATTTTTAAGCATGCACCCGTGTTACGCCGCTATTGATAACTGGCCGCCGTTACCGGTTGAGAACAAGCCTTTAGCGGCCTCAGTGAGAGCCAACGCGGTTGGCGCGCGGCTCTCCTATTGTTCGCTTTATTATTTACTCCAGGGTGATTTTTAAGGTCGACGACAACACCTGCGATTCAAACTGTTCGGCTATCTCAGTGTTCACGCCGGTCGATTCTGCTGTGGCTGTCGCTGGCATGGGTATGGGCGCAGGAACGGGCGTCATGGTTAACAACCCGCTGGTAGCGGCGTCACCAGCTTGCATAAAATGACACCCTGGCATCGCCAGACATCTCACCATATGAAGAGTCTAGACCACAGGTAAAGTCGGTACCGTTAGCATAGGTATCACATCCGTGCGTAAAGCCAAATGAGTGCACACCGGCGATTTTGCCATCGATAAATGAAGGGCCTCCTGAGTCACCGCGGGCCGTACCCACCTCTAGCTTTCCATAGCCGCGATCAGCAAATACCGACTGATCCCGTTTTACGTGAGGCTTCTTTTGTGCCACTACGGGATTATCGGTATTGCCGTTCACGAATGCACTGGAGAACCACCACTGCATGGCGTTATGTTTGGTTCCGTTGCTGTCAAAATCCATGACCAGCTGATCCGGGAAACCATCCCCTAAGAAAGGTGCCATGGTTGACTCGTACATATTCAGCCCGGTACGCGCGTAAAAGAAGTCTGAGCCACCCGTAGCGCCTTTATTGCCAGTACCAAATGCCCCATGGCCGTTATGGCGGACAGCCTTTTCAAATTCGTCGCTACCGCGATAGAGCTCATAGGGTTCAACACTATCAGGCAGTGCTTGTGCAAGCTCCAGCACGGCCATGTCACCATGTGCAAACGCGCCATAAGAAGGTAAAAAGGTATCGTAGTAAGGATGCACAACAAATCCTGTTGCTTCGGCAATAAAAGGCACTTCTAACCCTGCACTAAACACAAACAACAGCGTATCCAGCGGGTTTTCGCCATCTCTCACGCAATGCGCAGCAGTGAGCACATGCGTTTTAGAAATGGCCGTGGCAGTACAAGAAAACCCTCGCTCACCAAAGCCAATAAAAATAGCGCCGACGCCATTGCGCAAATTCTCGCCCGCATTGGCATAGCGTGGATCGTCAGGCAAACCAACGGTGATCGTGTAAGTGTCATTAGCGATATATATCAAGCTCCTGAGCACTCACCGACGCACTGGCCAATAGAGCAGAGACACTTAAACCAAGAGATGTTAAAACCTTTTTCATTGTATTATTCCTTCAATATTATCGATGCGATACCGCCTGATTAGCCTATAAAACACACATCCGCTGTATCAAAAATAAACAGCATTTAATCTGCTTCAAGGTCATCACCAGTTGTAAACTAACAGGCCCGCGCTGCTCCTTATCCTTGATTTACCAACATAAAAACAGCCGTGAGCTGAGTAATATTCTGCGCAGCCAACGAGTACTGCATTAAGATAAACCCAATCACAAAGCCGCGACGCCGCATTAGTTGGATAGCGCAACGTTGTCGTTTATTCTTCGTAGACGTGCACTAATCATTATGTGCATAAGGTCGTTAACGGTACGTTAGCAGCACAAAGAATTCATTTCAGTTGTAGTCTGCGTAGCATGGCAATACTGCGTGCTAAAGGCATTGCATATGAAAAAAAGACAGAGAAAAACTTAACCGATTACTCGATGAAAACCAAAGGTGCGATGAGGCGCCCCCTGTCTATACGCCATACAGTGAAAGCGAGATAGCAGAGTCATGCCAACTGGCCCTGCTGGAATTGATCCATAACTGCTATAGCAGCGGACGAAACTGGGAAGAACAGTTTAAGGTTAATAAAGCTAACGCCAACTACAGGGTTGAGGTTGATGCACTTAAAGCCTACGTTAGCCAAATAGAAAGAGACAGGACGAGAGTAGAAAAGGAGCTTGGAAAGGCCCCAGGAATGATCAACTCTATCCAAACCTCATTAGCGGCACACAATAAGGTTCTGGTGAAATTGACAAAGCCAGCGGTTGTAAAGCGACTAATCAGAAAAATAAAAAGAGTTTTTGACCGATAAAGCAGCAGCTTAACAGGTGGAAAGTTGGCTCTGTAAGCATATCTGAAGATGCCCGGGAACGAGTAATTAACTCGGTATGAATGGAAAATGTTCAAGGTATCAGGAAGAGAAGTTGGTCGGTGTGAGAGGATTTGAACCTCCGACCCCTGACACCCCATGACAGTGCGCTACCAGGCTGCGCTACACACCGACCGAAAGAGCGGACAAGTGTACTTATTTTTTAAGTCAATGCAACGCTTAATAGTCGTAAATAGTTTAATTGCTGATTCTGTAGCCAGTTTACTGGCTACTCGTCGTCTTTACCGTCGGCACTTATACGGCTGGCAACTGCACCGTCCTGCCCTTTGTACTTGGCATCCAGACGTGCGTTGTACGGTTTTTCGGCCGATTGGCTCAGCACTTCAAAACTGAGTGCGCCAATTTTCATATTGGGCCGCAGTGCCAGCGGCAGCTTCCCGCTGTTATAAAACTCCAGCACAATATTGCCCGACCAGCCCGGATCGATGCGATGGGCTGTCACGTGCACCATTAAGCCTAAGCGCGCCAGTGACGAGCGCCCGTCCAGCCAGCCCACAATGTTGTCTGGCAAGGTCACCGACTCCTGGGTAATCGCCAGCGCCAGCTCTTTAGGGTGTAAGAAAAACGCTTTGCCGTCGGGCAGTTCGATTTCGTCGCTCATTACCGATTCCAGCGCTTCCTGCACCTGGGCTTTCGGCCCGCTTAAATCAATATAAGGCGCGGCGTGATCTTCAAACACCCGGAATTTATTACCCAGTCGAATATCTACCGTTAAACCACTGATTTGATCGTAGTCCGGTTGTGGCTCGATTTTAATTTTGCCTTGCTGCAGGTATTCGTAAATATCGCGGTCACATAAACGCATGGTAGGCTTCTCTTTTTAACTGCGCGTGTCAATTTTAGCTGCGCGTATTATGCGTTGCCAGCCATAGCCAGGCAACGCGTTTATGAACTATTTATCTTTTAATTAATTGTCTTTCAGAGGGTTAAAAGCGATAGGGTCGCCCTTAATATGCTTACTTTGCGCCTCGGCAACCGGCACTGTGGTAGCCAGTTCAAGCGACACCGCCCTTGCCATATCGCGATATGCCTCGGCCAATGGCCCGTCTGGCGCACTAAGTAGTAAGGGCTTGCCGCTCCCGGCATGTTCGCGGATTTGAATATCCAGCGGCAGTGCCCCCAGCAACGGCAGGCCATAGCGCTCAGCTAACACGTTGCCGCCATCTTTAGCAAAAATATAGTCTTTGTGGCCGCAGGCGGTGCACTGGTAATAACTCATGTTCTCTACCAGCCCCAGCACCGGGATATTTACCTTGTTGAACATGGCAATGCCCTTTTGCGCATCGGCAATGGCTAAATCCTGCGGTGTGGTAACAACCAGCGCCGCGGTCAGCGGTACTTGCTGGGCCATGGTCAGCTGAATATCGCCGGTGCCCGGCGGCATATCCACAATAAGGTAATCAAGCACCGGCCAGCGCGTTTCGTTTAGCAGCTGCGATAACGCTTTACTGGCCATCGGCCCACGCCAAACCGCCGCATCGTCGGCGGGCACCAAATAGCCAATAGAGTTGGCAACCAAACCATGCGCCTCAAGCGGCTGCATATGCTTGTTATCGGTGGTAGACGGCCGTTCGCTGGTGTTGCCCAGCATAATGGGCACCGACGGGCCATAAATGTCCGCATCCAAAATACCTACCCGGGCCCCTTCCTGCATGAGGGCAAACGCCATATTAATACTGGTGGTCGACTTCCCCACACCGCCTTTACCCGATGCCACGGCAATAATATTGCGAATATTGGTGACCGGAGGTTTTGCGGTTTGCCCGGCATTAATTTGTTGTTTGAGGGTGACATCAACTTCAGCCTTGGCGCTTTGAAGCGCGCGGGCGATGCCTGCCTGTATAAACGGCCACTGAGTTTGGTTAGCAAAAGGAAAGGTAATGCTAATGCCGGATGCACTGCCATCTGTGTTATGGTCGCTACACCAGAGCGTAACCTCGTCTTTAGGCAATACAAAATAATCGGCCAGATAATCGACAACGGCCTGCCATGCAGCCGAAGGTTTAGGAGACTTTCGCGAAAAAAACATACTTTACCTGCCAATTTACCGCTTGTGAGTGATTAACTTATGCAAAAAACAATGCAAAAAATGCGCATATCCGCTAGTATTTGCGCCATTTCCAATAGCAAAAAGCCGAACGAATTATTCTATGTCTGAACAGAGTCAGCTGACTAACGGCAAGCGCCGTATTTTGGTAACCAGCGCGTTACCCTATGCCAACGGATCTATTCACCTGGGTCACTTGCTTGAACATATTCAAACCGATATCTGGACCCGTTTCCAGCGTTTACGCGGTCATGAATGTTACAGTGTTTGCGCCGATGATGCACACGGTACCCCGGTAATGCTTAAAGCGCAGGAGCTGGGTATTACGCCAGAAGAGATGGTTGCCAGAACCCGCGCTGAGCATCATCAGGATCTGCAGGACTTTTTTGTTGATTATAACAATTACTATGTCACGCACTCGCCAGAAAACAAGCAGTATTGCGAAGAGATCTATAATCGCCTGGACAAAGCCGGCTATATCAGCAAGCGCACCATTAACCAGTTGTTCGACCCTGAAAAGCAAATGTTCCTGCCGGATCGCTTTGTAAAAGGCACCTGCCCGAGCTGTAACGCAGAAGATCAAAACGGCGATAGCTGTGATGTGTGTGGTGCCACCTATAGCCCGACCGAAGTTAAAAACCCCCGCAGTGTGGTCTCGGGCGCTACCCCGGTATTAAAAGAATCTGAACATTTCTTTTTTGATTTGCCACAGTTTGAAGGCATGCTCAAAAGCTGGATCCGCTCTGGCGCCATTCAGGAAGAAATGGCCAATAAACTGCAGGAATGGTTTGAAGACGGCCTGCAACAGTGGGATATCAGCCGTGATGCGCCCTATTTTGGTTTCGAAATTCCGGGGGCGCCCAATAAGTTTTTCTATGTATGGGTAGATGCGCCGGTTGGTTACATGGCCAGCTTTAAAAACTTCTGCGACAACAACGATGTGGATTTTGACAGCTACTGGAATGCCGATTCCGATGCCGAGTTGTACCACTTTATCGGTAAAGACATTACTTATTTCCACTGTCTGTTTTGGCCGGCCATGCTCGAAGGCGCAGGTTACCGTAAGCCAACAGGGGTTAACATTCACGGGTTTGTTACCGTTAATGGCGCAAAAATGTCAAAGTCGCGCGGTACCTTTATTAAGGGCCGTACCTACCTGGATCACCTGGATCCGGAATATCTGCGCTATTACTTTGCCTCCAAGCTGGGCGACGGTGTGTACGATATCGATCTGAACTTCGAAGACTTTGCGCAAAAAGTGAATTCTGATCTGGTGGGTAAAGTGGTCAACATTGCCAGCCGCTGTGCCAGCTTTATTACCAAGCGCTTCGACGGCAAGTTGTCGGACAACGTATTAGAGCCTGAGTTAGTGGCGCAGTTTCAAAACGCCGCCGAGCCCATCGCCGAGCTCTTTGAAAAGCGTAAATACCATCAGGCCATTCGCGAAATTATGGCACTGGCCGACAAAGCCAATCAGTTTATTGATACCAATGCGCCCTGGGTAACCATAAAACAGGAAGATAAACAGCAATTTACTCACGACGTGTGCTCGCTGGGTATTAATATGTTCCGCCTTCTGGTGGTTTACCTGAAGCCGGTACTGCCGGTACTGGCCGAGAAAACCGAAGCGTTCCTCAATGACGAACTCACCTGGAGCAGTGCGCAAACCGTGTTAACCGGTCATGCCATCAATAAGTTTAAGCCCATGATGCAACGGGTAGAAATGGATAAAATTAACGCCATGATAGATGACTCAAAAGAAAGCCTGTCGGCCGAGCCTAAGCTCGATCCCAACAGCCCGCTGGCACAAGATCCCATTAGCCCGGAAATCACCTTTGAAGATTTCGCAAAAGTCGACTTCCGTGTCGCCAGAATCGCCAAGGCAGAGCATGTGGAAAAAGCCGATAAACTGCTGCGTCTGGAGCTTGATTTAGGCGGTGAAACCCGCCAGGTATTTGCCGGTATTAAATCGGCCTATGCGCCAGAAGATTTAATTGGCAAACACACGGTAATGGTCGCTAACTTAGCGCCGCGTAAAATGCGTTTTGGTATGTCAGAAGGCATGGTGATTGCCGCCGGTCCGGGTGGAAAAGATATTTTCATTCTGGAGCCCCACGACGGTGCCAAGCCAGGCATGCGGGTGAAGTAAAGCGGCGCAAATAATTGTCGTTAACAATAAAAAGCGCCGGACTGGCGCTTTTTTTGTGCCGAAGGTGCCAGCGCTTTGCCAGCTCTCAGCATACCGTTTTCAACACTCAGCATTAACCCATCAAAACAATTCCGCTGACTCCATAATGTCAAGTTTAGCCAACACATTCGTTTTTATGTCATGCAGCAAGGAGTTATCCATAAGCACACTGTCTAAGGTACTTATAACAAAGTCGTAGTTAGTCGTCGGTGCATCGGTTGTCAGTAACTGTTGCATCCATAAATACATTTTTTCCTCACCGATTTTCTGCTCTACCAGCAACCAGATAAGCGGCGCATAGGTGTATACATACAGGTTCCTGTTGCCGTAATCTGTTGCCGACGTAATCGCGCTAACAGGCGTTAACCTTGTATCCTTCAGTGCGGCTAATTTTTTTTCAACATTCGCTTTAAAAATACTTTCGCCTATCAGCGCTTTGGTAAGTTTAAGCGCTAAATATTCGGCAAAGGACTCTGTTAGCATATCCCCCAGCTCAGAGTTAAATACCCGGTAAGTACCAAAGTAATAATGGCCAAATTCATGGGCGATGTAAGGCTTAAACCAATCTGCCTTTTCATCACTGATGATAGCTCCCAGCCCTCCCTCGGTATGGTTTATCGTCACAATGGTAGGATAAGTGACAAATGCCCAGTTATTCTTTTTTGAGATCGGTGTGGTGTGAATAAAAACAACGTTTTCGCCATAGGGAATGCCAAGCCTGTCCTGATAAAAATGTTCAAAAGAGGAAGTCAACTTACCAAACTCCACCATCTGCTGCTCAGAGAGGCCTGCATTCAAAAAGAAGCTACCATTCGATTCAGCAATGTCGAAGTCGCCGGCAAACAACATCAGTTGTACTGATGTTTGGCTGGTAAAATTGCCTGATGTACCCGACACTGGCGAACTGCCGTTAACATAGATAGATTGACAATCAGCACAGCTTATATTGATGTCATAGGTTAACGAGTCGTAGTACTTATCATTTTCCACGTCATACAACACCGGATACCATGCGGCTTGAAAACCATCGGCTCTTACGGTTTTGCCATTAAAGGCAATATTGCCCTTCCAATCACCATAATCACTGGCTTTTTGCATGTCGGATATAACGGGAAATTTACCGGTATATTTTACATTCAGCGTGTCAGGCAAAAACATGCCTTTACCTGTTTCCTCTGGCAGATAGTAGCCAAAGCTTTCAAATGAAAATTGGCGGTTATAACTTTTTCGGTAAGCATAATTAACGTTATCTTGCTCGTTTCTGAAATACTGGATGTTCATCCCCGAATTAATAAGGATAACGTAGTTATTCAGCTTGGGCAGGTGGCTTAGCTTAAAATCAGCATCGATGGTGCCCTGCTTAACAGAGACAACCATTGTGCCCGTTAGCGTGGGGGGTTCGGCAAACACCCATGGCGAAAACAGCATAAAAATAAAAACAGATAAGAGCTTCATTAACGTCCCTGAAATTAGCGCAAAATATTGGCAATACGATATAGTAAATTCACATGCAAAACAAAAAAGGTAAATCCATGCTCAATAGAATACTCATAAGCTCAATACTCTTTGCAGTATTGGCAACACCGACGGTCGCCCGGGCAGACGATAAAGCAGATTTGCAACACCTTTTGGATGAGTTTCTGACCGGACAAACACAAGCACTGCATGAGCAATTCTGGGCAGACGATCTGGTGTACACCTCGTCAAATGGCACGCGATTTGGTAAAGCAGAAATTATGGCTGGCTTTAAGTCAAGCGAAGAGCAAAACGCGCAACAAACTGAAGACACGCCAAGCATGACGTTTTCGGGCACCGATGTGGATATTCGGCTTTATGACGACATGGCAATCGTGGCGTTTAAATTAATTGCCAATCAAGCAGGCAAGGTATTTGCCACTTACTTAAATACCGGCACTTTTCAAAAACGTAGCGGCAAGTGGAAAGCCATCGCCTGGCAGGCCACCAAAGTCCCCTGAAGAACCGGTGACAACAGCCTGTGTTATACCCGGCATTATCTTGTAAGCGTGATGCTACCGACCTTTTTAGCGCCCTCTTTTTTGCGCCTCGAATAACCAATAATTTGCGCTGGCAGGTAAGGTTAAGTCCGTTTGATACCCTGTCTGGCCAGTGCCGGGCTAGGTATCAGATTTTCGGTTACGTTGATACGACGAGTACGACGTGGCACCCACGGTGGAAAATCGCGGTTTCATTTTCCATTTGGGTTTTACGGTAGTCATATTGAGGGTGCGCTTGCGAGCCAGCAGGACGTATACCGACGAACACCACGGGCAGTATTTGCTGCACCATTGTTGCCATGCGGCCGGTTGGCCACCGGTATGACTATTAAAGAGCATCGAAAACAAAATATGCCGGTGCTCGACAATTTCAAAGCCCAACAATTGTAACCAGTCCTTTATTCTGCCGGCAGAAAAAAAGCGCGCCTGGTGCAGCACGTTACCACGCTTTATTGGCAGGTATTTGGCCAGCCCGGTTAAGCTGTATGGATTAAACCCACTGATGATCACGTAACCATTAGAGGTAATCGTGCGGTCTATCTCGCGTAAAATTTCGTGGGGATCCTGGGCAAAATCCAGCTCATTGGCCAGTAAAAAACCGTCTATACTGTTTTCTACATAAGGCAGATTATCCGAACGCGATATCAGCGTGGTAAAGGGCGACTGCAGGGGAGACTGGTGTACCTGCAAACGAATGGCACATGACGGCAGTTCAATCTGGCTACTTAAACTGCCCAGCTTTACCATATGGTAGCCGAACACGCGCTGACTGAGATCGTCGCACACCCCCGCAATGGCCTGCTGCAACTCTTCGCCACCGGGTAACTCTGACCAGGTTTTAGGGTAAGCTAATGGTTTCGGATTAAACGCTGATCTCATAGGTGCCTGTTATCGATTAACTGACCTGCATGTGTTGCATGCAGCAATACATCTTTTATAGTATCTAAGCAACTCACTATAACTCACGGACTACATAATGCCCACCAATAGCTTTCCAGCAGAATTAACGGTCACACCTATTCCCGCATTCGATGACAACTATATTTGGTGTTTACATAATGAGCAGTATGCGGTCGTTGTCGACCCTGGGAAGGCCGAGCCGGTGCAGGCATTTTGTGAGCGCCATAATCTGCAACTGGCGGCAATATTAATTACCCATCACCATCACGATCACACCGGTGGCATTTCCACCCTGACCAGTTCGGTCAACGATCTGCCGGTGATTGGCCCGCGCGGCGGCCACATTAGCGGCATTACTAAGTCTGTGGCCCAGGGCGATATGGTAAAACTGGCCTTAATTAACTGTGAGTTCAGCGTATTGGAGGTACCCGGCCATACCCTCGATCATATTGCGTTTGTCGGGCACAACGCGCTGTTTTGTGGTGATACCTTGTTTTCTGTCGGCTGCGGCCGGTTGTTCGAGGGCACGCCCGGGCAAATGCACCGCTCACTCAACAAAATAAAGCGCTTGCCAGCGTCTACCGTTATTTACTGTACCCACGAATATACCCAGGCCAACGTTAACTTTGCGCTGGCGGTGGAGCCCGAAAACCAGGCGTTATTGCAATACAACCAGTGGGTAAAAAACACTCGCGAGCAGCAGTTGCCTACCCTGCCCACCCAGCTTTCCACCCAACTCGAGATTAACCCGTTTTTACGCTGTACCAGCGCGGCGGTAAAAGCATCGGTTATTTCGCACGCAGGCACTGAACTTTCTGACGAAATTGCCGTCTTTACTCATCTCAGGCAGTGGAAAGATAACTTTTAGTCTGCACAGAGAGCAGCGGTTATCGCTAAGTCGACCGCAGTATTAGCGTCAACAGGATGCATTAACGCACTAATTTGCGTACACTGTACTGGCTTTTGAATTATCTAAGGGTTCGTTGTTACATGAAATTTACGTTGTCTGCTCTCCCCTTGCTCGTAGTAACGTTACTTACGGGTTGTCAGTTAACCGACACAGCAGAGCAGGCCCAGCCCCAAATTGCTGAAAATCGCGCAGACACTCGCTCCACCTGCGAAATCGCCCACACTGATATTAACGATCAGGCCGACTGCGAACTCGCCAACGAGGGAGTCATCGAAGTCATGCACCCTACCGAAGAGGTAGAGGTAGAAATTACCCCGGCCGAAGAAGCCGTTGAGCCGGTGGTTATTGAGAATTTATGGTTACGTGCCAGCAATCAGTTTACCTTTGAGATCCCCGACAACCGACGCGTCGAAGCGCAGCGTAACTGGTATCTTAAGCATCCGGCATATATGGCCCGGGTATCAAAACGCGCCAGACCATTTTTGTACCATATCGTGCAGCAAATCGAAGCCCGGGATATGCCCCTCGAACTGGTATTATTACCGATTGTAGAGAGTGCATTTGATCCCTTCGCTTATTCACATGGTCGCGCAGCGGGTATGTGGCAGTTTATTCCGGGAACCGCTAAACGCTTTGGCATCGGGCAAACCTGGTGGTACGACGGTCGCCGCGACGTTATAGCCTCAACCAAAGGCGCCCTCGACTATCTGACTTATCTCCATGATATGTTTGACGGCAATTGGCTCCATGCACTGGCCGCCTATAACAGTGGCGAAGGTCGTGTCGGTAAAGCCATTAAACGCAATCAAAAAGCCGGCAAGCCCACTGACTTTTGGTCATTGGATCTACCGCGCGAGACACGCGCTTACGTACCTAAGCTGTTAGCCCTGGCCGATATCTTAAAAAATCATGAGCAGTATGCTTTTGAGTGGCCCGAAATTGACAACGCACCGGTTATTGCCACCGTCGATACAGGCTCACAGCTCGATCTGGCGCTGGCAGCTGACCTGGCTGGTATGGATTTACAATCGCTGCATGCGCTTAATCCTGGCTATAATCGCTGGGCTACCGATCCCGACGGCCCGCACCGATTAGTCTTACCCTTAGATAAAGCGGAGTTATTCAGCACCCAACTGGCCAGCCTCGACACCCAAAAGCGGCTCAACTGGGTTCGCCACGAAGTCAAATCCGGTGATAGCCTGCTTAAACTGGCTAAAGATTACCACACCACCGTTGACGTCATTCAGCGCATTAATGACATCAAAGGCAACATGATCCGCGTGGGCGATCACCTGATGGTACCGGTGGCGCTTAAAAAGCTGGACGCCTATTCGTTGTCGCAGGATCAGCGCCTGGCCTCCACTCAGAATAAAAAGCGTGGCAGTTACCAGCTCACCCATGAAGTAAAGTCAGGCGACACGCTGTGGGATATTAGCCGCAAATACAAAATCAACAGCCGTTCACTGGCAAAGTGGAATGGCATGGCGCCCACCGATCCGCTGATGCCGGGGAAAACTCTGGTGATATGGGTAAATGAAGCCAGCGATGAGCAAAAGCGCGATGCCATTATGCGTACGCTCACCTACACGGTAAGACGGGGCGATTCACTGGCACGCATTGCGCAAAAATTTAACTTGCGCACCAGCGACATTACCAAGTGGAATAATCTTAACCCTAAGAAATACCTGCAACCCGGACAAAAGCTTACATTGCATGTTGATGTTACCCGCCTGCGCAATGTCGGCTAATCACTAAGGGGCCCTATGTTCAGAATCAACCGGACGAATCTGCGCAACAGTCATGAAGGCCCCTGGTTACTGCTCGACATGGTTATGTTGGGCCTGCTACTGCTGAATCTGGCATTTTTGCTGTTTGACGGCCTGTACGGCACTGCGTTTATCCGCGACACACTCAGCGCCTGGTCACCCGCGTTTGTGACGTTTTATGAGCCCATTCATAAAAACTTCATCCTCGTCGACTTTGTATTTATTTGTATCTTTTTAACCGAGTTTTTTGTGCGCTGGGCAGTCGCAATAAAAACCGAAGAATACCTGCGCTGGTACTTTTTTCCGTTTATTCGCTGGTATGATTTAGTGGGCTGTATTCCCCTTGGCGGTACGCGGATTTTCAGGTTTTTGCGCATATTTTCCATTTTGTACCGGCTTCACAAAAACCAAATCATCGACTTAAATGATACTGGCATTTACCGTTTTTTCGCGTTTTACTACGATGTGTTTGTGGAAGAGCTCAGCGACCGTATTGTGGTTAAAGTACTCTCCGATGCGCAGCAGGACATTGCCGCTGGCTCACCGTTAATCGAAGACATCACCGAAAACGTACTGGCCCCGCGTCGCCCGGTTATCAGTTCGTGGTTATCCAACATGGTCAATCATTTAGGCCAGTCCATCAACGATAGCCAGCATGGCGATGTTATTCGCCGCCATGTGAAAGACAGCGTGGGTAAAGCGGTGCGCGAAAATGCTCAGGTCTCTACCCTGTCCTACGTGCCGGTTGTGGGCCGCACAATTGAAACTACCCTGGAAAACGCGGTTACCGACATTGTTACCGCCTCTATCGTTAATTTACTCACCGATCTGGAAGCTAAAGACGTAGAGGACTTTGTATCATCAGGCCTGAAAGATTTTACCCCGCAGGAGCAAAATCTCGATCAGGAGTTTTTACTGGTCGTTAATGAATGTATCGAAGCCATTAAAGGCCATGTTTCCCAACAACGCTGGAAATCTCAATTAGTTGAAAAACAAATGCAAAAGAAAGCAGCCAAAGCCAAACGCAAGCAAGTGATAGACGATACCGATGTTAGCCAGCTTTGAACTCAAAATTCCACCGGTGGTGGTATTCACTATTGCCCTGATGCTAACCAGCGGTGCCGCCTGGTTAGATATCCTGCCCCTGCCTCATCCGTTGAGACCGCTGGGTTTTGTTTTGTTTATCGCAGGGGGCGCTATTGGTATCACGGGTGTGGTTGCCTTTCGTCAACATCACACCACGGTTAACCCCTATTCACCGCACAAAGCCAGTCGTTTGGTCGACAGTGGCATTTTTGCCTATAGCCGCAACCCTATGTATCTCGGGTTAGTTGTGGCGATTGTAGGCTTTGCCTTTATTCTGCGTGAAGCCTGCGGTTTTCTTTTTGCTTTGCTAACCTTTATTTACTTACAACGGTTTCAGATTATCCCCGAAGAACGCACTATGCGGGAGTTGTTCGGGGAGGAATTTGACGACTATTGCCAGCGCACCAAACGCTGGTACGGCCGTAATGACTGAAGCAGTAAGGTAAGCAGCTGGCAAAGTGCGGCCGGGCCTGGTTCTATGTGTCGTTTGCAGACATCATATTACCCAGGGTTTTTAATGCGGCCAGGCGCGTGTCCGGGTCACGATCGATATAGTTAAAGCGCAGGCAATTGCGGTATTTACCCGTCGCCGAAAACATCTGGCCCGGCGCTAAAATAATACCTTGTTGTTTGGCCTGCTCGGCTAACCGGGTGGCATCAAACCTGTCGGGCAGCGCCACCCATAACACAAAGCCGCCTTCGGGATAGCTTACCCGCGTCCCCTCCGGAAAACACGCCTCGATCCCTTTGAGCATGCCGTCTCTGGCCTTACGATACAAAACCCGCATGGCGCGTAAATGCCGCTCATAACCGCCCTGGCGAATAAAACTGGCAATCGCTAATTGTGGCAGGGTTGGACACATTGAACTGCTCACGTATTTAATATGCAATACCTTGTCCCGGTACCGCCCCGGCGCAATCCAGCCAACCCGAAAGCCGGGGGCGAGGCTTTTCGAAAACGACGAACACAACAGCACCCGGCCGTCCGTATCGAAGGATTTTATGGTTTTAGGCCGCGGGTAATCAAAGGCAATATCACCGTATATGTCATCTTCGATGATGGCGACATCGTACTCCTGGGCAAGTTGATAGAGAGCCTGCTTTTTGGCCAGGGGCATCACATAGCCCTGTGGATTATTCACCGTGGGTGTCACCAGAATCGCCTTTACCGGCCACTGATCAAGGGCCAGTTTAAGCGCTTCAATGCTCATGCCGGCAACCGAATCGGTGGGGATCTCCAGCGCTTTTAAATTCGCCGCTTTGATGGCCTGCATGGCACCATAAAAACCCGGCGATTCAACCGCAATAACATCGCCATTTTCGGCCACCGAACGTAAACACACCGACAAGGCCTCCTGACAACCGGAGGTTACCACAAAATCACCGGCCTCAAGATGACTCCCTGCCCCGGCGGCTAAACGTGACAGTTGCTCACGTAAGCCCAAATCGCCCTGGATATTGCCGTAGCTCATGCCGTCCTGGGCACGATGACGATTGAGCTCGTACAGGCTCTTTAACAGTGGTTTTAATGTGGGCGCCGTCATAATTGGCATGGCATACTGAAACTCACAAAACGTCTCACCGCCGTAACCGGTTAGCATGTCGAGCACATCTTCCCACAGCGACACATCCATAGGCCGTTGCGGCGGCTGCGATTCTGCCGGGCGGGCAATACGCTCGCGTAGCTGTGCTACAAAATACCCGGAGCGGGCACGAGCCTCAATCAGGCCTTCCTGCTCTAGCACACGGTAGGCTTCCTGAACGGTAGACAAACTCACCCCATGCTCAGCAGCTAACTGTCGTACTGACGGCAGTTTATCGCCGGGCGCAAAATGCCCCATCTGAATATGTTCCTTAAGCCGCCCGGCCAAATGCAGATATCGAATCATCAGCTACTCACCCATCTACCATCGATCACCAACCATACAAAATACTATACCTCACAATTAGTACCGCCATCACCATACAGATAAGGCCATTTATCACCATACAGTTCAGCCTATGGCATTTCTGTATGGTAATTTTTTGCAACCACTGCCCCTAAAACCATACAGTGCAATCACCTATATTATCGCTGTGACACCACACAGTGCCTTTTGGGGCACACTAATAACTCAGCCTGACGGAATATAAAATGGACACCTCGTTACTTTTTGGCATTGCGACCTTTGCATTTATCACCTCGGTGACTCCCGGGCCAAACAATTTAATGTTACTGGCCTCCGGTGCACAATTTGGCTATGTACGCACGCTCCCCCATATTGCTGGTATTGTGGTTGGTGTGGCCATGCTAATGCTGTGTGTCCTGCTTGGGCTTGGCATCTTATTCAGTTTGTACCCGGGCCTGTACTCACTATTAAATGTTGCCGGCGCGGCCTATTTACTCTGGCTCGCTTATAAAATTGCCAGCGGTCCGGTAACGGCTATCGATGCCACTGAACAGGGCAACAGTAAACCTCTGACCTGGTGGCAGGCGGCGCTGTTTCAGTTTGTAAACCCAAAAGCCTGGATGATGGCGCTGGGCAGCGTTAGTACCTTTAGTTTGCCCGGCGAGGATTATGCATTGTCCGGCGCCACTATTATGCTGGCCTTTGCCATCATCGGCTTTGCGTCTGTCTCGGTTTGGGCCGGTACCGGCGCCACATTGCGGACCTGGCTAAATAACCCTATCCGACGTCGCGGTTTTAACCTCATCATGGGCGCTGCCACAGCGGCAACCTTGTTGCTTATTATCGACGTTTAACGGCTTACCACCTTGCACACAGTGACAAAGTCTCAGCGAAGTTCATCAAGGCCAAAAAAAAGCCCCGGCAATGGATTTATCATTGCCGGGGCTTTTTTGTGTATTTTTACTTTCTGTTTGCTGCGAGACTATTACTTATGGCGTTACTGGCGGCGCCAGCTCGTGCCACCAGCTCCGTCTTCAAGCACGATGCCCATTGCCGTAAGTTTATCGCGGGCCGCGTCTGCCGCGTTCCAGTCTTTGGCTGCACGGGCATCGTTTCGCGCTTTAATGAGCGCTTCGATTTCGGCCACTTCGCCATCGTTGCCTGATTGTAAAAAGGCTTCTGGATCGCGTTGCAAAAAGCCTAAAATGCCGCCAATCCCCTTGAGCACAGCCGCCAGTTTACCGGCTTCCAGGGCGCCGTCTTCGCCTTGCGACTTAAACTTATTTAAATCGCGGGCCAAATCAAACAATACTGAGTAGGCTTCGGGGACGTTCAGATCATCATTCATGGCTTGCTCGAAGCGTTCGAGATAACCCCCGTAGCTGAGATCGGTCACGCTATCGATTTTTACACCCCGTAACGCAGTATATAAACGTTCCAGCGCTGATTTGGCCTGATCGATGTTATCCTGCGAATAGCTTAACTGGCTGCGGTAATGCGCCGACATCAGGAAAAATCGCAAAATTTCGGCGTCATGCTCGGCCAGTACATCGCGCAGGGTAAAAAAGTTGCCCAATGATTTGGACATTTTTTCATCGTTTACCTGCACCATACCGGTGTGCATCCAGGTATTCACATACGGCGTGTCAAAGGCGCAGCATGACTGAGCCACTTCGTTTTCGTGGTGGGGAAAGGTTAAATCTGAGCCGCCGCCATGAATATCAAAGTGTTTACCAAGGTGCTTGTGATTCATGGCGCTACACTCAATGTGCCAGCCCGGACGGCCCTCGCCCCAGGGAGATGACCACGCAGGCTCACCCGCTTTGGCCATTTTCCATAGCACAAAATCCAGCGGATCATCTTTGCCTGCCGCAACTTCGACCCGGGCGCCGGATTGCAGCTGCTCCAGATTCTGACGGCTTAACTTGCCGTAGTCAGCAAACTTGCTAACATCAAACAATACATCGCCGCTGCTGGCCTGATAAGCATAGCCTTTGTTTATCAGCTGCTGAATAACATCAATAATTTCGTTAATGTGACCGGTCACGCGTGGCTCAATGTCTGGCTCAATCAGGTTAAGCGCGGCAAAATCCTCGTGCATCATGGCGATAGTGCGTTCGGTCAGGGCCTCTGTGGTTTCGCCGTTTTGTGCGGCGCGGGCAATAATTTTATCGTCCACGTCGGTGATGTTACGCACGTAGTTAACGTCATAGTCGAGGTGGCGTAGATAGCGCACCAGTACATCAAAGCTTAAATAGGTACGGGCATGACCCATGTGGCTGAGGTCGTATACGGTTATGCCACAAACATAGAGTCCCACCTTCCCTTCGACCAGCGGTTCGAAACGCTCTTTTTGACGGGTTTTGGTGTTAAACAGTTGCAACATAGTCCTAATTTCCTCATTAACCTTTTTCGGTGGCGAAGTTTAGCACTGTAAATGCATCCTGACCACGCCGGGCGCGGAGTTATCTGTCAGATATTACAGTAAAACATCATTAGGTGGTTTTGAGGGGTTTTAGCGCTGTCTCATTTGGGCTACTATTGGCGCTTTATTCAGATAGCCAATAATCGAGAGAAGGTTAAACACTATGGTGACGTTTAAAACTAACTACGGCGACATTACCCTGGAATTGTATGCCGACAAAGCGCCAAAAACTGTTGAAAATTTTCTGTCTTATGTGAAAGACGGTTTTTACGACAACACAATATTTCACCGAGTGATTGATGGCTTTATGATCCAGGGCGGCGGCATGACCGCAGACATGGAACAAAAAGAAACCAAAGCGCCAATCGAAAACGAAGCCAATAACGGTGTTGCCAATGAAGCAGGCACTGTGGCGATGGCGCGTACTAACGATCCGCACTCTGCTACGGCACAGTTCTTTATTAATGTTAAAGACAACGATTTCCTGAACTTCTCAAGCGAATCGGCGAGCGGATGGGGATACTGCGTATTTGGTAAAGTGACCGACGGTATGGACGTGGTTGAAAAAATCAAGAATGTTAAAACCGGTAATTATGGCTATCACCAGGATGTGCCGGTTGAGGCGGTTGTCATTGAGCAAGCGATTATCACGGAATAACCACTCAGTGTTGAGACATTCAGCACGCTTCAGGAGGGAGTCCGTTGGCTCCCTTTTTCATGTCTTCACTAGCTAGTATCCTATGCCATTTACCTATTTTATTGCAGATATACATTTAAGCGCTGAGCGAGAAGATATTACGCAATGTCTGCTGGATTTTATTGCCAACGACGCGCCCGAAGCAGAAGCCCTGTATGTGCTTGGTGATTTGTTTGAGTTTTGGCTGGGCGACGACGATGTAACCCCCTTATCAGAAACTGTTGCAAGGGCGTTTAAGAAACTGTCTGCCACGACGCCGGTTTATTTTATTCATGGCAACCGCGACTTTGCTATTCGTTCTGGTTGGGCGAAAAAAGCCGGCATGACATTACTGCCTGAGCAGTATGTTATCGATTTATATGGTATTAAAACCTTGATTATGCACGGCGACGAGCTCTGCACGCTGGATGTGGAATATCAAAAGTTTCGCAAGAAAGCCCGTGGCTGGTGGTGGCCAAGGTTAGTCGGCGCACTGCCATTATGGCTGCGCCGCAAACTCGCCGCCAAAGGCCGTAAAACAAGCCAAAGCAACCAACAACAACTAACCGCTGAAATTATGGATGTGGTACAGGAGGAAGTGGTTTACGTCATGAACAAGCACACTGTACAGCAGTTAATTCATGGCCATACACACCGCCCTAATATTCATTCGTTAGTAGTAAATGGTAAGCCTGCTCACCGTATCGTGGTGGGTGACTGGTATACCCAGGGTAGCGTGCTACGAGTAAGTAGCGGGGATATCCGCCTGGAACGGCGTATGTTTAACGGCCAGTAAAGCACCAGCAGCCTGCAATGGCTGCTGGTGACCTGCATTTATGTATTTGATAGTTGTTCCACGGCAGCAATGACTTTTGCTGATCCTTGTTCAATATCACTAATCGACATTTTGGTTTCTTCTAATTGCGTGGTGACCTTGTCGAGAATGTCCAGGCCCTGCTTTATCGTCCCCACCACGTCTTTGGTCGACTGATCATTACGCGAAAATACCGTCATGATCTCCTTGGTAGAATCCGTTGTTCTGGACGCTAACTCTCTTACCTCATCGGCCACCACCGCGAATCCTCTGCCCTGATCGCCCGCCCGGGCGGCCTCTATAGCAGCGTTTAATGCCAGTAAGTTGGTTTGATCAGCAATGGCACTAATAGCACTGACCATTTGATTGAGCGCTGAAGACTGTTGTTCCAGCTCGCCAATTTCGTTGGACGCTCGTTTCATTTGCTCGGTCAGGGCAACCAGCGTTGTCACCATTTTACTCATCAACTGCTGGCTTTTCTCCGCATTAATGCCGGTTTCGCCAGACATCTGAGAGGCCATTTTAGCTGCATCATTGACG
Source organism: Alteromonas gilva (assembly GCF_028595265.1). Lineage (NCBI taxonomy): Bacteria > Pseudomonadati > Pseudomonadota > Gammaproteobacteria > Alteromonadales > Alteromonadaceae > Alteromonas > Alteromonas gilva. The sequence goes on along the minus strand of NZ_JAQQXP010000001.1, from coordinate 1,738,972 downwards.
CGCTGCTCTTGCTTAACCTTGTCGGTAATATTGGTGGCGAACTTAACCACCTTGTAGACTTTTCCTTTGCCATCAAACACCGGGTTGTATGTTGCTTCCAGCCACACAGACTGGCCGTGCTTATCCACCCGTTCAAACCGGTTTGATAAAAACCTGCCCTGGGCCAGATTTTGCCAAAAGTGTTTATACTCAGCACTTTCTGCCATTGCCCTGGTACAAAAAATACTGTGGTGCTTGTCTTTTATTTCATTAAGTGAATAGCCCATGGTCTGCAAAAATGGCGTGTTCGCATTAATGATGTGACCGGTAGGGGTAAACTCTATGATAGCCATAGAGCGATCCAACGCCTTCATGATATCGTCACTTTTTCGCGAATTTTGCATTTCTGCGGTCAGGTTTTTAGCGAAGATATCAAAGCGGATACACTGCCCTTTGCTATTCAGGAAAGGTTGCAATGTCACCATTAGCGAAAACGTCTCATTACCTTGATTTAAATCGATAAGACCTGACCAATGTCGCTGCGCTTTAATGGCATCGACGAGCGCTTTATAATGGCTGCTTGCCCGCATGCTCTCTGCTACACATTGTGTAAAAGGCTTGCCGGTTAAGGCATTGGACCGAAGGTTCAGCGCGCTTTCTGCGTGTTGACTCACGTTCGCTATCTCGCCACCCGGAGCCAGCTCAAAATAGAGCATTTCGCTTTTAAGGCCGTTATACGCTTGTTTATATTCAGCCAGCTCTGCCAGCGCCTCGGCATAGTCGGCTTTTAATTGCTTGTAAAACATACAGTACTTTAATTGTTCAATATCAACTAAAGTATGACACAGCATTTAAAAATCGCTATATACCTTTAGTCTACTTTTATAATTACAAATTCTTGACCTTGGATGAGTCACAAAAACACTAAGCCGGAATACCGCTATGAAACTTAAAGTCCTCATCGGGAGACGATATCAGTTCGGTTTCGATATCACAAAAAAATGCGACGCGTGCGGATATATCCTCACCGGCTATTTTTTCCGCCAGGGTGAGATAATCCTGATAATGGCGCGCTTCTGAGCGTAACAGAGAATAATAAAAGTCTGACAGGCGTTTATCTACGTAGGGCACCAGCACGGCAAAACGCTCGCAGGAGCGGGCCTCAATATAGGCACCGCAAATGAGCTTATCGATAAGCGCCTGCGGTTCGTAAGTGCGCACATGGCGCAGCATACCGCGTGCATACCGGCTCGAACCCACCGATTCGTATTCAATGGCATATTCATCCATGATTTCCAGCACCTGATAAAAATGATGCAGCTCTTCCCTTATCAACAGCACCATTTTATCAATAAGCTCCTGGCTGTAAGGTGTGCCGGATTTGGGTAGCATGGCTTTATTCAGTTTTTCGTGCTTAGCCAGCTCCCGCCAGTCACCCACTTTACGGTAGGTAAAATCCTCAAAGGGTTTTAGCCATGCCAGTAAGGCATCGCCGCTTTGTTTATCTACCGCATATTTACGAATTAAATACATGGCTGACTGGGCTGCCTTCAACTCACACACCAGGTGATCCAGCAGCACCACGTGCAGATTTTCCGGCTTGATGGCTTCAGCAATCCAGCGCTGGGGGGTTTGACAGCCTAAAAACTGTCGAATAGGCAATAGTAACTCGTCCAAAATTGCGTCTCGTTAGCGTAATTGCAGGCATTATACCTGCTCGGTTATAAACCTAAAGGCAGTAAGTTAATAAGACGGCTTTACCGGGCATCGCGACATCAATCGCTTAAGGAGAATAGCGCCTCCTGCAACGCAAAACTGAGCCATGAGTATCTTTGTTTAAATTTCATGCAAAAGTCATTGACTTCATCTGGCAGATGGATAAGACTTAAATTGTTTAATATTTGTTAATTTAATAACAATTTAAAAACATCCTGCTGACTGTTTGATGCTCAAGGAACCAATATGATCCTGAACCACCTGTGGGGAATTTACACCCATCCTAAAGAAGAATGGCAAACGATAGATACGCGTCACGAAAACTATCTCTATGCGTTCAGCCATATCGCGATTATTGCTTTGATTCCGGCGATCGTTGGGTATTACTCAGCGGCGCACCTTGGCTGGAGCATTGGTGCAGGTGAGCTCATCAGGCTAACGCAGCAAAGCGCGTTATTAATGAGCCTGGCAATGTACTTTGGTTTAGTGACCGGCGTAGTAGCGCTGGCCGTACTGATTAATGAGCTGGCAAAGGCATTCGACGCCTCGCCCACTTACACGCAGTCACTTGAACTGGCCGCTTATACTGCAACACCGTTGTTTATGGTTGGATTTGCCGGGCTCTACCCTGAACTGTGGTTTATTATGACAATAGGCCTGGTGGGATTATCGTACTCTGTTTATCTGCTGTATTCCGGTGTGCCGATTATGCTGCACATTCCCGAAGAGAAAGGCTTTATTTATTCAAGCTCAGTGGTTACCTGCGGTCTGGTGTTGCTGGTGATATTAATGGCCGGTTCGGTGATTTTATGGAGCATGGGATTAGGCCCTATCTATAGCCACTAGGCCTGTTAGGGACTGTTGATTCTTAAAGCAGAAAGCCGTGCACCTGTTACTTTAACAGGGCACGGCTTTTTATTTGCTTGCGCGTTATCAGCAGCCTGCCTCAGGCTTCGAAATTGTGCATATCCAGATTAGACAACTCTGCCTGTACCACCGGCGCCCGGCGTGCCATATCGTTGCGCGCTGCATCAATGCGTTCCAGGTAGGCCTGGTCTACGTCGCCGGTAATATAGTTGCCGTCAAATACCGACGTTTCAAAGCGTTTGATCTGCGGGTTTTCTTGTTGCACCGCGTCGACCAAATCATCAATATCCTGGAAAATCAGACCGTCTGCCTGAATAAGGTCAGAGATTTGGTCAATTTCACGTCCGTAAGCAATGAGTTCGTTTGCTGATGGCATATCAATACCGTACACATTCGGGAAACGAATTTCTGGTGCCGCCGAGGCAAAATACACTTTTTTAGCCCCTGACTCACGCGCCATCTCAATGATTTGCCCCGAGGTGGTACCGCGTACAATGGAGTCATCCACTAACAGTACGTTTTTACCTTTAAACTCAGAGGAAATCGCGTTGAGTTTCCGGCGTACTGATTTTTTACGCTGAGTTTGACCCGGCATAATAAAAGTACGACCAATATAACGGTTCTTCACAAAGCCCTGACGATACGGCAGATTAAGCGTATTAGAAATTTGCAGCGCGATATCCATGGAAGTTTCGGGGATCGGGATCACCACATCGATGTCTAAATCGGCCCACTCTTTGGCTATCTTAGCGCCGAGCTTTTTACCCATGTTAACGCGCGAGGCATACACTGAGATACCGTCGATAAACGAATCAGGACGGGCAAAATAAACAAACTCAAATATACACGGTGCAGTAACCGGATTTTGCGAACATTGCTGGGTAAACAACTCGCCCTGTTCGGTGATAAATACCGCTTCGCCCGGTGCCACATCGCGAATAAACTGAAAACCAACGGCATCCAGTGCAACGCTTTCTGATGCCACCATGTACTCTTCGCCCATTTCGGTAACGCGCTTACCCAGCGCCAACGGACGAATACCATTGGGATCACGAAATGCCACAATACCTAAGCCAATGATGGCTGCTACAACCGCATAGGCGCCACGCGCTTTATTATGCACATTGGTAACCACTTCAAAAATGTCTTTGGGTGACACGGTTAATCCTGACGTGCGCTGCGATAACTCGTGGGCAAAAATATTCATCAGAATTTCTGAGTCAGACGTCGTATTAATATGACGACGGGCAACACGCGCCACTTCTTGTTGTAAATCACTGGCGTTGGTCAGGTTACCATTGTGCGCAAAGGCAATACCAAACGGTGAGTTAACATAAAACGGCTGTGCTTCGGCAGAGCTCGACGAACCTGCAGTAGGATACCGGCAATGGCCTATGCCCATATTCCCGGTCAGACGTTTCATGTGACGGGTATGAAATACATCCCGGGTCAGTCCATTGTCTTTACGCAGATTAAACACACCATTATTGACTGTCATTATGCCTGCCGCATCCTGACCCCGGTGTTGCAATACTGTTAAACAGTCATACAGCGACTGAGCAACCGGTGTTTTACCAACAATTCCGACAATACCACACATATAGGTTACCTATTTAAGCGGGAGTTAAAAAACTGGAGCTGTCTTTTATATAACTAAAAAACCACTCAATTATTACTGCAAACTCTGGTACTAACACCGATGTCTGCCACCATTGTGACGACGCTGAGGGTGTAAATGTATCCAGAAAAAACAATAGCGCACTCACGATAAGTACGCCGCGTAATGCGCCAAAAACGGCCCCAAGGGCACGGTCGGTACCAGACAACCCGGTTGCCTCAACTAATTGGCTTATTGTGTAACTAATTAATGCACCCAGTAAGAGCGTCGCAATAAACAACACGGCGATAGCAGCGCCATTGCGTATGAGTTCATCTTCGATTCGGGTGAAATAAACAGCGAGGTCAGCATAAAATTGACTGGCGACAAACATGGCAGCAAACCATACTGCAAGAGATATAGCTTCTTTCACGAAGCCGCGCACCAAACTGATAAGCGTGGAAAGTGCTACCACACCTAGGATTGTGTAATCCAGCCAATTCATTTGATGATACTTACCCATCCTGTTAGCGATACAGCTAAAAAATCAGCATCGCGTGGAATTCGCGCGCATTCTACCAGAAGTCAGACTGATTACCAGTGTTCGACACCTGTGTTGTGTGTTGGTGTCAACTTAACTGTCCTGGTGATTAAAACCTTGTAAAAATTCATTGCTCACCTATTCAGGTGCCTGCTTAACCATTCACACTGAACTGCGTAACCTTGCCGCGCAGCCCGGTAATTTCCTGCAGGTGAGACAGCGCATCGTCCAGCTCATTTTTATTGAGATTAGGCCCTACAAATACTTTCGTGAGCGGGCCAGAGCTGGTCACAATGGGTCGGCTAAATGCCCGGTAACCGGCATTTTCGAGCTTATCTAACAGCTGTTTGACGTTCTTGGAATGCCGAAAGCTACCTAATTGTATTACCCAGCCATTACTCTGCCGGGCTTCATCAGGCGCCTCTATTACTGTTTGTGACGCAAGATCGTCCTGTTCTTCGGCAGCGTCCTGAGGAGCCGGGGTATCGGCGCTGGCGGTGGGCTGATCGTCTAACGCAGGCTCATCAACAATCTCTACAGGACGCTGAGCGGTATTTTTAACCCGCTCCTCCGGAAAGGGCTCCGGATTAACAATCGGTTTCTTATTGGGGGCCGCCGGTACGTTAACGAACACATCAGAGCTGCGCGATTTCTTACCATCGAGCATATCAGGTAAAAATATCACCGCTACGGCGACCAGGATAACCGTACCTACTAATCTGTTTTGTAACGCTGACGCCACTGTCTGAGTTCCCGTTGTTAGTTTTCTGTATTGTGCGGTAACGCCAGAATATCTGCAACCGTATGAAAAGAGCCAACCACTAAAATCAGGTCGTCGTTATTGGCAGCATATCGCGCAGTCTCATAAGCACTGACGACATCAGCGAATAACTGCGTTGCCTGACCCTCTGGCAACGCTTTTGCCAGATGCTCTGAACCAAGCCCCCGCGGGCCATGAGTAGAGCCCAGATACCATTGTGGGGCAAAGGGTAAAAAAGGTGCCAGAGATGCCGCCGGCGCTTTATCATTAAGCATAGCAATCACAATATGTAATTGTTGAAACGCTTTGGTATTGAGCCATTCCACCAGTGATTCTGTCGCCTGTGGGTTATGCCCCACATCCAGATAAGTAGCCGGTTGTGTGGCAATAAGCTGGCGCCGTCCTGGTAACGCGGTGGCAGCCACTGCGCGCTGCATACTGGCCTCACTGACCGCAAAGTCAGCATGTCTTAGCACCGCCATTGCAGTGGCCACATTGTTCAGTGGAATTGCCGTGTGAGGTAGTTCAACACTGAAATCACCGTGAGTAAATACCACACCTTGCGCGGCCGCGGCGATACTAAACTGCAGGCCGGCCCACAGGGCATCGGCATTGAGGTTTTTTACCGCGTCGTTTAAGGTTTCAGGGGGCGCGGGCTCACCAATCACTACTTTACCTCGGGGCCTGATAATTCCGGCTTTCTCGGTGGCGATCTTTTCCCGGGTGTCGCCTAACCAATCCTGGTGATCAAGACCAATACTGGTAATAACAGCGCAATCGGGGGCAATAATGTTGGTGGCATCCAGCCGGCCTCCCAGCCCCACTTCCAGAATTACCACATCAGCCGCCGCATCCATTAGCATTAACATAGCTGCCAGGGTGCCAAATTCAAAATACGTCAGGCTGGTATCACCGCGTGCTGTCTCAACGTGTTCAAAAGCAGCACAAAAGACAGCCTCTGATGGCAGCGTATTGTTGATCCGCACTCGTTCACGGTAATCAAGTAAATGTGGCGAGCTATACACACCAACGCTCAGGCCTTCGGCGAGTAAAGCGTTTTCAATAAGTGCTGAAGTGGTGCCTTTACCGTTCGTGCCGCCAACCGTAATGACGCGACTGGTAAAGTGAATATTGAGTTGACTGGCTACGCGGGCAACACGTTCCAGGCCCATATCAATTGTACTGGGGTGAATGGACTCAAGGTAACTGAGCCATTGCTGCAAATTTCTAGACATATTCAGGCCGTTGGCCCTGGTATTTAATCAGGGCGGTGTAGTTTGGCCAGCACGCTGTGCAACTTGTCGCGCATTTGGCGGCGGTCAACAATCATATCGATTGCGCCCTTTTCAAGTAAAAACTCACTGCGCTGGAAACCTTCCGGCAGTTTTTCACGTACAGTTTGTTCGATAACCCGTGGGCCGGCAAAGCCAATCAAAGCCTTAGGCTCTGCAACGTTAATGTCACCCAGTGTCGCCAGGCTGGCTGACACGCCGCCCATGGTTGGGTCGGTCATCACCGAAATATACGGCAAGCCTTTTTTGGTTAGTTTTGCCAAGGCGGCAGAGGTTTTGGCCATTTGCATTAACGACAGCAGCGCTTCCTGCATACGCGCTCCACCACTGGCAGAAAAACAAATGAGCGGCGAGTTTTGCTCAATGGCGGCGTTAACCGCGGCGACAAAACGCGCCCCCACTACCGATGCCATAGACCCGCCCATAAACGCAAACTCAAAGCTGGCAACAATAACCGGCATGCCCTTGAGCTTGCCCTTCATGACTATCAGTGCATCTTTTTCGTTAGTCGCTTTTTGCGCCGCGCTGATACGGTCTTTATAACGCTTGGAGTCTTTAAACTTGAGTATATCCTGCGGTTCCAGTTCGCTGGCCAGTTCCTGGCGGTCCCCGGCGTCGAGAAACGCATCAAGACGTTTACGTGCGCCAATGCGCATATGGTTGTCGCATTTAGGGCAGACTTCAAGTTGCTTTTCGAGGTCTTGCTTATACAGCATGGCCTGACATTCGTTACACTTGGTCCAAATCCCTTCAGGTACATTCCCTTTAGTAGACGTTTGGTTTTTTGGAAGAATTTTTTGAATCCAGCTCATGCCAGAGATATCCTCATTTTAGTAATCTTTACCGTAGCGCTTTGTACTGTTTGTTAGTGCGCTGGCAACAAGATTGAAAATTATGTTCTGCGGCGACTGCCAATGTGGCCCATATTAGAGCATATTCAAAGTAATAGCGAAAAGTAAAACTGGTCTAAGAAGTATAAATATTTATAACTGTAAACCTTGAGTTAGAGCGTTTCTTCAAAGGTTGGTTATTCACTGTACTGCGTGTGGTCAATTACCTGTGTTTGGTTAATACGGCGACGGGTTGCCCACTCTAGCCTAGCCCTCCGTACCCGGCCATTAAACGCGGTTTAGTTATCAGGTAAAAACAATGGGCCAAGGGTGGGTGCAGGCAAGCCAAACTCAGCAGGATAATCCACTGCCACCAGATATAAACCATTTGGCTTTGATGTGGCCGCCGCCACGGTACGGTCTTTCCCGGCCAGTAACTGAGCTATCCATTCAATGGGCTGGTGACCACTGCCCACCTCAATCAGAGAGCCAACAATATTCCGCACCATATGATGCAAAAACGCATTGGCACTAATATCAACAACGACGTAGTTTCCCTGGCGGCTCACCGTGACCCGGGTGACATTACGAAATGGGCTCTTCGACTGACACAATGCCGCTCTGAACGCACTAAAATCCTGTTCACCCAGCAACGCTTGCGCCGCCTCGTGCATACGCTGTTCGTTAAGGTCGCGGTGGACGTGGGTAACGCCATGGTGCAGTATTGCCGGGCGCATTTTATGATTGTAAATCACGTAGCGGTAGCGCCGGCCGGTAGCCGAAAAGCGGGCATGAAAATCATCACTCACCGGGGTACACCATTTTACCGCAATTGAGTCTGGCAGGTTTGCATTTACCCCCATGGTCCAGGCTTTGAGCGGGCGCTCTGCAGTACAGTTAAAATGCACCACCTGACCGGTTGCATGCACACCGGCATCCGTTCGCCCGGCACATTGCACTTCTACCGGCGTATTGGCGACGGTCGACAGGGCTTTTTCCAGGTAGCCCTGCACACTGGGCACTTCACGCTGTCGTTGCCAGCCAAAATGCTGGGCACCATCATATTCAATACCTAGGGCTATACGGGTCATCGTTTCACTGCTTTGGCTGACTTTGGGGGCGTAAGTTTACGTAATGACAGGCGATTGGGCAATTGCAGTCAGTGAATTTTACCATCTGTTCAAATTCACTGACTGCAAGCAACGCCAAAGGCGCTTAGCAGCTGGGTTGTGAGTGCTGCGTAAACGCCGTGCTACTGATGAAAATTCACCTCGCTGCTGGCAGCGTACCAGGCAAAAAGTGTGTAAATGGCGGTATTCACTTTTAGTGCTTCCTGATCAACCTTATCCAGGGTGTCATTGTCAGTATGGTGATAATCAAAGTAATCCAGGCCATCCGGAGCAAAGTTCACAGCCGGTTGCCCTGCTGCACCGAGCAGACTCATATCTGACTGACCTTTGGCGGTATTGGTTGGTGCCAGGGCGACGCCCATTGGTGCTAAATAGGTTGCAAAATCGCGGATCGAATTTAACGCCGAAGGCCCCACTCCGGGCTCCAACTGATAAATACGGCCATTACCAAAATCCCATTCCGCACCAATCATATGGTTACTGATATTGTCTTTGTGCCGTGCCACATAATCGCGTACGCCAACTAAACCTATCTCTTCTGCGGCAAATAGGATTACGCGAATGGTCCGTGCCGGTCGCGTTGGCATATTGGCGATGTAGTGTCCGGCCGCCAACACAATGCCAATTCCGATACCGTCATCTATTGCACCGGTGCCCACATCCCAGCTATCGATGTGTGCCCCCAGCGTAATGAGTTCGTCCGGCGACTCACTGCCGGTGACTTCACCAATAACATTGGCAATGGTCACGGTTTTACCAGTGGGTCCGCTGGCGTTTGTGGTTAATGAAAACTTCACCGGCTCTTCGCGGTGCAGCATATTTTCCAGTAAATCAGCATCCGGGTTAGACAGGGCCACGGCCGGAATTTTTTTAACGCCATCTTCGTAGCGCATCATTCCGGTGTGAGCAATGCGGTTAGTGTCGGTTCCCACCGAACGCATGACAAATGCCACCGCGCCTTTTTGCGCCGCCGCACTGGCACCAGCTACCCGTGCACCAACAGCCTTGCCATAGCCATGACCGTCGATATGGCGCTCCATGCGATAGCCGACGTAGGCAATTTTGCCTGTCAGGCTGTTTGCCGGGGCGTCCTGAAGGGCCTGCAAATTAGCAAAATACACCACCTCTGCCTCGACTGGCTTGCCATTGGTACCCACACTACCGCCCAGGGCAATAGCCACTAATTTGTGCGGATACGGCGCCGTGATACTCGCGCTCAGATCGCCGCGTTGCCATAGCTGCGCGTCGCTTTCTTCCACCCAGACCTTGTCGAAACCCAGTTGATTCATTTTGTTAACGGCCCAGTCAGTAGCCAGATCCGCACCGGGGGTGCCCACCATACGCGCACCCACTTCGGTGGTGAGTGATTCGATAAGCTGATAGGAGTGCGATGCAGCTGACACGTCTCTTTTGATCGTGTCGAGGGTGGTAACCTGTTGGTCTGAAAGCGCGGCTTGGCCCGGCAGCACGGCGCCAAAAATCAGGCCCGCTGCAACCACAAATGCGCCTGTTAACGAGCGCTGATTAACTTGTTTACGGCGACTATAGTCCATGTGTTGTATTCCTATTAATAACCAAATAAAAATGTCGCCGATAACACCGGGTTATCAGCGACAGGTATCAATGCATATAACGCCAGCGCGCTGCATAAACGTTGGGGATATTACTGGTTTGTCAATGAGTCAATCAGGCTGCGTGCTTCTTCCTGCTGCGCCTCAGAACCTTTGTTCATTACTTCCTCGAGCAGTTCTTTAGCTGCCTCGTGATCGTCCATTTCGATGTATACCCTGGCTAAATCAAGATTGGCGTTCTGGCCGGCATCTTTGTCGATATCGAACACATCGTCATCGTCATTTACGCCACTGAATTCACCCAGACTCACGTCCAGCTCAAGCTCGCGCTCTTCTTCTTCATCGAGGATATCATCGGCTTCTGCCATGAGGGTGTCGACATCAACATAGTCGTCTTCCTCACCAGGTGACGACATTGACTCTGTCTTATCGTCGGTTGCCGGGGCCAGGTCCGGGTCGCTCTCATCTGCTGTTTCACTGAACAGTGCATCGAGATCTAAATCCGGATTGTCCAGTTTCAGCTCTTCGTCCGCTTGCTCAGGCGATGTGTCAGACTCATTGCCTAACTCACCTAAGAGATCGTCAAACTCACTGTTATCGAGATCGTCCAGTATCGACAGCTCTTCTGCGCCGTCGGCGTCATCCAGCCAGTCATCTAACCCCGGAACGTCTTCGAGTTCATCGACCTCAATACTTTGATTTTTTGCTCTTGCCGGCGCGTCATTTTGTTCACCTGGCAGAACACCATCTTGTTCCTGTTCGAGCTCGAAACTATCAGCATCACTGTCGAAATCGCTTAACGCCTCATCAAGGATGTCATCATCGAAATCATTACTTGAATGCGCCTCAGTTTGTTCGTATCCGCCTGACAAAGATGGAATATCATCCATCATTTGCTTATCGAAATCAGCCAGTGCCTTTTCCAGCGGATCTTCATCGCTCTGTGACTCTTCAGGCTCTGGTTCTGCTTCCGGCTCAAGCTCGGGCTCTAATTCAGGCTCGGGCTCAGCTTCAGACTCCGGCTCAGCTTCAGACTCCGGCTCAGCTTCAGGCTCTGACTCCGCTTCAGGCTCTGACTCCGCTTCAGGCTCGGGTTCAGCTTCAGACTCAGACTCGGCTTCAGGCTCCGGCTCAGCTTCAGGCTCTGACTCCGCTTCAGGCTCGGGTTCAGCTTCAGACTCAGACTCGGCTTCAGGCTCGGGTTCAGCTTCAGACTCAGACTCGGCTTCAGGCTCCGGCTCAGCTTCAGGCTCGGGTGTGTCATCACTCTGTTCTAATTCTGCCAGCAGCTCTTTGGTTAACTCATCGTCAATATCGTCATCATCGTCGGTATCTGCGTTATCTGCCGGGCTTTCCTCAGTGCCTGCTTCGGCCTCGTCTTCTACGCCGAGCTCCTCGAGCAATTCATTGGTCAGATCATCACTGACATCCTGCTCAAACAGACTTTCATCAATATCTGCATCTTCCGGCAGTGCTTCATCGTCAATATCTTCTTCCGGTAACTCTGCTTCTAATTCGGCAAGTAACTCGTCTGATAATGGGTCATTAAATGCGTCAGCGTTTTCGATATTATCTAAATCGATGTCGTCTAAATCGTCGGTGATATCGTCGATACTGCGTAACTTGGCCTGATCGTCGACGGCGGCGGTATCGGTAGTGATTTCGTCCTCAGCAGCATCACTGTCGTCTTCGTCCTCGTCCCAATCACCCAGCAAATCGCCCATCATGTCGATCTGGTCCATTTCATCAATAATGCTGTCGGTCAGGCGATCCAGCTCCTGCGATTGCTGAACGATTTCTTCGTCCAGTTTTTCAAGCATTTCTTCGCCAACCGGGCCGTCTTCTATTGGTAACCTGGCTTCTTCAACTTTGTTTTGCTGGTTTTCTTCCAGCAAGTCATCGATGGATATCTCCGGGGTATCATCGTCGTCGTCAATGCTTGCTATGGCATCGTCAGTCGATTGTTCGGCAGCCAGCAACGCATCAATATCATCACTGTCGGTGAGTTCTTCTGCACTGTCATCGTCAGCATCTTGCTTGGGTGCATCAGTGCCGTCTTCGGTTTCGTCTGTGCCATCAAGCAGTGCTGCCAGCTCTTCGTCAGTAGCCGATTCCGACTCTTCAGTCTCATCGTCGCCGCTGTCAAACTCATCAAGCAGGTCGTCATCATCAGACAGGTCAATGGCTTCGTCACTGTCAGTTTTACTGAACTCGTCGTCAAACAGGTTATCAAGATCGTCCTGATCCAACGAAGAGTCACCGACGTCAAATTCATCGGTATCTTCCGGCACCAACATATCATCATCGAGGGAGTCAAAGCTGTCTTCTTCATTCAGCGACTCTTCCAGTTCAGATGACAACACATCATCGAGCAAATCATCATCGTTGAACAGCTCTTCATCCGAAAGCTCATCATCACCTAAATCGCTATCGACGGTGGTGGATAAATCGGCAATACCTTCTTCAGGCTGGCGGGGCGCTTCCTGCTCAGGTTGTTTTTTTTCTTCGCGGGTCGCAGGTTTACGCTTTACTAACCATACGGCCAACCCTGCTATCATTAATACGCTCAGTAAGCCGCTGCCGATGATCAGTGCCATTGGGCTGGTGAGCTTGTTCATCAGCGAACTTGAAGCTTCGGCTTCTTTTTCTGCGCGTTCCCTCATCAACAGTTCACGCAGCTCTTTTTGCAGCGCTAACTGCTCATCAACCTTAGCTTCTACATCTTCGCCAACCCGATTGCGCAACTCATTCAGATCTTCGTTTATTTTGTCAATGCGCTCGTACAGTTGTCGATTATCGTCAAGCAAGGCCTGAACACTGTCTATCGATAACGCAAACTGGTTGCGTAACTCTTCAAACTGACGGGCCTGCGACTGATCGATTTGCGAAAGCTGTTGTTCAATCTGGGTTTTGGTTTGGCTTAAATCATCCTGATTCACCAGTGGAACGGGCGGTTTGAGATTACGCAGGCTGTCGCCGGGTTGATTTGCCATACGCGCAAACGCGGCATCATCGGCTTCGGCCTTTTGACGGGCCTTTTCCTTATCTATGCGGGCAATATAGCGTTCTGAGGGGAGCCGTAGCGTTGCCCCGTCGACCATTAAATTGAGGTTGCCTTGTTCAAAGGCATCAGGATTAAGTTCGTAAATCGCCACCATAACCTGATAAATAGACAGGTTCGGATTCTGCCGGTAACGATTCGCAACCCGCCACAAGGTATCGTCGGAGTCAATCGGGCCAAACACTACGCCGGAATACTGATTGGTAGCGTCTTTAGGTCCTCGCAGCGGAGTACTTTGTGCTGCAACCGGTTCGCTCATCATGCTGGATAGCATTATTAGTAGCAAGCAGCCGGTTAAATGCAATTTCATAGCGTTCCTTTTTTGCCCTAAAGCGTCATGCGACCTGTAGCATTACTGGTTCACATTCGCAAATGCCAGCAGCGGTATCATAGCGCGGACCACCTGGCGTGTTTGTTGTTATGTTGGCAATTTACCCGTATTTATCAGGGTACAGTAACCGTAAACCAACCGATGGCAGATCACCGATAACTCGCTCTGATGTGTGTTTACGCGTTTACCGTATTTTGTTCTTATACAAAATATAAACCAGTTACCCGAGTCGATCTAGAAAATGTTGCAAGTAGATGACCGGTACTGGCTTTAAATCGTTTTCCGGCAGTTTAAAACCAACAAAAGCGGGAACCGGCCCGCTTTTGTTATTATCGACCACTGTGGTCAGAAGTTTAGTCCCTGTTTTAATGCCGCTGGCACCATAAACAAGTGTGTTGAGCGACTAATTATAAATAATCGCGAACCAACACTTCAGCAATTTGTACGCTGTTAGTGGCTGCACCTTTACGAATATTGTCGGAGACTACCCACATATTGATGCCATTCGGATGGGTGATGTCGTTACGAATACGTCCCACATGCACTTCATCGTTACCACTGGCACTGCTTACCTGCGTCGGGAATTCCTCGCGGGTGCCATACACTTTAATGCCTGGTGCCTTGGCTAACAGTTGTTTAACCTCTTCAGCGTCAATCGGCTGGCGGGTTTCAATATGAATCGCTTCACCGTGACCAAAGAAGACCGGTACCCTCACAGCGGTAGGATTCACCAAAATGCTCTCATCGCCCATGATTTTCTTGGTTTCCCAGGACATTTTCATTTCTTCTTTGGTGTAATCGTTGTCCATAAACACATCAATTTGCGGGATCGCATTAAACGCAATCTGGCGGCTGAAGGCTTCTGGCGTGATTTCACGTGCGCTGAGTAAATCCGCAGTTTGCTTGGCCAGCTCTTCCATTGCCGACTTACCCGCACCTGATACCGACTGATAAGTACAGACGTTAATGCGTTCAATACCAACAGCATCCTGAATGGGCTTTAACGCCACCAGCATCTGAATGGTAGAGCAATTCGGGTTAGCAATAATGTTGCGATTACGAAAATCAGCCAGCGCCTGTGGGTTAACTTCTGGCACGACCAACGGAATATCCGGCTCGTAACGGAAATGTGAGGTGTTATCGATAACAATACAACCGGCTTCCGCTGCGCGTGGCGCAAATTCTGCAGAGACACTGCCGCCAGCAGAGAAAAAACCAAACTGAACCTGGGTCCAGTCAAACTCAGCGGCATCCAGTACTTCTACTTCTTCGCCCTTGAACGTAATCGTGCCGCCGGCCGAACGTTTACTGGCTAACGGATACAGCTTAGCGATCGGAAACTTCCGTTGTTCCAGAATTTCAATCATGGTCTGACCAACCAGACCTGTGGCACCAAGAACGGCTACGTTGAAGGCTTGTGACATAATAGGTTGTGCTCCTAATACACTAACTTGCTTGGCAAACATTTGCCATTAAAAAAACTGACGGTAATCATTCTGTCGTTATTTTAGGTTAAAGCCTAACTGTGCAAGCTGCGCTGCGACCAAAGGCTGCGCCTGAGTCAGCCCATCGACCTGATGACCCGCTATTTCACGGCGAATACCATACGCTTTACGCATTGCACTGAAAGTTTCAGCCCCGGTCATTCCCTGACGAAAGTTATTATTATCGTTAGTCACGTCATACACCGACAAAGCCAGTGATAATGCGGGGGCAAGATTGTCGCTTTGATCGCGGCATAATTCAAGGTCAAGATGCAAATTTGGCCGTTCAGGCAGAAAATCACTCAGGGTTTTATCTGCTGTGATGCCCAGCAGCTCACAAACAGCTTGATAAACACGCTGTGTACCGAGTAATTTGCCTTCAATGCTGTGCCCGGCAATATGCGGTGTCGCCAACCACAAAAGGGGCAGCAACTCCATATCAATGCCGGGTTCATTGGCAAATACATCAAGTACCACAACGGGCGCATCGTCTGCCATCAAACGCTGTTTCAGCGCGGGCTCGTCAATCACTTCGCCACGACAGGCATTAATCAACAGCTGCTTACAATTAAGCTTACTGAGTACCTGCTCATTGATCATAGCCTCGGTAGCGTAATCACCGTTACGGGTAAACGGCACATGCAACGTAATTACGTCGCACTCTTCAATGCGTTGCCAGGAGACAAAGTCACGCGGATCGCCGCGCTCTTGCAGGGGCGGGTCGTACAGCACACAGGCAATCCCTAACACCTCAAGTAACTCAGCCAGGGCAGTGCCCACGAATCCCGCCCCAACAATACCAACGGTAGCATTGTTTAAATTGGTAATCTGCTGCTTATGGGCATTAAACAATACGCTAAGTACGTACTCTGCAACTGCCTGAGCATTGCAACCGGCAGCCGACATCCAACGGATCCCGGCACGGTCAAGATAGGCGGTATCAAGGTGATTAATGCCCGCCGTGGCGGTGCCCACCAGGAGCAATCGGTTAGCACAACTGAGCAGTTCAGCATGCACCTGAGTGGTAGAGCGTACGGCAAGTACATCCACACCGATGAGATCTTCGGGCTTGAGCGTACCGGTATCAAACCCCTCGGCATGGCCGAGCGAGGAAAAGAATTCAGCCGCCAGGGGCAATGAGTTTTCGTAGCGTATTTTCATAAAGCGCAGTGTATATTAAGTGCCAATAGTTCTGAAAAACATTTTGTTATAGCTAAAAACTAAAAAACCGGAGCATCTGCTCCGGTCTTTCATATCATCGACAGATATCGCTGATTATTGCTCGTAGCGTTTCATTACCAGCGAGGCATTGGTGCCACCAAAGCCGAAGCTGTTCGACATCACCGTATTGAGGGTAGTCTCACGGGTTGACGTCACTACATCCAAACCAGCGGCCGCTTCATCGAGGTTATCGATGTTAATTGATGGCGCGATAAAACCGTGCTTCATCATTAGCAGGCTGTAAATAGCTTCGTTAACGCCGGCTGCACCCAGTGCGTGGCCAGTCAGCGATTTGGTAGATGCCAGAGGTACACCAGAATCACCAAAGACTTGCTGAATGGCGGCCAGCTCTTTTACGTCGCCAACTGGCGTAGAGGTACCGTGGGTATTAAGGTAATCAATAGGTGCATCAATACCTTGTAATGCCATTTGCATACACCGTACTGCGCCCTCGCCTGATGGCGCAACCATGTCGAAACCGTCAGAGGTAGCGCCGTAACCAACCACTTCACCGTAAATCGTTGCACCGCGCGCTAAGGCGTGCTCAAGCTCTTCAACCACAACCATACCGCCACCGCCGCTGCTGACGAACCCATCGCGGTCAGCGTCGTAGGTACGAGAGGCTGTTGCCGGATTATCGTTGTATTTCGTTGACAGCGCGCCCATGGCATCAAACTGCCCTGACAGGGCCCAGCTTAATTCTTCGCCACCACCGGCAAAGATAACGTCTTGTTTACCCAGTTGAATAAGCTCAAGCGCATGGCCGATACAGTGGGCACTGGTGGCACACGCCGACGAAATAGAATAGTTAACGCCCAGTATTTTAAACGGCGTCGCCAGACATGCTGATACGGTTGAGCCCATGCAGCGCGGTACCATGTAAGGCCCGACGCGCTTAACACCCTTTTCGCGGATCACATCGGCCGAGCCGACCTGATTTTCAGACGACCCACCACCGGAGCCGGCCACGATTCCCGTGCGAATATTGGAGATCTGGGCTTCTGTCAGGCCGCTGTCTTCCACCGCTTGCTTCATGGCGATATAGGCATACGCTGCCGCGCCGCCCATAAAACGCAATATTTTACGGTCGATATGGTCTTTGAAGTCAATGTCGACATTGCCCCATACCTGGCTTCGCAGGCCCATTTCAGCAAACTGTTCGGAAAAGGTAATACCAGATTTGCCCGCTTTTAAAGAGGCTGTAACTTCATCTTGATTGGTGCCAATACTGGATACGATACCCAGTCCTGTAATAACTGCTCTTCTCATAATTATCCTTTTGCGTTAGTGCCGCCTATAGTAATGATTTTGAGACACTAAGTGGTCTGCTCTTTTGCGACCCTTTTCTACGTGATTTCGCAGCAAATTGCCACCTTTACCGCGCTGTTTTTATTAAGCTTGGTTATATTGTAGTGGATTTCAAGGGCAATATCGGACTGCGCCAGCAAATAACGGGTTGTTGATGACAGCGCGAAGCGCACTTTTTTACCCTATTTACCTAAGCTCGCAGGCGTATTATCGTTGCTGCAACGCGCACCTTGTAAAACACCAGCCGACGAAAACACGCCTCCATACCATCAATAAGGGTCAACAGTCTGGCGCAATACTGTTACTATACTGCGTCTTTTTTTACTTACTATTACACCACATCTATGACCAACCGCCTGCGCACTGCCAATGTTCATTTTAATTCTCTGGGCACCCCGGTAGCAGACAGCTTTGATGATGTTTATTTTTCGAATGACAGTGGCATTGACGAAACCCGGCACGTGTTTATTGACGGTAACGATATCACGCAGCGCTGGCAAGCCTGGCAGCAGCCCCATTTTGTTATCGCCGAAACTGGCTTTGGTACCGGCCTTAATTGCCTGATCACCATGGCACTGTTTAAACAGTTCCGAGCGGCAAATCCATCGCACCCACTCAAACGTCTGTTTATCGTCACCACCGAAAAATACCCGATTAACGCCAGCGATTTACAACAGGCACTGGCAGTGTTTCCTGCCGTGGGCCCGCAGGTAAATAAACTCATTGAGTTATATCCTGCCCCCCTGCCCGGATGTCACCGCCTGGCGTTCAGCGAGTGGCACACGACTATCGATCTGTGGCTTGGCGACATCCACGACCTCCTGCCACAGTGGCATTGTCCGCACAATGGGTTGGTTGATGCGTGGTTTTTAGATGGTTTTGCGCCCAGTAAAAACCCCGATATGTGGAGCGACACCTTATTTACGCAAATGGCGCGACTGAGTAAACCAGGTGCAACCTTTGCCACCTTTACTGCCGCCGGAATCGTAAAAAGAGGGTTAAAAGCAGCGGGTTTTAGCATTACCAAACGTAAAGGTTTCGGGCGCAAGCGGGATATGCTCACCGGTGAGCTCGAAACGCCACCAGCGCGGCGCACTAACGCGCCATGGCATTATCGCTATCCCACCGAAACCGCCACAAACAACGAGCATATTGCTATTGTTGGCGCGGGACTGGCCGGCAGCAGCCTGGCCCTGGCGTTGTGTACACGAGGTATAAAGGTATCGCTGTTCGGCCATGGTCCGGGGCCGGCCGATGGCGCCTCTGGTAACCGGCAGGGCGGGCTGTACCCGCAATTACAGGCCAGTTTAAGTAATCCGGCGCAAATTCAGGCCCATGGTTTTTTATATGCAAAACGCTATTACGATGCGCTAAGCGCTGCGGGGCTGGCCTTTGAACATGACAATTGCGGAGTATTACTGCTTGGTTTTAACGATGAGGTAAAACGTCGCCAGCAAAAGCTCATCAACAACGACATATGGCCTGAGGAACTGGTCACAGCGGTCTCGGCCGAACAGGCCAGCGAGTTAAGCGGTATTGGGTTATCTGACGGCGGTTTGTTTATTCGCCAGGGCGGCTGGATTTGCCCCGCCCAGTTGGTTGCAGCGCAGTTACAGGCGGCGCGGGATACCGGCTTGCTTACTGAACATTACAATGCCCGGGTAACGCTGGCAGGCCTTGATGACACCGCACAGGTCACCCGTGGCGATACTGTTTATTTAACGGCGGGGGAGCAGCGATGGCAGGCAAACCGCGTTGTGCTGGCATCGGGCCATGAATGTGCCGGTATTGACGCGCTGGCCCATTTACCACTGCGCCCGGTGCGCGGTCAGGTAGAGGCATTGCCGGCCCAGGCGCCAATTAATCAGTTGAAAACCGTGTTGTGCCATAAGGGCTACCTGACGCCTGACTGGCAAGGCCGTCATGCTCTTGGTTCCACGTATGTTAAAGGCGATACCGATACAACACCCAGAGAAGCAGAAAGTACCGAGAACCTGGCCATTCATGCCAAAGCACTGGCGCACTATGACTGGTCATCAACGCTGACCCACGACAATCACGCCAGAGCAGCAATACGTCTTGGCACTGCCGATCATCAGCCGATTGTAGGAGGGGTAATAGCGCCGCAGATAATTACCGAACGGTATGAGGATCTGTATAAAGGTAAGCATGTAAACAGTTACCCTGAGGTCAGTGACGCACAGCGGTTGCTAGTGCTAACCGGGCTTGGTTCGCGTGGCCTCACCACCGCCCCGCTGATGGCTGAAGTGCTTGCCAGTCAGCTGAGCCACGAGCCCTTACCCATGAGCGAAACTCTGCTGCAAGCGCTGGCACCCGAGCGTTTTCAACTACGTAACTTACGCCGCCCGGTGCAATAATGGCAGGGCGAACGTGAGCGGGTGTTTAGCCGGGTCATTGTTATGCGGTTATGCGCCAGCCGCCTCCGCAAAGCTCTAAAGTCAAGGTTACAGCTTGGCGACCTCAGGCGGTAACAATGCGCCCGGATATAATCAGCGGTAAGATTTATCCTTTGCTGAATTTAATGCGCCCACCCATACTGTCGCTTTCATTGCCATCACTGGGAATGAGCGCATCGGCGACATAATACGGAATTAACATTTGCGCACTGGCCACCACTGAATGTGACTCAATACCTATGATCCGGGCATTCACCATTACCCCACCCTGATGCCTCGCCATAGTGCCGGTCAGCACAAATTCCAGAGGTAAGTTCGTTTCCAGTTCCAGGTAATCGCGGGTTAACAGAAAATCACCTTCCGGTGTCACGCGGATAAAGTCGGTGGCTTTAAAGTCGATAACCGGTATACGAAATTTATGTAACTCGTGGACAAACGATTCGGCCATCTGCTGACCCAGTAAATTGGTTTTGTTAAGCGCTGAATCAAGTAATGCAAAATGGGTGACGCCCACCGGAGTCTGGTTATTGACCACCTCCATATTGGCGACCAAATCCTGAGTCAGCACTTTGACGTAGTCACCAACGTGCTTGCTTAGAGGGCGTCCTTTATAGGTTCCCTGTACGCTTGAATACACCGGTGGCTGGCCGAGCAGGCCGTATTGTTCTGTCTCATCGGCTACCACTGGCGCATTATCTGGCGCAGGCCGATCGAGGGCCGTAATATCCATCACCGACAAACGGTTGGCCGGGCCTGATTGTGCCGCTTCTTCATCCAGGCTCTGACACCCCATCTGTGCCAGGGCGGCAACCAATACCGTGCTGAGTTTTAAAACCTTACCCATAACCATTACCCTTTATTCTCTGTGCGATATAACCGGCCGTTTCGTGACGTAACTTGCTCTGTTTGCCAAAACAACTCCGCCGGAAAAAAACGCGTAGCGGCTGCCACAACGTCTCGGGTTTGTGCATCAATAATACGTGCATTGACAATGGCACCGGCTTCCTGATGCACCAGCGTACCGGTAATAAAATAATCGATGCGGCCCATCGCGGTCAGTAACTCGATGTCTCTGGACAATACACGGTCTGAACGGTCGCTGACGATAATATCCTGGGTTAGGCGAAACTCTTGTGCCGTAAAGCCCCGCTTGGTCGCCTCAGTGAGCAAGCCTTCCTGCAACTGGTGACCGAGTAATTGCAACGGATGCTGCAGGTTTTCATTATAGGCGAGCGAATCTACCGGCACAAAGCCGGTAACAGCATAACGAGACTGGCGCACCGGCCGCAGGTTAGCAAACAGCTCATTGGCCAGCACATAGGTATGGTATTCGACATTGCCCAGAGCGGCGTCGGGCACCTGTTCGTTGATGAGTTCGATATTGTCGGGCGCTGAACTGCAACCGCCTGCATTGCCCAGCAATAATATGCCCAGCAAACCGATGATTTGCGTCGCTTTGCGCTGCACAAAAATTGTCATGTGTCGATCCTGCTCTATCTTGATATGGCAGGGGCTGCAATAATCACACCACTTTAAAACGTAATGAAAATTGACGGCGCCGCCCGGAAAAGGCGACTTCAGGTACCATCAATGGCAGCCTGGCGGCAAAGTTATGCCTCATCAACGCAGGAAGCCAGCAGTTTTTGCCACAGGGTAAACACAGCCTGCTGATCGGCTTTTTCCAATTCGTTGTTACTAAAGGCCTGGTCGAGGCTATGTTGCATATTGCTGGCTAATTGCGTCAGGTTGGCCGTGCTATCGAGCTCAAGTTTGCGCGCTTCTACGGCAAAGTGGCCCTGCAGGTAACTGGCAATAAACAGCTCGTCGTCGCTACCGTGATCAACTACCGCATCAAGCGATTGATCAATCTTCTCGACGAGGGTAACAAATTGCGCCGGTGCCGGTACGTGTTGCTGCATAGTGTCTCACTTTCCTCAATTAAATGTTAACAATAAGGGGGATCAAGTGGCCCCTCCTCCATCAGGCAGGCTGACTTGTACTGATCTGCTGCGAACCAATGAGAGATCGTGGCTATTTTAACGGATAGTAAACCCGATCGTCATACCCGGTTATCACAGCTACAATACCGCCTAACGCCTTATCCAAAGCGTCGTCGCCCGTATCAGAACGCAGTGGCCGGCCATCGAGTTGCTGTAATTTTTGTTTACTGGCGGCAATATAAAAATTGTCACGCCCGATAGCACGCAACACCGCCGGACTCAGTTGCTGATTGCCACGACCAAATACATGGCCCTGCCCGCCAATAGCGGTAATCATTAACCGGCTGGGCGTGTTACTGACCAGCTCAAGTAACTGCGCGGCGGTAACATCTGCGGCAATGACGCTGCCGTGTTGAACAACATCAACGCCCAACAGCGTATTTGGCAGTTCAAGGCGAGCCATCACCTCAGCCATCGTAGAGCCCGAGCCAATCACGTAAAGGTAGTCGGGCTCATCAAGAATAATCTCGCTTAAATATTCAGCAATCTCATTGACCACCATCGACTCGTCTTCACGACCGCCCATTTTCACCGACTGCACGTAGGTCAGCTCATCCGGTACCTGCATTTCGCCAAAATGACGGGCTTGTACCTTACCCTGGCGAAAGGCTTGCTCGTCGATATCCCGAACCTCGGCCTGTCGCACGCTGACTAACTCGCCCGTGAGCATTTTGGCCACCACTTCACCAGCCGCAGAAGGCGTAACGGCGTAAACGCCGGAATGAATTTTACAGCCGGCCGGCACGCCCAGCACGGGTACACTGTCCTGCACGATATGACAGACATTGCGCGCTGTGCCATCGCCTCCGGCAAATAAAATCAGATCGACACCGGTGTCAACCAGCGCCTGCACGGCTTGTTCGGTATCTGCCGCTTGCGTAACCTCGGTGTTGCTGGTGTAAACCACCTGATGCGGCAAATCGAGTGAACCACAACACTGAGCGCCCATTTCGCCACTGGCAGTGAATATGGTCACCAGCTGGGCGACATCTTTTATCTTAACCAGCGCCCGGCGCATTTTATCGTTGGCCTGCTTAGCCGCCCCCATGGCCAGCGCCTGGGCCCGTATCGCGTCACCGTCGCTGCCTTTTAAAGCCATGGCGCCGCCAATGCCTGCAAAAGGGTTAATCACCACTCCCAGTCGAAATACGTTAGTCTCACTGCTCATTAGGGTACTCCCTGGCCAGCCAGTCATTGGTGAGGGCCGGGCCGTTAAACTGGTGTCGCAACGCGTCGATAAACCTCTCTGCCCGATGGGGGAAGCCGTGCTCCATATACTGTTGCAACTGGGCACGCACGCGCCGGGTAAACCCTGCCCGATCAGGCTCTACGCCATTTAAGTTGTCGGTGCTCACCTGAAAACGACGACCTGCCGCGATTGTCATGGCCCACTCCAGTGCCTGGGGTTTTATTTCAACCTGTTCAAAGGCATGCTGCTGGTCGGCATCACGGCCGTCAGGACAATACCAATAACCGTAATCCTCCAGCAGGCGGCGCTTGTCGCCGGCAATACACCAATGCGCTATCTCATGCAGCGCGCTGGAAAAATAGCCATTGGCAAACACTATCTGATGATAGTCACGTACTGCCGCGCCAGACGCTGCAGGGCTGCTTAAAGCCGGTTGCGCATCATGCTTTGTATTACTACTGGCAGGCACGTAGATCGGCTCATCACCGCCTTTTATTAATCGCGTGTTGTAGGTGGCATAGAAGGTTTCATCGAACAACGCCATAAGCGGCGCTACATCCGGGTCTGGCTGTTCCTGAACTTTCTGTGCACTGTGGGCAACGACATACTGCATACGGGTGATAAATTGTTCTCTGAGCCGAAATTACGGTTGGTTAAGGCCGCGCAGAATAGCAAAATCTGCCTGACGGCTCCAGATTTGTTAGTCTGTTTAGGGTAATATAGTGTATCTGTATTATTACTCTATTTTGCACAAGGATGCTCCGTGGTCGATGCGATAATTGCCCATTTGCAGCAGGTAAACAAGCGGCGCACCGAAGCCGAGAACATGCAGTTATTACGCCCTATCCAGGCCCTGCAGCAGTGGCAGTGCGAACGATTGCTGGCGACTCACGCACAGATGGCGCAAAAGCCGGCCTATGCCAAAGCCATGGATTTTTTTGTTGATGAACTCTATGGTCCGAAAGACTTCAGCCAGCGTGATGCCGATCTCATGCGGGTCATACCTAAGCTCGCTAAAGCCTTACCCAATAAAGCCATGCAAGCTATCGAACAGGCCCTGTGGCTTAACGCATTATCGTTTGACTTAGACATGGCCGTTGCCGCGGAATTGCGCCGTGAGCAGCCGCCTGATGGTGAACCACTCAATCGCACCACGTACGCAAATGCCTATCGGGCTGTAGGCCGTAACGCTGATCGCGAACAGCAAATTAAACTTGTTGCCGGTTTAGGCAGGCAACTGGCCGATGTGGTTCGCATCCCCGGGGTCGGCTTGTTGATAAAACTGTCGCGCCGGCCGGCTAAACTGGCAGGCTTACTGAGTATGCACGAATTCTTACAACGCGGTTTTAGCGCCTTTAAGGATCTCGGCGATGTAAGCGCCTTTATCGAACCGGTGGTCGCAACAGAAACCGAACTCAATGCCAGGCTACTTGATAGTCGGGTTGACCTAACGACGGAGAACCCGCTACCTGATGTCTGATTTGAGCCCGTGGCAATATGCCAACCCGTTTGTGACTGACTGGGTCATTACCGCCAACGACATTGACCACTATAATCATGTCAATAATGTTGCCTATTTAAGCCAGCAGGAGCGCCTCGCCTGGGCGCACTCCCATTCGCTGGGACTGGGCTTTGAGCATTATCAACAGGCAGGCAAAGGCATGGTAATTTTCCGGCATGAGCTTAATTACCTCAAACCGGCCTTTTTAGATGACACCTTACAATGCGCCACCTGGATTACTGACTGCGACGGCAAACTCTTGCTGACCCGTGAGTTTCAGTATATCCGCCAAAGCAGTGGCGAAACGGTATACCAGGGACGCACGCAATTTGCGTGTATAAAACTCGACAGTGGCCAACCCAGTCGTATGCCTAAAGCCTTTGCCGATGTGTATATGCCGGCCTGCGTTCCCCGCCCCACAGCCTGAAACAGATTCCGATGATGTGGCGCTACAACCCAATCATTACCCTGTGCTTGTGTGCATCGATAGCGCTCAATGGCTATTTACTGTGGCCACGCGTGCAACCTGAGCAAAGCCCAGCTCAGCCACAACCGGCCAGCACAGTTGCTACTGCAACTGCCGGTCCAACCGAGGATTGGGCCGAATCGTCACTAACCGCAGTGCCACCTGACGCCGTGCAGACAAGGGCTACACCCCTGAGTGAAGTACGTCAATGGCTCAATAATGGCGACTATGCCAGGGTTGAACGCTACCTTATCAATGCGCTGAGGGAAGCCCCCCATTCACCAGCACTATTGCTACTGGAAGCCGACTTAATTTTAGCCACTAAGCCTTTATCAACGGCCGTGCTTCATTTTTACACCCTGCTGGAATTAACCGTGTTCAGCCCGCCACAACACGCCGCCTTAACAACGCGCACAGAGACCCTGGTTTCCAATGCCATTGATGCCCTTTACAATGCCCGTGACTGGGATTTGCTGGCGCGGTTTATTGAGCCTTTGTATCAGTTAAACAGCAGCGATGAACAGATAACACTCAAGCTGGCAGAAGCTTACGCCAGACAACAAAAATTTACGCTTATGGAAGATACCCTGGCCAGTCTGGCGCCGGATCATGCCGGCGCACGCAGTATCCGACAACGCTATGGCAACGCCAATGACTTACTTGAGGACAGCGCGCTGACTGACGATCTCAGGTTACCCGCTGAGCAGCCGCTGACGCGTCTTGCTCTGACCCGCTATGGCGATCAATACATTGTCGATGCCAGAATTCTGCAACGCCCTGTAAAGTTGTTAATCGACACGGGGGCCAGCAGCACGGCGATCAGCTTTGAGTTATATCGAACCTTAAAACGTTTTAATGCGATTAAAGTAATGGGGCTGTTTGACGTTCGCACCGCCGGTGGCCTTATTCGCTCGCCGCTTATCCGCGTTCAAAGCATGCAGCTTGGGCCCTACGAACTGACCGACATTGGCGTGCTGGTATTGCCCCGCGACACCATGCTGAATGCCGATGGTTTGCTGGGGATGAATGTACTTAAACAGTTTAATTTTAAGCTCGAGCAGGGCAGCTCGGAGTTGTTATTAACACCGAGGTGATACACTGGCGACTGTTCACCGCGAGTAACAGCTACGCTTGTAACATTAACTTGCCTCAAGCTTTGGCGCGTTTATTAATAAATTGAGTGAGTTACCGCCCGATTGGTATTAGTATTTCATTTTTCGTCTGCTGGCAAAATCGCAGCGCACGACGAAATATGTACTATCTTTTTAAAGAACCCAGAATTTAGTCTGTACAGACTTCCGAGTAGTAACAGTTATGACGATAGTGACCACTTTTTATGTAATGAGCAGCGGCATCATGTTTGCCGTCGCGGCAATTACGCTATTGCTGCTTTGTTACAACAAAGTGCCTTCCAGCAACCAACACGTCAGAAGTTGGGTTTTGCTTACAGCAATCACCGCCGGCGCCATCCAGTATGTACATTTTTTGGATTACAAGGTGAGCGGCATTGCAGAATCCTATTTTTACAGCTCGCTCAAGCACCATCTTGCTGTGTGGCTATGCTTTTTTGTTGTAGTGATGGTAACAATGCTCACCAGAAAGCTTTATTCCAAACCCGTTTTATTGCTCTTTTTTGCGTACACACTGGTGATGTCGATACTCGGTTTTAGTGCGGATATCCCCATACGCTATGAGCAGGCGCCGATAGTATTTGAGCAACAATTATTGTGGGGAGACACCGTTTACGCCATAACTGGGCCCTTGTCGGTGACAGGTATGGTGCGTGATATTGGCTTTTTGGTGGTGCTGGTGTGGGTTGTGGCATCGTTATTACTCCACATAAAACAGGCCAGGCACCAGGAAGTGAAATTTATTGTTGGCTACCTGGTGTTGATTATTGGTTTAGCGATACACGACTCTCTGGTGCTTTTTACCGGCCTTGAGAGCATTATATTATCGTTAAGTGGCTATGTTTACCTGGTTGCAGTATTCAGCTTTTTCATTTTTAAAGGTTATCTTGAAATGCAAAGCGAACTCAGGGAGCTGGCTTACAACGATAACATTACCCAGACACCTAACAGAGCAGGCATTCAGGCTGATATTGAAGCCCTTCTCAACGCGTCAGAACATGTTGAAAAGCTCCCCGTCTGTGTGTTGGATCTCGACCACTTTAAAGTGTTCAACGATGCCTTTGGCCATGATATCGGTAATCAGATATTGGCGAAAATAGGCCGTCGTTTACTTAACTTTACCCAGCAACGGCGCATGCTGACATCACGATTTGATAAAGACAGGTTTATTGTATTGGTGCCTCATGCATCGCCTGATATGACCTTGCAGGGATTGGCCAATGAGTTACATGAACTGGTAAAACAGCCCTTGCAGGTGGATGACCGGATTATTGAACTGGGCTGCACCATTGGCCTGTTTGACCTCGATATAAAGGATCTGGCTGCTTCACAGGATATTTTTATTATTGCCGAACGCGCCATTGAGCACGCCAAAAAAATGGATAAAGGCGGCACCTCGTTGTATTCGGACATAGCCCGTGACAGCAGTTTACAAAAGCTAAAAATGAAACTGGCACTCAAAAACGCCATCCAAAACAACGAAATAGATATTGTTTTTCAACCGCAATTTACCCAGCATGATACTCTCTATGGCGCCGAGGTCCTGGTGCGCTGGCAGGATAAGCAGGGCAACTTCATTCCGCCCCCCGAATTTATTGCCATTGCCGAGAGTTTTGGTTTAATTCATGACCTTGGCAAACTGGTGTGCCGTAAAACGGCCTCGTTACTGGCGCCGCACCGTCAGTGGTTGCTGGATAATAACCAGTGTATTTCCATTAACGTGTCAGCCTGGGAGTTCAACCGCTCTACCTTTCTCGACGATATTCTGCATATCCTTGAAGAGTACCAGTTACCCACTTCGTTATTTACGTTGGAGATCACCGAAACGGTGCTTATTCAGGATCTGCAAGAATCAAAGCAGCAACTTAAAAAGCTCCGCGAAAGTGGCTTCAGAGTTGCCCTGGATGATTTTGGTACCGGCTATTCATCGCTTAGCTATTTGCGTGAGTTACCCTTCGACATTCTCAAAATCGACAAAGCCTTTGTGGATGATTTAAATATTGCTGAGCATCAGTCGATGATCAACGGCATTATTACCATTGCCAAAGCCATTGGCTTGTCTTCGGTGGCAGAAGGCGTAGAGGATGCGTCCCAACACCTGCGCCTCAAAATGATGGGCGTCGATGTTCTTCAGGGCTATCATTTTGCCCGTCCTATGCCGTTTGAAGACTTTAATGCGCAGTATATTGCGCCCAACGCGGTGGTCCGCCAGTCAACAGAGTAACGCCTGACGGGCGTATCAGCGCTGCTAGTCACAACGAGCATCGCCCCCAACCTGATCCGGGCTGAGGGCATAACTGCCCGACAGCTTTATACCGCCATTGCCACTTTGGTGCCCTGCTCAATGGCCCGCTTTGCATCAAGCTCCAGGGCCTCATCGGCACCGCCAATTAAGTGATAGGGTAATGTCAGCCCCTCAACCAAGGCACGCTGGGGTTCCTGGCCGGCGCATATGATAATGTTATCCACATCAAGCACCTGTGCTTCTTCGCCCACACTAATATGCAAGCCTTCATCGCTAATTTTGTGATACTGCACACCGGGGATCATTTTAACCCCCTTCATTTGCAGACCAATGCGGTGCGCCCAACCGGTAGTTTTACCCAGCCCCGCCCCGACTTTTGAGGATTTGCGTTGCAGCAGCACGATTTGCCGTGGTGACGGCTCTGGTTGAGGCGTCATGCCTTCAACGCCGCCACGGGCAGTAAAGTTCATATCAATACCCCACTCGCGCATAAATGCAGCGATATCCTGACTGGGTACCGATTTGCCGTGACTCAAATACTCGGCGGTATCAAAGCCAATACCACCGGCACCAATAATAGCCACTTTGGCGCCTACCGGCTGTTTGTCGCGCAGAACGTCAAGATAGGTCATTACTTTTGCGTGTTCAATGCCCTCAATGTCGGGCATGCGCGGCACGATGCCGGTGGCCAGAAGAACCTCATCAAAACCACCGTCATTGAGCGTTTGCGCCGTGACGGTAGTATTGAGTTTCACCTCAACGTTGTGCAGCGCTAACTGACGTTTAAAGTATCGCAAGGTTTCATAAAACTCTTCCTTACCGGGGATCTGCTTGGCAATATTAAACTGGCCGCCAATGTCACTGGCGCCATCGAACAACACCACGGTATGGCCGCGTTTAGCAGCGGTGGTCGCGGCTGCCAGCCCTGCCGGGCCAGCGCCCACAACGGCTATATGCTTTGGCTGCTCGGCAGGCTGCATGGTGTACATCAACTCATGACAGGCAAACGGGTTGACCAGACAGCTGGTGAGTTTGCCCACAAACACATGATCAAGACAGGCCTGATTACAGCCAATACAGGTGTTAATTTCATCGCTGCGCTGTTGTTCGGCCTTAATCACGAAATCCGGATCAGCCAAAAACGGGCGCGCCATAGACACTAAATCTGCATCGCCCCGGGCCAGTACCGACTCCGCCACATCCGGCATGTTTATTCGGTTTGATGTGATCACCGGAATCGACAGGTGTTCACGGAATTTAGCCGTCACCCAGGTAAAGGCGGCACGGGGGACTTTGGTTGCAATCGTAGGTATACGCGCTTCATGCCAGCCTATGCCGGTGTTAATAATGGTTGCACCGGCCTTTTCGATTGCTTTACCTAAGGTCACTACTTCATCGAAGGTCGAGCCGCCCTCAACCAGGTCAAGCATCGACAACCGGTATATAATAATAAATTCTTCGCCCACGGCTTCGCGCACCCGGCGCACCACCTCTATGGGTAAGCGAATCCGGTTTTCGTAATCGCCGCCCCATTCATCGGTACGATGATTAGTCCGCGAAACGATAAACTGGTTTAAAAAGTAACCCTCTGAGCCCATAATCTCGACGCCATCATAACCAGCCTGATGGGCCCGTTTGGCCGTTGCCACAAAGTCGTTAATCTGACCGTCTATTTCGTCGCTGCCAAGCGCTCGTGGCTTAAATTGGTTAATGGGGGCTTGCAGGGCTGACGGCGCAATGAGGTTGGGATTGTGCGCATAACGACCGGTATGCAGAATCTGCATGCAAATTTTGCCACCGGCAGCATGCACCGCATCGGTCACCTGCTTATGCTCGGCCACCGCCTGGTCAGAATCGAGCATCTTGGTTTTGATGTGCACTCCGCCTTCCTGATTAGGGCCGATACCGCCAGTTACCATCAGCGCCACACCACCGCGCGCCCGCGCCGCGTAAAATTCGGCCATGTGCACATGACCATTGGGCATTTCCTCCAGACCGGTATGCATTGATCCCATGACGACACGATTTTTAAGCTGGGTGAAGCCCAAATCGAGCGGTTCAAATAAATGCGGATATTGCTGATGTAGTGTTGCGGTGGCCTGTGTCATGTGTACCCCTTGGTAGCGAATTCGCCCAATGCCCGCTTTACATGTTAGCGGGCTTTAATAACTAAACAGTGTCAAGATAGGCATTTAATTTGACACTGTCAAGATTAACATTATGCTATTTAGCATAGTCAACACAGCGGATTTTGCATGGCGCAGTCAGTACCAGCGGGCAGTCAAACCTATCATCATGGCGATTTAAGAACAGCACTTGTGGATGCGGCGTCGCAACGCATCGAGCGTGAGGGTATTGCGGCGTTGTCGCTGCGCAAGCTGGCTGATGATATTGGCGTATCGCGCTCGGCGTTGTATCACCATTTTCGCGATAAAAACGCGCTGCTTAATGCGGTAGCCGCGCGCGGCTTTGATCAGTGGCTGTCGATGACTCAGGAGCGCGACGAAGCGCAGGTTATCAGTGCCACTCAGCGACTCAAACAGTTTGTGCACGGCTATATTCGCTGGGCCATCGCTCACCCCCAGTTATATGACATTATGTTTGGTCGCCCTATCTGGAAGCACAAGCTGGCCGACGAAGAGCTCAAAGAAATTGCTTATCCGGCTTTTCAGTATATGTTGAAGCTTATTTCACACTGGCAACAACAAGGCTTGTTATTACAAAATGAACCGGCATTACGGCAAACCCAGGTTATTTGGGCGACACTTCATGGCCTCGCCAAGCTCATCATCGACGGCGTATATGACGACTCAGCACACATTGATGATATGTGTGACTGTGCCGTTGCGATGCTGTTGAGCCAGCACAGCGATATAAAAGGTCACAGTTTGTAGCAGCGCAGTACAACTGGGCAGCACATTACCCGGAGTATGTAACGGGGATTAACTTTGCGCTTCGCGTATCCACTGCGCCGCGCGTTCGGCTATCATCACCGTCGGCGCATTGGTATTGCCGCCCACTAACGATGGCATAACTGACGCATCCACCACGCGCAGGCCGTCAATGTTGCGCACGCGAAGCTGGTTGTCAACCACCGCCATCGGATCGTCATCGGCGCCGATTTTACACGTGCCCACAGGGTGGTAAATGGTTTCGGCTTTATCACGAATAAACTCAGCAATGGCGTCGTCACTATCAAGATTATGCCCATCGATACTCAAATGACCACCAAACTGCGCCATGGTTTTGCTGTCGAGGATACGCTGAGCAAAGCGCACGGCATCAATCAAAACTGCCATGTCTCGCTCGTGCTGCAGATAATTGGGTTCAATGGCCGGGTGATCAGCCGGATGGTTGCTTTGCAGACGAATTTCACCACGACTTTGGGGGTATAAACAACATACGTGTACTCCATAACCAAAGCCATGCACGAACCGCCGTCCGTGATCCTGCAAAATCGCCGGTAAAAAATGCAGCTGGATATCAGGATACTCAGCCGCCAGTGACGACCGCACAAAACCGCCGGCTTCGGCCACGTTAGAAGAAAAAATGTGATCACGTTTAAACAGATACCGAAACGCCGCTTTAATATAATGAGGCAGCGCCCGCGCCGCGATGGGGTAACCTACCGGCAACTTGGTGCGATACTGCACAATGGCATCGAGATGATCCTGCAGGTTCTGCCCTACACCGGGTAAATCCTGTTGTACGTATATGCCTTTGTCTTGCAGTGCTTCCGCCGGGCCAATGCCCGATAGCATCAACAGATGTGGCGAGTTAATGGCCCCGGCGCTGATGATCACTTCCCGGCTTGCCATTAAACGCATGGCCTTGCCTTTTGCTCTCACCTGCACACCGGTTGCACGTTTGGGGCTATCGCTAGCGGCGCTTTTTTTAATCAGAATCCGTTCCGCCAGCGCACGGGTTATAATGGTAAGGTTGCCGCGCTTTTTAGCTTCACTTAAGTATGCTTTGGCCGTGGAACAGCGCTGGCCATTACGCTGGGTAACCTGATACAACCCCAGCCCTTCACGCTGTCGGCGGTTAAAGTCGTCGATAACCGCTAATCCCACATCCTCTGCAGCCGCCACAAATGCGTTGGAGATGCTGGCAGTATGGCGCAGGTCACTGACATCAAGGGGCCCGCCCTCGCCATGGAAGTCATCAGCGCCACGGCAATAGTTTTCAGCGCGCTTAAAATACGGTAATACGGCGTCGAAGTGCCAGCCGTCGGCGCCTTCCTGGGCCCAGCGATCGTAGTCTTCGGCCTGACCGCGGATATAACACATGGCGTTGATTGAGCTTGACCCGCCAAGGGTTTTACCTCGTGGCCAAAACAGTTCGCGGTGGTTAAGCTCTGCCTGGGGTTCGGTATTATAGCCCCAGCCAATGCTGTCGAACCGCGATAATAACGACAAGCCAAAAGGTATATGAATAAAGGGATTTCGATCGCTACTACCCGCTTCTACCAGGCAAACTCTAATCACCGGATTTTCGGTCAGGCGTGCGGCCAGTACAGCGCCGGCAGAACCGCCGCCGACAATCACATAATCAAACTCCTGAACCGGTATTTGCATGGTAAGCTGTTGCTCCGAGCATAAGTAAACTGATTGTACCAGTGGCTTATACGCTACGCCATTCGGCGCTTAAGCGCAAAGATTTTTAGTGGTTGTATGGCAGCAAAATGCGCTACCATACCATCACGCAAAAAACTGGCCGTGATGCGCCTGCAATGACTCACCATCGCCAGTCCATTTGAGCAACATTAAACAGGCCTGAGCCGCGCTATGCCCAACCCAAAAATCGCTATTATTGTGCCGGAGTCGCTGTGCTGTTAGATCAGTTTAGCTGGCGCGATAAGGTAAACCTCGCGGTAGGGTATTGCCTGCTCAAAACCGGCCGCCTGCAATACGATATGTTCACCGAGCAAGAATTAAACGATCTCATTGCACCGCATTTTCCGTTTACAGAGCAGCTCGATATTCCAATTGGAGAAGGCCACCTCACCTGCTTAGAAGGTGAGTTAACCATGCCTGTGGCGACTAATCGGCTCACGCTGCAAATGCTCTGCGCTATCGATATAAAGGTAATGGGCAACACCATTTATAAAGCGCATATCGCGGCGGGCGTAAGCGCCCTGCCCAATTATTTTTCGGCCTCGCAGACCCTGCATATTACCGACACGCAGGTTGACTTTATTCACCTGCTTAACGGCCGTTACAGCCTGGTAAAAGATACCCGTTTTTTAATAGAGCGGCTGTTGCCGAGGCCAGTATCGGGCCTTAGCTCGCTGCTCAGCCAACCGTTGCGCTCGGCGTTAAATGTGGTGTCGGCAGGCTCTACCGATCAGGCGCTGGACTATTTGTCGCTTTACCTGCACGGCGGTACGGAGCGGATCCTGGAATACCATAAACCGCGCATCGTCAACGAGTTGCTCACTAAACTCGACGAGCGGGCGTTTGAGTATCCTATGCGTGACGATCACTGGCGCGAGTTTTTATTTGCCCGCTGGGGGCAGCGCGTGTGTGTGGAAGATAACGAACTACGATTTTACTTTACGCCGGAATAACGCCGCCAATGTGTGCGCAACTGCCAGCCACTAGCGTTCGCTACGCTGCCATATATGCACCGCAAAATCGGCCTCGACACTGTTGATACCGGCAAACGTTGCATCGGCTTTATCCTTCGGCAGGCGCCAGTAATAAGGTGTCATTTCGAGCAGAGCCTGGCGGATGTCGGGTTGCTCCAGCGCTACCGTAAAACTGATACGCTCTGAGGCGAGTTTGGCAAAGCCGGGCTTATCATTAAATTGCACGTCGTGCTGACGCGGATTATCATAAATGGCCTGCTTTATTGCCCACAAATGATTGGCCGCGGGATCCACGGTGATGAGTAAACCACCACTGGCAATAATACGCTGGTATTCGGCGTCGTTACCGGGGGCAAACACTTGCAGTACCACGTGCTGTGAGGCATCTTCCAGGGGCAGTTTTACACTGCTGGCCACGGCAAAGCGACACGCTTTATAGCGTTTAGCGGCAATATCCACAGCATGCTTGGCGATGTCACTACCGGCGGCTTCAACGTTGTATCCCTCACCGGTAAGCGCATTAGCAATAAAGCCTAAATAACTGCCCTCACCGCATCCTGCGTCATATAAATGCACGGGGCGGTTGGTATTAACCTGCTGTTTGATTTGCTCTACCAGCGCCGCCATAAGTGGCGCATACCCTTTGGCATCATGAAAGCGACGCCGGGCGTTGACCATGGTTTTGTCGTCACCGGGGTGTTTTGATTTTTTTTGCTGTACCGGCAACAAATGCAGGTAACCGGATTTCGCTTCATCAAAGGTATGTCGGTTGGGGCACTCCCAGCTGCGCTGCTGTTGTGATGGATGGGGCTGCGACAGGGGGTGCTGACATAACGGACAACGCCACATAAAAAAGACACTCTCAAACAAACAATGGCGCCAATATTAGCACGAAAGCGCGTTTAATGATCTGACACGATAGACAACGGCAGTTCACTGGTATGCTCGCCGATATCATCGATACTCAGCGTCGGATCGTCAATGCTGGCTTCGAGCATATCAAAGGCCTCGCGGCAATACTCAGCCAGTGGCTGCAATGACTTTATTTTACTGTTACAACACACCAGCCCCACGTTTGCGGTGCCATTGTAGGTCATTATTGTCACGTTAACACCGCCGCCCGGCGTCATGGTAGAAATGGGGTAACAGGCTAATAACTTACTGTCTTTAAAATACTTTTGACGTTTAGGGCCGGGAATATTCGAGACCAGAACATTGGCAATGGGTTTTACCCAATCGGAGATATGCAGCCACTCAAATACCAGCGCACATGCCTGAATAACAATGGTGTAATTGCTAAAGGCAGACGGACGCGCCCGCTGGGCTGCGTGCTTAACGATGCGGTGGTGGTAAATAATTTGCCGTAACCGCAGGTACGGATCGCTCTCAGCGTGGGCTAATTGTACCGGCACGATGGCAATACGGTTGCCAGTGGTTTTTTCGCCCGGCTTGCGCAGGTTAATGGGCATATTGGTGTACAACGCCTGGGTAAACAACTGGCCGTGATCCTGCAGCAAGCGGTGCATGCCAATATCGATAGCGGTAAGCAGCACTTCGTTTGCAGAGGCGCGTGTGCGGCGGGCCAGCTTGCGTATCCGGGCAAAATCGAGGTCGAAGGTGGCCACCGCCCTGCCCGGTTTTACCTGCCCGGTTAAAACCGTTTTTGTACCGGTAAATGGCACCGGCATATAATGACGATTAATTCGTAACAGACGCAAAAGCAGCCGAATAAAGATGGCCGCGAGATCAAATGCCGATAACACAGCATCTTTGGTCGCAAGCCAGTAACCTTTAAGGCGGCCAAACTGTTGCCGGCGTTTGCGATGGCGAAGCCGCTTTACGGCCCACAGCGGCACAAAAGCGTCGGGTTGAGGCGCATCCTGATAACCCGCCTGAAACCAGCGTACCAGGGTAGACCCGTCACCGTACAAATGATGTACGCGAGCATAAATTGCAAACAGCCGCTGCCCGGGTGAATACAAAAAGTGGTATTGCCATAAGGGTTTGTCGGGATCGAGCCGGGTTTCGTGCATGCGGGCAACAAAATCGTCGAGAGCCGGACGCTCATTGATGACATCAACTTGATGGTACTGCACGTGGTAGTCCATGTGCATATGCTTAACCGGCTGCAAACCGATTGGCCAAATGTAAAACGCTTTTACCCTGCAATTAAACGGCGGGCTGGCCCGTGCAAACGACTGCATGTCGCGATGCAAGGCCTTGATATAGGTTTCAGGATCGCTCCCTTCGGGCATTTCGAGCAATTGCAAACAGCCCACATGTTTAGGGTTGGCTTTGGTTTCGGTGATCCAAAACGAACGATCGAGAAATGACAGTTTTTGCCCCATGCTTACTCCCCGACTCTGGGCGGTGTAAGGTTAGCCATAGAATGGTGGGCAATCGCTTTACGTAATTGCAAAACGGTATCCTCTTGCAGATGAAAGCGCGGTAACAAGGCGGTCATCATTAAACTCAGCGCATGAAACTTTTGCGTTTGTGGATCGTGACTGTTGCGCAAATCATCGTACTGGCTGGTTTGCGTGAGGATCATAATAATTAAATCGGTCAGCAAGCGCTGCTCTGCGCTGTTTGCCAACAGCGTTTGTTGCGCTGCAAAGTTTTGCAGTAAGGTATGTAAGCTCGACTCCAACTGGCGAATTTGCTGCTTATGCCAGTGTTTTACCCTGGGGTATTTTTCGGCGAGATCGGCCGGACTACGAAACATAAACCGAAACAGTTGCTGCTTGTCGAGCACGATGGCCAAAAAATAAAAAAAGTCTTCGGCCACCACTTTATTGAGTGTGGCAGGCTTGAACAACGCAAGCATTGCATCGCTGTGCCACTGCACCAGACCATCGATAATTTGCTCTTTGCCTTTAAAATGGTAGTACAAATTGCCCGGACTAATATTTAGCTCCATGGCAATATCGACTGACGTGACGCTGTTTTCACCATGTTCGTTAAACAAGGTTAATGCGGTTGCCAAAATACGTTGTGCAGTTTTACCGGCCATAGCTCTCAGCCTAACATCACAAGGTATATTTGAGCAAAGCCGGCCGCCATACCCAGAATGGCTCCGGTTAGAATTAGCTTCCATTCATCCTGCTGGTACGCCGGGCGCAAAATGCCCTCGAAGTCTTCCGGGCACAGCGCCCGCAATCTGGCACAGAGATCGTCGCCCACCCGCAAGGCTTGATTGGCGTAGTCGAAAGCATAAAACAGGTATTTGTCGGAGTCTTCGAACAGGCGCTTAACCGCCATCGACTTCATCTTATAGTAGTTTTCGGAGCCCACGCCCAGGGCAAAATAAGGCTGGGCAATGGCGACATAGCGTTCGATTGCATCGTTCACATGCAGCTCAATAAGCTCCAGCAAATGCGCCGAGCCGGAGCCGTGTAATATCATGTGAGTAATATTTTTAGAGTTGATCAGTTTGGTTTCGATAATATCGGCATACACCCGCGAGACTTCATGCTGACGCTTTAAAAACATGCCCTGCACCGAAAACCCAAAGATGCGGACAGGCCTTTTAGGTTCAAAAATGATGGTAATTGCGATCCAATTGGTAAAATAGCCCACCAACAGCCCACCCAGCGGCAGTAGCCACCAGGCCTGAAAGTAATACCACAATGCCATGGTTGGCAAACCAAACAAAAAGCCAAAGTACAGGCCGGAGCGCACAATGAATGGAAACTCACGTTCGCCGGAGCGCAAAAAGATCTCGTTGATCAACTCAGGTGAATTAACCAGTTTCTCAACCACCAGCTCTTTAATATCGAGGATTTCATTAACATTGTGCTGAAAGTCTTCGACCATTTTACTGACCACATACGGGATGTCGTCTTCGATGCGCCGGTACACCAGATTTTTGCCTTGCACGGGCAGTGACGCCCACAGTTGCGGTGCAGACTCTTGCATAACTTCATTAACGATTTTGCGCACAACCTGATGCAAGCGGTGCCTGATTGCCTCGGTAAGCGCTGCCGGCTCAATACGATTAGCCAGCTCTTCAACACTGAGCAAGCGGCCAAGTACCAGCTCCACCTCGATTTCGGCCATTTGCCGGCGTTTAGCTGGTATTAAACCCTGCCATCCCAACAACGGCGGAAACCCCACAAAGGTTAAAGGATAGAACATCATTTTAACCGCCAGGTAGTTAGTACTCCACCCGACCAGTGCGCTGATTAGCGGGATCGACAGCAAACTTAAGGTTTGTAAATTCCAGTCCATTATAGGTGCTACGTGGCTGTGGTTATAATTGTCATTGTTCAGGCTACTGTTTGCCCGCCCTGCGGTCAAATTAACTTTGTATATAGCTGTGTCTGGATCAAATAAATGGGCCAGCGGTAATTGGTACCAACAAGCAAAAACGCCATAATCTGAACGTTAGCCAGGCGATGTTGCCCAATAATGGTAGTCAGGATGTTGACCAGCGTAAATTAGTTAGCTGATTCTAATTATGCGCTCTACACTGCCTGATAGAAAAAAGTAAATGTTGTTGCAGGTAAAAGTTCTTGCAGGTATTAACCGCCGACGCCGCATTCATCACGGTAGCAAGCGCAAAGGCCAACGTATGTGACCGCGTACCTGCATGAGGGGGATGTATGACGTTGTTTCGATCACAATTAGGCGCGCTTGAGCGGGCAATGGCCCATGCCACAACGTATCAGGAATATCAGCAAGCCTGTGAAGCCCACGACCAACTCTCCGGTGCCGATGACTGGAAAGCCAAGGATCCCTGCCGCCTATATGACTACCGGCTTATTCGCAAGCGGGTTCAACGGATAAAGCTGGCGCAAAGCCAAAATGATATTCACAGTCTGATGTCGATTTTGCACGAGGGGCTGCATGGCAACCTAGGCAACATTGCCAACCCCGAATTGCTCGGTCATTGTAAAACCGGGACCAAACATCTCATTGAAGAGTTTATTAATCAGGTCGTCAGCGCCTTGGAGCACATTTATAACGCCGACGAGGCCGAGGTGGATTTTTACGATAAGCTATCGTTTTTTGAAGAAACAGCCCATTCCTTTGGACGCAGTTGTCTGATGCTGTCGGGCGGCGCCGGTTTAGGCTTTTTTCACTGCGGCGTGGTGAAATCGCTCAACGAACAAAACCTGCTGCCATCGGTAATATCGGGCGCCAGTGCAGGCTCCATTATTGCCGCCATGGTAGGTACGCGCACCCACACTGAGCTCCTTGAAGCACTCAGTGCAGAATTTATTTATGAACACTTTCAGAACTGGCGGTTGTGGGCAGGCTTGGGGCGCAACAGCATTTTAGACAGCCGCGCATTAGAAAACACGCTGATTACCCTGTTCGATTTAACCACATTTGAAGAAGCCTATAAAAAAACCGGCCGTCATATTACCGTGAGTGTGTCGCCCGCCGATCTGCATCAGTATTCACGTTTGTTAAATGCCAAAACCTCGCCCAATGCGCTTATTATGCAGGCAGTCAGAGCCTCTTGTGCGGTGCCGTTGTTATTTACCGCGGTGCAACTTAAAGCGAAAACCGCCAGCGGTGACATTGTGCCGTATATTCCCAACCGCCGTTTTGCCGACGGCTCCATCATGGCTGATCTGCCGATTGAGGGGTTGTCGCGCCTGTATGGCGTAAATCACAGTATAGTGAGCCAGACCAACCCGTTGGCGGTGCCATTTTTATCGTCATCCCGGACGCAGGCTAAAACCCTGTCGAGCATTACGTTTCGGCATTTACGCCAGTTAGTCAAAGCGAACAGCATTTATGCATTTGATGTAATGGAGCAAATTGTCCCCAACCGCAGCAGCAAATTAGCCATACACAAGGTACGCTCGGTGATAGATCAACAATACGTTGGCAATATCAATATTCTGCCGCAAAAGCAGTTGCGTAACCTTATGCAGGTTGCCGCCAACCCTACCCTGAAAAGCATTGAGGACCTCATCATAAGTGGCGAAAAAGCCACCTGGCCGCAACTCGATGTGATAGCGCGCAACACCCGTATTAGCGAAACCCTGCGGAGCATGCTCAGAAAACTTAAAGCCCGCGAAGCAAGATTGTTCGATCATACCCCTGAGAGGATTATGGAGTAGTGAAATACACCATCGCCGGTGATATAGCCACGTTGGTGTCTTTTATTAAGCGGACAAAATTTGGCTTTGCAACACCTGCGACCCGGAATATATTGCACTGCACATGAGGCACAAAACCTTAGATTGTAGTGGTCACAAACAAGGCCCGCCTTGCAAGATTAAACGTTATATCAGTCTTCATCCTACACCTTCAGTCATATCGCATTTAAAAACGGAGCTTGGTTCGCTGGTTTCCTCGCAAAACACCATTCGCTTTGCTATCAGTGAGCCAATTCCAAGAGCGTTGGTGCATAGCGTTGCTAAACAAAGAGTATTTGAAAAAGTAACAATGGGCATTAAATGGAAGTAAACCTGACCAGCAAACGAAGCGGCGCAAAGAGTTAAGGTCGCGCCAAAGACCGCTGCCGCTGCAGGTGTCAATCAGTTGGTATTAAGCCATTTCCGTGGGGTGTACTGGCGCTCAATTATTGCTTATAGTGACATATCTGCTGTCGTTACCAACGCCTATAAAGCTGCGTAATCATGAAGATACCAGCAAATTAGTCTGCGGCGTTGAAGAGTAAAATTTTGCGACATAAACACCAGGGCGGTTTTAAATACAAGTTTGCATCGCCCCATCAGGATGCGATTCACATTAAGGGATTATTAAAAATGAAATACCTCGCTTTATCCATCATAGCTTGTTGTTTACCGGGCTGCGGCACAATTAATACACATAACAACGCTGTGGACGCAATATACAATACAACCTCGGCCGTGATTAAAGGCGAGTCAGCTAAGGACAGTTGCTCGTTTGGTCACCCCGAGGATAGAGCTGCCTGTCAAAAGCGCTCACAAGCTACAACCAAAGCGGTTTCTCAATCAATTAAAAAACACCGTGAGGATTCCGGCGCATAACAGCTGTGTAAGTCACACTGCGCTACCAGCAAGGGCTTTGGGTAATTCAACATAGTCGCTCAGAGCGTTATCTTAGCTTTGAACATCCAGGTTCACATTGCCTTACCAACTGATTTAGCTTTTATATTTGTGCCCGTCAATGGGTGCTGGCATACCAAAGGAAAAAACATGCTTTACAGATTAATCTTGTTCATTTCATTTTTTTGCCCACTTCTAGGGGCGCAATCTGCACAGTTTAACGAGGGCGATCACTACCTGGAGCTGGCAGGAAACCTGACTGAAAAAAAAGAAATAACAGAATTTTTTTCATTTTACTGCCCCGCCTGCTTCAGGCAAGAACCATTTATGAATGAGCTTAAAGCGTCAATACCTGATGATAGCGTTTTCAATAAAAATCATGTTGACGGTATGCCAGGAAGAAAACCTGAAATAGAGTACCTGCTGACGAAGGCATTGATTACCGCTGAGCATTTAAACGTTGATAAAAGGCTTGTTCCAGCCATCTTTAACTATATTCATGAAAGCAAAGCCGACTTTACGAATGAGAAAGATATAAAAAACCTGTTTATTATTAATGGCGTAGCAGGAGATAAATTCAACAAGACTTTTTCAAGTTTTTCTGTAGACGCGAAAGCTAAACAGATGCAAAAAAACACCGGGGATATTCGCGCTCAGGGTTTTACAGGCGTACCGACATTAATTATTAACGGTAAATACAAGCCGGTGACCAAGAATATAAAAACAATGCAAGAATATAAAAATCTGGTATTTTTTTTATTAAATAAAACAAGTTAGTCATATGCTCGACAAACTATAAAGGAAGAAAGTGGTGGGTATTAAAGCAAACAAGAAAATTGAAACAGCAATAAAAAGGCACTTTGGTCTGGCTCTTTTAGCGACATTATCCCCCGTGATTTTTATCAAAATAATCGGTCACTTTGCGCAAAGCAGCAATACGGACTCCTTACTCATTTTAGTGTCTCCGATATCCGTATTAGGGGGTTGTGCCCTGCTACTCAAACGTGTGCTCGATGATATTTATAGTGCGGATGAGACGAACGCGTAATGAACCGCTTTAATCGCTATCAAGCTCGCCGGAACAATGAGGAATTTCAGGGGCAATGTGTGAAACTTAAAATTTACTTAGCGTATTGTTGGGGATGGTAATAGCCACTGGCTTAACGTACCTGCTTTATTACTTAATGGCTCATAGTAAACAAATAGCGACATAAAAAAGCGATTGG
Organism: Alteromonas gilva; assembly: GCF_028595265.1. Classification (NCBI taxonomy): domain Bacteria; kingdom Pseudomonadati; phylum Pseudomonadota; class Gammaproteobacteria; order Alteromonadales; family Alteromonadaceae; genus Alteromonas; species Alteromonas gilva. The sequence goes on along the minus strand of NZ_JAQQXP010000001.1, from coordinate 1,696,528 downwards.
CGCAGGTTCAGGCAGATTTGCGCCGCTGTATGTCGCCATACAGATTGCATAGTTACCGTTACTTATTTCATTACATCGACAGGTAAATCATGAGTAAAGCTTATATCAACTACTATACAGAAATACGCCATTTACCTGTCGATGAGCAGGAGAAAATCTTACAACAAGCCAGGTATGAGGCCTTTTCGACGTTACAGCTCAATGGTATAAGCGCCGCTTACTTTTTTGGTAGCCTTGCGCTGTTTTTTACTCCGGTTGCGCTGGCTTTAACATTTTCAGGGCCATTATCACTACCAACCATTCTGGCATCGGGAATTAGTATTGTCGGGGCAATGCTATTAAATAGATATTTACAAGGTAAGCTTATCCGCAAAGGCTTAAACCGTGTGTTGTCTGGGACGAGCGTATAACAACTGCAATATGACCCTGTACGACCCATTACAATGATAAGGATATAGAGTGAGTAAGTGCAGCATTCGCGCTCTATCAGTCAATGACTGGGCGTTATATAAATCATTGAGATTGAGAGCCTTGCAAGATTCACCTGAGGCATTCGATTCCACATTTGCAAGTGAATCTATGCTGCAGGATTCTGCGTGGATGGCAAAACTGGAGCGGGGAGAGCATAAAACCATGGCCATTCCTCTTGTTGCCGAAATTGACGGAAAACCGCAGGGATTGGTGTGGGGCGTACAACATAGCAACAATGACAAAGCCGGATATATTTATCAGATGTGGGTTGCTGCCGACGCCCGGGGAAATGGCGTCGGTCGGGAATTATTAGACGCTGTCATTGCATGGGCGCGGGCTGCGCAGCTGGATTGGCTCGAACTTTCCGTTACCCCGTCAAACGCCGCAGCCATATTACTTTACCAATCAGCAGGGGTTGAATATGCGGGAAACATCGAGGGGCAGCAAGCTGCTTCGTTACTAAAAAGCCATTCAATGGTTTTAAGTCTACATGACGGTATCGCCAGATAAGCACGAAGGATCGAACCAATGAAATACACTCAAAGCAGGCTACAAAGCATCATTTTCAGAACTAAAAATGTATTATCGCCGTCTTTTTTTTTACTATTACTTTTGTTCTTAGTCGTCGATATTGACGACCCGAACACCCAAAGTATCATTAGTACAACTCTCCTGTTAATGTTTGGTATACCAGCATTGCTCACACTATGGTTAGTGTTTTTTAACTCCGGCAAGTCACGCATCGACGAGTACTTTGTAGAACTCACCGACAGAGAATTTAGGTACGGGCACCTGGCGGGCCTCGACATTATTCCCTGGTCAGAATTTAAAACCTATGCAATACATGGTTGGTTCTCCAAAACAATAACGGTGTACGGAGCAAAGAAAAATATTTATTTTGAACTGCGTCGTTTTAATAAAGCACAACAAACGGCCATTATTAAAGCCCTCGACGAAAGAGTTAACCAAACGCCATAACGAAACACATAAGTAGGCTTACGCGCTTAGTATCAGCATTTTAATGCGCTATTAAAGTTTGCAAGATGTTTACCTGCCACCGCTACTATTCTTATTGTTAGTGACAGGTTTTGGACAATAAAGGAAGGACATGGACGATCACATAATTTATGAGTCCCCACCAGCGCTTGGCAAGATTGTCAACGAGACACAGTCTCTTGGCTTTGATATGGCCTCCGAACCCAGAACCGGGGCATTCCTTAAAACGATGGCTGCAACAAAACCAGGCGGTCGCTTTTTGGAAATCGGCACGGGCACCGGGTTGTCTGCTGCCTGGATGTTAAAGGGAATGGATGAACAATCAACGCTGGTCAGCATTGATAGCGATGAAAACGCTCAGGGTGTTGCGTTTGAATACCTCGGAGATGACCCACGTTTTAGCATAATATGCGCTGATGGCGCAGAATGGCTGGCAACCCATCAGGATAAGCGCTACGACTTTATTTTTGCTGATGCATGGCCCGGTAAATTTTCTCACCTGCCGCTTGCCCTGAATATTCTTAATACCGGCGGTATGTACATTATTGATGACCTTCTCCCTCAACCAAACTGGCCCGAGGGCCACGCACCTCTGGTGCAGGAACTGGTTGAACAAATCGAAGCGCTGCCCGGGTATACCTCCGTTCGCATGGCATGGGCCTCGGGTTTAATGTTAGTGGTTAGAACTGGCTAGTACGCCGCCGGGCGATTGCCTGCGAGCGCGCTAAGCTAAATACAAAGAGAGACTCGGCGCCGGCGATGTTCGCTTCACGCCGGTAATGCGGTTTGAATACAGTTACTAATACGGAAAAGAGATAAATGAATAGTCTACAAAAAATTGCGGGCCTTTCGGCTATTTTTGAGGCATTCATCTATATTGCCGCTTTCGTGTATTTTGGGGCATTTTGGCGCTACCCCGCAGAAGGCAGCGCACCTGATAAAATGGCCTATCTGGCCGACAACCAACTGGTATTTTCACTGTTTTATTTTCTGATGTATGCCGTGTTTGGTATTTTTCTCGCGATTCTTGTTGTCGGCTTATATGAGAAACTAAAACAAACCAATGATCCGATGCTTAAAGTGGGTTCTGTGTTTGGAGTTGTGTGGGTTGTTCTGGTTATGGCTAGTGGTATGCTGGCTACTGTCGGTCTCTCTCACGCCCTCAAACTGAATGACGTATCCGCCGGGAAAGCCCTTGATACGTGGAACCTGATTTCAGTGCTCATAGAAAGTCTTGGGGGAGGCAATGAACTGGTTGGTGGACTTTGGGTCTTGTTGATCAGTATAGTGGCTATAAAAGCAAAACAATTTCCGCGAGGACTCAATTACCTTGGCGTCATGGTTGGTTGTTCTGGTATTGCAACACTATACCCCGATGAGCTCTTCACCGAAATTTTTGGTATCACTCAGATTATTTGGTTTTTATTACTGGGTATCACAATGTTAGCTCAGGGGAATACAAACAAGTCAATGCCGTCAGCCACGCACCATTCGGCTAATTGAAACTAACAGCCTGCAAAGGGAAAGGAACTCTCACATGATTTCAATCGAATTTTTACTTACATCGCTCGTTGTTGTGCTAATTCCCGGTACCGGGGTTTTATATACCGTGGCAACAGGACTTTTTATTGGTAAACGTGCCAGCTTAGTTGCCGCGCTGGGGTGTACGCTGGGCATAATTCCCGCCTTGCTGGCAAGCACCTTGGGTTTAGCGGCATTGTTTCATACCAGCGCGCTCGTTTTTCAGGTGGTTAAGTATTTAGGGGTTGCGTACCTGCTGTATCTCGCCTGGCAAATGTGGCGGTCCTCTTCTGCGTTGTCAGTAAGTACAACAGGTACCCGCACCCGGTACACCAGCATTGCGCTTAAGGGCTTTTTGCTCAACATATTAAATCCGAAGCTGTCTATCTTTTTTCTGGCGTTTCTTCCGCAATTTATCCCTGCTAATACAGCAAACGTATTGATAAACATGCTCTTACTAGGCGGCACCTTTATGCTTATGACACTTATTGTCTTTGTGATTTATGGCGTTTTATCGGGTAGCTTTAGCCAGTTTATCGTTAATTCCAAAAAGGCAACGGTGGCCATGCAAAAACTGTTTGCCTTAAGCTTTGCCGGACTCGGGCTAAAACTGGCGCTGAGTGAGAAACTATAATACAGCGCTTAGGCTGCGCTCATAGTTTAGTGGCTATAAAACACGCGCCCCTCGCAAGGATGGGTTTAACGTTGCGCGTATTCCGCTTTGAGCGCTATAGGCAGCTAGCATTTATTCTTGCTTGGTACGATTTCTTTCATGGCCAGCATCATTTGCTGCGCGCTTTCTCCTAACATTTCATAGGGGTTAAAGCCTGGCGTTCCGGAGAATTTGAGATTAAGCCCTGCAGTAAAGCCCGATTCCGGCATATAGCCCATCGACCACTCTGCATACTCCCGGGTAACAATTTCTTTGTAGTCCAGCATGATGATGTGGCTATGACGCGGATCGTTTAAAATATTATGGTAGGTGTTGTTAACAGCGGTTCTCGAGCCTTCGAGACATTGCAGAAAATACTTTCTGTTAAAACACAGCATGCCAGTAACATTATTTCTGCTGTTATTGCGACGAGCGGTGACTAAAATCTCTTCAATGCTATCTGCCGAAAAAGACGGCGCAATGGTACTGGTATAAATAAGTCTTGTTAAAAACATAATGGCCTCACCGCGTAATTTTTATAAACTATAGTTTGTAGTTCGGTATTCACAAGTACGCAATGCACATAACCGATACAAAAATGACGGAAATCTGTATACATCGAACGTTGTTTTTCACTGAACACGAAACAACTAATCGCTGACAAGCAGGTTTTTGTTGAAATCGCCTGCGGCTAAACGCGGGCCTGCCGCAGCGCGAAGTGGCTCACCTCAGGCACTCAAAAAATAGGTAAAGGTAATGCAAGTTACTGATATAAAGGCATTCGTCCCAAGCGAAGATTACGTAGTATCACAACGCTTTTACACTGACATTGGCTTTAAGCCCGAGTACGTTTCTGACGATCTTACGTTGTTTCAAAATGGCGATTGCTGGTTTTTCTTACAGCGCTTTTATAACCAGACCTTAGCCAGTAACTTTATGCTTCAGGTTTGTGTATCAGACATACAACAAGCTTATGAGCTGTGTGCAAAATCCAGCGACAAAACCAAGATAACAGCGATACAGCAGGAGTCATGGGGCCAGGTATTTTACCTGTGGGGTCCCGCTGGCGAGCTATTACATATTACTCAGTTAAACGGCTAGCCAGACGGTTAAACTACACAAGATTGTTCTTTGTTAGCGAGCTGGTTGCATTACTGTTACCAAATTGACGGGGCTATACCACCGAGCTAAAAATTGCAGGTTAAACGTGGTTAACGTTAATGTGTCTGGTAAACTTTTAGCATCCACTTATTTTGTAAGCCACACTATGAATCAACAACAACCCAATAACCCCTTACATGGTTTAACCCTTGAAACCATTCTCACCCGACTGCACGGCCATTACGGTTGGGATGGTTTGTACCAACACATCAACGTCAATTGTTTTAGTAACGACCCGTCGATTAAATCCTCGCTTAAATTTTTGCGTAAAACGCAATGGGCACGGGACAAGGTAGAAGCCTTGTATTTAACGACTTTTAACTAAGAGCTATTGCGAGGCTAAACTCCTGCAACAACCTGAAACAATTAAAAATTGCACGATTGTGAAAGTATGCCAGTATTTTCCCTTTCCTTGTTATGGATATGCAACAAAGAGCAATTGATATGAATAACGATATTAAAGGATTATGTCTTTTCCTGGGCGGCATTGGTCTGCTCTACACCATGTTTCTTGTGTTGGTAGCGGTGTTCACCGGCGTAAAAATTATAAAAAGTATCGTCTTTATTGCCACCTTTTCTGCCGGGCTGGTGAGTTTAGGCCTCACCCCGCAAGTAAGGCAGCGATTAACGTCCTATGTAAAGTCGCAATTTATCCGATAGCAAAAAAGTAGCCGGATAAACGCGACCGACACTTCATTGAGAAACATCATCGTGACTATAATTTTACGAGAAGCCACTCAGGCAGACTATTCGCAACTCATCACCATTTGGGAAGCTTCGGTGCGCGCCACCCACGACTTTTTGCCCGACAGCGAAATCGCCGCCCTAAAGCCACTTATACTGGAGCAGTACTTTGACGCGGTATCATTAACCTGCAGCGTCACTGAGAGCGGTGATATTGTCGGTTTTTGTGGCGTACTCGATGGCAACATTGAAATGCTGTTCGTGTCTCCGGCCTCGATGGGCAAAGGCATTGGTAAAGCGTTAACTCAACATGCTATTGCCCGTCAACAAGCCACAAGGGTAGACGTTAATGAGCAAAACCCGGCAGCGCTCGGTTTTTACCAGGGTATCGGTTTTGTTGTAACAGGGCGCAGCGAACTGGACGGCCAGGGCAACCCTTATCCGCTTTTGCATTTACAGTTAACAACGGCGTAGCCCTGACTTAAGTGATGGCAAGTCAAACGCCTCCAAAGGAACCAAAATGGAATTAAATCAGGTTACGTTGCCGGTGAATAATATGCCTGAGGCCGTTGAATTTTACCGCACCCTCGGCTTTACGCTGATAGTCGATACGCCCCACTACGCTCGTTTTAGCTGCCCCGATGGCAATGCGACTTTCTCGCTATCGCTACACAGCGAAGCATTTACCAACAGTTCGGTGATTTATTTTGAGCATGAGCAGCTCAATGAGCTGGTTGACGATTTACTCAGTAAGGGGATCGAGTTTGAACAGTTGCCCACCGACCAACGTTACCTGTGGAAAGAGGCTATTTTACATGACCCGTCAGGTAACAAAATAAAGCTGTTTTGGGCAGGCGAAAACCGTTTAAACCCGCCCTGGAAAGTCAGCTAAGCGCCTGTCTTAACAGCCTCAGTCTGATGCAGCGGCAGCACGCTCCGCCAGCAGTGACGAAAAGTATTTCACACCCTTTCCAATGGTGCTCTCATCTACACGAAAGTTGTCAGCATGAGGCATAGCGATAATTCCCTTACTGAAGTCTGAGCCGCCCAGGAAAAAATACGTTCCCGGCACCTGCTGCTGGAAACTGGCAAAATCATCGCCGCGGCCATCGGGCACCACTCCATACAGCGGAATGGCCGCCTCCGGGTAAAGTTCAGACAAGGTATTTAAGCTTCGCCGGGTCAGCTGTGGGTGGTTATTAATATTAGGTCGCTCAGTAGAAAAGCCGACTTGCTCAGAATTAAAAGTGATTGCCTGCAGGTTTGATGCAAAGTCTGTTTGCGCGATAGCGCTGCTTAACGCTGGTATAACCGCCTCCATCAACCCCGGATTACTGCTGCTGACAAAGCCGCTCACAGTCACAGTGCTGCCGTTATGTTCAACCTTAAAGTAGTTATCTACTGTGCGATAATTCTGAAATACGGTTTGCGGGTGCCCAAGGCCTATTTGCGGGTCCATCAGGTTTTTAGTGTCCCAAATCGGGCTGTCGGCCGCAACGGTTTGCAGATCCAGTATCGTCTGTTTAGCCGTGGCTATCAGCGCTTCGTTATTAGCCAGCGCATCAAAGGTAAGATTGACTTGCTTATAATCGGCATATAAATACCCGGGCTTTGACGCCACCACACCCGACGGCATCGGCGATATATGCGCAGCGTAGAATTCATCGAGGGAAATGGTGTCGAATACCCCCGCCGTTATCATACTTTTTGCGCCGCTAAAGTCCTCTTCAGCTGGCTGAAAAACAAACACATAGGTGCCGCTTAAGCTTTCTTTTAGCGAAGCGAGCACATTGGCCATTCCCAACGCAATGGCTGTGTGTACATCATGACCACAATGATGCCCCACGCCCTTGTTAACCGACGAAAATGGCAAATCGTTGTGAGATTTAACCGCAATGGCATCAATATCGGCGCGCCAGCCGATGTGTTTTCCAGCCTTTCCGGTGTCTAACTTAGCCACCACACTGTGGCCGCCGATACCGGTTATCACATCAAGGCCAAGGGCACGCAGGTACTCGGCAATCATTTTTTCGGTACGCAGTTCGTTTCCGCTTAATTCCGGGTGTTGGTGGAGATCGCGACGTAAGCTGATCAGCTCATCGTTAATTTCAGTAGCATGTTGCGCGATACTGCTATGCAGATTATCTGACTTTGCCGCCAGGGTATTCATCGACACCATTAGTGCCAGCATAGCCAGGCACTTCAATGAGTGAAGTGCTGAAAACCTGTGAACGTAATTAGAGTTTGGCATAGTAACATTCCTGTTATTTTTATTCCGAATGCGCAAATTGTTGCGTTGGAAGGGCTTTGCCATGGCGCACTTTTGCCGAACCACCAGCCTATCCTGTTATCCCGTCACCGTACAACAAATCAACAGCTGTAAATGTAAAAAAATGTAATGACGCGCCGCGGCAGTTGCTCTGGCCTCGAGGTGGGCTGGCATCGGTGCGCTGTGTGTGCTCTACTGGCGACCCTAGCACACATTACTCACCGGGATAACATCATGCACAAAGTTGCCATATTCGTAGACGTTCAAAATGTGTATTACACCACCCGGCAAACATACCGCAAAAATTTTGATTACAATGCATTTTGGGCCACAGTGACGGCCAACCGAGAGCTGGTTAAAGCTTTTGCTTACGCCACCGACCGGGGCGACCAAAAACAGTATGAATTTCAAAATATCCTGCGCGCCATCGGCTTTGAAGTAAAACTAAAGCCGTTTATTCAACGCGCCGATGGCTCCGCCAAAGGTGATTGGGATGTGGGCATTACCATTGATGCCCTTGAGTATGCCGCGCATGCCGACGTTATTGTACTGGTGTCTGGCGACGGTGATTTTGACTTGCTGTGCAATACACTGCGTGAAAAAGGTAAACGCGTTGAAGTATACGGCGTACCTCAGCTAACCGCCGGTTCGCTAATAAAATCGGCCAGCGAGTTTATTGCTATCGACGAAAGCCTGACACTCAACTAAACTGTTGGGGAATCAACACTGGATTGTTATCACTCTATAGGGATTATTTATGAAATATTTTTGGTTAGTTTTACTCACAGTTTGTTTTTCAAACGCCGTTAGCGCGGCCGATGATGCCCGGCGCGAAAAAGTAGCAGCACTGCTTGAAGCCACTAACGCCGATGCCGTCATCGATCAAATCTACACCAGCCTCGACGGAATGTTTGCCAACATGGCCAAGCAGTACAATATAAAAGAATCCGAGCGTCCTGCCTTTAATGCACATATGCAAAAAGTGCAGCGGTTAATGCGCCAGGAAATGGGCTGGCAACAATTGCGCGACCCCATGATAGAACTGTACTTAACCCATTATACCGACCAGGAAATTGACGGCATGCTGGCGTTTTACCAATCTGATGTCGGTAAAGCGATGGTCGACAAGATGCCTGCCGTTATGGCCGGTTCGATGCAGATATCACAAAACATGATGCAATCGGTGATGCCCAAACTGCAGGCTTTATCTGAGGAATACCGCCAGGAGTTGCAGGCCAAACGGGAAAGCAATTAATATGCGTTCAGTGCCGTTTTTAAAGCACATGCTTTAAGACGTCGCACAGTCAAGCGCGTTAACCTGCCTGTTAAGCCGTAACAACGACAAAAACAAAAACGCCGGCGAAATATCGCCGGCGTTTTTACATTGTACGCTGCTATAGCTACTTTTTAGGCTCGGTCTCTTGTGGCTTAGCTTTAGGCTTCGCCGGCGCTCGCTTGCCAGTACTAGTGGCGGTTTTGCCAGCAGTCTTGGTCGAGGCTGTCCTGGTTGTTCCAGCGGGTTTACTGGTCGCTTTAGCCGCAGTCTTGCGCGGGGTGCTGGTTGCGGCGGCTTTTTTATCTGCTGCCGCTTTGTCAGCGGCTTGCTTAGCCGCCAGCAGTGCTACCTGCTCAACTAATAAATCGACTTTAGCCGATAAGGCTTCCAGTCGCATAGCACGCTTTTGCTTTGGCGTAGTCAACGATGGTAACCAATGATGAAGCGGCGATTGACGCCACAACTCAAGCCACTGGTTAGGATCGGTCGCTTTGAGCAGTTGGTTTTCAACCTCGGCCCCGCGCGAGGCGAGTTCATCGAGAGACTGCTGCGACTCGCTCACTTTTTGCTGTACCTGCTTATTGACCTCGGTAATCTGATCGGCCATTAACCCCAGGCCGGCCTCAAACCAACCCAAAAGAGGTGATGATGGTTTTTTGTCTGACATGGTAACTCCTTACCGGTGAGGCAGCGTCACCGCTGCCTACCAAGTGATTACTTATTGGCTGCCAGCTTTGCTACCGCTTCGGTCAGCGCATCAACTTTGGCCGACAGTTCTTCGATTTTTTGATCGGTGTCGTCAGAATCCAGGCCAAGTTTTTTGCGCACATCCGCAACCCGGCTTTCTACTTCACTGGTGGTTTCTTTAAACTTGTCTTTGGCTTCCGTTTCAAGTGTCTCGCCCTTGTTAACTAGCTCGTCAAACATTTTATTGGCGTCAGTGGTCAGTTTTTCGTACTGCCCCTGTGCTTCATCAACACTTTTCCCGTAGGCGCCTAAACCGGCTAACCAGATTTTACGGGCAAATTCTTCAGCTTCAGTAATTTTACTTTTGATATCGTCTTTAGCGGCCATGATTTGGTCTCCTTTTGCTAACTGTAGTCAGTGTAAAAGAAGAATTTAGAAATCACATACTAAAAACCAAAATGGCGAATAAATAATAAGGGGGGATGGCTACGACCAGCGTAGCCCAGGTGAGAGGTCTCGGCGAGCAGGTGGTTTAGTCGACGAGATCCTGCGGCATGGTATCGCGAACTTCGGTCCACACCTTGCCACTTTCAATTCCATATTCGCGAATAATCGACGGAACATTCTCGTACTCACCCTGCTCAGCGGCATTCAGCAGCTTTGCGTAAAAATCCTTTACCACGTCACGGGCGCGCTGGTCTGAAAAGAAAAAGCCGCCAATGCGCGAGTACAGTCCGCGGAAGCCATTCATCATGAGCACAAATACTTTGTTACCCGATGCCAACGCCAAATCGTGGTTTAACTGGTAGTCAAATTGTGCAAACGCCAGACCGTCCTCTTCAACCGTCTTATAGCGGGCAATAATATCGGCAGATTCCTGAGGGTTGTTGCGAATTGCATTACGGATAAACACCGCGCTTAAGTTGGTTCTGGCAGCCAGCAGGTTATCCACTAATTCGGGAATACCTTCCTGGTCAAGACGCGCCAGTGTTTCCAGAATATTCAGACCGCAGGTCTCCCAAAAGTTGTTCACTTTTGTGGGCTTACCATGCTGAATAGTCAGCCAACCGTCGCGAGCTAAACGCTGCAGAACTTCACGCAGGGTTGTGCGGGTAACACCAATTAATTCAGACAACTCACGTTCGGCAGGAAGAATAGTGCCCGGAGGAAAACGGCCGCTCCAGATAGATTCAACGATGTATTCTTCGGCAAAACCAGCCGGACTTTGTGCCTTATATATCATATTTGCTCGCCACTGAACCTTATTGTTATTTTGTAAACTGATTGTACCAGATGCGTTTTCATTAGCACAACGAATAAATCGTCGGAATACGCGTTGAGTTCAACGTTTGGCGCGCTTTACTGCTTCCTGTCATTCAAAAATTCGGTTAGTCTTTGCATACTTAGACGACATCGCACTGGTATCCCAGCAATCTCGTTTTACAAATTACAAAGTTATTGAAAAAAAAACGCAGTAGTCGTCTATTATTACCAAAGAACAACAAATTAAGCCTGTGATAAAAAAGGAAATAGTTCCATGCAAACATCTATGATCATGGCGATTTATAAGAATTTTCTGGGTCACGCCCCAGACTGGTATAAAAAGACCATTATTGGTTGTTTAATTGCCAACCCGATAATTTTTATGCTCGATCCCTTTTTGGCCGGATGGATACTGGTTATTGAATTTATCTTTACGCTTGCCATGGCGCTGAAATGCTATCCCCTTCAACCGGGCGGTTTATTGTTGATAGAAGCGTTATTCATAGGTATGACAACCCCCGACCACATGCTCCACGAAATCGAGGTAAACCTCGACGTGCTGTTGTTGTTGGTATTTATGGTAGCCGGTATTTACTTTATGAAAGACCTGCTGCTGTTCTTGTTTACCAAACTGGTTATCAGGGTTAAGAATAAAACCGTATTGTCACTGGCCTTTATCATTGCCTCAGCATTTTTATCGGCGTTCCTGGATGCGCTCACGGTGGTTGCCGTGATCATTGCAGTAGGCCTTGGTTTTTACACGATTTATCACAAAGTCGCATCGGGCAAAGAGTTCCATCATGAACACGACCACACCAGCGACGAGACGGTTCAGGAAGAGCTTGGCCGCAACGATCTGGATGACTTTCGCGCCTTTTTGCGTAACTTAATGATGCATTCTGCTGTGGGAACTGCACTGGGTGGTGTAATGACCATGGTGGGTGAACCGCAAAACCTGATCATCGCCGATAAAGCCGGCTGGAACTTTGTTGAGTTCTTTATTCGCATGTCGCCTATTACCATACCGGTCTTTTTGATGGGTATTTTAACCACGGTACTGCTCGAGAAAACCAAGCTCTTTGGCTATGGCGCAAAGTTACCTGAGGCCGTTCGCCATATTCTGGTGGATTACGACAAACACATGGATGAAGGCCGCACCGTGCGTGACAACGCGCGATTAGGCGTACAGGCATTAATTGGTGTGTGGCTGGTCGTTGGCCTGGCCCTGCACTTAGCTGCTGTGGGCATGATTGGCCTGTCGGTCATTGTACTGGCAACTTCTATGAGCGGCGTCATTGAAGAACACGCACTTGGCAAAGCGTTTGAAGAAGCCCTGCCTTTTACCGCCCTGCTATGTGTCTTTTTTGGGGTGGTCGCGGTAATTATTGACCAGGGGTTATTCGCGCCGGTGATTCACTGGGTGCTGGAATTTGAAGGTACCACACAGCTGGTGATGTTCTACCTGGCGAATGGGGTACTGTCGATGGTGAGTGATAACGTGTTTGTCGGCTCGGTCTATATTACTGAGGTCACCACAGCACTGCAAAATGGCGAAATCACACGTGATCAGTTCGACTTACTGGCGGTTGCTATTAACACGGGTACCAACCTGCCAAGTGTTGCCACGCCCAACGGTCAGGCAGCATTTTTATTCTTGCTGACCTCAGCGATTGCGCCGCTGTTACGCTTATCCTACGGCCGCATGGTCATCATGGCCCTGCCTTACACCATTGTGTTGGCTGTGGTTGGCCTGCTTGCTACCTATATAGGACTGGTTGACGCCACCCAGTGGCTTTATGACATGCACTTAATTGAGCATCACACGGCGTTACCCGGCGTCGAAAATAGCGGTCATTAGGAGTATAAAACGACATGGAATTATTTCATGGACTGAGCAGTTGGGCAGAGCAAAAGTCTGCCTGGCTGGTGTTGTTTCTTAGCGCATTAGCACTGGAACTGACAGCGCTCTATTTTCAGCATGGTATGGGCTTAGAGCCTTGCATTATGTGTATTTACCAGCGCACCGCTATGTGGGGTATTGTTTTGGCCGGTGCATTGGTACTGTTAGCCAACCACCCTCTCACGCGTCTGGTGGGCTACGCAATCTGGGGATATAGCGCGGTACGTGGCTTCCTGATAGCCTCTGAACATATCGAGATCATCGAGTCTGACGATCCGTTTTTTGGTACCTGCGAAATATTCCCGAATTTTCCGGAATGGGCACCCTTACATGAGTGGTTACCGGCGGTGTTCGCAGCCAAAGGCGATTGTCTGGAAAACAGCTGGCAGTTTATGTCGATGGGTATGGCCGAGTGGATGCAGATTATTTTCGGTGTTTATTTTGCGACCCTGGTTGTTGTATTACTGTCCAGAATTATCGACAAGAAACTCTTTTGATCGACCTTACTACCTTACCTATCAGGCTGGCCCCTATCATGACAGATAAGGGGCCCGTTAAAATCATCCGGGCACACAAGAAATACGCCCCAATGCTCGCCGAAGCGGGCAAAATCGCCCAACCCTCGGTTAAACCCTGGATGGGTTCTGAACTGGTGCCAACCACCCTTCGCAACGCAGAACACACACTCGACGCCATAGAGCACCAGCGCCGCATTGGTTACGGTATTGTGTACCTGCTGATATGGGATGATCAGTGTCTTGGGATGGGCTTACTGAACTATATCCATCCGGTTCACTTAAATGCCAGTCTGGGACTGTGGCTCACGCCTGATTCGCGTGGTAAAGGGCTCGGCATCACGCTGTGCAAACGCTTAATTGAGGTAGCAGAGGAAACCCTCAGATTACACCGCCTGGAATACTTCACATTACCCGACAACCAACCGTCGATAAAGTTGGCCAGAGCCCTCGGAGCACAAAAAGAAGGTGTGTGTAAACGGCGTATTTTAAATCAGGATGCGTTGTTATTCAGCTTGGTCTTGCCAGCGGCTAACAGCCAGCAGTAAAGCTAATCCAAATCCTGCAGTGGCCACAGCGCAATGTATTCTTCAAAATTATCCAAATCAGCATCAGCCTCGGCCACCGTTTTACCGCGCACCGACATACCTTCGCGATGCATAGCTGTTTTTTTACCGCGATTTAACAGCGGGTGCCAGGATGGCAGGCCTCGTCCTTCATGCAATCGCCGGTAGCTGCAACTGGTCGGCATAAAGAATATCTCTTTTAGATTATCCTTGGTCAGTTTAACGCAGTCAGGCACCAGCTCTGTGCGCCTGGCATACTGAGTACAGCTGCAGGTTTTGGTATTGAGCAAGTCACAGGCAATACTGGTAAAGTGAATTTCTTCGCTTTGCTGAACATAGTTGGTGGTGGCTGGCGCGTCGGCGGCATCGTCGTCGATAAACTTATGCAAACAACATTTGGCGCAGCCGTCACATAATGACTCCCACTCTGTCTGCGTCATTTCATCGAGGGACTTGGTTTCCCAAAAACGGTCTGTCATTAATTTATTCTACCCGTGTTTCAATCTGTAGCCAGGGCGGCATCGTTAGTGTCAATGTATCGCCGCTGTGAAGTGGGCCAACCCCCTTGGGTGTGCCGGTGAGCACTATATCGCCGGGTTCCAGCGTAAACACCTCAGAAATAGCGCACAATAAGCTTAGAGTATCACGCATCATCATCCTGGTATTGCCCTGTTGGCGTAACTCACCGTTAATGTGCAATGTAAATGACAAATCAGCTAGCCGGGCAATATCATCAAGCGCAATCATCGGACTCACAGGACAGGCGTTATCAAACGCCTTGGCGCGCTCCCAGGGCTGGCCTTTGTCTTTTAAACGCTGTTGCACGTCACGCAGGGTCAGATCGAGGGCTAAGCCCACACCGCCAATCGCACTGGCGGCCTGTGTTGCATCGGCGCGCGTTAAACGCTTGCTGATTAACACCGCGACTTCCAATTCATTATGGCACTCGCCTAATCCGGCCGGGATCGCAAGCGGCTCGCGCACGTCGCACAACGCTGTTGCGGGTTTCATAAACAACAATGGTTCTTCAGGCACGTCATTGTTGAGCTCCTGAATATGGTCAAGGTAGTTACGTCCCACACAGACCACCTTACCAACCGGCAGAGCCATTGTCTCACCATCAGGTTTACGGTGCTGATACATTAATTCCCCCGCTTTATGCGCTCAGAAAGGTAACTCACAGATATGCCAAAATAACTGGAGCGATTCCATTTCATTAGTGTATGAAAGTTTTGGTAAACCAGGTAAATACGGCCGTTAATCCCATCTGGCATAATTAACGAGGCGTTGATCTCAACGTCGGGTAAGTCATTACCGTTAAAGCGCCTCACGCCCTGCTGCTGCCAGAACGCCAATGGCTTAAATTTGCTTTTATCCAAACCGCTAAGCTGCGCATCAAAATCAGCCGGAACTGTTACCTGTCGGCCCCAGGTTGCATCATTCTGCCAGCCTTCAGAGGATAGAAAATTCGCGATCGAAGCAAAAACGTCAGCTGGTGTCCCCCAGATATCCTTGCGACCATCGCCGTCGTAATCAACCGCGTATTGCAAAAATGAAGTGGGCATAAACTGACTTTGCCCCATCGCGCCGGCCCAGGAGCCATTAAAGTCTTCAATGGCGATATGGTTTTCCTGCAAAATAGTCAGCGCGGCCATAAACTGCGCTTTAAACAGCGCTTCCCGGCGCCCCTCAAAGGCTAACGACGCCAATGCAGAGAGTACCGGATAACTGCCCTGCAAGCGGCCAAAGTTAGACTCATTGCCCCACAACGCCACAATAAAACGTGGTTGAACGCCGTACTCGCGACCAATTTTTGTAAGTAGCTGCCGGTGCGCTTCGAGCAGCGTAACGCCTTGTTCTACTTTCCAGTCTGGCACGCGGGTTTCAAGATAAGTATCCAGCGTGATTTTCTTTTCTGGCTGGTTTTTATCGGCTTTGACTACCGTCGCCCGGTAATAAACCGTCGCGAATACGTCTTCGACAAACTGCGGCGCAAAGCCAGCTTCAAGGGCTTCGTTGTACAGTTGTGTTTTGTAGTGGTCGAATTTCGCCAGCTCGGTATTATCATCGCCGGCAAGGGTGGGTAACGCGATTACACATAGTGATACGTATAACCACGACAACATAATGCGTATCATGGCTTAACCTTCTGCTGAGCGTGGTGACTTTCCTTGTTCAATCAGGTGGGCTTCCAGCCAGTTTTCTTCTTTGGGTGGCACCTGTAAATAAAAGCCGGGGTCGTCCATGGCATCAAGCAGTTTTTGTTTATCAACACCACCAAGCGTCTTGCGCTTTGCAATCGGCAGCATCATTACCAGCTGCGGCTCACCAAACCGTGCCATTAATGGCTCAGGCACGGCCGAAAAATCATCTTTATTAGGAACATACAAGTACATTCCTTCTTTTTTCAACGTTTTATAAACAGCAATTAACATATTCAACAAGTATTATCCTGATCCAGTATGGAGTTTACCAAGGGCGTAAAAATCGGCGCTCGCCAACCCGACAGCACATCGGGTTTTAGCCCCATGAGCTGGCACTCCTCGATGTCGAACCAATAGTATTTTAACAGTTGATTCAGTTGTTTTTTAGAGGCCAGTACTTCCTCAGTGACATCGTGCTCAGCAGCCAGAGCAGTGACCGCCTGTTTAAACCGCGCCAGGATTTGTTTATAGGCTGGAAAATCGATGAGCCGTTTTATTCGCTCCAAACGCTCATCAGGCGCCGCGTTGTCATATTCCTGCAGCCCGTCTCTCACCGCATTTAACACCATGTCCGGGTTGAGCCGCCGCTCCTGAGGAGTTAAGCAGTGAATGGCGGATAACGCCGCTTTGCTCTGCGGTAAGCGCAGGGCAATTTCATACATATGCGCTTCTTTAAACACAAAATTAAGTGCCATGTTGCGCTCTTGTGCCCGGCTCAGCCGCCAGGCAGCCAGGTGTTTTAACACGGTGAGTTGCTGGCTCGACAAGCGCCAGGCATTCTTGACCTGCAGGTACGCATACTGAGGCGGCAGCCTGACCTGCTTTTTAACGGCTAAACACGCCGACTCAGAAATCACCCAATCGACCTTGCCTTTGGCCTCGACCATGGCGAAGAGCTGCTCAAATGCGGGTAATAAATACAGTACATCATCGGCAGCATAACGGCACTGCTTGTCTGACAAAGGCCTGGCCAGCCAGTCGGTGCGCGACTCGCCCTTATCCAGCTCTTTATTGAGCAGCGTTTCAATCAGCCTGGCGTAACCCATTGTTGCGCCCAAGCCTAACAAACTGGCAGCAAACTGGGTGTCAAAAATGGGCGATGGCACCGTATTGAAAGTTGCCAGAAAAGCTTCTAAATCTTCGGAGCAGGAATGCAACACTTTGAGTACATCGGGGTTGGTCAGCAAGGCAACCAACGAGGACATATCACCGATGGCGAGAGGGTCTATCAACACCAGTTGGTGGCCGTCATACAGCTGTATTAAGCCCAGCTCAGGGGCCAGTGTTCGGGTACGAACAAATTCCGTATCAATGGCGATGGCTTTTTGGCGCGCCGCTTGTGCGCACATGGCATCAAGGGTTGCCTGATCCTGAATATAAATATAATCCATAACAAAAAACCGGCACGTGGCCGGTTCTACTCTCTCTATAGGCCTGGCGGCGCTAGCAGAGGTTATCCTCTCAGCTCGCGCCGTAAAATTTTACCAACATTGGTTTTGGGCAGTTCGTCTTTAAACTCAACATGTTTAGGGACTTTATACCCGGTCAGGTGGGTTCTGCAGTGTGAGATAACGGTTTCCGCTGTCAGCGAATCGTCTTTTCTCACGATAAACAATTTGACCACCTCACCACTCACATCATGAGGAACGCCAACTGCTGCGACTTCGAGCACCTGGTCGTGCATGGCTGCGACTTCTTCAATTTCATTCGGGAATACATTAAACCCGGACACCAGAATCATATCCTTTTTCCGGTCAACAATGTAGAAATATCCTTGTTCATCTGCGCGGGCGATGTCACCCGTTGCTAACCAGCCGTCGTTAAGTATCTCTGCGGTAGCATCCGCACGGTTAAAATAACCGGTCATGACCTGCGGGCCTTTTACCAGCAATTCGCCTGACTCGCCAGGACCTACCTCATTGCCCTGCTCATCAACCAGTTTAATATCGGTTGACGGTACCGGCAGGCCAATAGCGCCTTTGTACGCTTCGAGCTGCGGCGGGTTCACAGTAACTACCGGCGAACACTCCGTTAAACCATAACCTTCCAGTAACACCGTACCTGTGACTTTTTGCCATTTTTCGGCTACCGGTCGCTGTACCGCCATACCGCCACCCAGGCCAAACTTAAACTGCGAAAAGTCCAGTTCACTAAAGCCCGGCGTATTGAGCAGGCCATTAAACAGGGTATTAACGCCAGGCAAAATAGCAAACGGATACTTACTCAACTCTTTAACAAAACCCGGCATATCCTTGGGGTTGGTGATCAGTAAGTTAGGACAACCAAACTTTAAAAACAACAGACAGTTAGCGAGCAAAGCAAAGATATGATACAGCGGTAAGGCGGTGACCACTAAATCTTTGCCCGGGGTGATCACTGTCGATAAAATACCGGATACCTGTTCAAGATTGGCAATCATATTGCGATGCGTCAGCATGGCCCCTTTTGATACCCCGGTTGTACCGCCGGTGTAC
Organism: Alteromonas gilva; assembly: GCF_028595265.1. NCBI lineage: Bacteria > Pseudomonadati > Pseudomonadota > Gammaproteobacteria > Alteromonadales > Alteromonadaceae > Alteromonas > Alteromonas gilva. The sequence continues at coordinate 1,677,889 of NZ_JAQQXP010000001.1, read as the reverse complement.
TGTAAAAATGCCAGGCTGTCGCCGTTCATTTCCGGCTTTTCGTAGCTTAGATTTTCGCCCGCTTTAACTGCCGACATAAATGACTTAGCTCCGGGCAGGCCATAATCGGGCACCATCTTCTTAACGTACTTAACCACGAAGTTAACCACCCAACGCTTGGGAGCCGGCAGCATATCGGCTAACGAGGTTAACAAGACTTCGCGCACACCGGTTTCAGATATAATCTTATCCAGCGTATGGGCAAAGTTATCGACAATGATAATGGCTTTGGCCTGACTGTCATTGAGCTGATGCTTGAGTTCGCGAGCCGTATACAAAGGATTAACATTTACCACCGTCATGCCGGCCCGCAAAATACCAAACATAGCAACAGGATATTGCAGTAAGTTGGGCATCATGATGGCGATAGCATCACCGGGCTCAAAGCCATTATTGAGCAAATAGGCGGCAAACTGTTTGGATAATGCATCCAGTTCGCTGAAACTCATGGTCTGGCCCATATTAATATAGGCCGTCTTGTCACCGTATTTAGCCACCGACTCATCGAGTATTTCGATAATAGAAGAGTAACGATCCGGATCGATATCCGCTGCTACTCTTGAGTCATAATGCTCAAGCCAGATTTTTTCCACCAATCTCTCCTGTCAACGTCAGTCTTTTCTGCGACTCTTGTTATTGTGTTACTCAGCCAGTTATGCTTACTGGTCTGACTTGTTGCCTATGATATAGGATGATCATCTAAAGATAAATGTTGTTGTTTACATTTGTTCAACAAACTGACAAATTGCCACGCCGACCGCTGTTGGATTAACCATGTGAAAATGATGGCCGCCAGAAAACAACTCAAACCGGCTACTTTTTAACCACACCTTGCGCACCGCATAGACATCCTGCAGATTTTTAAAGCTGTCTGACGCGCCACCGAACCATGCCGGGCACGCAATGTTGCGCATAATGTTTTCCGCTTGTTGAGCTGTTAAACGCAGCGTTGATTTGGTTCGCAGGCGCGGATCACTCGACCAGGTCGTCTCGCCTGAGTCCAGCTGTTTAATGTTGCGGCTGAGAATTTGCCGGGCATGTTCTTCCCGGGTATCGGTCATTTGACAGCGTGCCTGCACTGCTGACTCGAGATTGACAATACGGGGGGTAGCACGCTCAACGCTTTTGGGTTTGGGCAGACGGGACAGTAACGACGCTCTGATTTGTTCAGTGGTGGTATCGGCTTCCAGGGTTAAGGGGCCGCAGGCGTCAATCGACGCAATGCCGGTGACATACTCACTAAACACCGCAGCATAAATACTGGCTAAAATTCCGCCCAGCGAGTGACCAACAATAAATACGTTTTGCCAATCCTGTGACAATACCAGTTCGTGAATATCCTGCACATAATCGAGCTGGTTATACTGCGCACCGGCTGGCCGGTGAAAACTTTTACCATGACCGGGTAAATCCAGAGCAATAAACTGATAGTCTTTAAAGGCCGGCGCCAGACAAGCCAGGCTCGCCGCATTATCGAGAAAACCATGCAGTCCTAATACTACAGGGCCGGTGCCACCGTTAGTTAAACCGCGCAGTGCGCCGCCAGATAATAAAAACTCACATTGCTGCATTGCCGTACCTTGCCTACACCATAACCTTCAAAGAAACGAAGTTTAACAGCGGTACAGGCGAAATACGATATCAGGATGGCTGGACGTTAACGGTCCTACTGAAGGGTTGGCTATCAGCGATTGTGTAATTGAGTAGCGGCGGGCGGCAAGATATTGCCTTACCGCGCCAATCGGTTGCCGCTAAAGGGCAGACGACTGCCGTCAGTTGTTGCCCCAATTTTGCCCCGAGGGGCGAAAATCAGTGTTGTTCCACCTGTCGCCTGTTCACGCCGGCGCTTGGCTGGTTGCCTCTGAACGCTCGGCTTGATGACTGACTTACGTTGTCCCGGCGCAGCGGCCCCATTATTTGGCCGTTACTGGGCGCAATCGCGTTAAATCTGCCACCATTAAAGCGCGGGTTGTCATTGGAACGTAAAATGACCGCTCGCGGATAATGAAATCCCCACGGACGCCAGAACGGATGATAAAACGGCGAGTACCAGCCACTGTAAAAATTAAAAAATACGCCGGAGGTGTCGTACATGCGTTGTTGGCGCCACATGTAATAATTTTCGGTATTCAACGCAGGAAACATATATGGCTGTTCCCCCACCATGCCAGCCAGGGGTTTTCCCACGGTACCGACAAACGTTATGGTACGCCCTTCCTCAAACATAATGGGATCAACAAATTTATTTATGACCGCTTTAAAGCGGCCCACTGTGTCTTCTGAGGTGTTGGGTTTGCCATAATGATTAAGCGGGAAATGCACTACTTCGATCAAGGTTTTATTGGGCTTGTTTTCTACTTTGGTGATAATGCCGCCCCACCGCGCTGGTGTTCCAACGATAGTATCATCGGCAACCACCGCTTTATTGTATCCGGTAAGCTGACTTTCATCGGCGACTTTTATTGGTTCGGGAACGATTGCACAAGCAGACAAACTCAGGGCAAACAGAACAACTATTGTGCGTAATATCATAGTAAACCTTTTGTTGCAGCGTATATCCGAAAGTCAGCACTACTTAAGGAAACAGCGCCGGATCCATGTTTGCATTACTGCGGATATTTAAGACTCTATATCCTATACAGCGCAATACTTTGGTTCGGATCAGAAAACAGCATCTTGCACTTTTACTGTTACATAGTATCTGAAATAAAACTGAATGTAAGCTGAATTGACCGCCGCTCACCGCATAATTGATGGCCGGATTTACGCATAGATATCCACCCCCATCATTTCACGGATTGCTGCCCGCTTTATTTCGCGCTCATGGCTGCCATAGGCTTCGAGCGCTAAAATAGCCGGCCCCTGGGGCTTGTCGTAACCGGATGAACGTCTGAAGGCATCCGCTTTTGCATGCGATCCTGCATCACCGGTTAATGGCTGTGCCGCTGGTTTGGCATCGACTTTTCCTGGCGCAGGCGTCGCCCCATCGCTGGTGCGCGATGCAGGTTTAGGGCTGTTATTATTGCGCTCAATTAATGGCGCAATGAGAGCCTGACGAATCTCCATGATTAATGATGATACCAATAAGTCATTGAATAATCTGGGTTAAACAAACTGTGGCGGTGTCGTGCCACAGCAAAAACCCCATCCGCGTGCTTTTTAGCAGTATAGCGCTTTATACCCACATTCAAACCCATGGGTAGATACGTGCCTCTACAACTACTAATAAAATTATACAAAAAACGCGCCGTTTTAGCGGCCCGGCAGCTTTTTCCAGGTAACCGTGTTTCTGAGGTATTCAGGTGTCACCGCGTGAGCTGGTTGCCCCTGTCCCGCAGATAATGCTCGCTCGGCCAGTGGCAGCATAAAACGAGCATAAGGATAACTTACCTTAACCTCATGCGCTTGTAATTGCGCGGTGAGGACAGGATACGCTGCCCAGCCAGTGCCGGCAAAAGCAGCTGGTGCGTCGTCTAGCAGCTCCAGGGCTGCCTCCGGCGCGATAACCACTTCCTCTCCTTGCAGGGTAGCCAGTCCATCCTGGTTACTGAAGCGGCCAAAGTAAATTTCGTTCATACGCGCATCGATTGCAACGGCCACGTCACTCGCCGTTGTTGAGTCGATGACCTGCTGGGCCATAGCGGCCAGCGTACTTACGCCTGCCACCGGCAGTTCGCTGCCAAATGCAAGCCCCTGAATGATCCCCGTGGCAATACGTACGCCGGTAAAACTGCCTGGTCCGCGGCCAAATCCCAGGCCATCGAGTTGGCCAATACTGGCTCCTGCTTCTTGCATGACAGCGTCAATCATGGGCAGTATTTTTTGGCTATGTTGCTGCGGACATACCTCGTAGCGGGTATACAATGCATTGTTGTACTGCAGCGCAACAGAGCAGGCTTCGGTGGCGGTATCAATCGTTAAAATGTTCATTGTTGCTCTTCTGCTGACTCTTTAGTTGTTTCTTTGCTTTTATCTGATTGCGACGAGCCTGACTGATGCTCAATCGCCGCTAAAAAGGATTCGACTTCGGCCAAATCACGGGTGCGCTTCATGGCTGGCAAACTGCCCAAAAACGTTTGTGCATAAGGCTTTGTTACCAGGCGGTTATCACAAATCACCAGCACGCCGGCATCACTGGGATCCCGAATAAGACGCCCTGCGCCCTGCTTTAAAGTGATAACAGCCTGGGGGATCTGAATTGTACCAAAGGGGTTTCCGCCTTTTTTACGACATTCCTCCAGCCGCGCCTGCAACAGTGGATCATCTGGTGCGGCAAAGGGGAGCTTGTCGATCATAACGCAAACCAAATCGTTGCCGCGCACATCAACACCTTCCCAAAAGGCACCCGTGCCCAGCAGCACGGCGGCCGGATCGGCCAGATATTGCCTCAGTAGCGCCTGCTTGGACGTACTGCCCTGCACCAGCACCGGATTATCTATTTGCGACTGTAAAGTAGCGGCAACCTCTTGCAGCGCGGCATGACTGGTAAACAATAGAAAACAGCGCCCACCACTGGCCTTAATTAAGCGTTTAGCAATATCAGCTAACTGCGAGCGCATGGCCGGCTGGTGCGGCTCAGGCAGGTAGCGCGGTACACACAGCATGGCCTGTTTGGCATAATCAAAGGGGCTATCAAGTAACATGGTTTTGGCATTTTCCAATCCCATGCGGCGCTGAAAGTGAGTAAACTCACCATCCACCACCAGGGTAGCAGAAGTAAATACCCAGCCACGATCGTCAGACTCTACAAAGCGCCGAAATTTTGCGGCGATAGAAAGCGGGGTCATGTGCAAGACAATATGGCGCGGCGTGGTTTCGTACCATAAGCTCATTCCATCGTGCTCTTTAGTGGTAAACAACGCCAGCTTTTCGCGACTTTGTACAATCCTGTCAAACAGGTTATCGAGATCTTTATCGCGGCCCAAATGCAGCTTACAAATGTCGTACAACACCCCGACCGCGTCTTCCAGACGGCTCACCTGGGTGGCTACTTCGTCGCGTTTCATGGCTTCCAGCCAGTGGCCGCGCTGGGATTTGTCAGAAAACAACAGGCGTAAATCAGCCGCCTGCATGCGCACCTTTTCACCGGCGCGTTCAAGCTGTTCTGCGTCTTTGAGCACAGTGCGGTAAAGCAAGGTGATTTCTTTACAAATCTCGGTTAACTGGCGGGTGGAAATGGCCTCACCAAAATACTCGCTGGCAATTTCCGGTATCTGATGCGCCTCGTCAAATACAATGCAGTCGGCTTCTGGAATAAGCTCACCAAAACCGGTGTCGCGCAGCGCCATATCGGCGAAAAACAAGTGATGATTAACCACCACTATGTCGGCATCCATGGCGTTTTTTCTGGCCTTTACCAAATAACAGTCTTCGTAATCAGGGCATTCGCGGCCCAAACAGTTATCCACCGTTGAGGTAACTAGCGGGATCACGCGGGCGTCTTCCGGGAGAGTTTTGATTTCGCCAATATCGCCGGATTTAGTGGTATTCGCCCAGGCTCTTACCGTTGATAACTCGTTGAGCACATCGGCTTCGACCAGCGTAGAGTTACCACCATGTTGGGCAAGACGATGCAGGCAAAGGTAATTGGCCCGGCCTTTAAGGAGCGCCGTTTTACGATTGCTGGCCAGCGCTTTGCGGATCAGCGGTAAATCCCGGTGAAAAAGCTGTTCCTGTAAATTCTTGGTACCGGTAGACACAATGGCTTTGCCCTTCGACAATAACACCGGTGCCAGATACGCGAAGGTTTTACCGGTACCGGTACCCGCCTCTACAATCAGGCTGTCACTGTGAGTGATAGCGTTGGCAACGGCATTGGCCATATCAGTTTGTGCTTGCCTGGGACGAAAGCCATCAATGGTCTTCGCAAGCAGACCAGCGCCCGAAAATACGTCGTCTAAGCTGGGCATGGTTTCCCTGAGATTATGCAAAAAGCGTATTATGCCAAAGTTTTGTTGATGCGTCTGCCAGGGGCTGATTATCTTTGCTGTTAGAAGTTGGCCTGCCAGGCACATTCTTACCGAATCCGAACAGGGTTTAAATGTACTACAAATATCAACAGGAAAGTTGGAGACAATTAAAGCCGCGGTTATTACCTTTGATCTTTACATTTCAATATTTTCACTCCTGTCTTTGCAACAGCAATCCCTTACTAAATAAGACCTGTAAAGTGCAGTCTTGACATCACAGTTTGCAAGTAAACCCGCCGCCAAATCGTTAATGCCGGGCAAATACATCTGCGGCGCATAAGCTGAATGTAATATTTTTGTTTAAAATTTTATCTAAATTATAATATAAAACTACAATAATTTAACATTATAAACTATCCTACCTACGGTACGCAGTCCTAATACCGCACTATAGAGAGGTACCAAACTAACCATTCCTCCCACACACAATAAAGGGATAGATTAATGCTACGAAAACTAACTCAATCACTTTGCTTAGTCTGCGTGTTAGCTGCTAATGCTGCAGTAGCTGTGACACTTTCAGGTACCACTGATATCCACGACCCATCGACCATCATGCGCGAAGATGGCGTGTACTGGACCTTTGGTACCGGAGGCGGAGCAGCAACACTGCCAATCAATGCGCTCTACTCCACCGACATGGTAAACTGGAGCCGCGGCCCATCGCCTGTGACACCCAACACCTATCCAAGCTGGATAAACAACAAGGTTCCCGGTTTTGATGGTAACTTCTGGGCACCAGATATCATTGAAATGAAAGGTAAGTTTTACCTCTACTACTCGGCTTTCTCTGACAGCCAGGGTATGCATTCTGCCATCGGGGTGATGGTAACAGACTCGCTCAATAACCCTAACTGGCAGGATTTGGGCATGGTGGTATCCACCGTTGATGAACCTAATTCGCCGCAAGGCTTTCCGGTTAATGCTATTGATGCAGGCCTGTATCGTGATACCGCTGGCAATGTGTGGATGACTTATGGCTCCCACTACGCGGGACTTTTTATTCGCCAAATCAACCCAGACACCGGGTTGCTATTGAATAACACCCGATACAATGCAGTAGGTAACAATGGCGACTGGAACGAATTTGAAGCGCCGCAAGTGCAATATCTGGATGGCTATTACTATATGTTTGCTAATCTTGCTGACTGCTGCGCCGGTATTAACAGTAATTATTATGTGGTGATGGGGCGCTCCACTTCCCCCACCGGGCCCTTCCTGGACAAAAATGGGGTAGATATGTGGAATTACGGTGGCACAACCGTGCTTTCCACCGATGGTACTTATATTGGCCCTGGTCATTTTGGCTATCTACGCCATGGTACCCAGGATCTGGCAACCATTCATTATTATGATGGCACCACCAGCACAGGCTGGCCGGCACGGCTTGACGTATTGAAAATTAACTTCGGCAATGACGGTTGGCCACAGTTTAGCCGCAATTTTAATTTCAGCGGCGACACCCGTTTACGGGATGGCCGGGTCAGCATAACCTCAGTACTAAGTGGCCGGGCAATGGAAGTGAGTGCTGCCGGTACGACTGATGGCGACAATGTCGTGCAGTGGGGCTACTGGGGCGGTACTAATCAGCAATGGGATATCACTCATATTGGAGGCGGTTACTATACAATCGTCAACGCCAACAGTGGCAAATCGCTGGATGTGTTTGAAATGAGCACCGAGAATGGCGCCAACATCGCCCAATGGGCATTATGGGGTGGTGCGGGTCAGCAGTGGCAATTGCAATACGTTGGCAATGGCCAGTATGCCATTCGAAGTTATCTGAGCGATCTTGCACTGGATGTTTACAATATGAGTACTGCCGACGGCACTAATATAGTGCAGTGGTCTTACTGGGGCGGCAACGGCCAGCGATGGACCATAAATTATGTAGATTGATAGTGTAAAACCAACACATCAGACGGCGAATCTTCGTCGTCTTTTTAATGATCTTTTTTCGGCGGTTATCCGCTGAACTGACCAAAGCTCTTGGCAATAGTTGAGGTTAGATCAGCGGGAAATTGGCTGACACATAAACCCGGTATTGCCATGGTCCCAAACAGAGCGTGAATGATTCACACAGCTTGACACACTGACCGGCGAACACATCGATGTATTCATTATGATAGAGCGACTCGGAAAAGGTGACCCTGACAGGCGCCGCCGACAAATTCAGCACAACAAATACTTTTACCTGCTGCTGTTGACGCACAAAACTGAACACCTGATCGGGTTTGCAGTTAGGCACCTGAAGCATGCGCGCGCCGTATTCACCATTCCACAGTGCCGGTACTCGCTGCTTGAGTTTGATTAAAAACTTGTATAACTCGCCGATAGGATGCTCAGCTTGCCATTCGATGGGATCCCGCTCAAAAAATGCCAGGCGTTTGCTTTCACCGGCTTCTTGCCCGTTATGGATAAGCGGCATGCCCTCCCCTAACACCGACAGTACTATTGCCGCTTCAAGACAATCGCCAAACTGTTCTCGCTGCGTGCCATCCCAGGCATTTTTATCGTGATTGCTGACAAATGTCATGCGATAGGCATTGTGCGGCCAGGCTCGCTCGTTCCAGGAATAATACTTACGCAGGCGGTCTACCGGAGCACGACCATGGGCAATGTCGTGCAGGGCTTCATTCCAGCTCCAGGCATAGGTCATGTTAAACGCCTGTTCGTGTAAGTCGCGATTTTCCCATTCCGCCAGCATAAATACCGTTTTAACCGCATCCAGTGCGGCTTTGGCCTGATGCCAGAAATCGTTGGGTACATAGCCGGCCACATCGCAGCGGAATCCGTCAATATCGAACTCTTCCAGCCAATAGCGCATGGCATCGATCATATACTGGCGCAAGCCGGGCTGGTTGTAATCAAATTCAATGATATCGCTCCAGTCCCACCAGGGCGAAGGTCGAAAATCACCTTTGTAGTCGCGGGCGTACCACTCGGGATGTTCACTGACCAGCGGGTTATCCCAGGCGCTGTGATTTGGCACCCAGTCGAGAATCACTTTAAGGCCCAGTGCATGAGCCTGGCTGATAAGCTCTTTTAAACTGGCTGCATCGCCAAATTCCGGATTAATTGCACGAAAATCTTTTACCGCATAAGGGCTGCCTAATTTGCCTTTGCGGTGTTTTTCGCCGATGGGATGAATGGGCATTAGCCACACAATGTTAGCGCCCAAATCAGCGATGTGAGACAACCCGGCAGTTACTCCCTTAAAGGTACCTTCCTGGCTAAACTGACGGGTATTTACTTGATAGATAACTGCATTTTTACTCCACTTAGGTTGCTCCACCTGATATTGTAGGTGTGGATTAAATGACATCTGTGGCATCCTTTCGCCTATTTAATAGACACAACTCCACCATAGCAGACGAAGTAACACCACAACAAGTGTTATACTAAAGTATAAGAAAAATTCTATCCATTCACACACGGACTGTTTTGTGTGGTTCGCCGGGCGCCGGCTACATCAGCGTTAAACAATACTCAGGATGCCCAGGATCAGTACCCATACGGCAAAGAACAGTTTGATTTGATGCGCCGGAAACAACAACACCAGATAGCGCGCGAGGCGTCCGCCAATAACAGCGCCCGCGCCGGCAAACAACACTACCGACCAGTTAATAGCGTGGGTTACCAGTAGATGATGGACAGAGCCTGCCCATACTGCCGACGCCGACAGAATAACCGCTGCGCCGATTGCCATTGTGACACTACAACGCCGGATTATCAGATAGACAGCAACCAGTTCGCCAATGCCTACCGACAGATATGCCGTTATGATACCCCCGGCCAAACTTATTAATGCCAGCGCTGATTTATCTGCGCCGGTTAAATCCTGAGTATGCACTGTACTGTTAAGCCGTCTCAATGTAGCCAGGATGGCAATGGCAAGAAAAATAGAAAACACCCCAAAACTTAAATGCAACTGACTGGCAAAGTGGGTAAACCCCAGCGCCGGCAACCAGCGCTCAAACCCAAACTGCACCAGCCAAATCCCCAGCCATCCTATGGGAATGGTAATTTTCAGCACAGTCATGAGTGGGCGCCAGTCAGGGTTACCAGTTTGGGTAAGGCGGTAGTATTGTAACCAGCTCAATGCACCGGCAGTCATGCCACAACACTGAATGGCAAAACTGGTGGCGACAGACATCTGTGGCGTAAATTCGAGTTGTTGGAAAAAAGGCACAAATACCACACCGCCGCCGGCGCCGGTAGCGTTAGCAAAAATAGCCCCGACCACGCCGAGCAACAAAAAAGCCCCTGAGTCGACAATAAGTTGTGGAAACTGGGTATGAGTAACGATTACCAGCAGCCACAAAAAGCCTAACAGTGTTATCCACGGATGCGCAGCAATGGTCTTTTTCACGAACGTAACAACTCAATCAATAATCGCTGCACTTTGCCAGAAACCGGGCATAAATCCCAGTGGTAGTTTTACATTGCCCGGGCAGCGTGTGTCAGCGTTGTCAAATTCTGCTTAATTACTGTTATTTGGCTGCTCAGTATCTATACTGTCAGCAATAAGCTAGGTGTTGGTCAGCAACATGATTAAGGTTAAACATCAGGGCAAATACAGTCTGATTGAATTAAAACCCAACCGCTCCGCCGATTGGATACACAACAAATGGCTAATGCTGGCAATGGCTATAGTAGCATTCACAATTGCTTCAGCATGGGCATTATTCGGTTTATGGGTGGTGTTTCCATTCGCCGGTATAGAAATTGGCTTGCTGTGTTATCTGGTTTACCGGGTAAGCCACCAAACTTATCGCAAAGAAACCATTGCCATAGAGCAAACACACATCCATATACAATCTAACCAACGCCAATCAATGTGTATTTCCTTGTTGCGCGAGGACACTCATGTGGAACTGGCTGAAAGCCCGCTGGATTGGTATTTACCTCAGGTGAAATTAGTGTCGGGCGATAACAGTGTTGCCATTGGTGAATTTTTAAATCAAAGCGACCGACACCAGCTTTACGAAGAAATTAAAAAACTGGGCATACCGGCCTGGCGACATCATTGGTGGAAACATTAACGGCGTTTGCCCGCAGAGCATTGCTTACCTGCTAGTTAACCGGTAGATTGGTGGTTTTAAGCATGGCAAGCCATTAATGTTAAAGCGACTCGTTTTGCTACTGGGTGTTTTACTGACGGGTATAGTGTCGTTCTGTTGCCAGAGCGCATCGGTGTGGCAAATCAGTAAGGATGGTCAGAGTATCTACATCGGCGGCACATTACACATACTCAGCCCAGCTGATTTTCCATTACCCGAAGCTTATGCAACCGCGTATAACAATGCTGATAAACTGGTCTTTGAAACCGACATTGGTGGCCTCAATACCGCCCAGTTTCAGCGCGATATGATGCAACGGTTAACCTACCAGAATGGTACCCGGCTAAAAGATACGCTGTCGGAAAGTACGTACCGCCTATTGTCAGCGCATCTGGCTCAACGCAACCTCGATATTGCTGAGATGGCCCATTACACCCCGGCCCTGATGAGCATTACCCTGAGCGTCACGGAGCTACGCCAAATGGGTTTTACCAGTCAGGGAGTAGATGAGTTTTATTATTTTAGGGCCATGATGGACCGTAAACAAATCGACTGGTTTGAATCGCCACAACAGCAACTTGAATTCATTGCTGAATTGGGCGGCCAGGACGAAGACCAAATGATTCGCTATGCGCTGGAAGACGTTAAACAGCTACCCGATACCATTACTGAGCTCAAAACATTGTGGCGCAGTGGTGATATGCAGCAACTGTATCGCAACCAGGCCAGCCAGTTTCGTGATAACTTTCCGGCCATTTACCAGAGCTTGCTGATTGATCGCAACCAGCGGTGGCTGCCGATGATTGAAGCAATGATGACGGATGATACCACCGAGTTTGTGCTGGTAGGCACCATGCACTTATCCGGGGCCGATAGTGTGCTCGACTTACTGCAAAATAAAGGCTATCAGGTTTTACAACTTTAACAGCGAGTGTGCTTAAGTGTTAATATTCTCAGGTGTTCACATTTAGGTGTAGCGGACATCAGATAGTTAACTGTTCAGAAGAAAACGTCTGTATACCGCATAATTTGCCACTGAAGAATACTTCTGCAATAAGTGAGATACGCCGGAGGATGTCGGCTATATTATCCATGTTATTTCCTAATTGATATTGTCAGTGGAACCTATGCATTCACAACGCAAGCCGCTTTGCTTTTGGACTGCTTCAACCATTGCCGAGGAGAGATACCGAGCTTTTTCTTAAAAATGCGTACCAGCGCAGAGCCATGTTCATAGCCAACTTCGCTGGCCACAAAACTAACCGGCTTGTCGTTTTTAAGCAGCTTTTGAGCCTGTGCTAATCTGAGATCGGTGATGTAATCATTAGGCGTCTGGCCAACCAGATTCTTAAAGCTTTCGGCAAACTTTGAACGGGACATGGCAGCCAAGCCAGCGAGGCAATTGAGCGTCCAGTGATGTCCGGGATTGCTATGAATAGCGTCGATAACATTGCGCATTTGTGGGTGGTTTATTGCTGCGAGGGCTCCCTCGTGCAAACTGCCTTGTTCAGTAGCGTGTCTGAGCATTTGCAACATGAATATCTCGCCGAGTTTGTTGATCATAATGTCTTTACCGAAGCGCTGTTCAAATACTTCTTTAAACAGCCATTGAACGGTGCAGGACATTGAACAACTGGGCTTTACCTGTAAATACATCATGTCGGGCAACGCTTTTAGCAACATTGATGAATTGTTCAAGCAAAAGGACACGCTGGCACTAATCAGCGCTGCTGGTGAGTCTCCCTTTGCTTCCAGGCGATGAGGTATAGCAGTAGATAATAGGACAATCGAAGGGCGATCGAGTAATATCTCGTTACCTCCCTTCTGAACAATCTTTACAGTGCCGGACTCAAGCAGATGTAAGCGACCACTGTTATTAAAGTGACGTACGCCACAAAATGAGCCGCTATGATCAACGGTTGTAGTAAAGGCGTGTTGATTGAGTATTCCATTTAAGTTATTCATACCATATGTCTCTTATCTCGCGGTATCTGTACTACCGGCTATAGGGTTGATGGGATAACTTCAAACGTCATTACTGCTCAATTTATGACGTGACTACCGTTATCAATAAAATGAACCGATCTGTTTCTTTTTTCTTTTGCCGAATGCGTTTAATTTCATTCATTATTTTGCTATCCAGGTTTGTGCTTTATTGTTCAGGAGAACGTATTCCTATAAACCAAGCTCTGCTAATCCAGGGTGCTCATCAGGTCGACGACCAAGCGTTTCGGTAATAGGCAAATGATTTAGCAAGGCATAACGGTTTACCATTAAACCCTACTCGTTAAACTCCCAGTTTTCGTTACCGTAAGAACGAAACCCGTTTGAAGAGTCATCACGCCACTCTTAGGCATATCTCGCGACTATGCGATTTTCACTGAATGCCCACAATGCTTTGATCAGGCGACAATCCAGTTCTTTAGCCCATTTGCGCAGCAGAAGTCGTGTTCCGGGTTGGCATTGAAAACCGCTCTTATTCTCGCATCAACATGTAAAATAACACTCATTTTTAACCCTCCTTCTCGGTTAAATCTGACTGTTATTTTTATGCTTAAACTCATTATTCACAAACGAGTAAAAAACACTTTAGGGTGAATTATACTCATCTATAGTTGTTCTTTGACTGAGGAAGAGGAATGGTAAGGCCTTACCATTTCCCGTAAGCCGGAAATTGTCTAGGTTAGGAAAATACCATTTCGAAGTGACTCGTCGAATTACCTACAGACCCAATAGCTTTGCTTGGGTTGCCAGAAACGTTATCAATAAGAAACGCAATAAAGGCCTGCCTGAGATCGTTAGAAAGTAAGTGAGCTTTTTGTATTAACCTCATTTGAGAATACAGGCTAAGAGAATTGACGTTTGCGGTGAGTAGCTTTTCGTCAGCAAAATTAAGTCCGGTTAAATCTGGTTTTAATTTATTGCCCGCTCAGGTTAGTACATGTTCGTCTCAGGCCTGCGTGAACTGAGGACCTGATTACATCCTTGTCATTGCAACTGCCCGGGCCTTGATTTTTACGCGAGGTTAATGGATCTCGTTTACGGCGGCAGGTGAATGCCACCGCAATAATCACGATATTAGCGCTGTGGTGTAAATACCTGTACTGCGTTGAGGTGTGAATCACGGGAGCGAACATTGCCACCGGTAACGAATATCTTATCGACAATTGCCGCACTGGCATTATGCCTGCTCGGCTTAAAAGGAAGCGCAGCGTTTAACCATGTTGCACGGGCAAAATCAAAGTAAAGCACCTGATCCAGTTGATCATAGTCACCAAACGTATATAACCCATCCTTCGTTGCAACCACAGAGTGGGCACTGGTTGCTACAGGCATGTCTGGCATTGCACTCCAGTTCATTGATGACAGATCGAATTTATAAAAATCGCGGTACTGACGTCTGCCATCGAAACCGCCCGTGATATAAATATCGCCGTTATATGCCGCAGCGCGCGTTGACAAAGCAACCGGCATATCAGGTAATGCCGCCCAGGTTTGGGTATTCGTATCAAAAACACTCACCCAGGGCACATATAACAGCGCGTTTCTGAGTTTTTTGCCGGCGGTTTCGCCACCGAAAACATAAATTTTGTTGTCGGCCAATACAGCCGTATTCCCGCGCGTTGCTCTGTCATGCGCCTGGGTTAGTTTTACTTCGTGTGTGCGAACGTTGAATACCTCAACGGCGGTTTGCAAATAAGGACGTCCTTCATGAGCACTGATGCCGCCAATGATATAGATAGACTCCTCACCATCCCATACTGCGCTAAAGTAGCGTCGGGGTATGATTTTATCCTTGAGTAATTCAGATGTAGAACTCTGCGGATTGATTATCTCGATATCACCAGATAACCCCTTATCAGTGCTGCCACCTAACACAAATAACGATTTACCGTCAGTCACCGTAGCGTGACCGTAGCGCCCGGTTGTCATGGTGAAGGATGTGCCCTCTGGTGTTGGCTCGGGTATGGCACTGCAACCGGATATGGCCGCTACGAATAGCAGTATGAAAGAGAATCGTCGCAGAAGTTGGGGGTATGCTTGCATGTTAATATCCTTATAGGTTCCTACATATCCGGCTGAAATTGCCGGTAAGTACGCCGTTAATTCCACCAGCGCTAACATCCGGGTTAACCATCATCGAACGCTGGAGCAGCTTACAACAAAAAACCCGCCGGAGGGCGGGTTTTTATTTTATTACTTTTTCAGCTGTTTCGAATTACTTGGCTGCTTTACGCGCTTTCGCTTCTTCGATTACCTTGTCAGCAACGTTTTGCGGACATGATGAGTAGTGGCTGAATTCCATAGAGAACTGACCACGACCTGAAGTAATCGTACGCAAGTGACCAATGTAGCCAAACATTTCTGACAGTGGAACGTCAGCTTTAATGCGAACACCTGTTGCACCGGCTTCCTGATCTTTGATCATACCACGACGACGGTTAAGGTCACCGATTACGTCACCAACGTTGTCTTCCGGGCTGAACACGTCAACTTTCATGATTGGCTCAAGAAGCTGAGGGCCTGCTTTAGGGATAGACTGACGGAATGCACCTTTCGCTGCAATTTCGAACGCGATTGCTGATGAGTCAACGGCGTGGAAACCACCGTCAAACAGTTCAACTTCAACGTCCAGTACCGGATAACCAGCCAGAACACCCTGACCCATCATAGACTTAAAGCCTTTTTCGATGGCTGGGAAGAATTCTTTAGGTACGTTACCACCAACAACAGAAGACGTGAACGTAAAGCCTGAGTTTTGCTCACCTGGCTTGATACGGTAATCAATCTTACCGAACTGACCAGAACCACCAGACTGTTTCTTGTGCGTGTAGCTGTCTTCTACCGGAGTAGTGATAGTTTCACGGTAAGCAACCTGTGGCTGACCTACTTCCAGCTCAACGCCGTAAGTACGCTTCAGAATGTCTACTTTGATGTCTAAGTGCAGCTCACCCATACCTTTCAGGATGGTTTCGCCAGAATCTTCATCAGTTTCAACCTGGAACGATGGATCTTCAGCAACCAGTTTACCGATCGCAATAGACATCTTCTCGTTAGCGCCTTTGTCTTTTGGCTTAACCGCAATCGAGATTACCGGCTCAGGGAAGATCATCGGCTCAAGTGTACACTCGTGCTTAGGATCACACAGGGTGTGACCAGTCTGTACGTTCTTCATACCAACGATGGCCAGAATGTCACCGGCGTGAGCAGATGTCAGTTCTGTACGCTCATCGGCGTGCATCTCAACCATCCGACCGATACGCTCGGTTTTACCGGTTGCTGAGTTAAGGATGGTGTCACCCTTGTTCAGTACACCAGAGTAAACGCGGATAAAGGTCAGGGCACCGAAACGGTCATCCATGATTTTAAACGCTAATGCACGGAATGGCTCGTCAGTAGATACTGTTGCAACTTCGCCAGTAGGCTCACCAGTTTCAGGATCAGTCAGATCCTGTGGGTCAACTTCTGTCGGAGAAGGCAGATAATCAATAACGGCGTCCAGAACCAGCTGAATACCTTTGTTCTTAAATGCAGAACCACAGAACGTTGGGAAGAACGTCAGATCGCGAGTACCTTTACGGATACAACGCTTGAGGTCTTCAATAGAAGGCTCTTCGCCGTCCATGTAAGCCATCATCAGATCGTCGTCTTGCTCAACAGCGGTTTCTACCAGCATTTCGCGGTATTCTGCGGCTTTTTCTTTCATGTCTTCCGGGATATCAACCACTTCGTAGTTTTCTGGCAGGCCAGAATCGTCCCAGATGTAAGCTTTTTGTTCCAGTACGTCTACTACGCCGCAGAACTCATCTTCGATACCGATAGGCAGCGTCATAACCAGCGGGTTAGCCGCCAGTACTTTCTTAACCTGACCAACAACACGGTAGAAGTCTGCACCCATACGGTCCAGTTTGTTAACGAAGATAACACGTGCAACTTCTGATTCGTTAGCATAACGCCAGTTAGTTTCAGACTGTGGCTCAACACCACCTGAACCACAAAATACGCCGACACCACCATCTAATACTTTCAGTGAACGATAAACTTCAACAGTGAAGTCAACGTGTCCTGGAGTATCGATGATGTTCATGCGGTGATCTTTCCAGAAACAAGTCGTTGCCGCAGACTGGATAGTAATACCACGCTCTGCTTCTTGTTCCATAAAGTCAGTCGTTGACTCACCGTCGTGTACCTCACCAGTTTTATGGATTTTACCGGTAAGTTTCAAAATACGTTCTGTAGTGGTAGTTTTACCCGCGTCTACGTGGGCGAAAATACCAATGTTTCTGTAATGAGATAAGTCTGCCATTAGTTCACTTTCATTGATTCAGAGTAAAAAAACGGCGCGATTATATAGGATTTCCATACTGGATTTATAGTCCTTTCTGAAAAAAGACTAAAACTTATCCAGCGAAAACCTGGCCGTTTTTACACAAAATATTGATTTAAAAGGTTTAAACGCTCAGCTTTTGCGAAGCACCGCAACTGTCACTTCGTCTCTATTGTGGTAGAGATGCCGTGTTTTGATAGTTGCCTTAATGTTAGCAGAGGCTAATTTTGCTTCAACCGCCTGAATTGCGGCGTATACGGTCTCACATCGGCGTTTCATCGGCAACTTTAAATTGAAAATAGCGTGAGTTGCCCACTGCTTCACCAGCCAGGCAGCCATCAGTTCAGCTACCCGGTCGGGCTGCTCAATCATATCGCACACTAACAATTCAACGTGGCCCAGCTGCGGGCGGTATTTAAATCCGTCTTCAGCGCGATAATCTACCAGCCCTGTGGCCATCAAATCAGCGTCCATTTTTCCGTTATCCACCGCTTCAACGTGCATTTCGCGGATCACCAGTTGGTAAGTCCATCCGCCCGGACAGGCGCCCAGGTCCACCGCACGAGCGCCCGGTCGGCATATTTCGTTGCGCTCCTGCTCGCTGAGCATGGTGAGCAACGCCTCCTCCAGTTTTAGCGTGGAGCGGCTCGGCGCCTTAGGCGGAAATTTTAAGCGGCAAATACCGTTGGCAAAGGGACTGCGCTGACGCGGCTGGCTAATCCCCACATAGCAGCAATCACCGGCCACAAAAAATACATGCAATGCGGGTAAATTAAGCTGCTCTTTGGCAGTTAACCAGCCTTTCCCCCTGAGAGCCTGACGCAGCGGCACAGCAAACTTGCGACACAGCTTGGCAAGGGTTTTACCGTCCTCGGTGTCCGGATACTCAACCATCAGCGTACCGCAGCGCGGTGGCGGTTGTTCATCAAGCAAAGCCAGTACCGGACCAATGCGATCGGCGGTATCCTCAATGGTTATTTTACCGATTACGGCAAACAGCTGTCGTGCGAAAACGGTATCATCCACAGCAGTTTGACCAATAAACTCCTGCGCCGCTGCGGGCGCCTGAAACTGATAAGTTACAAAGGCTTCACCCGCCTTCATTAATGGGTAGCCGTAGCAGCCCCGGGCGGCGGTAAGGCGGGTTAACTCGTTACCGGTATCGACCTCATAGCCGGGCCGGCAATAAGCTAATATACTGTTGCTGGTCATTCATCTAGTCCGTAAAGGGGGGAGTTACCGGCTGAGCCGGTTGTGAATAAAATTTCATGCTGTTTGGTCCTCGCCAAAAACTGGCCTCGTGCGAGGCGCTTTAAACGTTGTGTTGCTAAGCGGCTATATGCCGGCATTCAGTATGGCGCTTTGCCTTTTACCAAAGCCACCAACACGCACAGCCAGCCGAGCATTAAACATAAACCACCCAGAGGCGTAACCGGCCCCAGCCACTTGTGACCGGTAAGTACCAGTAAATACAAGCTACCGCTAAACAGCGCGCTGCCAATAATAAAGAAATACGCGGCCCGAATACACCAGGGCAAACTGGCATACTGAGTGAGTCCGGCCAGCATCAGTATCGCCAGGCCATGATACAACTGGTAACGCACGCCAATTTCAAAGGTATTTAACGCGGCACTGTCGAGCATACTTTTCAAGCCATGGGCGCCGAAGGCCCCTAACATCACTCCTGACAACGCCAGCAATGCGCCAATCACTAACTGAATGTTCATCTTGTTTCCCAACCGGTTAAAGGTGTGCCGCAATAAATCGCTGACAGTGTCTGGCCGCGGCCGCAATGTGTTGTTGCTGACTGTAACCACTTGCCTTGCGAGGTTTAAAGCTATGGTCACCGTCTGCCAAAAACTGTGTGTCGATAGCAGAAGACAACGAATAACCGCGCACCTCCTTCTGCGTTCCAAAGGTATCCCGCTCCCCCTGAACTATCAGCAGGGGTTTTTGCAAGCTTTCGAGATGTTCTGTACGTAACTTATCAGGTTTGCCCGGCGGGTGAAAAGGATAGCCCAGCGCTATGCCTCCCCGGGCCGGTGAGTCGTCGAGCAACATGGTCGCCACTCTACCGCCCATACTTTTGCCGCCCACAAACAACGGTAGTGTGGGCCATTGCTGCGTCACCCGGGCAATGACGGCGTTAAAACACTCAAGCAATCGCGGCATGCGATCAGGCGGCCGGCGCTTGCCAGTAGCCAGCACCGTTTGCATATACGCAAAATTAAACCGAACCACGTTAATGTTCTGTTGCGCCAATAACTGCGCCATACTTGCCATAAATTCAGATTCCGCCCCGGCACCAGCGCCATGGGCTAAAATCACCGTCGCCACGGCATTGCTATCTTCGCCAGGCAGATCATAGATCAAATCAGACAAGCGCCTGCTCCTCCTCTACCAGATTAATCACCCATTCCCGAAACGCGGCAATTTTACCGCTGTCACCTTGTCCTTCGTGATAAACCAGATAGTAGGCATCACGACTTTCCAGCTTTTCTTCGAAAGGCATAATCAGGCGCCCGGCGTCTAATTCGGGTTTGGCCAGTACTGAATTGCCCAGGGCGATCCCCTGCCCTAATGCGGCCGCCTGATTAACCATCATTGAGTGGCTAAATACCGGCCCCTGATTCACGTTAACCCCGTGCACTTTGAAATGATTGAGCCACATCTTCCAGATTGCCCGACTGGAGTCGTGTAACAATATGTGATGCTTCAGGTCGGTCAGCGTTTTGAGCGGCTTGCTACCTTTAAACAGCATCGGCGAGCACAAAGGCGTTAAAAACTCAGTATGCAGTTTGTCTGCCTGGATACCATTCCAGCGGCCACGGCCATAATAAATAGCGACATCAATATCATCGGTAAGAAACCCTTCATCAAAGTCAATCGCCTTGAGACGCACGTCAATGTCAGGAAATAGCTGGCTGAACTGGCTAATTCTGGGCACCAGCCACTGACTGGCAAAACTTGGCGGCGTCGCCACGGTAATCGCCCCTTTGCTGCCCCGCGCCAGCAGCCGCTCTGTGGCATCCAGCAAGCTTTTAAAAATATCCTTGAGTTCCAGAAAATAAGCCTGTCCCTCTTCGGTTAACAGCAAGGTGCGGTTGCGCCGAATGAATAGTTTTATGGATAAGAAATCTTCTAATGCTTTAATTTGATGGCTCACCGCAGCCTGAGTAACAAATAATTCATCGGCTGCACGAGTGAAGCTCAAGTGACGAGCCGCAGCCTCAAAGGCCTTGAGCGCGTTGAGAGGTGGTAAACGCCGTTGCATTATGCGCTCAACCCATTGTAACAATCACATAACAAATACATTAGATTTTCTAATCCGTAAACGATAATTTTTTTCATTTCTCAAGACCAGCAACACTGTTTATTATTCACACTATATTATAAAAATCTCTTTTTAGCCCAAAAGGTTAACAATGATGGATTTTGTTAATATTTAACATTAAAGATACATTTTAAACATAATTTAAATTAGGTGTGAATATGAAAAAACAACTTACTCTTATCGCTGGCTTGATTGCATTGAGCTGGGCCGGTCAAACAATGGCAACTGAAACACAAGCACTGCAATTAAAGCCTGTTAATACAATGGTTATGCCACTTGAAATTTTGCTTGAACAACCTGTTATCGATGTTTCAACCAGTATTCGTGAACAAGCGAACAGCAACCTGCAAACACCAAACGCGGTTGACACTGTACTACTGGTTCGGGAAGACAGACTGCGCACTAATCAGGAGCGTTCTCCGCGCGCAGAATAATACCCGATATCACACCTTGATAATATTGTGCTGACACCCGTCAGCACAATATTTCAAGTCTTGTTTACCCTGCCTACGATCTTCAACTACTGCGCACTGGTATCTAACGGCGCAAATTCCTTGACCAAATCATCCAACGCTTTCATCTGTTCCAGATAGCCTTGCAATTTAGATAACGGTAACGCACAGGGCCCATCACATTTTGCTTCATCCGGATTCGGGTGTGCCTCTATAAACAGCCCGGCAAGTCCTAACGCCATACCACTTCTGGCCAATTGTGCAGCTTGTGCACGACGACCGTCCGCTGACGAAGCGCGGCCACCCGGCATTTGCAACGCATGAGTGGCATCAAAAATGACCGGCGCATACGCTTTCATGGCATCCATACCCAACATGTCAACCACCAGATTGTTGTAACCAAAGCTGGTACCGCGCTCGCAAAGTATCACGTTTTGATTCCCCGCCTCAGCGAATTTGGTAATAATGTGACGCATCTCATGAGGCGCTAAAAATTGTGGTTTCTTAACGTTAATCACCGCGCCGGTTGCGGCCATGGCAACAACAAGATCAGTCTGACGAGCCAGAAACGCCGGCAGTTGAATGACATCCACAACCTCGGCAACCGGCGCTGCCTGATAAGGTTCATGCACATCAGTAATCAACGGCACGTTAAAGGTTGATTTAATTTCTTCAAAAATTTTAAGTCCTTCATCCATGCCGGGCCCACGATAGGAGTGCACCGATGAACGGTTTGCCTTATCAAAAGAGGCTTTAAATACATAAGGAATGTTTAATTTGCCGCATACTTCAACGTAATGCTCAGCAATTTTCATCGCCAGGTCACGAGACTCCAGCACATTCATGCCACCGAATAAAACAAATGGCTTATCGTTAGCAACCGGGATACTTCCCACCGTAACTTCGGTAATTTGACTCATAGAAATATGGTTCCGCTTATAAGAAAAAGACGTCTTTGGTCACGGCGACTTTTGCCGTTACCGCCAGGCATAATAATGCCCCTGTAAAGCCTATCCAACGCATCGTTTTGGTTTGTGCCCATTTAAGCGCAAGCAGGCCCATTAAAATGTATCCGATAACCCCCAGTACTTTGACCGTAAGCCAGGCATTTACCAGCGGGTATTGCGCTAAAATCACACACAACCAGGCGGCACTTGCCAGTAAAAAGGTGTCGATGACGTGGGGCACGATCTTAACCCATTTTCGCTGTAAAAACTGCGGATTAACCTGACCATACAGGAAGCGAATTAAAAACAGCAGAATACTCAAAGCGACTGCTGTCAGGTGGAGGTGCTTGGCCATCATATACATACTTGTGGTACTCCGTTATTCATTATTATTGCTACCGGGATAGCGTTGTTGGATTGCTTCAAATTCCGCTATGTTGTCCAAAAACAACGCGGTTAAATTGGGATCAAGCTGATGCCCTGCGGTTTCAGTGAGCGTGCTGATTACTTTATCCATTGGCCAGGCAGGTTTATAGCTGCGTGCATTGTAGAGCGCGTCAAAGGTATCCAGGATTGCCATAATGCGGCTCTCCAGACTGATCTTTTCACCCGCTAAACCATCAGGGTAGCCTTTGCCATCCCATCGTTCATGATGATGGCGAGCCAACGTTGCCGCCAGGCGAATCGCCGAGCGCTCTGAGCCTTTCAAAATTTGATAGCCAAATTCGGCGTGCATTTGGATTTGATGAAACTCGTCATCGGTTAATGCCGATTGTTTATTCAGCACCGACAGCGGCACATTAGAATTGCCAATATTGTGTAACGGCACAGCTGTTAAAAACTGCTGTTTACTTAGCTCACTCATATTGAGCAGGTCGGCAAAATGGGCCGACATAGCCACAAGTCGCTTATTATGGTTTGCGTCGGTTTCACGCGTATCCAGAATCCGCCCTAAGCGCTGCACAATCTCGTTGTGGGTGTCGTTCATTTCTTTGTTGTTGATGAGGTTGTCAAAGGCTACCTGGACATTCTCGGTAAACTTTTGAATCAACCTTTTATCGGTATCATTCACGGTACGCGGCAACCCGGTCAGATACAACAAGGAATTATGCTGATGGTTACTGCGACAGAAGGCTACGAGATACTCACCGGCATAAACCACTTTTTGCTGTTTCAATGCCTGCAAACACAACTCGTACTCAAAATTGCTGAGCGCATCTTTAAGCCGGTTACCTTCTTTGCCTGCATACTCGCCATTACCGGCAAAGATATACATATCATTGTTGGATTCATTGGCCATTTTTGGCATTGCCACTGCTGAGGTAATGTAAGCTGAGTTCTTCGCGCCACCTAAAACGGAGGCCAACTGTTGAATAAGCCCCCGCAAAAAATGCTCCAGCGAGTGGGTCGTAAATAAATCGGCCGAGGCATCAATGATTTTCTCCAGGCCGGCGCGGGCTTCTTCGATCACCATAATATCGCGATAAGAGCGCAACGCGGCAATAATTACCGTAAATAACTTTTGCGCGGTTAACTCGGTTTTAGATTTATAATCATTGATGTCGTAGTTAATAATAACGTCTTTTTCGGGCGCTTGTCCCGGTTGGCCGGTGCGCAAAATAATGCGCGTAAAGTGATTGTCCAACTCATTGCGGATATACTGCGCGACCATTAAGCCTGCGTCGTCAGTTTCCATAACCACGTCAAGCAACACTACCGCGATATCTTTGTTTTCCCGCAGCAGTCGTTTGGCTTCCTCGCCGTCGTACGCGCTAATGAATGTGAGGGCTTTGTCATTCAGTTTAAAATCATTCAGCGCCAGCCTGGTTATGGCATGTACCTCAGGCTCATCGTCGACTATTAATACCTTCCAATAGCCTATTTCTTCTTCAACCTGAGCGTCATCGTCAGCGGCAAATAAAAACTCGTCGTCATTCATTTCACGTGTCCCATCCTGTTAGACATCTCTTACTCCTTAAGTTTATGTAGAAGCTACGGTTTTTGCCACTTTGCCAGTGTTATTCGTAAATGGCCATTGAGATCGATGACGCCCCGACAATCAGCAAAGCCACGTTGGGTCAGTAACGCGGCTATCGCCGCATGCTGAGCAAAACCATGTTCTATCACTAACCAGCCATCGTTGGCCAGAAAATCAGCCGCTTGCTGCACTATAATACGTATATCCGTGAGGCCATCGGCGCCCGCAGTGAGGGCAGATTTGGGTTCAAACCGCACGTCGCCCTGAGCCAGATATTCGCTATTGTCTTCAACGTAGGGAGGATTAGTCACAATTAAATCGAATGGTCTGGTGTCAGAAAGCCCGGAAAACCAGTTACTGAGTTGCCAGGTTACCGGTAAATCGCCATTTAGCTGCGCATTTTGCGCCGCCAGGGAAAGCGCCTCGGCAACCCGATCAACGCCGGTCACAGACCAGCCTGGCTTTTCACTAGCCAGAGCCAGAGCAATCGCGCCTGTACCGGTGCCCAAATCGCACACATTGGCATTGTCGGTCAGTGGTAGTGCCAGGGCAGTTTCAACCAGCAACTCGGTCTCGGGCCGCGGGATCAGGGTGCTTTCATTAACCTGCAATTGCAGGGTCCAGAACGATCTCGTACCAACCAAATAGGCAACCGGATAGCCCTGCTGACGTTTGTAGGTAAGCTCAGTCAACTCGCGTTGTTGTGGTGCTGTGAGGCGTTTCTCCGGCCAGGTAAAGAGGTAACTTTGATCGCATTGCAGTACGTGGCATAACAGTACACGACTATCAACAGACGGTGACTCCCCTTCCTTTAGCTTCTCTATCGCCCAGGCTCTGGCCTGAGCGATGGTCATGCAGCCTGAATCAGCAGGGTTCACTGCTAGTCGTCAGCCAGTGAAGCCAGCAGATCCGCCTGGTGCTCCTGACGAATAGGCTCAAGTAACACTCCCAGGCTACCCTCCATGACCTCGTCGAGGCGGTACAGGGTTAAGTTGATACGGTGATCGGTAACCCTGCCCTGCGGAAAATTATAGGTTCGGATACGTTCAGAACGGTCGCCACTGCCCACCAGATTGCGACGAGTAGATGCTTCTTCTGCCGCGCGTTTTTCTTCTTCAATCTGGTTTAAACGTGCCTGTAATACCGACATCGCCTTGGCGCGGTTTTTATGCTGAGAGCGCTCGTCCTGACATTCAACAACCAAACCCGAAGGCAAATGGGTAATACGAATCGCTGAATCGGTTTTATTGACGTGCTGACCACCGGCGCCTGAGGCCCGGAACGTATCGATTCGCAACTCAGCCGGATTGATTTCAATGGCTTCAGATTCGGGGATCTCTGGCAGTACAGCCACCGTACAGGCTGAAGTGTGCACCCGCCCCTGCGATTCGGTTTCTGGCACGCGTTGAACGCGGTGTCCGCCGGATTCGAACTTCATCACGCCATAAGCGCCGACTCCGGTGATATTGGCGATAACCTCTTTAAAGCCACCGTGCTCACCTTCGTTGGCACTGATTAACTCAACACGCCACCCCTGGGTTTCTGCGTAGCGACTGTACATACGGTATAAATCACCGGCAAAAATAGCCGCTTCGTCACCACCGGCACCGGCGCGCACTTCCAAAAAGCAGTTGCGATCGTCATTGGGATCCCGGGGCAACAGTAAGACCTGCAAATCCGACTCCAGGCGTTCAATTTCTGCTTTGGCCGCTTTTATTTCTTCCTGTGCCATCTCGCGCATTTCAGCATCGTCTTCTTCGAGCATTTCCTCGGCTGAGGCTAAATTCACTTCGGCCTGTTTGTAGGCGTTGAATCCTGCTACCACGTCTTCTAACTGACTAAACTCTTTTGACAACCCGCGAAATTTATCCTGATCACCAATTACGCCGGGATCGCTTAGCAGCGCCTGCACCTCGGCAAATCGTTCAACCAGATTTTCCAACTTAATGACAACGGATTCTTTCATACTTTTCCTGATTCAAATTATTAATTAGCTGGACGCGTCGTTATCCAGTTCCAGCACCCGGCTCAACCATTTGGTGGTATGCTGATCAACTTGCGTTGACGCATCACGCAGTGCCCGGGTTGGTGCATGCAGCAGACTATTGGTTAATTTATAGCCCAGTTCCTGCACAACATCTTCGGCATCTCTGCCTTCTTGTAATTGCTTGAGGGCTCGCTCAACCAGTTCCTGGCGTTGCTGATTACCGCGGTCACGATACTCTTTCACCAGATCGACTGTTTTTCTTGACTGTTGCCACTGCAGGTAGCTTATCACCTGCTGCTCAATTATTTTAACAGCTTCTTCGGCAGCTTGTTCTCTGGAGGCCATATTTTGCTGCACAATGTGTTGCAAATCATCCACTGTGTAGAGATAGGCATCTCCTAATTCATTGACCTGCGCCTCGATATCCCGGGGCACCGCCAAATCAACCATAAACATAGGCAAGTTTCGGCGCTGCTTGAGGGCATTTTCGACCATCCCCTTGCCAATCAACGGCAGTTGACTGGCGGTAGAGCTGATCACAATATCAAATTTATGCAGCGTTTCGGGTAATTGACTTAAGGTCATCACTTCGGCGCCTAAATTACCCGCCAGTGTTTCGGCCCGGGCGCGCGTGCGATTCGCCACCGCCAGGCGTGCTACTCCCTGCTCTTTTAAATGTTGGGCTACCAGTTCGATAGTTTCGCCCGCGCCCACCAGCAAAACCGAACGCTCCGGTAGCCGGGCAAAGATATGTTTAGCCAGTTGTACAGCGGCAAACGCCACGGACACCGCGTTGGCGCCGATATCGGTTTCACTGCGAACCCGTTTGGCCACTGCAAAGGTATGTTGAAATAATTTATCAAACTGCGTGCTGACCATGCCGGAATGCCTGGCATTATTGAACGCCTGCTTTATTTGCCCGAGGATTTGCGGTTCACCAAGCACTAATGAATCGAGCCCGCTGGCCACGCGCATGACGTGTTCGATGGCCGCTGATTGCTCATAAATGTAGGCGTTGGCACTGAGTTCGCGGGCATCCACGCCGTGAAAATGCGCCAGCCACTCTATAAGCTGCTCTGCGCAATTTGTCTCTGCCGACACGTAAACTTCGGTGCGATTACAGGTAGAAACGATAACCGATTCATCGATACCACTGAGGTTTTTCAATGACGACAATGCCTCAACCAGCGAATCCGGGGTGAACGCAACTTTTTCGCGCAACTCAACCGGTGCAGTTTTGTGGTTAATTCCGAGGGCAATAAGGGTCATGAGTTTCGTTTACGGCTAGTGTGGAGCGGCATTGTACGAAAAAGCCAAAATGATTGAAAGTGCCGATAGTTCTATGTTCAACTATCACCCCAATAGATTTTTTAGGTTAAACCGTGATCCGCCTGGCATTTGTCTTAGTGTTTGTGATGTTCCTTAGTGCGTGTGCCACCCGGCCCTCTCCACCAGAAGGCAAAATTAATCTGCCTGCTCAATTGCGTACACTCGATCAAATTAAACAGTGGCAAATTAACGGTAAACTGGCATTAAAAGGCCCGGAGCAGTCGGTGAGTGCGTCAATGCGCTGGCAGGTTGACGACCCCTTATTTAGTTTTCGGCTGAGTAATTTTCTTGGCGTGACACTGGTGGATATGACGCAAACTGCTGAAGGCGCAAGGCTTGAAGCCGATGACGAAGTCTACACCGACCCGAGTGCCAGTCGGTTGCTTTATCAAACCACTGGCTGGGATATCCCTCTTGCCCAGTTGCTCAGTTGGGTAAAAGGTGTTCCCCTCGCAGCAGACAGCTATACTCTCAATGAAAACGGCCTGCTCAGGCAACTGACACCGGGCTGCCAGCAATGTCGCGGCTGGGTGGTTGATTACGCAGGCTATGGCCAGGTCGAAGACCTGTGGTTACCTCACAATATTAAGCTTACTAATACCACTGATCCAAACCAGTGGATTAAAATACGAATTACCCAATGGACACTCTAATACAGACTCACGGCGCACCTGACTGGTGGCCAAGCCCGGCAAAACTCAACCTGTTTTTACACATTACCGGGCGCAATGAAGATGGCTACCACCAATTGCAAACCCTGTTTCAGATGCTGGACTACGGTGACCAACTGGCCTTTACGCCAACCGATACCGGTGAAATAGTGCTGCTAAATGCCATGCCGGGTGTAAAGAATGAAGATAATTTAATTTATCGCGCGGCACAGCTTCTGAAAGCCTATTGTAATGTCCCCTACGGCTGCGACATTCTTATTGATAAACAATTACCTATGGGCGGTGGCATTGGCGGAGGTTCGTCCAATGCCGCCACGACATTAGTGGCATTAAACCACTACTGGCAATGTGGCTTGACGGTGCAGGAACTGGCCACTATAGCCCTTAAGCTCGGCGCAGACGTGCCCATTTTTGTCCACGGTAAGACCGCTTTTGCCGCCGGAGTGGGCGAGAAAATCACCCCGGTTACACTCGATAAAAGAACCTATCTGGTTGTTTTTCCTGGCATTCACATTAGCACTGCAGAAGTATTCGGTAAACCGGATTTACCTCGTAACAGTCCGCCTATCGACTGGCAGGACTATACTTTTGAAAGTACCCGCAACGATTGCGAAAAAATTGTCTGTAAAAGCGCACCGGAAGTTGCAAATTTATTACGGTGGTTGTTACACTACGCACCGTCGAGGATGACAGGCACAGGCGCGTGCGTATTTGCTTCATTTTGTGACCCGGAACAGGCAAAGGCCGCGCTACACGCGCTACCCGAAAAATGGACTGGTTTTGTCGCAAATGGGATGCACACATCACCGCTTATACTAAAATTAGAACAGGTGTCTAAAGCCCAAACGACTTAACATTGATGGGGTATAGCCAAGTTGGTAAGGCAGCGGGTTTTGATCCCGCCATCCGTAGGTTCGAGTCCTGCTACCCCAGCCACCTCTTATTAAATGCACTGAGGAAACACTTGTGCCAGACATGAAGCTCTTTGCAGGTAACGCAGTTCCTGAACTAGCCCAGAAAGTTGCCAATCGCCTCTATACCAAACTTGGTAATGCCACCGTCGGCCGTTTTAGTGACGGTGAAATCGCAGTAGAAATTCATGAAAACGTCCGTGGCTCGGACGTTTTTATTATCCAGTCTACCTGTGCGCCGACCAACGACAATCTTATGGAACTCATTGTTATGATTGACGCCCTGCGCAGAGCTTCTGCAGGCCGTATCACAGCAGTGATCCCTTACTTTGGTTATGCCAGACAAGACCGTCGCGTTCGTTCTGCCCGTGTACCGATTACCGCCAAAGTAGTTGCCGACTTTTTATCTAACGTCGGCGTTGATCGGGTTCTGACCATCGATTTGCATGCAGAGCAAATCCAGGGGTTCTTTGATGTACCGGTTGATAATGCCTTTGGTACACCCATTTTGCTTAATGATATGTTCCAGCGTGACTTTAAAGATCCGGTGGTAGTATCGCCCGATATCGGTGGTGTAGTGCGGGCCCGGGCCACAGCGAAACTGCTCAACGATTCAGATCTTGCCATTATCGATAAACGTCGGCCAAAAGCCAACGTGGCGCAGGTCATGAACATCATCGGTGATGTAAAAGAGCGCGACTGTATTATCGTTGATGACATGATTGATACCGGCGGCACACTGGCAAAAGCGGCAGAGGCACTTAAAGCGCATGGCGCACGCAAAGTATACGCCTATGCTACCCATGCTATTTTCTCGGGTAATGCCGCCAAGAACCTGGAAGATTCAGTCATTGATGAGATCATCATCACCGACAGTATTCCACTCGCTAAGGAAATGAGAGCCATAGGTAAAGTTAAGCAGTTAACCTTATCCGAAATGCTGGCTGAAACGATTCGTCGTATCAGCAACGAAGAATCTATTTCTGCGATGTTTGAGTATTAAATTTAACCGCTAACAACCTAAAAGGGCGGCTACTTTAGCTGCCTTTTTTATTGTTACCCCGCTTTAGAGTGCGACCTTTCTTCGCTAACAGTCTGCATCAGGCAGGCCAGCGCAGCGCCACTGCTCACCTCGTCATTCGGCGATACCGGGCCGATCCACTCTTTCACCGACTGTCATATTACTGTGATTTTTACATGGCAGACTAAAGTGCAAATGTCTTTGCTCTGAATAAGTTGTGAAAAAGCTAAAACAATACCAGTACGAGCGCTACGCAATTCTTTGCCAGATGGCCTATCCCGGTTCGTATTTTTCTTACCCGGAAACCCTCGAAGCCTTCAACGAGAAGCTGCTTATGGATAAGTTTGAGCGTATCGGTGTGCGGGTGTTATGGCGTGAGCATAAAAAAGAAGTGATCGTTGTGTTTCGCGGCTCTATTTCATGGGGGGACTGGCTGGGTAATTTTTGCTTTTTACCGGTGAAAGAAAATAAACAGCGAGGCCGAATACATTGGGGGTTTAAACGTTTGCTCTCCCAGCCAATGTATTCCAGCCATAAATCTCTGGCTCAGGCACTACCTTTGCAGGAGTTGTTACTATTGATATTAGCGCCGCTGGAGCAGGCCGGAAAACGGTTTACGTTTATCGGCCATTCATCGGGCGGGGTGATGGCGTGTTTGTTTGCCAATACATTTGAGAGCATGTATCCCAACAAAGTAAAACGCGTGGTGACTTTTGGCCAGCCAGCCTTTGCCTCACTTGGCTACAAACGCCGCTACCAACTGCACAACAAAACCTATCGGATTTGCTGCGATCTGGATATTGTGACTTTTATGCCACTGGTGCCCTATTTGTTTATTCACGTGGGTAAAATGCTGTGGCTTCACGATGATCAGATTTACGAAAATACACCCACCTATGCGCGCTTTTTGCGGTCGATGAAAAGCTGGTTGTTAAGGCCGTTTACCTACCACTACATGAAAAAATACATTCGCAATAAAACCCTGTTTGACAAGCACTAAACCACGGCTATGCCTTTACTTGGCGCAATGCAGCGGTTTAGTACTTTTAAGTATTCACAACAGGTATTGTTCAAAACAGCGGCATAAAAACGGTTTCAAAGCGCTGCCAGTCTTCAAACTGCGGCATGTGTCCAAGCCCTTCAAGCTCTATCAGCTGGCCCTGTTGTAATGTTGCAGCCACCTGCTTACCGAGTGTTTGATATTGTCCGAGTTGATAGTCCACGCCAGACTTTTTAAAGGCACGGCCAGGGCCTGTGCGATCTCGGGTGCCAATGATCAATGTAACCGGCATATTTAATTGCGGCAGATCGTAAATAATGGGTTCACTGAAAATCGGGTTATAGGTTAGCGCATTATTCATTGCCACTAAGGGATAATCTTTATGTTTCAACTGTCCGATATGTGGCTCCAGCAATGCCTCATAAGCAGGTGACCACTTACCATCATAGTAATTTTTTTGCTGATAACTGCGAATAGACGACGGCGTTTTGTTGAGTTCATTGACTAAAAAAACCGCCGGATCCTGATAGTCTACGTACTGAAGATAATCTTCCAGACCAATGGGATTAATTAAAATTAGGCGCTCAACGGTATCAGCGAAATATTTGCTGAACTTGGTGGCAAGCATTCCGCCCATGGAGTGACCGACAATTGTCGCACGCTCGACACCTAAACTGCTGAGCAGCTTTTGAGTATTGTTGGCGAGCCCTGCAAATGAATATAAATAATGCTGCGGACGACTCGATTTACCAAAACCAATTTGATCTGGAATAATCACCCGGTAGGATTTCTTAACCAGAGCACGGGCAATTCGCTCCCAATAAAAGCCGGAAAAGTTTTTACCGTGTAAAAGCACGACCACACCTTTTGCCTGGTTTGCCGGGTGTAAATCCATATACGCCATTTGCAAGTCCAGGCCCTGGGACTCAAGCGCAAAGTCATCGACGTCAAAAGGGTAAGCAAAACCATCGAGCGTGGCATTGTAAGCGGGAATGTCGGCATCCGCTGCAGCATTAAAGGCCGGAAAAAAAGCAAGGCAAAGAAAAAGCAAAGTATAGCGAGTCATCCAAATCTCCTGACAGTGCGGCAAGCACCGTATTGCTGTTAAAAACAGACAGTTTAAAAAAGACTGAGTAAAAAAAGCTGTCGATACTGTTACCATGACTGCGCGTACAGAGATCAACTCAACAACGACCGACAGTATCATGATCAACTGTGCCAGAATTCAGTGAATATTCAGCCATGTCGGCTCAGGCTGTTCAAATTAGGTCACGTGAGGATAACAACAATGGGCAATAAATACGTTATAGCGCCGGTGCTGGTGCTGATAACCTGCGGGTTGTGGGCCTGCAATGACTCACCAGAGCAAGCGGAGCACACGACTATGTCAAATCCTACTGAATATGAGCCTGATAAGCAGGAACAGGCCACTGCTCCCCAACATTTTCGTGGCACCATTGTGTATAAATCGATAGAGGGTGGCTTTTTTGCTCTCATAACTGACGATAACCAACGCTATACACTGCGCAAATTACCCGCTGAATATCGCCTTGACGGCGCTGTGGTTGAAGTGGTCGGCAGCATCAACCATGACATGCTTACCGTTACCCAGTTTGGCGAGTTATTAGAGGTGGAATCGGTGACGGTAATCGATAAAAGCCACGTTAAAACTCCGCCAACCACAAAGCATCAATTAAAATCCCTTTGACGTTTGTAACTTTTCACGCTGAGTGGTAGAATTCGCCGCCTTTTAATTTAGGGCTGGTAAGTCAGTGCCTGTTTACGGTAGCCGGTTTACCTTATCAACGGCAGGTTTTGGTCGCGAAAACCTGTGAATAATTAATCTTTATACTATTTGGAGACATCTGATGTCTGATGCGATTTTTAAGTTGGATGCAGAAGTCCGTACTGACCTGGGGAAAGGTGCGAGCCGCCGCCTTCGTCTTACTGACAAAGTACCTGCTATCCTTTACGGTGGTGAAGAAGCGCCAGTTGCGTTAACTCTTGACCACAACAAAGTTATCAATGCTGCTGATTTTGAAGCGTTTTACTCACATGTTCTGACACTGAACATCGATGGTAAAAAGGTAGAAGCGCTGCTGAAAGACGTACAACGTCACCCTTTCAAGCCTAAAATCACTCACCTGGACTTCCAGCGCGTTATCGCGGGTCAGGACGTTCACACATCTGTGCCAATTCACTTCATCAACGAAGCGAAATGTCAGGCAGTTAAAGATGGCGGCATTGCAGAGCACCACGTAAACGAAGTAGAAATTACTTGTTTACCTAAAGATCTGCCTGAGTTCATCGAAGTCGATATGACCAACGTTGAGATGGACCAAACCCTGCACTTGTCAGATCTGACTCTGCCTGCTGGCGTTAAGTCTGTAGAACTGGGCAAAGATGACGAAGCACACGACCTTGCTGTTGTAACCATCAAGCCTGCGCCAAAAGCGCCTGCAGCTGATGAAGCAGAAGGTGAAGAAGACGCTGCTGAGGAATAATTCCTTTGGCAGACATTCGTCTTATTGTGGGCCTGGGTAATCCAGGCCCCGAATACGAACAAACACGCCACAACGCAGGGGCGTGGTATTTAGAACAACTCGCTTCAACGTTTAACACGTCTTTATCTCCCGACAGTAAATTCTTTGGTAAAACCGCCAGAGTTACCATTGCTGGTCAGGACATTCGTCTGCTCTACCCCACTACCTTCATGAATAAAAGCGGTCAGTCAGTTGCTGCACTGGCAAACTTTTATCGCATCGAACCCGAGCAAATGCTGGTTGCCTTTGACGAACTCGATTTGCCGCCCGGTGTGGCAAAATACAAGGTAGGCGGAAGCTCGAGTCAGAACGGCATTCGCGATATTGTCGCCCGTATGGGTAATAATCGTGATTTTTTACGCTTACGTATCGGCATTGGCCACCCGGGCCACAAAAGCAAGGTTACCGGGCATGTGTTGGGAAAACCAGCCGCTGATGAGCGCGTCGCTATTGAGCAAGCCATTGATGAAGCCGTGCGTTGCACCGAAATTTTACTTAAAAATGATCTGAAAATGGCGCAAAATCGCCTTCACAGTTTTAAAGCAGAACTCTAACCTCTATATCAAGGGCTCCATTATGGGATTTAAATGTGGCATTGTTGGCCTGCCAAATGTCGGTAAGTCAACACTTTTCAATGCATTAACCAAAGCTGGTATCGAAGCTGCAAACTTTCCGTTTTGTACCATTGAACCTAATACCGGCGTGGTACCGGTGCCGGATTTGCGCCTCGATAAGCTGGCCAAGATTGTTAATCCGCAGCGCGTCATCCCCACTACCATGGAGTTTGTTGACATCGCCGGGCTCGTTGAGGGCGCCTCTAAAGGTGAAGGGCTGGGCAATAAATTTTTGGCGAATATCCGTGAAACCGACGCCATTGGCCATGTCGTACGCTGTTTTGATAATGACAACATTGTCCACGTTGCGGGTAAAGTAAACCCACAGGACGATATCGACATCATCAACACCGAGTTAGCCCTGTCAGATCTGGAAACCACCGAAAAAGCCCTGCACCGGGTTGCGAAACGCGCTAAAGGCGGTGATGCCGATGCCAAGTTCGAAATGAAAGTGCTGGAAAAAATCAAACCACACCTTGATGAAGGCAAGCTGCTGCGCTCTGTTGATTTGAGCAAAGAAGAACTCGCCGCTATTAGTTACATGAACATGCTCACGCTGAAGCCAACCATGTACATCGCTAACGTTAACGAAGACGGTTTTGAAAACAATCCCTATTTGGATCAGGTAAAAGCCATTGCTGAGGGCGAAAATGCGGTAGTAGTGGCTGTATGTGCCGCTATCGAGTCGGATATTGCCGAGCTGGATGATGAGGACCGCGCCGAGTTTATGGCCGACATGGGCCTTGAAGAGCCGGGGTTAAACCGGGTTATCCGTGCCGGCTATAACCTGTTAACGCTGCAAACCTACTTCACGGCTGGCGTAAAAGAAGTGCGCGCCTGGACCTTCCCTGAAGGCTCTACCGCGCCTCAGGCGGCCGGAAAAATCCATACCGACTTTGAAAAAGGCTTTATTCGTGCTGAAGTGGTCGGTTATGAGCATTTTGTTGAATTTAACGGTGAGCAAGGTGCCAAGGATGCCGGTAAATGGCGTCTGGAAGGCAAAGAATACATTGTAAAAGACGGCGACGTGATTCACTTCCGCTTTAATGTTTAAATTTTTTGTATCGCAAAACAGCCTGAAAGCCCTCTGACTGAGGGCTTTTTTATGCTTAAAAATCCACCACAAAGCGTCAGTATAAAGCCCACTGTACAGGTAAGTTCAGGCAATATTTGCTTATTTGCAGCAAGATTTGGCTGAAAATACGCCATTGGCGCACAGATAATAAGCAGTTAAACAAATGTGTCAAAAAAGGGGTTGACGACCCCATTACATATACGCATAATACGCGCCACTTCCCAACTGGGAAGAGAAAAATCGGAGGCTACGTAGCTCAGTTGGTTAGAGCACATCACTCATAATGATGGGGTCGCAAGTTCGAATCTCGCCGTAGCCACCAATCTCTCGCAAACCCATTAAATGGGTTTTTTAATGTGCGAGACACTGCGCGGAAGTGGTGGAATTGGTAGACACGCTGGATTTAGGTTCCAGTGCTTCACGGCGTGAGAGTTCAAGTCTCTCCTTCCGCACCATCGTTGGGGTATAGCCAAGTTGGTAAGGCAGCGGGTTTTGATCCCGCCATCCGTAGGTTCGAGTCCTGCTACCCCAGCCATTTTTCTACCATTAGCTGATTGCCGTCAGTTAGTGTCCCAAATTGGGGTATAGCCAAGTTGGTAAGGCAGCGGGTTTTGATCCCGCCATCCGTAGGTTCGAGTCCTGCTACCCCAGCCATATACAAAACGCCAGTCTTTGACTGGCGTTTTTGTTTTGTGCGTCAAAATACGGGTTTTCACTGCAAAGCCAGACATTTTCATGTTTAATGGGTTAGTGTGCCTTAATTCTATTGCCTTACTGCAGCATGATTATGAACAACCGACTTACCGCGTTATTTACCCTGTTGTTACTGTGTTTAGTTCCGGCAACCGTCCACGCCGCCGCCATTGACCAAACAGGGCAATTTGCGGGTCAGCAACGCAGCTGGCGTTTGTTTGTGCCAGCCGGTACCGATAAATCAACACCACTGCCTTTGTTGTTTAATTTTCATGGCACTGGTTCTGATCCCGCTGATATATCGGCGCTCAATGAGTTTGAGCAACTGGCCGCCAAAGAGGGTTTCATCGTTGTAGCTCCGCGTGCTGAGTTTTCTTACGAATCAGACGGCCCCCGAACCTGGAACGTAGAAAAGAAAAAAAGCCCCTATAACGATGTGGCCTTTATTCGGGCGCTCATTACGCACCTTAGCGCCACTTTGCCCATAGACGCCAGCCGTATTTACGCGACGGGCTTTTCCGGCGGTGCACGAATGACCAGCCGCCTGGGTTGCGACCTAACCAGCACCTTTGCCGCTATCGCGCCCATTGGCGGAATACGTTTTGCTGACGATTGTCTGCCTACGGCTACCTTGCCCGTGCTGACTTACCATGGCATCAAGGATCCGGTTAATCATTACCAGCACCAACCGCACTCGCCGCGTTACTGGCACATGGGGGTACAACAAGCATTAAATGGGTGGGTGTCTCACAATCAATGCCATCAACAGAATGAGGAAGAAGTCAGCCCCGGCATAGCGCGAATGACCTACAGCCAGTGTGACAATCATACACAAGTCATCTTTTACCGCTCGCAAGACGCCGGGCATACCTGGCCAGGCAGCCCACGCGCAGCACAGATGGCAGGTTTCGGCCTCGGTAAAACCGACCCCCTGCCTATGACCGAAATAATATGGCAGTTTCTTAACCAGTACCGCCGCTAAATGACGGCTTTATCCTGTCGGTACACTGAGTGCAATCCTTGCCCTGAGTTATCGCCAGGCAAAAACAAGGGGATACTATTGTGGCCAGCGTAAAGTCAATAAAGAAAAAGATTAAAGCCCGAAAAGCGAAAATCTCAAAACACCAGGAAAAGCTAAAGAAACTCAGGAAAAAGTTAAAAAAAGCCCGGTAAGGCTTATTTTATTAGTTTACCTTAGGCAGCCACCTCGGCTGCTTTTTAATTTTTATTGCTAACACGCTGTTATTCATAATTTTATCAATCCTTCCCTGACTAAGCGTGGCTGTTTTACTTTACAGTTTCGCTCATTCTCGGCACACTAAAGTTACACTATAAAAATATAATATTACGGGGCTATTTTAGTGCTTACCGACATCGTTGCATTTATCAACAATATTCTCTGGGGTGACGGCCAGGTGCTGATTTACATGCTGCTTATCTGCGGCATATGGTTTTCGATTCGACTGGGCGGCGTTCAACTGCGCCACTTTGGTCATATGTTTAGTCTGCTTAAAAATAGTACCAACAGCACAAAAGAAGGCATAAGCTCCTTTCAGGCTTTATGTACCAGTTTATCTGCACGGGTCGGTACCGGTAACCTTGCAGGTGTCGCCGTAGCCATTTCACTCGGCGGTGCCGGCAGCATTTTCTGGATGTGGGTGATCGCCTTACTGGGCATGGCCACCGGTTTTGCTGAAAGCGTACTTGGCCAACTGTATAAAATAAAAGATGAGAACGGCGAATTCCGCGGTGGCCCCGCCTACTACATCAAACAAGGTCTTAACAAAACCTGGTTGGCAGTAGCCTTTTCGTTGTGTTTATTTTTAGGCTATGGCTTTATCTTCTCGGCAGTTCAGGCCAATACCATTACCGATGCGTTAAATGCCGCCTATGGTATTTCAACTACATACTCAGGGATTGCGATTATCTTACTCGCGGCACTGATCGTGGTTGGTGGCCTGCGCGGCATTGCCCGTTTTGCCGAGTGGGTTGTTCCTTTTATGGGTATTAGTTATGTACTGGCCGCCCTGCTTATTTGTGCCCTGAACATTACCGAATTACCCGCCATGTTACTCAATATTATTCAGTCTGCGTTTGGTTTACAGGAAGCCGGTGCCGGCGCCATGGGCGCGGCTGTTAAAAACGGTATTCAACGTGGCTTGTATTCTAACGAGGCGGGCTCGGGCAGTGTTCCTCATGCGGCCGCCAGCGCGGCCCCGAATCCGAATCACCCGGTGTCTCAGGGCTATTTGCAAATGCTCGGGGTATTTTTAGATACCATGGTGTTGTGTACGGCTACCGCCTTTATTATTTTACTCGCCGGTGGCGCCAGTGGCGAACAAATGGAAGGCATCCGCCTGACGCAGTCAGCGATGGAATCACACATTGGTGCTGGCGGCGCCGACTTTGTAGCCGCTGCAATTTGCTTTTTCTCATTTACCTCTGTGGTTGCCAATTATGCTTATGGCGAAAGTAATCTGCATATGTTCAAGCTCGACAACAAGGCCGGACGTATTGCCTATACCTGCGGCTATCTGGCAATGATTTACTGGGGCTCAAGAGCCGCCATGCCAGAAGTATGGGCAGCCGCCGATATGGCGCTGGGCTTAATGACTGTCATTAACATTATCGCCATTATGTGGATGACCCCTACCATTGTCAGCATCAGTAAAGATTACTTTAGTAAGCGTGAGCGTGGCGAGGCGCCGGAATACAAAACCGGTGATTGTGAAATTCAGGGTAAAACCGAAGACGGCATTTGGTAAGTAGCAACCGGCAATAGCAGAAATAATCAACGGGCTGATGGTTAACCATCAGCCCGTTTTTCTTGTGTGTCACTTTAACCTTACCAGTAGATGCCTTGATACTATTTATTGGGCTGCCACGCAAATGCGCTAAAGGCGTCATCTACCGGTGTATCAGCAAGGTGATTAATGTAGTTACTCATCACCTTCTGAGCCAGAATAAGGATAATTTCCAGGAGATGTGCTTGGGTGAACCCGGCGTCAAAAAATTGTGTCAGTTGCGCATCGCTGGGATGACCCCGTTCAATAATGATTGCTTTGGTGGTTTCACGCAGCACTTCCAGCTTTTCTGGCAAGGGCGTTTCGTTACGCAGAGCATCAATAATACTGTCGTCAATCTTCATGCTTTTGGCAATACCGGTATGCGCCGGCACGCAGTAATGACAACCATGTTCAACATTGGCGGTTTGCCACACTACGGTGAGCTCTTCTTTACTAAAAGACGTTTTTAATGCTTTGTCGTGCAGATACTTGTAGCTATCGAGTACGCCCGGCGCTTCTGCCATAACGCCGTGTAAGTTTGGCAACATCCCAAAGCTGGCGACGGAGTCTTGAAGCATGGATTTAGCTTCCTGTGGGGCGGAGTCGATGGTATGAATAGTTAAATCAGTCATAGGTTACATTTACGCTTTAAGTTGTTTTATGGAGTGCGTACAATAGCGCTTGACTGAACGATCGTTCAAGCAATGATTGAACACTCGTTCAATTATTGCGGTATAAGTTATAAGCAGTAAGATACACACACCAAAGATAAAAGGTAATGCAATGAGTTATTCACGCCAGGAAAGTGTCGAACGCGCCATGACGGTGTTTTGGCAAAAAGGTTATGTGGGCACCGGTATGCGTGATATTCAGGCCGCGTTAGATAAACGCCCGGGCAGCATTTATGCCACCTTCGGCAATAAAGAAGGCTTATACCTGGCCGCACTGACTGCCTACACCCAGAGTATTGTCGATACCTTACAGGCATGCAGCCAGGCCGATAACCCGCTGCGTGCACTGAAAACCTTTATGCGCTCACCGCTGCTGAAATCAGAGGCCGAAACCTATATGCGCCAATGCCTGATCGTTAAAACACAGGCTGACTGGCTGGAGTTGCCAGCAGGTATTCAAACTTCGCTCAGAGATGCGCTTAATAGCTTGCGCAGCGGTTTTGAAGCAGTCGTGTTGGCCGCACAACAGCGGGGTGAACTTTCCGCTGAAATGACACCTGAGCAGGCCGCCCTGTGGCTGCAGGGCCAGTTTATAGCGCTGCGGACTTTAGCCACCGCCACCGATGACGCAAGCACTCTTGCATGGATACTCGATAAGGTATTTAACGATCTGCAGAGGCAATAGCAGGAAAGGGCCTTGCGCTTTTTCGTGAGTGATTTTTGAGAGCGTTTTTGGGGGTGACCTGTCAGCGTTAGTACGTCCCCGTGAATAAGATTTGGCAGCCCCGTTAATCAACGTCGGCTGCCGCGATAAAGCGCCTAGCTCATCATCATTTTTATCAGTTGTGCCACCAGCAGTATCATCAGTAAAGGCCAAAACCAGCGTGACAGCTTACTCATGTCTTTACCGCTCATTCTCCAGTTGGACTTTTCCAGCAGTGGCACCACAATAACCAGTGCTAAAAATAACACACCAATAATAATCAGAATTGTCATTACGCTAACCCCATTGCATATTTAAGTACCTGATGCTTAACCGGCCCTGTGTGCTGGGCCAGCTTGAGTACGCCATTACGCATCCATTTCAGCGCCGTGTTGTGATTGCTAAAGGCCGTATAAAAACCGTCCATAGCAGTCATCATTAGCGCGTTATCGCGCCGACGCGGTCTTTCGTAGTGCGTTTTAAGCTGCTGCATAAAATCAGCATCGCTCACCGAGGTTGTTGCTGCGGTTTGCGCCAGTAAACAGGCAACATCTTTAAACCCTAAATTCACCCCCTGCCCGGCCAGCGGGTTAATGGTGTGTGCAGCGTCGCCAATCAGTATTACGCCGGGCACAACATACGCATTAGCGTGGCGGCGTGCCAACGGAAAAGTCGCCTGACTAAGCACATTAAAATCATTTTCAAGCGGCACAAAATCCTGCTTGAT
The DNA here is from genome assembly GCF_028595265.1 of Alteromonas gilva. Taxonomy (NCBI): domain Bacteria; kingdom Pseudomonadati; phylum Pseudomonadota; class Gammaproteobacteria; order Alteromonadales; family Alteromonadaceae; genus Alteromonas; species Alteromonas gilva. The sequence continues at coordinate 1,637,048 of NZ_JAQQXP010000001.1, read as the reverse complement.
TGCCTGCTTTAACTGATCCGGTGTTAATTTACTCAAGTGCGCCAGTGTTTGCGGCGTTTCATACCATATTAACGCGGCATAGTTGCCATACATCGGCAACAACGCTTGCGGGCCAGCAGGTGTAAACTGCTGCCAGGTAGCGTCGCTGACGGGGTGGTCAAATTCAACCACAATGCCCATTGCCTGCTGGCTGTACTGCCAGCCTGAAATACCGATTTGGGCCAACTCACGAACCTGTGAGTCAGCGCCATCAGCACCAATTACCCAACTGGCATCCAGTGTTGTGTCGTCTGCCAGGGTAATGGTGACCGCTGTATGTTGCGGCTGCGGACGGGTGATATGTTTGATTTTCGCCGGTGTAAACCAGCTAACATTATCACAGGCTTTAAGGGTTTCGTGGCAACCTAACTGGATAAGGCGATTCTCAACAAAATAGCCGAGGCGTTCGTATCCGGCTGCAGCTGCGGTAAAATCGGTGCGACAGTCAGGCCGCTCCCATACGGACAGCTCGTTGTAAGAGCGCACGCGCATGGCCTCGATATGCGACCACGCCCCCAGGGCCCTGAGTAAATCTACCGACGCCAAACTAATGGCTGACAGGCGTAAATCCGGCGGCTGCGATGGCGCAAAGGGCTGCGGAGGCTGGTGCTCAATTAAAGCTACCCGGTAGCCTTGCTGCGCCAGCCCCAGTGCCACAGTAGCGCCAACCATACCGGCACCGTTGATACAAAAATCAAACATCTGTTTTCCCTTTTAACTTGCCACCAATTATGCCCGAACTCACACGTATAGCAACGTGTGTGTAAACCAATCAGCACAGTGCTATACGCTGTTACGATTAGTTGCCAGGGCGCGCGAATACAACACGCCCTGGCGCTGGCACAAGATACCCGCGTTAAGCGGCTGCCCGCAGGTCAATATTCACCCCGCGCCACCCCCACACCGAAAAATCAGTAAAAAGCCACGACTACCGCCCTACAAGGCTGGCGATCACGGCGTATAACAGTTAAAATACGCGGCTATTTTGACCAGAACCGCTGGGCGCCCTGAATGGCCATATGCCATATTCTTGCGGGTTTATTGTAATTACCTGTTGTAATTATCCGCGCCGCGCCCGCCCAACACGTGATGATTGATTTGTTATGAGTAAAAAGCTGTACATCAAAACCTGGGGTTGCCAGATGAACGAGTATGATTCGGAAAAAATGGCCGATCTACTCGATTCGACCCATGGGTACTCTCTGGCTGAAGAAGCTGAGCAAGCCGATGTTATTTTGCTCAACACCTGTTCTATTCGCGAAAAAGCACAGGAAAAAGTATTTCACCAACTCGGCCGCTGGAAAAACCTGAAGAAAACCAAGCCCGATTTAATTATCGGCGTGGGCGGGTGCGTGGCCTCCCAGGAAGGCGACCATATTCGCCAACGAGCCCCCTTTGTTGATTTGATATTTGGCCCGCAAACACTGCATCGCCTGCCAGAAATGATCAACCAGATTCACAACGGCGAGACCTCGGTAGTGGATGTCAGCTTTCCGGAGATCGAAAAGTTTGACCGCATGCCTGAACCTCGCGCTGAAGGGCCGACGGCGTTTGTCTCGATCATGGAAGGTTGCTCTAAATATTGCAGTTTCTGCGTAGTCCCTTATACCCGCGGCGAAGAAGTCAGCCGTCCGGTGGACGATGTGCTGCTGGAAATCGCGCAACTGGCCGAGCAAGGCGTACGCGAAGTCAATCTGCTTGGCCAGAACGTTAACGCGTTTCGTGGCGAGCATCACGACGGCAGTATTTGCCGCTTTGCAGAGTTGCTGGAGCTGGTTGCAGCCATTGACGGTATTGACCGCATTCGTTATACCACCTCGCATCCGGTAGAGTTTACGGACGACATCATTGCCGTGTACGAAACTGTGCCTGAGCTGGTTGATCATTTGCATTTACCGGTACAAAGTGGCTCCGATCGCATTTTGAATTTAATGAAACGTGGTCACACCGCCCTTGAATATAAATCTAAAATCCGCAAATTACGTAAAATAAGACCTAACATTAGTATGTCGTCGGATTTTATTATTGGTTTCCCGGGTGAAACCGATGCCGACTTTGAAGCAACCATGGATCTCATTCAGGCGATTGATTACGATCTGAGCTTCAGTTTTATTTATTCGGCGCGTCCGGGAACGCCGGCGGCAGATGCCGTGGACGATGTCAGCGAAGAGACCAAGAAGCAGCGTTTGTATCTGCTTCAGCAACGCATTAATCAACAGGCGTTGCGCATTGCCCGCAATATGATTGATACCGAGCAGCGCATTTTAGTAGAAGGTCCGTCGAAAAAAGACATTATGGAATTACAGGGCCGAACCGAGAATAACCGTGTGGTAAATTTCCCGGGAACGCCAGACATGATTGGTGAGTTTGTTGACGTAAAAGTCACCGATGTATTCAGTAATTCGTTACGTGGTGAAGTGATACGCAGAGAGGCTGATATGGGCCTGCGTGTAGCGGTATCACCGCAAAGTATTTTGGCCCGGCATCAGGCAGAGTTACCTGATGCACTGGGTGTAAGTCAATTTCAACCGACAGTATAAGAGGCAGTAGATTAATTTGAGTAAACTGGTAAGTAATGAAGTGGTACTGGAGCCGGAAGATAATAAACGGTTATCCAGTTTGTGTGGTCCGTTTGACGACAATATCAAGCAGATTGAACGTCGTTTGGGCGTCGAAATCACCTATCGCAGTAATTTCTTCAAAATTGTCGGGGCCCCACAGCAAACCAACGGGGCTGTCGAGCTACTCAAGTTACTTTACATTGAAACGCAACCGGTCAGAGGGTTAATACCTGACCTGCCGCCCGAGCAGGTGCACTTAGCCATTCAGGAAGCCAATTGCCTGGAGCGCGAAGAGACAAGCCAGTACGGCAAAGAAATTAACATTAAGACCAAGCGCGGCGTCATAAAACCACGCAACCCGCACCAGGCTCAGTATGTTGCAAATGTGGTTAACCACGACATTACCTTTGGGATAGGTCCGGCCGGAACAGGCAAAACTTACCTTGCGGTAGCCTGCGCGGTGGATGCCCTGGAACGTCAGGAGGTTCGCCGTATTTTGCTGACCCGCCCGGCGGTTGAAGCCGGCGAAAAACTGGGCTTTTTACCCGGTGATTTATCGCAAAAGGTGGATCCGTATCTGCGCCCGCTCTACGACGCCCTGTTTGAAATGATGGGCTTTGAAAAGGTCGAAAAGCTGATCGAACGTAACGTTATAGAAGTTGCGCCGCTGGCCTACATGCGCGGCCGTACCCTCAATGATGCGTTTATTATTCTGGATGAAAGCCAGAATACCACCGTTGAACAAATGAAGATGTTCCTGACCCGTATTGGCTTTAACTCACAAGCGGTGATCACCGGCGATATTACCCAGGTCGATTTACCACGTGGCGCCCGTTCAGGCCTGCGTCATGCTATCGACGTACTGCAGGGCGTCAACGATATCTCGTTTAACTTCTTTACCGCTGGTGACGTTGTGCGCCACCCGGTGGTTGCGCGAATTGTGCAGGCCTATGAAGACTACGATACCGAGCAAGAGCGTATCCGGTTGGCCAAAAAAGCCGAAAAAGACGCCCAGGACGCGGCCAACCAAGTTAATAAGACCGACGACAGTGACAACTAACAGTACCGCCCTGGTTGATTATCAGCAGGCATATTCTGGCAATGCCGAACTCGCCGCTACCATTCCGGCGGTCAGCGAGTTAACAGACTGGGCCTCGTTGGTGTTATCAGAGCTTAATATTGACGACAAAGAACTGACCGTTCGATTTGTCGACGAAAGCGAATCACAGGCACTGAACAGAGATTACCGGGGCAAGGATAAACCAACCAATGTGTTGTCTTTTCCGTTTGAATGCCCCCCTGAGGTGCCGCTTAATTTGCTCGGCGATCTGGTGGTATGTGTACCGGTAATCGCCGCAGAAGCAACACAGCAACAAAAACCCATAGCGCACCATTATGCGCATATGATTATCCATGGCACCCTGCATTTGTTGGGATTTGATCACATTGAAGAGGCTGATGCCACGGAGATGGAACAGCTTGAAATTACGTTATTGGCAAAATTATCCATTGACGACCCTTATCAAGACGATTAACTTTGCCTAGTAACGTTACAACGAAACGGACATTATGAGCGACGATAACCCCCACTCTACCAACGGTTCTTCGGGAAAAAACTGGTTTGATAAACTCAAGCTGTCATTCTCCGGGGAGCCGCAAAGTAAAGAAGAGCTGGTTGAAGTAATCACCGAAGCTGAACAACGTGAGCTGATTGATCCTCAAACCAGAGAAATGATTGAAGGCGTTATAGGCGTCAATGAAATGCGGGTCCGGGATATAATGATCCCTCGCGCTCAAATGGTCACCATTGATATCGACCAACCGGTTGAAGAGTTTTTACCGGTCATGCTCGACAGCGCTCACTCACGCTTTCCGGTTATCAATGAAGATAAGGACCACATCGAAGGCATTTTACTGGCCAAAGATTTGCTGCGCTATGTGTTTAACGCCGACGAGGATCAAGCCTTCCATTTACGTGATGTACTGCGCCCTGCGGTGATTGTGCCCGAAAGTAAACGGGTAGATGTATTGCTTAAAGAGTTCCGCCAGCAACGTTATCACATGGCCATTGTGGTGGATGAATACGGCGGCGTGTCGGGGCTGGTTACTATCGAAGACATTCTTGAACTCATCGTTGGCGAAATTGAAGATGAATACGATTTGGATGAAGATGGCACCGACGATATTCGGCCACTCAACAAATACACCTATTCGGTAAAAGCCCTGGTTCCTGTGGATGAATTTAACCGATTCTTTGAAACCAAGTTCAGCGAAGAAGAAGCCGATACCATTGGTGGCATCGTACTAAAAGCCTTTGGGCATATGCCATCAACCAATGATGAAATTACCATAGAGAATATCCATTTTAAGATTACTAACTCCGATAAACGCCGGTTAGTGCAACTCAAAGTGACCCTGCCAGATCTGGAGTAAATTGGCTTGAGAAAGTGGCTACCTTTTTTGCTGGTGCTGATTGCCGGCATGTCGTTAACAATGGCCTACGCCCCTTTCAATCTCTGGCTCATAACGCCTGTCGCGGTGGCTCTCGCTGTTCGGCAGTTGTATGTGATGACCCACCAGCAGTCGGCCTTCTGGCTGGGCTGGTGCTTTGGTCTTGGCTGGTTTGGTGCCGGTATAAGCTGGGTACATGTCAGCATAGCTGATTTCGGCGGTTTACCGCTGGTTGCCTCGCTACTGCTGATGGCTCTGTTGTGCGGCTATCTGGCGCTTTTTCCGGCGCTGAGCTTTTACCTTACCCGCCGCTTCATACTGCGTCCTTACTGGCCGCTGGCACTCCCCATAATCTGGCTGTTCACCGAATGGCTACGCAGCTGGCTATTGACCGGCTTTCCCTGGTTATCATTAGGTTACAGCCAGTTAGACAGCCCCCTGGCAGGCTGGTTACCGGTAATTGGCGAAACCGGCGTAAGCCTGTTGCTGATGGCCATTGCTGTGTCGGTAGCACAGGCTACCCTCACTAAAAAAATTCGTCATGCAGTGACCGTAACAGCGGTGATTGCACTAAGCGGCATCGTATTAAACAGGGTCAGCTGGGTTGATGAAGAGCGCAGCATAGCCATTGGCATGGCCCAGGGCAATATCGCCCAGTCTCTGCGCTGGGTACCCGAGCAAGATTTGCCAACTATGCAGACCTACCAGGATTTAACCCAGGTGCTGTGGGACAACGACCTGATTATCTGGCCGGAAGCTGCGGTTCCCAAATTAGAAGTACTGGCCCAGGATTACATTAAAACCATGGACACCCAGGCAACTGCGCATAACACCGCCATTGTGACAGGGGTAGTTAATTATAACTTCGAAAACGATGAGGCCTGGAACAACTTAATTGTGCTGGGTAAACAACAACCTGCCGACGATAGCGGCCACTATCACTATTTTCATGCAAATCGCTATGCCAAACATCATCTGTTGCCGGTGGGCGAATTTGTGCCATTTGAAGACTGGTTACGGCCATTAGCGCCGCTATTTGACTTACCCATGTCATCCTTTAACCGGGGCGACTTTCAACAACAAAACCTGACCGCTAACGGGCTTAAACTGGCCCCGGCGATTTGTTTTGAAATTGCCTTTCCCAGACAAGTCTCGGCCAATTTGTATGCTGATACCGACTTTATTATTACCGTGAGCAATGACGCCTGGTTTGGCCACTCCCATGGCCCGGCGCAGCACTTACAAATTGCCCGTATGCGCGCAAAAGAATTTGGTTTACCGGTTATTCGTTCTACCAACAACGGTATTTCTGCGTTTGTGGATTACCGGGGCAACATTGTTGCCCAACTCCCGCAGTTTGAGCGCGCGGCGATGTCAGCCACCCTGACAACCACAATCGGGGTAACGCCCTACCGCTATGCCGGCGATTGGCCGTTATACTTGGCCAGCATAATTACCCTGGCCGGCCTGTTGTTGAGTCAGCGCAGACGTAAAGATCAGGCGCTCCACGACTAAAACCTCCGGTTAGTCGTGTAACGACTATCGTTGCCGGTCGGCAACTGATAAATTACTCAGCACATATTTACTGCATCAGGTGTTTCATGAAAAAAGCATTAATTGCCGCAACATTATTACTCAGTTCGACAGTGGTTTTGGCTAAAACAACGGTTTTGACCGCCGATCGGATGATTGATGTCGACAACGGTACACTGGTAAATAACGCCGTTGTCGTTATTACAGACAATGTGATTTCCCAGGCTGGCCCTAAGGACGCCGTAAACTACCCTGCCGACGCTGAGGTGATCAAACTGGGTAACTACACCTTAATGCCTGGTTTTATGGACATGCATGTGCACCTTACTTCTGATGCCACCAAGCATGGCTACAAACAGCTGGCAGATTCACTGCCGCGAATGACCTTAACCGGCGTCAAACATGCCAAAGCAACATTAATGGCCGGATTTACCACTGTGCGCAATGTGGGCGCGCCCGGCTTTGCCGATGTGGCGCTGCGTGATGCCATTAACGATGGCGACATCGCCGGCCCTCGTATGTTTGTCTCTGGTCCGTCACTGGGTGTAACCGGTGGCCATTGCGATAACAACTTGCTGCCTTTTGAGTTTCATGCCGTTAGCGAAGGGGTGGCCGATGGTCCCTGGGCGGTGCGCGAAGCCGTGCGTCGCAATATCAAATATGGCGCCACAGTGATTAAATTTTGCGGTACCGGCGGGGTATTATCGAAAGGTACCAAGGTGGGTGTTCAGCAATACACCCTTGAGGAAATGCAGGCCCTGGTCGACGAAGCGCATATGCGCGGCCTGACCGTTGCCACTCATGCTCACGGTACCCAGGGCATTAAAACTGCCATAAAAGCAGGCGTTGACTCGGTAGAGCATGTCAGTTTGCTGGATGACGAAGGTATCGAACTGGCGCTGCAACACGGTACGTACTTTTCGATGGATATTTACGTTACTGAATATATTTTGGGTGAAGGCGAGGCAGCCGGGATTTTAGAAGAAAGCCTGAATAAAGAGCGCATCGTCGGTAAGCGTCAGCGTGAGAGCTTTAAAAAGGCCGTGGAAGCCGGGGTAAAAATTGTCTTTGGCACCGACGCCGGTGTGTATCCGCACGGTGATAACGGCAAACAATTTGCCCGCATGGTGGAATTTGGTATGACCCCCATGCAAGCCATTCAGGCTGCGACCATTCAACCTGCCACTCTGCTCAAACAGCAAGACAACCTGGGCAGTATCAAAGCCGGAAAAATGGCCGATATTGTGGGCGTACAGGGCAATCCTCTGGACGATATCTCACTGCTGGAAAATGTCGGGCTGGTGGTAAAAGACGGTCATATTGTAAAATCTGTTGCAATGTAACCTTCTGAAAAATAAAGATATAATAAAAATCTCACTCATAGCAGTGAGATTTTTTTATTTTGGTAGCTTGAAAATGTCTTGCGCGTACCTATTTATTTAAGTGTCGGGGCTTAATAGTAAGACCGACATAATCATCGCCGCTATGCGGGATGGTTTTTAACTTAAATAACATATTGCTTAATTGCGAGGATATGACTATGCGTACTATCGATCTATCTCCATTATATCGCTCATTTATTGGTTTTGACCGCTTGGCGTCAACCCTTGACTCTGCGTCTCAAAACAGCGAACAAACCACTTACCCGCCCTATAACATCGAATTGCTCGGTGAAGACAAGTACTTGATCAGCATGGCGATTGCCGGTTTTAGCAAAGATGATGTGACCATTGAAGTGGTGGAAAACACGCTGGTGGTAGCGGGTAAAATGAAAACCGGCAGTGATGCGGCCGAAGCAGATGACAAACAAACTCAGCAGCGTAAGTTTTTACACAAAGGCATCTCTGAACGCAGTTTCGAGCGTAAGTTCCAGCTCAGCGACCATGTTAATGTAACTGGCGCGGCCCTGGAGCACGGCTTGCTCAACATCAGTCTGGAGCGCGAAATTCCGGAAGAGAAAAAGCCTCGTCAAATAGAGATTGGCGGCCGACTACTGGAAAATAAACACTAGCCTGGCAGATTAACAGCCATCACAGCATTAACTAAGAGCGGCGCCACGGCGCCGCTTTTTTTTTATATTGTATTAGCGCTCAACCTGGCAATTCCCCGAACTCTGGCGCTCCGCCTACCGCCTCTTCCCAAACCGCTTTGCTGGACGAAAAGATATGTGCAGTAGGTAACATCGTTATCTTGGTGTCTAAACACCCGGCGGGAACAACAAGCAAGTCTGCGTTTTGAGTATTGGGCAATGCTGAGCCACACAACTTACAAAAGCTTTTGCTATGACGCGTGCCCGGAAGCGTAAAGGAAGCCACAGCATCCTCGCCCGACTGCCACATCAATGTGGCTGAATGCGAGAATAGATTTGCCGCATGCGCCGAGCCCGTGTCTTTTTGGCAGTGCTGACAGTGGCACAGATAAAAGCTGTCAAAATCACCGTTTATCTCAAAACTAACCGTGCCGCACAGGCAAGAACCGCAATGAACCATCATCTGAACTCCTTTCATGAACAGGTGTTGCAAACACCTAATGCGTTAAACATTTGGCGCGCACTTTTTTGCGCGTCCAGTGAAGGCTTTTTAGCCACAATAATATTTAATAACCAGGTTGTAGCTACCCACTCATGTAGTCAAAAACTAAATTTTGTTGACACTGGCAAGAGGTAGTACGTTGCATACACAAACATAGCCAGGACTATGCAAAACGGGATCACGAAAAGGGGCGAGAAGTTCTTTTTATTTACAACGAAATCATACAACCAGGCCCCAATGCCAAGTGGTATAAATAAAATTAACCCGGCATACATTAACCGGTTAGTACCGGCGAGCATCTCTGACTCCCTGTAAAATGCCAGCCTACTCACTTTAGTGGCTTTGCAGAAAGCCACCGCAGCGCCAGCCTTATCAAACATAGCACGAATTATTATCGGATTAAAACCCATACAGAGTTCGATGAAATAGCGCAGTGTTAATGCATTCACTGGCCTTACCCTTTATCCCAAACGTGATGCATTTTTCATTATTGAAGCCTAAAGCGTGTGACTGGCAAAAATCCACATACCCACTGCAATGAGAACCACGCCACCAAATGTTTCGGCGCGTTTGCCTATCAAGGAACCCATTGCACTGCCCAGCATAATACCTATTGTCACCATCGAAAAGGTCGCCAAACCAATCAAGGCAGCGGCAACTGCAATGTTGACGTCGACCAAAGCGAGGCCAACGCCAACTGCCATTGCGTCAATACTGGTTCCGCACGCAGTAACACAAAGCAAAACAAACGACTGTTTGGGCGATTGACTTTCTTCGTCACTGACAGGTTGAAGGCTCTCAATTATCATATAAACGCCTAACCCGCACAGAATGACTAACGCCAGCCAGTGATCCCACGCCTGTACATAGGTTGCCGCGGCGCGCCCTATTAACCAACCAATGATGGGGGTGATTGCTTCGATTAGCCCGAATGTAAGGCCAATTTTAATAGCAAAACCTAAACGTGGATTCTTGATTTTGACGCCTTTACCTATTGCCGCAGCAAAAGCATCGGTAGACATAGCAAAGGCAAGTAAGATGAGAGCGAAGATACTCATAGTGTATAACTCCGGTCAGGCAATATTGAGTCCACGATAAAACCACACGCCTGACCTTAGGGCATGGAAATATCGATGGTCTCGCCAACCGAGAGGTGTTTGCACCATGGTAATGTGACCAATTATGTTGATACAAACTTTTCCATAACTAATGGAAACAGGCTACTCCCCAACGAAGTCTGCAATATTAATACGAAAGGTGTAAACAAGGCAACCTGATTGCGTCTTTCGCGCCTGCATGACGGCACCTGGATTGGATGTTGTGTTGCTACGCCCTTGCAGAGATGAGTGGCTGTTTTATTAACCAAGATGCGTTCATACCGACTGTTATTTACAGCTCCGGCATCCCCTTTAGTGACATCATTACCACTTACCCTCACCGCAACTAATCCGCCATAAAGTACATTAAATGCGTTAAATTCCCCTCAAAGTACGTGTAGTTTTAGTTTACACTGGCATAACGTTACCAATTATCCCCATGCAAAAGGAATTCAAAGTGCCCACCAGGCAGTCTGGCGCTGACAGCCCTTTTTTAAAACTTCGTAATCTATTTAAACTACTGGGGCCCGGCGTGCTCATGGCGACCGCTGCGATAGGCGGCAGCCACCTGGTCGCCTCAACCCAGGCCGGAGCTCAGTTTGGCTGGCAGCTGGTATGGCTAATTCTGGCTGTGAACCTGTTTAAGTACCCGTTCTTCAGGGCGGGTGTCAGTTATACCATCAGCAGTCGCAAGACCCTCCAGCAAGGATATCTGGAGATGGGTAAACCCTACCTGATAATGAGTTTTGCACTCAATGGTATTTCGTCGTTTGTTAACGCCGCTGCACTGTTGTTGTTTGCTGCCAGCTTACTGGGCTATTTTGTGCCCTTCGACTTAGCCCTGCCCTGGTTAGCCGGCATTTTACTGGTATCGATTTTGGCCATACTAATTGGCGGGCATTACCATTCGCTTAATCACGTCGCAAAGATCATTATGGTTGCGTTGGTTGTTGCCACCATCGCCGCAGCATTTATTGCCTGGCAACAAGGGCCCGTCGCGCCTGACAACTTTACTTCGCCCTCCCCCTGGACACTCGCTTCGATTGGTTTTTTGGTGGTAACCATGGGCTGGATGCCAGCGCCCATCGAAATTTCCGGCATCACCTCACTGTGGCTTAAGCAACAATGCAATGAACAGGCGGTTACGCCTAAATCTGCTTTGTTTGACTTTAACCTGGGGTATTTTGTGACCTTGCTTCTGGCGCTGCTGTTTTTATCGCTGGGTAGTTTGGTACTGCATGGTGGTGAACACGAACTGGCATCGGCCGGCATAGGGTTTTCCCATCAACTGGTTGCACTCTACGCCTCTACCATTGGCGACTGGTCGCGTTACTTAATTGCTGTCATTGCCTTTTTATGTATCTTTGGTTCAGCCCTGACTGTCTACGACGGGTATTCCCGGGCGCTGGCAGAGTGTTATACGCTGTTAAAAGGTAAACAGGATATTTCTGATACGGTCTTTACCACCTGGCTTATCATGGTAGCGATCGCCAGTTTTGCCATGGTGCTGTTTTTTAAGGCCGCGCTGCTCGCCATGTTAGGATTTGCCATGACACTGGCTTTTATCACCACCCCTGTTTTTGCCTGGCTTAACTATCGGCTGGTTAATCGCCAGGCCATTGATGAACAAGTCCGCGGCGGTGCGCTGCTGCTGTGGTTAAGTCGCGCCGGGTTAGCGTACTTATTTGGCTTCCTGATTGTATTTATTATCTGGAAATGGTTTTTATAGCAGTTCCGCTATCCCAACAAAGGCAACAACGATGCATAAAAAAATCCCTTTAGTACTACTCACCCTTTTGCTTAGTTGTTTAAGTTCACTACTGTATGCTGCCGGGTTTAATCAGGTACAGATCAGCACCACATCGGCGGCGCAGGCACCGGTGATGATCCAGGGCCCTATGCCCATTGAGGCCGAGTACTTTGCGTCACTGCTAAGCGGCGTTCGCACCGAACAAGCCGGGAATGTCACCTTTTATATTGGCAAGCTAAAGGGGTTTCCGGTGGTGGTCGCCCAGACCGGCAAAGGATTGGAAAATACCTCGGCAGCAACCGCTGTTGGCATAGAGCGCTACCGCCCTCAAGCGATTATTAATCAGGGCACCTCGGGTGGCCACGATCCTGCGCTTGAGGTGGGCGACATTGTGTTGGGTAAGCGTTCGGTGAATGCCAGTAATTTTAAAACCCCTTTCAGAAAAGCCGGTACAGGCTCGGCACCGCTAGAATGGCTCCCCATGGATTTACTTGCCTCTGAGGGCAGCGCCGGTGAAGGTGATTCTGCCAAAGATGCAGAGCGGATCCGGTACTACATGGGTAACGAGGCACTCTTACACGCGGCCCATGCGGTTAAAGAACAATACACGCGCGGTAAAGTGGTTGAAGGCACCATTGCCAGCGGTAATTTTTGGAACAATGAACTCGACCGGATTGCCTGGTTACATGCTCAGTTTGGTACCAGCACCGAAGAAATGGAAACCGCCGCGGCAGCACAAATTGCCCACAGTTACAGCGTGCCCTTTTTGGGTATTCGGGTACTGTCGAACAATTTAACCAACGGTGGTCACTACGATCCCTCTACAGCAAAAGATTGCCAGCAATTTGTGCGTTTAGTGATAGAGCAATACATTTCATCCTTGACCCCGGCAACCAATAATAAATAACCAGGCACATTCCCGGGCTGATTAGCCATTACTTAAGGCAGTAATGAATCAACTCACATAGTCCGGGGCTGAGTTTCGATACCTGCGCACTTATTGGTAGTGGCAGGGTATTTTTAGTGGCAGGCTTTGGCGCCTGGTGCAGTTATACAACCGCAGTATTTTATGCCACGGCTTCTAAATTGCCGTATGGTTATTTCGACCTTTGAAAAACTGAAAAAACCAGCTGCATTGTGGCCAGTTACTGTGCTAAATTCATGTTGTATTAGTACTTAAAAAAAAACAATGAGTACAGATCAGACGATTATAAAGAAGTTTCAACCTGTCATTAAGGCGTTAATTCCTTATCAGCAACAGGGAAGACTGCTTGAAGGCTTAAATCGCTTTTCGTCGCGTCTTAATTCGCAAGCCCGCAAAGTGATAAAAAGCGAGGTAGAGCGTTTAACGTCGTTAACTGATGCCCCGGCCGATAACTCAGCATTTGCCCAATTCCCGGTAAAACGATTCTCTCACTTTGGCATTGAAATGGCGCTGGATAAAGTGGGCAGTGAGATTCTGCATAAAGAATCTGCCCGCTATATGGAACGCTACACAGTGGGTGTGTTCGAGTCTATTACTAATTCAGAGCATTACCAGTCGCAGATCCAGCGTAAATTACGTGAAAAGATCATTAAAGCGTTTTTGGTACAGACCCAATCATTTAAAGATATCCAGTTTAATAATGATCTATCAATAACACCGAATTTTGTGGTATCAACACAAGCCTACCAAAACGGCCGAAGCGTGGCGGTTGTATCGCTAAATGCTAAAGCGATAGTCATAGCGTGTACACGTTCCCCTACCTTCACCACCAAAACGGCATTGCCGTTGATATTTCCAAATATTCCCGGCCTGTGTTCACTCAATCAGGTTATTCACTATGACTACAGTCATGTTGAGTTTGATCAGCGTACCCAGCGCCATAATGTTACCCTGAAACTGGCTGAGCAAGATACCAGTTGGCAAGCAAAAATTAAGCAATACCTGGACAAAGTAATGCTGCGCTTTCCTCTCGATCGCAACCTTGAGATCGAGCGAGCTATGCAGGCCCTCGACCGCGACAGAGTGGTACACAGTTCGCCATGGATACCGGTATTTATGCATCAGCAGAAGAATGGCGAGCTGCGCCCGGATATGGTGATGTTAACCGCTGCAAACAGCGTTAAGAATCCCGCTCATCGCAGTGGCACTCTGCTACCGGGTAAGCAAGCTATGGCGCGAATATTAAAAGAGCTGGGCGTATTTAAAGAAGTCTTTGTAGTGCGCATAAATGTTACCCAGCGCAACGGTAAAATGCTGCCGTTATGTACGACTATACGCCAACTGGAACGACTCACCATGGTCGGCCAGTTTTTGCAACTGGGTCTGCAAAACGACTCTTTACAGATATGGCAATACCGGCTCAACAATATTGATAATAAAGCGCGTTACACTGCGGCAGTACTGCAGGATATTCCAGCCTCAATGCGTGAACATTTATCGTCTCTGACCAAGATTTTAGCCATCCGTTGTGTCACCGATGTATTAGGCGGCTTAACCGTTCATCAGCTTCCACCAGCGCAAAAACTGCCCCGCCAATTTGTTGATGAACAACAACACTGGCCGTTACACTTCGTAATGGACAATGACATGGACAGGCGTACTGAACCTCGTTTCAGAATAGAAAAGCACGCCGATGTTAAAGTAGGATTGATCACCAGCTACCCGGCTTTGGTGCGGGATTTTTCAAAAACCGGTATGCAGTTACAATTACTCAATTACGATGGTGGCGAGTTACCGGCCGAAGTAAAGGTCACCATAGGCGATCTCAAACTTAAAGCTCAACGTTATAAAGTGCTCCATTTTGCCCCTGATTCTACCTGCATGAGATTGCAACTTATCGCCAGCGATAAAAATGGCAAGCTCGCTGGTATCATGTCGAGTCAGTCTGCTTACTTTACCAATATTCAGAATATAGAAATCCAACAAACACTGTACTTTCGCAGCCTGTGGGAAATTTTTTCCCGCTGCTACCCAAATGCCGCCGTACAAATCGTGTCTGCCCGACTGATGGTGCAGCGCCTTAAAACGGTTTACGCGCCTGTAGAAAGTACCGATTTATATCCATTTGCGGTGACCGAACATAAAACACCCACGCACGGTTTTTTTGCCGACATGGATAAATCTCCTCCTGATTCATCTACATTAAAACGGCTGTTACAAAAATCGGAGCCAATGCATTTATCGCTTCACTGTGAAAGAAAGCACGATGCCAGCCTCATTAGCCTCACCGAGCAGCAGTGCTTTGGCCCGAAATTACGCAGTAGTTTGAAAAAATCGCTCGAAGACAAACAAGTCGCCTTTTATGTGAAGAGCATTGAAAGCCAGCCATTGCAAACGGGTACCACGCCAATGAGCAAGCAACGCTTAGCGCTGCTGTCTAAGATTGATTTAGATGTGTATGAAAAGCTGCTCGACTTACAAAAAAACTATACCCATGTACTGCACCTGATTGATATGTCAGCTTTGTATAACTCGCTGGTATTATCAGACATTACCCCTGTCAAACCTCCGAAAGGCACAAGTTAACAACCCCCTCTGACGGAGATATTAATATTGCTCTCTTTCAAATCCCAAATGCAGTAAAAATACCGAACAAAAATATTAAACAGAAGCCATTGAAAACCATAAATATAAATTGCTAACGTCACTGAATAATTGCTATGGTAATTTGGGCTACGCAAATAAATGCTATGCTTTATTGATATATGTAAACATTGTATAAATTACAGCCAGGGCAATTATGGTAAAACCTGTAGTAAATCCAGTCTCATGTGTTGCTCACCTCGTCATCTGGGTACTTTTTTTAATGGTGCCAAATGCGGTTAAGGCTGGTACCGTAATACTGGTGGATTCAAAAGGGCAGCCCGTTGTTAATGCCGTGGTAACGATGGCTTCTGCGCCTGTGGCAACTACGCCTGATACCCCATCACGTTCACTGCCTCCCGCCATTATGGATCAGGTTGATAAGCAATTTGTGCCCGAAATTCTGGTGATCGAACGGGGACAAACGGTAAGTTTTCCTAATAGTGATAATATTCGTCATCACGTTTACAGTTTTTCCAGTCCAAAGCCGTTTGAAATTAAGCTCTACAGCGGCAACGCTGTTGCCCCCCTGCTGTTTGATAAATCGGGAATAGTGGTACTTGGCTGTAATATCCATGATTCCATGGTGGGCTATATTTATGTAAGTGAAGAATCACCGTCCTGGCAAACAAATTCCCAGGGACAAGCAGAGATAGGCGATATTCAGGGCGACGTGTTTATCTGGCATCCCGATTTATCGTTAAATCATACTGAACGGCTGGCGTTTACTGTCGACACTATTAACAATAGTAATACAACACTCACTGTCGAGCGGATTGCACCGCCAGTCACAGATAAAAAAGTGTTTGGCAAACGAAAATTTAATTCTCAATGACCATAACCCTACGTCAATCGCTCTTTCAGATCCTCTTTATTGGTGTATCCATTACCGCCACCCTGATTGTGGCAAATGTATGGACAGTCACCTCAAAAACAGCGCTACAACAAGTTAACAGTAATATTAAACTCGCCAATACGGTGCTCGAGCAAGTGCTTGCCGACCGCCGCGAGCAGTTGTTGAATTCTGCCAGAGTATTAACGGATGATTTCGGGTTTAAGCAAGCCGTTGCAACCGGCGATGTGCCCACTATACGCAGTGTATTGCAAAATCACGGCCAACGCATTGAGTCTGATTTTATGGTGCTGACTGACCTTAATGGCGATGTGATTGAAAGCCAGCCACAATATTTTGACCAGGGAGACGCTTTTCCCCATTCACTGATTATTGAAGAAGTATTAGAGGCTGGGGGGGCCGAAGAAGCCCTGATAGTCGATGGCAGCCTTTATCAAATGATAATGCTCCCTGTTTACGCTCCTACCCCCATTGCGATTGCGGGAATTGGTTTTTTAGACGGCGACGAATTTTTAAAACAGATAAAAGCCATCATTCAGGCCGATATTATCGTATCGGCCCGACAATTGGTTGACGGCCGCCCGGAGGTTCTTCATAGCAGCCTGGCACACGATAAAGCCTTGCAGGTATTACAGGCAGATCAGCAATCCTTTAGTTGGTTTGACGTAACTTTTATGCGGAAAAACACCTATTTGACCCGCAGCGTAGAACTGCCTGAAACACTGGCTAACCAGGTGGATATCACGCTCACCGTGGATGTGTCTCCTCATTTTGACAACTTTACGGCACTGCAGATTAATATTATCAGCATTTCGTTGCTTGCGATTGCCGGGGCACTAATCACTTCTATGATCATGGCCAGAAGAGTAAGCCAACCCGTTTCTCGCCTGGTTAATGCAGCCAACCTGCTCGCGGCTGGAGACTACGAAAGATCGGTAAAAACCACCGGACGGCTGGTAGAAATAAACGAACTTTCTGAGGCGTTCAGTCGCATGAAAGAGAGTATTCAAAGTCGTGAAGCACGCATACTGATGCAGTCCCGAATGGATATGCTAACCGGGTTGTACAACCGCGCTTACATGGAAGAGATTGTACAAAACAAGATTACTAACAATGTCCCTCTGCAAATTATTGGCATCAATATAAGGGATTTCAGAACCATCAACGATCTCTATGGTTACTCCAACGGAGACAATTGTATCGTCTGTATTGCCGAACGTGTCAAACGATGGAACGGCACCGCTGCCAGGCTTTCAGGGGGGGAGTTAATTTGGTTTACCGACACGCCGTTAACTCATGAACAGCTTGAGACCTTTCATTCGATATTAGAGCAGCCGGTTGCTACACAAGAGTTGATAATGCCGATAAAGCTGGTGTTTACCGTAGTAACCTGCCCCGACGATGCCAGGAACGCCCAGGATTTATTTCGTAAAATGAATATATTACTGGATGAAGCGGAGTTGGGTACAAAGTGGCTGTTACGCTTTAACGGCGAGATAGAACAACGTTACCTGCGTCGTTTAAGTATTATAACCGGCTTAAAACACGCCTTACATAGCGAACAAAGTGAATTGTCGTTGGTGTACCAGCCTAAAGTCAGTTTAAAAACGCTCCAGGTTACCGGGCTCGAAGCACTGCTTCGCTGGAACAGTGACGCCTTAGGGTTTGTGCCACCCGATGAATTTATCTCGATAGCCGAACAGGCTGGTTTTATCGAACAAATTACTGACTGGGTGTTAACCAGAGTGGTGTCGGATCTCGTGCACCTGCGAGCGCAAGGCATTAACATTAAACCAGCCGTTAATTTATCAACGCAGGATGTGCAAAACCGTCCTTTGCTGGAAAAGCTTATTTCTATGCTGTCGGAACATCAGTTATCTGCCAGTAATATTACCCTTGAGATCACAGAAAGCGATTTGGTTGCTGACGCAAACCTTGCGGTGGAAAACCTCAGATATCTGCAGGATGAAGGCTTTAGTATCGCCATTGATGATTTCGGTACCGGCTATTCGTCACTCGCCTATCTGAAAAACCTGCCGGTCAATGCGATCAAAATTGATAAAAGTTTTGTATTAAATTTAACCACTGATAAAAATGACCAGGAAATTGTCCATACCATTTTGGGTTTAGCCACCGCTTTCAATCTCGAAGTGGTTGCCGAGGGCATCGAAGATAAACAAGCCATGAGCATGCTTGCCCGCTGGGGCTGCGACGTTGCTCAGGGGTATTATATTAGCCGGCCACTCACCCTTGAAGCGTTGATCGACTGGCTTGAAATTACTGAATATTATCATGCATAAGGAGTATTAAGTGCGATTACTTAAACTACTTAGCTTCGTACTGATCACCTATAGCAGTTTGTCGCTTGCCGGCAACGGCAAGTTGATTGGTACGGCAGGCTTAAATCAACTGGAAGGCGCCGGCGGTGGTGGAATAGTCCCCTGGGCGACATTGTCAGGTTATGACACGCAGGATGAAGTGTCAGTAAGTGCCTTTATCACCCAGGTAAATCTCGAGGATTACCGCTTAAATGTGATCGGCGCTAACGTATCTGTTTATGACCGCGCCGAGTTCAGTGTGGCTCGTCATGTATTTGACCTCACTACCATAGGCGGTGAAATAGCCCAGAAAGTTTATGGCGCCAAGGTGCGTTTGTATGGTGATGTTGTCTATTCTGACTGGCCACAAATCAGCGCAGGACTACAGCATAAAGAGCTTGAAGACACTGCAGTTGCGCAACTGGTAGGCAGTAAAGATACCTCTGGTACCGACTATTACCTTGCAGCCACTAAGGTCCATCTTGGTGCTGCTGCCGGCTACAATCTGGTATGGAACCTCACGGGACGTTTAACCAAGGCTAACCAGCTCGGCCTGCTTGGCTTTGGCGGACCACAAAACGAGGATTATGAGCTTATGCTGGAAGGCAGCGTTGGCGTGTTGTTTTCCCGTCATTTTGCCGCCGGAATAGAGTACCGCCAAAAACCCGATAACCTTGGTTTAGGTGAGGATGACTGGATGGATGTTTTTATTACTTATATCCCCACTAAGCGTGTTAATTTTACGCTGGCCTGGGCTGATCTGGGCAGCATCGCCGGTGCCACAGGTCAAAAAGGCGTGTACCTGTCTGTAGGAGGTCAGCTATGGTAAAACGTATCCCAGCGCTCATTGCATTACTTTTGCTGATAAGCGGCTGTGCTAGCCGCTCAACGACACTCTATGAACAGCTTGGCGGCCAAGCTAAAATTAACGAGATAGTCGAAAACTTTGTGTATGAGATTGAGTACAACGACACCATATTGCCCTATTTTGCCGATTCCGACATCGAGCGCTTTGTCGCTAAGTTTTCGGAGCAGCTTTGTGTATTTTCAGGCGGACCCTGTGAATACTCGGGAGATACTATGGAGCAGGTTCATGGTGGTATGAACATTACGGAAGCACACTTTAACCTCACGGTAGATTTATTCATTAACGCCATGAATAAAGCCAACGTGCCCCATCGGTTACAAAACCAACTGATTAATCGCATGACCCACACCCGGGCACAAATGTTATATCTGTAGCCTTGTTGGCGGCGGTGCTCACAACAGGTGGCGCAAAGCTGCCTGTACTCCACGCTGCTTCCCACAACTGAAAACTGCGTATTTTGCGGCAGGGTAAAGCCTATAAGCGCCAGTGCTGGCGGACGCGACCCTTCCTTCGCTGATCAGTGAGTGGCCCTATCAGTTAATGTATCTGCTTTGAATTATTTAACAGCACTTACCGTTTAGCTGATTGGCAACACAACGGGTAACGGGGTAATCCTAGACATCTGAGCAGCTCATGCACGACATCGCCGTTATTCGTGGCAGCGCAGATATCATAACCGCTATCGACTGCCCATTGAGAAGGCTTACTTACACCACTACACAATAGGATTTATGAGAAGGGCTAATGTCACACAGAGCGTATGGCGCAGCAGGCCCGCAAAGATTGCATGATACTCAGAAAGCAAAAAGCCTGCTAAAAGCAGGCTTTTTTATAATGTGGCGCGTGTGGAAGGATTCGAACCTCCGACCGCCTGGTTCGTAGCCAGGTACTCTATCCAGCTGAGCTACACACGCGTGTAGTATTTTAGTGAGTGGCGCGTGCGGAAGGATTCGAACCTCCGACCGCCTGGTTCGTAGCCAGGTACTCTATCCAGCTGAGCTACGCACGCGCTGATACACTAAAATAAAGATGGCGGAGAGGGAGGGATTCGAACCCTCGATACCAGTAATAGGTATGGTTCCTTAGCAGGGAACTGGTTTCAGCCACTCACCCACCTCTCCGTCATGTGGCGTTGCATTTTAATGACTCGCTGGGGGAAGTCAATGCTTTTTATTTAAAAAACAATTCGTGTGCCGGGATTTTAAACAATCGCTTCGAATCGCTTAAAAAGCACGCTTTTAACGACTAAAAAACCACCGTAAATACACTACTTTGCAAGCCAGCCATCAACCTCTGCGGTAGATTCTTTTGGGTGCGATAACAAGCAAACACAAAAAAGGCCGGATAAAACCGGCCTTCACATCAAAAATAATTCAAAAAAATAAAATAAATTTGGTTGTTACTGATTACCGTCGGGCTGATCGCCCTTTTCGGCCTGGATCCGCATGTAAATCTCTTCACGATGCACCGATACTTCTTTTGGCGCGTTAACACCAATTCGCACCTGATTACCTTTAACACCTAACACAGTAACGGTGACATCGTCACCAACCATTAATGTTTCACCCACACGACGAGTTAAAATAAGCATTCTTTTGCTCCTGGTTCCTTGATTACGTTGCCTCCATGCAGGCTCCTGCGCTTCGTTCCCTAAAAGCACTATCAAAGAGAGACTGACACTGGTGTCACGACAGTGTCAGCCGCTCCTATTGATGTAATTATAGCTTATCTTCTAACCAAACGTTAACAGATTGTAACGCAGCGGCTAAATTTTCTGGCTGGCTGCCGCCGGCTTGCGCCATATCAGGGCGACCACCGCCTTTACCACCCACCTGGGCAGCGATATGATTCACCAGCTCGCCGGCTTTAACCTGGCCAGTCAAACCTTTGGTAACCCCAACAATCAGACTTACCTTACCGTCAGCAGGTACACCCAGCACAACAATGCCTTCACCCATGCGGTTTTTAAGGTCATCAACCATGCCTCGTAACGACTTGGCCTCAACGCCATCAAGCTCAGCGATTAACACTTTATGACCTTTTATATCTTTCGTTTGGCTAAGCAGATCAGCACCATGTTGGCTTGCCATCTTCTGTTTAAGCGAAGTAACTGATTTTTCTAGATCTTTTTGTTGACCCTGCAGCTGGCTTATTTTCTCTACCAGGTTACTGCTGTCGGTTTTTAGCAACGCGCAGCTTTCCTGCAGTACCGCTTGCTGTTGCTGTACAAACGCCAGTGCGCCCATGCCGGTAATTGCATCAATCCGGCGCACACCCGAGGCAATACCCGCCTCGCTGACTATCTTAAACAAGCCAATATCACCGGTCTGATTAACGTGTGTACCGCCGCACAATTCGGTGGAGAATGGGCCCATGGTAACTACCCGCACTTTTTCGTCGTACTTTTCGCCGAAGAGCGCCATCGCCCCCGAGGCTTTGGCTTCATCCAAATCCATCAACTGTGTTTTCAACGCATGGTTAGCCTGGATTTCTTCGTTAACACGGGCTTCAATAGTCGCTAACTGCGCCGCACTTACGCCCTCAAAGTGAGAAAAGTCAAAGCGCAGACGTTCAGCATTAACCAGTGAACCTTTCTGCGTAACGTGATCGCCCAGTACTTCGCGTAATGCCGAGTGGAGCAAATGTGTTGCACTGTGGTTTTTACGAATAGCCGTGCGTTTGGTGTCGTCTATTTTAGCCGAGGCTTTATCACCCTTTTTAATGGTACCTTTTACCACACCGCGATGGGCAAAGGCATTGCCCATTTTTTGCGTATCAGAGACAACAAACTCACCGTTAGCCACTTTTAGTGTACCGGTATCGCCAACCTGACCACCGGCTTCGGCATAAAAGGGTGTTTCATCTAAGACAACAACCCCTTCCTGACCGTCGGTGAGTTGCTCACAGAAACTATTACCGCTGATGAGTTCAACCACATTCGACTCACCGGTCGCTTCACTATAACCGGTAAATGCCGTTTGCTGCTCTACCCTGAGTGTACTGTTGTAATCAGCACCAAAGTTACTGGCTTCCTGTGCGCGCTTACGCTGAGCTTGCATCGCGGCTTCAAAGCCCGCTTCGTCAATGTTGTAATCGTGTTCACGGGCAACGTCATTAGTTAAATCTACCGGGAAACCATAGGTATCATAGAGCTTAAATACCAACTCACCGGGAATGGTGTCGCCTTCTAACTCACGTAACGCGTCATTAAGAATGTTCATGCCCCGTGACAAGGTTTTGCTGAACTGCTCTTCTTCAACCCGCAGTACCTTTTCGATAACCGGTTTTTGATCAGCAAGTTCCGGATACGCCTCGCCCATTTCTTTAGTGAGTGCATCCACCAGCTTATAGAAAAAGATGTCACTGGCGCCCAGTTTGTAACCGTGGCGTACTGCCCGGCGGATAATGCGGCGCAATACATAACCCCGGCCTTCATTGCTTGGCATCACGCCATCACACACTAAAAAGGCACACGAGCGAATATGATCGGCAATAACGCGAAGCGACTTATCACTCAGATCAGACGTACCCACGATACTCGCGGCGGCGCTGATCAGGTTTGCAAACAAATCAATTTCGTAGTTGCTGTGCACATCCTGCATGATGGCAGAAATACGCTCAAGCCCCATACCGGTATCGATAGACGGCTTGGGTAACGGCTCCATGGTACCGTCTGCCTGACGGTTGTATTGCATAAATACCAGGTTCCAGATTTCTATAAAGCGGTCGCCGTCTTCTTCTGGCGTGCCCGGAGGGCCGCCCCAAATGTGCTCGCCATGGTCATAAAAGATTTCTGAACACGGCCCGCATGGCCCCGTATCGCCCATCGACCAAAAGTTATCTGAGGTTGAAATTCGGATGATTTTTTCTTTCGGTACCCCGATATGATGTTCCCAGATATCAAAGGCTTCATCGTCTTCAGAGTAAACCGTCACCAGTAGCTTTTCTTTCGGTAATTTCAGTTCCTCGGTTAAAAATGTCCAGGCAAACTCAATGGCTTCTTTTTTGAAATAATCACCAAAGCTGAAATTTCCCATCATTTCAAAGAACGTGTGGTGACGTGCGGTATAACCCACATTTTCCAGATCGTTGTGTTTACCACCGGCGCGCACGCAGCGCTGAGCCGATACGGCGCGGGTGTAGCTACGCTTCTCGGTGCCTAAAAACACATCCTTAAACTGGTTCATACCCGCATTGGTAAACAATAACGTGGGATCATCTGCTGGTACCAGTGATGAACTGGAAACAGCCTGGTGGCCATGACGACCAAAATACTCGAAAAATGTACGGCGAATATCAGCAGTTGATAATGTCATTGAAATCCTGCAATCCTTAGTTAACCTTAAAGTTTAAATGCTGTCTGGGTAGGGCTTAGTCTTGTTCAGGCCGCACCAGTGACGCACTAACATGTGGGCGCAACAATACCATGATTAAGGCTATTTTGTTAAGCAGGCAACGGTGATTTGGCAGGGATTTTCTACTCTTCGACGACAGATAATGCATACTGAATATGCTCAGAATAAAAGCCACGGTATTGCAAAAAGCGGATCTGTTTAGATTTATCTTTGCTATCTCGCGCCGCGCCAGTGCCGAATCGCTTGTGCCGCACCACAACAGCCAGTTCAAACCAGTCAGCCTGGCACTCCTCAAACGCTTGTGTGACATAGCGTTCATCAATGTCCCATTGCTGACAATCTGCTTTTAACCGCGCCGGACCGTGCCCTTTGTTGATCCCCGAGCGAACTCTCATTTCGGCATACCGGGCGTCACTTTGAATACCCGCAGATTTATATTCATCGACCACAGGCACACAATCGGCCAACGCAAAACCTTTTTGTGATAATTTTCGTAACAATTCGTGATACGCATGCTCTCGTCGTGCGAGCATGCGGGTAATCGACTCCATAATGATTTTGCGTGGGCAATCTGTCATTTTAAAAACTAGTATGGTGATAGTAGCGCACAAGATAACTGCCTGCAGCGCAACTGACAATGGTTGACGGCGGTGGCACGAGTAATAACGGGTATAATGCCAATTCATTCGTCTAGGCACAATAATGACTAAGCAATTCAGTTCACATAGCGCTGCCATGCAATTTCAGCTGCATCATAGTATTGATGATCTGAACAAGCAGCAGTGGCAACAACTCAGCCATTGCGCCGGGCCCTTTTTGCAATATACCTGGTTACAATTGTTGGAGCACACGCACTGCGTTGGCGAAGGTACCGGCTGGCAACCCGCCCATTGGACCGCCACGATTGACGGCGAACTTATTGCAGCAGTGCCCGGGTATATCAAAACCCATAGCTATGGTGAATATGTGTTCGACCATAGCTGGGCAAATGCGTATCACCAGCATGGCATAGACTATTACCCTAAATGGATAGCGGCGATTCCCTTTACTCCCGTCACCGGACCACGTCTCCTGGCGCGGCCTGAAACGGAAGAACAGCATCTTACAGCCCTGATAAATCACATTGATAACTGGGCGGTCAATAACGCACACTCGTCGTGTCACTGGCTGTTTAATGTGCCGTCGCAACAAGCAAACTTCGAGCAGCGTGGTTTTGCCAATCGCTTTAGCGTTCAATTTGAATGGAATAACCGCGGTTACGATAACTTTGAAGATTTTCTGACGCGCCTGACGTCACGCAAGCGCCGCAGCATTCGTAAAACCCGTAAGCAATTTGACAACCCGGCAATTAACATAGAGCGCTTAAGTGGCGATAACCTTAGCAAAGCCGATATGGCGTTTTTTGTTCACTGTTATCAGGATACCTATCTTAAACGCAGTGGCCACAAAGGCTACTTAACCCCGGCCTTTTTTACTGCGCTTTTTGACCAGTTCCGCGAGCATATTTTACTGGTAAAAGCCCAGCTTAATGACACCGACATTGCTGCGGCGTTGTTTTTATTCGATAACCATGGTCTGTACGGGCGCTACTGGGGGTGCCTCGAGGACATCAACGAACTGCACTTTGAGTGTTGTTATTTCCAGGGCATCGAGTTTGCCATAGAGCGAAACATTGCGCGGTTTAATCCGGGTACGCAGGGCGAACATAAGTTACTCCGGGGTTTTGAGCCGATCTACTGTGTATCGCATCATAAAATGCACGATCCGCGCTTTCACGCCGCTGTGTCAGACTTTTTACAGCGGGAAAAACCAATTATTACTGACTATTTCAATCAGGCGCTGGATGTATTACCGTTTAACGAAGCCTATCTACAAGAATTTATACCAACCACACAAAAAGGTACTCAAAGTACCAATTAGTTACTAACACAGAGAACATAAAATGAAGTATAGTTTTATTGCAGCTGCAGTTGCTGCATCCCTTACGTTGAGCGCTTGTTCAAAGCCAGAATCAACCTCTCAAACCGCAGAAAAACCAACCGCTCAAACCGCAACAGCCAGTGCAGAAATCGGTTCATTTGGGGTCGATCTGAGCGCCCGTGATGAAAGCGTTAAACCCGGCGATGACTTTTTCATGTATGCCAGTGGTACCTGGTATAAAAACTACGAACTGCCTGCCGATAAAACCCGCTTCGGTGCTTTTAATGCCCTGGCAGACCGCAGTGAAGAGCAGGTTAAGCAGATCATTGATGACATTATGGCCAGCAGTGAGCTCACTGCCGAAGAACAGTTGGTGCATGATTTTTATACTGCGTATATGGATACCGACAACATCAATGCCAAAGGTATTTCACCAATCACCCCCACTCTCAAAGAAATAGAGAATCTGTCATCAACCCAGGATTTAACCCGCTTTTTTGGTGAGAGCTGGATAAACGGTAGTACATCCCCTATTTATGGTGGCTTATGGTATAACCGACTCGATCCGAATGAATACCAGTTAAGCATCGGCGTGGGCGGTTTAGGTCTGCCTGACCGTGATTATTACCTCAGCGACAGCGAGCGATTTGTCAATATTCGTGCAGCCTATTTGGCCCACATTGCGCAAATGCTCGAATTTGCCGGTGAAGAGAACCCCCAGCAAAAAGCCGAAACCATTTTGGCACTGGAAACGAAAATCGCCGAAATTCAGTGGCCACGGGAAAAACGCCGTGACCGTGACCTAACCTTAAATCAGATCGCGCGCAGTAAGTTATCAGACACCTACGCAAACTTTGATTGGGATGTATGGTTAGATGCCCAGGGTTTTAAAGCGCCTGAATTAAACATTTCGCAACCCGAGCCGGTACAGGACGTGATTGAAATTATCAACGACACGCCACTGGATGCATGGAAAACCTACCTTTCCTACCACACGATTACCAACAATGCATCGATGTTGTCAGATGATATTTATCTGGCTAACTTCGACTTTTATGGTAAAACCTTAAATGGTCAGCAAGAGCCGCGTCCACGCTGGAAACGGGCCCTGAGCGCCATGTCAGGTACCACGTCGCTCGGCTTTGCCATTGGTAAAACTTACGTTAACCGCTTCTTCCCGGAAAGCTCCAAAACACAAATGGCGGAGCTGGTTGAAAACCTGCGCGCCGCATTGGGCGAGCGTATCGACAATCTCGACTGGATGGGCGAGGAAACCAAAGTTAACGCCAAAGCCAAACTGGCTGCCTTTAACCCAAAAATTGGTTATCCGGATGAGTGGATTTCCTATGAAGGGCTTGAAATCAGCGATTCAGACTTAATTGGCAACGTGCGCAACATCGATAAGTTCTTCCGCAACAAACAGATTGAAGATGAGCTGAAACCCACTGATCGTCAGCGCTGGGGCATGACGCCACAACAGGTTAACGCTTATTACAATTCATCGTTCAACGAGATTGTGTTTCCGGCTGCGATTTTACAACCGCCGTTTTTCGATCCTAATGCCGATCCGGCGGTTAACTACGGTGCGATTGGCGCAGTCATCGGCCATGAAATGGGCCACGGCTTTGACGATCAGGGCTCTAAATCGGACGCCATGGGTATTCAGCAAAACTGGTGGAGTGATGAGGATCGCGCCGCGTTTGAACAAAAAGCCGATATGCTGGCAGCCCAGTACAGCGCTTATGAGCCTATCGAAGGCAACTTCGTTAACGGCCGTAACAGCCTGGGGGAAAACATTGGTGACGTGGGTGGTTTAGCGATGGCGTACCACGCTTACAAACTGAGCCTGAATGGTAAAGAAGCCCCGATAATCGACGGCTTAACCGGCGATCAGCGCTTCTTCCTGGCTTGGGCACAGGTATGGAAAGAAAAGCGCACCGAGCAAAGCATGCTTAATCAGCTTCGCGCCGGTACCCATTCACCGGGCCGCTTCCGCGCGCTGGCACCGCGTAACCACGATGCCTGGTACGAAGCCTTCAACGTACAACCAGGTGATGAGCTTTACCTGGCACCGGAAGAGCGCGTGAGAATCTGGTAGTCACCGCGGCTATTCGGTATCACTAAAACAAAAGGCAGCCAATGGCTGCCTTTTTTGTACTTGCGCGTTACGCTTGTTATCACCGCCGGCGCGCTACAATAGTTATTTAACAGGGTGACGATTTACGCCATACCAAACACAAATTATTGGCCGGCATGTCACGAATTTCCGTGAGTTGCAGTTGTGCTCCGGCCCATTCAACAAGCTGCTCAATATGTTTATAACCATCCAGCCCGCGAATAAGCAGGCTGTGATGAAAGGCTTCGTTGCTGGCGCTGGAAAACTGCCCGTTATGAATAAACGGGCCGTACTGGCAAAACACCCCGCCGGGCGGCAAGGTTTGAGCAATTTGGCGCATCATCAGCGCCACCTCATCGGCAAACATAATGTGCGCCGTATTGGCTGAATAGATTGCATCAAAGCCCGTTTGAGGGATGGCTTGCTCGCCAATTTTAAGTGTGATGGGCGCTTTAAGATTAGCTAATGCTGCGTCGGCCAGCCACTGACGGATACCGCCGTGATGGGCTGGCACATCGCTGGTTTGCCAGCTGAGATGGGGCAAAGCCTGCGCAAAATACACCGCATGCTGGCCTGTACCGCTGCCAATTTCCAGTACGCTGGAAGCCTCTGCAAAATAATCTTTAAGCACCGCTAAAATAGGCCCTTTGTTGTTTTCACAGGCCTGACTGAAGGGTTTATCCATTGCACTTAATCATTAACGTTACCACTTAAATTAGTCGTTTAAATTGGGCGCTAACCAGCGCACGGCGGTTTCCATGTCCCAGCTTTTGCGCCTGGCATAGTCTTCCACCTGATCGCTTTGGATTTTGGCCACCGCAAAATAGCGGGCGTCCGGGTGGGCAAAGTACCAGCCAGAAACCGCCGCGCCGGGCCACATGGCATAGCTTTCGGTGAGTTTCATGCTGGTGTGTTGCTCAGCGTCGAGCAGATCCCAGATAAGCTGCTTTTCGGTGTGCTCCGGGCACGCGGCATAGCCTGGCGCCGGGCGGATCCCCTGATATTTTTCGCGAATGAGCGCATCGTTATCCAGCGCTTCGTCGGCAGCGTAGCCCCAATAATGCTTACGCACCTGTTCATGCAGGTATTCGGCAAAGGCCTCGGCTAAGCGATCCGCCACAGCTTTCACCATAATGGCGTTGTAATCATCACCATCGGCTTCAAACTTTTTAGCCAACTCATCTTCGCCGATACCGGCTGTCACCGCAAAGGCGCCCACGTAATCTTTAATGCCCGAGCCGGTCGCCGCAACAAAATCACTTAAACAATAATTCGCCCCTTTAGGCTTGTGCGTTTGCTGGCGTAAATGGTGAGCAACACCCAGCACTTCGGTGCGGCTTTCATCGGTATAAATTACCACGTCATCTTCCTGACGATTAGCCGGAAACAGCCCGAACACGCCCTTGGCCGTTAAGCTACCATCGGCAATAACGTTATCGAGCATGGTGTTGGCATCATCAAACAACGAACGCGCCTGCTCGCCGACCACCTCGTCGGTTAAAATTCGCGGGTACTTGCCAGCCAGTGACCAGGTGAGGAAAAACGGTGTCCAGTCGATGTAATGACGCAACACTTCAAGATCCACACTCACCGGGGTGACGCCCAGTTTATTTGGCGTGGTGGGCAGCACGGTAAAGTCTGGTTCAAAGGCATTGTCGCGGGCCTGTTGCAACGGAATGGCCTTGGAGCGCGGCTTTTTGCGGGCATGCTGTTCGCGCACAATGTCATACTCTTTGCTGAGCTCTTTGGCGTATATGGCTCTCGACTCGGTATTGAGCAGCTTTTGGCACACTCCCACCGCACGACTGGCATTAGGCACATAGGCCACCGGCGCATGGTAGTTTTGTTCAATCTTCACTGCGGTATGGGCTTTAGAGGTGGTAGCGCCGCCAATCAACAGCGGTAAGTCATACTCAAGGCGCTGCATTTCTTTGGCGACATGTACCATTTCATCAAGCGACGGCGTGATTAACCCTGACAGGCCAATCATGTCGACGTCTTCTTCTTTGGCTTTTTGCAATATGGCCGCACAGGGCACCATTACGCCCATGTCGATGACTTCAAAATTATTGCACTGCAGCACCACACCAACAATGTTTTTGCCGATATCGTGGACGTCACCTTTTACCGTGGCGAGCAATATTTTACCGTTGCTTTTGGTGCCTTCGGACTTTTCGGCTTCGATATAAGGCTGCAGGTAAGCAACCGCTTTTTTCATCACCCGGGCCGACTTTACCACCTGAGGCAAGAACATCTTGCCTTCGCCAAATAAGTCACCGACCACGTTCATGCCGTCCATCAACGGCCCTTCAATAACGTGTAAAGGCTTGTCAGCGGCGGCTCGGGCGGCTTCGGTATCTTCTTCGATAAAATCGGTAATGCCCTTGACGAGTGCGTGCTCCAGGCGCTTGTTAACCGGTAACTCACGCCAGGCGAGATCTTCTTTGACTACCGCTTTGCCGTCGCCCTGATACTTAGGCGCCAGTTCGAGCAGTTTGTCGGTAGCGCCGCTGTGGCGGTTTAAAATGACATCTTCAACGGCTTCGCGCAGTTCAAGGGGAATTTCATCGTACACTTCAAGCTGACCGGCATTCACAATGGCCATGTCCAGCCCCGCCCGAATGGCGTGATATAAGAACACCGAGTGCATAGCTTCGCGGACCGGGTTGTTACCGCGGAACGAAAACGAAATGTTCGACAAGCCGCCTGACACATGCACATGCGGGCAGGTTTCACGAATAACCCGGGTAGCTTCAATAAAGTCTACCGCGTAGTTGTCATGCTCTTCGATGCCGGTCGCTACGGCGAAGATGTTGGGGTCAAAAATAATGTCTTCGGGGGCAAAGTCGACCTCTTCCGTCAGCAGTTTGTAACTGCGTTGGCATATTTCGATTTTACGCGCTTTGGTATCAGCCTGGCCTTTTTCATCAAACGCCATCACCACAGTCGCGGCGCCGTAGCGTTTTATCAGACGCGCCTGACGAAGGAACGATGCTTCGCCCTCTTTGAGGCTGATTGAATTGACAATGGATTTGCCCTGCACACATTTAAGACCGGCTTCGATAACCTCCCACTTAGAGGAGTCAATCATGATCGGCACGCGGCTGATATCAGGCTCGGACGCAATCAGGTTTAAAAAGGTTTGCATAGCCTGCACCGAGTCCAACATGGCTTCGTCCATGTTGATATCGATAATCTGGGCGCCGTTCTCCACCTGCTGACGGGCAACGTCGAGTGCGGTTTCGTAATCACCTTCTAAGATCAGGCGTTTAAACATCGCCGAACCGGTGACATTCGTGCGTTCACCGATATTAATAAAACTGGAAAATTCTGCTGACACGCTAGTACCTCAATGCACGAAGGGTTCTAAGCCGGCAAGACGCATCCTGGGCTCAAGTTTAGTCACCTTACGGGGGGCTTTGCCCTCAACCGCCCTGGCCAGTTCGGCAATGTGCTCAGGCGTGCTGCCACAACACCCTCCGACAATATTTACCAGCCCCGACGCGGCCCATTCTTCGATATGTTCGGCCATTTCTGGTCCTTCCATATCGTACTCACCAAACTCGTTAGGCAACCCGGCATTCGGGTGCGCCGATACCAAACACTCTGAAACGTTGCTGATTTCTTCAACGTACTGGCGCAATAAATCGGGGCCCAGCGCGCAATTTAAACCAAAGGAAACCGGTTTAATGTGGCGCATGGAATAGTAA
Source organism: Alteromonas gilva (assembly GCF_028595265.1). Classification (NCBI taxonomy): domain Bacteria; kingdom Pseudomonadati; phylum Pseudomonadota; class Gammaproteobacteria; order Alteromonadales; family Alteromonadaceae; genus Alteromonas; species Alteromonas gilva. Next base: position 1,605,378 of record NZ_JAQQXP010000001.1, on the reverse strand, counting down.
AACGCCTCGGCGGTTTGACCCGACAAGGTACGACCAGAGGCATCGGTAATGGTGCCGGAAATCATTACCGGCAGCTTCACGTTTTGCTTTTCAAACGCCACCTCTACGGCAAAGGACGCGGCTTTGGCATTGAGGGTATCAAAGATGGTTTCAATCATAATGATATCGGCCCCGCCCTCAATAAGCGCTTCACATGACTCGGTATAGGCCGCTACCAGCACATCAAAGGTGACGTTACGTTTACCCGGATCGTTGACATCGGGCGAAATCGAGGCGGTACGACTTGTCGGGCCAATGACCCCGGCCACAAAACGCGGCTTTTGCGGATTTTTGGCGGTGAATTCATCAGCCGCCCGGCGGGCCAGTTTTGCTGCCGCAATGTTAATGTCGCGGGAGTGGGCCTGCATATCATAATCGGCCATAGAAATGGTCGTCGCATTAAACGTATTGGTTTCTATAATATCGGCGCCCGCCGCCAGGTACTGGCAGTGAATATCGTAAATCAGCTCTGGCTGCGTAATCGACAACAAGTCATTGTTGCCCTTAATGTCACAGTGCCAGTCTTTAAACTGCTCCCCACGGTAGGCTTCTTCGCTGAGCTTATGAAGCTGGATCATGGTACCCATGGCACCATCGAGCAATAAAATACGCTGTGCGGCAATATCGAGAATATCTTTATCTGTGTACCTGCTCACGTGCTACCTCTTGCGCTGGTCTTTTTCTACCAGCTGATTTAAATCGTATGGCGTAGTCTGGTAAACGTAATAGTTTATCCAGTTGGTAAATAACAAACTGCCATGGGCGCGCCATCTTACCACGGGTGGTAGTGACGGGTCGTTATCCGGATAATAATTAGCTGGAATAGCTGGTTCCATTCCGGCATTAAGGTCGCGATGGTATTCGTCGTTGAGAGTCTCCGGATCGTACTCCGGATGACCGGTAATAAACACCATACGTTTATCGTCTGATGCCACCACGTACGCCCCTGCCTCGTCTGATTCGGCAATCACATTTAAATCGGGAATGCTGTTGTAGTCGGCAGGGCTGATGTAGCCATATCGCGAATGTGGCGCAAAGAATTCCGAATCGAAGCCACGCAGCAGTTCGTTATGCGTATCATTGACACGGTGCTTGTACACCCCTGACAATTTGTTCTTACGCAACTGACGCTGAATACCATGAAAATGGTACATCGCGGCATGGGCAGCCCAACACAAATACAGAGTTGACTGCACATTACGATTGGCCCATTCCAGGATGGTTTTCATGGTATCCCAGTAATTGACATCCTCGTAATCGAGCAGCGCCAGCGGCGCACCGGTGACAATTAAACCATCATAACGTTTATCTTTTATCTCGCTGAATTCGTGATAAAAAGCGTCCATATGGGATTGGGGGGTGTGTTTAGGCGCCTGATTGTCAATCCGGATCAAGTCTACATTAATTTGCAGCGGTGTATTGGAGAGCAACCGAAGCAGCTGAACTTCGGTTTCTATTTTGTTCGGCATCAGGTTAAGAATACCTACTTGCAGCGGCCTGATTTCCTGACTGGCGGCGCGCTGATCTTCCATCGTAAAGATGTTTTCACCCAACAGCACGCTTTGTGCAGGTAAATTCTCTGGGATCCTGATAGGCATAATAACTCCGGTTAAACACTGATGAAGCTATTGTCGCTGATGTAACGCCAAAGTCAACATCTTTACGTCTAGACGTCTAAACGTTTTATTTATGTTGAGCCAACATGTTGTGCGGGTAACACTGCTAATTGTAGACAGCGTCGTAAAAAAAGTTTTATCAAAACGCTGCACTGAGTGACCGTGGGAGGATAGCTTAAAAGATTTGAGGGGTCGTAGAATATGCCCCTCCCCCCAGCCTTGCCAGGTCGAATGCCATTCAAACTAACGGGGCGTATAAACACCTTTATTGTACAAGACGAGTTAGAGTGCTAATTTGCAACATTATATTTACATTAAAGGCGCATACATGGATCGTCGTGATTTTCTGTTTTGTTCTGGCACAGCTGCGTTTTGTGCGATGTTATCGACACCCGCATTGGCGTTATCACCCAACGCCGGATTTAAACTTGGCTATCAACTCTATAGTGTCAGGGATGATATGAACAACGATCCGGAAGGCACTTTGCTGGCTCTCAAAAAAATGGGCTATCAGCACTTTGAACTTTATGGTTTCGATCCAACCGCCGGCACCTTTTACAATATGCCGGCACCGGCCTTTAAGTCGCTGCTGGATGATCTTGAGCTAAGTGTCACCAGCGGGCACTACGGCTTTGCTCCCTACCTTGAAAAATCTGATAAACAACTCACCGAATTTGTAGACCGCTGTATTGAGGGGGCAAAAACCATAGGGTCAGATTATATTACATGGCCCTGGACAGATCCGGCGCAAAGAAACATCGCCACATTCAAACGCCTGCCGCAACTGCTAAATAAAATAGGCAAACAGGTTAGCGACGCGGGGTTAGGCTTTGCTTATCACAACCACGGTTTTGAGTTCGAAATCAAGGATGATTCAGGCAACGGTGAAAACGCCTACAATATTATTGTTAACCAAACCGATCCGGACCTGGTCAAGTTACAATTGGACATGTACTGGGTATCCCGCTCCTCTTCAACAACACCGCAGGCACTAGTCAGGCAGCATCCGGGACGATACGTGATGTGGCACGTAAAAGACATGGATAAGCAAACGCAGGACTACACCGAACTGGGTAATGGCAGTATCGACTACACCGCGATATTACCCGACACGTCAACATCTGGCTTACGCTACTTTTATATCGAGCAAGGCGGTAATTTTAGTCAGTCGCCAATGAAGAGTGCAGCAACCAGCGCGGCTTACTTTAAAGCACATTTAGCGAAGTATTTCGTTTAGCAAGGCTAATCGGGTATTTCAAATTGAGCAAATGTATGAAGCTTACACGCTGTAATAACGGTGTCCACCAGCCATTTTGCGGCTGGCATCAACGTAAAGCCGGAAGCTGCTAATTACAGCGTTTTTGATAGCCAGATATAAATGTAAAGACGCCAGCAACAACTAATCGAACGTTACACTAAATCAAAACAGACACGTCTGACGATTTACTTTGTCAGGTAATCGAGCGGTATACTATGCTATGACGTGTGTTTAGCGATCAATATTGTATGAACGATCGAAGCAATTCTACGACAAAAAGTCTATGTTATTACTGTCCAGAGTTTTCGCAATCGTTTTATAATGTGGATAAAACGATACGCTTCTATACACAACGCGCGCCCCTTTTGAGGGCCGAATTTAAACAGAACAAACTCTGTTAGTAAGGAATAGCCATGCAAATTCGCTCGCTAAGCATAAAGTTCAGATTAATATTAATTGGTGTTATCGCTTTGTTGGCGATGACGTTAATGCTTGTGCTACAACTGTACCAGGCCAGTTCGACCAGTGCCCTGTCCAGCGCCAAAAGTCGTGTGGAACAACTTACGGCAGATATGCTGATGCTGCGTAGACACGAAAAAGACTTTCTGATGCGCAAAGAAGAAAAATACCCCGAGCGGCATAAAAAAGTCGTTGATGAACTGCAGACCGTTGCCTCCTCGCTGCGCAAAAACCTCGCCGATTTAAATATCGATACTCAACAGGTTGAACAATTCACGCAACTGGTGGGTGAGTACTCAGCGACCTTTGCTAGGTTAGTCGAATTAGAGCGTAGTATTGGGCTTGGACCCGACGATGGCCTAAGGGGCACACTCCGTGACGCCGCAAAACAGTTGGAGAGCCGCCTGAGTACAAGTGATGTTGCATTCACAACGCTGCTACAGATGCGACGCGACGAAAAAGATTTTTTGATGCGTAATACCTTAGAAGAAGTCGTATCTTTCAATAACTGGCATGATCAACTTGAGCAACAGTTACCCAACGGACTGAACACGCTTGCAGCCAACTACGTCAATAGCTTTAACCTGCTTGCTAAAAAAACTGAAGCGCGAGGCCTGACACCTCAACAAGGTGCTGAAGGAAAAATGCGCGAAAGTATTCAGGCAACGGAAGACATTCTGGAGGCAATGTCTTCATCGCTTAACCAGGAGTTAGATAGTTCCTTGGCGCAACTTCAAACGATTGGTTTTATTATTTTTGTGATTGTACTGCTATTGGTAGCTGGCCTCATTATCATGCTGGCGCACTCTATTAATGCGCCACTGGCACAGGCTTCAATGCAAATATCACGCATTAGCAAAGAGCGGGATTTTAAATTACGTCTGGAAGAAGCCGGCAATGATGAGATCACCCACTTCAGTAATGATGTGAACGCATTATTGGAGGAATTTCAGGATTTAGTGAAGTCTATTAACGTTGCCCTGACCAACCTCAATTCGGCTACGGAACAACTCGCCACGGCAACAAATGACACCGCCGAGGGCATGCGCGTGCAGCAAAATGAAACCGACATGGTCGCGACAGCGATTACCGAAATGGGGGCCACTATTCAGGAGATTACCACGAATACTGAAAGCACGGCAGACAAAGCCCGAACCACCAATGATAATGCTATGGATGGTCGCAATCAGGTCAAAGATACCGTCAGTTCTATTCGCAGTTTAGTCAATCGCCTGGACAGCGCATCCGGTGCTGTGAGTGAATTGGAAAAAGACAGCCAAACTATTGGCACCGTGCTTGATGTTATTCGCGGCATTGCAGAACAAACCAACCTGCTGGCGCTCAACGCGGCAATCGAAGCTGCCCGCGCCGGTGAACAAGGTCGGGGGTTTGCTGTGGTCGCTGACGAAGTGAGAACGTTGGCAATGCGCACGCAGGAATCTACCAGCCAGATTGAATCGATCATCAGTGGACTGCAAACGCGAACGCAACAGATAGTAACAGAGATGAAAGCATGCCTGCAGGAAGGGGCAAACAGTGGTGAGCAAGGCGACAAAGCCATGCAACGACTAAACGAAATCGGCGACGATGTTACCACTATTCTGGACATGACTACGCAAATTGCCGCGGCAATTGAGCAACAGAGTCAAGTGGCTACCGAAGTGAATAGAAACGTGGTGAATATTCGTGACTTGTCGGAAAACACGATGCACAACGTGCACATAAATGAACAAGCGAGTGAAGAAGTTGCAACTCAGACATCCTCGCTGCGTCAGCATATTTCGCAGTTTAAAGCGTAATAATTATACGGTTAAAACAACTTTCCTCCCGGATAGATATTGTCTATGAGAGTGACTGTCCAATTGCACTTAATTGCTAGAGGAGAGCAGTGCTCTCCTCTAGCAGGCGATAGCCGTTGAATAGCTATCTCTTATCACCGCACTTTCAGGCCTTCCACCCACCTCCCAGGGCTTGATATAAATCGACTAACGCGGTCATTTGCTGTTGTCGTGTCTCAATGAGCTCGCTTCGTGCTTCAAGCGCTTCCCGCTGGGCCAGCAATACTTCAAGATACTCGCCATGAGCCGATGCAAACAACCTGCTGGCAACGTCAATTGACTTTTCAAGCGACGCTATTTGTTGGCTTTTGGCAGTTACGCTTTGCTCCAGCTTGTGCAGTTTAGACAGGCTGTTAGAAACTTCGGCAACAGCACGAAGCAGCACCAGTTCATAGTCATAGGCTGCCTGCACCTGCTCTGCGCTGGCATTTTGATACACGGCTTCAATCGCTCTTCGATTAATAAGCGGTGCGAAAATGTCGGCAGATAGTGAGTAGGCAAATGACTCGGGAATATTCAACAAATAACGGGAATCAAATGAAGCGAGCCCTGTTCCCGCCCTTAATTCAAAGGATGGGTAGAAGTTGGCTTTGGCGACATCAACATTAAGGTCCGCTGCCGCCAGCGCTAACTCTGCCTGCTTTATATCTGAGCGATTCGCCAACAGTTCTGACGGCACGCCCACTCCTGGCATACGAACATCGGCACTCATTAATACATCACTACGACGGGAGATTGGCTGGGGTGTTCGTCCTAACAAAAGATTCAACATGTTTTCTTTTTCAACAATGTCTTGTTCGATCAAAAATCGTTCACTTTCGTTTTTCTTTACTTCAGCGGTGAATCTCGCAATTGGCAAAGACGAAGAACGCCCGTATTGCTGCAACGCACTAATCGTATCTATTACGGTTTGTTGCACCTTTATAGTTGCGTTTAAGTTCGCCAGTTTATTGTCGAGCGCGAGGAGTTCGTAGTAACAACGAGCCACTTCAGAGACCAATTGCGTAATAAAGAATTTGCGCCCTTCTACTGACGCCAGGTACTCAAGTGACGACACTTTGGTTGCATCCCTTAACTTGTGCCACACGTCTATTTCCCAGGATGCATTTAACCCCAGACGTAAATTGCCCAACGGGTCAGGAAATGCCTTTTCTTCTTTAATCGACAGTTGCTCTTCTACTGCCCCTTCACGGGTGTATTCACCCACTTTTTCTATTTCGGCTTCAATGCCAGCAGAAACACGTGGTAAATACTCCCCCTCGCGGGCGTACACTTCATTCGCCGCCATATTAATGCGCTGGAGAAGAATCGCCACTTCCTGGTTATTGTTTACCGCAGTTTCTACTAAGTCGGCAAGCTGGGGATCATTGAACCACTCGGCCCAATTAATATTGACGGCTTCTTCGTGTTCAAGCTCTTTTGCTGCTTGCGGATTGCTCGTTGCCTGAACATTGTAGCCATCAGGCAGTTCAACCTGGGGTGTGCGTTTTGTGACAGTTGGCAAAGCACATGACTGAACAAGTATTGCGCTAACCAATGCCATCGATAGCGGGTTACGAATGAATTTATAAGTTTTACTCATCGCTCAGCACCTCATCGTTATAGTGATAAGTTTCGGTTAACGGTATATGATCTTCATTTTTAATCAGTGATTTACCTTCTTCTAATTTGGCAAACAAATAATAAAGACCAGGGATCACCAAAACGCCAAAGATAGTGCCAAATAATGTTCCCCCCAACGCTGACGCACCAATCGTCCGATTACCCACGGCACCAGCGCCCGTTGCAATGACCAGCGGAATAAGGCCTGCTACAAAAGAGAACGACGTCATCAAAATAGGACGAAAACGCTGCTTGGCGGCTTCGATGGCGGCCTCGGCAATTGACATGTTTTGCTGGTTTTTTTGTACGGCATACTCAACAATGAGCACCGCATTCTTGCCTAACAAGCCAACCAGCATAACCAGCCCCAATTGAGCATAGACATCATTGGCCAGCCCCATACCTTTGAGAAATAAGAATGCTCCCAGGATCCCGCACGGTAACGACAAAATCACTGCAAAGGGTAGCAACATACTTTCGTACTGAGACGCCAATACGATGTAAACGAAAAGCAATACAACACCAAAAATGATAATCGCTTCATTGCCACGCTTCGCTTCATCAAAAGAAAGCCCTTCCCAACCAATGTCATACCCTTTTGGCAAGGTTTGGGCAGCCACCTCTTCCACCGCTTTGATCGCCTCTGCGGAGGTAAAGCCTTTGGCTGGCTCAGCACGAATAGCTGCCGAGGTATAAAGGTTATAACGGGTAATTTCATTTGGTCCCTGGGTCTTCACTAACTTCATAAAAGCTGAATAAGGCACCATTTCACCTTCTTCATTGCGTACGTAGTAGTCCAGTAAATCGCTTGGATAGCGGCGATATTCTGGTGCACTTTGGGTATACACCTTGAAGAAATTATTAAAACGGGTAAACCCCTGCTCATATGTACTGCCAATCAAAATATTCAGGTTTTCCATAGCTTGTCCTATAGATACCCCTTTTTGCATGGCTGCCTGATTATCAATTTCGATTTTATACTGCGGATAATCAGCTGCATAAAAAGTAAACAACCCTTTAAGTTCTTTACGCTCAGCCAAGGCAGCCATAAAATCTTTGTTGATTTGATCAAACTCCTGATAATCCGTTGTATTGGTTTTATCAAGCAAGCGAAATGACAGTCCGGAAGACGCTCCATAACCGGGTACCACAGGCGGTTCAAAGTATTCGATGACCGCACCCAGGTGATGTGTTTTAGCCTCCAGCTCTTCAATGATCTCGCCTACCGAGTGCTCTCGATTAGCCCAATCTTTCAGGTTGATCAAGCAGGTACCGGCGTTAGAGCCACGACCTTCGGTTAATATTTCATAGCCTGCCAGCGAAGACACCGAAGACACACCGTCCACTTCAAGCGCCAGATTTTGAAGCTCCCGTGCAACGGTGTTTGTGGCTTCCAGCGTGCTTCCCGGCGGTGTTTGGATAATGGCGTATATCTGTCCTTGATCCTCTCCGGGAATAAAGCCGGTGGGGAGTACCTGGTTTAAACCAAAGGTGCTAACCACAAAAGCTGCAAGCGCCACCACTGTTACCACACGGCGGGTCACCAGCACTTTGATAATACCGGTATAACGCCCGGTTAGCTTATTAAACCAGTGGTTGAACATATCTATAAATCGGCTCAATGGGGTCGCTTTCTTACTATGCATGTGCGGATTTTTTAGCAGCATCGCGCACAGAACCGGCGTCAGTGAGAGCGCCACGACACATGAAATGATGATCGATGACGCCATCGTAATGGAGAACTGCCGGTAAAATACGCCTACAGGTCCTGTCATGAAAATAAGCGGAACAAACACGGCGGTCATTACCAGCGTGATGGCAATAATTGCACCGCCCATCTCACCGAGTACCTGCTGAGTGGCAATGTAGGGCGTCAGAATGTGACTGTCCTCCATTTTTGCATGCACTGCTTCGACAATAACAATGGCGTTATCCACTACGATACCGATGGCCAAAACCAGTGCGAAGAGCGTGATCAGGTTAATATTCACGCCGGTGGCCTGCATGCAAAAGAAAGTGCCAACAAGAGACACTGGCACGGCCAGCAAAGGAATAAGCGTAGAGCGCCAATCGCCCAAAAAGACAAATACCACCAGCGAGACCAGCACAAAGGCTTCGATCAATGTATGGAGGACCTGTTCAATAGACGCGTCGAGAAACTTCGATACGTCATAGTTGATTTCGTATTTCATGCCTTCCGGAAACGTACTCTCCAGCTCCGCCATTTTGGCTTTTACCTGCGCAATAACTTCGTTAGCACTGCTGCCGTAGTTTTGCTTAAGTACAATTGCGGCTGAGGGATAGCCATCTTTATTGGAGTAAATATCGAAAAACTCGCTGCTTAACTCAACCTCTGCAATGTCGCTGAGTTTGAGCAATCGCCCGTCACTATCGGCACGGATGATGATGTTCTTATATTCTTCGGGCTCGTCATAACGCCCTTCGTAAATAAGCACATACTCTTTAGACTGCGCAGTAATTCCTGAACTTCTTCCTAATCGGCCCGGCCGGCCTATCAGGCTTTGTTCGTCAATCGATTCCATAATTTCATCCACAGAAATGTTGTAAGCACGCATACGATCGGGTTTTAACCAGATCCGCATAGCATACTGCCTGCTACCTAATATTTTGGCACTGGCAATACCCTTTACGCGCTGAATTTCAGGAATGAGATTAATATTCGAGTAGTTATATAAGAACTTTTCGTCTGCCGCTTCGTCGGTGCTGTAGACGTTGATATACATCAGCATGCTCGGTTGCACACGTTCTAATACCACCCCCTCAAGTTGCACCAACTGTGGTAAACGGTTCATGATTTGGTCAAGTCGCGTTTTAACGTTGATAAGCGCCTGGTTAGGATCCACATCAAGATCAAAAATGACCTGAATGGTGGCCTCACCGGCACTGGTCGCATCAGATACAATGTATTTCATACCTGGCACGCCATTTATTGAACGTTCTATGGTCACTAATGACGATTTCACTAACACATCAGCACTGGAGCCCGGGTAAGCCAGGGAGATTAGCACTCGTGGTGGCGCGATATCCGGAAACTGCGATGTGGGCAATGAAAAAACCGACAATACACCCAAAAAAATAATCATCAGTGAAAGCATAATCGCCATCACTGGTCGTTTAATAAAAACTCCAAACATGGTCGCTCCTCTATTCTGCGTGAAGCGACAGTTCAGCTAACGCATCACTGGCTGATAACAGGTCTGGCTTTATTTGCTGACCATTACTTACGCGCCGCAAGCCCTCAATCAACACGGTATCGTCCTCAGTTAAGCCGTCGGATACCACGTATAAATGCGGCAGCTCTGCGCTCACTTCAATATGGCGGGTAGCAAGCTTGTTTTCGCTATCTAGCACATACACATAACTTTGGTCGAGTATTTCGAATGTGGCTTTTTGAGGTATTACCAGGCTATCCGGATACGCTACATCTACCAATACATTGCCGGTTTGGCCATGTCTGAGCAACTGGTCTGGGTTGGGAAATGAAGCGCGCATTTCGATGGTGCCGGTGTGATTATCAAAGTCCGCCTCAATGGTATCGATCACGCCTTCATAGGGGTAAATACTGCCATTAGCCAGTTTCAGTCTCACTTTGGTATTTTTACTGGCACTATCATTTTGCACATAATCCAGGTACTCGGTCTCTGGCACATTAAAGTAGACCCACATCTGGCTTAAGTCGGACATAGTGGTAAGCAGTTCACCTTCATCAAGTAAGCTGCCGGTGCGGGCTTCCAGACGCCCCATTTTTCCGGTAAATGGCGCTTTTATATCGGTAAAGGCCAGGTGGGCTTCCGCCAACTCCACTTCAGCCATCGCTTTTTGATACTCAGCTTCAATCACTGCCAGCTCGTTCGGCGATACGATATCTTGCTCAACCAAAGATTTGGTATTTTTGTATTCCATATAAACAGCTTGCGCTTCCGCTTCTGCTTTATGTAATTCCGCTTCGTACACCTTAGGCATAATTTTGAACATAGGCGCACCTTGCTTTATGGTCTGCCCCTCATCAACGTAAGTTGATTGCAGGTAGCCTTTTTCCATAGCCTTTATTTCGATGTGCTGAATAGCGTGAATTTGACTCACATATTCTTTAACAAGCGTTGTATCCTGCCGTACAGGATGTGTCACATCAAATTGTAAAATGGCATGGTGTGTTTCGTGCTCTTGATGACCACAACCGCCTAGCATTGCAGTAAGCATGCTGACTGCTAAAAGTGTTTTTTTGCTCATGATGTAAATTCGTTCAGTAAGAAAACTATAACCACCGCGCCGATAAACAGACACGACGATCCATCGTATGCTGGTGTTTAGCGCACCACTGTGCGTTAAAAAGGCATACGAACCTGGCCAGCTTTAAAACAAGCTGGAGTGAAAATTATGAATGTCGATTAAGTATTGATTTTCAGTACGTGACCATAGTGCTCACAAGTACTAAAAAGCTTATACGAGCGGCGGAGCTCTGGTATGGGGTGTGGTATAACTAAGGGACTTAAGATCGGCTTGGTGTGGCGTTAAAAGCAGTGTTTCGCTAAGAACATACTGTGCCTCTGTCAACTCTGCGTGTTCAGGTGTAACAGGGTAATCACCAGCGCTTTCCTCTATTTCAAACTCCAGCGCCGATGCCGAAGCCGAAGCATCAAGGTGATATGAATCAGCATTGAGCGACGAGATCTGAGCCAGTCCCATTAAACAGGCAAGTAGCAACATTAGCATTGCTAATGAATATTGCTGTTTCATGTGAGAGAGGTTAAGCACGGACTATATACCTGTGAAGCTTGATGCTGTTGAGTAAAACGCGCGGTCATGCTACACAGGGCCTATGGATTTGACAACGCAGACCAACGGTATTTAACTGAAATTGGTCGCTTTTTTTAGTATGTCCGCATGTTTTGTGGTAATCATGATCAAGCTATTGTCAGTGGTACCAACATAAACTGCAGCTCTGTTGTGTTAGGTACTGCTAAGCGACCACAAATATATCTCTATTCCGAATCATGCGTACAACAGCATGACCAGCACTTTGACGAATAAGCGTAACGCCCAACCTGGAATGGTAATCACCTACTGAAACAGGCGCTAAACAAAGTTGCATATACAACGCCACATGTTTAATACTGTGAGCCTCATAGCTACCGTTATCCGCAGGATAGAATCAATATTACTATCTGTGGAAAATGGTTTCATCGCCTGGTAGATATGCGTATAGGAAGAAATACCCGTCTAGGTTTACTTTTGATAATGGAATCTGCCTTGTTAAGCTTTCATCTCTTTTAGCGCAGACAAAAATGACTGTCGCTACACGCTACTCAATCGACAGTTGGCGGGAGACTAGTTCTTGTTACTATGGATATTCATTAGCAGCTGCACCTCAGCGAAAGGAATATCGCAGTTATGCATGACCTCATCGGCACTGGCTCCTGACTGAATCATTTCGGCAGCGCGCTGATACATGCGGCTATCCGGATCCTGTTCGGCGAGTGTTTTAATTTGTTGCTGTAATGCAGCGATGGTTTGCTTTAACTGCTCGGTGTTGTCAGCTACAACCATGCTGCGCGCCTGGCTTTCTTCAAGCGAGCTGATAAACAATTGTAGTTGTTTTTTTAGGTTGGCTAGTTGGTGCTGCTGCGCTGACATTTCAGCGCGTAATCGCTTTACTTTTTGATGGCTAACGGCCCAGTGCAGAGCCGTTAATACAATCGCAATTACACAAGCAACACCCGCAACAATCAATGGTAAGGATACTTCCATGTGCTGTACTGATAGGTCCGGTATGGTTACAGGCTGGTTAACTCGTCCCACTCCTCATCGCTAAGCAGCTTATTCAAATCAACCAGAATTAGCAGCTCGCCGTCGCGATTGCTCACGCCTTGTATAAACTTAGCACTTTCTTCTGTGCCAACGTTTGGAGCGCTGTCGATTTCCGACGATTTAAGGTATACCACCTCAGCCACACTATCAACCAGAATTCCCACTACCTGCTCGTCTGATTCGATAATAACCACACGTGTGTTGTCCGTGACTTCTTCCGGCGGCAGGCCAAAGCGTGCCCGGGTATCGATCACGGTAACCACGTTGCCGCGCAAATTGATAATGCCCAGCACATAGTCTGGCGCGCCGGGTACCGGGGCTATTTCAGAGTAACGCAGCACTTCCTGCACTTGCATTACGTTAATGCCATAGGTTTCTTCACCTAAACGGTACGTAACCCACTGCAGAACTTGATCGTCTACATTCGCAGCGTTGTTATTTCTATCATCACTCATGTATTTGGCTCCAATTGACTATGGCACCTGGTCTTTACTGCCCAAGCCGTTATTCAACATTGCTATTAGTTCATCAACATCAAGCAATGCACACATTTTATCTTTTACCATACCTGCTAGCCAGGGGCGCTTGGCACTGACCTGACGCCACTTCACGTCTTCTTTGCTCAGCGATACCGTGTTAACCAGCTTTTCGCTCGCCAGTCCCCACTCACTATCACTTAACATAATAAGATATTGATAGTGTAGCTTATCTTCCAGAGATTGATCGTATTTTTCAGGCATTACCCATTGTGCTGTATTCACCACGTTGAATTTTTCATCGCGATGAATCATGACCCCCATAAACCAACCAGGCTTGCCAAACAGCGGGCCGATTTTACCCAGGTTATGTATGCCACCTAACGTGATCAGCGGAACGGCCAGGGTTAATCCTGCCACTTCAAAAAACAACGCCTGAAAATGATTGTCCAAACGTTCTTCTAAAGGCTTTAAGGGCACGCCACCGGGTGGCGTCTTAGCCGCCTCATCAACACTATCGTTAACCTGCGAAACGATCTCTTCCTCAGCGCTAACAACGGCTTGCTCAAGCGCCGAATCCTGCTCTGACTCAGTCTCGGTAAGGTCAACTGTTGCTTGTTCGAGCAGCTTTGCCGTTCGCTCGGTAACCTCAACAGGATCGACAGTGTCGCTTAGCAAACTGCTAAGGTAGTCTTCCATTACCTCTTCATTAGCAAACGGGGTATTTTTGCTCATTCTAGTCACTGTCCAGGACGTTAAGTAGTTTTTCGTAAGCAAACACGCCACGAGATTTTGGATACGCGACGGGTGCAGGTACCTGCATCTGACTGGCATCTCTAAAACGTGTATCTACCGGTATCATACCTTTCCAAAGTTGTTCTTTATAGTCCAATATTAATTGCTTCTGCGCGGCAATAGCGGCATTGATGCGTCGATCGAACATAGTAGGAACGATAATCGTATCGAATTCACGTGCCAGGGTTTTACTCATAATTTTTAATGTGTGCATCATTCGATCGAGCCCTTTAAGCGCCAGGAACTCGGTTTGCACAGGCACCACGACTTTCTGACAGGCGGCTAATGCATTAACCATTAAAACGCCTAAAACCGGTGGGCAATCAATAAGTACGTAGTCAAATTCTGCCGATACCTGTTGCAACGCTTTTTTGAGAACCAGGCCCATTCCAACCTGGTTTCCCAGTGAGCGATCAAGCGTTGCCAGTGCCATGGTCGATGGCAATATAAATAAACTGTCAAATCTACTCGAGCACAGGCAATCGAGTACTTTATCGCCCGTCATGTCAGAAGGATGAGTAAAAATATCGTAAATTGAACTGGATAGTTCTTCAGAGTCGATCCCAAAGTAATAACTTAGCGAGGCCTGGGGATCCATATCGACCAGCAAAACATTGTACCCACGCTTAGCCAAAATACCGCCAAGTGTGACGGTAGTGGTAGTTTTACCTACCCCACCTTTTTGATTGGCTATGGTCCATATTTTCACCGCTACTCTCCTGCCATCGAGGCTGATATGACTCGTTATGACATCTCGGTATTGATGCAATTACCAATATCATTAATACCAATATTGACTTCGGCTAATTTATCTACCGTGACGGCCTGAGGCATACCGTAGACCACGCTACTATCGCGATCCTGAGCCCAAATCTTACCGCCAAGTGCTTTAATTGTTCGACAGCCCTCACGACCATCCGCGCCCATTCCCGTTAGAATAACGCCTAAAATGTCACCACCGTAAACCTGCGATAAGCTTTTAAAGGTAATATCCACACTGGGTTTGTAGCCAATACCCGCTTCATCGGACGGCCTGATAACCACCCGCAGTTGGCCTGCAGACTTTTCAACTTCCATTTGTTTACCGCCTGGTGCCAGATAAGCGCAACCTGGTTTTACTACCTCACCATGAACCGCTTCTTTCACCTCAATTTTGCAATGCTGATTTAGGCGTTCGGCAAAAGCATTGGTAAATGTACCCGGCATATGCTGGATCAAAAAGATCGGGTAAGGAAACCCAGAAGGCAATTTAACCAATACATTCTGCAGCGCAACCGGTCCGCCAGTCGATGCACCAATTGCCAGGCAACGATAGCGTTTACCGCTGCGTTTTATCTGCGAGACAGTTTCTACTTCTTCAACACCACCTTGCTGACCGCTGAGCAATCCGGAGCCGCGCACAAAGGTCGACTTGGGCGCATTGGTAGGCATTACCCGGCCAGGGGGTTTGGCTGGTTGAACAGGTTTGCCTGGCGACTCCGACGAAAGCCGGTTGAGTCGACCCGACATTAACGGCGTACGGCGAGCCAGCATGCGAACTTTGGCACGTAGCGTTGTCGCAGCGTCACTGCGGTCTTTAGCAATATCTTCAAATTTCTTAGGCAGGAAATCAACCGCGCCGGCGTCTAAAGCATCAAGTGTGGCTGTAGCGCCTTCGCTGGTCAACGAAGAAAACATGATAATGGATACGGGACACTCGCTCATGATGCGTTTGACCGCTTCTATGCCATCCATTAATGGCATTTCCACATCCATCGTTACAACATCCGGGCGTAAAGACTTTACCATTTCAATAGCCTGACGCCCGTTTGCTGCCTCACCAACCACCTCCAGAGAGGGATCAGCATTTAAAATATCTTTTACCCGACGGCGATAAAAACTCGAATCGTCGACCACCAGGACTTTGTAGGCCATTAACCAGCAATCCTCTTAACTCGTTACTTAATAATTTTACGCGCGTAACGTTTCAGCAAGTTCGGAATATCAAGAATTAACGCAATACCACCGTCGGATGTAATCGTCGCTCCCGCCATACCAGGAGTGCCCTGTAATAACGCATCGAGGGGCTTGATTACCACTTCTTCCTGACCAATCAGCGCATCAACAACAAAGCCAACCTGCTTAGTGCCCATCTGCACAACCACTACGTGACCTTTGTCTCGCTCTATGTTTTTGGGCCCGCGAATCAACCATTCACCTAAGAAAAACAGCGGTATCGCTTTGGACCGTACTATCATAGTCAGCTGGCCATCGACGGTGTTGGTCTTTTTAATGTCCATGTTAATGATTTCGCTTACCGACCCTAACGGCAGGGCAAACGTTTGCTTACCAACAATGATCATCAGGGTAGGCAAGATAGCGAGCGTCAGCGGAACCTTGATTTCTAAACGGGTACCACGCCCCAGTGCAGAATCAATATTAACAGTACCATTTAACTGGTTGATCTTGGTTTTAACCACATCCATACCAACACCACGACCAGATATGTCGCTGATCTCAGTTTTGGTTGAAAACCCTGGTGCAAAAATCAAATTAAACGCTTCGACATCTGACATTCTCGCCGCCGCATCGGCATCCAAAACGCCCCGGGAAATAGCAATTTCCTTGAGTTTTTCGGCATCCATTCCCTTACCATCATCTTCGATGACAAGCAGAATATGGTCGCCTTCCTGCGAAGCGGAAAGCTTAACCTTACCCATACGGGCTTTCCCTGCAGCCTGACGGTCATCAGGCATTTCAATGCCATGGTCTACGGAATTTCGCACCAAATGCACTAAAGGATCGGCCAGCGCCTCAACCAGATTTTTATCTAAGTCGGTCTCTTCACCCTCAAGCTCCAGGGTGATTTCTTTTTTCAGCGTGCGCGCCAAATCGCGAACAACCCGTGGGAAACGACCAAACACTTTCTTGATAGGCTGCATGCGTGTCTGCATGACCGCGCCTTGCAGATCGCCGGTCACCACATCCAAATTAGCAATGGCTTTCGACATCGACTCATCGGCATTATTGATGCCAAGGCTGATCAGTCGGTTTCGAACCAGTACCAGCTCGCCCACCATATTCATGATCTGATCAAGGCGTTTGGTATCAACCCGCACGGTTGTTTCAGCTGGTGGTGGGGGTGGCGTTGATTTCTTTTCCTCTTTGCCCGCAGGTGCAGGCGACTTGGCCGCTGCCGGTGCCGCTTTGGCGGCTGGTTGCGGCGCAGGCTTGCTGGCCTCTTTAGGCGCAGGCTTTTCTTTATCCTTTGAAGTTGCAGCTGGCGCAGCGGCTTCACTACTGGCAGCAGCAGGTTTAGCCGCAGCGGCAGCAGGCCCTTTGCCCTCGCCATGCAACTGATCAAGCAGCGCTTCGAATTCATCGTCCGATATTTCGTCGCTATCATCAGAGACCGGGGCGGCCGGCGTTGCCTTTGCGGAAGGCTCTACGGCACTTTCTTTACTAAACTGCCCTTTGCCATGCAGTTCATCCAACAGCGCTTCAAATTCGTCGTCGGTAATATCATCACCACCACTGGCAGCCACTGATGCCTCGGCTTTCGGCGTTGCCTGTTTCGCTGCGCTGGCAGCACCAGGCGCTCCGCCGGTACCATGCAACTCATCAAGTAAGGCTTCGAACTCATCTTCAGAAATATCTTCGATGAGTTCAGACGAACGTGCCGTTGTGTCAGGCGTACTGACCGGCTCATCGTCTAACTCAAAGGTATCTTCGATCGGTTCTGGCTCTGCAGGTGCTGCTGGCGCTTCGGCACTATCCTCAAAGATGTTTTCATCCGCTGTTTCAGGGGTGCTGAGCTTGTGCAATGTCTCGACGAGCTGCGCGCTGGCTGGCACCAGCGGCTCACGCATTTTGACCTTTTCGAACATATCCACCACAACATCTGTGGCTTGCAGAATCGTATCCATCAATTCAGGAGTGAGTGTTCGCTGTCCATTTCGCATAACATCGAACACATTTTCGGCACCGTGACAGATCTCAACTAATTCAGTTAAAGATAAAAAGCCCGCACCGCCTTTAACGGTGTGATAGCCACGGAATATTGCATTGAGAAGATCCTTATCTTCCGGATTATTTTCCAGATCAACTAACTGCTCCTGGAGTTGTTCCAGTATTTCTCCGGCTTCCACCAGAAAGTCCTGCAAAATATCTTCATCGACATCAAAAGACATGCACCCGCTCCCCTAAAAACCCAGGCTGGACAATAAATCGTCTACATCATCCTGGCCAGACACTACGTCATCGCGTGACTCAGCATCAATAATTGGCCCCTCGGCTTTGATTTCTGTTTCAACCGACTTAGGCGCTGCACTGGGTGACTTCGACACCTCGGCACCACCAAACACGGTCAACATGTGAACCAGACTGTCTTCAACCTCTTTCACCAACTCGATCACTCTGCGGATTACCTGGCCAGTCAAATCCTGATATCCTTGAGCCATCAGTACTTCGGTTAACAACGACATAAGCTGATCGGCATTTTTGGCAGATTCTTCTAAAAACTTATCTAAATCGAGACACATCGACTTAAACTCATCAAGCTCGATCTCGCGGTTCATCAGTTTTTTCCACTCAGGCATCACACTGTCGAGTTGACCTTTCATGGTTTCAACAATCGGCATACTGCTTTCTACAGCATCCATTGTAGTATTAGCTGCTTTTTCAGTTTCTTCAATAACGTAGGTCAATCGTGTCTGTGCATCGGGAATTTCTTCGTTAGCCAGACCGGCTATGCGTTCGTCCAATTGAAAGTTGTTCAACGAGTCGTGAAGCTGACGGGTAAGCTTGCCCACTTCTGCAAATAGTTCTACGGACTCTTTCATCGCGACAGCATCCAGCAGGGCGTTAGCCGATTCATCGTCACCATTTTCTAAAAAGGTAACCAACTGCTTTGCTTCGTCCAGAGTCATGGGGACTTTCTTTTTTTCAGTCATCCAGTTGTCCTCAGGCGGTTAAACACTTAACTGAATTAACCTAAACGTTCGAATATCTTATCTAGTTTTTCTTTTAATGTAGCTGCTGTGAAAGGCTTAACAACATAGCCGTTTACGCCAGCCTGAGCGGCAGCAACAATTTGCTCTTTCTTTGCCTCAGCCGTCACCATTAACACAGGAAGATGCTTTAATTTGTCATCGGCACGAATAGCACGCAATAGATCGATACCTTGCATGCCCGGCATGTTCCAGTCCGTTACTACAAAATCAAAATCTCCTTGTTGCAGCATCGGCAATGCGGTGCTGCCATCATCGGCTTCTTGAATATTTGAGAAGCCCAAATCTTTGAGTAAGTTTTTGATAATACGTCTCATGGTAGAAAAATCGTCTACTACGAGAATTTTCATATTCTTATCCAAAATTGCCTCCAGTGAGGATAGTCATATTGTTAGTATAGTTAAGGTTACTCACCAGTCTGCCATGACCGCATACGAACTTTAAGTTTTAGCATTGCCTGGCTGTGTATTTGACTGACCCTTGACTCGCTTACCTCGAGAACCTCGCCGATTTCCCGCAGGTTCAATTCTTCATCATAATACAGGGATAAAACAATCGCTTCACGCTCTGGTAACGTAGTAATAGCATGCGCAAGCGCTTTTTGAAACGAACCTTGCATTAAATCTTCTAACGGGGAGTCCGCGCCACGGGATTCTTCCGTGGCGATAATGTCTTCCGACACTCCCAAATCTTCAATACCGACCAGCTTACCGGCATTTACCTCAGACAACATTTGATGATATTCGGTGAGCGATACATTCAAACGTGCCGCGATATCAACATCACGCGCATCACGGCCAGTCTCAGATTCTACCTGGGCGATCGCCTCAGAAATTGCCCGGCCATTGCGATGCACTGACCGCGGAGTCCAGTCACCTTTGCGGATCTCATCGAGCATGGCGCCACGAATACGGATGCCGGCAAAGGTTTCAAAGCTCGCGCCTTTGCTGCCATCAAAGTTTTTGGCTGCCTCCAGCAAACCAATCATGCCAGCCTGAATCAGGTCATCTACAATAACACTGGCCGGAAGCCGCGCCATAAGATGGTAAGCAATGCGTTTAACTAAAGAAGCATGACGCTCTACCAGCTGCGCTTTATCTGATTGCTGTTTATACGCTGCAGCTCTGCTATTCACCCTAACTCCCTGACACCTTTGGAGCGATTAATTGCTCGACGAAAAACTCCAGATGCCCACCTGGTTGCGCCGGAATTGGCCAGCTTATCGCTTTGGTTGCCAATTGGTCGATTGCTTTCGCTGCCGGCGACGTTGGAAAAGCGTCCACAATTGCCGTTTGTTTGCGCACCGCGCGGCGAATATTTTCATCGAACGGTACCGTCGCCACTAATTCTAGCGCGACATCCAGAAAACGCCCGGTAACTTTTGATAATTTACTAAATAATTCCTGACCTTCGCGGACATCCCGCACCATATTCGCAACGATTTTGAAACGGAAAATACCGTAATCACGGTTTAGAATTTTGATTAACGCGTAGGCATCGGTCAGCGAGGTCGGTTCGTCACAAACCACCACCATAATATCCTGCGCTGCACGAGAGAAACTCAGGACCATATCGGATATGCCGGCGGCGGTGTCTACAATCAGCACATCAATCTGTGAGCGCAATTCACTAAAGGCTCTGATAAGCCCTGCATGCTCAGTGGCTGACAGCTCAGTCATAGACTGACTGCCTGATGTTGCCGGCGCGATTTTTATGCCATGAGGGCCGGTAACCAGTACTTCATCTAAGGTACATTCTCCGGACAATACGTGAGACAAATTCTTCTCTACCCGTAACCCGAGCATCACATCGACGTTGGCCAGGCCAAGGTCGGCATCCAGAACCATGACCCGTTTGCCCTGTTTCGCCATGGCAATGGCAGTATTAAGAGTAATGTTGGTTTTACCAACCCCTCCTTTACCACCGGTTACGGCTATTACCTTGATTAATCTTGATTGATTCATCTTTCTTAAGCTACTCGCCTGGTCTTCAATCATACTGCCTGTGCTGTGTTTACATCGGAACTGCTAATAGTATGATTCAAACCATACTTTTTATAAAGCTTTGCTGCCAATGAGATTATAGATTTCGCATTTGCTACATGGATGTCTTCTGGCACTTGCTGGCCGTCGGCAACATAGCTGATTGGCAACTGCGCCTCAATCATATTACTGATGATCTCACCTAAACTATAGCATTCATCCAGCTTAGTGATGATACATCCCTGCAACTCAATACTCTTATATGCATCAATGATATGCTTTATTGTAGCTTGTTGCGTATTACCCTGCACAATTAAATAATTTTTTACTTGCTGACCGGCAATTTGGCTAAAGGTTGAAAGCTGGCTGATGAGTCGGCTGTCACGCTGACTAAACCCGGCCGTATCGATTAGCACTAAACGCTTATCCCGCATCTGGAACAATAAATCGGCGAGTTGCTCGCCGGACTGCGCCTTACGCACCGGACACCCAATTATCTTGCCATAGGTCGCCAACTGCTCGTAAGCGGCGATACGGTACGTATCAATAGTAATCAGTGCAACCTGATCGACGCCGTATTTTTGCGCATAACGGGCTGCCAGCTTTGCAATAGTGGTGGTTTTGCCGGTGCCGGTGGGGCCAACCAACGCCACAACCCCGCGCTGAGACAAAATATCATCATTTGAGGTCTGCAAACGATTTGACAATAGTTTTAACAGATACAGCCAGGCTTCCCGCTCATTGCACTCAGCCGGCGTGTAATGCACCATCTGCGCCGCCAGTGACTGGCTGATACCCATGTTGCACAGCTGCTGAAGCAGATAACGCTGCAATGGTTTAAGCCGGGATTGCTGCTGTTGCTGCATATCGGACAATTGAAATTGCAGCACGTTACGCAGTGAGGCGATCTCTGCGCGAATATCGGCCAGGCTCGCCCCACTGTCGCTGACCGCATCAGTTTCAGGCTCTTGCTCAGGGCTAACGCTATACGCCGACGCGTGACGGGTTGCCATTGCGGGCGCGGGTTGCTGACGTTGCGTGTCGGCAGGTCCGTTGCGTTTTTCATATTCGGCGTTCGCGGCATTGACGCGCTGGGCAACGGCGACTTTTTGTTCGGCTTGTTTTTCCATCAGTGCACGCAGGCTGTCCGGGCCGTCATCACCGATAATTTCACTCAGGGTTGGCAAGCTGCCATCCGGCTTTTTGGCACCGGCCGTCTTCGCTTTGGGCGCAATACTGATTTTGGCGTCGGGCTCTTTGTCGTAGGCCGCCACTAATTCAATACCATCGGCGACTTTGCGGTTAGACATGATTACCGCCTCACTACCCAGCTCATTTTTTACCTGACTCAATGCTTCACGCATGTCTTTGCCAAAAAATCGTCTTATCTTCATAATGACCTCAAAGGGATAAGGGGCGTCAAATTACTGACCCACCGATGACACAATACGGACCTGTTTGTCGTCCGGGATTTCCTGGTACGACAATACGTGTAAACCCATCACTGCATTTTTTAAGAAACGGGATAAAACCGGACGCAACATACCAGAGGTGAGTAGCACCGCGGGTTCACCTTCCAGCTCTTGCTGCTGGCTGGCTTGTTGCAATGACTTCTGTAAACGTTCCGCCAGGCCCGGCTCAATACCGGCACCATCTTCGCCACCCGCCTGCAACGACTGATGCAACATTTGCTCCAGTTCTGGCGCCAGGGTGATAACCGGCAGCTCAGCCCCGCCACTATTGATTTCCTGCACGATTAACCGTTTTAAAGCGATACGTACGGCTGACACCAATACGTCAGGATCCTGACTCTTAGGCGCATATTCGGTTAAGGTTTGTACTATTGTCCGCAGGTCGCGAATCGGCACGCCTTCGTATAACAAGGTTTGCAAGACTTTTACCACTGTCGCCAGCGAGATGAGATCCGGAATAAGGCCTTCTACCAGCTTAGGATTATGCTTAGCGAGAATGTCCATCAGTTGCTGTACCTCTTCAAAACCAAGCAGCTGATAGGCGTTATTGGTCAGCAACTGGCTGAGATGGGTAGCAATAACCGTGGCAGCATCCACAACGGTATAACCAAGGGTTTGGGCATGATCACGCTGACCCGGTTTAATCCATACCGCATCCAGTCCAAAGGCCGGATCTTTGGTTTTGCGCCCTTCGAGCTTACCAAATACCTGACCAGGGTTAATGGCCAGCTCTTCTTCATGACTCACATCCGCATCGCCAATAGTCACCCCTAACATAGAAATGTGATAAGCATTGGGATCTAAATCGAGGTTATCGCGAATATGTACCGGCGGAATCAAAAAGCCTAATTCCTGAGAAAGTTTTTTACGGACACCTTTAATGCGCGTCAGTAATTCTCCGCCCTGGGTTTTATCAACCAGAGGAATAAGACGATACCCTACTTCCAGGCCAATGGTGTCAACATGTTGTACGTCATCCCACCCCAGCTCTTTTATTTCAGTGGGGGCTCTGTTATCCATATCGTTGTCAACCGCCGGCAGGTTGGCTTCTTTTTCGCTACGTTTCTCGGCATAGGTTTGGTAGTACGCATAGCCACCAGCCAGCGCCGAAAAGCCCAGAAATGCAACATGCGGCATACCCGGCACAATCCCCATTACAAACAGGATCCCCGAGGCAATGTATAACGCTCTTTGGTTGCCTAACTGGGTACTAATCTCGGTGCCCATTTCCTGAGTATCATTTTCCCGCGTAACAATGATTGCCGTTGCAACGGATAACAACAGTGAAGGAATCTGCGCCACCAGACCATCACCAATGGTCAAAATTGTATATACTTCAAGCGCATTACCAAAGCTCAGGTCATGCTGAATCATGCCAATAAACAGGCCACCTACGATGTTGATCATCATAATGTAGAGGCCGGCGGTGGCATCACCTTTTACAAATTTTGACGCACCGTCCATGGAACCATAAAAGTCAGCTTCAGCGGTGATATCTTCGCGCCGCTTGCGGGCTTCATCCTGATCGATATAACCTGCGTTAAGATCGGCATCGATGGCCATCTGTTTACCGGGCATAGCATCAAGGGTGAATCGCGCGCTAACCTCAGAAATACGTCCGGCACCCGCCGTAACCACCTTAAAGTTAATGATCAGCAAGATAGCAAAGACCACCACGCCCACAGCATAGTTGCCGCCGATGACGACCTCACCAAAGGCTTCAATCACTTTACCCGCGGCATCGCCGCCCTCATGACCATGAAGCAACACGATGCGGGTAGACGCCACATTCAGGGCTAATCGCAATACCGTGGCAATTAACAAAACAAGAGGGAAAATACCAAAGTCCACGGGGCGCTGGGTGAGTACTGCCACCAGGATGATGACCAGCGAGAGCGCAATGTTAAAGCTAAACAGTACATCCAGTAATATGGGCGGCATGGGCAGAATAACCATGCCCATTATCGCTAGCAGCACCACCGGCAACCCTATACCCTGGGTATATTTTTGCAGTTGCGCTTTATCGAAACGCTGTAAGTAATTTGATAGCACCATAAGAGCGACTTCTCACTAACCGTTTTTTGACACTTTGGTTGGCTTTGGCAGGAATTAACCTGATCTTCTCAGTATTACTTTAATTCTCTTCAATCCTCGTGCCAGCTTTTTTTGACGGTTGCTCAAGTGCGCATAAAACCATCAACAAGAGTTAGCGATATCGCAATTAATAACGCATATCCTGTGGTATCGGCAGATCCCGTGTTAACGGTTTTGGTCGTTTTGCCTTACCCGCCCGGTGCGCTTTTAACTGAAATACGTACGCTAACACCTGGGCAACAGCCATAAATAAGCGATGTGGAATTTCATCGTCCACTTCGGTGGTGTAGTAAATTGCCCGGGTAAGCATTGGTGTGGGAATAAGCGGTACGCCGTGGGCGGTAGCAATTTTACGAATATGCATTGCCAGTTCATCAGACCCTTTGGCAATCACTACAGGGGCTCGATTACCATCCTGATCGTACTTTAAAGCCACCGAGTAATGGGTAGGGTTGGTCACAACCACATCGGCATTTGGCACTTCTTTCATCATTCGCCGTGCCGCGGCCTGATACTGTAACCGACGGATCCGTCCTTTAACCTGGGGATCGCCCTCTGAGTTTTTACGTTCGTCTTTGACTTCCTGCTTCGACATTTTCATCTGTTCTTTGTGCTTATAGGCCTGATATGGCACATCGAACAAAGCAATGGGTATCATTCCGAGGGTCAGTAAAAAGAACGCCCATTCGATCATTTCCAGCGCGTGAAAAACGTTCAGAGGGTAGATCTCCTGATCTAAATGCAGCGCTTCATCCTGAAAAAGTGACAATGCAATCAACGCCATAGAGCCGATCACCACAAACTTGGCAATAGCCTTTAGTAATTCAACGATACCGTTTATGCCAAACATACGTTTTAAACCCGCCATCGGGCTGAGTTTTTGAAATCGTGGTTTGGCCGAATACCAGGTAAAGTTATAGCCGCCTAATGCAATTGAGCCGTAAATCCCGGCAATCATGGCCACCAGCATAAACGAGATCACCGGCACACTGATTTGCAAAAAGGCCTCACCCCATGCCGAAAACATATGCGTGGGATCGTAGGTTTCGTCACGCGACAGCGTAAATACCCGCGCCATCACTTTAAACAAGGCCTCGGCAATGTAGCTGCCATACAACAGCAACGTTATGCTACTGGCAATCAACACCAGAGTAGTAGAAAGCTCCCTTGAGCGGGCAATTTGCCCTTTTCGACGGGACTGGGATTTTCGTTTCGCCGTGGGGTCTTCTGTTTTTTCTGATGAATCAGCCATGACTTATCCGCACCGTTAGCTGGGACAAACCAACAACAATTCACACATAAACTGCTGTGCGCGCTGCCATTGATTTTCAAAGTGAGTAGAAAAGTTATCAAGCGTTAGCCAGATAATAATTAGCCCCATAATCTGGGCAATCGAGAAACCGATACTGAAGATGTTGAGCTGTGGCGCAGCCTTGGTCATCACACCAAAGGCCAGATTCACGATCAGCAGCGAAATAATCGGCGCTAATGCCAGCGTAAGGGCCGCCACAAACATCCAGCTGCCAAAATGCGCGATGTCGCGTAACTGCTCGCGGGCAAACCAGCCATCCCCGATAGGGAAGGCATCAAAACTCATCACTATCATTTGAATCATCGACAAGTGACCATCCATTCCCCAGAACAGCAACGTCGCCAGGATCAGGTAGAACTGACCAACAGCCGGGACATTAATGCCATTGATGGGGTCAACAATACTGGCGAACCCCAGGCCTGTTTGCATAGCGATAACCTGACCGGCCAATACAAAGGTATTGAGGACCAGCATAGAAATAAAGCCTATCGCAATACCTATCAACAATTGCTGGATACCAATAACAAAGGTTCCTACATCGACTAACTGAGTAACCGGCGACGGCGGCACTATGGGCATTATGACCAGGGTTAGCATTATAGCCAGCAGCGCTTTGACATTAGGCGACACGGTTTTGGCGCTTAACCCAACCATCGCCGCAAACATACCGCTGATCCGCATAAAAGGTAGCAGCATATCGGCCAAAAACCGGTTGATGGTCTCCAGGTCAACTTCCACTTAGCCAACCACCTGTGGGATCTGCTCTACCATATGAAAGGTAAAATCCATCAGTTGCTGTACCAGCCAGTTACCACCCCAACTGAGCGCCAGCAATGTCACAATAAGACGCGGTAAAAAACTCATCGTTTGTTCGTTAATTGAGGTGGCCGCCTGAAACACCGCCACCACCAGGCCAATGATAAGACTGGGAACGATTACCGCCGACACCAGTAAAATCACCATAAACATGGATTCACGCAGGATCTCAACAAAGACCTCAGGACTCATGCGCTATACTCCCATTCCAAAGCTGGTTGCCAGCGTACCGAAAATCAGATTCCAGCCGTCCACCAGTACGAATAACATCAGTTTGAAGGGCAGCGAGACAATCATCGGCGATAGCATCATCATCCCCATGGCCATCAAAATTGACGCCACCACAAGGTCGATTATCAAAAAAGGGATAAACAGCATAAAACCAATTTGGAAGGCGGTTTTTAGCTCACTGGTGACAAACGACGGGATCAGGATATTCAGGGGCACATCAGTCGGATCCTGGTACTTGCCTTCCTCGCCGGCAATCGACACAAATGTTTCTAAATCTTTCACCCGGGTTTGTGACAACATAAATGCGCGCATCGGGCCTTTGGCTTGCTCAAAAGCTTCTCTGGCGCTCATAGCTTCATCTAAGTATGGCTGCAACGCACGCTCGTTTATTTCTTCGAAGACAGGCATCATAATAAACATCGATAAAAACAAAGTAACACCAATAAGTATCTGATTTGAAGGGGATTGCTGTAAACCAATGGCCTGACGTAAAATTGACAATACAATGATGATGCGGGTGAATGAGGTCATCATCATAATAAACGCGGGCAACAAACTGAGCGATGTCATAATAAACAGCGCTTGCAGTGTCATGGTGTAGTCCTGGGTACCGTCGTCATTGGTGGTAACGGTGACGGCCGGAATGCCCTGTTGCGCCAGCACCGGCGACGATAAACTCGCTGTCACCAACACAAGCAGCAACAACCACTTTAATTTAACGGTCATCGTTGCGCTCCTTTACAGACGGGTTCATTTTTTGTGCCATCGCCTGTACCAGCTTTTGTTTAAAAGCCGCGCCGGTGTCAGGCGTTGAGGGTGATGTTGTTGTCAGCGGCGTTTCCAGCTTACTTAAATGGTTGATGTTTTGAGCAGTAACCCCGATGAGGTGTTGCTCGTCACCCACCTGCAGCACCATTACGCGCTCGCGGGTACCGGCCGACATACTGGCAATGACCCGCAGTTGTCCGCTGCCACCAGGAGTGACATTAAACCGACGCATCAGGTATGCCACAGCAAATATAATCGCTACCACCAGCAAGAGTGATAGAAAAATTGACAGTACCGAGGTGGGGTTGGTGATGCTTTGTGTTGCCAGGGCATCCGCAGATTGCAGGGCTAAACAGGGGAATAGAAGGTATCCCCCTGTTTTAGATAGAAATTTACCGAAGCTTTTTGATTCTCTCGATTTGACTAATAACATCCGTTAACCGAATCCCGAACTTGTCGTTGACTACTACTACTTCTCCATGAGCAATCAACGTGCCATTTACAAGTACATCTAACGGTTCACCGGCAACACGGTCGAGCTCAACCACCGAGCCCTGGTTTAACTGCAACAAATTACGGATACTAATTTGACTGCGGCCGACTTCCATCGAAATCGTCACCGGTATGTCTAATATCGTATCCAGCTTTTTCTTTTCTTCCTGAGTAATGGGGGCATCGTCAGACAATTCGTCAAATTCGGCAACGCGGACATCATCACCCTCACCCTGTTCGTCACCGGACTCGCCTTCTGAATCGGCTTGCTCAGCCATTGCAGCGGCCCAGTCGTCCATACCATCTTCTTCACTCATGATCTTGCCTCTTGTCTAACTCGCTTGCGACTATAAGTCTTCTTCTAACACCTGCAGTTCGGCGTCATTATCAATGATGCGCCCACCCCGGGTAAGTAACTGTAGCTCTGATTTAACCGATGTCGGTCGCGGTATTTTTTCGGTAATTTTAAGTGCCAGGTTTTCGCGCGAGCGCCCCAGCTTAGCCCGGAACGTCGGTAAATCTTCGATCAACACGGTAATATGCTCGGGTATTTCTACCGGAATTATATCACCGGGCTTAAACTCCATGACATTGCGCAGTGTCAGTTCAAAGTCAAGCATATGGGTACTCAACTCTACCTGCACATCCATGATTTCGTCACGCAGCGCTTTACTCCAGCGCAGATCGGTATCTTCCTTATCGCTTTGCACACCCGCATCGAGCAGCTCACGAATGGGCTCGAGCATCGAATAAGGCAAGGATACGTGGAAGTCTCCGCCGCCACCGTCCAGCTCAATATGAAATGAGCTAATCACCACCACTTCGGTGGGGCTAACGATATTTGCCATCGCCGGATTCACTTCAGAGTCAAGATACTCAAAAGACACATCCATCACCGGTGCCCAGGCTTCCTTGTAATCCTCAAAAATAATTTTCAGCAGCATTTGAATAATACGCCGCTCGGTAGGGGTAAATTCCCGGCCCTCAATTTTGGCGTGATAACGACCATCACCACCAAAAAAGTTGTCGACCAGAATAAACACCAACCTGGCTTCCATGGTAATCAAACCCGTGCCTTTCAGCGGTCTGAAACGCACCATGTTAAGACTGGTAGGAACAAAGAGCGTGTGAATATACTCACCAAATTTTATCATCTGGATGCCGTTAATCGACACTTCCGCGCTGCGGCGCATCATATTAAACAGACTAACCCGTAAGTGCCTGGCGAATCGTTCGTTGACAATCTCCAGGGTTGGCATGCGGCCCCGTACGATTCTATCCTGCGATGAAAAGTCATATTCCAGCGCCGAGGTATCGCCGGCTTCATGGGGAGCTTCTTCTTCCTCGACGTCATCTACCCCGTGTAACAGGGCATCAATTTCATCTTGTGATAATAAATCGCTCACCACGAACTCCCATTATTGCATGACAAAGTCGGTAAATAGTACGCGCTCGACGACTTTTGCACCGGCTACTTTTTCTAGTTCTGTTTGAACTGCTTCGAGGGCATTTTCGCGCAATTCGATTTTGCCCACCTCGGTGACCAGATTATCCGCATTACTGGCACTGAAGGCTTGTAACAGCGTTCCCTCAATAAGCGGAATATGAGTTTGGGCCATTTCTTCGTTATCGGTCCCGCGCACCATAAGCTGTACCTTGATCTGAACCAGACGGTCGCGTCCTGATCCGGGTACGTTAAATACAATTGGTCTTGGCATGGCCACATACAGTGCCGTACCTACGTCGGCACTGGATGAGGGCGTGCTAGCCATCTCACCAGGACTTTCAGCGGCCAGCTCCTCTGCTGCGCTCGGCTGGTCGCTACCGGCAAACAAAAAGAAATACGCTGCACCACCACCGCCAATCAGTACCACGGCAATGATAATTATCAGCATTAACTTGCTTTTTTTGCCGCCTTCTTCAATTTGTAGCTCTTCTTCAGCCATTATTCGCTTCTCTTACTCATCCAGGTTAGGCGTATTATGTCTACTCATCTATAAATGGCAACGGCTATTACTCAATGTCCGCGCATTTACCTTCATTTATTGGCGACTACTTTCGCAAAGAAAGTCCTTGAACATTAAACATAGTCGTCAATGAGTCCATTTACTGGTCTGACAACTTCGGACTGTTTGGCGTTTGATTCGTCAAACTCCTCATCTCCAGGCCCTTGACCATGGCGCTGAGCGAGTTCACCGTCCCCCTGCTGACCACTTTGTTGCTGACTTACGAACGACTCACCCAGGTTTATTCCCTGCTCTGCAAACATGTCGCGTAACCGCGGCATAGCATCAGCTAACGCCTCTTTAGCATGCTGGGATTGCACAACGAAACTCACCGCTGCACTATCGCCGCTGACATTTAATCTTACCTGCATGCTACCAAGCTCCGGCGGATCAAGGCGAATTTCGGCAATGGTTTGTCGGCCATTCACCATCCAGCGGATTTTTTCTGCAATTTGTTGCTGCCCCTGAGGCTGATGAATGGGTACGGGTTTATCCATAGTGGCCTGTTGCTGCATGGACTTCATAGTATCACCTACGTGCTGACGCACATCCTGTGACACCACATCCCGACTCACCGCTACTAATTCGGCTATCTGGCGTTCCTGTGCACTTCCCAGGTTCGCCAGACTTGCTAACTGGACTAATTGCTGAACTTCCTGCATCACCGGCGTCAGCGCATTTTGACCCTGCAGCATATCGGGGGCGACATCCTGGATGGCTTGCGTGACTAGTGCCGCTAAATTAATGCCGGGTTCGTGCCCCTGCTTTAATTGTGAGCGGATTTCTTCCATCCCGGTCACCAGTTGGCTGCGAATTTGGCCCAGTTGAGTATCGTTTAACAGCGGGTTAGCTTTACTTGCGCTGTCCGACATCACCTGTGCAAGCTCACTGATAGTGGTATCACTCGCCTGACCCAACATGGCTTCCAGTGACTCTGCGGCAGCATTCTCGCCCTGCTTATTAAGCGCTGGCGTTGTTTCTGTCTTCACCTGGCTATTGCCAGCTTGCATCTGACGCATCAGGCTTACCAACAAACTTGCCTGGTTCTGCAAACTGCTATCGGCCGACTCGGCAACGATAATGGCATCTTCGGCTAGTTGTATATTTGCAACCGTCGATAAATCTACTTGTGCGTCACCAATATTCAGTTCTGTCACATCGGCTTTAGCGGATTTTACATTGTCGGCATCACTGCTCGACTGATTGGCTCGCAGACCGCTGAGTAACTCTGCAGCCAATACGTTGAGCAAGGTATCGTCCTGTACAGGTGTGCCATTCTGCTCTGTTTTAGACCCGGTATTGTTGAGTTGTTGTACTAAGTTTAGTACATCAGATAACAGTGTCTCGGCATTGGCTATTTGCTCAACCGCACTGCCGTCGCCACTCACTTGCATGCCCTCAGGTAACACCGTTGCCAGCCAATCCTGCAATTTGTTTAATACATCACCGGGCAACAGCTCGCCGCTGCCTTTTTTCCAGCCACTCAGATCTATTTCTTTTCCGTTTGAGTTCAGCAACTGGGCTGTCACCGGCGTCTCTTCGCTGGTCAGTCTTTCCTGCAGTGCACGGATACTGTCAATAAAAGCGAGGTAGTCAGTTTGCTCACCGCCTTTTTGAGCCCCGTCAGCTTGTGAGTACAACCAGTTTATACCGTCAGACTGGCCGCTTTTATCCGCCGTTACGGTAGTACTCTCATCACCTACTGCGGCGTCGTCTGACGCGGATGATTGGTCAGGTTCAACGTCGGGGTTTTGTTCCAGCGATAGCTTTTGGTCTGTTGCTGAAACAGACGAGTGCTTTTCATCCTGAGATGTGTTCTCAGCATTTTCATCAGCCTGGCTGTTGGTGTTCTCGCCGTTTTTATTACCACTTGCCGATGCTTGCTCCTCATCCGATGCGCGAGCGCTATCATCTGAGGTTGTTTTTTCATCCGACTGTCGGGGTTCTGACGCAGCACCTTTTAGCTGCTTGTCGCTGCCAGATTGATTACCTGCAACATCCTCCGGCCTGCCATTCAGGGTTTTGTCCGGTGCATCCTCTTTGGACAATTGCCGGCTATGCTGATCTAACACCTGAGAAAAATCGTCTTTCTGAGAGGTTTTAGGTTTTGACCAGGTTCCAGAGGATACTCCGTTTGCTGCGTCGGCCGGAGCTTTTCCCTGGGAATTAACCTGTCCCCCCGGCAAAGCGGCAATTTGTGAACTTTGCGTGGCAAGGTGTTGCATCATAACCGAGTCCTCAATACCTAAATACTTGAATTTGTGTTGGTGTTACACAATAAATCGTAAATCATATGAGGATGTATCAAGTTATGTGCCAGTGTGACAATTTGCAGCCAATGGGCATAGATTGAAGGGCGTTACATGGCGTTGCGGCGCAGTCGTTGAATGGCCAGTTCATCCATCATTTGTTGCTCAAGACGATTGTCGATGATCTGCAGTGACTGCTGTTTCTTTTCGATGAGTTTTTCCACAGCCTGGCGGCGACGTTGCTGCGCCAGCCACTGGCCGCGGCGCTGATCGACGGCCATTTTGCTCTGCGCAATAATATGCCCCTGCTGTTCGCAGGCTTTATCCAGTTTACCCACAAACGACAAGCGTTGTTGATAATGAAGTGCGCCAACACCGTTGCCGCCTTCCTGCTGTATCTGGCGCATATATTCGAGGCGGTATTGCTGCAGACTGGTTAACTTGGCTCTTTGCTGCTGGTAGTAATCCTGTGCGGTTTTAAATGCCTGCAGCGCCGATTGTTCCTTGTCCTGCTCCAAACGCAGTACGGTGGCGAGTTGTTTGAGTGACTTTGTGACCTCGACTCTGCTCATGGCTTATCCATTGCCTAGTCCACCGGCCAGCTTGCTCATTGCCTGCAAGCTTTCATCATATTCTAAAACCTGTTTCATTCCTTGCTGAAGCATGGCATTGATAGCCGGCTCGGCATTAATAGCGAGATCGATTCGCGGATCGGTGCCGCGGGTGTAGGCACCGAGGGTAATCAGATCGCGGTTTTGTTGGTATGTCGAATAAACCTGACGAATTCGCCGGGCCTGAGCTAAATGCTCTTCACTGACGACCTGAGGCATAACCCGGCTAATCGAAGACTCAATATCAATTGCCGGATAGTGACCACTCTCGGCCAGGGTGCGGGAAAGCACAACGTGACCATCAAGAATAGCCCTGGCTGCATCGGCAATGGGATCCTGCAGATCATCGCCTTCAGTTAACACCGTATAAAACGCGGTAATGGCGCCCTGATTGTCGCTGCCATTACCCGCCCGCTCAACCAACGCCGGTAACCGCGCGAATACCGATGGCGGGTATCCTTTTGTTGCCGGCGGCTCACCTACGGCCAGCGCAATCTCGCGCTGCGCCATGGCATAGCGGGTAAGTGAATCAATCAGCAGCAGCACGTTCATGCCCTGATCACGAAAAAACTCCGCAATGGTGACCGCGGTTTCACACCCTTTGAGCCGCATTAATGGTGACGTATCAGCAGGGGCAGCTACCACGACAGCCCGTTGGCGCTCTTCTTCGGTGAGAATGTCGTGGATAAATTCTTTTACCTCGCGGCCCCGTTCTCCTACCAGGCCGACCACGACCACGTCGGCTTTTGAGCCGCGGGTCATCATACCGAGCAAGACACTTTTACCCACACCACTGCCGGCAAACAGGCCCATGCGCTGGCCGGTGCCAACAGTGATCAGGGCGTTAATGGCTCTGACACCAACATCCATAGGTTCAGTAATAGCCCGGCGAGATAATGGATTGATAGGTGGCTTGGTGGTTGGCACCCGGGCTGAGGTATCAATAGGGCCGAGTCCGTCGAGCGGCTGACCATTGCCATCGACTACCCGGCCCATCAGTCCGAGCCCGACAGCTAAACCACTTTCGCGGTTTAGCGGCAGGACACGGGAACCCGGCACGATGCCACGCACCGCTTCGGTAGGCATCAGATAAGTGATTTGCTCGCCAAACCCCACCACTTCAGCTTCGATTTCACCGTCGACCGTTTGCACCATGCACTGACTACCGACGGGTAATTGACAACCGACCGCTTCCAGAGTGAGACCGATGCCCCGCACCAGCTTGCCTGCTGCCACGACCGGTGGTGACGGAATTTGCTGGCTTAACTGCTGCAGATGCGATAACAAGCTAGTTGCCATCGGATAATCCCTGATCGAGTAAGAACTTATCTAAAACGCCCCGGCAGCGGCGCTCAATAGACAAGTCTACGGCGTTATGTTGAGTAACAATATCGCAACCACCGCGTTCCAGTGACGGCGTATCAATCAATGTCCAGCCACGTTCTTTAATGGTATCGCTACCGAAGTGTTGGTGAATGAGCTGAATGTCTTCAGGGTGCAGATGAATGCTGTATTGGTTTTCTTCAACGGGTAATGCTTTGAGGCCTTCACTGAGGGCTTGCAGAATAACCGCTTCATTGGTTTGCACATCTGTTCTTATCACCGAACGCGCCAACGCCACCGCCAGTTTAACGATCTCTTTTCTGATTTGTTCATCGACTTTTTTAAGGGGTTCATGCAACTGCGACACCAATGACTGCCATAACTCAGTTTGCTGCGAAATTTGCGTTTCGCCTTGCTGTAAGCCTTGTTCCAGCCCCTCTTTTAACCCCTGCTCTGAGCCTTCTCGTTTGCCTGCTTCGAAGCCTTCGGCTTTGCCCTCGTCAAAGCCCTGCTGTTTGCCCTCGGCGTAGCCTTCATCAAAGGCTGCCTGACGGATAGCTTCGATTTCTTCAGCGGTAGGTGGTTTTATTTCTTCGGCCTCTTCCGGCGGCTCGTACTTCCAGTCGCTGCGTTTATTTAACGCATTGGTTTTGCTGTCTTCCTCTGTTTCTGTTGCTTCAACATAAGGCAGATCCCATCCTTTGGCTTTTTCTAACTCTGCAACCGAAAAGGTTTTATAAGGTTTCATCAGTTATGCTGCCATTAGAGGAATTCTTCGCCACCGCCGCCGCCGAGCATGATTTCGCCCGCATCGGCGAGTCTGCGCGCCACAGACAACACTTCTTTCTGGGCGGTTTCTACTTCGCTTATGCGCACCGGTCCCATTGCTTCGAGATCGTCGATGAGCATTTCTGCTGCCCGTTTTGACATATTCTTGGTAATTTTGTTTCGCAGTTCTTCGTCGGCGCCTTTAATAGACTTGAGCAGCGCATCCTGCTGGACTTCACGTAAAATAGCCTGAATCCCCCGGTCATCAACATCGACAAGGTTGTCAAACACAAACATAAGATCCTGAATTTGTTGACTCAGCTCTTCGTCCTGTTCGCGGATCGCATCCATCAACTGACCTTCGATATTCGTATCGAGGTAGTTCATGATGTCGGCCGCTGATTTCAGGCCGCCCATTTTGGCTGCCTGTGTACCGGCCTGACCGGCAAACTGTTTCTCCATAATCTCGTTCAGTTCCTGTAATGCAGCCGGCTGTACTTCTTCAAGATTCGCCACGCGCATTAACAGATCAAGCCGCACTTTTTCAGAAAACTGCGATAAGATTTCCGCCGATTGCTCCGGTTCAAGGTAAGACAATACGATCGTTTGGATCTGCGGGTGCTCGTTACGAATAATGCTCGCCACCTGCTTGGAGTCCATCCATTTAAGTGAATCGAGGCCTTTTGCCCCCGATCCCATCAGGATCTGATCAATCAGGTTAGCGGCTTTATCTTCGCCTAAGGCGGCGGTTAGCGCACGTTTAACGAAGTCCTGGCTCTGGAACCCAATGGTCGAATAATTTTGAATTTCTTCGATAAAATGCTTGTGGACCGCGGTAATTTTAGGCTGCGTCATATCATCGATACGCGCCATGGCTGCCCCCAGCTTTTGGACCTGTTTAGGCTCTAAATGCTTGAGGATTTGCGCGGCGTCTTCTTCTGACAGACTCAGTAGCAATATCGCGGCTTTTTCAACCCCTTCGAGTTTCGTGACGTCGTAGGTCTGTTGTTCTTGTGTGGCTAGTTCTTCGGCCATTTCTCGCTACCCCTACTCATCCTGCAATAACCAGCCTTTTACTACCTGGGCAGATAGTTCAGGCTCGTTAGCAACCAGTGCCCGTACAGCTTTAAGTACATCTTCATCTTTGTGCAAATCCGGTAACATCAAGGAGCCATCGGCGGCAAAGCCAACTTGCCCCTCGTCAAAGTCCTGGGATAGCATGTTAATCGTATCATCACCTAAGTCCAGTCCTTCATCGGCATCGAAGTCGTCACCTTGCTGAACATTGTCAGGATTAATGAGTTTTGACAGCATTGGCCGGATTACCGCAAATATCAGTGCAATAACTACCAGACCACCCATAACCCACTTAAGTATAGGCATGAAAAACGGTTGTTCCCAGATTGGCAGATCTTCGACTTCTCCGGCGTCAATGCGACTAAACGGCATACTCACCACTTCCAGGCTGTCTCCGCGCGTCACATCAAAGCCAATACCGCCTTGCAACAGGCGTCTGATACTGAGTAACTCCTCCTGACTACGGGCCTCACTGGTTTCTGTACCATCTTCGGCCACTGTAGACTGATAGTCGACAGCTACCGACACGCTTAAGCGGCGAATAACGCCAGTTTGCTGCTTAGTATGGCTGATGGTGGTGTCGAGCTCGTAGTTGCGGGTAGACTCTTTGGATGTACGACCAGGTACCGGCGCTCCCTGACCATTATTGCCTGTCGCATTTTCCGGAATATTACTTTCCAGTGGCGGTTGATTACTGATGGCGCCAGGGATGCCCGAGGCCACCGAACCGACTGAGTTTTCCTCAACAATCATTTCACTGCGAACGGCCGGTAAGTCGGGATTATAACGACGCTGAGTTTGTTCTACCGAGGTAAAGTCCATGCTCACGTCGACTTGCGCAGTATAGTTACCAATACCCAGAACGGGGATCAAAATGGCATCGATTTTTTCCTGATATTCACTCTCGCGCTGGCGCTCAATTTCGTATTCTTTTCTGGCGCGGGCACTAACGGAGTTTTGTGATCCCGAATTTAATAAGCGGCCGTTGCTATCGGTCACTGTGACACGCTCAGGTTCCATTCCCTGCACAGCCGAAGCCACAATATCCACCACGGCGTCGACTTCTTCGCCACTGATGGTGGCCCCTCGCGCGGCAGTGAGCACTACGGTTGCACTGGCTTTCTTTTCGCGCCGGGCAAACACGTTTTCTTTAGGCATAGCCAATAAGACCCGTACCTTCTTGATACTGGCCATGTCTTCGATGGTAGAGGCGATTTGCATTTCACGGGCATGCTTTAATCGTTCAAGTTCCACTCGCTGAGAAACACCGAAGCCCATATCCTGCATTATAATATCGCTGCCCAGCTGTTCAGACTGAACCAGGCCTTCGCGACTCATGCCCAGTTTGATTCGTTGATAATCATTAACCTGCACATGAACAATATTACCTTCGAGCTTGTATTCAATTTGGTTGGCATCGAGATAATCCAGTGTCTCAATAAGCTCTTCGGTATCCATTTTGGCCAGCGGACGGTAATCTGGCTCCTGAATAAACACCACCACAAATATTGCGATGGCAACACTGATGACTAACACCACAATGAGCGTCATCTGACGCACCATGTCGGTATTGCCTATGGTGTCCATAAAGCCTGATTTTTGTTCGATATCTGATTCGTCAGAACCAGAAACCGCCAAATTAGTACCTGTTGCTTCAGCCACGGTTACCTACTCCACTACACCGGCATGTTCATGATTTGCTTATAGGCTTCGAGTACTTTATTGCGCACCTGTACCGTTGCTTCAAAGGCGATGCCTGATTTTTCCTTAGCTAACATGACTTCCGCTAAGCTTAAGGATTTGTCACCCATTTCAAAACGCTGAGTCAGATCTTTTGACTCCAACTGCATGCTGTTCACTTTTTCAATGGCATTACCCAACATGGCAGAAAAATCACTTTTGGAGGTATTCAACTCAACCTGTGGCTGTGGATTAACATCCAGCCGCGATTGCGCAATCATAGATTGCATTTCCTGATACAAGCTATTGGCTTTGATATCCATAACGACTCCTGATTTATCTGTTGTAACCATCCGGTAGCGCCGGATTTATGGCATATTTGTCACTGGTACTGAATCTACAGCAAGGACCAGACCAACTTTAACAAGCAATAAAAATCAATGAGTTACAGAAAATTGCCAATTAAATGACGGCAATACAACAAAGCGGAACGGCGACGCGGAATTGACAGGCCAGAGGCCCGGACAGCAAAAAGGGTGCTTTGACGCACCCTTTATTGATTAAAAAACACTTATCAGGCCGGCACTTCGATGCCCTGCTCTCGCATCCGCGCCAGCTTATAGCGAAGCGTGCGCGGACTAATGCCGAGCTTCTCCGCGACAGCTTTGCGCTTGCCGTTGCAGTTGACCATGGTATCGAGAATGATTTGATGCTCCTGATGACGTAATTCAGAGCCGAGTTTACTGTCGTCTTCATCAATTTCGGCGTCACTCACCGGAGCAACCGGCTGACCGGTCATTGGCTCAACCATCAGATCGCTGGCGTCGATGGTATCAGCATCGCAAAGTATTAACGCCCGCTGACACACGTTTTCGAGCTCGCGCACATTACCCGGCCAGCTATGTTGCAATAACTTGTTACGCGCCGAGGCACTTAATTTATAGCTGCCAAGCCCTTGCTGGGCTGCATGTCGGTTAAGCAGATGTTCCGCCAGCGGAATAATGTCACCGGGGCGCTGCGCCAGCGGCAACCAGCTGATTGGAAATACATTTAACCGATAATACAAATCTTCGCGAAATTCGCCCCTGGCCACCGCTTCTTTCAGATCGCGGTTGCTGGTTGCAATCACCCGCACGTCCAGCTCAATAGTTTTGCGTGCCCCTAAACGTTCGACTTCTTTTTCCTGTAACACGCGCAATAACTTCGCTTGCAGTGCAAGGTCCATTTCGGTGATTTCATCAAGCAGCAGCGTGCCTCCCTGGGCTTGTTCAAACTTACCCGGGCACGCTTGCACTGCACCGGTAAAGGCGCCTTTTTCGTAACCGAATAACGTGGCTTCGAGCATGTTTTCTGGAATTGCCGCACAGTTAATTGCCACAAATGTTTGCTGACTGCGCGGGGAGTTATCGTGAATATAGCGTGATAACACCTCTTTACCCGAACCACTAGGGCCCAGTACCATGACGGTGGCTTCTGAACGCGCTACCTTTTTGGCCAGTTGCAATAACTCCTGGCTTCTGGCGTCGCCTACGATTGGCTGACGCGATTCCACTTTTTGCGCTGGTGCATAGCGCCCAACCAAATTAAGCAACACTTCTGGCGCAAAGGGCTTCGACAGGTAATCGGTGGCGCCATCCCGCATTGCACTGACCGCATCATCCACGGTGGCATAGGCGGTCATCAGCAATACCGGCAAGTTCGCATCTTTACTCTTGATGGCTTTAAGCAAGGCCAGGCCATTCATTTCGCCCATTTGAATATCGCTGACCACAATATCAACGGATTGCCGGGACAACATCATAATAGCCTGTTCTGCGCTGTCGGCTGCGACGACCTGATAGTCAGCCAGCAAAAGCGTATCGACCAGCGCCTCGCGCAAACCTGCATCGTCTTCAACGATGAGTACAGTTGTTTTTGGCATGTGTTATTCCTCTCGACTGACCGCTGCAGATGCCGTTTCAGTGGCTAATGCGCGGGGTAATAATATTGAAAAGCACGCGCCTTTTTCGGCCGCGCTGTCTACCGTGATCTGCCCCTGATGGGCCTTTACAACAGACTTAACAACAGCAAGGCCCAAGCCAGTGCCGTGAGTTTTGGTGGTAAAAAACGGTTCAAAAATTTTATGCCGGAGCTTGTCGGGCACGCCAGGACCAGCATCGGTAACCTGAATATTCAGCCATGTGTCCTGCACACTAAATTGCACACACACTGTGCTGCCTTTGGGACTTATCTGACTGGCATTTTGAATTAAATTAAGCAACGCCCCCTGCAACGCAGTGAGATTGCCGGTGATAACGGCTGACGTATGTTCACCGTCAAAATTGACGGTTTGTTCTTTACCCTGCGTAATTGTTTGTGCGGTACTGGCAATGGCGTTATATAAGTCGCCAACAGAAATGTCATTGACGACCTGTTGCTCACCACTTTTGGCAAACAACAACATATCGTTTACCTGGCTTTCCAGCTCTTTTAAGCGGTCTTGTAGCTTGCCGGCAAACTGCACACCTGCATCGGCCTGCAGGTTCTTGCGCGTTAAGTTTGCCGCGTACAGCATGGCAGCTGACAAAGGAGTGCGAATTTGATGCGCCAGCGAAGCGACCATTCTGCCTAATGACGACAAACGCTGCAGATGACTCAACCGGGCTTGCAACTGCCGGGTTTCAGTAAGATCGGTCAGTACAATAAGCTGGCCGGGCTCGTTGACGAGTGGCGTAATAGACAGTTTCACTCTGCGCCCATCAAACAAAGAGACTTC
Source organism: Alteromonas gilva (assembly GCF_028595265.1). NCBI lineage: Bacteria > Pseudomonadati > Pseudomonadota > Gammaproteobacteria > Alteromonadales > Alteromonadaceae > Alteromonas > Alteromonas gilva. The sequence continues at coordinate 1,564,842 of NZ_JAQQXP010000001.1, read as the reverse complement.
GTGCCCATCATCGGCTCGGGGATTAAATGAACGGGCAATGATAGTTCGCCATAGCTCACCTTCCAAGGGTTCGCCTAACAGCAACGTTGCCTGCTCGTTTGCCTGCCGAACGTAACCTTTGCCATCAAGAACAATCACGCCTGCAGGCATCACCTGCAGCAAATGGGTTAAACGCGACGCCTGTTGGCGAAGAGAATCAAGTTCTTGCTGTTGCGTTTTTGCAGACTCACGCACCAGTGATAAGTCGGTTAACGGCTGATGCGGCTTTACCGTATTTACCGGTACAGCCTCTATGGTAGTGGCAGAACTACTTTTTAATGCCATACGTTCCTCGTCAATTTGCAGACACAATGTGGACTACAAAGGAACTAGCATGAGTCGTGCCAGTAATTATTTGTTTGTTTTCAAATATTTACGATAAGGTAGTAAATAAGCACCTGTCAATTAAATGACAAACCGGTGCCTCGGAGAAAGCTTTGGGACAGCATTAAATAACCAATAAGCTGGTATCAGTCTCGCTGAATGTTGTATTTGCGCATTTTCTCCACCAGCGTGGTGCGGCGCATGCCAAGCCTGTCGGCAGCTCGCGCTACAACCCAGTCCTGCTGTTCGAGGGCTTGCTGTATAAGATTTATTTCCAGCTCAGAAAGGTACTCTTTTAAATTAACCCCTTCGTCGGGCAAGAAACCGTTAAGCGTAGCATCAACTGGGAAGCCATCGCCGCCCTCACTGTCTGTGGTGTCATGCGACGCCGCTTCAGCAAAAAGTTCATTGAAGGCATCGCGCTCAAGGACCTCTTCAGGGTAGTCGGGCTGAAATGTTTCCATGTCGCCGTACTGGTACTTTTCTGGCAGATCCTGAACATCGACAATCTGACCAGGAAACAAGATCATCAAACGCTCAACCAGATTTGACAACTCCCTGACATTGCCTGACCAGTTGTGTTCCATTAACGACTGGATAGCCCGCTCGGTAAATTTAACCGGCGAAACACCATCGCCCTGAATGCGGCTAATTAATTCCTGTAACAGCAGTGGTATGTCTTCTCTGCGCTCACGCAACGCCGGACTGTCGATTGGAAACACATTGAGGCGATAATAGAGATCTTCACGAAACTTATCTTCTGCAATTAGCTTATCGAGATCTCTGTGGGTAGCCGCAATAATGCGGACATTGCATTTGATTGGGCGATTACCACCCACCCGTTCAAAAATACGCTCTTGTAACACGCGCAGCAGTTTAACCTGCATTTGCAATGGCATGTCGCCTATTTCATCTAAAAACAAGGTACCGTTTTCAGCCAGCTCGAAGCGTCCCTTGCGCGCACTGATCGCGCCGGTAAAAGCGCCTTTCTCGTGACCGAATAACTCGCTTTCTAACAATTCGCCGGGTATTGCACCGCAATTAACCGGGATAAACGGGCCATCTTTGCGCTCAGATAAAAAGTGAACATTACGAGCGACCACTTCTTTACCAGTGCCGGATTCGCCAAGAATAAGTACCGTCGCATCAGTTGGGGCAACCTGTTCCACCAGCCGGCGAACCCCCTGAATCTGTTCACTTTTACCCACCAGACTCCGAAAAAGGCGCGTCTTGGTAGGCACCGTTCCATTTCGTATAGGGTGACTGCGGATATACTCCTGACAGCGATGAATAGACTGGGTAAGCGATGGGTAGGTAATGGGTAAACTGATATGCCCTACCAGATTACCAACCGATAAAACGCCGGGATCCGGCATATTTAACGCAACAAAAGGGTGCGTAGGATACATGCTAATCAGTGCCAGCGCGCTATCGCCCGCCGCAACGTCGATGATCACTGCCGAAGGAATTTTACTTTCCAATACCGTTTTGGCTTCTGTAATGGACAGTGATACACACGGCTCCCCTAAAAAAGTCAGGATAGTGTGTAAGTTTTGCTGCAATGCGTTGTTATCGCTAACAAGCAATATATCCTTCATTCATTCCCCGAAACGCTATTGTTATTCTTATTAGTTTATACCAAACCACACAATTTTGTGTGCGAGTGTCAAAATTCGGACACAATTTTTTTAGCAGAATAGACTTTTGGTTTAGTTAGTAATAAATCATTTATCCCGGCAATTCAATCTCTGCTATTAAAGCCAGATGATATTGCGTAATGAGCAAGGCCACAGATGCAGATGTCACAGCACGCTGCCTGTCTGGCTCCGGCTTTACTGACTTTAACCTTTACTTTGCACATCACCATAAGTGTTGAATGTGACTTCAGTATGCTTCGGCAATTGTAGTCGTAACAATGTGAATCGCAATGAAAAAACGGAATTTTGCCAATAAAAAAGGCAGGTAAACCTGCCTTTGTATTAATTTCGTACGAATTAGCCGTTGAGCAGCGACAGTACCTGCCCTTGCTGTTGATTAGACTGAGCCTGTACAGTGAGCGCCGCCTGATTTGACACATCATTAACGGCCTGCTGTGAAGCCGCCTGAGCGTAGTCGGTATCCTGAATACGGCTTCTTGCCGCGGCCTGGTTAACATTGGTTTCTGTTAAGTTTCTGGCAGTTGAATCAAACTGGCTTTGAATAGCGCCCAGGTCACCACGCGCACTGCCAACAGTTTCGATGGCGCTGTCAGCGGCAGCAAGCGCTTCTTCGACAGACTGCGAGGTAATGTCGATCCCTAACACATCGGACAGCCGACTACCAATATCATTGGTATTAACGCTGATGTTCTGACCTGCATTACTGCCTACCAGAAAATCAATTGAGCCGTCTTGCGACAGTAATGGTTTACCGGCAAACTCTGTTTGTTCGATGGTTTGAGAAATATTCTCTTGTAGCTGGCTTATTTCCGATTGAATTGCCTGGCGGTCAGCATCGTTTAATATTCCGTTGCCAGCCTGTAAACTCAATTCACGGATCCGGCTCACATCGTTATTAATGCCCTCAAGCCCGCTCTCAGCAACCTGAGCCAGCGAGATGCCATCGTAAGCATTGTTAACAGCCTGACGACCGCCTTCGACTTCCGACGTTAGTCGGTCGATAATCTGCTGTGCAGCAGCCCCATCGGCAGCACTATTAATACGCTTGCCCGACGCAAGTTGCTCTGACAACTTGTTTTGCCGCTCCTGCACTTGTTCCAGCAGCGACATTGGCTTGTCTGAATTAAAATTGATCATACCTTTCACCTCACCAATATAGTAGCATTTGTACAAACATTCGCCAACCTATGGCGCCCTGATAAACGGCGTTTGACTGTATACCAAACTATACCTTTGTATAATTAATATAGTTTGTGCATGAGTGATTTGCCCGGTTGACAAAACAGCCTAAAAAGCCCATCAAACATTTTGTCAAAACTATTATATACTGACGGCAATTTGGGATGTTCACATCAAGCTGGCTGTTAGCAACTGTGAAGCTAGTTCGCGCTGCTTAAGCCGCTGAAACCGTTATATTTTGAGACTTATACATGACAACAGTAGTAACTTACGGAACATTTGATCTTTTTCACATTGGCCATGTCAGGTTGTTGAAACGACTAAAATCACTGGGCGATCGCTTAGTCATTGGCTTGTCATCCGATGAATTTAATGCGGTGAAAGGTAAACAGGTGATTATTCCTTACGCTGACAGACGCGAGATACTGCTTTCCTGCCGATACGTAGACGACGTGTTTCAGGAAAATACCTGGGAGCAAAAACGCCAGGATTTACTGCGGGAAAAGGCTGACATTTTTGCTATGGGCGACGACTGGGCAGGCAAATTCGACGACTTACAGGACATTGTTAAAGTGCTCTACTTACCCCGCACTCAGGACGTCTCCACCACCGAATTAAAAACGGTTATTAAAGAGATTAATGACGAGAAACTGCGTGAAGTAAGAAACGTAGCCTCGCATCTAAATGATTTGTTGAATAAGCTGTAATTATTATCCAATACTACTCAACCCGAACCTGATGCTGGCATAGAAAAACATAAAATGTCAGCGCAGGTCTGAACCGTTACTGGTAGCGCTTTACAAGAGTTAGAGACAACTTATTGCGTGTTGAAAAGCTTTTATCTGTTGCCGTTTAGTTATACCTGATAACCCAGTCTGTGCGATATAGCTTCTATTTCTTTAAATCCTTCAATCCTTTGGAGCTGTGATAGGATTCCTTTGTATCGACCAACATTCGCGTTCTTCTCTGTGAAAATAGAGTGATCAAAATTCAAATGCTCTGCTCCCATATGTGCTTTTAAGCCGTTAAGAACTCCGTTTGGGTCCGTTAACAGATCCTCCATTTTCACCTTATACACAATGTCCCCTAACTCTTCGTCAACCAGAAACCATCGATTGTACAGACCAATCAACTCGTGCATATTTTGTTCTAAACTCTTGCTTCCCCATTGCTGGTTATTATAACTACTGAGCACATCTAAGGGATGTCTATAGCTGTGAATGAGCGTAGCACCCGGAAACATCTTATGTAAGTACGGAAAATTTATGAAGTTATAAGGAGTATGCTCAATGATGTAATCAATCTCTTTAAACCATAAATCAAATATTTCGTAAAATAACCGATTAGCAGCTTCAAAAAACACTTCTTCTTTCACTTGCTGAGTGGCATAAAAATCAGGATAAAATCTGGCCAGTTTTTTTTGTAAATCGATTTTTCGGGCAAAGCTATTCTTGTTTGAAAACTTATTGAGGCTCCTGATTATTAAGGGAGAGTTGCCGGTCCACAATCTCTTTTCCTTTTTAACCTTTAACGCCTTGAAAAACTGTTCTTCCGATTTCAACAAGTTCTCTTTCTTATTATAGTTTTGTAAATCAATGACATCATATGCTTTGCTACCGAAACCGTTAAGCTGATCGAAGACGAACCTGAAGTTTTTAACAGCATCATGACCTCGGAACATATCCCAATCGACAGTTAGATTACGGTAGAGATCAAATAACCCTTTAGGGTCAACGTGAAAACGAAGTTCGACCAGCAACCTACGAACAGTTTTGTCAGTATTCAGAAGTTGTGAAAGGATTGTGGTTCCTGACCGGCCTGTTCCGCCAATGAAGATAAATTGCTTCTGCCCCATTCTTTTGCCTTTTTTATTCACCCAAACAAATAGTGATACATGGCCCAGTATTTGAAAGCTTAAGAGTGCTGTATATATTCGCTAATTATTTAAATTTATTCACAATTTCAGCTACTGTCTGCACTTGTTTCTCTGTCATCTCAGGGAATATAGGCAGGGAAATAATCTCATCAGCAAGTTTAGAGGCCACCGGAAAATCCTCCTCACTTTTATTTTGGTAAGCATAGGCCTCAATAAATGGCAAAGGCGTAGGATAATGCACACTGTAACCTATATTCGACTTATCCAATGCATTCATCAGGTGCGCTCTTTTAGCCGTTCTGATCACATACAAGTGATAAACGTGCCTATATCCGTCTGGGGTAATTTGCCGAGTGACACTTTTGTTCAAATATTGACCATACCACTGTGCTACCTGATTTCTTTGCCGCACCCACTGCTCGAGGAAAGGAAGTTTGGCTTTAAGGATGGCCGCTTGAAGCGTGTCCAAACGACTGTTTCGACCTAAAATCCTATGATCGTGCTTAGAAAGCTGACCATGGTTGCCAATCATTCTGCACCTTTGTGCAAGCAACCTATCACTAGTGACAATGCCTCCTGCATCGCCATAGGCTCCGAGGTTTTTACCGGGATAAAAACTAAAGGTGGCAATATCACCAAAGGTTCCAACTTTCTGATCCGCAATTCTGGCACCGTGTGCTTGCGCGCAGTCTTCTACAATTTTTAACTGATGCGTTTGTGCGACTTTCAAGAGTTCCGGCATCCGGGCTGGAAGGCCGTAGAGGTGAACAGGAATGATGGCCTTGGTTTTATTCGTAATAGCCAATTCAGTCAATGCTGGATCCAGTGTGTATTCGTTTTCCAGATAGTCAACAAATACTGGCTCAGCGCCTACGGCATTGACAGCTTCAGCAGTCGATATCCAGCTATTAGCTGGCACTATCACTTCATCGCCAGCGCCTACTCCTAAAGCCTGCAACGCTATCTCGATGGCATCAGTACCATTTGCGCACCCAACACAGTGGTCAATACCCAGATAGTCAGCAAATGCCTCTTCAAACTCAGTAACAATGGGGCCACCTATAAAGCTGGTATTATTTATTACACCAGCAATCGCCAGATCGATATCTGACTTAATTGATGCATACTGTGCTTTGAGGTCAACAAAAGGAATACTCATAAATCTCTTATTTTTTTAGCTGGGTTACCCGCATATACACCAGGCTCGTTGATATCTTTAGTCACCACTGCGCCTGCTCCAATGACCACATGATCAGCTATATTTACTGGCAGAATCGTAGCGTTAGAACCAATTGAAACGTGATTACCAATGCAAGTGGCTCTCCATTTGGATTGATCGCCTCCGGCCGGTTTACCTTCTTCAAAAAGATCGTTGATAAACATAACGCCATGGCCAATAAAACAGTCGTGCCCAATCTCAACCAATTCACATATAAAAGTATGCGACTGGACTTTGCATCGTTGACCAATTTTTACTTTTTTCTGTATTTCGACGAATGGGCCAATAAAGCTGTTATCGCCAATTTCACAGCCATACAAATTTACAGGCTTAACAACCTTAACAAGATCTCCAAACCTGACATCTCTAATGTCTGCTTCTGCGAGAATAGGTTCAGCCATGTGCAGACCTGTATATTTTATCGATGATTTCGACTGTTTTCAGTCCCTCGAAACCATTTGTAGCGATAACGCCCTCTTGGGTCAATACCTCGATCACGTTTTCGTAAACCTTGTCATGATTTGACATAGAGCCTTGATACTCGCCATATTCATTGGCTGGGTTACCAGGCGCCAACTCCCCTATCTCATAATCTTCTATGGACTGGTACTCGAGTTTATTCAGATACTGACCACCCACTTTAACGGTACCTTTCTGTCCAAATAACGTGATAGAGCCTTCCATATTCTTCCCGAACGAATTGACCGTATAATTGATTGTGCCTATCGCTCCGTTAAAGAACTTAAGCGTAATAACACCGGTATCTTCAAACGCGATCACGTCCTGATGGCTGTAGTTGCCTGTGAAAGCGCGCACATCCTCAACATCACCAACCAGCCAGTAAAGTAAATCTATGAAATGGCTGAACTGAGTGTACAAGGTACCACCATCAAGTGCTTTAGTGCCTTTCCAGTCGGAAGAGTTATAGTAATTAAAGTTTCGATTCCAGAAGCAATTAAGCTGGACAGACATAATTTGTCCTAACCTACCTTCATCTATAATTTTTTTAATTTCCGCCACAGCTGGGTTAAACCGGTTCTGCTTAACGATAAACAACCTTCTATTGGCTTTTTCAGCAGCGTTAATCATCCGCCCGCAATCATGAACTGAAATAGCCATTGGTTTTTCACAAAGTACGTGAAAGCCTTTATTTAAAGCCAGAATAGTGTGCTCTGCGTGAAGACCATTAGGCGTACAAACTGCAATAACCTCAATTTCCGGATGGCTTGTCAGGAGTTCATCGATATTATTATATGCCTGACAGTTGTGGGTTTTAGCCAGATTCTCGGCAGCCTCAAATCTGACATCGCATACCGCCACCAACTCCCCCAGATTTTCAATATGACCAGCATGCCTGCTTCCAATTCTGCCACAGCCAATAATTCCGAACTTTATTTTTTCAGTCATAAATACTCCGATAGTGCTACAGGTTGCCACTCAATATTCACTTTTGAGTTGCTAACAGGCACCTCCAGGCTACCAACAAGGTATGCATTCATGCTACCTAACTTGGAACCCGGATAGTTTTATTCGCTTTAATTTCTGGGATAGTACTTTATCGACACCTAACGTCCAAACTAAAGCAACCATTCCTATTTGGTCAGACAGCCAGTTAAATTGCATTAAAGTTAGTGTCTAAAAGTCCGATAACCGTTTATCCTGCATGAAACTAAAGAGATTTTATCATGAAAGTTGCAGTATTAGGTTCTGGAACAATGGGCAGCGGAATTGTTTCAACATTCGCGCAACAAAATAGCATAGACCAAATTCTATGGTGGGGACGAACACCATCGCAACTTTCCCTGAAACTTCCTAAAATAACTAAAGATATATACAAAACACTTAAACGACAAAACCTTGCGCCAGAAAAAGCAGAAAGCATGGCGGCGAAAATTACAGTTATCGAAAAGTTTGACCAACTTAATGATACGGACTTTGTCATTGAAGCCATTGTCGAAAACTTTGAAAAAAAACAGGCCTTGTTTACTGCAATTTCCGAGCATCTTCCCTCGTCTGCCATTTTGGCTACCAACACTTCTTCGCTATCTATCACAGCGCTTTCAATTTACACGCATACACCCTCAAATTTTATTGGCATGCATTTTTTCAACCCTATTGGAATGATGGAGTTGGTAGAAGTCATTAAGGGCTTACAAACATCTGATGGCACTTTGAATTTTGTAAGAAACTTTGCAGCTTCATTAAATAAATCCCCCGTTCTGGTTGAGGAATCACCCGGTTTTATTGTCAATAGAATGCTAATACCAATGATTAATGAGGCAGTTAGCGTGCTTGCTGAAGGCGTGGCGAGCAAAGAGGATATTGATAAAGCGATGAAATTAGGTGCCAATCATCCCTTAGGCCCATTAGCATTGGCTGATTTAATTGGTAATAATGTATGTTTATCTATAATGGAAACCTTACATGCTGAAACTGGTGACCCGAAATATCGAGCACACCTGAAGAAGAGTATGGTTACAGCGCTGCCACTGCAGCAAAACGTCAGCAGGAAATTAGTGAGGTCATGAATGCCTTACACTTTAAATCGGTAAGTCAGCTTGGACTAAAACCTGCTGGTTTAGAGACCTACCCACTGGGAGAGATCATCGGGCCAATAAAGTCGGTGTTAACACGGATAGCACCTGAGATTGTTTACGTGCCATTTAGAAACGATGTTCACAGCGATCACCAATATGTATTTGATGCGGTAATTTCAGCATCTAAAACATTCCGCTCACCTTCTGTAAAACAGCTACTGGCCTATGAAACGCCATCTGAAACAGATTTTGATTTAAAACCCGAGAGCGGCGGCTTTCGACCCAACTACTACAATAATATTACTGAGCATGCCGAGAAAAAATTGAAAACATGCTTACTATATGAGAGTGAGTTCGGGCAATTTCCTTTTCCCAGACGCCCTGAAGTTCTTCGAGCGTTGTGGCAAATCCGCGGGGCGCAGGCTGGTTGCAAGGCAGCAGAAGCATTTATGTTACTTAAACAGATAAATGGTTAATAATGAAATCCGTATTAATTATTGGCAATATTAATTCAACGTTTGTAATAGGGCTTATTAACAACCTTAAGTCCTATGACCCTTCCCTACGGGTTGATTGCCTTTGCACATTGCCAATAGAACGTCTCAAAGCCAGGCCAGATAATATTTATACAAATCCGATTTGTGAATGGTGGAAGGCCAAATTTGGCAAAAAAGTTCGTTACGGATGGTTACTAGGCGTATTATCCTGGTTCTTTTTCAGAAAAAATCGCACCTATTACGATAATATCCAAATCCATTATGTTGATATACTTCATCATTTAGCAGCACCTATTTACCGACTTAGTACAAAAAAACTAACAGCGGTAATCTGGGGATCTGACTTATTTCGATGTAGCACGCCATCTATGTTGTCAGCTATTCTTAATCGCTGCGATGGAATCAACTGCCATACTCCCAAAATGAAAGAGAAATTACAGTCGTTATTATCTGAAAAGCGACGAAAAGTCACTTCATTTTCCAATTGTTTATTTGGATTATTACCTTTACAGCATATTGCTAAATTAAAGAAACAACAAATCAGTAAGCAGACCTGTTGTAAACACCTCGGTTTTCCTACAGACAAAAAAATTGTTTTGTTAGGTTACTCGGCTAACCCAATACATCAACATATCACTGTCATTAATCAACTGACTCAAATTCAGGACCAGTTACAGGATGTATTCTTTGTACTGCCATTTACTTATGGTAAATATCCGGACCATTTGGTTAAGACCAGATCTTTGCTGGCAGCTTCATCACTTAACTACCAGATCCTTGAAACTTATCTATCCGATGAAGACGTTGCAAAGCTACGACTGTGTATCGATATTAGTATCATCGTCCCACTCTCGGATGCGGCCTCAGGAACAGTTCTGGAAAGTTTGTATTCAGGTAGTCATCTAATCACAGGGAAATGGCTGGACTATTCTAAATTAGAACGAGCAGGCGTAGAATTTACCAAAATTGAAAACATTGACCAAATAAATACAATATTGCTTGAGATGTTGGCGACGCCTCGTCCAGAGCAAAATAATGAGATGATAATTGCCGGTTTCAGTGATTGGGGAGTGTTAATTCAAGATTGGCATAATCTGATAGTAGAAAACGACTCAGCACCTTATAAATTTAGAGAGCAAAAATGAAAAAAGTACTTGTTACCGGCGGCGCCGGCTATATCGGCAGTGTTCTGGTCAGAATACTTCTCGATAACCATTATCATGTAACCGTGCTGGATAAGCTGAGTTTTGGAGGCGAAAGTATTGTTGAGTTACTCAACCACCCAAATTTCGTTTTTGTAAAAGGTGATGTCAGGGATGAGACCATTCTGCACAAGGTTATGCCTGGTATTGACTATATTGCCCATCTTGCTGCCATTGTTGGCGACCCAGCATGTGCCAAGGAGCCAGAATTAACGAAATCAATAAACTTAGACGGCGCAAAACTAGTTTACAACATAGCAAATAAACATAACGTTAAACGCTTTATTTTTGCCTCCACGTGTAGCAACTATGGAAAAATGGATAACTCAGCAGGGTTTGTAACAGAAACATCTCCTCTGGCTCCGGTTTCGTTATATGCAGAGACTAAAGTGGAGTTTGAACAGTTCCTGTTATCACAAAAAGCGAATGGCGCAACCTGTATACCGACCTGTTTACGATTCTCTACGGTATACGGACTCTCCCCAAGGCTTCGATTTGACCTGACTGTCAATGAGTTTACTAAGGAACTTGCGTTGGGGCGGGAGCTTGTGATTTTCGGTGAACAATTCTGGCGGCCTTATTGCCACGTCGTAGACCTTTCCCGTTCGGTGCTCGAAGTGTTAAATGCAACGTCAGATAAAGTGGCCTATGAAGTATTTAATGTCGGTGATACTTCAGAAAACTATCAGAAAAAAATGATTGTAGATGAAATTCAGAGATTACTTCCGGACGCAGAGATTAGTTACGTAGAGAGGAATGAAGACCCCCGGGACTACAGAGTCAATTTTGATAAAATCGCCCGTGTGCTGAATTTCAAAATTACTAAAACGGTGCCAGATGGCATTGCTCAGGTTTTGCAGGTAGTTAGAGACGGCTTTATTAAAGACCCTGACAGTAAAGTTTACAGTAATATTTAAAGATAACGTTCATCAGGTTGCCGGCTTCGAATTACCCGTGCCGGCTGCCCATAAGCTATAACTGATGATCCAACGTCTTTGTTGACTAGCGAGCCGGCACCTATAACTGTATGTGTACCAACACTCACCCCATGACACAATATTGCGCCGAGCCCAATCATAGAAGACGCCCCTACCGTACAGTTTCCCCCCAGAGTAGCGCGAGGACCGAGGCTAGCATAATCAGCCAGTTTACACTCGTGATCAACGGAAGATAGCGTATTAATGATGCAAAAAGACCCAACCTGAACTCCGGGATTGACGACGCTCCCTGCCATAACAACCGTTCCTTCACCTATGATTACATCGGCAGCAAGAGTCGCCGTTGGATGTACGGCAGTCACAAATTTCAGGTTGGGACATAGCTGCCTGGCAGTTTCAGCGACTTTTTGTCGGGAGGTATTATCGCCAATCGCTACTATTGCACCTGAAATCTGGTGTTTAGTTACTAATTGAGGTAAATCAGCGTCCCGCCCCAGCGCAGGATACCCCATGAATATCGTACCTTTTTGCAAATGAGGGGCAATTATGCCGCTGATATTCAGCGTCTGTATTTGTTCAACGATGTCAATAATGACTTTCGCGTGACCACCCGCCCCAATGATAATTATATTTTCCATAATAGGTTAGTTAAAAATCAACCCGTTAAAGTTATCGTCATCGGATAGTGAGTGCACTGTTTTTATATATTCAGGCCATTCACCAATATCCATCCAGGATTTATCACTAATTGGAAAAACGCCTACCTGGCCGCCCGAGTTTTTAACCGTCTCGATAAGATCTGTTATGTCCATATATTCATCATCCTGCAGAAACTCAAACACTTCGGGTTCTAATAAATAAACACCAGTATTAATCTTAAAAGTAAATTCGGGTTTTTCTTCCAGAGCTAATAAAACTCCATCGTCCCCAGTCTTCAGCGTACCATAAGACAATTTGTGGTGTTTTAACGCAGCTATCAGTGTTATTTTATTGCAGTTTCTGCGGTGATATCCCAGTACTTCATCAAGGTTTTGGTTGATAAGAATGTCGCAGTTTGTGACAAAAAAAGTATTGTCAATTTTATCCCGCAATAAAGCCAGTGAGCCCGCTGTGCCTAAAGGCTTGCTCTCACATACATAATCTATACTGTAGTCATCGGACTTAAAGCCATCGACAAAATACTGAATCAACTCTTTCTTATAGTTGACTGACAGATGAAATTTATCACACCCTACAGCCTGGAATTGGTCGATAATTTCCTCCAGGATGGTACGTTCACCAACCGGAGTCAGCGGTTTTGGCAACACATTAGAGATAGGTTTTAGCCGGGTACCTTTCCCCCCCGCCATAATAACAACCGGGATAGCTTTACAGACTTTACTTTTGTATCGGTCAGCGCCTCCAAAAACATTATTCCAGTAATGTATAGCTATTACGTTATTATGCTCATCAACCACTGGCATAAAGTCACAACGAATTTTAGCCATGGTTCGCTTGATGTGGCTAAATGAATCGCTTTTGTTACATACCCACTTCGCATCAATTTTCAGTTCTGCAATTTTAGCGCTTAGCGGTACGTTATTGATAACTGCGCGTTGTAAATCACCAACCGATATCAGGTTTTGGTATGTCGATTCTTCATCTACCAGAATAAGAAGCTTTTTGGCTACGCGGTCCATCTGTTTAAGCGCATCCAGGACCGTTTTATCAGCAGTAATATATAACCGCGAGAGATTGTCTTCGCTCATATTACTCTACCTCCTTAAAGGTGCCGCTGGGTAGACAGACACAACGTGCTGCTAACCATTCAGAATTAGTGAGATCAGTGCTGATAGAGCGTTTATACATCGGCAAACTATTCAGCAATTGCCAAAGCGGTCTGGTCATGATGCCTTGTTTATTTGTGGACTCTAATAAAGACACTTTTGCTGCCGCATCGTGACAAATTACAGCGTTTAGCCAATAATTTGACCGGGCATAGGATGGTTCAGTAACAAATTCATAGTCTGTGCCCGAAAAAAAAGCCTGATACTTATCCGCTAATTCACGCTTTTGCTGTAAAACATTCTCAAACGAAGCAAACTGCGCACAACCTAATGCCGCATTCAGGTTAGGCATGCGGTAATTAAAACCAAACTCATCATGATAATATTCGTAAGGATGAGAGACTTTTGCAGTGGTTGTAATGTGCTTTATTTGGCGAGCAGTTTTACTGCTTTTTGTAAGTATCATCCCCCCACCACCAGTCGTTATAATTTTATTTCCATTAAAGCTAATAGCCCCATAGTGTCCAAACGTTCCAGTATGCTGGTCCTCGTAGAAACTTCCAAAGCTCTCTGCAGCATCCTCTACAAGAGGAATGTTCCAGGTCTTAGCAACTTCAAGCAATTCATTTAATCGTGCCGGATGACCAAATGTATGCACGACTAAAATCGCTTTGACGAGCTTACGAGTTGAGTTATGGATACACTGACCATCTTGGGTAAGCGAAGTTTGATTGGTAAGGAATTCTTTCAATGCATCTGGGCACAGACTCAGGCTATCTCTAGCAATATCGATAAAAACCGGTTCTGCTCCAGCCATTTTGACTGCATTGGCTGTCGCAACAAAGGATACCGCCTGAGTAAGTACCAGATCACCGTTGGCTATATCCAACGCATGCAAACATGTATGCAAAGCAGCGGTGCCATTGACTACGGCTACAGCTCCATTTGCACCTGTGTAACGCATAATGTCATCTTCAAATTGGTCTACATATTTGCCTACAGAAGATACAAAAGTAGAATCGACAACATCATGTAAAAAACGATGTTCCTGACTGGAGAATCGTGGTTCATGCAAAGCAATAAAATCATTGCGATTGTATATCGAGCGAACAAAATCGACTAAAGCGTTCATGATATGAACTCCGCGCTGACCTTTTGATAATAAGAGTTAACAGTCTTCACCGGTACTATTCCTTGCCCTGTTCTATACAAAAAGTCGGCAGTATTATGTTATTCGCTGCTCTGCTCTCTAAATGTTCAAGAAAAGCAAAAATATTACCGGTTGGCATCTGATTTAATAGCTCGTGAGGAAGGTTCCACCACTGACTATTTAACAAATTCGCAATTACTTTCTCCGGAAACCGTTTTTTTATAACCTTTGCAGGGCTACCGGCCACAATTGTATATGGAGGCACATTGCGTGTTACCACCGCATTAGCGCCAATTACTGCACCGTTACCAATTGTAACACCAGGCATAATAATAGCGCCGTCACCAATCCATACATCATTGAGTATTATAGTCTGCTGTGTGGTGGGATTAGCTACATTTAGCTTGAGCATTGATTGTTCAGATGTCGAATAATTAAGAGACTTACGCAAAGCTGGATGAGTACTGACACCATGCATCGCATGCATACCAGCACTTATAGTCACACGACGACCAATCGAACAATAGCGCCCAATGAAAGTATTAGAGCGTATATAACCGAGGTCATTCATATAAGAGTAAGCCCCTAGAAAAACCTTGTATCCAGCATTAATAATTGCGGATTGAAAAGACACACCAGTCTCAAAATATGTATTGATTAGGCTTCTGTTATACCGCACTTCCAAATCATTAAGTAGGTCGCGGCGAACAACTCTGACTTTTAAACCTTTTTGCGCTGTAAAAAGCCTAATTTTATCTTCGAGCATAGTTGCCATTTTAACCAGCATTGAAAATTTTCATAAAAAATCAGTGGCTTTATTCAGCCCGACGTTATGCTGAAAATAATTAAAAATCAAACGGCACTTTTCTTGTTTCGATGGAGGCCAGGTTGCAAAGGTTTCGATTTTCTTTTTCGACACATTACGCGGAGTGCTAAAGTGCTGCCGTAGATCGTTATCATCAACGTGAAGCAGCGTCTCAATTTGCAGAAACGCTAACATCTGCCGTATATTTAGATAGCTTTCATTATTGAACAAATCAGCGAACTCTAGTTGTAAATACTGCGATTTACCCTTCATTTGCTTATTGATTTCACCATTGTACTTGCCCCAAAACCAGGCTATCTTTTGTTCCTGAGAAAAGCCCTCCCATTGGTTCCAGAACGGATCATCATTAAAATCTTTTGCTGACGGTCTCAGGCGAGGGTCATCGTCACTGTACAAGGAATACCCTCCAGCTTGGACATTCCCGAGCACCGAACAAATATAGTCTTCTGGATGACGAATAACGTGGACGATTTTATAATTTGGAAACAATAATTCGATCACCGGCAACAACAGAGATAAATTGTTGTTAGACTCAATAAAGTACCGTTTGTTCTCTTGTGTCATTCGAGAAAAAAGCTCGCTTCGAATCCGAATGTATTCCTGTGCAGCCTCTGATACATCCGGCTTATTGCGAATATAATCCATTGCTAAATCGAAGGCATCCGGACGAGGTTCATGAACACTTATGCCCTCATCAAGTACCGAGTCAAAAAATGACGCAAAGAAATTAGTTCCGATACGCCCTGTTCCAACAAAAGCGATGTAGGTTTTATCCTTCCAAAGTTGTCTGAAAGAAGTTAACCAAGAGTCATTCCTATCTTCTTTCTCTGCGATCTTAACATCAGTCATTTTAACTTTGTTTGAACCTTTCACGACGCTAAGTATGTTACAGGCAACGGTACGCCAGGATATTCGGCCGCTTGCGAATGCTGCGATATCTGTTTTGCTAATATCAATTTTTGTCAACGCTTCAGAAAAACGTATTACATCACTAATGTTCAGTGCTGTATCATCCTCAGCAACCTTCATAGCATAAGGGTTATCCTCAAAAAGGCTATCATCACAGCAATAAATAACGGGTAATCCTGACGCCATATATTCGCGGGCTTTTAACGTTGAACTGCGATACAAGCCTGTACGATGCATTCCTAAACTCGCAATTGCCACATCAGCATCAATGAATAATTGATTGAGTTCCTCACCACTCCTGAAACCATGAAACACAACCGAATGGTTAATGCCTAAATCATTGGAGGTGTTTTTTAGCTGTTCCAGCATTTCCCCCACCCCAACGACATCCAGCGTCACCATTTTATCTCGAGGTTGGTTGTAATACTCTTTCAATCCCAATAACACGCGGTCTACACCATGCCAGTGGCTTAAATTAGCCACTATTAGCAAATTAATTCCTGCCGATTGTTTACGCGACGGAACAAGCCTATGCTCCGCAAAACTGTTGATCATTGATTCGCTTAATTGATTGTCAAATGGGTGGTTAACTTTCCCCATAATTGACGGTTCATAGCAAGTCGAAAATATATGGTCAACATGTTCAAGCATGGCCTGCCGGTTAGCCCTCACGGTATCTAAGTTCGCATCAGGTAATTCAGATTCATAAGGATAGGTTGGAAATTCTATACATTTCTGTGCCGCTGATTGCTGGCCGACCTGTTCAAAAAAACGAACCAGCGTAGGTGAATGCAGCATGGGCTCGTAACGCACATAAATGAAGTCTGGTTGCACATGGTTTACAACACTGACGGCATTTTCCCAAAAGCTTACCGGTTCGTCTTTTGCATTGATGTCTGTAAAAGTTAATGACTCGGTGACAAAATGGTTGTCATGATATTTTGCCAGGGTTTGAGTACCATAAGACATGTACGAGCAGAACACTTCACATCCTGCTTGCTCAAACCCTTCCAACTGGCCCTTAATTTTATTAAACACTCCCGCGAATTTTTGTGAGTGTTCATTGATGCGACTTATTAACAGGACTCTCAAATCAATTACCTTTTCTCTGCAGCAACGTGCAATTTCGCAGCGCTTATTCACCAGCTGTACAACAAGCTTACAAGGGTGTTGATTCGCAGTATGCGCCAATCAACCCATTTAGCAGCAACATTGCTTAGATATCGGCATCATAACCAATTTCATTAATCAGCGGCAGGACTAAAAGTTTAACTCCGAATAGATATCAATGACTTTATTTTCGAGTTTCAATGAGCGCAGAAAAGCTATAATTTCCCAATAATAACTCTCACTACAAATAAGAATACTCTCAACTTCTGTGAGCTCTATGTCGTTCAGAGGTAAATATGGAACCCCCTCCAAACGCTTCGATTCTTTAATGTCCTTACTCGTTCCAATGCAATTGTTAACACCTGCCAACTCCACCCATTTTAGCCAGCGCTTAAGACCCGCACCCTCTCCCCATAACAACAGCTTGTTAGGCGGCGCCAGCTGTTGTAACCGATTAACAATGCTCGTTATTTGCCGTTCTGATAACTCAAAAGGTCGCACGGAATAGCAACTCGATAATATATTCTGGTCGGTGTAAAAGCGCTCAGTTCTCCTGTAACGCCTGTAAAGTGAAGCCAAAACATGCTCAATCCAGAGGACATCATTTCGCGCCGATGGCAACTGCAGAATTTGCTGGCGGCATCGCAGCAGCATCCAAATTAGCTCTTTTAGTTCAATATGGCCAAGGGACTCATCAGTGCGTGACCTGGCTTCTTCTATTCTGGCTGTCAGGGAGTTTTTAACTAAATCATAAAAACCATATTTAAGCGCTCCGGTGAGAGCAGAGACTAACCAAAATAAACTTAACTCAGCACTCTGCGCCTGAGCTTCGGATAGCACGTCTGCAAGCACCTTGCCCCGGCTAACCCGCATACTCTCAACCTTGTTCGACATAGATTGCTCATGAACAAAATAGTAGCAACCAATACTGTGGCAGGTCACCACTTTCACGCCATTAAGCGCAAGGCGCAGGTTAAAGTCATAGTCCTCATGCCCCCCCCTGACTTTATCAGACGTAGAGAAGCCTCCGGCCTCTTTCACCAGTGCAGTGGGATATAAAAAGATATGCGGCGGCCCAATATTAATTGCCGCGAGACCATCAAAAAAATCGCCAAACTTAGGAATAACAGGCTGAGCTGTGCCGCCATTATCGCGGGTTAAACAGTAGCCAATAATCGATAGCGTATCAGTACTGGCACCCAGCGAACTTAACTGCGTTTCAATACAATCCGGTAATAGCCAGTCATCAGCATCGAGAAACTTAATATAGTCTCCCTCAGCCTTGGCGATGCCTGTATTGCGCGCTGACGATAAGCCTTTATTCTCTTGCCTGATGAGCTTAACGCGCGGATCGGCCGGAAAGTCTTTCCGGGTAATTGGGTCTTCGTTGCCATCATCAACGATCAGAATTTCGATGTTTGAGTGAGATTGCTTAATACAGGAGTTAACAGCGCGATGCAAAAACTCAATTTGCTGGTAGCAGGGAATAACGATACTAACAAGTTTTTGTTGTATCAAATTCATAGACTTATCACTTCAATATCGCCGGCATATCCCATTTCATCTGCCAGGTTGTAGATATTTCTGGCAATGTCATCTTTAAAAGCGAACGAGGTCACGACAAACAGTCTCGAGCCCTTTTTCAACGCCTCTGCCAGACCATTAACGCTTAATCCTTGCAACTGGTATTCACCGCTTAATTCAGCCTTACGGTCAACCAAGCGCTCAACGGTAAAGTTATAAGTTGACGCAATCTCATAAAACTGTTCAAAGAAAATACCAGCGCCATAAACAGTAAAATTACGCCACTGTTTTTCTTCAATTAGCTTTATCAGGTTAACAATATTCAGGTAGTTGTTATTGAGTAACAAGCCTGCTTTACGGAAGTGAAAATCAGGATCAAGCAGCGTAATAATAGCCTGCGGCCAATGCAACACGCCAATCTCCCAGTGTTCAAATGCATAAAAGGTTGAATGTGCCTGCTCAACGCCGAGATTTTTAACAGCAGTAATTTGCTCATCATTGATAATAGGGTAAGAAATGTCGGCGCCAAAATTGTCTTCATGGTGCAGCCGGGTGTATATATTCGCCTCTTCCACCGTTGGCATTCTTACGAATCGCGACAAAATTGCTACGGCGCTTCGCAACGAGGACTGAGGTAAGTTATAGCGAAGGAACAAATCAAAAAATTGCTCAACGCCCCGGTAAAAGCTAGACACTAGCGTGTCATTTTCTTTAGTCGCGTTGCCAAGTTGCGGCTCACCTGATGATGAGTAGCCCAGCGTAGTACCAATGTTTCCTAACAAAAAGCTTTCTATACACTCCGGCGAGCGAGCCAACAGCCTGCGCAGGTTATCGCTGTCATTGTGAGCGGCAATGAATGACTGGTATAACGTATCGAGGCGACCATATATTCTGTTCGTCGAGTAAAGTAACAAATTCGCCGCAGCGCGCATCCCCAGGGTTTGCTCCAGATGATTTTGAATAGTCCCCCCGTTGCCTAAATCAACTGTTACACATTGGCTAAGTTCCACGCCAACCGCTTGCTGGTAATACGCCATGAATTGAGTTTTTTGTTGGGCGATTTTAGCTTTGATCGGCTGTGTGTTCGCTTTTGCTTGTTGACACAACAGCTTAAAAACTGACTCGCCTTCAAAATAAACGCCATCAGTTTTTTTAAAGTCCAGATCTGCAAACTGGCTCAGCAATACCTTAGGTGTAAAGCCAAAATCTTTGCAAAAATCAGCAACACTATATCCTCGTCGACCAACGAGAATCTTGATGACGCTTTCGAACCAGTCATCACTGGTAATATCTATTGACGGCCAAAACGTGGACTTGCGTGATGCATAGAGCTTGATGACTTTAATTTCGCTGAGTTGCCTTTGCGATAACCGTTTTTCTATTAACGGGGCAAACACTTCTCCCTCACGCATAACGCACAAGATATGCGAAGCTTGCTGAGTTAAAACGTTTTCGATTACCCAATCACAAAAACCCAAAAGTGTTGGGCCCCATATTATGGCGCCCAGCTCATAGCAGGGCACATCTACTTCCGGAGGGCGATGTAATGCGGCTAATTGCCTGACTGCATTACAATCGTTACGTGCGTTAAAAATCTTAGTTTCAGCTTCTGTAATGCGCTTTAAATTAAACATAGGTGCGGCATGAATTGCCGCAATTCCCAGCAAGCGCGGATTTTTAACGTCGGATATTTCGTGATCGCCAATATGTAGCCACTGAGCGTATTCAATCTGATAAATAGCCTGAATCTGTTTGAATAGCTCACCAGATGCTTTATTGGCCTGACGCTCGCAGGACACATACAAAGGAATATCAGCCAACTCTGGCTCATCGTAAAAGAAGCACTGCCGAATCTGCGCCGCTGTCAGGTACATATCTGAAATAAAGATGATTTGTGTTCCCTGCTTTCGCAGCGCAAGAATCAGTGCTTTAAGCTCCGCATCAATAAAGCCATGACGCTTTTCCGCGGCCAGTTCTGCCTGCAACAATGTCTCCTGATCTTGTGCTGACACCGGCAAGGTCGCAATAATTTGTTGGAGGCTGACCTCTCTGCTCTTCGTTTTATTTTTTAAGTTTTTTTCAGCAAATTGCCTCAATTCTTCGTAATCGCGGGCGTTTAACTGCATTGTCAGCTTATGACTCACCAAGTCGAATGCCTCAGCAAAAACAGAAGCAGGCTTATCAGCTTTTCTATATATAAGCGTATCAAAGAGGTCAAAAGACACCAGTTTGACCTGCTTACTCTCAATCGCCTGATTTATTTGCTGTGTAAGAAAACTCGTCATCTATTATTTAACCGCTAATGTTGGATAGCTTTTGAGAATAATTGCCATGGCGTGCTGATTGGGCACTAAAGTCGGGTTGTCTACTGCACCATTCCACCGTTTTACCGGCGTTTGCCAATCTCCATAATGCTCTTTTAAAAAAATTTCGGGATGAACAGGAAAACGCAGCTCTCCGGCCGTTGTCGACTTGAGTTCTGTAGGGAGAAAGCCCTGAGTGCTGATCACATTCGCATTAGGCTCAAACCAATAGGTTTTTTCACCCACCTGATAATGAATAATATAATCAACCATTACCCCAGCTTTGTATACTTGCAAAAACGCTGGCAGTCGTCCTTCTGTGAATGTACCTGGAGAACGTTCAGACCATCTATTGCCATAGCGAGCCTGTAAAAACGACTCGGTATCAACAGGAATTCTAAACTGCTCATCACCCACTTCTAGTGTTTTCGCGTTCAGCAAATTGCAGTCCAGCCAGTATTCACAATTAAGATCCCGCCATACGCCTTTGTTTTTCGAGAACTCAAAATTAAACAGATTTATGCGCCATCCGTCTTGTTCCAAGGTCAGGCTCTTACCCCGCCCGTCCACGCAGCGAATAAAACACTGTTCAAAATGGCCGAATTCTTTTGCCAGCGCATTAATTTCTGCCTCTTCCATTGTAGGGATTAACAGCGCCAGCGTATCGGTTTGCGCATTCAACTTGCCGTCTCTGTACAAAGAGAGTAACGCGCCACTAGTGAGAACATACTTGATACTGAGTGAATCCAGTAGTGTCGTGATAGCTTTTAGTCCAGTTAATCCGCTGGCCAATTCGCCTTTACTGCGCACGCCAACAAAGTGCTTGCGACATTCAAACCCGGCCTCTCTGAATTGGGACTCCAGAGCGAATATGTCACTGACCTGATCCTGGTAGACACAAAAATCTACATCTTTGTCCCAGGGCAGAAAATCTTTGTCACGCACCATACCAAGTAACGAGCCGCCAATTAATATGGACCGGACGTTGGCGCTATCTGACACCGTCAGCGCGTCCTGACAAACCTGATGCACGTTGGCATATTCTGAGTAAATTTTATTTAAGCGGTATTTCATGACGCTACTATTGTAAACCCACTGACAAACTTTATATCGGTCTATGTGCAAAAATCATTAATTCAGCCAGATTGCCGTTCACTATCTGAGTTGATTAACCCTTTCTGCAACAAATTATAGCCAAGCATTGTTTCAATCCATTGCTTGTCACTGACTGGAATATTGCTCCAGTGCTCATGCTGATAGGAAAACTGATAGGTTTGATTAAACAATCGGTCAAACCAATACAGTTGATTGTCTTTCACCAGGCTGAAATTTGCTGGTGTATTGCCCTTAAGCGTCGCTGAATGGAAAAAGTAACAGCACTCCCTATTGTCCAGGGCCAAACTCTGGCCGAAACTTTTGTGCTGGTAGTCAATACCCAGCAGGTCGAAGAATGTCGGAAACAAGTCAAAGTGACTCGAATGCGTCAGAGTTTTAGCAGACAGCTTAGGGTGCGTGAGCATAAATGGCACTTGGGTCTGCTCGGGTATCACGGAATTACTGTGAAAGCTATAGCCATACTCGCCAAAGGATTCGCCGTGATCGCCAGTAAACACCAAAATGGTATTCGACAGGTCCAGCTTTTGCGCTAACCGGTTAAGAAATTCATCGATGATGTAATCCACTTCTTCAACGGCGTTTAAATAGAGTGCCTTCTGACTATTACCTTTATGTCGATTAAAGCGTTGTTTGTCTACCACTTCATACGGCATATGGGTCTGATCGTTGATTAAGTGAAGATAGTAAGGTCTGTCGCCAACCCTATCGACGATTTCATCCACCATGTTCCAGAGCCGGTAATCAGCCGTTAACCCATTCGCAGGTATGTCTTGTGTACCCCATACATGGTCAAAGCCAATACGCTCCAATAGCTTCCAATAATCGTAAAGGTCGGTATTGGCACTGTCTAAAAACAGTGTTGTATAACCCTGCGCTTTTAAATCACGAATATAATAAGGCTCGGCACCAAAGTAGGCAGAATCTTTCTTGTTATAAGGATTATTAGAATACATGCCGGTATATATCTGATTTGTTGAAACTGTCGTGTTCGGGCAAAGACTAAAGTGTTGCTCCGACAGCCAGCGATTACTGCCAAAGCGCTTTTCCAACAGCGAATCCACCGGCGCTCCCGGATAGGGCTTTACATAACACCCGAGAGACTCCATGGTGATCATGATGACGTTGGCGCCTTTGCAACAGCCGAAAAGATTGCTTCTTTGTATCGACTTAGGCTCAGGAATAAAGTGACTGTCAGTTGACCTGCCAGTTTGTTCAGCAACAATAAAATCATCGCTCAACACAATATTGGGCAACAAACTGGGGGTTGTAAAAAAGGCACTTTTGGGCCGCTTGAGCATCGCATAAATGTTTATGAACAGCAAAAATGCAGCAAGCAACGTCAACATACTACTTTCATTAAATCTAAGCTCGCTGCCCAGTAATACGCTCAGCAAAGACAGACCGCTACCAAACAGCACAACCAGAACTCTGAATGTCCGTGGGGTACTTGCGGAACAGCCATAGATAACAAACATAAATGCTGCTAAAAGCGAAACCTCCGTGCTCAGGCTGTATACAGATAACCAGAAAGCGCCAGTAATCGAAAAAGGTATGAGGATCGCGGGCCAGTATTTATTAAGAACGTCGAATAAATGAGGGATACCTTTAAGTAACCCCTTGGTTCCCTTAAAAAACCATGTAATGGTTTCACGGTTTACTTCAATGCGGTACTGCACGAATAGCATTGCATCGAGCCATACAAGTAACCCGTAGGCGGTAAAGGTTAGCGCTAATAACATCCCCGTATAATCATTTAACCCGCTCACCGCTGAGTGCAAAAAAACAACTCCGGCCAGCCAATTCAGGTCGGCTAATGAAAGCGTCTTACTCAACGCCCCCCGCTTGGCACGCAACTCCTTATTCAACAGCAAAATCGCAATAAGGCTTAAATACAAAACAGGAAGTATGTTGGCGGTACCAGTCAGAAATTCCATATGTCCTAATTCACCCTTTTGCGACTTAGTCGACCAGGTGCCATTTGCCTTTAGAATGAAATGCCAGTTCATCCCTTAGCGCATTGTCTGATAATGGCACTACCAACTCATTCGCCGTGGGGATGCCACTAAAAAACATGCCGAGATTCCCCGCCGCATCATGGAAATCATCCTTGCTAATGCCCGGTCGTTTACTCATTGCCACATAGGTCGAAAATTCCATAAAGCCTTCGGGGTTGCCGATACAATCTATTATGTTATCAACATAATTTTGCTGCGCTGTCATATTTTCCCCATAAAAATTAGCTTTGGGGATAAATAAACTGTAATAATCACAACTCATAAAGCACTTATACAGCACGTATGCCAAATGATGCGCAACAATCAACGGCTTTTCACCGCTAGCTAAGGCCTCATAATCTTCATCGCTGCTAAGAAAGTCGCCCAGCAATACATAACTCACAATGGTCTCTTTACAATCTAAGTGTTCGATTTCAGTTGGGTTAAAACCACACACCAGCAATTTTTTAAATTTTCCGCTGGCAATATCATCTCCCACCTCTTCCAGTATCGATTTACTGTTACGACCAAGAAAAAGAATGCCGGATAGCTCGCTCACACCGTCTAATGACGTTTCAGACCAATCTGAAAACTGTTCTGGCGAAAATGATAAGTGTTTTAATCGGCCTAACAGCAATGGCTCAAGCGAAGTATCCGTTTTAACTACTACTTGCTCGTTAGCAATATAGTTGTTAATGAAAACATGCTCACGCTTGTCAGCAAACGATGAGCAAAAATCAAACGAAAATAAGTTATCGAGGGCAGTTGTTTTGACTGATTTCAAAAAGTGCAGCCAGTCTTCGATAAATCTTTCCGTTTGCATTAACCAGGACTCAGAACGGCTGTTAACGATTTTGCTGAGTACCGAGTTAGAATAATTGAGCGTCCCGTACAGTAAAAAAAACAACAAGGATTTACTGTGAGAATAGGAGGCGAACAACATATCTTTTTGCCGGTCAATGAGATGTTCAGCATCGGCAACCGTCTCAATTGGCTGCTCCACCAATTTAATAATCCCTGTCAGTTCAAACTCCAGATTTTTCGGGGAATAACGCGTCTCAAACGCCTCACGATAAGACTGACTCTCCGCATACGGACTAAATGCTGTCTGCAATACCGCGGTTAACGCATCTTTTTTATCGGCGGCAGAGTTAGTTAATAAAATATTATCGACTGTGAGCGGCGAGGTGTGTTGGATTTTCGCTCCATCGCTGGTGTTAAAACAATCGAGCTTGCGGCTTGCCAGGGTCTGCTCAAGGATCTCTTTCGACACTTTAAATTCATGTTTGGTAAAAACATGCTTTCTAAAGTTGCCAGGAACGACAAGCGAAGTATTGTTATTTTTTTTATAATCGTACACCTCCTTGCCATTTTTTCGATAGTAACCAGAATGCACCGAGTGGTGTTTATCCCGGTCATAAAATCCCAGGTCAACGCCCATCAGGTACAATTGGTTAAAGCCAATTTTGCTAAATATATTCACCGCAAAATTAGACACCGTGGGGAATGCAAAATCCAATTCTTCATAGTCTTCACGTTCAAGTATATTAAGCGCGGAGACTGTCGAAGACTCTCCTGATTTAAACGCAATATAAACATTATTAAACAGATCACAGGTATCCGGGTGTATGCCGTTACAACTGATTAAATTTATTTTTTTCAGATATTCAAAATCACCGATCCTGCAGATCCAATCGAAGGTTGAGCGGTTTTGCTCTATCTCAGCATGAAAATCTGGCACTATACCATTTTTGTAAAGTGGCATGAGAGCTGTGCCACAGGAAACGACAATCGCCTGCCCTTGCCATTCTTTGATTGCCTCAATAGAACCATCTAAAGAGGGTCCATTACCAACAATAAACACCGGCACCTCTTTTTGCTGGTGGGTGAGTTTCTTTGCTGGGTGAGAAAGTAACAATGGATAGCCACGGCTAATCGTTTCAGTGGTGTGTGCTATACCAAAACGAGCATGATCGTAATACTCACCAATTGATATAACTATTTGTAACTGCTCACGTAGTTGCGCCAATGCCTGGTTAAGGCTCGCGTTATAATAAGACTGATAAAAGTAGGTGCTGGCAAGAATATAAGGGCCGATTGAATAAAACTGAGCCAAAAGATCCCTGAAAAGATGCGAACCGTCGTCACCGATATTTATGTAGATTCGATGTTTTTGATTATCCGCATCAACCAGGATTTTTTCCCAGTCAATGGCAAATAACGATGCATAAAAGAAATCACGATTAGGCTCGCATAAAAACAGCTTTTCCACCTTTTTCTGATCGCAAAGCGCCTCTACCGGATAACCTGTTCCAATACCAAACATAATCAGAGACTTTACCGTTTCAGGCAATTGGCCAACGTCTTCAGCCACCTCTTCAAGTAATTCTTCTGTTTTAGCAACAAATTGATAGTGCTGATATTTTTTTAACTTTGCCCCTTTATAGCCTAACACCAGGCCGTCTTTCTGTGGGTATTTATCAAAATACTCAAAACTCACTTTCGCATCGTTCTTAGGTGACTCACCATTAAATGGCAACAGTGACTTTTTCTGCACAAGGTTAATTTCGCCATTAGACTGTCTGATGGGGAGCCAATCTTGCGGCTGATAGGATTTAAACTCAGCGTAAATATCGGGGAAATACTTTTTGAATGCCGCCAAATTAGCAACATATCTGGATTCGTCCTCGCTCACCGATTTTGAGTGCTCTATATCGATGCTTGCAGACCATATTGGCAGATATAGATTAGGATTATCTCTTTTCGCAAAGTTAAAGCCTTCTTTTACCAGATGTTGCCAGGAGTAATGTTTTAAATCGAGATCAACCACATCGAAAATGTCATGATTGTAGTGTTTATAAAAATAAAACCCGTCGATTGCGACATTACTGGCAAGTTCTTCAATATTCTCAATGAGATCCCTGCCATCTTTCTCCAATTGTAAGTAGACTGCCGTACCCTTATCTTCCATTGTCTGAAGTAAGTTTTGCCAATCCATAGCCAACACAGAACATTTGAAAAACTGCTTTTCAGGCTCGTAAATAATGAGATGTTTAATACTGCACTGTTGTACTAGTTTTTCTATGTGGAATCCCATCCCAAGGCCGAACACAACCAGTACATCCACTTTTTCAGGGAGTGCCTGATAAGCCATTTGCTGTTGGTAACCTGGTAATGATTCCAGCTCGTTGGATTTGTAATTATCACAATCAAGCTCTTCTTTGCTAGTTTGCAGGGACATATAGGGTGCATGACGAACAAATTCATCAACCTGTCTGCTAATCTCCGCTTGCGGATCCAGGCCATAGACAGTTCTTCCAGTACCATAGTCGACAATATTGTGTTGTCCTAGTTTATTGGCAAAAATAGCAATATTCTCAGACGTCACATTTTGCACTTCATGCTGAATTGACGGTATATGCCTTGCGAAGGCCAATGCATTGCGACGATGATTTGAAATAATACGTTTTGACAGCTGTTGCTCCAAATCAGCTTGTTTATCCTCATCTGCTTCGAGGTGCATGCGAATATCTTTTAACATTGAAGATCCTCAAATCTAAGCAACACCATTAGTAAAACTCCTTTAATAAGTCGACGCCATCCCACACCTCGTTAAATTCGAGTGCTTTACCTAGTGGGACGATCCGCTTGTGCTCACCCGTCGGTGCTATTCCGGTGTCAGTTCCGGTACAACTTACAGTTTGTAACTTTGTGGAATAGGCAATGTCATTCATTGACTGTATGTCCTGTTCGAGAATCAAACCATTCCCGGCATGCACTTCGAGCATTGCGCTGGTAATTTCGCTTACTTTACAGCGGCCAAGCGGACCAACACTTGCGATACGCGCGAATGCACTTTTATCGGCAAACTCTTCAGCCAGTTTTAATCCTTGCGACGCGGCTAAGTACTGGAGATCAGTATGCTGACCTACCTTATTGCCAACACTTAATTGATGGTTTGTCGTCGGCAGTTGAGTCGCGACTTCTCGCCAAAATTGTTCCTGCAGTGCTGGCTGGGTGTTTAACCAATAAATAGCTTTGGGAGAAGAGCAAGCTTGCTGATTAAAAGGTAAAACGTCCGCTAATAATGCACGGGCATGAATTGCTACGTCACTTTGTTGCGTCGCGTTAATGACTGCGACCGAATAACGATTCGGAAAACTAATCTGGTGGGTATGCGGTGCGATTTCAGAAATGGCCTTAATGGCATCATCGCCCCCCCAGACTACCCGCAGATCGCACCAGTTGCTGAGTTGTTCGGTAACAGCTTGATGTTGTGCCGGGTATTCAACGACACAAATCAGCGCCTTAAGCAATGTGCCCCTTTGGGTATCCAGATACTGGTTTAACATATCAATTAAAATCCAGGTCACTTCACCGCTACGTTCACTTACTCTTACTGTATTGCAATTACCGGATAATACAGAGAGCAACAATGAGTAAACGAACACCGTATCGACGTTGGCCGGGGCGATATGAAACACTCGTTGTACTGTTTTCGATGCATCGTCAGGAGCTAGTCGATTACGGATATGTTTAAGGTTCGCGGTCCGAAACCAAAACGCCAGTGCCACTATCTCAGGGTAGCGCCTCAATGTGCTTTGTTTGAACAAAAAATCAGAAAAACCGCCTACTGCTTCACACAATTCGGTCGCACCCGGAACTGGCTTTGAGTCCATACTTTCTGTCGGAGCAATATGCCACTTAACCAAATGAGACAAACTATGCAAATGTATCACTGCAACCCTTCACTTCTGCTTTGGGAACCCGGCCGAGTACACTAAAGTACTTACCAAGACGACCGCATTCGCAATCATCTTCGCCCCGAATAATACCTAAATCTTCGGTTAACAAGCAGTGACCGGGGTAGCTGCTTGGCAATATCGAGTTCACCTGTATTAAACCGCTTTCTCCCACGTCAGCAATACTTAAGTCATCTGGTCGTCGAATCAATACATCAGACCACACCGGCGTGTGCAAATAACCGTGTTCGCACTGCACATAAATGGTACCGGTTTGTTCCACCATGCCATAATAATCATGCACACTGACATTACCCAGCCGCTCATTGATGGTGTGTTTGAAAAGACTGTCTGTCACAGCCTGCTCCTGCATTTTTTTCCAGCCACCGCCGTGGATCAGCTTTGCGTCAGCAAAATTAAAGGTTAAACCGTGACGTTGAAGCGCTTGTACAAACTGCTGCCAAACGATAAAGGTAAAACCAAACATTAGCACCCGCTGTTGCCCGTACTGATCAAAAAAAGCTGTTACCTTTGGTATATCCAACTGCATATTTTCGTCCAGCGCATAACAATGATCGCGGCCAAAAAAAGACAGCCCTTGCAGCCCGGCGGCGCGCGCGGTCATGGCGCCAGCGGCTTTAACCGTGGCTGCTGAATCTATCAGTAACATGGGTCGGCGCTGCTTGCCCAGCCAGGCCTGCAAAATTTTTACCAGCACTTTGCTCTGACGTTTAGCAGAGTCGGCATCCAGTGCAATTTTCGACGCTTGTCCGCTGGTGCCGGACGAACGCATTTGCCGAAACACCTGGCTATCAGGAATGCTCGATAGTGTCAGATCTTTAAACAATGTCGTCGCCACTGGCAGCTGCGCTGCAGCGGCTTTATTGCGCGGGGAAAAACCATTGCAATCGAGTAAGTTTTTATAGGCCTGGCAATGGTCATAATGGTATTCGCTCAACCTGCTTAACATGCTATCGAGCATAGCCTGCTTGTCGGTCCGGCCCACACCGTACACCGGCAACTCGAACAACTCTGAGGAATAGTTAAACATCAGTTCTGCTCCTCAAGTTGCGCAGTCAGTCCGGCGTAATCGAGCTTTCCGTTGGTGGTGTAGGGCAAGGTGACATCGCTACGAAGGGTAATATTGCGCCGTGGGATCTGCATTCGCTTGGCTATCGCTTCGAGCACGCTTTGGTGTAAATCTGGCGCAATATCGCCGCTGTAAAGGCAAATAATGTGGTCATCCCTGCCTATCACACAAGCGGGTAACATGAGCCTATAATCACACAACACCGCTGTAAACAGTTGTTCCATCACATCGAGGCAAACCCGTTCTCCGGCCAGTTTTATCATCCGCTTCAAGCGTCCGATGAGAGTATAATCGCCGTCAGCGTCACAACTTGCTATATCCCCGGTAGCGAGCCACTCGGGCGGCGTAAAGCCAGCCAGTTCAGACACGGTGGAGACATAGCCGAGCATCACGTTGTCACCCCGATAAAAAAGTTCGCCCTGGCCGGGAGTACTCTGGTTGCTGGCAACGATTTTAAATTCACCACCAGCGATGGCCTGGCCAATCGCCGCTGGTTTTGCCGCCGCTTTATGCGGCGCCAGATAAGCCATCCGCGCCGTTGCCTCGGTTTGCCCGTACATGACAAAAAACTGTTTGTTATGCTCCGCTGCATAGTGGGCAAACGCTTCTACGAGTGCAGGCTTCAGGCGGCCACCGGCCTGGGTAAAATAACGCAGTTCGGGCAAATCCATGTGCGTAAAGCGCAGTCGC
The DNA here is from genome assembly GCF_028595265.1 of Alteromonas gilva. Taxonomy (NCBI): domain Bacteria; kingdom Pseudomonadati; phylum Pseudomonadota; class Gammaproteobacteria; order Alteromonadales; family Alteromonadaceae; genus Alteromonas; species Alteromonas gilva. The sequence continues at coordinate 1,534,153 of NZ_JAQQXP010000001.1, read as the reverse complement.
GCGAGCATGTCATAAAAAGACGGTACACCCGACAAGGAATGTACAGGCAATGTTTTAACCTCGGTCCAAAACGCTTTATCGAACACACTGTTACGCGTAAAACACACTGTCGCACCGGCTTGCAGGTGAGTATTGAGCACAGACAGTCCGTAAGAATAACTCAGTGGCAACGTGGCCAGAGTGTTGTCGGAGGGTAAAATGGGTAGGTATTCCAGAATCGACTGGCAGTTTGCTACCAGGTTTCGCCCCGACAACGCCACACATTTACCCGCACCGGTGCTGCCAGATGTTGATAGCAACAGGCTGACTCTGGGATCGGTGTCTATCACGCTCGTGTGCCTCAGTGACACCTGCCCCTGGCTGATTACTGCATGAGGGTTAAATGCGTCGATATAGGCCTGGCGTACTTCATCGCTGGCATCGGGATTTACCACCAATGTGACGTAATCAAGGGCCAGCGCGGTCAGGTAATCCACCACGGAGCCTATGTTATTATCCATCACTAGCAGTATTATTGGCCGTTCGACGTTCAGGCTTTGCGTGAATTGCCTGGTTCGCGTTTCAACGGCTGCAGCTAACTGTCGATACGTCATACTGCCTTGTGACTCAAGCAGCGCCAGCGCATCGCTACTGCGATGCTCAGAGATAAACGGAATCCTCAGCACCGGCGAGGTTTGGCTCATGGTGTAAACACTCCATCCACTCCCAGTACCTGACCAGAGGTATAGCCCGCCAGCGGCGATAACAAATAAAATATGGCATCGGCCACTTCTTCAGGCGTACCGGCCCGGCCCAACGCCACGCGCTTTAATACCGCTTGCTGATCAGCCTCATTGTAATGGCTGGTCAGCGCTGTGCTAATAAAGCCTGGCGCCACCGCATTCACCCGAATGCCAATTGGCGCGAGTTCCTTTGCCAGCGCTTTTGTGGCGCCGGTGAGCGCCGCTTTACTGGCCGCATAAGCGCTCATACCGCTACTCCCCTGCTCGCCCACCTGCGACACTACATTCACAATACTGCCACGACGCAGCCGGCTCATCAGACGACTGGCCAACTGCATATGTTGGTAAGGCGCCAATAAATTAATGTTGAGTTGCGCTTTAAGGTTGTCCATTTTGGTTACAGACAAGGGCGATTCCAGCATTACGCCGGCACAATTTACCAATCCAAAAAGAGCAGGCGCGACCCCGTCTGACACCATACGCTGCAATTGTCGAAAGGTGTCTTTCACGGCTTGTTCGTCGGTCACATCATAACAAAGCGGGATCAGTGCTTTGCCGGCTTTTTCCTGTAAGGCATTGAGACTGGCTTCGTTTCGCCCCGCGGCAAACACGGTAGCCCCCGCCGCTAAACAGCGTTCTACCAGCGCCATACCAATTCCCCCTGTGGCACCGGTGATCAGTACCGATGTTTTACTGAGCGAGACTCTATCCGATGTTGACATCGTATTTTTGCAATATCAGTTTTGCCTGAGCCACCGAACTCATATCAATAATGTCGTCGGTGTCGAGCATGACATCAAAGGTGTTCTCAAGCTCAGCCACCAAAACCATATGCGCCGTTGAGTCCCACTCCGGGATAGTATTGTAGGTTAACTCGTCCGTCACGGCGTCTGGTTTAATACCAAGGGCCTGCGTAAAAGCATCAATTAACTTTTGCTGATTATCCACATTATCCTCTGTTTGTTGTTCGTTGCCGCGATAAGAACTGTTTTATTTGCCGGGTACTTTGCACATAATCGTCAAAGGTCAACTCCAGCGTACAAAGCGTGCCCTGCTGTGCAGTACCTATCTGCCGGTAGCCAAGCTTTTGATTGTAACGCAAGGCCGCGCTATTCGTGCTCTTAACCACTGCTCTGAAACATTCAGCATTAAGTTGTTCAAAACAGTAATCGTACATTGCTAACGTTGGCGCAAACGCAATAATATTACCCTGATACCGCGGCTCACCAATATACAAACCGGGTTCAAGTAAGCGCGCTTGTGTGGCCGGCACGCCGGTTTCCAAAGACTTCACATTGGTCGAACCGATAAGCTCGTCACGATACACCACAACCCAATGCAGCTGCTTAGGGTCGATACGGGTTTGCTTAAACCAGGCAAGCTGTTGCTCTTCACTAATGACCGACTGCGACAACATCTGCGCACGTACCGCCGGGCTATTGCGCCACTCGCGCAGCAATGCCTGATGCTCAATCTGTATAGGCTCAAGTGATACCTGGTAGGCATTGATAGAATACTGATTTACCGGAGTGTCGCTTATCATTCGCCCGTCGCTTGTTGCAAGTTTTGTAAGTGTTCCGCCAGCATATCGAGGACGTTATCGGCCCCTTCGGTGAATGCATAATTTGCAGCACCTTGATGCATTGATTCGAGTGTTTGCGCGTCGTCCCACAGAGCTTTTATCTTCTCGCTCAGTGCTGGGGCATCCAGACTCTCACGTGCATCCCAGGTTTCGCACCAGCCCTGCTCGCTGGCTTGCTCCGTCGCCACTAACTGGTTGTCAGCCACCACCAGTAACACCGCAGGTGTATGGCAAGCAGCCAGTTCAAACTGCGTGCCGCCCGCCGCGGCAACTGCTAACCGGGCGTTCACCCATACATCAGCCATATCCTGGCAATTGTGTACATGTTGGATAATTGCCGGTGAGTCAGAAATAAAATCATCGAGCGCATCGCGATGCGCAAAACCCGGCCCGGTTACAACCCGCAGCGGCACATCCGGTAAGGTGGCAGCTAAAGCGTCGAGTAAGGGCAGTGTGTAGTGCTTTGGATCGCTGCCGCCTAAACTGACCGTCAGACTGCGCCGCTGGCTTAATTCCAGTGGCAGCGTCACTGCAAACTCACTGCGCAGCAAGCGGTACGGCGCCCCTAAACACAAGGTAGCTGTACTATTGCGCCGGCTATAGTCACGGTGCAATGATTCGCCCGCGGGATTCACAATGATATCGGCACTGTCGATAGTTGCACCCTGAATATCATCCAGCACCAGCAAAGGGGGTTCGAGGCGTTGAAGTTGTTGTGCTAGGTCGGCGCTAAAATGATAACCGTCAAGCACGGTGGCTAGCACATGTTCCTGCTGGCATATGGCTTCAACCTGCGCCGCCAGCCCCGCTTCCGTGCTGGCAGCTTGCTCTGCGCGCCCAACCCAGTCATGCCGCTGGCGACAAACCGGTAACACCGGCTCCGGCACCAGCCAAACACTATCGAGCCCGCGGGTTTGAGCGGCCTGAGCCAGGGCCAGACATCGCATCAGATGGCCCATACCGGCACTGGCAGAGGCCTCTACACAAAAGACCAGCTTACTCATTAACCAATGGCCCCCCAATGAAGGGGGGTCCCTTTTGACATTGCACGCCTGGCAGTTTTACCGCACACCTCTTCCCAGTGTTTTGGCGCCAGTCCAAAGGCCGGGCGAACAATCTTTAAATTATGCGCGCCGAGGGTATCACCGGGCTCAATGTCCTCACTGACATAAATAGAGCGCCGGTACTGTTTTGATTTATCTTCGGCCTCACTACCGCCATAGGTAATCTGCCCTAAGGCCTGCCAGGCACGCTCTGTTTCGACCACCAGCAAGGCTAATTCCTGTGGCTCCAGTGAAAACGCCGCATCCACGCCACCGCCATTGCGATCCAGTACAAAGTGTTTTTCGATTACGCTGGCGCCAAGCGCCACTGCCGCCACTGAGGCGCCAATACCGCCGGTATGATCGCTCAGCCCTACCTGACAGTTAAAAGCGTCCCGCAAATGAGGGATGGTGACCAAATTGGTATTGCTCGCCTCCGCCGGGTACGTGCTGGTACATTTTAATAAAATAATGTCATGACAACCGGCTTGCCGCGCAGTACTCACAGCCAGCTCAATCTCGCTCAGGCTGGCCATGCCTGTCGACATGATCAGTGGCTTACCCTTGCTGGCAGCTTTTCGTATCAGTGGTATGTCGGTGAGCTCAAACGAGGCGATTTTAAAACACGGCACGTCAAGTTCGGCCAGAAAGTCTACTGCGGCTTCATCAAAGGGAGAGCTGAATGCAAGCATCCCTAACGACCTGGCATAGGCAAACAATTCAGCATGCCATGCATAAGGCGTCGCCGCTTTTTGATACAGGCTGTAAAGACTGGCGCCGTGCCATAAACTATCCTGCTCCTCTATAACAAATCCTTTCGCGTTGACATCCAGTGTCATGCTGTCGGCAGTATAGGTTTGCAGTTTTATCGCGTGCGCGCCGCTCTCGGCAGCGGCTTCAACCATGGCCTTAGCGGTGTCCAGTGACTGGTTATGATTGCCACTTAACTCGGCAATAATAAACGGGCAGTGCTGCGCGCCTATCTGGCGCCCACCAATATTCACTGTTTTAGGCGCGTCTGGCCGGCTCATTTTTTGCTGTCCGCCACGTAAGCGCGATACATTAACTCGGCACGTTCCCAGTCTTCCGGCGTATCGATGTCCTGCACCATATGTCGTGGCAACACAACCGGAATACTGTGAGGCGCAAACATGCCTGCCTCACCTAACCAGGCTTCCGGCGTCCCCCAGTAAAACTGACCTGCGTCGTGATAACATTCTTCCAGATCCTGTGAACGACAGGCCATGCTGCCCGGATCAACCGGCTCAACACCGTTCCCCGACATTCTGATGGCGCGCTGTACCGGAAACGGGAATGTTGTCACTGAAAAGGCGTACTTCATGGTTTTGGCGGCGACTAATTTACTGTACCCCTCGACAATCGAGCTGGCAGTAATAAACGGCGCCGTCGCATAAATACAACACACATAATCTGGCGGTGAGTCTTCAATATCCTGATGACTCTTAATGGCGTGCTGCACGACCGGCGTGGTGCCAATAAAATCATCGGCCAGTGCTGCAGGGCGCTCAATAATGCCAGTGGCGCCCATGGCTTTAGCCACTCTGGCGATTTCTTCCGAATCGGTCGACACCAGAATATCTTCAAATATTCCTGAGGCTTTAGCGGCCTGAATAGAATAGGCAATCAGAGGCTGTCCCGCGAACGCCCTGATATTTTTGCTTTTAATCCGTTTACTGCCACCACGGGCTGGGATCACGGCGATGTTCATAGTAAAACCTCTCTTAACTGCTTAACAACCTCCTGCTGGTTATCGGCAGACATTGCGGGAAATAAAGGGAGTGTCAGCGCTCGCTCATAATAGTGTTCGGCATGTGGGAACTGACCAGGCGCAAACCCTAATTTCTGGTAATAAGGATGCAGGTGGATTGGTATATAATGTACATTGACACCAATCCCCCGCTCGCGAAGCTGTGTAAACACAGTTTTGCGATCATGACGGTTCAACTCGATCATGTAAAGGTGCCAGGCACTGTTTTCATCGAGGATCGGCTTAATAACCGGCAAGTCGGTCAGTTCTTTGTCATATTCCCGAACCAGGGCTAATCGCCGGGCAACAAAATCATCCAGATGCTTGAGTTGCGAAAGCCCCAGAGCAGCATGTAAATCGCTCAGCCGGTAATTAAAGCCTAATTCAAACTGCGCATAAAACCACGGTTCGTCGGCATGTTCAGCGCCGATGAGCTGGGGGTCGCGGCTGATACCATGACTGGCGTAACGGCGTAACTGTCTGGCCGTTTCTTCGTCATTAGTCAGCACCATGCCGCCTTCGGCGCTGGTAATAGATTTAACCGGATGAAAACTCAGCACTGTCATGGCCGAGTATTTACACAAACCTACCCGGTTACCGTCAGAATCAGACCCGCCCAGAGCATGTGCGGCATCTTCTATGAGGGTGATTCCGTAAGGCTCTACGATGGCTGATATAGCTGCCATATCGCAACTGCTGCCGGCAAAATGCACCGCAATAATCACTTTTGGAATCTTGTTTTCAGCCAGCGCAAGATGCAATTTGTCGGTTAATGCGGAGATGCAAATATTACGCGTTGCCGGATCGATATCAACAAAGTCAACGCTAGCCCCGCAATACAACGCGCAGTTCGCCGAGGCGGCAAAAGAATTTGGCACAGTCCACACGGTATCGCCGCGGCTAACGCCCGCAGCCAAACAGGCAATATGCAATCCCGACGTGCCACTGTTGCAAGCCACCGCGTATTCGGCGCCGGTATACTGACATATCGCCTGCTCAAAACGGGGCACCTGGTCACCCTGAGTTAAAAAGCTGCTTTCCAGCACATGCTTAACAGCCTCTATATCATCCGGAAATAACGTATGCTTGCCGTAAGGGATCATAACGTGGTTTTATCCAAAGCTTGTAACTCATCGATGGTTAAGAAGTGTGGATTGGTTCCAGAGTGGTACTCAAATTTATCAGCCACGGGTTTGCCCTCTTCGCCCAGACGATTGCGCCGGTAGTTGATATTCTTATCAAAGAAGATGATAGCCGGCGCGATAACGTAGTGATCGTCAAACTCCAGGGTATGATGGGCCATTTCTTCAGGCACCATGACCTCGTGTAACTTTTCTCCCGGGCGAATGCCAACCTCTTCGTAAGCCGATTGCCCGCTCATTGCCGTAACCAGATCGGTAATACGAATCGAGGGAATTTTCGGTACAAAGATTTCACCGCCCTGCATGCGCGAAAAGTTATTCACTACAAACTCAACGCCCTCATCCAGGGTAATCCAAAAGCGGGTCATTTCAGGATGAGTAACAGGGAGTTTTTGGCGACCTTCGCTGAGCAATTTGCGGAAAAACGGCACGACAGAACCACGTGAACCCACTACATTGCCATAACGCACCACCGAAAAACGCGGACCGGTGGCACCTGAGATATTATTGGCCGCCACGAATAGCTTGTCAGATGCCAGTTTAGTTGCGCCATACAGGTTCACCGGGTTTGCGGCCTTATCGGTCGACAACGCAATGACGCGCGAAACGTCATTCGCCATGGCCGCATCTATGACATTCTGAGCGCCATTGATATTGGTTTTTATACATTCATTCGGGTTGTATTCGGCGGCGGGCACTTGTTTTAACGCGGCGGCATGCACTACGTAATCAACGCCTTTCATGGCAATTTTAAGCCGTTCGTTGTCTCTGACATCACCAATAAAATAACGCATGCAGGGAGCATTAAAATGTTGCTGCATTTCAAACTGTTTTAGTTCGTCGCGAGAATAAATTATCACTTTGCGGGGGGTTGCATTGGCCAGCAGGTAACTCACAAAACGCTTACCAAAAGAGCCGGTACCACCGGTGATTAGTATCGTTTTATTGTCAAACACATTCATATTATCACCGCTAAAAAAGTCAGTTATTTGTATTCAGCAACGCCGTGCTGACAAAGCAAACAAGCCGTGTTGCCAATCGACCAGCAGGTATCTATGCCTTGGATTGTCAAAACATTGTCACGTTACATTACCACGATTTGCACTATCACCTGTTGTGACTGCAGCCGCCAAATGATGCTGGAAAAGCAACCCATGTTATATGGCTTTGCAGAAAAAATGTTTCATTACAGGCGGTTATAATTAACCAATTATTGCAAATATAGTCAGTAAGACAGCAAAAAGCCATTATTTACAGCGTTGTAACGGCCAAACGTTGTTTATTTGTACTTTTTAACGGCGGCCTGACTACGAATAAAATGGCTGACATCGTCTTTAGCTTTACTTAGCAAAGAATGCGCCATGTTCTTGAGTTTGTCGTTGACGACTTGCTCCCGGGCCGCAAATTCGCGCACAAATTCGTGATCGGGAGAAGCTAAAATAGAATGGATGAGCTCATCGCGCTCGGCGATGAGCGCATTTAAACGCTCAAAACCCGACGAGAGTTCTTCGTCGGGTGGAGTATTGACACATTCACATATCTGCGCATTGAGATTGCGCAACGTGTCGGGAGTAAGGTCGTGATCAAGTTCGTTGGTCTTCACACAGCTTCGCGTTTTTGACGCTGAGCTAAATACGCTTCCTGCTTGGCTTCTTCAGGGATCTGTACCCAAGCGTCTCGAATAGGTGTTAGCAGGTTAGCCACTTCATCAAGCATCTGCAAGTCATTCTTCACATGAGCGTCGTGCAAGCGGTCAATCATATAATCATACAGAGCGAAGAGGTTTTCTGCCGCTTCACCGCCGATTTTTACATCCAGTGTTTCGCGCAAATTAATTAAAATTGCTGTTACCCTGGAGATATACTGAGATTTTAATTCATACTCGCGTCGCTCCATTGCCCCTTTTGCATAGGCAATCCGGTCCAGCGCACCTTGCATTAACATTAATGTGAGTTTATGCGGATCGGCATTGGCTATATCCTGCTTGAGACTACCTTTGCGATACGCGTTGATTCCCGTAAGTGCCATGCTAACTCCTCGTTCAGGTTATCTAGTACTGACCCAGTGATGCCAACAAGGCAGAACCGGTCTGATTTAGTCTTGCGACGGTTTGGTCTAAGTTCAAATACCTGTCGCGTAAAATTTGCTCGTAATTAAACATTCTTGTTTCAAAGCTCTCACGTTCATCCTGTAACTGATCTTTGTCGTCTTTTGCTGATCGTTCCCGTAAGGTGAGCAAGCCGCTGTAAGATGTATATTCTTTGGTAATCTCGTAGAGTCGCGTAGCGATACCCTGATCTTCATCGGTGAACAATTTAGCGATGTCGTCAAAGTTTTCCTCAAGCGCCTTCTCTAACCTGTCCTGACCAGAACCCAAACCATAATCAAGATCGCCTATTTCCAGTTTGCCATCGGAGGTGAGTTCGATACCCATGCCAAAAAGACTGCCCAGAGTAGATTTATCCACGCTTGAGCCCACCACGCCAGCCAGACTACTGCTAATTCCGCGTAGCATCGAGTCGCCCGCTAACGCACCGTCATCTTCCAGTTCGGATGAACCATAGCGGGTCAGCGTTTTAATATCTTTGATGATCTTGTTATAGTTATCAACAAAATCGCGAACCTTACTCTCGAGGCCCTTGCGGTCGAAACCGATTTCCAGGGTTGATTCAAGGCGAGTGGTACCATTGGTATCAAAGGGGGATTCCTCGGTAGCTTCAAAGGACACATTCTGAATCGTATTTTCAAAGGTATTGGTGTCGCTACGGACAAGAATGCCGTCAACTGTCGCTAAAGCGTCCTGCGCGGGTTTAACTGGCGACAAGTAAGTCAAACTTTCGGCTGAATTGGTCGTCGCGAGTTTTTCAAGTTCACCACGATCGCCATCGTTAACGATAACCAGATCTTTGCCAAAACCTGTTACATCAGAGGTAAACACCAGTTTAGCTCCGGCAGCGGTGCCTGTATCAATAATGTTGGCGTTCACACCAAAGTTATTTTCATTCTTATTGATGGCTTCACGCAGTTGCGCCAACGTCATGTTTTGTTTGACGTCTATGGTGAATGTTTCATCTGTTGACCCATTTATCTTGAAGGTCATTGTGGTATCACCGGCGCCATCGGTCAGCACCTTGTCGGTACCTGAGGTATACACCGCATCGGCCGTTTCTATGCGTGAGCCAGAAGCCAGCTGAGTTATCGCTACTTTATACGTCCCCCGTAGTGCTGAGCCCGAGGCTTCGGCAGTGAAAACTTCTTTGTCTTCAGTAGGGTTAGTAATGGTAGGCTCACGGCCGTTGATGTCGGAGTCCTTGCGTAACTTATCTACAGAATCTTTAAAGTCAGATAATTTGGACTTTATTTGCCCTAATGCAGAGATCTCAGATTGGATTTTTTCTTCTTTGTCTTTTAAACGCGCTTCTTTGGGCGCTCGTTCAGCATTGAGCAACTGCGTGACGAGATCGTCAAGCGCAAGCCCTGAACCAACACCTAACGATTGAATAGTCATAACTCACCTCTAAGCTTGCTTGTTAAAAAGAACCCCCACACTACTTCCGATGTCTTGCTGAAGATCTTTAATTCTTTCTGCTAACCTCAATACTTCATCGGAGGGAATTTGCCTTATTACGTCTCCCGATGAAGAATCTTTCACAGTGACAACCGAACGGTTGGTGTTTTCATCTACAGAAAATGCCAGGTTTCTATTCTGCGCTTGCAGAAACGTCTGGATCTCCTGGACAGCACCTGCGATCTCTTGCCCCTGTTCCTCTCGATTATAGTTATCGGCTGAATTTTGTTGAGCTTGAGTATCTTCTGGTCGCTGAGCCACTTTTTTTTGTTCACTGCCCGGCGCACTTTCCGGCGTTGCCTGATTCGATTTTACGTCGGACTGAGGCTCTCCGGTTGCCAGGTTATTTACAGCAAAATTCTGGCCAATTTGTGATGTGGTAACATCCATAACAAAACCCTCTGTCATAAACGAATAAAACGGGCCCTGCAACTCACAGACGCCCGTTTACCAAAACAAAGTAGCGGCAAATTACTGCCGCTCAATCAGTTATCCTAACAACGACAACGCTGTTTGAGGACGCTGGTTTGCCTGGCTTAATACTGATACAGACGCCTGCTGAATGATCTGGTTCCGCGTTAAGTCAGCCGTTTCAGCAGCGAAATCGGTGTCACGAATACGCGAGCGAGCCGCGGTGACATTTTCCGAAATATTGCTCAGGTTACGAATAGTTGACTGGAAGCGGTTTTGCAATGCACCTAAGTCAGCTCTTGCACTACCGATAGTGGAAATAGCACTATCAATAGAGGCTATCGCAGCAGATGCAACCGCAGCTGTTGACACTGACAAGTTGGACAGCGACAAGCCTGATGTGCCGTATCCGCCACCCGCACGAGACAAGTTAACCGAAATGGTTTGACCGCCATTCGCACCTACTAAGAACTTAGCAGAGTAAGTACCGTTTAGCAGATCAACGCCAGCAAACTGAGTATCTGTTGATACCCGTGAGATTTCAGTTTTTAACGCTGAAACTTCTTTTTGCAGGGCTACACGGTCAGCCGAGCTGTTAATACCGCTTTGCGATTGTACCGCTAACTGACGAATACGTTGCAGGCTGGCTGTCACTTCTGACAACGCACCTTCAGCTGTTTGCGTCAGCGAGATAGCATCGTTTGCGTTACGTACTGCCTGGTTCAAGCCCTGGATTTGTGACGTCAGGCGATCTGATATCTGCAGACCCGCGGCATCATCTGCCGAGCTGTTAATTCTGAAACCTGATGACAAGCGTTCAAACGATGTACTTAATTTATCGTTTACATCACTTAATTGACGCTGCGCATTCAGGGCCGACACGTTTGTATTTACATATAAACTCATTGTTAACCTCCTGAGGCTATACCATTTGCAGAATCCCCCCGGAAACTGAATGCTATAGCCTTACGTATAAGACTTAGCGTGGACGTATTAATGTGTTAACATTAACTCTTCACGCCAAATCACCTCATAAATGTAGCGCCATAAAGCAACTACTCAATTCATCAAATGAATTACCCCTCAACAATAGCTATCGGCCTAAACATGAGGATCTTTAGTTTTTTTTATAAAAAAATTTAAAAAAAACCAAAATAAAATTTAAGCCATTGTTTTTTATAGAGTAAAAATAGCTAAATTTTCTCCCCAAACCCCTGAAACATTCCACCCACTGCATAAATTCGGAGCGCCAATTTGATTAATGGCAACCAATAAGCGAGGCTGTTTAGTGAGATCTGGCTAATACCTGAATGTCGACGTAGGATATTTGCAGGGTATAAAACGGTGCTGGCACTCAGAAATAAGCGCTATATTTTTGACGCGGCAAATAATGGCTGCGGATGAATACGACAAGCGTTGAATCGCAAAGGCATGTAAAATGGTTGCCATCAGTATTTTTTATCACAGACGAAAATGTTGGCACTAGTATTGCTTTTTGAATTGGGTAAGTTGCGGGATCGGTCAATAAAAATAAAAAAGGCCGAGTCAAAAAGTGACCCGGCCAACTTGCTCACGTTAGGAGTTTGAGCAAATTCAGTTTCGGTCGGCTTGCAGGATAGTAGAAATATACTGGCCTCTCAACCTTAAATTCTACACTCTCAATTCTGTTAGTCGGCTTTTTATTCCTTAATTTGGTGGCCTTTCGGCCGCCATCCCTGGCATGGGTTGGCCTCTCAGTTCCACCCTCTCTTTGGTATTTCTATCTTTACTGCAGTAGCGATAATGCTGCCTGTGGTCGCTGGTTTGCCTGCGACAACACGGTTGTGCTTGCCTGCTGAATAATCTGGGTGCGGGTAAGTTGTGCCGTCTCGGCGGCAAAATCTGTATCCCGGATGCGCGATCTTGCCGCTGATACGTTCTCTGAAATGTTACTTAAGTTTCTGATAGTCGACTGAAAACGATTTTGTAAAGCACCGAGATCGGCACGCTTTGCGTCAATTGTCGAAATCGCAGCATCAATGGTCGCAAGTGCAGCCGACGCACTGGCAGCATCTGCCACCGTTAAGTCACTCTGGCCATTGGTTAGCCCGGAAAAACCAAAGCCTCCTCCGGCGCGCGAAATGTTGACACTAATGGATTGGCCGCTGTTGGCACCAACCAGGAATTTTGCCGAGTAAGAGCCTGCCAAAATGTTTACACCAGCAAACTGGGTAGTCACCGAGATTCGTGAAATCTCAGTTTTAAGCGCCGACACTTCTTTTTGCAGTGCCAGTCGGTCAGAAGAAGAGTTTATGCCGTTTTGGGACTGGATAGACAACACTCTGATGCGCTGTAATGCCGTGGTAATTTCCTGCATTGCGCCTTCAGCGGTTTGAGCGAGAGAAATACCGTCATTGGCGTTTCGTACGGCTTGATTTAAGCCCTCTACCTGGCTGGTCATCCGGTCGGAAATTTGCAAGCCCGCGGCATCGTCTGCTGCGGAGTTAATACGAAAGCCTGACGACAGACGCTCAAAGGCGGTATCTAATTGATTGCCTGAGGTGAACAACTGACGCTGGGCGTTTAGTGACGATACGTTTGTGTTTACATATAAACTCATTACAAGCTCCTAACTATTTAATTAAGCGTTGTATTTATAGTTATTCTCAACGCGATTCAAAAATTGGCACAACATGTGCTTTATCATTTATGTCAGAGTTAAAATCCTGACGCTTTGCTTGGCGAATGCCTGGTTAAGCAGTGCTAAACCGAGCACAAGCTCATGCTGGCTGCAGGTATGTTGTTCAGACCTCATACCTCTCACTACCTCCTGGCTTCATTCCTGTCAGTCGGCTGTTTTAGCATTTAACAATTTCTTTATGGATTTGTTATAACCAGACTTAACAATTCGCCTCGTTATACCCAATGGTCGAATGCAATTTGCTCCCCCCGCTTATTGCGTTTCGGCCGTTTTTCTTTGCAGTTTCTGAAAACTCATCCATTACAATCTCCTTCGCACTTTACTTATAAATCACTTCACCCGATTTACTGTAATAGCTGCAAGGCTGCCTGTGGCCGCTGATTCGCCTGGCCAAGAACAGTGGTACTGGCCTGCTGAATAATCTGCCAACGGGTAAGCTCTGCCGTTTCACCGGCAAAATCGGTATCGCGAATGCGCGATCTTGCCGCCGAAGCATTCTCCGAAATATTACTTAAGTTTCTGATCGTTGACTGAAAACGATTTTGCAGTGCACCTAAGTCAGCGCGTTTCGCATCGATAGCAGAGATGGCTCTGTCGATTCGATCCAGCGTTGCAGACGCCTGTTCAGCCGTCAGCACACTGGCATCAAAACCATTGGTCAGGCCTGAAAAGCCAAAGCCACCAGTGCGGGACAAATTGAAGTTGATATACTGACCAGCCTGGGCACCAACCAAAAACGCGGTAGAGAATCCGCCCTTCAATATGTCACTGCCAGCAAACTGTGAGGTCGAGGCAATTCGGCTGATTTCTAACTTAAGCGCTGACACTTCTTTTTGCAGTGCAGTGCGGTCAGCCGACGAATTAATGCCGTTTTGCGCTTGAATGGCCAGCACTCGGATACGTTGCAACGCCGTAGTGATCTCTTGCATGGCGCCTTCAGCGACCTGGGCAAGTGATATACCGTCGTTGGAGTTTCTGACTGCCTGGTCAAGCCCCATGATTTGTGAGGTAATGCGATCTGATATCTGCAGACCCGCCGCATCATCTTTTGCGCTGTTAATTCGAAAGCCGGAAGATAAACGCTCAAAGGCGGTATCTAACTGCGTTGACGAGGTAAATAGTTGCCGCTGAGCGTTCAGCGACGACACATTCGTGCTTACATATAAGCTCACTGTAAAATCTCCTAACGATTTTTTGTAATTACCCGGACATTTATTATTATTGTTTGTCCGTGTTTGACTGGCAGTATTGTTATTATTAGTTGCTCAGTCAGGCATTTAGCGTATTTATTATTATTGTTCGCAGTGCCTTTGTAATAGTTATCGTGCAGGCAGGAGAAATCCTTTAGCCTTTTTTTGCTAAATTTTATTAAGCTTATTTTTCAATGATTTAAAGAGACAAAGCGCCGGACTTTCGTCCGGCTATGCTCGTTTGGTTAGAGTGAGCGACTCCTGCGGTCAGGTGGATACCTGGTTCACTACCTCCTGGCCCCATTCCCTGACTTCGGTTTAATCAATTATCCAAGTAGCTGTAACGCTGCCTGCGGACGCTGATTTGCCTGTGACAGCACAGTCGTACTCGCCTGCTGGAGAATCTGATTACGAGTTAGTGCCGCAGTTTCTGCTGCAAAATCAGTATCTTTGATTCGCGAGCGAGCTGCAGATACGTTTTCTGAAATGTTACTCAGGTTACGAATAGTTGAAGTGAATCGGTTTTGCAGCGCACCCAAATCAGCCCGCACTCCACCAATGGTAGAGATGGCTGCATCAATAGATGCTAACGCTGCTGACGCTACCGCTGCAGTGGATACTGACAACGAGCCCACGCTCAGACCTGACGCACCAAAACCACCGGCTCTGGACAGGTTAACCGACACACTTTGACCTGCGTTGGCACCAACCTGGAACTTAGCAGAATAACCACCGCTAAGCAGATCAACACCGTTGAACTGAGTATCAGTAGAAATTCGCGAAATCTCGGTTTTAAGCGCCGATACTTCTTTTTGCAGGGCTACACGGTCAGCTGATGAGTTGATACCACTTTGTGATTGTACCGCCAGTTGGCGTATACGCTGCAAAGCAGTGGTCGTCTCATCGAGTGCACCTTCAGCAGTTTGGGTTAGTGAAATCGCATCGTTGGCGTTACGAACAGCTTGGTTCAGGCCTTGGATTTGTGAGGTCATTCGGTCAGAAATCTGTAAACCGGCCGAGTCATCGGACGCAGAATTAATACGGAATCCTGAAGACAGACGCTCAAAGGAAGTGCCCAGCGCATTACTCACATTGGACAACTGGCGTTGTGCATTTAATGCAGACACATTGGTATTGACGTACAAAGACATAAGTCTCTCCTACACTCTCAATCCAGCTAGCGCTGGCTGCCGGGGACGCCGGCAATTGCATTGTAATAGTAGCCACCAATACCTGAGGGGGTAATTGATGAACTGGCTCTCTCGTGTACTTTATCGACCCGTGCCAAATTCCCTTTAATTAAAATTCACTATTTTTTTGGCAGGTAGCCGCGCGATTGCCTTAAAGCCATGCTAAGTTATTGGTAGTTCTTTGATTTATATTTTACGTAGCAGCAAGAGGTGGCCGTGCAAATCTCGTTGAATCGTTTAACCCGGATATGTCGGGGCCATAGTCATAATGCCTTTGGGGATGTGGTTTATTTTAGGCAGCGGTTGCTGGTTTGCTACCGGCAGGGTACCCATCATATGAGTGATGACGGTTGTGTGATAATCGCTGAAATAAACGAACAGGGCTTGCCCGAGCGGTTTCAACGTCTTTTCAGTACCGAGGGCGATCTGCGCGACCCACATTTTTGCGTGGTTGGTGACCGGTTATATTTGCTGGCGCATCAGCGTTGGTCGGCAGTACTGGGAAAGGCAAAAACCTACAGTTGGTTTAGTGGCGATGGGGTGTCGTGGTCAACAAGGCATGATCCGGGCCCTGACAACTGGTGGCTATGGCGGGCAACAACCTATAATAATCAACAGTGGGGATTAGCCTATCATCGCCCGTCTGAGCAACTCGATCTGTTTGCTGGCAACTTACGCGGTAAAATGCATTGCGCGAAAACAGCCGTGTTATCAAAACAGCAACACGGGTTGGGTTATCCCAATGAGAGCGACTGCTGCTTTACTGACAGTGGCGAATTAATTGCCGTTGTCAGGCGCGATGCCGATTCTTTCTCAGCCCAATTGGGCCGCAGCAAACCACCCTATCGCCATTGGGATTGGCAGGATCTGGGTTGTTATATTGGCGCTCCAGCGCTGCTATGCCTCAATCAGAATACCGCCATCATTGCCGGTCGGCATTATAATGGTAAAAGGCTGGTTACTCAGTTATGGCAGTTAGCCATTCACAGCGGGGAAATTAGCGAACTTATTAAATTGCCCAGTGGCGGCGATAATAGTTACCCGGGCATAACCCGGATTGGAAACCAACTGTTTGTGGCGTATTACTCCAGCCATGTTGATAATCAAAGCCGGATGTATCTGGCCCGGCTTGATGTAGAGACAGAATACTTAGATGTAATTAAACAGGGATAAATTGGAAATTTTCGGAAACGTGGTTAACGCAGCGGTCAATGCCGCTTCTTGTTTGGCAAACTCAGACGAGGCTTCGGCATAGTCAACGTCTTTAATGCTTGAGCGGGCCTCTTTTACCGACACCTCAATATCCAGGTTAGTTTCGTACACTGATTGCGCCGTGTTTAAACGAGCGCCAATAGACGAAACCTCAAGGGCGATTTTTTCTAAGCCATTATCAATGCCCACCAGCGCATCGCTGAGACCTTCACGAAAGGCGGCGTCGCTAACCGAACTGTTGTTTAACACTTCCTCGAGATCGTTCAGCGTATTCGCGATATTTTTCTTTTGCGGCGCATCAAGTTGAAAATTCAGCGTGTCACCAAGGTTGCCATTAAGGGTAAAGTCTATACCGGCAAAATTAAACGACTCACCGGCCGCGTAGTCTTTTGTCGCGACAATAGCGCCGGTACCAACATTGGTAATATTGAGTTGGTTTGGCGCTGTAATGGTAATTTGATAGCTGTTGTTAAGCGGTGTGACCGGGTCATAATTATTACGATAAAACCTATCAAAATCGCCCTGACCAGCTACCAATGCCTCTTCAACACCAATACCGGTTGTAGTAGTAATACTAAAGTTTCGCCGGGCTGGAACATCTTCAAAAACCTGTTGCCCGGATAAACTACTGCGTATTGACACACTATTGGAAAGCTGAACGTTGTTAGTACCGCTATCTCCCTGGAATGTATAGGCATTTCCGCCACCCGCACTATTTAATACCAGAGGTTGGGTTTCCGATTGGAACCCGGCAAAGTAATAATCTCCCTCGGCATTTTGCGAGTTCATTAAATCAAACACTTCGTCTTTAATCTGGCCGATCTCAGCGGCCAGGGCTTTTCTATCTGCATCAGACAATAAACCATTGCCCGCTTGTATGGTTAATTGTCGGGCCCGTTGAACTGTGTCGGTAATATTACGCAGTATGGTTTCTTGTTGTTCCAACGCTCCGGTAACCAGGTCGTTATTGCGTTGAAACTGCTTAAGCGTGTCAAGCTCTTCGGTTAAGCGCAATACTCGGGCTGCACCCACCGGATCATCAGATGGCTTGTTTATTCTGCTACCAGTACTCAACTCAATTTGGGTATCTGACAGCGCCTTCTGGTTTTCCATAATATTGCGGATAGTCTGGTTGTATAACTGATTAGTAGTCACCCGCATAATAATTACCTTACCGCCGACAAGATGGTGTTAAACAACTCCTGAGCAGTGCCCAGTATTCGTGCCGCTGCCGCATAAGATTGCTGATAGCGCACCAGGTTCGCCGCTTCCTCGTCGAGACTCACGCCAGACACCGACTCAAACCAGTCTGAAGATTGCACTTTCATGGCCTCTGCCGCTTGCAACGCAACACTGGCGGTAGCTGATTTTTCGCCTATCCGGCTCACTAACGTAGAGTAGCTCTCATGCAGTGAGCGCGGCTCGCTGTTTGAATTTGTGCTTAACTGCACTAACCCCTGCTGTTGTAATCCGGCCAGCGATAAGGCATTGGCATTATCAAACCGCCCTTCTGCATTATAGTTTACCGAAAAGCTGTCACCCGCGACCGGTCTGCCTTCAATACTAAAATCATAGCCGGGGTAATCATTCAGCGCCGAGAACTGCGCTGGCCATGCCGGAACGCCTGACGCTTCGGCCTGCGCCAACAAATTGTTGTAGTCGGTAACACCACTGACACTGGTAATCACGTTGGGTGGATTCTCGCCATCGAGCACATCATAACTGGTTTCGGAGGTAAACCTCACTTGCACCGGTGCACCAACAGTGGGGCTCGGCGATGAGCCGAGTCCTTGTATAGCTCCACTACCATCAAATGCAGACGCATAAGGGCCAAATGAATTATCAACAGTGGTGTTAGTGACCGTCGTTTTCGACACTGCCCCATCACCTAAATTGTTGGAATTGACTTCGACCCGAATGGGATTGGCAAACGCAAGATCCTCGGGCCTTGTGGTGGCCATGGTAATATCGCCTGCCGTGTATTTGGTGGGTTGAAGCAAAAATTCATTGCCCACGGCGTAGCCGCCGGCAGACTGGAAATCAATTTCGATACCGCCGACGATCTCTGTAAATCCGGTTGCAGCCACCGCCACACCGGTATAGGTGACCGGTTGGTTATTCTCATCTAATTTGGGGGTACCATCACCATTTAATAATTCGATATTTACCTGATCAGGCACACCAAGATTCAGACTGGTGACGGTGACGCGTATGTCGGCATCAGTAATTTGGTTGCCTTTACCCGGGGTAAATTGCCCCGTTAAGTTCAGTGTGTCCGGCGTATCAGGATAGGGTAAGCCGACTAATTCTGGTAGCGTAAAAATGTCGGCGCCAAGCTGGTAATCCAAATCCAAACCCAAGCGGTTTTGCTGATTAACGGCTTCGGCAAACGCCACCCCAAGCTGGCCAATATCACGCTGCGCTGGCCCAAGGACTTCGTCCCGGT
Source organism: Alteromonas gilva (assembly GCF_028595265.1). Lineage (NCBI taxonomy): Bacteria > Pseudomonadati > Pseudomonadota > Gammaproteobacteria > Alteromonadales > Alteromonadaceae > Alteromonas > Alteromonas gilva. Next base: position 1,515,199 of record NZ_JAQQXP010000001.1, on the reverse strand, counting down.
AGCGAAACAGTCCACCTAACGCACCACCTAATTGATCTTCTTTTATGAAGAGATCGGTGTTGTTTTTGGGCGCCGAAAAATTTGTCGACAACTGCAATTGCTGGCGCATCAGATCGGCACTGTTGCTCACCTTCAGCACGTTAAAGCTGCCATCTTCCAGTACCAGCGATTCACCGCTGGATAAGTTAACCAGTACCGAACCTCCGGCATTGCCACTTTCTCTGACCGTAATGTCCATCAGTTCAGACAAGTCATTAATGGCTTTATCACGCTCATTGAGTAATGCGGTAGGCTGACTGCCTGTGCTATTGCCGTTGACCACCATAATGGCTTCATTTAAATCACCAATGGTCTGGATCAGATTATTGGCCTTGGTGATGATATTTTCAGTTTCTAAATTCAGCTCTTCTTCTTTATAGGTCATGTAGTCGGAGACTGAGGTCATGCGTCGCAGCAGCGACTCAGCCTTGCTTAACACCACGTCTCTGGAAGCCAGGTTAGTGGGATCATCGGCGGAGGTTTGCACAGCGGCAAAAAACTCATTGAGGCCTTTAGAAATAGAGTTGGCTTCGTTAGCCAACTGGGCATCAATGGCAGAAGTTTTGGTCGAGAACATTTCCCACTCGCCCACCGACGTAATATCCCGGCGCATTTGATTCTGCGCAAATTTATCGATAATTCGTTCGGTAGTACCCCGCCCCACACCCACATTGAGGTCGTTGGTAAAAACCGTGCGCTCTCTGATGTAGCCGTCGGTATTGACATTGGCAATATTGTTACTGGTGGTAGCCAGTAAGCGATTGCTCGCGTTGATACCGCCAGTGGCAATGTTATACAGATCGATATTAGTGGACATTACGCGTTATCCCCCATGATCAGAAGCACGACAGTCTTAAACGGGTTCATGGCAAATAGCTCCTGAACGTCTCGCTGTTAAAAACTGCCATGACCTTCTCGGCATACTTGGGATCGGTGGCGTAACCGGCATTTTGCAGGGCGTTAAAGTAAGCGTGTGGCTTATCCGCCTGCTCAACGGCGTCGCGATAACGCGCATTGGCCTGAATAAAATCGACGTAATCATTAAATCCCTGCTCGAGACTTTCATAGGTCCGAAACGCCGCTTTCTCGGCGCGAGCCACCGTACCGTCAAATTCAAGAGTGCTCACTGTAGCCGAGTCGCCCTGCCAATAATTGTTAGCCTTAATGCCGAACAAATTATTAGCGCTATTACCTTTGTTATCGTGGATGACGTGTTGTCCCCAGCCAGTTTCCACTGCGGCCTGGGCAATCAATGCATCGGGCGCAATGCCAAGCTCGGCTGCGGCTTTATCTGCTACCGGATAAAGCATTTTGACAAACTCTTCAGGATTGGCGAAGGCAGCAGCTTTGAACGCCTGGCGGGTTTCATTGTCGGTCAGCGCCGCAGCAGTTTGCTGCGCTTGTTGTACTGCATGCTGACGCTGGCGATTTATCGATTCAAGATTCCCATCAGCGCGCGCAACACTGGCGGGCACAAAGTCTTCAATGGCATGTTGGCCCAATTGCTGAACAATAATGTCAGCCAGACCAACACCACCACCGCTGGATAAATCGGTGGCAAGTTGTTTGTCGTGCATGTCGCGGTAGAACTTCACCTGCTCAGAGTTAAACGGGCTGTCTTCATCGGCGAGCGCATCCTGGGCTTTACGCATGGACTTAAGCATCATCTGCACAAAAATCGCTTCAAACTGCTGGGCGGCCTCTTTTAACGCTTTATCGTCTTTGCTAAAGGCCGCTTCGCGCAACTTATTCAAACTGGATAAGTCATGCACGTTACGCGCAGATTCAAGTTGTGATTTTGTGTTGAGGATATCCATTAGATCACCACCAGCTCACCTTGCAATGCCCCGGCCTGACGCAGCGCCTCAAGAATTGCCATTAAGTCACCGGGCGCAGCGCCCACTTCGTTGACGGCGCGTACCAGTTGATCCAGCGTTACACCCGGCTCAAATTTAAACATCCGGCTGTCGGCCATGTTTACATCAATAATCGATTGTGTGGTAACCACGGTTTCGCCTTCGGCTAACGCGTTGGGCTGAGTGACCTGTTGGTTTTCACTGATGGTCACAGTAAGACCACCATGGGTAATGGCCGCCGGCAACAACCTGACATCGCGGCCAATAACAATGGTGCCGGTGCGGCTATTCACCACCACCCTTGCCGGCGCATCAGCGGGGGTAAATTCAAAGTTCTCCAGAGTTGCTAAAAAGCCCACCCGCTGACCCGGATCGCGCGGCGCAGTGACGCGTACCGAGGCAGCATCCAGTGGTTCAGCAATCGCGTAGCCTTTTTCAGGCTGGGCGCCTAAACGTTCATTGATCACATCTGCCAGCGCTTTGGCTGTGGAGAAATCAGGATAATGTAAGTTCAGCGTTAAGCTGTCACCGCTGGCAAATCCGCTCGGCACCGCGCGTTCAACCAGCGCGCCATTAGCAATGCGTCCCACTGTTGGCGTATTGACAATAATTCGCGAGCCGTCGCCGCCCTGGGCGCCAAAACCACTCACCACCAGACTACCTTGCGCCACGGCGTAGATGTTGCCATCCACCCCTTTTAAAAACGTTTGCAGTAAGGTGCCACCTTGCAGGCTGCTCGCCTCACCCACCGACGATACGGTAACGTCTATAGTTTGCCCGGGTTTGATAAACGGCGGTAGCTCAGCATGCACAGCAACCGCTGCAACGTTTTTGATTTTGGGCTTAATGTTAGGATCGAGACTGATCCCAAAATTCGTCAGCATGGTCCGAAAGCTTTGCTCTGTAAACGGACTTTGCTCACCGGTGCCAGGTAACCCTACCACCAAACCATAGCCAATCAGTTGATTGCTTCTGACGCCTTGTATGCTGGCTACATCTTTAATCCGCTGAGCGTTTGCCAAAGGGCTGATTAACAGCGCACACAATACATAACTTAAAATAATACGCATCTTACAACTCCCTAGAGTGGCCACCACTCAGATGAAAAGAATTTCGTTAACCAGCCCTTTTCCTGGGAGCGGGAAAAACTGCCGGTGCCACTATATTGGATCCTGGCATTGGCAATACGAGTCGATAAAATTTCGTTTTCCGGCGAAATATCGGCGGCGCGAATAATGCCGGTTAAGCGGATGTATTCGTCACCATGATTAAGGGTGAGCCACTTTTCGCCGCGGATCACCAGATTTTGATTAGCCAGCACATCCACTACCGTTACCGAAATACTGCCATTTAAACTATTGCTCTGGTTAGCCTGAGCATCACCATTGAATTCATTGGAGGAGTTCAGGCCCAATTGGATTGATTCGTTGCCAATGTTCAGCGCATTGCCACCTAACCCGGTGATCGGCTGTACATCGACATTTGATTCTTTTGATGTTGTGGTACCTGCCGACTTCCTGGCATTGGTATTTTCGCTGAGGGTAACGGTAATAATGTCACCTACCCGGCGCGCGGTTACATCCGAATACAAACTATTGGCCATGTACGGACGAAACAAGCCGCCGTCCTCGACAATTTGTTCACGTGGCAGGTCAGGAATAACCGGCGCAAACGAAGGATCGTTGGCTTGCACGTGATCAGCGCCTGTGCTGGCACAGCCACCGACGATCAACAGTATTAAGGTAAACAGAACAAGACGTAACATGACATACCTACTATGTGTTATAGCTGCTGAATAACCTGGCCAAGCATTTGATCTACCGAAGAAATAACTTTTGAGTTCATCTCGTACAAACGCTGACTTTCAATCAGGTTGACCAGCTCTTCGGTGACATTAACGTTAGAAGTTTCTAACGTTCCCTGCGCCAGCGTGCCCAAGCCCTGCAGACCAGGAACGCCTTGCAGGGGAGCGCCAGACACAGCCGTTTCAACATACAAATTCTGACCAACGGGTTGTAAACCTGTCGGGTTTACAAAGTCGGTAATATTAAGCTGACCTAATACCTGGGGCTCAGCCTGACCACGTACTGAGGCAGACACTTCGCCATCCTGAGAAATGGTAATTTGCTGGGCATCTTCTGGTATGGCAATTTCAGGTTGCAGTAAAAATCCGGCACCAGGCGTAACTAACTGGCCTTGATCATTTAACGTGAACTGACCGTTGCGGGTATAGGCAATGGTGCCGTCAGGTTGCAATATTTCAAAAAAACCACGACCCTGTATAGACATATCCAGCGCATTATCCGTGGTAATCAGGTTGCCCTGCGTATGCGCTTTTTGGGTTGCCACGACCTTAGAGCCCGCACCAATCATCAATCCGGATGGTAACTCGGTATCGGCTGACGATCGCCCACCGGGCTGATTGATATTCTGATAAAGCAGATCTTCAAAGATCGCCCGGTCTTTTTTAAAACCCACCGTCGAGGCGTTGGCCAGATTATTTGACACCGTCGACACATCGGTCTGAGCGGCATCAAGGCCGGTTTTACTAATCCAAAGTGCTGGATGCATAGTAGTTTCTCCTCTGCCAGGGCAAGGTTGCCCGGGCTAAATTAGATAATTCTCAGCAGCATATTGCCGCGGGTATCCAGTGTATCGGCTTTCTTCATCATTTTGACTTGCAACTCATAATGGCGTTGCAGGCTGATCATGCTGACCATTTCATCGATGGCATTCACGTTTGAGCCTTCAAGCATGCCTGTCATCACCGACACGGTCTCGTCGGCAGGTGCCAGGATACCGTCCTTGCGGCGAAACAACCCATCGGTGCCGCGCTCCATGTCGCTGTATTCAGGCTTAACGAGTTTTAAGCGCCCCACTTCTTCACTAACGGCTTCCGGCGCTCCTTGAGGACGAATTGAGATAGTGCCATCGGAGGCGATGGTCAGGTTATCCAGCGGGACCGGCAAAAAGACCGGGCCGGCATCCCCCAGCACGACATTGCCGTGCACATCTTCCAGCACACCGTCAGGACCCAACTGAAAGTTACCGTTGCGACTGTAGGCCTCATTGCCCTGACCATCCTGAACGGCGAACCAGCCATCGCCCTGAATTGCCACATCCAGATCCCGGCCGGTTTGAATTAGCGGCCCGTCTTCGTAGTTATTGGTCGGACTTTCGGTCATGGCAAACACCCGGGTCGGCAAACCTTCGCCGTAGACCGGCATAGCTCTTGCCTGTTCCAGCTGTGCCTTGAAGCCTGTCGTTTGAGCGTTGGCCAGGTTATTAGCCCGCAGAGACGTGGCTAACAGGTCCTGTCCGGCGCCGCTACTGGCGATATAGAGTAATTTGTCCATGACTGCCTTTTGACGCTTAAGTTACATTTAACTTATTGTTGCAAACGGGGTGCCAAGTACGCTTAATACGCTCAACAAGTCAGGCCATAAAAGCGGGACATAAAAAAAGCCAGTCGTGATAAACGAACTGGCTTTTGAAAGTGTGGATTATAAGTAACCTAAAGCGCTTATCGAATACCCAGAATTGTCTGGTTAAGCTGGTTATTAATTTCTAACGCCCGCGAATTTGCCTGGAAATTACGCTGGGCAATAATAAGGTCAATCAGTTCAGTAGTGAGGTTCACGTTGGCTTGTTCTAACGCCGAAGAGTTAATTTCGCCAAAGGTACCGGTGGTCGCTTCACCTGCCAGCGCCTCACCCGACTCTATTGATTCTTTCCACTGGGTATTGCTTTTCTGGGTAAGCCCCTGCTCATTGGAGAATCGCGCCAGGGCAACACGTACCACGGGCTCTGATGTACCATTAGAGAACGTTGCTCGTACCAGGCCGTCAGGGCCAATATCAACCCCGGTCAGGCGTCCCACCGGTAAACCATCCTGCTCCAGAGAGGTAACTTCAAAGGCAGAGGCGTACTGGGTTGGCTCATTGACCGTTTGACCGGTCGGGTCGAGGTTAAAATCTATGGTAATTTGCTGATCCTGATCAGCACCGCCACCAAGCGCATTCGCACCGTTACCGCCGGCGTCCAAGCCGAGAATTTCGGTTTGAATGGTTGCCGGTGATTGACTGATAAAGTCGCCGCTGGTATTAAAATTTAGTGATGCTGACGTCCACGGCACTGCCGGGCCGGTTGGGTTCGCCGGATCCGCTCTGGTCACCCCAAGATCGTTACCGCCGTTAATATTGACGGGGGTATCATCCACCGTGGCATACATCTGCCAGCGGTTGGGGTTATTGGTTAAATCCGTGTTGTCCTTCACATAGTAGTAAGTCATGATGTGACTTTCACCGAGTGAATCGTACACTGTTACAGAGGTAGCTGCATTGTAGGTCAGTGTATCGTTAGGATCGAAGTTTGCCGGATTGAGCGCTTCATCGTTGGCCGGTAAATTCATTCGCATCGTGACTTCCCGGGTGGGTTGCGGAGAGCCTGATGAATCGGGGATCCGCACCGGTACCGTGGTGCTTAACGCAACCGACGAGCTAGTACCGTCTGGGTTAACAGGAAAGCCTAACAGATGGTCACCAGCGGTATTTACCACAAAATTATTTTCGTCCAGCTTAAACTGCCCGGCACGGGTGAATGACGTATCCCGTGAAGTAAGATCCGGCACTGTCGCAAAAAAACCGTTGCCGGTAATAGCCAAATCGAGCGAGGTATTGGTAAATTGCAAACTTCCCTGGGTAAACTGTTGCGCGACTTCCTGAGTTAATACCCCATCACCCACTTTGGTTTTACCGCCCGCCAGCAAAGACGCTGCGTACACGTCACCGAATTCGGCTCGGGATTCTTTAAACCCCACAGTATTCACGTTAGCAATATTGTTTGCTGTGGTATCTAAGTCTTTTTGTGCGGCAGCGACGCCACTGAGTGCAATATTAAAAGACATTTGCTTTTCTCCTGTTAACTGCCGATCTGAATAACGTCGTTCAGATTAATACTGACGTCGCCATCTAAATTCAAAATAATACCCTGATTACTGCCAGCCAGGCTGACACTGCTCACGTGACGATTGATGGCTGTTGATAACGCAACCCCTTCACCATTCGCTTTACCGTTCGCACTAACCACGTAATTGCCGGGCGGCATAGGATTGCCGTTTTTGTCAGTACCATCCCAGTTAAACTCGATGTTACCTTCGCCCTGGGTGCCCGCATTGATAGTTTTAACAATTTCACCGTTACCATTGGTGATGGTAATTTCCATATCCTGAACAGTTTTATCGTTTACCACAAAGCCGGAAATGCCTGCCCCTTCACTGCTCATATAGCCTATATTGGCCTCAACCAATACATCCTGACCAATTAAACCAGACGCTTGCAGTGCCTGATTAGACGTCATGGACGTAGCAAAACTCGCGAACTTGTCGTTGAGTTTGTTGATACCTTCCGCGGTCGTAAACTGGGTCATTTGTGAGACCATCTGATCATTGTCAACTGGCTTGGTTGGATCCTGATTGGCTAACTGTTCGGTCAGCAATGCAAAGAAATCTTCCTGGGACAGTTGGTTCTCTGATCCGTCGGCAACTTTTACTTTCTCTTCCTTCCAGTAAAGGTCGTCGGTGAGTCCGGGGGTACTGTTAATTGTGTTCACACTCGTTTCCTCATAAACCCGCTGTTACTGACCCTGACCAAGCATCATTACGCGTCGGAATATACGTTTGGTAGTATCAGCGACCTGCACGTTGGTTTCATATGCTTTAGACGCCGACATCATGTCAGCCATTTCTTCAACAATATTCACGTTTGGCTTATAGATATAGCCGTTTTCGTCAGCCATTGGGTTGTGCGGCGCGTACTCAATTTGCAGAGGACGGTTACTTTCAACAATCCCCAGCACATTGACTTCTGCCCCTTTGCTTTTACTGTCTGAGGTAGCCCGATTAAGCTCAGCGGCAAATACGGCGTGACGTGCACGGTAGGTTTCGCTTTCGCTGCTACTTACCGAGTTGGCGTTGGCGATATTACTCGCAGTCGTATTCAAACGTACGCTTTCTGCATGCATACCCGACGCTGAAATAGACATAACATCAAATAAACTCATTGACCCTGACCTCCGCTTATCGCTTTCTTCATGCCTTTAATTTTGCCAGTCAAAAACTGCAGCGTGGCCTGATAGCGCATACCTGTATCTAAAAATTGGTTACGTTCGCGTTGAACTTCAACGGTATTACCGTCGCCGGTGTCTGGCTGCGATGGAATACGAAAGCCGATTTCCGTTGCGGAAACTATTGTCCCGCTCAGGTGTTTATCGTGAGTTCGCGTCATCGACTGTCCGGAAGAATGTTGAGCTCTCGCCATGGCTTGCTGGAAATCAATACCCCTTGCTTTGTAGCCAGGTGTATTTGCATTCGCCAGGTTGCCTGATATGACTTCCATTTTATCTGCGCGCACCTGCAGCGCATTCTTATGGAAACCTGTCAACTTATCTAAATTTATTGCCATGCGACTTCTCCTCTAACGACAAGAGAAGAAGCAAGTGAAGTGCCAATTAGCTGTAAGATGCTATTTTTGATTCAAAAGACTTCTCAAGCATATGTTTTTGCTAGTCTTTTTTGGCGTAATACAAGCCTGGGTTGCATTTGACCATGCGGTAACAATCGGCCGCAGAGGCGACAGATTCTGAGGCGCCGAGGAATAGAATGCCGCCTGGATTCAATTGAGCGGCAATTTGTTGCAGTATTTTTTGTTTCAGTTCTGTCGAAAAGTAAATCAATACATTGCGGCAAAACACAATATCAAACTTACCTAGCGAAGAATAACTGTGCAGCAGGTTAATACTTCGGAAATTCACCATACGACGTACTTCTGGCTTTATTTGCAGTAAGCCATCGGTATGGGGGTTAAAATAGCGCTGACGACGCTCAGCTGAAAGCCCACGCGCCAGGGACAGTTCATCATAGGTGCCTTGTTCGCATCGCTTGAGCATATTACTCGATAAGTCAGTCGCCAGGATCTCTACCGACAATGACGCTGCACTGGGGTTTTGACGCTGATACTCCAATACTGACATGGCAATGGAATAGGGCTCTTGTCCGGACGAACAGGCAGCACTCCAGATGCGTAAACGCCGCTGGCGGCTGGCATGCTCAGGTAACAGTTGCTTGATCAGAAGCTCAAAGGGATAGCCGTCACGAAACCAGAGTGTTTCATTGGTCGTCATGGCGTCTATCACCTGCTGCAGCAACGTTCGGTCACGTCCCGATATCGACTGGCTCAATAACTCATCGATACTCTTATACTGACGCTCGTGCAGCAGACCACCGAGACGACTGCGTACCAAATACTGCTTATTATCACCAAGCACAATGCCGCATTGTCGCTCAAGAAAGTCCCGGAATTGACGGTAAACGTCCGGTGACACATCCTTATTAATCAACCCTGTGATGCTCCGTTATATTACTCATCCGGCCCCAACCACTTTTGTACCGCCGAAGCCAGTTCATCGGGATGGAACTTTGCAATAAAGTCGTCTGCGCCGACCTTTTTCACCATTGCCTGGTTAAATACACCGCTCAGTGATGTATGTAAAACCACATGCAATTTTTGTAGTTCCGGGGTATTTTTAATTTCAGCGGTTAGCGTATACCCATCCATTTCGGGCATTTCAATGTCCGACACCAAAACGCCAACTTTATCGGTTACATCGCCGGTCTCCGCTGCGATTTCTTTTAAACGCTTCAGCGCTTCCAAGCCGTTCTTGGCCATTTCGATTTCCAGACCAAGGGTCGTCAGCGCACGTTTAACCTGATTGCGCGCAACCGACGAGTCATCGGCAATAAAAATGATTTTGTCTTTATACTTTTCAGTATTCAGCGTTGATGCAACCGCTTCGCTTACCTCGGTATTCAACGGCGATATTTCGTTGAGAATTTTCTCAACATCGAGAATTTCTACCAACTCTCCCTCAACCTCTGTAACCGCAGTCAGGTAGCTTGCCCTGCCTGTTCCCTGCGGCGGCGGCATAATGGCATCCCAGTTGGTATTGATAATACGTTCAACTGCACCAACCAGAAATCCTTGTACCGACCGGTTATACTCTGCAATAACAATAAAGGCGGTTTTTAAGTCTTCTATGCGACGTCCCCCGGTTGCCATACTCAGATCAATAACCGAGATCGTCTGGCCGCGAATATGCGCCACACCACGCACCAGTGGATTGAGTTTCGGCATCGACGTTAACGCCGGGCACTGTAGCACTTCACGAACTTTAAAAACGTTAATCCCAAAACGTTGCCGACCGTTAAGACGGAACAGCAACAACTCCAGCCGGTTTTGACCTACTAACTGTGTTCGCTGATTAACCGAATCTAAAATTCCAGACATACATCACCTCAATATTTCAATATAGGCACAGAGTTTGCGTGTTCAACTACCATCAAAACGGGTGTCAACTTTCCGACACCCGTTAACCAGATCGGCGAAACATGCTGATATGTGTTTAATAATAGTCAAAATGACAACATCTGAACATGAAAATATTGAAAACATTACTATTGCCTACACGTTTGGCTTTCATATTGACTACAGGTATCACCTTAGCTCACTTTGACTCGATTGCCCAACAAAACTCCATGACCGCTCAAGAGCGTCTGACGCTAAGTGTAGCTGATTTTTTAAATCAACAACTTGCTGGTGACCAAAGTAATGATTTAAGCGACAATTTAACCATCGACGTTACACCTGTTGATAGCCGGATTAACATACCTGAGTGTAATGTGCCGTTTAGTTACGACGTCGACCCCGCCACACTGCATTTGAGTTATCTTAATGTCAGGGTCAGCTGTGACAGCAACGACTGGTATTTATTCACCAGCGCAAAAGTCACTCGCACGCGCACAATTGTCGTCACAGCAAGTATGATAAGTCCTGACACTGTTTTATCGGACGATCATCTGACACTGGCAGAAGTCGATATTAAACGCTTACGTCACACTCCCTTTACGACCCTGGAAGATGTCACCGGTGCGCGGCTTAAATATCGCGTACGAGAGGGGCAGCCAGTGCAGAGCAACATGCTATGCTTTATTTGCAAAGGTGATAGAATAACCATCAGTGCACAGGCTGGCACAATGGAGGTCAAAACGTCTGGGATCGCACGCCAGGACGGCGTTATAGGCGATGTGATCGAGGTGGTTAACAGTAGCTCTAATAAATCAATTATTGCAAAAGTAGCCAGTACCCAGGAAGTTGTTGTAAGTCTGTGATAATCTGCTAAGGAAATAGATGCAGTTTGTTTGAAAATAATCTCATTAAGGCCTAAAGAAAATCTACCGATAGCCGATATAATTACTGAGGTTTAAAAGGTAGTGGAATTTAACTATGGCAATTAATAATGTAAACAATGGTTTACCTAAAGCGCCAGTTGACAACAACAAGGTCAACAGTCAGCAACAGGTTAAATCAAATCAGACGGCGGCACAGCAAGCAGCGGCATCAGCTGCGCAGGCGAGTACTGCCCCGCGTCAGGATTCGGTATCGTTAACACAGTCAGCGCAGCAATTGAACCAGGTTCAAAAGAAAAGCGCAGATGTACCGGTCAATCAGGAAAAAGTTGATAAGCTTAAAAAAGCGATTCAAAGCGGTGAGTATAAAGTTGACCCGCAGTCACTGGCGAAAAAAATCGCCCGACTGGAGTCTGAAATATTTGGTATGAAGTCCTGACCGATAAGGCACGGTATCGCTAAGTGGAAACTATGGATAACACACTAAGTAAGCAACTCGATCAACAGGTCAATAACCTGACATCGCTGAAAGGCATGTTAGATAAAGAGCTGCACCTGATTAGTTCTCGCGATGCAGAAGCATTAATGACACTGTTGAATGAAAAAGAGTTATTACTGACAGCGATTCAGCAAATCGACGACGCGATTAATCCGCAGTTACTGGCATTGCAACAACAGGGCCCGCTGCCGGAAACCTATGAAGAGCAAATTGCACAGGCAAAAGAATTACTCAGCGAATGTCAGTACTGTACTGATGTGAATCAAATTGCTGTTGAACAGGGCCAGCTGCGCCTGGGTCATTTACGCAACCTGATGATGGAAGTGCGCGCCAAAGAATCGCTCACTTACGATAAAGCCGGTAAAAAGAAAGGTGGATTCTCTGGCAAGGGTGTCAGTGCCTGATAACCGCCGCTACCTATAGCTGCAAGATTATATTTTCTATTCCACGGTAACGCTTACTTTCACTTTATGATGCCCTCAAAGACTTATTGAACCGATAGCGTAGCTGACGCACCTGCGCAGCCAGCCCCAAAAACCCGACAAACCTTAATAGCTCTTAGTTAGCCAGCTTAAACCGACGCCAGATAGCGGCTTAGTGTTTTGCAGAGGTATCGGGAGCCAGCTCAGCAACAGCCTTGGTGCTATAACGATCCAATATTTGTTGCAGCCTCCCCGACTGTTTTAGCATGCTGATAGCGTCGTTTATCCTTGGCAACAAATAGGCTTTGTCTTTTTGTATTCGAATATGCAGTTGTGCATCGGAATGAACAGGACCTAACGTCAATTTAGCCCCAAGTTCCCTGGCCCAGTATAGCGCGGTCAGATCGCCGCTAATTCCCCATCTAATGCGGTTGAATAACAGTGCCTGAACAATCTCTTTTTCCGATCTGAAGTCTACACGATGGAACATATGCTCATCATGAAACAGGTAGCCGCGAACCACTCCGATGTTGGGCTTGTTTCTCTGTTGCTCGGTTAAAATCCCGCTTGGCAGCGTGGTGCCTTTAAGATAGATAATATGCTCCCGGATCGGCATGATGGGATCAGAAAACGTGAAACCTGTTGTATCTTTGTCTGCCGGTAACCAGGCTGGGCTGGTAAAGTCAAAGTCTATCAGGCCACTATCAAATATGCGTTGAGTGCGTTTAGCTGGAAAATTCACTTGCTGGCCTTCAAGACCGGCAGCATTGAGCACATAGTCCACCACATCAGGTAAGACTCCCTCCACCGTGCCATCATCCTTTACAATAGAATAAGGATACCAGGCGCCTGAGCCGCTGGCATCGTATGTGAGTGTTTCCTTCGCCCAGACAAATGACGAAAAGACCAGCAAGGTCACTGAAAAGGCAGTAAACAGCGGCGTTTTACCGAAGATAGTAATGAGTGTCTCCCGAAGATAGCGGCGTTATAAAACGATACGCGTCTGAAACGATCTAAGAATAGTAACGAATTACCCGCTGTCAAAAAAATTCCAGGGTCGGGCGCAATTTTTATGGCGGCGTGATAATTGACCCGGCAGCGCGTTTGTTCCAGCGTGGGCACGCATTGATATTTTACTGACGCCGGGCGCTGCGAGCCACAAACAAGGGCATCAAGGCAGTGATAAAACATGTTCGATCACTGCCCTGAGAGGTGTCGATTAACACCATATCTAACGTTATTGGTTAGTAGTAGTTGACGGTTTTGATGCGTTGCGGACGTGTGGTGGCTAAATAAATATCGTAAACCTCTGCCATATCTAACGACAGTTCAGTAGCGTAGGTGTCCTCCCCTACCGGATAAGACTTCACTACTCTAGCACCACGAATAACGCCCTCTACAGAGGTCTGCAACTGGGTGTTGTTGAGCACCATATTCGCCAGTGACTGTTGACCATTAATACGTTGTCCATAGACTTGTTCAGCTAATTCCCGATACGCATCAAGTTTAGACGCCTTCATGGCCATCAGGTTCTTTTGTGAGTCTGACGCACCATTTTGAGAGTCGATGGGCGCATAACCGACAGCCGTTAATACCGGATAAGACTCGGGCTTTATCGTTTCCCACTCAACGTGCTTTTCAAACAGTGAGGTGCACCCCCCTGTAACGCTTAAACACGCCAATACGAACACCATCTGCCAAAAATGTAGTTTCATTTTAACCTTCCTCATATCGCCGCAACACGCTATATTGATTGCCATTCACATAAAAACGCAACTCAATAACACGGCGCACGGACTCTCAATCACTCATCTCGTGATGAACGCATCAGTGATTGTTTGTGAACACGGTGCAATCACTTTTCATTGCTGTTATTCAGCACTAAACAGCAATATCTTCGCAAACTCCATGCCGAAGGCTGCAATAACCATGCCCGAGCAGCAATATTCGCGACAAGACTCATAATCAGCCTGCAATTGCGTCACAACGACACCATCAGCAAGACATGTAGCGTCAATACGCACAAAGCGGAACGAAATATGCTAAACAAATATGACGATATGCAGAAGCACATCAACAGTGTTATCTGTGCAAAAGACTGGAAATAACCCGTTCGACGAATCAAAACAGCAGTAAAATGAGGTTATCCCCACGTTAGCGGGATACAGTGCCTGACACGCACTCGCCATGCCAGAGTTTGATTGCGCGAATCTTAACAAGCCTACGCTAATGAGTTACAAGCCGATGAAAATGCTGAGCAACGCTTTACAACAAACAACGACGCTAAAATCGGCGGTGATCTGCCTGTTAGTTTGCCTGTCAGGGCAATCTCATGCCGTCTGGTATGAAACCCAGGGCCAGTCAGTGGTATTAAACGGTGACAAGGTAAAAGCCAGACAGCAGGCTACCGAAGAGGCGCTCAGACAGGCCATGCTATTTGCAGGCGCGTCAGTTCGCAGCGTACAAAAATTAACTAACGGCTTACTTAACAACGACCATATGGAAGTGACTGCCAGTGGTGAAGTTCAGCAGTTAGAGCTTATATCGGAAAACTGGCACAACGATGTCGTTACCGTAAAAATCAGAGCTGACATTTTTCCTGCCCAACAACAGTGTTCGGCTGAAAATTACAGCAAAACTATTGCGACCAGTTATTTTCCTTTGCTTGAACGTCAACACGCCCAGGACGGCCAGATTCAGGAGCTTGGCAGATTACTTAGTGGCCAGCTTAAACGCGAGTTCGACCGTTCAGCTCAGCACGCAGTGATCAGCAGTATCGAACCCTACACGGTGCACTGGCAGTCCCGCCAGGTACGTAATCAGGCAACCGCGCTGGCAACGCAAACCAAAACCCAGTTTGTACTCACCGGCGTTATTGAAGATTTAAGTGTTCACCGTCCCGACAATAGCGCACTGGCATTTTGGCAGGACAATACCGCCACCCGCAGTTTTCGCCTCAGCGTAGAGCTGATTGATGGTATTAATGGCGCACCACTATTGCAAAAAAGCTACGAAACCGAGTCTGAATGGGAATTTGACCGCTATGCGCAAATCGACGCATCGTCGAGTCAGTTTTGGCGCAGCGCTTACGGTAAAGCACTTCAACAACAGCTTCAGCAGTTGCAAAGCGATGTTGATACCACACTGGCCTGTGTGCCCGCCACCGGCCATGTCATCAGTATTAGTGCTGGCAACGAACTGAATGTGTCATTAGGCCGACAGCACGGTTTACAAACGGGTGACGCCCTTTCTGTCTATCAGGTTCAGGAAGTCACCGACTACCGGGGCGAAAAGTTTATTCAGTACCATCTATATCCGGTTGAAGTCGAAGTCATTGAAGCTTATGCCGATAACGCGCGGGTGAAGGCCAAAGACGACCGTTTTCTGGGTAATATTCAACCAAACGACTTCGTCGCCAAGCGTTAAAGCTTTCGATTTTTTCTTGTCTATCTATAATGGGCAGGATGCTGCGATTCGGCACGCGTCCTGTCCCTATAGTTTAATGGATAAAACAAGGCCCTCCTAAGGCTTAGATCTAGGTTCGACTCCTGGTGGGGACGCCACGCAGCAAATGAACTTTAATGCCAGTTCGCCGTATGATAAGGCAACAGCACATTGGGATTTTGGGGGTGAGTGATGCGACAAGATGATCAAGACCATGAGCAACACGACGATTTCCAGGATTTTCTGCACGAGCTCGGTGACGTCAAGCCGCTCAAGGCTGATGACCGTGTCCCTTTACAACGTACCCAACAAGCGCTGGAGAAGCAGTCGCGCCGAGAAGCCTTACTGGCCCAACAACCCACCGACAGCCCGCTGACATTCGACAATGTCATTCCCGTAAGGCCGGATGACTTTCTTGAATATAAACAGGCAGGTATACAAGATGGTGTGTATAAGAACATGCGTCAGGGGAAGTACCCCATTGAGCAGAAAATTTCACTGGCTGGTTTATCGTTGCGCGAGTCGAGTCAAACGCTTTATCACAAAATTATTGCCGCGCATGAACGTGGGATCAGAATGTTACTGCTCCAACATGGCAAAGGAGAACACAGCCAGCCGTTCCCCGCTTTGAAGAAATCTTACGTAAATCACTGGTTGCCACAGCTTAAAACTGTTATTGCGTTTCATACCGCGCAACCTTTACATGGTGGGCTCGGTGCCACCTATGTTTTGCTTAAAAAGCACCCGAACCAAAAGTTGATAAATCGCGAAAAACAGGCAAAACGATAACCTGCCAACATTGACATGGTTATCGTTAATTATTGATTTTATTACTTTTATTTAGAATTGATTAGTTCTGCTTGAGCAGATGTCTCGGCTGATTGGGCTGAAGTACTGAATGCTGCCGTTGCAATCATTAGCAACACTGCAATAGCTACACCGGCTAAGCCGAAGCCTTTTGAAGAACGATTCATATTCGTCTCTTATTATTTCATGACCACTAATGCAATCGCATAGCGATCCTACCCTACCCCTACAAGTCCCTGTAACCAAACAGCATTCCTTACTGATTTACCTACTGTAAAGCACCTGTAGAGCGCTTGCAAGGCGTCCAGACAAATTTTTGACGCCTTGCTGTCATTTTTCTGAAATTATCCAACAAAACGCCGTGCGTTACGGAAAATTCGCATCCAGGGGGAATCTTCCTGCCAGTCATCAGCGCGCCACGAATTTGCCACTGCACGGAATACCCGTTCAGGGTGCGGCATCATAATAGTACAGCGGCCATCGTCAGTCGTCAGACCGGTAATGCCTTGTGGCGAACCATTCGGATTAGCCGGGTAATGGCTGGCAATCTCGCCGTAGTTATTAACATACCGCAGCGCGACATTGTTTTGAATAGCCGCCAGGGCCTGGTCGCTGGCAAATTCTGCACGTCCTTCACCATGAGAAACAGCAATCGGCATTCTTGAGCCGGCCATATCCGCCAGTAGTACCGAATTAGACTGGCCGACTTCAACCATTGCAACCCGGGCTTCAAACCGTTCAGACTGGTTGGTGACAAAGTGTGGCCAGTGCGCTGTGCCGGGGATCAGGCTCTTTAGGTTCGACAACATCTGACACCCGTTACAGACGCCCAGACTAAAGGTATCGTCGCGGTGGAAGAAGCGTTCAAACTGATCACGGGCCCGTGGGTTAAATAAAATGGACTTGGCCCAGCCTTCACCGGCACCTAATACGTCACCGTAGGAAAAGCCGCCACAGGCTGCTAAACCAGCAAAGTTATCCAACTCTACCGCGCCGGACAACACATCACTCATATGCACATCAATGGCAGTAAACCCGGCACGGGTAAATGCAGCCGCCATTTCAAGATGTGAATTCACGCCCTGCTCACGCAATATTGCCACGCGAGGTTTAACACCTTTAGCAATATACGGCGCTGCAATGTCATCGTTAATATCGAAACTGAGTTTGGCGTGTAGTCCCGGATCTGCCGCATCCTGTTTGGCGTTATTTTCTTCATCGGCGCATTGTGGGTTATCCCGCAAGCGCTGCATCGCGTGGGTGGTTTCGGCCCAGATGCCGCGATATACAGAACGGGATTCAGTGAGCACCGCGCTACCATCACGGGTAAACTCAATGGTATCGCTGCTGTTTAATCCACCGATATTATGCACGCACTCATCACCCAGCCCGTGACTGGCCAGTAATGCCTTAACTTCATCAAGCTCGTTGCTTCGAACCTGAATGACAGCGCCGAGTTCTTCACTGAAGAGCGCCGCTACATCGTCAGCACCCAGTGAATCCAGTGCAACACTGACACCGGTTTTACCGGCAAAAGCCATTTCTGCAACCGTGACAAACAGACCACCGTCTGAACGGTCATGGTAAGCAAGTATCTTATTATCGGCCAGTAACGCCTGCGTGGCGTTAAAGAAATTCAGCAACAGTTCCGGCTTGTCTAAGTCAACCGGCGTTTTACCTAACTGGTTGTAAACCTGCGCCAGGCAGCTCGCGCCGAGACGATTTTTACCCAACCCTAAATCAATCAGTAGTAGCGTTGTATCGCCTTTATCGGTGCGTAACTCCGGGGTTACTGTTTTGCGAATATCAGTAACGGCTCCGAATGCGGTAATGACCAGGGACAGTGGTGATGTAACGGCTTTGTCTTCGCCGTTTTCCTGCCAGGCCGTTTTCATAGACATAGAGTCTTTACCTACCGGGATCGTTAATCCCAACGCCGGACAAAACTCTTCACCAACGGCTTTTACTGCTTCATATAAACCGGCATCTTCACCGGGGTGACCAGCCGCAGCCATCCAGTTTGCCGACAGTTTAATGCGTTTGATATCGCCAATATGGGCGGCCGCGATATTGGTAATCGACTCACCCACCGCCAAACGCGCTGACGCAGCATAATCAAGCAGTGCCACCGGGGTACGTTCACCCAGTGCCATCGCCTCGCCATGATAGGTATCAAATGCCGATGCCGTGACCGCCACATCAGCGACGGGGATCTGCCAGGGGCCAACCATTTGATCGCGACTTACCAATCCGGTAACGCTGCGATCACCAATGGTGATAAGGAATGTTTTCTCTGCAATCGCTGGCAACCTGAGCAAACGTTCAGCGGCGTCTGCCAGGGTAATATCAGTATCATCGAGTTCGCTAGAGGCATGCTGTGCACGGCTTACATCACGGTGCATCCTGGGTGCTTTACCGAGTAACACTTCCAACGGCAGATCGATAGGCTGATTGTCGAAATGGGCATCGTTCAGTAATAAATGCTGCTCTTCTGTGGCCTCACCAATCACGGCAAAAGGCGCGCGTTCACGACGACAAATGGCTTCAAATACGGCCAGTTTTTCCGGCGCAACCGACATGACATAACGTTCCTGGGATTCGTTACACCAAATCTCCAGCGGTGACATACCTGGCTCGTCGCTGAGAACATTTCGCAGTTCAAAGCGGCCGCCGCGACCACCGTCGTTAACCAGTTCCGGCATGGCATTAGAAAGGCCACCAGCCCCCACATCATGAATAAACTGAATGGGGTTGTCTTCGCCAAGTTGCCAACATGCATCTATGACTTCCTGACAACGGCGTTCCATTTCCGGGTTATCCCGTTGAACCGACGCAAAGTCCAAATCTTCACTCGACTGACCAGACGCCATAGAAGAGGCTGCACCGCCGCCTAAGCCGATATTCATCGCCGGGCCACCCAGCACGACTAATTTAGCACCTACGGTAATTTCGCCTTTTTCGACCTGGTTCAGGCGGATGTTGCCTAACCCGCCGGCAAGCATAATCGGCTTATGGTAACCGCGAATTTCGGTACCATTAAAACTGCTGACTTCCTGCTCATAGGTTCGAAAATAACCGAGCAGATTAGGCCGGCCAAACTCGTTGTTAAAGGCTGCGCCGCCTAATGGCCCCTCAATCATAATATCCAGCGCACTGACGATACGCGCCGGCTTACCATAGTCAATTTCCCACGGCCGGACGGCATTGGGCAACTTGAGGTTAGATACCGTAAACCCGACCAAACCAGCTTTTGGCTTGGAACCGCGGCCAGTGGCACCTTCGTCGCGAATTTCACCACCAGAGCCCGTGGCTGCGCCCGGAAACGGTGAGATGGCCGTTGGATGATTGTGGGTTTCTACCTTCATTAAGATGGCTATATCTTCGTGATGATAGGTGTATTCGTGAGACTGCGGCTCCGGGAAGAAACGCCCCGCCTGCCAGCCTTCCATTACCGCTGCATTATCTTTATAAGCGGAAAACACGTATTCAGGATGCAGCTCATACGTATTTTTAATCATTTTAAAGAGTGACTTAGGCTGCACCTCACCATCGATGGTCCAGTCAGCGTTGAAGATTTTATGCCGACAATGCTCAGAGTTAGCCTGGGCAAACATGTACAATTCAATATCGTTGGGATTACGGCCCAATTTACTAAAATTGTCGTACAGATAATCGATTTCGTCGTCGGCCAGGGCCAGACCCAGTTTTTGGTTAGCGTTAACTAATGCTTCTTTCCCCAGTCCGATGATGTCGACAGAGGTAAATTCGCGTGGCT
Source organism: Alteromonas gilva (assembly GCF_028595265.1). Taxonomy (NCBI): domain Bacteria; kingdom Pseudomonadati; phylum Pseudomonadota; class Gammaproteobacteria; order Alteromonadales; family Alteromonadaceae; genus Alteromonas; species Alteromonas gilva. The sequence continues at coordinate 1,495,116 of NZ_JAQQXP010000001.1, read as the reverse complement.
GGTGTTTTTCAAACAATACGCTGGCAGCCTGAGGCGCTGAAAATACACTCTCGGTCATACGATCGTGCAATACCGCGGCAATCTGAGCGCGCTGCGCATCCGTCAGCGTTGCAGCGGTTTCCACATAATAAGCACAACCGCGCTCTATGCGTTGAATCACGTTCAGGCCACAGTTATGGGCAATATTGGTCGCTTTACTTGACCACGGCGAGATCGTGCCCGGACGTGGGGTGACAAAGAAACACTCACCGTTGACCGCTTCTTGCGACTGCTTGGGACCGTAAGTTAACAGCTTAGCCAGCACACCTTGCTGTGCTTCGGTCAGCGTTGCGTCGGTATCGACCAAATGTACGAACTCACTGTAGAGACGTTTTACCTCGATGCCAGATTGCTGTAATCGCTGAATTAACTTAGCTGCGCGAAAGTCAGATAACGCAGGAGCGCCACGAAGGACCAACATAGTATGCTACCTAAATTGTGAGAACTGCCAGTTTCAATTCGTTGCTCAACTGTCAGTCCTGGTTGTGAACTTGTGTGGCGCGGATTATAGTGGAAAAGCGACGCCTTGATAACCTGTCAGGGGTATTCAACTGAAACTTTTTTTAGCCAGTAAGTCGTCTGTTATGCCATTTGGTGTCAGAAGCTGTTTACAACAAAATCATCACTAACCATAAGAATAATAATGCGTAACTATTTTTTTGTAATTTTATCTGTGCTGCGCCCTTACATGTTGCGTTGTAGCGCCCTGCTAATGCTCACTGTATGTTTTCACGTTCACGCCGATCTTCACTCTATTATAGACAGCGCGGCCCTGAATGTCGGTGTGATTAATGACGAACACCATCATCGGTTTTTAAAAAGCGGCCATGCCGGTACTGATGCATCACTGGCCAGGGGGTTTGCCGATTATTTAGGTGTTAAGCTAACCATTGTGCCGTTTTACACCGAGCAGGCGCTTATGCAGGCACTCGCGCAAGGCAGGATCCATATTGCTGCGCCCCGTTTCAGCGGCCTCGCCGATGATGAGGCGGTAGTTGCGGGCCCGGCGTTTTTTTCGTCTCCTTTAGCGATCGTTCATCGGCGCGACAGTCAAAAAGGCTGTTTGAATGCTCCGCCGCAACAACGGCTGATAAAACAGGCTTTGGTGCCAACGGCCCGGGCCACCACCCAACTTGACTGGCATAGCAGCAGCATGGTGGATACTCCGGCGTTGCTGGATGCCATTACCAACAATAAAAGTGAGTGCACACTACTACCAAAAGCTTTTTTCAATGAAGTATCGAAGGACTATCCAACGTTAACAACGACGCCTTTACCTGACACGGCAAGCGAGACTGCGCCCTCGGGCACGGTAACAATGACTAAGCGTTGGTTACTGCTGCCACAGGATGTGGCGTTGCGCAGCAGTCTATTTGAATACACTCACTTAAACCGTCAGCATTACGCTATCAGTAATAAGCCAGACACCAGCCAACACGAACCACACAAACCTGATAGCAGCAGTGTCAGTGATTTTGTTATGGCGGTTGAAAATAAACTGTCACACCTACACGAGGAGTTTAAGCATGAGACAACCGTGTTGCCCTGGCAGGTAATCGTCGCTATCGACTATATTGAGTCTCAATGGCGTAACGATAAAACACTCACGAGCGCTGAAACAGGGCCGCAAAGGCAGCAGCGCATTACCGTCATCAACCGGCAACTCGAAGAACTCAATCAGCAGTTACCGGCGCGAATCACCGGTGTCGACAGAGACTGGCTACTGATTGCAGCATATCACTGTGGACTTGCGCATATTGAAGACGCCAGACAGCTGACAATGCAGGCCGGTTCAAACCCTGATTTGTGGATAAACATTAAGCAACAACTATCCAGGCTGTCATTGCCTGCCTATTATCACCAGTCACAGTATGGCTATACCAACGGCAAACAAACACTGCAGTTTGTCGATACCGTGAGGCTCTTTGCCGACAGCCTGCAGGTTATGAATAGCGGCGAACAAGCCGATAACGCACGTTAATTACCTGAAAGCGACTTGATCTTTTGTCACATCACCTTCATATAAGGACGTTAGAGTATAAACAATCAACCAGGGGTTGAGTCTTTTATTTAATTCAACCATCTAATAATAAAGAGGTTTATTATGAAAAACACAAATCGCAGACGCACTATGATGCGTAAAACCAGCCAGAAAATATTTCAGCGCCGTCGTCAGTTTCTGAATTTTGATATCATTAACACCGCCAAAGCTAACTAATCCCGCGCTTTAGCTGCTTTTTTTCTGCACGCCGCCGTTTAAAAAAATTTGAAATAACAGCGCCACAAGACTCTGCCAGTACACCGCCCGTTACCTCAATCTGATGATTAAGCGCCTCGTGGCGACAGAGTTGCATAACGCTGCCCGCAGCACCGGTTTTTTCATCAAACGCACCAAACACCAACCGAGTAATGCGGCCATGCACGAGCGCCCCGGCGCACATCGGGCACGGCTCCAGCGTGACATACAGGGTCGCATCGATGACCCGGTAATTCTCCCGCTGTCGGGCCGCCAGCCTGAGCGCCTTCATCTCTGCATGTGCCGAAGGATCGTGATCTGTAATGGGTGTATTCCAGCCCTCACCGATAATCGTATCATCACTCACTATCACTGCGCCGACGGGGATTTCGTTCATTTGTTCTGCTTTTTGGGCCAACGCTAAGGCATGGCGCATCCAGAACTCGTCTTGACTATTTTGCTCATTCATTGGTTAAAAAACCTAATAATGTCGTCAGAAGCGCGAATAGCAATTTTGTGAACTGTCATCAAACACGCGTAACTATTTGTTTTTTAATACTTTAAATAATTTGGCTGACAACTTGCTATACTATTTGTCATACTGAATCGGTAACGACTGAACATACCATTATCGCAGTCGATACCGCTTCCTCATGTAATTATACGAAACTGTCAAACCGAAGGGAAAATATTATGGGTTTTTGGACTGCTATGGTGGTAATGGTCGCGATTGTTGCAGGCACAATAATGTCAACAGCAAAGCACAAAGCCAAAAAAGACGATCCGGCAACAAATGCCAGAACTGACGAACTTGAGAAACAAGTTGAAGCGCTCAAGGCGCGGATTGTGACACTGGAAAAAATTGTTACCGATCCCAGTTACGATTTAAAAAAGCAGTTTAAGGATTTGGAAGATGACAGGGTTGCCTAGTGATAATGGCGCTGCAGCTTTATTAATTGTCTGCTGGTAACGCACACAGACACGATTGGCGCTGCGCCGGTAACTATGACTGGCGACGCGTCACAAACCCTTCCAGTAAATAACGTTCGGCACGCTCAATACGACGCGGCTTACCCGCTATCACCAACACATCACCGGCAAGCAACTCACCTTGCCAATCCTCGACCTTACAGTCTTCACCGTTACGACGAATAGACTTTATTTTTACTTTATTATGTATCGCTGCTAATTCCTGTAGCGTTTTGCCGGTAGCGAAAGCGTCGGTACCCAGTGCGATAGCATGAATAAACTCTAACTTGTCGGCCGTGTTATAACTGATTTCAGTGGTTTCACCGGGATAAAAGCCGTGTAAGTGATCATAGCGGCCTTTACGCTCCTGCCGCACTCTTTTGAGAATACGCGACATGGGAATACCCGCACAATGCATTACCTGCGAAATTAACATCAGACTCCCTTCCTGCAGCTCTGGCACTACCTGAGTCGCCCCGGCATTATATAAATCTTCGAGATCGGCATCGCGCGGTGTCCTGACCATAATTTCGGCGTTGGGTTTGAGTTGTTTTGCCGCATTGATCACCTGCTTTGCCTTATCTGCTTCGGCAAAAGTAATCAGCACTAGCCTGGCATCGTCTATTCTTGCGCTGTGGAGCAGGTCTTTTTGGGTTGCGTCACCATATATCACCTGTTCGCCGGCACTGCGGCTTTCATAAACCCGGATCGGATCAACATCAATGACCAGGTAAGGCACGTTTTCCATTTTCAGCATTCTGGCCACCGACTGCCCAACCCGACCAAAGCCACAAATGATCACATGTTCGCGCACGTCTGCCACATCAACAACAGCGACCTCAGGCTCTATGATGCTATCTTTAGCGCTGAATTTATGCGCCAGTTCCAGGCTATGCTCAACCAGCCAGGGCGTGAGCGCCATGCTAATAACGCCCATCGAAATCAGTATCGAGGACTGCGTAGCGGTAATCACTGAGTGGCTACTGGCTAACGATGCAATAACGAAACTGAATTCCCCTACCTGGCATAATTTAAGGCCGGCGGACCAGCCATCCACCGAAGAAATAGAAAACATGCTGGCAGCAACCCTGACCAGAATGACTTTGATTGCCATCAAAATGAAGACACCCAGCACAATCCAGTGACCGTAATCCATCAGTACATCAAGATCGAGTTGCATCCCCACGGTAACAAAGAATAAGCCCATCAGAATATCGCGAAAAGGCCTTATATCCGCTTCGAGCTGATATTTATACTGACTCTCACCGAGCATCATACCGGCTAAAAAGGCGCCAAGTGCCATTGATAAACCGAAGGCATAGGTCAGCCCCCCGGCCAGCAGCGCCACCAAAATGGTCGTCAGCACAAAGAGTTCATCGGTTCTGGTGCGGGCCACCTCCCTGAACACCCAGGGTAGCAGCCATTTTCCTGCCGACATCAACACGGCCACCACCACCACGCCTTTTATCAAAGCCAGTGTCAGCGCCATAGCAAGGCTGGTTTGATCCTGACCGGATAATAAAGGGATCACGATTAAGAAAGGCACCACGGCCAGATCCTGAAACAGTAAAATACTCACCGCCAGTTGGGTTCTGACGTTATTGAGTATGCCCATTTCCGTGACTTGCTTGATTACGATGGCGGTAGAACTTAGTGCCAACATTCCGCCAATCACGATGGCTGCCGCCACAGATGTATCAAATAACAGCCACACCACGGCACAGCCCAGTACGGTTGTTAACATCATTTGCATTAAGCCGGCACCAAACACCAGCGATCTCATCGCCAGTAATTTGGGAAAAGAAAACTCCAGACCAAGGGAAAAAAGTAAAAAGACAATGCCAACTTCAGCGGTCAGGTGCATGTCTTCGGGATGGCTGAAAAGCACGATACCACTGGGCCCGGCCACAACGCCGGCAAATAAATAAGCGAGTACAGGCGGCAAATGAATACGTTTAAACACTGCTACGCTGACAACCGCTATCAACATCAACACAACAATTTGAATAAAGCCGTTTTCTAACACTTGACCCCCCAACGCAACTTAGGCATGTGTTTTGCAAATTCATTCAGTAAGTGTAATCAAAGCACACATTTTGCCAATAAACGACATTTTTTTGTCAGCAATTCGTGGATGCTAACTCGTAATATGAAGACAGGGGCAACTTTGGATATTTCAATTTTTCAGCATGACAATATAACGGTAGAAAGTAGTTTTCTCACTACGGTTGAGTCTGAGTTGCTTAGTAGTGAACAGATTAACGTGGTATTGAATCAACTGACATCAACCATTGATCTTGCCACATTAGCCTCGCTGTATTTTTCGCAGTTAGACAAGTTCTTACCGTTAACCGGTATCGACATGTCAGAATTGGACCCGTCTTTAAAAATAGAGAATTGCCAGGGTGATGTATCTGTTACCATGCAGGTGCCTGCCTGTAGCCTGGACTTTGGTAAACATGCGGCATTTATTCGCTATTATTTCGATGAGCCACTGTCACCTAACCTGCGACGCATACTCGGCTCTCTTCACCAGTTGTTTACCAAACCCCTGATGCATGCCTTAGAATTTCGACGGATGCGCCTTATGGCTACCAAAGACCCGCTCACCGGACTGGGCAACCGCAATGGCTTTAATGATGCGGCGCAGCGCTTAATTAACCGCCATGCCCGGAGCGGCGAGATGTTTGGTTTATTGGTGGTCGATTTAGACAACTTTAAGCAGGTCAACGATAAGCATGGCCATCAACAGGGCGATGAAGTCTTGCTGACGGCCGCGCGCATTGTTGGTGAGTCAATTCGTGGGCACGAAGAAGCCTATCGGTTTGGTGGCGACGAATTTTGTTGTTTAGTGGATGTAAAGTCAGAGCGGGAATTATCGGCAATTGCCAGACGTATTCACCGGGCTATGCACAAGCACCCATTGCTCAGCCGGCACAAGGTAACCTGCAGTATTGGGGGTTCGCTCTTACGCAGTGATGACTCTATAAATGCACTTTTCAGCCGCGCCGACAAAGCCATGTATGAGGCAAAAGAAGACGGCAAGGATACGTATCAGGCCGCTTAACCCGGCAACAATTTGCCCCGCTAATTGGCGTTATTATGGTTATTATGCCTGACGCTCAGTATACCAGGCACGTCGCCGTGATTATCCAGCGCCAGCACATTGCCGTTAACAATCAGGGCAACTGGTTCATTTTTGCTCGCTACCAGTAAAATTTTACCTCTTTCCCAGGGCGGGATATGCCACTCTTTTAACCATTGCTTGAGCGGTTTGTGGTGGGCCTTTCCTGTTGGTTTCACTTTGATACTGAGCGCTGGCGTTGCCACCGTGTTAATGTCCTTGTCCTGGCTAACCAAAGTTAATGGCGTGCCTGTAGGCGCTGATCCGGTATGGCCAGATTGTTCCCCTTGCAGACCAACGTCCAGACGCAGAATGATACCCTGGGCATCTAACTGCAGATCGGTCTCAGGAGCAATAGCCTGAGGCATAAGCGTGACGGCCTCACTGACGTTATGCAGATAGTAAAGCTCATCTTTGAAACGGCGGATTTCGCCGGCCTTAAGTTTCACCAGCGGCTGGCTGTCGGGATTAGCACAGAGCATTGATGTCAGTTGCTCAAGTTGTTTGGCACTGGGCATTAACAGGTTATGTTGCGCCAGCCAACGCCTTATCAGCGCGCGCTGCCAGTGCGGCGAAACCTGCTTCAGCGCCGTCACTGAAATCCGCTCATTGGATGCACACGTCATGCTCGCCAGGCGTTCATCGCAGACTTCATCCATTAATAACTGCTGTTCGCCACACAGGGCGGCGCTGCGCGATACAGTTTGAGCCATCGCAGGCCAACGCTCTGTCAGTAAAGGCAATATGGCATGGCGTAAGAAATTACGATCGTATTGCACATCCGCGTTAGACTCATCGTCTACCCACGAAAGTCCATGGGCCCTGGCATAGTCCTCGATTTGTTGGCGACTCACCCCGAGCATGGGACGGGCGATGGCAATGCCGCCCGTTTCACTGATGCTGGCCATCCCTGATAACCCTTTTGGGCCGGCACCGCGCTTTAACTGTAGCAGCACAGTTTCTAACTGATCATCCTGATGGTGGGCCGTTAATAGGGCCCCACCACTTTGCTGCGCCTGCGTCAGCAATACGTTATAGCGAGCGTTGCGTGCAACGGCCTCGAGGCTTTCACGGGGACCAGCCAACACGTTCACCGGGCGAGCATAAAAAGGGACATCAAGCTGCTCACAATAATGCTGACAAAAGGTCTGCCACTGCATGGCATTGGCGCTGATCCCATGATTTACGTATACCGCTTGCAGGGCTTTAATGTCGGCGTCTGAATGTTGTCTCAGTGTGACTAACGCATGAAGCAGCACAACAGAGTCGATGCCACCGCTTAACCCTACCACCAGGGTTTCAGGCTGATAACCAGACTGCAACGCAGTAAGTGCCGGTTTAAGCTGATGACAGATAACGTCCATGGCGCAAAAAAGACCTTATTTGGGTGATAAAAAAGGGCCGCAAGCGGCCCTTTAAAAACAAGTTAACGCGTGTTTATGCTCGCGTTTAACAGTAACCGAATGACATCAAACGCTCGTAGCGTTCTTCCATTAACTTATCCAGCGGTAACGATTGTAACTGGCTGAGTTGTTGTTTCAACGTCGCTTTTAAATTTGCTGACATGCTCTCATGATCGCGGTGCGCGCCGCCAAGAGGCTCATCAATAATGGCATTAATTAAGCCTAACTCTTTGATTTGCTGCGCACTTACGCCCATGGCTTCGGCAGCCTGAGGCGCTTTATCAGCACTTTTCCAAAGAATCGACGCACAACCTTCCGGCGAGATAACCGAGTAAGTGCTGTATTGCAACATGTTGACGCGATCGCCCACACCAATTGCCAGCGCTCCGCCGGACCCCCCTTCGCCGATGACCGTACAAATAATTGGTACCGTCAGCTCCGCCATTTCTTTCAAATTACGCGCAATGGCTTCACTCTGGCCGCGCTCTTCAGCACCCACCCCCGGATAGGCTCCCGGCGTGTCAATTAAGGTAATGATGGGCAACTTAAATTGCTCCGCCAATTTCATTAAGCGCAGTGCCTTACGATAACCTTCAGGCTTTGGCATACCAAAGTTACGTTTTATTTTTTCGGGTACATCGCGCCCTTTTTGATGACCAATCAGCATAACCGGCTGGTCGTCTAACTTCGCCAGGCCGCCGACGATGGCTTTATCGTCAGCAAATGCACGGTCGCCAGCCAGTTCGTCAAATTCGGTAAACGTACGACCAATATAGTCATGGGTGTACGGACGCATGGGATGACGAGCCAGTTGGGATATCTGCCAGGCGCCCAAATTAGAAAATATCTTGCCGGTTAAATCGGCACTTTTGGTACGCAGACGGGTGATCTCTTCTTCGATCCCCACATCAAACTCACCACCCTGATTTACCAACCGTAGCTCTTCTATTTTTGCTTCTAGTTCTGCTATGGGCTGTTCAAAATCCAAAAATTGTATACTCATTACGTGTCCTACTTTTACTCCCCGGCAAGCTAATGGAAGGTTAACTTAACCGACTGCTCACCCAGACATTGCTTTAATTCGTGCAATAACTGATCTTCGGGTGTAATAAACCAATGTGCATCGCATTTTAATGAAACTGCAACATCCGGATGTAAAATATCTAACTGAACCGGGCAACTGCCGCCCGCATAATTTCGCAAAATCGACTGCAATGACGATAACTTATCAGGTTTACACCATTGAGTATCAACTTGCAATGCCAGAGAACGTGCATTTTTCTCTCTGGCCTGCACAATGTCCATTGCGTCCCGGACGGTGATTGTATTGCCACCTGAGTAATCATCAAAGCTGACCTGTCCCTTAACCACTAATATACGGTCAGATTCCAGAATAGATTCAAATTGCTCGTACATCTCGGGGAAAAATCTGACGTCCATTCTAGCACTTTTATCATCCAGTGTAACAATAGCCCAGCGCCGTCCTTTTTTATTGGTCATCACCCGCACTCCGAGCACCAGTCCGACAGCCGTGGCCATCTGATCCTTGTTGGTGGGGCGCAAATCAACCAGACGACCATCTACATAGTGGCGTACCTCTTCGGCATATTGATTGATCGGATGACCCGTCAGATAAAGCCCCAGGGTATCTTTTTCGCCCTCAAGCCAGACTTTCTCAGGCCACGGCGGCACTTCAGCAAAGGCCTGGCGCACCTGTTCTGGCTCGGTAGTCAGTAAGCCAAACATATCAGACTGCCCAAAGGATTCGGCCTTAGCATGTTGATCGGCGGCGGCAATTGCCTCAGGCAATGTCGCCATTAACGCCGCACGATAAGGCCCAAGGTTATCCATAGCGCCCGACAGGACCAGTTTTTCCAGCACCCGCTTATTAACCCGCTTAAGGTCGACCTTGGCACAAAAATCAAATAAGTCTGAAAACGCCCCCTGGGTTTCCCGCGCTTCGATAATGGCTTCAATCGGGCCTTCACCGACCCCTTTGATGGCACCAATACCGTAGACAATGCGCCCCTGGGGGTCGACGGTGAACTTGTAGCGGCCGATATTCAGATCAGGTGGCAGTATTTCCAGTCCCATGCGGGCACATTCATCTACCAGGGTGACGATTTTGTCGGTGTTATCCATATCCGCCGACATGACGGCCGCCATAAACTCAGCCGGATAATGTACCTTTAGCCAAAGGGTTTGATAGGACACCAGGGCATAGGCCGCCGAGTGTGATTTGTTAAAACCATAGCCGGCAAACTTTTCAACCAGATCAAAGATTTTCATTGCCAGATCAGGGTCGATATTGTTGTTTTTCGAGCCTTCAGCAAATACCGCCCGCTGCTTTTCCATTTCTTCGGGCTTTTTCTTACCCATTGCCCGGCGCAGCAAGTCGGCGCCGCCCAGAGAATACCCAGCCATCTCCTGAGCAATTTGCATTACCTGCTCCTGGTACAGAATAATGCCATAAGTGGGCTCAAGGATTTCCTGCAGGCACTCGTGCTGGTAATTTTCATCCGGGTAAGAAATCGCCTCGCGACCGTGTTTACGGTCGATAAAGTTATCTACCATGCCCGATTGCAGCGGACCGGGGCGGAATAACGCCACCAAGGCGATAATATCTTCAAAGCAGTCAGGCTTAAGGCGTTTGATAAGCTCTTTCATACCGCGGGATTCAAGCTGGAATACGGCAGTCGTTTCGGCCGCTTGCAAAGAGCGAAAGCTTTTTTTATCCTCCAGTGGAATGGCCGAGATATCAATGTCTTTGCCCTGCCCTTCTTTCACCATATCCAGCGCCCACTGGATAATAGTCAGGGTCCGCAGACCCAAGAAGTCAAACTTAACCAGCCCGGCCGTTTCCACATCGTTTTTGTCAAATTGGGTAACCGGGTTTTTACCTTCATCGTCGCAATAAAGCGGCGCGAAGTCTGTAATGGTGGTCGGCGCAATCACCACTCCACCGGCGTGCTTACCGGCATTACGGGTAACGCCCTCAAGAATACGCGCCATATCTATGAGATCGCGTACTTCTTCGTCCTGATCATAAAGCTCGGGTAAACGCGGTTCAGCCTCGAAGGCTTTGCTCAGCGTCATGCCCGGATCAGGTGGAATTAACTTTGAAATGCGATCAACAAACCCATAGGGGTGACCGAGCACCCTGCCCACGTCACGCACCACCGCTTTAGCTGCCATGGTGCCAAAGGTTATGATTTGGGACACTGCGCCACGGCCGTACAACTCGGCCACGTGATCGATAACCTCATCCCGTCTGTCCATACAAAAGTCAACGTCGAAGTCGGGCATGGACACCCGTTCCGGGTTCAAAAAGCGTTCGAAAAGCAAGTCAAACTCAAGGGGATCAAGATCTGTGATTTTAAGTGCATAAGCCACTAACGACCCGGCGCCGGAACCCCGCCCCGGCCCTACCGGAATGCCGTTATCCTTACTCCACTGTATGAACTCCATAACAATCAGGAAGTAGCCGGGAAAGCCCATTTGGTTAATAACGCCCAGCTCTATGTTTAAGCGTTCATCATAAGGCGGCCGTTTTTCGGCCCGCTCGGCTTCATCAGGAAACAAGAACTCAAGGCGTTCTTCAAGGCCTTCTTCAGAGACTTTGACTAAAAAGTCTTCGGTAGTCATGCCGCCGGTAGGAAACTGCGGCAGGAAATACTCACCCAAACGTACTGTTACGTTACATCGCTTGGCTATCTCAACGGTATTTTCCAGCGCCTCGGGAATATCTTCGAACAGCGCGGCCATTTCTTCTGCGGTGCGCAGATACTGCTGTTCGCTGTAGTTTTTGGGCCGGCGTTTGTCATCCAGCGTGTAGCCATCATGAATGGCCACCCGGATTTCATGCGCTTCAAACTTATCACGATCAATAAAACAGACTTCGTTGGTGGCCACCACCGGTAAACCATTTTGTTCAGCTAACGCAAAAGCCGCATGAATGTAATCTTCTTCACCGCGCCGGCCAGTGCGCACCAACTCCAGATAATAGCGGTCGGCAAAATGCTGCTGATAAAACGCCAGATTGTCTTGCAGCAAACGAGGGTTATTTTTAATGAGCAGTTGGCCTATATCCCCTTTCATACCGCCGGAGAGCACAATAACGCCCTGGGAATGCTCTGCCAGCCACTCTCTGTCGATCACCGCCCGGTGACCCACATGACCACGCAAATAGGCTTTAGAAATCAACAAGGTGATGTTTTTATATCCCTCGTTGTCCATGGCTAACAGGGTTAAACGGAAAGGGGCGTCATCAAAATCTTCGCTCAGCACCCAAAAGTCACAGCCGATAATGGGCTTAATACCGCGTGCGTGGGCTTCGGAATAATACTTTACCAGGCCACACATATTCATCTGATCGGTAATGGCCACCGCTGGCATGCCAAGTTCTTCAACTTTGGCAAGTATGGGCTTGACCTTATTAAGGCCATCCATCATGGAATAGTCACTGTGCACCCGCAGATGAACGAAATTTGCTGACATGTTGGTACTTAACCTTTTGTGGTTGCCATCGACCCCTGGGCCGTAAGCAGGGCCTGGACAGGCTTAAAGCTTTTTCGATAACAGGATAATACACCGTTGTCGGCCAGTGCTGCAAAATGGGCTTTAGTGGGGTAGCCCTTGTGCGCGGCAAACCCATACGCTGGATAGCGTTTGTCGAGCTCAAGCATATCGTTATCGCGTTCTACTTTGGCGATAATCGATGCCGCGGAAATTTCTGGGTGTAAGCTGTCGCCTTTTACCACTGCCTCAGCCGCATACGCCCACTTAGGTAAACGATTGCCATCTACCAACACGTAATCAGGTGTCAGTAGCAGGGCATCCACAGCGCGAGTCATGGCCAACATGGTGGCATGCAATATATTAAGCTGGTCTATCTCTGTTGGGGTAGCTCGCCCGATTGCCCAGGCCAACGCATTTTTTTTAATTTCCGCCGACAAGGCAATACGCTTTTTTTCGCTGAGTTTTTTGGAGTCAGTAAGGCCGGCGATGGGCTTGCTGGGATCCAGGATAACCGCGGCGGTCACTACGTCTCCAACCAGTGGCCCACGACCTACTTCGTCGACCCCCGCTGTCAACCTATTCATTGATAACCTCCAGCACCGCCGCTGCCGCTTGTTCATCGGCATTTCGCTTCAACGTTTTATGCAGCGTTACAAAACGCTCCGTGAGTTGGCGATTATCAGCATCAAACAATGCCAGTAATTCTGCGCACAGCCTGTCGGGATTCACCGCGTCTTGTAACAGTTCTGGCACCAGTTGCTCGTTGGCGAGGATATTCGGCAAGGCAAAGTAATCGGGCTTGTACATTTTCATCATCAATTTGTGGGTGAGCCAGGACAATAGATACGCCGCCACCATGGGCCGCTTACACAGCATCGCTTCGAGGGTTGCCGTGCCGGAGGCCAGCAATATCACGTCGCTGGCTATCATGGCGTCGCGGGAGTGCCCTTCAACAAGCGTCACCCGTTGGTCGTTTTGCCAATGCGAAAAGTGTACGTCTAAATATGACTGAATCTGCTGGTAACGGCGATGATTAGCCGCCGGAATAACAATCTGACACTGGGGTTTATGTTGCCACAGGCGCTCTACCGTGGCACAAAATACCGGCAGCAGCCTGGCTACTTCGCCCCCCCGACTCCCGGGTAACATCGCAAGGCATGGGGTGTTGTTGTTTAATGTCAGTGTCTTACGCGCTGCCACCTGATCAGGCTCAATGGCGATGATATCGGCCATGGTATGGCCTACAAAGGTATAGGGCACCTGATATTGCTCATAAACCTGCTGTTCGAATGGGAAAATCCCCAACACCCTGTGAGTCGCTCTGGCAATTTTATGTATGCGCTTTTCACGCCACGCCCATACTGTCGGACTGACATAATGAATGGTTTTGATGCCCTGTTGTTTTAATACCGTTTCAACGCGTAAGTTAAAATCAGGCGCGTCGACACCAATATACACATCAGGTGGTTGTTGAATAAAGTGATCAATAAGGGCATTTTTAACTTTCAGGATGGGCCGAATACTCGACAAGACTTCAACCAGCCCCATCACCGACAAGATTTCAATATCAAAAAGACTGGTGCACCCGGCAGCTTGCATTTGTGGCCCGGCGATGCCTTCAAAAATCGCATCCGGGTGACGTTGACGCAGTGCTTTTATTAATCCTGCTGCAAGCACGTCACCGGAGGCTTCTCCGGCAACGACCGCGATACGTAGAGGTTTATTTGGCATGCCTTAACGGACTATACCGCGTTCAGAGCCGGTAAGAAAATTAACCAGTAACGCGATTTCATCATGCTCTGTCGCCATATCTTTGAGCTTTGTGACAGCTTCACCAATGGTGTTGTTGTCGCGGTAAATGACTTTATAGGCACGTTTAATCGCCATGATGGTCTCTTTGCTATAACCGCGGCGACGTAACCCTTCTGAGTTAATCCCCTGTGGCACGTGCTTGGTACCACTGACCATGACAAAAGGCGGAATATCGCGCAATACAATAGCGCCGCCACCGGTAAAGGCATGCTTACCGATTTTACAGAACTGATGCACGGCGGTAGTGCCGCCTAATATGGCGTGATCGCCAATTTCAACATGCCCGGCAACCGCCACATTGTTCGCCAGAATGGTGTTATCACCAATCACACAATCGTGGGCGACGTGGGCATTTACCATCAGTAAATTACCTGAGCCAATGCGCGTGATACCCTGATCCTGAACGGTACCACGGTGCACAGTAACCCCCTCACGAAAGACATTGTTATCGCCAATGACAAGTTCGGTGAGTTCACCGGCATATTTCTTATCCTGGCAGTCCTCGCCGATGGATGTGAACTGATAAAAATGGTTACCACTGCCAATACGCGTGGGGCCCTTCACAACAACATGCGACTCAAGTCGACAGTTGTCGCCTATGACGACGTTGTCGCCAACAATTGAAAAGGGGCCGACGGTGACATTTTCACCAATAGTGGCGTTTGGCGAAATCACCGCTGATTCATGGATCACGTTATTCTTTCTCTCTCATTGCACACATAAATTCAGCGTTACAGGCTTCTTCGCCATCAACACTGGCTACACCTTTAAATTTCCAGATACCGCGACGTTCTTTAACCAGACATACATCAAAGTCGAGTCTGTCACCGGGCGTTACCGGTCGTTTAAAACGTGCATTGTCAATCCCTGCATACAAGTATAGCTTATCGTTTTTTTCGATGGTTTTGAAACCTAACACGCCGGCTGCCTGAGCCATAGCCTCAAGGATAAGGACCCCCGGAAAAATAGGATAATCAGGGAAATGTCCGGTAAAACACGGCTCGTTAAATGTGATGTTTTTGTAGGCTTTTATACTTACACCCAGCTCATAGTCTGTGACTCTGTCGATTAACAGAAATGGATACCTGTGAGGTAGTAAATCCATGATTTCACGGATTTCGATGGTATTTAGTGAGTTGGCCAAAAATTATCTCCTTCGACGCAATACAAGCAGACAGCTCCCTGGGTGGTGACTTTGCCGCTACAATTTCATATGGGCCGCAACCTTACGCGTTAATCACATAAAAACAAATCAGACCAACACAATGCGCTGGTCTGATTAAATACGATTAAGATACTTGTTGCTGTGCAGCGGGCCGTAAACGCTACACAAATATAGCCTGCGGCTTTAAACAGGACCGGTAGTGCTTAGTTAAGCTTACCCATCTGATCCAATACCTGTTGAGACAGGTCATGGCTTTCGTCAGCATAAACAACTGCTGGTGCATCCAGTACAAGATCGTATTCGCCTTCGGCAGCAACCGAGTCAATGGCCTGCTTGATCAGCGCCAGCAGCTTGTTACGTTCTTCGTTCTGACGACGCTGAATATTTTGTTGCAGAGGTTGTACTTTTTGCGAAAGTTGCTCACGTACAGAAAGGATTTTCTCTTCCAGTTCTGACTTTTCCTGAGCACTCATCGTGGCCGCGTCACGTTGTAACTTTTCAGCGTACAGTTGACCGTCACGTTGTAGCATATTGACTTCATCAACCTGCTCTTTAAATTCCATCGAGATGGCATTCTGAATTTCCGCCGCCTGTGGAAGAGCCTGATAAATACCTTGTACATTTACGACGCCAATTTTCTGCTGCGCTATCGCAGCCGAACTAAACATCGCACTTCCTAACATTGCCGATGCAATTGCGTATGTTGCCAATTTTTTCAAAAGGAACTCCTCTTATTTTCTGGTCTGAGCCAGCTTAAATTAAAATGTTTGACCAATATTAAATGTAAAGAATCTCGCATCATCCCCTTCGCGTTCTTGCAATGCTTTGGAGAAACTAAAGACCATAGGGCCCATTGGCGAAATCCATTGTACAGAAATACCGGCAGAACTGCGAAACAAACTCCAATCTGAATAATCCAGCAATTGCTCTGAACTGTTTAAATTATTCAGCTCTTTATACTCGTCGTAATCAAATTCAGTATCCCACACGTTACCAACATCAATAAATACGCTGGTTCTTACAGAATTTGAGGCATCGTCTTCGATGAATGGCGTAGGTGTAATAAGCTCTACCCCACCCAATATCATCGCGTTGCCGCCCAAACTGCGGCGCGATAACTGGTAACTGTCACCTGATGGGTCACCCGGAATTTTCGTACCGTCAGGCAATGTTATTGTATTTCCGCCTGCTGTGCGGAAAATACCACGGGGCCCTACCGTATTATTTTCGAAACCACGCAGGGTATCGGCACCACCCGCGGTGAAGTTCTGGGTAAACGGCAGTATTTGATCGTTACCGTTAACGTCGCCATAACCATTACCATACCCGACTCTTAATTTGGTTAACACCGACCATTTTTGGTTACGGGTAAGCGGAAAATAGAATTTCGCATCGTAGATGGATTTAAAGTAATTAACGTCAGAGTTTGGCGTGGTGATATTAAATGACGCGCGCTGAGTCGACCCCGCAGTGGGGAATAAGCCCCGGTTGATGGTGCTGCGACTCCATGAAACTGAACTTTCTAAGCTGGTATAAGATATTGGCGCGTCCGGATTAAGTTCGTCAGTAAACTGACTGTAAAACCGGTTTGTTTGTATGTAGTTACCGCGATTTGACAATTCTATATCAGAATAAGTCAGACCAAAGCTGATACGGTTAAACTCATCAATGGGGTAACCAATGGTGCCGCCCACAGACCAACGTTTTTGATTGTAAGAAATAACGTTAAAGCTCGAACCGTCAAATTCGCTGTAGGCAACCGTGCCACCTAAACTGATGCCGTCAATGGTAAAGAACGGGTCCGTATAGGATAGCTGCGCTGACTTTTGATAAGACACCGTGCTAACGTTAATACCAACGCGCTTACCGGTACCAAGGAAGTTATCCTGTTGAATACCGGCCTGTAGGCCAAGTTTGGTGCGGTCGCCGTAGCTGATACCAGCATTAAACGAGCCGGAAGGCTGTTCTTTTACACTAAATTCCACGTCAACCTGATCTTCTTTACCGGGAATACGCACCGTTTCAAACTCGACTTCTTCCATATAGGTTAAGCGCGACATGCTGTTTTTGGATGTTTCCAGCATAGAGTTGGATAACCAGGTACCTTCCATTTGCACCACGTTCTGACGCAATACTTCGTCGGCGGTTACGGTATTGCCGGTAAAGTTAATACGGCGGACATAAATACGTTTACCCGGATCAACGCGCAGCGTTAACTTAACCGTTTTATCTTCGTCGTTGATTTCCGGTACCGTGGTGACGGTAGGATAAGCATAGCCAAACCGGCCCAGGTATTTACTGATAAATTCTTCGGTATAAGTCACTTCTGCCTGGTTATACAGCTCACCCGGTGTCAGTGGCAACACTTGCTCTATGTAGTTTTCGTGGCCTAGCAGTTCACCGACCAGCTCAACTTCAGAGATTTCATATTGTTCGCCTTCCGTTACGTTCATGCTGATATAAATCGCATCTTTCTCGGGCGTCATGGCGACCTGGGTAGAGTCTACGTTAAACCGCAAATAACCGCGGTCCATGTAAAAGTTACGCAGGGTTTCCATATCACCTTGCAGCGTTTGCTGCTGATAACGGGTTTCAGATAAGAAATCCCACCAGGCGGTATTAAACTGTAACTCAAAATCTTCCAGTAACTCCTCGTCACTGAACAGCTCATTACCAACGATGTTAATCTGTTTAATGCTGGCGGCGTCGCCTTCTTCGAACAACAGTTTCAAATCAACCCGGTTACGCGGCAACGGCGTAATGATTGCCGTCACGTCAGCATTATATTTACCGATACTGTAGAAAAAGTCCTTCAGGCCATTCTCAATCGAGGTCAGAACGGTTTTGTCCAGCGGCTCACCAATACGAATGTTGCTGCCATCCAGGCTTTCCTGCAACTGTTCGTCTTTGATGTCGTCGTTACCCTCAAAAATGATGTTACTGATGGTAGGTCGCTCAGCAACTTTGATAACCAGCGTGTTACCATCACGAAGCACTTCAATGTCCTCAAAGTGCGTGGATGAGTATAGTGAACGGATCAACTGAGTGATGCGGAATGTATTAACTTCATCGCCACGCTGAACTGGTATGTACGTCAACGCCGCGCCTAAGGCAACCCGTTGTAACCCTTCAACCCGAATATCTTCAACGACAAACTCACTGTTGTCTGATGCAGCGTTGGCTAAGCTAGCACTGGAGTAGAGAATTCCGGCTACTACTAACTGATTAAACTTCATCTATTCTTTTTCTTCCTGCTGCGTTGGCTTGTTCTTGCTCGCGTTTATAAAAACTCACGACAAACGCGTAATATCATTAAATATGGCAATGCTCATAATTGTAAACAACAACATTGCTCCGATTCTAAAGCCCCATTCCTGAACTTCCTCAGGAACCGGCTTACCGGTTATCCACTCAATGGTGAAGTACATCAGGTGACCGCCATCAAGCATTGGTAGGGGCAGCAAATTTACGATACCCAGGTTAACACTGATGAGGGCCAGAAAACTCAGAAAGTAAACCAACCCATACCCTGCACTATTTCCGGCACCCTGAGCAATCGCAATAGGACCACTCAGGTTTTTCACCGATACATCACCGGTGACTAACTTACCAATCATCTCAACGCTTAACGTCATTAAGCGCCAAGTCTTATCTACGGCTTTGCCAATAGCCTCCAGTATCCCATACTGGTGAGTAAACACATAACCATCTGGCCACGGCTCGGCATATGGACTCACACCCAGGTAGCCACTTTGGCCATCTGGCGTATCACGGCGACCAATTGTGGCAGAAAGGTCATAGGTTTGACCAGCCCTGTTTACACTTATCACCACTTCTTCGCCCGGTTTGGCCTGAATTTCTTCTACCAGAGCCTGCCATGACTCCACCGACTCACCGTTGAGTGCAGTAATCAGATCGCCTTTTTCTAACCCCGCTTTAGCGGCCGCCGAAGTCTCTGCCACATAAGCAACGTTTAATGTTGCTTCAGGTCTGAACTCGGTTATTCCCATACTGCGTAAAGGAGACTCCGATTCTTCGTCAAAGTTCCATGCTGTGATGTTTAGCGTCCGCTGTTGTGACACACCTCTGGGATTAACCACCGTCATCTCCATTGACGACTGACCAATGTGCGACATTAATTCAAAGTTAACCGCTTCCCAATCCGGGGTTTCACGCTCGCCAATATGGGTAATTTCCATTTGCTCTGTGAGGCCGGCCTGCGCAGCGATACTCTGCGGTGCGACGTCACCAATGACAGGTTTCACTGTGCTTATACCAATCAGATACATCACGTAGAGCGCGATAGCGGCAAAGATAAAGTTAACCCCAGGCCCGGCGGCAATAATGGCCATGCGCTGGCCTACCGATTTGCGGTTAAACGCCTGTGAGGAAAGCTCCGGCGGCACCTCATCAATGCGTTCATCGAGCATGCGGACGTAACCCCCCAAAGGAATGGCTGCCAACGCGAATTCGGTACCATGGCGGTCGGTCTTACTCCAGATAGGTTTACCAAAACCTATCGAGAAACGTTTTACAAACACACCACAGCGCCGCGCGACATAATAATGCCCCCACTCATGCACGGCGACCAGTATGCCTAGTGCAATGATAAACGCTCCGGCGTTACGTAAAAATTCAAACACGCCCTAACCTTCCTCAACCAATGTTAATGCGGCAAGTCTTGCCTGCCGGTCTAATTCCAGAACCTGTTGGATAGACGAAACCTCAGTTGGTTCAAAACGATTTAACACTTCGCTGTTAATTTGTGCGATTCGGTTAAAATTAATGCGCTTTGCTAAAAAAGCCTCCACGGCTATCTCATTGGCGGCGTTAAGCCTTGTCGTGGCTGACTGACCCGAACGGCAGGCGTCAATGGCCAGATACAGATTGGGGAAACGCGCCGGATCCGGGGTGCTAAATGATAAATCGGCCAGGGTTGCAAAATCTAATGGCGCAACACCGGCATTAATACGCTGCGGGTAACCCAGGCCATAGGCAATCGGTGTTCGCATATCCGGATTGCCCATCTGCGCGACCACAGAGCCATCAATGTATTGCACCATCGAGTGAACCGTACTTTGCGGATGCAATACCACCTGAATGTTGTCTGGTGTCAGCCCAAACAACCAACAGGCCTCTATAAATTCCAGGCCTTTATTCATCATGGTTGCCGAATCTACCGAGATTTTACGCCCCATATCCCAGTTAGGATGGCTACATGCCTCGTCTGGCGTAATGGAATCAAAAGTCGTTACGTCCCGTTCGCGAAATGGCCCGCCTGAGCCGGTTAAAAGGATTTTACTGATCCCCGACGCCACTAAATTGCCGTACTCAAAGTTTTCTGGCAAGCACTGAAAAATGGCATTGTGTTCGCTATCAATAGGTAGTATTTCGGCTTTTGATTGTTTGGCAGCATCCATAAACAATGCCCCCGACATCACCAGTGACTCTTTATTGGCTAACAATACCCGTTTACCAGCTCTTACTGCTGCCAGAGTAGGCTCCAGTCCTGCCGCGCCAACAATTGCAGCCATGACAGCATCAACCTCAGGTGCCGAGGCGACTTCTTCAAGAGCCCGTTGACCACTGAGGACTTCGGAGGTTAACTGATACTGATTAACCAACAGGGATGCTTGGGCATAGTCGGCGTCATCGGCCACCACGATATACCGTGCATTACAGGCTTTAGCCTGTCTGACGAGCAGTTCAACCTGTTTGTGACCGGTGATGGCAAATACACGAAAGTCATCCGGATGCCGGCTTATTACGTCCAGCGTACTTTGCCCGATTGAACCGGTTGCGCCTAAAATGGTGATTGTCAGCATCAGGCCATCCAGGTGACGTAACAATACGCGAACACAGGGAATGCCGCTGTCAGGCTATCGATTCGGTCCATCAGACCACCGTGGCCAGGCAGGATGCGGCCGCTGTCTTTTATTCCGGCACAGCGTTTAAACATACTTTCGTTTAAATCGCCCAGCGCCGACACGGCAACAGTTAAGCCACCAATCAGCAGATGTAACCATATACGCGAACTTTCAACCTGATAATGTAAGGCGGCAAAGGCGATGATAGCAAACGACGCCATCACACCACCAAATAAACCCTCGAAGGTCTTACCCGGCGATACGTTAGGCCTTAGTTTATGCCGGCCAAACTTTACACCTACGAAAAACGCACCAATATCCGCCGCCCACACAATACCTAACACATAAAAAATAAGCGATGCACCGTAAAACGTGTCCACATCGTAAAGGCTTGAACGCAGGGCCACCACGGCTACCCAGGTGGGAATCAGCGTAATCACGCCAAACAGACAACGAATAATCCAGCTTTGCTGCCAAAAAGCAGAATAGCGTGGATAGGCAATAATCATGAACAAGGATGCCAGCCACCACAGTGCCGCCAGTGACAAAATCCAGTGGTAAAGCGCATTGAGTGACCCCTGAAACCAAATCAGCTCAACGTCTACCAAGGCAATTAACCCAAGACAGACTGCCAGTAGTGCAAGTCCAAACACTACCTTGACAGGCCGCGACGACAAACCAGACATATTCGCCCACTCGTAACCACCGAGCGCAACAACGCCGGCTATCACATACTGGAACATGGTAATGGGTAAAAATAGAATAGCCAGAATAGCCAGCGGCGCCAGAATGATCGCCGTAATGATTCGTTGTTTTAACATGTGCAGGGTCTTTTATAAAAAGATGGCGGCATTGATGAGAATAACATCAGCTTTCAATCTCAGCTGTTTCGACTTGCTCACCGATGAGGCCGAAGCGGCGCTGACGTACATTAAAATCTTTTACCGCTAATGCAAACGCCTGTTCATCGAAATCCGGCCACAACACATCGGTAAAATACAGTTCTGCATAAGCACATTGCCACAACAAGAAATTACTAATGCGGTGCTCGCCTCCGGTACGAATAAGCAAATCAAGCTCCGGTAACCCCTGCGTGGACATATATTTATCGAATTCAGTTTCATCGACGGCGGCAATGTCCAACTCACCTTCCGACACCTTACTCATCAGCTGTTTGGCCGCGTTGACAATATCCCAGCGGCCGCCGTAGTTAGCCGCGATATTGAGCACTAAATCCTGATTTGAAGCGGTCATTTCTTCGGCACGTTTGATTTTATCAACCAGCTTGCGGTCAAACCGCGAGACGTCGCCTAGCACCTTCAACCGCACACCGTTTTTATTTAATCGTTTTGCTTCGCTGTTAAGCACCAGGTTAAACAAGTCCATCAAAACAGAGACTTCTTCGTCCGGGCGCTTCCAGTTTTCACTGCTAAACGCAAATAATGTCAGCGATTGAATTGCGTTTTTACGCGCATAGCGTACTGCTGCCCGCACGGATTCAACACCAGCCCGATGACCAAACGTACGAATTTTCCCTTTCTTTTTTGCCCACCGGCCATTGCCATCCATAATAATAGCTACGTGCTTGGGCATGTTTAACAACGCTGACTTTTCAGCCAGCGTTGTGTCGGTATCAGACTGCAATTGCGCCATGAGCTTTTCTATACTTCCATTAACTCGGTTTCTTTATCAGTCAACATATTGTCGACTTTTTTAATAAATTCATTGGTCAGTGATTGCACATTCTCTTCACCAGCGCGGCTCTCATCTTCGCTGATTTCTTTTTCTTTCAGAAGTTCTTTAATATCGCTGTTAGCATCGCGTCGGATGTTACGAATAGCTACCCGGCCCTGCTCTGCTTCGTTACGAACCACGCGGATCAGATCTTTGCGACGCTCTTCTGTAAGCGGGGGCAACGGGATGCGAATCGTCGTGCCTGCACTCATCGGATTTAAGCCCAAATCAGCCTGCATGATAGCTTTTTCAACTGCCTGAATAGCGCTTTTATCAAACACGGTCAGTGCCAGGGTACGGCTGTCTTCAGCAATGACGTTTGCCACCTGACGTAAGGGCGTGTCTGACCCGTAATACGACACCTGGACACCATCTAACAAACTTGGGTGCGCTCGTCCGGTACGAATTTTACTGAACTGGCTCTTTAACGCACTTACACTTTTTTCCATACGCTCACGCGCATCTAATTCTATTTCATCGATCACGTTTTATTTCCTGTATTTTTACTCGTTCACACTTTCAACATGGTCAATAAGAGTACCTTCTGGCTCTCCCATTACCACCCGCTTTAAACAACCGGGCTTATTCATGTTAAATACGCGAATTGGCAAGCTATGGTCCCGCGCCAGCGTAAACGCCGACAGATCCATTACTTTTAATTCTTTTTCCAATACGTCTTCATATGACAACTGCGAATACAATTTAGCCTCGGGGTTTTTGACCGGGTCGTCACTGTATACGCCATCGACTTTAGTGGCTTTTAACACGGCATCCGCTTCGATTTCAATACCGCGTAAACAGGCCGCAGAGTCTGTAGTAAAGAAAGGATTACCGGTTCCGGCTGAGAAGATCACCACTCGTCCAGACTTAAGAAGGCTGATAGCTTCGGCCCAGTTGTAGGCATCACACACGCCATTCAGGGGAATAGCAGACATCATGCGGGCGTTTACAAAGGCACGATGCAGTGCATCACGCATGGCAAGGCCATTCATAACTGTTGCCAGCATACCCATGTGGTCACCCACAACACGGTTCATACCAGCTTTGGCGAGTCCTTCACCACGGAACAGATTACCACCACCGATAACCAGTCCCACCTGAACACCTAACTCTACCAGTTCTTTGATCTCCTGGGCCATTCGGTCCAGTACTTTAGGATCAATGCCAAAGCCTTCATTCCCCATAAGCGCTTCACCACTTAGCTTAAGCAGGATGCGTCGGTAGGCTGATTTTGGTGCGATGCTCATTGTTATTGTTTCCTCTTGATTCGGCTTGGGTCATATTTCGCTGACAAACTATGAGCCAAACCGACTTAATCGGCTTTTATTTTAGATCTTTCGTACATAAAAAAGCACCCCCGAAGAGGTGCTTGGTAGTGTATCCGACATTGGCCGAATGCAAAAGTCAAACCGCTAATTATTTCTTAGCAGCTGCCATTTGCGCTGCTACTTCGGCAGCAAAATCTTCACTCTTTTTCTCGATACCTTCGCCCACTTCAAAGCGAACAAAGTTAACCACGTCAGCACCGTTTGACTTCAACAGCTCACCAACAGAGACAGATGGATCTTTTACGAAAGGCTGACCAGTCAGGCTGATTTCGCCGGTGAATTTCTTCATACGGCCAGCAACCATTTTCTCTGCGATGTCTGCAGGCTTACCAGATTGCATAGCAATCTCGATCTGAATGGCTTTCTCTTTCTCTACTACCTCAGCTGGTACCTGCTCAGGCTTAACAAACTGTGGGCTCGAAGCGGCAACGTGCATAGCAACGTCTTTCGCCAGCTCTTCATCACCACTGGTCAGGATAGACACAACGCCGATACGGCCGCCATGAACGTATGCACCAAGAGTTTCACCTTCAACAGTCAGTACGCGACGCGGAGAGATGTTTTCACCAATTTTAGCAACCAATGCATCACGCACATCGCTGACTACGCCGCCGTCAATTTCAGACGCGTTCAGTTCTTCGATGTCGTTAAGACCTTTGTCAAATGCAACGGTAAGCAGTTTGTTACCAAATGCTAAAAAGCCTTCGTCGCGAGCAACAAAGTCAGTTTCGCAGTTCAGTTCAAGCATGGTAGCCTTACCACCTTCAACTTTAGTCAGGATAACGCCTTCTGCAGCGATACGGCCTGCTTTCTTAGCGGCTTTCGCCTGACCTGACTTACGCATGTTTTCGATGGCCAGTTCGATATCACCATCGGTCTCAACTAACGCTTTTTTGCAATCCAGCATGCCGGCGCCAGTACGCTCACGCAATTCTTTTACGAGTGCTGCAGTCACTGCCATTTTCAATTCCTCAGCAAATAATAATTTACAGTAAAAGGGGCAGCAGCCCCTTCTAATTAATTCTTAGGTTTCGATCTTGAATCGATCGGTACAAATTAATCTGAGGCCCGTTCGAGCCTCAGACTAATAACGCGGATTACTCAGCTGCTTCAACGAAATCGTCTTCAGCCTGTACTTCCAGGTTGTTGTTGCGACCTGCACTCACTGCGTCAGCAGCGGCGTTTAAGTACAATTGAATTGCACGAATCGCATCGTCATTACCAGGAATGATGTAATCAACACCGTCCGGGTTAGAGTTAGTATCTACAACAGACACAACCGGGATACCCAGGTTGCGGGCTTCAGTAACAGCGATGTGTTCGTGATCGGCATCGATAACAAACAATACATCTGGCAAACCGCCCATGTCTTTAATACCACCCAGGCTGTTTTCCAGCTTGTCCATTTCACGCTGAAGCATCAGCGCTTCTTTTTTGGTCAGCTTTTCGAAAGTACCGTCCTGGCTTTGTTGCTCAAGATCTTTCAGACGCTTAATTGACTGACGAACGGTCTTCCAGTTAGTCAGCATACCGCCTAACCAACGCTTGTTCACATAAAACTGGTCACATTTCTGTGCTGCTTCTTTAACCGCATCACCGGCTGCACGTTTAGTACCAACGAACAACACTTTACCTTTTTTCGACGACACACCAGACAGGAAGTTAAGTGCTTCGTTAAATAAAGGAACGGTTTTTTCCAGATTGATGATATGAACTTTGTTACGAGCGCCAAAGATGTAAGGTTTCATCTTAGGGTTCCAGTAACGGGTTTGGTGACCGAAATGCACACCGGCTTTCAGCATGTCACGCATAGAAACGTTTGCCATTATATTTTCCTCAATTGGGGTTAGGCCTCCATACACCCTTTGTATCGATCCGCACTTATTACTAAGCTAGACACCCCGATACGCAGTCACAGTGTATGTGTGTTTTAATTTAAGTTTGTGTACTTTATGAAACCAGATACCAAAGCATTTACATTGTTACAATCAGCCAGGCGTATTCGCAGACGTCAGGTAACAGTAAAAGCCTGGTAATTCGGATATTTCAAAAAGCGCGCGCTTTATACCATGCAGAGCCATTATACTCAAGGTAAAATTGGTTTTTATTGCCGTGCCAGGCCCTGCAGAAGCCCGTTGCGGGCAGACTTAACCACACAGGTAACTATACAGGCGCAGCGGTATTCGATAACATACTGCCAATTAAATGATGCATAGCTGCTCTGTTTGTTTACCCAGAACAACGCTCAAACAGACACCATGCTGTGCCTTAACGAACAAATAAAAAGAGGATTCGGGTGGCTGCAATAATAAAAACCGCTGAAGAAATCGAGAAAATGCGTGTCGCAGGCAGGCTTGCTGCTGACGTACTGATGATGATAGGCGACTATGTTAAAAAAGGTGTCACTACCGAAGAACTCAATACGCTTTGCCATGACTATATTGTTAATGAGCAGCAGGCGATCCCAGCCCCATTAAACTATGGTCATCCGCCATTTCCAAAATCAGTATGTACATCGGTTAACCATGTTATCTGTCATGGCATACCGGCCGATAAGAAACTCAAGGATGGCGACATCGTCAACATCGACGTAACCGTGATTAAAGATGGTTACCACGGCGATACATCCAAGATGTTTGTAGTGGGCAAACCTAGTATTCTGGCCGACCGCCTGATAAGAGTGACCCAGGAATGTTTATACAAGGCTATTCAGCAGGTCAAACCGGGTATGCGCTTAGGCGATATTGGTCATATATGCCAAACCCATGCTGAAGCGCATAACTATTCTATTGTGCGTGAGTATTGCGGGCACGGCATTGGGGCTGGCTTCCACGAAGAGCCGCAAATTGTGCACTACGGAAAACCCGGTACCGGCGAAGAACTGCTGCCCGGCATGTGTTTTACCATAGAGCCGATGGTAAACGCGGGTAAACGCTACTCTAAAGTTTTACCCGATCAGTGGACAGTGGTGACCAAAGACCGCAGCTTGAGTGCGCAATGGGAGCACACGCTGCTAGTAACCGAAGACGGTGTAGAAGTATTGACGCTAAGAGACGACGAAGAACTCGAACGAACCTACAGCCATAGCTAACAGACTTTCAGAACACAGCCTGACAGCGGCTACCGGCAGAATAAAGGAATAACCGTTTTTTTGTATTCAATCGATGATCGCTATTCGCCAGCGTTTTGATGTAAACAATGCGCGGCGATACGAACTAAGACGTAAACATTGGGTGAGTTTTGAAATTAAAATCGTTATGTGAAGAAATAGCCGCGATTGAGTCAACCGACAATGTTGCAGCCATACGTCAGTTGGTTATCAACAGCTACGACTGGCTTAGATCCAGTTTTACTGAAGAACCGATTAACGAGTTGGTTACCGGTCGCGCAGTTTTTGTCGACACACTGCTGCAGCACCTGTGGCGTCTTTACGGTTTAGCCGAACTAAAAGGACTGGCACTTTGTGCAGTCGGCGGTTATGGCCGTGGTCATTTGCAGCCATATTCTGATATAGATTTATTGATTGTCAGTAAAAAAACGCTGCCCCGGGACATTCAGGATAAAATAGGCCAGTTCATTACCCTGCTTTGGGATATAAAGCTGGATATTGGCCAGTCGGTCAGAACCATAAAAGAAACCGTTAAACTGGCCAAAGGGGATATTTCAATCGCCACCAACCTGGTTGAAAGCCGCATGTTGTGTGGCTGCGATCAGACCTTCGTGGATTTGTGGCATGCGGTGAACGAAAAGGATACCTGGACCAGCCAGGCGTTTTTTGCCGCCAAATATGACGAACAAAAGGCGCGACATGCCAAGTTTAATGGCACCTCGTATAACCTCGAGCCGAACGTTAAAGAAAACCCCGGCTGTTTACGAGACATTCAGTCCATCGGATGGGTCGCCAAGAAGCACTTTAAAGAATACGACGGCCAGGGCCTCGTCGGGCATGGTTATTTTACCCAGGAAGAACTCGATGAATTAGTCGAATGCCGGATGGCGCTCTGGCGCATCCGCTTTGCATTACATTTGGTCGCTGGCCGCAGTGAAAACCGGTTGTTATTTGATTACCAACCGGACGTCGCCACCCTGATGGGTTATGGCGACGACAACAAAACGTCCGTTGAAAAAATGATGCGCGCTTTTTTCCGCAATGTGCGCCGTGTAAGCGAACTCAACCAGATGCTTTTGCAGCGGTTTCGCTACGACATGCTCAATCAGACTACGCAGCATCGTCATGTTATTAATGATGACTACTGCATACTTGATGACAATATTTCCCCCATTCACGATGACGTGTTTTCGACCCCCGAGGACATTCTCGACTTTTTAAAAATCATTGCCGATCATCCCGAAATAAAAGGCCTCGATACCAGCTGTATTCGTGCTCTGCGTAACGCCCGGCGACGTTTTCAGTCGGCGTACTATGTGAAACGTGAAGCCTGTCGCATAAAACTGATGGCGCTGTTCAGACACCCGCATTTTTTCGACTTTGCCTGGGACATTATGCATCAGTACGGTATTTTACAGGCCTATCTGCCTGAATGGGATCATATCGTTGGCATGATGCAGTTTGATTTGTTCCATGCCTACACTGTTGATGAACATACGCACCGGCTGGTTAAGCACGTCAATCACTACTTTTCTCGTGACAATAAAGCGTTTCCGCGCTGCGGTCGCATTGTGCGCAACCTCGACAAGCCAGAGCTGCTGTATATCGCGGCTATCTTCCACGATATCGCCAAAGGCCGCAACGGCGACCATTCAACCCTCGGAGCCAAAGATGTGGCGCTGTTTTGTGACAGCCACGGGATCGCCAGCAACGATGCCGAGCTCATTGCCTGGCTGGTCGAAAACCACCTGTTAATGTCGGTGGTTGCGCAGCGACGTGACATTTACGATCCTGAAGTGGTTAACGATTTTGCCACCGCAGTGCGAAGCCACACCCATTTAAATTTGCTGTATGTACTGACTCTGGCCGATATTCGGGCCACCAACGACAACCTGTGGAACGACTGGAAGTCGTCGCTATTGCGCGAACTCTATTCCATGACGCAAAAAGCCCTCGACAATGGTTTACAGTGTGGCGCCACGATGCGCGAACGGGTTGACACACATAAACAAAAAGCCACTCAGTTGCTCAAACAACACGGCACTGATGCCGACAAACTCGAGACGTTGTGGTCTCGTTTTGAGGACGATTACTTCGCCCGTTTTAAGCCGGAGCAAATTAGCTGGCACTCGCGGGAAATTCTCGCCTTTGAAGAGCGCCGCAAGGCTGGTGATATGCTCATTAAAACCAATAATGAGTTAGCCAAAGGTGGTACCGAGTTACTGCTTTATGGTGACGATCGGCCTGCCCTGTTCGCCCAAATTGCCTCGGTACTTGATAGCCGTAACTGCTCTATTCATGACGCGCACATTGCGGTAACCCGTGACGGCCATGTATTTGACAGCATTTTGATTTTAGAAAACGATGGTTCGCGAATAGAAGGCGAGTCACGTTTACGGTCGATCGAATCAGCCATTGAAGATCAGTTACTCAAACCCGGACGTAATCATAATAATACCCGTAAACTGTCGCGCAAACACAAACAGCTCGATGTGCCGGTTAAAGTGCGATTTTACTCTTCTCAGGACGATGCCACTTTAATTGAGCTGGAAGCATTGGATGCGCCGGGAATTCTTGCTAAAGTCGGTCACGCTTTCGTAGACTGCAAATTAACTTTAAAACTAGCCAAAATTGCCACTATCGGTGAACGCGCGGAAGACGTGTTTATTGTGTCGAATGAGCAAGGCAAAGCCCTGACGCCAGAAGAACAGACAACGCTGAAAAAGCGTATATTGTTTAAACTCGATCAACTTGAAGATATCAACATACCATGACTGAATTAAAAGCCATTATTGAAGCGGCCTTCGAAGACCGCGCCAGTATTACGCCTTCTGCCGCTCCGGCTGAAGTAAAACAAGCCGTAAGCGACGCCATAGCCATGCTAAATAGCGGTGAAGCCCGCGTTGCAGAGAAAATCGCCGGCGAATGGGTTGTCCACCAATGGCTGAAAAAGGCGGTACTACTTTTTTTCCGTCTGCATAACAATGACGTAATGGAAGGTGCAGAAAGCCGTTTCTTTGATAAGGTTCCGCTTAAATATGCTGACTATAGCGCAGAGCAGTTTGCCGCTGATGGCGTCCGTATTGTGCCACCGGCAGCGGTTCGCACCGGCTCATATGTTGGCAAGAACGTAGTAGTAATGCCTTCTTACGTAAACATTGGTGCTTATGTAGACGAAGGTTGTATGGTGGATACGTGGGCAACGGTAGGCTCGTGCGCGCAAATTGGTAAAAACGTTCACTTATCAGGCGGTGTGGGCATTGGCGGTGTATTAGAGCCGTTACAAGCTAACCCCACCATCATTGAAGACAACTGTTTCATTGGTGCCCGTTCAGAGATTGTTGAGGGCGTTATTGTCGAAGAAGGCGCGGTGATCTCAATGGGCGTTTATATTGGCCAAAGTACCCGCATT
This sequence comes from Alteromonas gilva, assembly GCF_028595265.1. Taxonomy (NCBI): domain Bacteria; kingdom Pseudomonadati; phylum Pseudomonadota; class Gammaproteobacteria; order Alteromonadales; family Alteromonadaceae; genus Alteromonas; species Alteromonas gilva. Next base: position 1,464,400 of record NZ_JAQQXP010000001.1, on the reverse strand, counting down.
TATGACCGTGAAACCGGCGAAATACACTACGGACGAGTTCCGGCAGGCGCTGTTGTGGTACCCGGCAATCTGCCAGGTAAAGACGGCACCTACAGCTTGTATGCAGCCATCATCGTTAAAAAGGTTGATGCCAAAACCCGGGCAAAAGTCGGCATTAACGCCCTCTTGCGTGGCGCAGAATAAGCACTATTCGCTAGTATCTGAAAAGGCGCCTGATGGCGCCTTTTTTGTCACTTGTTGTGGCTGAAAGAACCACCCGGAAAGCAGACTTCATCTGGCTTGCCTGATGCACTTTTTACGCTGCAAGCGCTGTCAGTAATAAATGTGTGGCATACCAACAGGTACTTAAAAAGGCGGTATTTCATCTCATACATCGATGGCTGCAACAACAGGCATTCCCCAGCAGCAACCTGATCAGTTTTAAAACTTCGCGGTTAATTTTTTTGGTTCTGAACCTGGTTCTCTGGTGTTTGGTTTTTATCCGATGTTTTACCGATGCCCTGCCAGTGCTGCTTCGGGTTAATAATAATTGGCCGGGTTAATACCAGGTTATTGGGATAGGCAATTTCTTCGTTATCTTTGGTTAATAAACGCGTAGCAAACAGGTTAATGTCTGTGATGTACCCTTCCATGTAGTTATCACCATCCATTATGCGAATAAAATTTCCCTTGCTGTAGGATTTTTGAAACAACAACACAAAATAAGAGGTGATATTGCTCAATAAAGACCAACTGGCAAACAGGGCAACACCGGTTAACGCGATAATAGAGGTGGAAAGCACAATGAGTCCACTAAAGTCGACACCCCAGACTAACAGTAGCACCGCAACGGTTAAGATCCCTGCTAAGAGTCGGGCGGTATGATAGGTCTTTTTGCGCGCCTCTTCATTTAACTTGCTGTTTTTTGCAAGCTTTTCCACCCGGGGTAAGAGTAACCTGTTGACGAGCAAAAATATGATCAGCACTAACGCCGTTAATATCAGGTTAGGAATATAAAGAATCGCCCAATCCGTAAATCGGGTAAAGACTTCGTTCATCTTATGGTTGTTCCTTAATCATGTTTCAGGCAGTCGCCAATATAGCCGCTATACCCTTACGTTTAAACTGGCTGCATCGCTCTGACGAGCACCGGCCAGTGCATTGCTTGTCGAACGTTGAGGCACTGCCCGACCGCAAGAGTCAGCGGTCTAAAAAGCAAAAAGACGCCTACGTGGCGCCTTTTGACATGCTGCGCCGGCAATTATCCCAGTAACTTTTGCTGAATGCCTTTAAACCATTCCAGCACATCCTGCTCCGGCTCCAGGGTTTCCATGGCGTCAACTTCGAGCATATCCACCACAGGAAAGCCTTGTAATTCGGTTAATAACTCCTGGCAAATTTTGCCACCACCGCAAAACGATTCGCCATAGCTGCTGTCGCCAAGCGCGGCCACTGCAAAGGGTTTTTGCTCCAGTAATGGAAACTGCGTGCGCAGTTCATCAATAGGAAACTCCAGGTTAGGCGGCAAATCGCCCTGCCCTGTTGTTGAGGTGATTACCAACAGTGCTTTGGGGTCGGTAAAATCACTGACATCAGGATCTTTAAAAATTTCTGAATCAATACCTTTATCTTCTAAAAACGTCTGTACTTCTTCGGCGACATTTTCTGCATTGCCGTATACCGAACCAACGATAATATTCAGGGTTGCCATGAACCTACCTTTACTTTTGACTCCAGGTTAAAAACGGCTGCCAGCTTACCAATAACTCGGCTATTTCGCTATCGACTTGGGTGCTAATTGTAAGCCATTCATCGCTGACCGGGTGATAAAAACCCATCGACACGCATACCAGCATTAATCGATGATTATGAAATTGTTGGCGCATCAACGCATTATGCTTACCGTCGCCGTGGGTGGTATCACCCACAATGGGATGCCGAAGGTGCTGGATATGACGGCGTAACTGATGTTTGCGGCCGGTGTGGGGGCGCATGCCCAACCAGCTGTAGCGGGCTGACGTATAGCGCCCTACGGCAAAGGGTAATTCATAATGGGCCAGCGGCCAGTAATCGGAATGGGCCGTTTGCGGGGCAACATCGCGGGTGCGGTCGGCATCGGCGTATTTGTCCCAGCGGTATTTAAGTGCGTAATCAATCATCCCCGGAGCTTTAACATACCCGCGCACCAATGTCCGATAGGATTTATGCATTCCATTTGCCATCATTTGCTGGTTCATTTTTGCCGCTGTCTCAGAGTCGAGCGCAAACAATAATAGCCCTGCTGTTGGCCGGTCTAAACGATGCAGCGGAAACACATGCTGACCGAGTTGGTCGCGCAGTATTTGCACCGCAAAGCGCGTTTCATGCTTATCGATGGGGCTGCGATGAACCAACAGGCCGGCGGGTTTATAAATGGCCACCAGATACTCATCCTGATAAATAATGGGCAGTGTTTCATTGGTCATGCACTGTATCGCTCCAATCATCAAATTCAGCGAGCACAGCCTGCACGTTTGGGTGGGCGTTTGCCCAGCTCACCTGCGCCATCGGCAAGACACTCATCGGGGGAACTCTGTCACCACTTTTTAACAGGGCATCCAGGCGAGGTATAAATATAAACTGCAACCATTGCGCAAAGCTCAGGGTGTCGCAGGCAAACGGCTGCTGACTTGCCAGGGCTTCAGCCGTTGGGGGCTGTACAGACCACAAACCCGCCGCTGTCATTGCCGACTTAAGCTTTAGCACCAACGCCAAGCCGTGTTGTATCTCGTGCGATTCACGAATCATTACGCGCTATCTCCAATGCCTGTTACACTAGGCGTAAATTTTGTTTTTATTAATTTCAGCATGAATTCAAAGAATATTCACTCGCTGAGCGAGTTTCTCTTACATGCGGGCACGGATTATCGCATTTTTGATCTGGGACGTGGCGTTTTTCCGGTTAGTTCACAAGATTTTCTCGATATTGAGAACGGTAAAGTCTGCCCGCCTCGTCCAAGGCAACAGCACGTTTGGTATGCGGTGGTGTTTTGGCAAACCCGCCCCAAGGCGCAGCGCTACATCTGGTTTGTAAAGTTTCCCGTTGATGAACAAGGGATGCTGGTACAAGCAGCGCGCAACCATTTTTTACAGATTATTGTGGATGCGTTGGGCCATCAGATAGCCGCCGATCAAGCGGCTGACGAATTGCCTGACAACCCGTATACGTTTACGCCCACGCAGCAACAGATGGCCCAGTTTTCGGCCATCACCCGCCAGGCTTTGGGCGATCCTAAAAACGATGCGGCCCCTTTGGTAGAACAATATTTGCAAACCCCAGCAGTGATTGACTGGCAAAAGCTGCCTGTTCAAGCCATTGCCGATACGCTCATCGCGATGAACGATACGTTGGCTGAGCACATTGTTAACCACTATGAGCATTTCAGTGAGCCGTTCATCGATACCATGTTGAGTAGCCTGGAAAGTGTTGAGTTAAATAGTCAGCTGCGTGATTTTTTTATTCAGCAGACCCTCGAACATGCTAGAGAAGATAGCCAACACCAACGCGTATCAGAACTATTACGCGCGCTCAGCTCACCGGTGTTTTCAGCACCGGTTAATGCGTGTATTAATCAACTTTTTGATATCGTTGCGCAGCCGGACATGCATTTACTCAGCGTCATTGCGGCCCGCCACTATGCGCAGCTCGATACCCTTACCGCCCAACGATTTTTAGAAGCCGCTGCTAAAGCCGATCAGGCCGGGGCGCATCAACACGCCCTGTTCATTGGCTTGTTCTCTGATCTGGTGCAAATTCCCGTATTACGCAGGACCATGCTCACTCTGGCCAAAGCCCACCAGCACAATCCCGTTATGCAACAGTCAGTGGCCGCGTTATTTAACCAGGCAGGTTCAGCACAATGAATTTATTTGATGTAGTTCTACTTGTTGCCTTGTTTGCTGCCGGCACATTTTTTTGGCGGATTAGAAGCATATCCGAATATGCCAGTCAGTATTTAAAGCACTATTGTGAACAGCAAAATCTGCAATTAATTAGTGTTGCCAGAAAAACCACTAAACCCATGGTGTATCGCGGTAAATTAGACTGGCGAAGCGATTTTATTTTTGAGTTTTCAGCTACCGGTGACGACTGTTATCAGGGATTCATTACGATGAATGGTCGCACCGTGGTGAAGACCGAGTTGCCCCCGCACCGAATGAACAGCTTCCATTAGCCCTTGACAAGCGGCTTTTCGGGCACAAAAAAAACGGTGGCAACTGCCACCGTTTTTCATGGAATTTTGAGACTCCCTCTCAGCGTAAGTGCGATATAAGGCCATGCCTTAAACCCTGCACGCAATTCCCTCTTATTCTGCTTCACAGCAGGCCACTCATCCTGAGCGTATCCCTTTCCGTCATTCCCTGCTACAGCTCTACATCCTGTTAAGCCTGTTCCATCCTGGAATTGTCCTTGCAACCATCCTGGTTGTTATCATCCCTTTCCTTTCTGGTGTCCTACCAGCCAGCCCATCCTAAGCTGCTCCTACTATCCCTACTGCGGTTTCCTTTAGCATGATGTCTTCCTGACATCCCGCAACTCCTTGCGACATTTATAAGGTTACGCCTATTAGAAATTGTTGCTACCGCTATTTTTTAAAAGTTACCGATAATTTAAGCTTATCACCCGTACGAAAAACATGAATCGTTATTTATCATTCACTTAACCTTTAGTATAAGATGTTAGCCTGTATCAGAAAGCGTCTTATCTTACCTCTGAGTAAGAAATATCGTACACGGCGTTGCCAGATTGGTTGTGCAAGTCCCCACAGCAGAGGTTGAACAGGCTCCCAGGCAAACAAGACTGTGCATAATGTATGCTCGCCGGTGCGGGCAGAGCCTTAAAGTTCAGGCGAATTTGTCACCGGATAGGCTAACGCCCTTGTGCCGGAATAAAATTTGCTCCCGGACTTTTACTGCTGCATCGGATCGAGTAGCATTCACCGCTACAGCACGGTTATCAGCTAATACGGTGAATATGAAGATTAAAGCCAATGCGCTTAATAAAGCGCCGGTGTGTAAAGAAATCACAATCGACGACGCAACGAGAGTATTCATAGTGGGCGATCTTGATGCCCACTTCGACCGGCTACAAGCCGAGCTAAACAAAGTAAATTTTAACCCTGAACAAGATGTTTTATTTAGTCTTGGTGATGTCATCGACCGTGGGCCAGACAGTATAAAGCTGCTTACTTACCTGCAACAGATTGGCGCCCATATGGTACTGGGTAACCATGAACATATGATGCTCGAAGCCTTACTCGGCAGAGACATTATGGCAATGCGTTTATGGATACAAAACGGCGGCTCATGGCACCAGTCAGAATCACTGCCTGACCTGCTAAAAATGTGTAAATGGCTGGTACAACAACCCCTGTCATTTAAACTTCACTATCAGGGTTTAACCATTGGTATTTCTCATACGCTGCCCGAAGAGTGGGACTGGAACCAATTTCCGCATCGGCAAAGCGACGTAGTCTGGAACCTGCTATGGGAGCGGGAAAGATTTGTCCGCAACAGCCATGTGAGCAACCACGGAGTTGACTTTTCGGTACACGGGCACAACTCTACGCAACAAATTCGGTGGATCAGCAATTCGCTGCATATCGATACCAGTTTTTATGGCAGGCCTACGGTTATTGACTTAACGACCATCATAGCTCAGTTTCGCGCCAATATTGCACAATAGCGACAGACCTTTAAGCCCAGGTTACACAGTGCGCCACCGATTTGCTTTCCTGGTAGCAACCCGTTTCTGCCGGAGTGCGAGTCGATGCGCTTCAGTGCGCCGGGCGATGTTCGTCGTCTGCTAGTCACCATCTATCGAAGACTACCTTGGTTGTGGTGATGATATCCCAATAAAGAGTACTAAATAACTGAGGTACACACGATGACAGATTCCATCACGCTATCCATTCTTGACCTTGCTCATGTGGCCAGCGGCACATCGGTGCGCGATGCTCTGCTGCGTAGCCAGGCAAATGCAATCTGCGCCGAACAAGCAGGGTTTAAACGCTATTGGCTGGCTGAACACCACGGCATGCGCGCTGTTGCCAGCGCAGCGACAGCGGTATTATTGGCCTCAGTAGGCGCAGTAACCTCTCATATTCGTATTGGTGCCGGCGGAATAATGCTGCCAAACCACGCCCCCCTGGTGATTGCTGAGCAATTCGGCACACTGGCAGAACTCTATCCTGGCCGTGTTGAGTTAGGGTTAGGCCGGGCGCCAGGTACAGATCTGGCGACTGCCAAAGCTTTACGGCGAAACATCCAGGCCGATGCCGAACGTTACCCGCAGGATATTACCGAACTACAACAGTTTTTTGCTGAGCCGACCGATAACCAACAGGTGATTGCCGTACCGGGTGCAGGTACACAAGTACCAATTTGGTTATTAGGATCCAGTTTATATTCAGCGCAGTTAGCCGCCCACATGGGTCTGCCCTTCTCTTTTGCCTCACATTTTGCGCCGGATATGCTGCAGGATGCTATCAGTATTTACAGGGCAAATTTCAGGCCGTCGGAGCAACTCAGTAAGCCTTATGTATCGGCCGGAGTGATGGCAGTCGTTGGCGATACCAGTGCGCACGCTGAGCAATTGTTTAGCTCTGTTCAGCAGCAGTTTGCTAATTTGCGGCGTGGCGCGAACAACCCTCTGCCCTCCCCGGTTGAGGATATTCGTCTGGTATTAAATGAAATGGAAATTCGTACGATTAACAGCACACTTCGTTATGCAGCGGTAGGCGATACCACACAGGTGCAACAACATCTTAATAACTTCGCGCAGGCATTTGATTTGGATGAACTTATTTTGTCCTTCCCGATTTACGACCACGATACTTGCCTGACCGCCATTAAACAAACCGGCGCGATGCATATTTATGCTTAGCTAACCGCATCTCCCGTTGGTAATGAGGGTTTTCATTGTAACGCTAACTCAGCCTGCGCCATGAATGGCGCTTTATATCGGGCATAAAAAAACGATGGCCGGAGCCATCGTTTTCTTTGAATTTTGAGCTTCCTTCTCAGCGTTCCATTGCGACTAAAATCATCCAGATTGAAATCCATATACGCCCCTTTCCCTCTTTTCTCACCGCATCCTGTGTGAGCAACTCATCCTGAGCAGGTCCTTTCCCTTAATCCCTGTTTGGCTACCCATCCTGCTTGTAGCATTCTTCATCCTGAAGTTGTCCCGAAAGCCTCCTGGCTTTGTCCTGCTTCCTTAGTGAAACATCATGTCTCACTTTTACTCGTCCTGAGTCGTCCTCATTCGTCCCTGTGTCATCCTGACTCGTCGTGTTTCCTTGTGACACATTCATAATACGCCGGTGAAGAATTAATACTAATGGTTTAATTTGCCTTACGAACAAAAAAAACGGGACCGGCGACACAAATAAAAATAAAAGTAATATTTATCAGTAAATTATGAATAATCTATCAATTATACTGGCATAACACCACCACGATATCGCACAGCTTTGTAAGACATATCTTACAAGACAGGTCAGATTTACCTTATACTTTAGAATAAAACACCGTGGTTGCATTTTATGTTACTCACAAAGCAGCCTGATGCAACTTCATGTCGCGGCAAATAACCGCGGTTTCACGTCATGCGCCAGATTGATGACTCCCGGTAGTAGCCAAAAGTGTTGTTTTAAGTCTCTGACCAAATCAATATGAGCCTGCGAATGGCAAAAATAGCAGTGCCTTTGAGTGTCTTTATGTGCTTAATAATCAGGTAGGTACACCTCATCCCGGCTAAACGAAAAATACGTTCGTGTACTCTCTGACAGTTGCTCAAATACACGTTTTATTATTTAATAACGCCATACAACGTATCTGCAATCACGACTATGCCTTTTTCTAAACTCTTAAATATTACGAAAATGCCGGCTTTATCCCCGCGTCAACGAGTTTGCTTGCTAGCCGCAATACTGGGCGTCTACGCACTGACAGTGTTGCTCACTGAACATGCATTCAACTTATTATTTTTGAGTATCTTACTGAATATTTTTTTGCTACCCGAACTACTGCGGCAACATAGCGCTGACCGGGTCGATACGCCTAATGATTATGTCCGGTTTGACGCTGAAATGATGCATGTAGGGACTACCCCAATTCCATTGGTAAAAATCAACAAAGTGGCGCTAGAGGTAGTAGACGATGATTGCTATTTTTCGCTCCCTTATAACCAGATCTCACCGGGTAAATGTCCGGCATTCGTGTTTCCTGCTCATCGACTGAGCAAGTTTGAACATCACCTGCAGTCGCATTTACAAAACATCGAAATCATTCGCTAACACTGCAGAGCGACGGGTACACTTAAACCTGGTTGTCGGGCTGGCGCTTACGGGCGCGGCCTGAACATCACCTGACCCTGCTTGGTGGTAATTTCTACCTGGGCCACTTTCTGATAAAACCCATCAGAGAAAAAGCTCTCGTATTTAGGTACCGTTACAAACACGCCAACGCCTTCTGAGCCTCTGTGTTCCAGCAACACACTGTCGATGGCACGCATGAGTAAATGCCCCAGGCCGTGAGACTGGTGATCGGGATGCACGGCGATAAATGACAGCAGGTGATACTTTTGTGCCGGCATGGCAGCACGGATTTTTTCTTCTTTTTCTAGCATCTGCCGTGTGCCGTAATAACCGGTTGTAAGCAGCATCTTTAACCGCCAATGCCAGTAGCGCCCGGCACCAGCAGCATTATCCGGCCCGGTTAAACAGGCAACGGCAAGTAGACGCCCTTCATCAAACAAACCAATAATAGGTTGGTCAGCTTCCCAAAACGCGCTGAGCTCTTCCCGAATAGCAGAGCGTAAACGTGACTCATAGCCTTCTTTTTCGCTTTGAAAAATCTCCAGGAATATTGGATCGTCGTGGTAAGCATTATAGATAATCGACGCCGCAACCTTTAAATCTTCGGCAGAGAGATAGGCAGCTCTGATGTTATCGAGATTTTGTTGTAATTCTGCTTGTACCATTTTCTGCTTCCTACTAATTAGACCGATTTTAGTCGCATATGGCGCCGTAAACGCCAGCTATCATCAAGCTCACACGTTACTATTAATTACTGTATTAAGGCGGCCTACTTTAGGCCGCAAAAATTCCAACCGTGCATACCTCGATAGGGGGTTTACGCTAACCACTCACCATCACTACTTAATCTGGCAATCCCCACTTTAGCGGAAAAACAGCGCCGTTGTAAACAAAATGTTAAAGGGTGGATTTTTCCCATCGCGTTAAGTTAAAGAACCGGCGTGTAGAGCGATGAATAACTACCAATGCTGGAGACAATCACAGTATAGCTAACGCTGGTTGCGACAATGAATTATACGATGTTTGACCACCGGAGCTTTTTTTAAAAATAGGGGAAACTAGGTATATGGTTGTAATTATACAATCGCAGCTTAGGACCTGGCAGACACTAAAAAGGTAGCCGACTGGCTACCTTTTTAGTGTTTAAATTGGTGCTTAAATAACTATATTTTGCGCAGAGCCTCTTCACCCCAGCCAATTAAACGATTATTTTCGAACACCAGTGGCGTACACTCATCTTTGGTCGTCACACCATCATCTTCGGTGCGTTGAGTGCGGTAGTAAAGAATACGGTAAACATTATCACCACCGCCTACCATCTCATTAAAATCAGCCACGCCCATTTTACGGGTCACATCTTCGTAATGCGTATCAAGTTCCAAACGCGCAATGTGCTTTCGATTATTATACTCACGTTGCTCCCAATCTGACTGATACTGCTCGCGCTCATCACCACCAACAGAAATCACACAACCGGACAGTAAAAGCGGGGCTACCAGTGCAGTACAAAGCATGAGTTTTTTCATAATATTTCCTTGAAACAAAGTTTATTCATTATTTATATAAAGAGTTAATCAAGAATGAGGCCAATTATAAGCTATTGATTTTAAAGACACACGAGAATTTTAAACTTGGCACATCAACTAATTATGGGTATATTCAACGAAGTATTGGTATTTTTGACCAGCATAAGATAACTGGTCTTTTATTAAGGACGCCATAATGTCTGCAACAGAAAAGCAAGCCACACTTGTTACCTTATGCCACACGCTCGCGGCTCAGGGGCAAACACCCGGTGTTGGTCTGCTACGTAGCAAAGCCCCGTTTAAAGTGACGGTTCTGGATGCAATTGAAGCCATAAAAACTTTTAACCAACAATATCAGGCCGCCCCTTCCCCTGCGGATATCAGCGACAAAGAAAAAATCAGCCAGTTGGAAAAACGCGTCAAGCAATTAGAAGATGCGTTGGTGGTTATGGAGAGCCGGCTAGCTAAATGGGGAGCCTAACACACCAGCACAGGTGGTGTGAGGCCGTCCAGAAAGCTGGCTAAATCTGGCGCCAGGCATCGTTGCGGGATTTTGCCTACTTGCTCAACAACCACTTCACCGGAGGCGTTGTCGACGGATAAAATAAAGTCATCCTCGTCAGTCAGCCCAAAAAACAGCGTCGGCGGCTGCTTGAGTCGCTGCTTCATTAACAAGTGCCCTATCAGGTTTTCTTGTAACCGGGCAAAGTCGTCTTCACTGCAGACCTGCAATAACTCACAATCGCCCTGCTCAGCGCGTACCTGCAGATTAAAACTCCAGTAGGTCGTAAAAAACTTGCAGAATTGTTCGTTGAGAGTGATGTCTAGGGCGTTTTCAATATTGGCAAAGCTCTGTTCTATTGTCATCAGAACGGGCTGCCACTGACACGGTTGACCGGCTTCAACATGAGTTGTATAACAAGGTGAATTCAATTCAGGATCAAACTCAGTCGTCATTAACTGAGGCTGCGTAGCGGCCGCCTGTTGAAGCTCAAGCATCAGCTTGTGCAATGATTTTTGTACTATATTCTCCATTGCGTTTCCATATTGGTTATACTATTGAACTATAATAAAGAAATGGAAATACAGAGAATACCATAGCCACCAGTGTATTCTGTGTTCCACGTTGAATATATTAAAAAAATAACTCAATAAGGCCACATGACAAACAACCAGTCTCCCTCAACATTACCTACCGATCTCACTTTAGGTCAGAAGGTAGATTACATTGAACAGTATACGCCGTCTTTGTTGCAAGCCGTTCCGCGAGCGCTGAGCCGCTCACAAATTGGTGTCAGTTTCCCCTTACCCTTTCAGGGTATTGATATATGGAACGGTTATGAATTGTCATGGCTCAACCCGAAAGGGAAACCACAGGTGGCCATATTGCAGTGTTATGTGCCCATTTCGTCACCTAACCTCATTGAATCCAAGTCTTTTAAGCTGTATCTGAATAGCTTCAACCAAAGCCATTTTCGCTCTGCCGATGACGTGCTTGAGCATATTACCGCCGACCTTTCTGCCTGTGCGGGCGCCGCCGTCGACGCTAAACTGGTAACGCCACAAGCCTTTTCAGCGCTTCATATTAACGACTTGGAAGGAGTAGTGATTGATGATCTCGATATTGAAGTTAAGCATTACCAGCCAACACCTGAGTTACTCACTTGCGAATCTGAAGAGACAGTAAGTGAAAACCTGGTAAGTCACTTACTCAAGTCAAATTGTTTGATTACCAGCCAACCCGATTGGGCTAGCATCCAGATACGCTATGAAGGTGCGAAGATAGATCACAAAGGACTGCTGGCTTATCTCATCTCATTTCGCCAGCATAATGAGTTTCATGAACAATGTATCGAACGAATTTATTGTGACCTGATGGCGCGATGTAAACCGCAAAAACTGGCCGTTTACGCCCGTTACACCCGCCGGGGAGGTCTCGACATTAACCCCCTGCGCAGTAATTATGCGGTAGACGTGGTAAACGAGCGGATGGCCAGACAGTAATAACAACATGGCAGCCCCGATACCAACCAAGGAAGATGCCGGCTAATGGATACCAGACAAATCCAGACACTGCGTTCACACAGCGAACAACTGGCGGCATTTATAATCAGGTTATCAACCTATTACGAAGGAATATCCGTTGATATTGATAAGGAACTGGGTGTATTACGTCATCACTTAAGTGCCAAAGCCGACTATACCCTCGCCAGTATCAGTATTAATAAACTCAACCAGCTACTGATGCTGGAGCCGGTAACGGTGAAAACCCTTACCCAAAACTGGTTACGCCAACTCACCGAAGACATTCACACGTTTCAACGCCTGGTGACTGATCAGTCGGCACGAGAACTTGCTGTCAAAACTGCTGCAGCGCTCGAACAGCCGTCAGCTACCATTACGACTATTTTGCCTCTGTATGAGAAAGTACTGCAATGTTATAAAGTTGGCCTATCCAGCACTGACGCGGCCATAAGGCCCGCCGCCAACGATTCTCAGGCACTGCAGTTAAAGCAAAACCTGGTGCAGGAACTTGAACAACTGGTGCAAACCTATGTGCTGATTAATCCACAGGACGATTACCTGGCCTCTTTACATGAAAGGCTGGGAAAAGGGTTGAGCGAAGAGGAGTTACTCAGTAGTTGCCTGATCCTGATCCGAGTTATGGCCCACGAAACCATTGCCGAGGCGAATAATGCCAGCCGCGTCATTCAACGTCTCTGTAATGCGCTTCATAACGTGAGTGACGACGCTCAAAACAGCATAGCTAAAAGTACCGACAGTTTTGATGCGCGTCAGAACCGGCATTTGACGTTACAGGCTGTTATTACAAAAATGGAAGATGCCGTTGCAAACAATTGCGATGTTGACCAACTCAAGCAGCAGACACAGCTCTATCTCGACCAGTTAGCTGCTTCGCTCAATGCCGGGGAGCAAGCAGACCGTACCGAGCAGGAATGTTTAGTTAACACCCTGGTTTCGATGCAACAACAGCTTAAAGTACTGCAAAGGCAGACCGATTCTTACCGAAAAAAGCTGATCGAACAACGGGTAAATATGTATACCGATCCGTTGACCAAAATTCCTAACCGTATGGCTTACAATGAAAAGGCCGAAAAAGAATGGCAACGCTGTCAACGTGCTGATGTGCCGTTATGTATTGCGATCCTCGATGTTGATCACTTTAAACGTATCAACGATCAATATGGTCACGCTGCTGGTGATAAATCCTTACAGGCCATCGCCCGGCATTTAAAAAGCCAGGTTTCCAGTAGCGAGCTCCTCGCCCGTTGGGGAGGCGAGGAATTTGTAATGTTATTACCCGGGTACAGTCATGCTAATGCACCCGAGCTCAAAAATCGGCTGGACAATTTGCGAAAAGGACTGTCTGAACTACCCTTCAAATTTAAGCACCAACGACTGTCGGTCACCGTATCGATAGGCGTTGCTTTTTGCCAACATGGCGAGTCATTAGCCAGTGCGTTTGAACGCGCAGATAAATGCTTGTACCAGGCTAAATCAGATGGTCGGAATAAAATTGTTTTACAGGACCAAATATGAAAAAAGTGCAGTTAAACCCGGTTGGCTGGATGAGCCAACTTTCGCAGCTCGAAGTGGCTAAACTCGAAGATACGACCAACAGCGATCTTTACCGGCTTTTTCGTAATTGTTGTCTTGCTGTATTAAACAGTGGTGTTGACGAAGACGACTCTGAAATGCTCTTTGCCCCCTACGAGTCATTCGACATCAAGCTCGTCAGGCGCGAGCGCGGTGTCAAACTGGAACTTATCAACCCGCCGGAAGTGGGTTTTGTTGATGACCACTTGGTTAAAGGTATTCACGAGCACTTATTTTCCGTATTGCGCGACCTGCTTTACATGGGTAACAAATACGCGCTGGTCAATAAAACCACCTTGCAAGATGGCAGCACTATTACCGACATGGTGTTCGATATGCTGCGCCACGCACAATTAATTGAACGCAATAACGATCTCAATACAGTAGTGTGCTGGGGGGGCCATTCGATTGGTTTAAAAGAGTATAAGTACACCAAAGAAGTTGGCTATCAACTTGGTTTGCGCGAAATGAATATCTGCACGGGCTGCGGTCCGGGCGCCATGAAAGGGCCCATGAAAGGTGCCGCTATTGGTCACGCTAAGCAACGTTATCGTCAGGGTCGTTATATTGGTATTTCAGAGCCCAGCATTATTGCTGCCGAGCCGCCGAATGCAATTGTAAACGAACTGGTTATCATGCCTGATATCGAGAAGCGGCTTGAGGCATTTGTGCGTATTGGGCACGGTATTGTTATTTTTCCGGGCGGGGTCGGCACTGCCGAAGAACTCTTGTATCTGCTGGGTATCCTCATTCACGAGCGTAACGCCCAACAGCCATTCCCGGTTGTATTAACCGGTCCGGCAGGTAGCGAAGGCTATTTTGAGGCCATTCACGAATTCATTGGTGCCACGTTGGGCAGCGTCGCGCAAAATCGCTACCAGATTATTATTGATGATCCCGTCGAAGTTGCGCTCGTACTGCGTCAGGGCGTTAAAAAAGTCGAGCAATTCAGACTTGCGATGGGGGATGCCTTTAACTTTAACTGGTCGTTAAAAATAGAAGACGATTTTCAACAGCCGTTTATCCCCACTCACAAATCGATGGCTGCATTAAATTTACACCGCGATCAGCCACTGTCAGATCTGGCTAATAATTTACGCAAGGCCTTTTCAGGCATTGTCACCGGCAATGTTAAAGCCGAAGGTATCAAACAAATCCGTGATTGTGGCCCGTTCAACCTGTCTGGCGAAGCAGATCTGATGGCACGCATTGACACACTGCTCAAATCATTCGTCTCACAACAACGCATGAAACTGCCGGGGACGGAGTACCAACCCTGTTACAGTATTAATCGCAATTAATACTCAGTAACATTCTCAGTGCTGACAGTGGCCGATTATTTGGATAGACTAACCGTTAAAAATATTCACAGCGCGGTCATAATACGGCCACAATCATTATAGTTTAATGGAACAACACGTAGATAAATGAATAGTAAAGCGATACGGCTCATATTGATTGGCGTTGCGTCTTATGCAGTGCTGGCGTTTTTGTTAATTGCCTTTTATCCGGACAAACCGGAGAATATGGACTGGCAGGATCGGGAAGAGTACAACAAAGTACAAATTTCCAAGCTTAAACTCGGCATTACCCGGGCAGAAGTCATGGCCTTACTGGGTGCGCCGGACATTACCGAAGCCAAAATGCAAGATAGCCGCGAAATCCAGGTCATGTTTTACCGCACTCAACACATCCGGGCGGATGGCCTGACCACACAGGATGAGTGCACTCCATTACTATTTGAAAACGAAGCCCTGATTGCCTGGGGTGATGGCGCTTATCAAACCTATCTGAGTAGCTAAATAGTGTGACAGAGCTAACCACAGCGTTAAACGCGATTATCCGCGACAGCTTAGCGCTGCCAGCCCTGCCCGCTACCCGAACGTCTCAGCTATCCCAATATCTGCAGGCCGCCGGACAATGGATAAACTTTGCTGAATCACAGCTGCCACTGTTGACCGTGATGGCCTGTCATGTATATACCAGCGACCAGCCAAGCCAACACCGGTGGGCCCGTCACATCAGTATATATGTGTTGCTCGGCTTACGTAACCGGGTTAACCACCACACGTTGCAACATGGCATAGCAGGGTTACTCAGCTTTTATCAGTTGCAGGCTACCGGCGCCGATAAAAAACATTACAGCAGGGTTATCCGCCAATTAAAACAGCAGGGCCAACACTATTGGTCACAGTGCATTATGCCTAAACACGCAAAACGGTGTCGTTTTGAAGATTGTTTTGAAATCGCCTGGCAGTGGCAGCGCTGGATTGACCACACACCTGATATGCCGTTGTCTGCCATCCTTCACAAGCTCGCTCTGTCTTTACCCAATGCAGGGTTGGAGCAACTCACGCCGCTGCTGACATATCCTGGCCTGAATCCAGAAGGGAGCCAAATAAAATACCAGTTGCAAACCGGCATGGTCATTCACCAACGGGCCGATACCTCAATGGTATATTTCCCTCACGAGGCGCAACTTGAACAGGTAGACAAAGCCAGGCTGACTCAGACTCTGTCACAAACCGGTTCGGTAACGAAATGGTTGGCACGTGTCGGGCAACTCTTAGCGTCACCACACCAGGAACAACTCACGGCAA
Organism: Alteromonas gilva; assembly: GCF_028595265.1. Classification (NCBI taxonomy): domain Bacteria; kingdom Pseudomonadati; phylum Pseudomonadota; class Gammaproteobacteria; order Alteromonadales; family Alteromonadaceae; genus Alteromonas; species Alteromonas gilva. The sequence continues at coordinate 1,448,317 of NZ_JAQQXP010000001.1, read as the reverse complement.
GTAGCACGCAGCATTGGGCTATACCGGCGAGTTTTCCGGTATCGTCGCCACCAGCTTCGTTACGGCGGCTGCTGCAGGCGCTCAACGATCCTGACGTGGCAATTCAGAAAGTGGTTGATTTAGTGGCGGCAGAGCCGATGTTTGCGCACTTTTTAACTGACGCCGCATCTAAAGATAACCGTATGCAACTGGCCGTTAACGATCTTAAACAGAGTATTCTTACCTACGGCCTTGAGCGCGTCGGCAATATGTTAGTGCAGTACGCACTCTATCAACGTCTTACCCAGCATCGGTTTCCGCTGTTGTTGTGGTTTAGCAAACTTACTCAGATAGCCACGTTACTGAGCAGTGAGCTGGCTGCCACCACCCGGGCCGTTACACCACAAAGCGCCGGTCTCATCACCACCGTTGCATTGTCGCCACTGTTTACTGTCAATGAACTGAAAAGTGCTGTGCACATTGCAGCCGATTCAGCGAAACTGTTTGATGTTTCTACCCTGGTAAACACCTCAGACGCATTGAGCAGTGCCACCCGTCAACGCTTGCTGGCACTCGCTAACGCCTGGCAACAAGACAAAGCCCAGGGCCAGTTAATCGCCTGCGGCGGTAAGTTGCCCGACGATGTACCAGGGCGCCTTCGTTTAACCCATTGCATTACTGGTATAAGCATTATTTGGGCGCGGCAATGGCTGTTAGCTCAACAACCTTGTCCTCAAACTCAACTTTTTATGCGTCAGACTGACAAGGCTTACCCAGGGTTGTTAGCGCACAAAGAGTCGCTCTATCAGCAGGTCGCACATTTGTTAATTTGCCCGTTAATCTAACCACCAACATAAACAGCGTTTATGCGCACTATGACCCAACGAGCTACTCATTTTGTGGTAAATCGTATACACTTACGCTGTTATATACGCCGGTTAAATGACAGGTAATATCCTACACATAAATAACAAGACAGCCTGATAGCATGCCTTTAGGCACAATCAACTACGCTGCAGTTTTACCAAACCCATTGACCTAACGAATCAGTAAAAGTGACTAAGGATTTTTGATGACTCAACAACGTATTACTGTCATCCGCGGAGATGGTATCGGTCCCGATATTATTGATGCTGCCATTCAAATTCTCGATAAAGCAGGCTGTAATTTTGCCTATGATTACGCCGATGCCGGTTTAATGGCACTGGAAAATCACGGTGAACTCCTGCCGCAGGACACGCTCGACCTTATCGCCAAAAACAAGGTCACCTTGAAAGGCCCACTGACAACGCCTGTGGGTGAGGGCTTTACGTCAATCAACGTAAGTTTACGCAAGCATTTTAAACTGTATGCCAATATTCGCCCGGTATTGTCTTTTAAAGGCACCAAAGCTCGTTACGAAGACATTGATATTATCACTGTGCGGGAAAATACCCAGGGTATGTATTCCGGGCTCGGGCAGGTCGTTTCAGAAGACGGTAACGAAGCAGAAGCTCGCAGTAAAATTACTCGCGACGGCGCAGAGAAGATCGTCACGTTCGCCTATGAACTTGCCCGCCGCGAAGGACGAAAAAAGGTTACTGCGGTCCACAAAGCGAATATTCTGAAATCTACATCGGGGCTGTTTCTTAAAGTTGCCCGTGAAGTGGCTGAAAGATACCCTGATATCGAGTCCACCGAAATGATCGTGGATAACGCTTGCATGCAGTTAGTCATGAATCCGCATCAGTTTGACGTGATTGTTACCACAAACCTGTTTGGTGATATTTTGTCAGATCTGTGTGCCGGTTTAGTCGGTGGCTTAGGCATGGCACCAGGTGCTAATATTGGCGGCGATTGTGCTATCTTCGAAGCCGTTCATGGTTCGGCCCCCGACATCGCAGGCAAAAACCTGGCGAACCCTACCAGTGTTATCCTGGCCTCTGTGCAAATGCTTGAATACCTGAATATGGCGGATAAAGCAGAAGCCATCCGTTCAGCGTTAAAAGACGTTATCGAGAGTGGCGACCGAACTACCCGCGATCTGGGTGGTCAGCACGGTACAACAGAGTTTACTCAGGCCATGCTGGAACGCTTGTAAACATGCGAAACTGACAAGGGCGTTGTCTGAAACGCCCTTTCGTTACCTAAAGCAAGCCTGAGCGCTTGCTTTTTTTATGCCTGAAAAAAGCACCATCAGCCGATTCACCTGAATTCATCACCAGGCTTTTTTAAGCTGTAATGAACTTTATTGCGACCTCACACGAACAAACCATTAGTAAGCATACACTCACCAGACAAAAGGAGTTCATTATGACTCACTCAAATGATCCAGGCAGTATCGCCAACATGGCAGGGATCCAAACTGCTATTGCTAATAACGATGCCACCGAACTCAAGGCGTTACTGGGAGACCAGCAACTCGGTACTCTGCAAAAAGACTATTTGTTCGACCTGGCGAAGTTAAGTGGCAATACCGAAGTGCAAGACATCATCTCAGACGCCCCGGAAAAACCATAATTACTGTGCGTTAGTAGCACAACAGCCCCGGGTGAATCCATACCTTCTAGCCAACGAGAGGTTTTTTATGCCATGATAAGAAATTAGCTTCTATCGGAACTGGCCTTATGAACAATCAACCCTTACCACGAAGACAATTTTTGCTTGGCGCTGCCGCCGCAGGCGCCGTATCACTTACTGCCGAAGCAAAACCGAGCGACGAAAACAACCATCCCGTCTTACCGCAACTCAGACACAGCGTGTTTTTCTGGCTTAAAAACCCCGACTCAGAAGCTGACATTGCCGCCTTAATTGCAGGTTTGAAGACACTGGCCCGTATTGACAGTGTTAAAGGTATTCAAATTGGCGTACCGGCATCGACTGAAAAGCGTGATGTGGTCGACAACAGCTTTCAGGTATCTGAAATGCTTTTATTTGATGATGTCGAAGGTCAAAACCAATATCAGGTTCATCCTATTCATCAACAGTTCGTTGCTGACTGCTCTCACCTGTGGCGTAAAGTCGTGGTGTACGACTCGCTTGCGGTTTAATTAAGAAGCGGTTATGCAGGAAAGTGCCCGCCCTTAAAACCTGAATCGATATGCCGTGGTTAACTCAGGGCATAGCTTCATATTCCCCGGACATGAGGAATGCGTGGTATCTGGCAAGGGCCATCTGGCTACCTTGCCGAGGCACTGCATAGCGCCCTCGGGGCTCGAATTACTTGCATCTGCACGCCCCTTTTCCGGTTTGGGTTGGTAATCGACCGTCACAAATTCAACACATGTTAATCGGGGTAGCGTTCACGGATTTGCCAGAACTCGTCGAAATGAGCGAGCAATAAATCAACTAATACGGGATCAAAATGCTCACCACGCTGAGCACTAATTTCTTGCTGGACATTGTCTCTGCCCCAAGGCTCTTTGTAACAGCGTTTGGAGCCCAGCGCATCAAAGACATCGGCGAGTGCGGTAATACGCCCGGCAATGGGAATACTTTGCTCCTTGGCTCCGGTGGGATAGCCCTGGCCATTCCAACGCTCGTGATGGGTTAAACAAATCGTCGCGGCAACCTGTAAAATCGGTTTATTGGACTTTCTGAGAATATCGTAGCCCACCGACGCATGGGTTTTCATTATCTCCCATTCTTCTTCATCAAGTTTGCCCGGTTTATGTAAAATTTGGTCCGGAATAGCGACCTTGCCAAAATCATGGAGAGGCGACGCTTGCTTTATGAGCAGACACGTGGCTTCAGGTAAACCATACAGTTGCGCCAGACGGTAGCTAACCAGCGATACACGCTTAACATGAGCGCCAGTCTCTTTACTGCGCATTTCAACCGCATCACCCAACAAATAGACTAACTCTCGCTGCGTATCGAGGATTTCTTGCCCCCTGAGCAAATTAACGTAAGTAAGCGCCACATTGAAACAATAAATGTCCAACAACTCACGCTGACCGCTGGTTAGCTCACCATTGGTATCGACGTACAAGAGGTTTTGATAACCGCTGTCGGTCTCTGCATAAAACACGTAACCATTTTCAAAGTAAAATGAACTACGGGTTTGCATGGCGTGGTCAAAAGCCTCTCGTACAGCCGCCGGTAAGCCGTTTAATTCAGCTTCGGCAATCACGTTTGCCAGTGAGCCTGTCGCCGCGAGTACTTGCTTTTGAACCGGTCCTCCGGCTTCTGAAAAAGCAGTACAGTACAGCGCGCTTGAACCGATTTGCAGCAAATTTAATATCTCTTTGAGCACCGCCGTGGCAAATTCACTCATTGAACCAGGCTTTAACACTTTGCTGGTACTTTCTATAACCTGACGCAGGCCCTTGCGGTGCATATCAATCGTTTGAATGTCCCGGTAAGAACGCAAACCACTGTACATCAGCGTTTTCAACTTTTGGCTGGTCAGTTCGGTTTTTTCTTTGTAATCATTAATATCGTAACGTTCGATAACCTGATGCTCAGGCGCCTGACCGGGTTGCCCGGTACGTAACACTAACCTGACCAGGTGATTGTTGAGATCGTTACGTACCTTGTGTACTAAATCCAACCCCGCGTGCTCTGTTTCCATCACCACGTCAACCAGCGCCAGCGCAATGTCTTTATTTTCCTCAAAACATTGCAGCGCTTCCTCAGCAGAATAAGCGTGCAAGTATTGAATACGTTTACCATCGAACCGAAAACGCTTAAGTATTAGCTCAGTAACCTTATGAACTTCAACTTCATCATCCACAATAAGCACTTTATAGCCGTACTCCTCCTCCGTTTCGGGCGAATCGTTTGACGGAGCCGCATTCGTTTGTGATGCAAATAAGGGGTTGAGCGTCACATTTTACCTCACTTGTGCAAATCTTTTATATCGAACGACAAAGCCAAACCGTTATCAACCTCAATGGTTAATTCGCTGTTTAGCTTACTACTTACTAAATTATATACCACGCTTAAGCCAAGCCCTGCAAAGCCCGAACCGCGACGGGTGGTAAAAAAGGGGTCTACGATGCGTTTTAGCAACGACTTTTCAACACCTGCTCCATTGTCTTTAAATAACAGTGTAGTTCCCTTCCTGCCGTGCGGAAATGTAATACTGATCTCGCAATCTTGCTGATCGGCGGTAAATGCGTGCACCATGGCGTTGGAGGTAAGGTACGATAGTATATCTAATATTACCGCCGGATAAGTATACAGCGTAATACTCTGGTCAATGTGAGTGGTGAGTTTTATAGTGCTATCCGGGTAATCGTTATAAAAACGTACTACAAAGCTATCAATCAGATCAGCAATGACTACCAATTCTAATTCTGTCTCAGAGTCACTGCCGATAACATCCACTTTTTTAAATTTTGTCAGCAGCGATGCGGCCCTACGCATATTCTTCATACTCAGACTGACTAACTCATCTGCCGATATCATAAAGGCTTCAAACGCGGTGGCGTCTAATTTGCCGTTATCAAAGTCACGCTTGATTTCCAGCACGCTCTCCTGCAGGTGAGACATACAGGTAATGCCGATCCCCAAAGGGGTATTTACTTCGTGGGCGACCCCGGCGACAACTCCGCCCATTGCGGCAATTTTTTCGGCTTCCACCAGTTTTTTTTGGGCAAACTGTAGATCAGATAGATTCCTTTCTTTTTCTCTGTTGGCAACCCGTAACCGTGCCGAAAAAGCAATCAAATAGACAATCAGGATACTCAGTACGAATGCAGCTAACGGTATGCCGATATACAACCACTGATACTTAACCTCCCTGTTTTGAAACGTCACTAGTTGCCAGTTCCGCTCAAAAAACACTACCGACGCCTGGTGGTCGCCGCTTGTGGTATTCAGGCTATCCCGCGGTTGCTCAGCAACCGTGCTTACTGCCAGTCGGTATTGATTGGCTTCCCTTTCAAAAAGCGCATAGCCCTGGGTCACCTGATTATCGAATATACGTTCGAGTGTGAACGATACATCAATAACCATCATAACCATTCCTGTATTGGCTGCGACTTTTTGCAGCACAACGGCGTAATAACTCCCCCCTTCTGGGGCCTTTACAATGGGTGATGCGACAGCTTTTTCGCTGTTCATAGCCTGATCAATTAACTGCCGGACTGTTTTTTGAGGCAAGAAGGCAGTGGGGCTATTGCCGATATAACTGTTACGGGTTCTCCAGTATACTGGCGCATTTATCGCCGGGCCGTTTATAGCGTCTTGTTTTACTGGTGCGGGTAAAAACGCCAGCGCCGATATATTGCCATATTGTTTGAGCAACAAAGCCGCAAAACTTTCAAATTCATGCTCTTCAACTGACTCTGAGGACCGGAAAAGCTGCGCCAAAGAACGAAGCGCATAAGCATTGTATTCAAGCTCCCGGCTCAATATCTGAATAAACTCATTCATGGGGGCTTCAAAACTGACTACCTGATCTTGCCTGATTAACTTTTCACTGACCAAAGTACCCAGAATTGTTATCGCGATAACAAAAATGCCTCCCAACAAGTACATCACTATTTGACCGGGCATCAACAATTTCCTGGATTTTATATCAACTATAGTTGAAGAATGCCGTTCAGAGCAATTCTGTTACGCATTTTTACGTAAAATAATGACGTCAAGCGCTCCGTTTACTCGAATACATTGAGGTTCATTGCATTTGTTCGTTGTAAGGGGGGAGTCACGGTTTTAAATGAGCTTGTAAACTGGCATTTTTGCATACAAATGCCGCCCTGGCCGCCACTGTTCTGCGTTATTCAGCACTTTGTTATCCACGCCTAACCACCTTCCTACTACATAGAAATCTGTAGTAATGCCCGGCGACATTCAAAAACTGGCCATTTTCAGTACTGCCACACACCACAAATCGTCGCTAAAGTGTAATTGATGTATTTCATAATTCGACACTACCAGGAGCACTACCATGAAATTCTTAATCGTAAAAATATGTTTAATAGCACTGGCATGGATTGCCAGTTTCAATGCTGTATCCGTTAGCGCAGCAGTCGTTAAAACCGCTGATAAAACCGCTCAGATTGCCACCGCTGAATCGCGAATCAACGTTAATACGGCAACGCTTGAGCAGCTAATGACCCTGCCAGGTATTGGTGAAAGCAAAGCCGCAGCGATTATTAGTCACCGTCAAACCGAAGGTCCATTTACTACACCTGATGACTTGGTCAAAGTAAAAGGCATTGGCACCAAACTGCTGGCGAAACTGATTGACGTTATTGAAGCCAGCTGAAAACGTGAGCGGTAAATCAACCGCCACAACATCTCATATCTGCCAATAAAAAAAGCCGCTTCAAGAGCGGCTTTTTACTACGGTTACAGCGAACTTAAGGCAAAGAATCTAAATCTTCGCCTTCTTTCTCGACCTGTGGCGGCATCAGATCTTCTTTGCTGATACCCAGCGCAAGCGCTACAGAGCTTGCGATATAAATAGACGAGTATGTACCTACGATAACACCAAATAAAAGTGCCGTTGCAAAACCATGAATAAGCGCCCCACCCTTAAAGAACAACGCCATCAATACCAGCACGGTAGTCAATGAAGTAATGATAGTTCGGTTAAGGGTCTGGGTGAGTGAAATATTCACTATCTCTTCTGGCTCACCTTTACGAATTTTACGGAAGTTTTCGCGAATACGGTCTGAAACCACAATAGTATCGTTAAGTGAATAGCCGATTACCGCTAACACGGCGGCCAGTACGGTTAGATCGAATTCTATTTGCAATACTGAAAACAGCCCCAGCGTCAAAAATACATCGTGAACCAATGCCGATACCGAACCCAACGCAAAGCGCCACTCAAAGCGCGCAGCAACGTAAATAAGAATACATATCAGTGCCACCAACATCGCCAGACCGCCCTGCTCTGTTAGTTCTTCACCTACATTAGGGCCAACAAACTCTATGCGGCGCTTTTCAACGCTGGCATCGGATTGTCTGAGGATCTCAATCACCTGATCGCCAATAGTGACCGCTTTAACACCTTCTCTTGGTGCTAAACGGATCAGCACTTCGGTACTGCTACCAAAGTTTTGTACCACGGCATCGGCAAATTCATTTTCGGCCAGCGTAGAACGGATAGCGCTCAGGTCGGCGGCCTGATCGTAGCCGACCTCTATCAGCGTACCACCGGTAAAATCCAGCCCCCAGTTAAGGCTATTGGTTGCCAGCGAGAATAAAGAAGCGAGGATCAGTACAGTCGATAACACCATTGCGGGGATCCGCAATTTCATGAAGTTAATCGTATTGGATAATTTTAATAATTGCATGTCATACGCTCCTATATCGCCAGCTTGTCAACACGGCGACCACCCCATACGGCGTTAACAATCACCCGGGTTACAATAATCGCAGTAAACATTGACGTGGCAATACCAATCATTAGCGTAATCGAGAAGCCTTTGATTGGTCCGGTACCCACAGCAAACAAAATTAAACCGGCAATAAATGTCGTTATATTGGCATCCAAAATCGTTGAGAATGCACTATCGTAGCCTTGGTGAATGGCTTGTTGCGGACTTCGTCCATCACGCAATTCTTCGCGGATACGCTCAAAAATGAGTACATTGGCGTCAACCGCCATACCGACTGTCAGCACTATACCCGCCATACCCGGCAGTGAAAGTGTCGCCCCAGGGATCATCGACATAATACCGACGATCATGACCAGGTTAAGCGCCAGTGCAATATTCGCCACAATACCGAAAGCTTTGTAGTAAATCAGCATAAACACTAGTACCAGGGCCAAGCCCCACATGATGGCTTGCATGCCTAAGTCAATATTTTCCTGCCCAAGGCTTGGACCAACGGTACGTTCTTCAACTATCTGGATCGGCGCAATCAATGCACCAGCGCGCAACAGTAAGCTCAAATCGCGTGCTTCTTTGGGAGATCCTAAGCCAGTGATCTGGAAGTTGCTGGCAAACTGACCACGAATGGTCGCCACATTAATGACTTCTTCTTCGCGCTCAAAAATCAGCTTGTCGTTGGCATCCCGTTCGCCGGTGGCTTTATATTCAATAAACACGGTCGCCATAGGCTGCCCGATATTTTCGCGCGTATTGCGCGACATTTTATTACCACCTTCAGAATCAAGAGAAATACTGACCTGCGGCATACCATACTCGTCAACACCGCTATTGGCGTCGATAATATGGTTGCCGGTTACCACAACGCGTTTGTCGAGCAACACCGGCCGCTCACCTTCATAAAGCAGTTGTGATCCGGGTGGTACGCGCCCATTTACGGCATCACGTACGTCGTTATCCTGGTCTACCATGCGAAATTCAAGGGTTGCGGTGGCGTTAAGAATTTCTTTGGCCTGCGCAGTGTCCTGGATACCTGGCAGTTGCACTACTATCCGATCGGCACCTTGTTTTTGCACAACCGGCTCGGCCACGCCAAGCTGATTTACCCGGTTACGAATGATGGTAATATTCTGCTTCACCGCGTAATCTCTTATCTCGGCTAACTTTTGCTCTGAAAAACGAGCACGAAGTACCAGATCATCCATTTCTTCGTAAGTGAGATCGCGGTTGCGATTTTCTAAGAAAAACTCGGCTTTATCGAGTGTCGCTTCATCACGAAACTGGATGTCAATGTAACCATCGCGCACATTAACAGCGCGATAGCGCAGCTTTTCTTCACGCAACGCGGTGCGAAAATCGCTTTCGGCATCTTCCATTGATTTCTTAATGGCTTCGTTCATGTCTACTTCCATCAGGAAATGCACGCCACCACGTAAATCAAGGCCCAGCTTCATCGGCGTGCCGCCCAGGCTTTCGAGCCATTCAGGCGTATCCGGTGCCAGGTTCATTGCGACAACATAATCACTGCCCAGCTCCACATCCAACAAATCACGTGCCTTTAACTGGCTATCGGAATCTGGCAGCCGGATCAGTAATTGCTCGTCGGCAAAATCTATTGATTTGACTGCAATATTGTTTTCGGCCAGGGCTTCGCTCACCTGCGCTTCAAGCGCTGCGGTCACCGTGGTATTGCGAGTACCGGATATTTGTACGGCGTTGTCCTCGCCGTAGAGGTTTGGTAGTGCGTACAAGCCGCACATCAGTACCATAAACAGTACCACCAACACCTTAAAGAAAGAGTTTTGGTTTAACACTTCATTTCCCTAGACAAGCGTGCCCGACCGAGCAGGTCAGGCACGTGTCACTGTTAACTTAGATAGACTTCATAGTGCCTTTTGGCAATACCGCACTCACTGCACTTTTTTGCACAACGATGTTAGTTTGCTCGTTGAGCGCAATTTCGATAAAGTCTTTTTCGTCAGAGACTTTAGTCACTTTGCCAACCATGCCACCTTGCGTAAGCACTTCATCACCTTTACTGAGTGATGCCACCAGTGCTTTATGTTCTTTTACACGTTTGGCTTGCGGACGATAAAGCAAGAAGTAGAAAATCAGACCGAACACGCCCAGCATGATCAGCATTTCTAAACCACCGCCCTGGCCACCGCCACCTGCAGTTTGCGCGTGTGCATCGGAAATAAATAAACTCATAATGTTCCCCATTTTAATTTTTTATAGTGCCGGTACCGGCATATTTTTCTGTGCGTAAAATTCGCTGACAAACGCTTCCAGCGTATTACTGGCTATTGCGTCACGTAACCCCTGCATAACCCGCTGATAGTATCGAAGGTTATGAATGGTATTTAATCTTGCGCCAAGTATCTCATTGCACTTGTCGAGATGATGTAAATATGACCGAGAATAATTTTTGCAAGTGTAGCAATCACATTTTTCATCTAATGGCGAAGTGTCCTGTTTATGTTTGGCGTTACGGATCTTAATAACCCCTTCGGTAACAAATAAATGACCGTTCCGCGCATTACGGGTTGGCATCACGCAGTCAAACATATCAATACCGCGGCGCACGGCCTCAACGATATCTTCTGGTTTGCCGACCCCCATCAGGTAACGTGGCTTGTGCTCAGGAATTTTGGGTGCCGTGTGTTCGATGATGCGGATCATATCTTCTTTGGGTTCCCCCACCGACAAGCCGCCAATGGCATAACCATCAAAACCAATCTCTTCGAGACCCGCCAACGACACATCGCGCAAATCTTCGTACATACCGCCCTGAATAATACCGAACAATGCAGACGGATTATTACCGTGGGCAGCCTTACTGCGTTTAGCCCAACGCAGTGACAGTTCCATTGACAGGCGCGCCTCCTGCTCGGTAGCCGGAAACGGCGTACATTCATCAAAAATCATGACGATGTCAGAACCGAGATCGCGCTGCACTTCCATGGATTTTTCTGGCGTGAGAAGTATTTTTTCACCGTTTATTGGTGAACGAAAGGTTACGCCTTCTTCTGTAATCTTACGCAGATCACCTAAGCTGAATACCTGAAAGCCACCAGAGTCAGTAAGGATGGGCTTTTGCCAGTGCATAAAGTCGTGCAAATCACCGTGCTGTTTAATGATGCCGGTGCCAGGACGCAACATCAGATGAAAGGTATTACCAAGACAAATATGCGCACCGCTGTCAGACAGCTCTTCTGGCGTCATCCCCTTGACGGTGCCGTACGTACCCACTGGCATGAAAGCCGGGGTTTCTACCTCGCCACGCTCAAAGACAAGTTTTCCTCGTCGGGCGCGACCATCGGTATTGTGCAGTTCAAATTGCATGAGTGTAAATATCCTGTCTGAACCAGAGGCAACCACCTCGCATACCTCTGTCTGGGCTCAATTGTGGGCGGATTATACCAGCTATAAAACAGAGATCATGTGTTTAATGAAACTTTGACTCTGTTGCACAGGGGCTATTGAATCGCACCACATAAAAACAATATCGTTAGGCTTTTTCTATAAACATGCTGTCGCCATAGCTGTAAAAACGGTATTCATTTTCGATCGCCTGTGCATACGCGTTCAACACATTATCCCGTCCGGCAAAGGCACTTATTAACATAATCAGCGTCGATTCAGGTAAATGAAAATTGGTGAACATCGCATCCACTACTTTAAACTCATAGCCCGGGTAAATAAATATGTCAGTGTCGGCATTAAAGGTATCCAGAATATCCTCGGGCTTTGCCTTAAGCGCGGCTGATTCCAGCGAACGTACTGATGTGGTTCCCACCGCGATGACTTTTTTACCTGCAGCTTTGGTGGCCCTTACTGCCGCAACGACATCCTCGGGTACGATAGCAAACTCGCTATGCATTTTATGGTCTAGTACATTATCGACCCGCACGGGCTGGAAGGTACCAGCGCCAACATGTAACGTGACATACGCTAAGTTCACCCCTTTGGCGTTGAGCGCAGCGAGGATCGCCTCGTCAAAATGCAAACCTGCGGTAGGCGCCGCCACTGCGCCCGGCGTTTGATTATAAACGGTTTGATAACGTTCCCGGTCACTGCTGTCATCGGCACGATCAATATATGGCGGCAGCGGCATGTGGCCATAGTCTTCGAGCTGCTCTAACACCGTGCCATCACCGTCGAAGCGAAGTTCGAATAAGGCGTCCTGACGGCCGGTAACGGTTACCCTAACAGCGGATTCAAGGATGAGTGTGGTTCCCGGTTTAGGCGCTTTGCTGGCGCGAACATGTGCCAGCGCGTTGTGTTCATCAACAATGCGCTCCACCAGAACCTCAACCTTACCGCCAGAAGCTTTGTGGCCAAGTAAGCGCGCCGGGATCACCCGGGTATTATTAAACACCAACAGATCGCCGGGTTCGACAAGGTCTACCATCTGGGTAAATTTATAGTGCTGAATATCACCGCTAGTGCCGCTTAAATGCAATAACCGGCTGGCACTGCGCTGTGGCGTGGGATGCTTAGCAATGAGATGTTCTGGTAAGGTAAAACTAAAATCTGATAATTTCATGACGCTTAATACAGTTACCGTTATTAATACAGCCCGAACACTTGGACCTGGCCCGTTAAAAGCAACCAAAGTTGCCCATAAAAATCCGCCGCGGAGTGTAGCATAAAAGCAGGCCTGAACGGCCAATAGGCATAAAAAATCAATGCTGCTGGCCTTTGCTCTAAGACTCACAACCTCTCACAGGCTGCCAACCGCACTTTACATTATTTTTTTTCGGTCCGGAGAGAATCTTTAAGCTTTTAAATAATAAGAGAAAATATCAAACCGACTAATTTTTATGCAATTATGCACCCAGCTTTAGGTATTTTTTTTTATACTTAAGAATAACCGTTGATACATAGTATTTCTTTTATATTCAAAGAATCGGTCTATTATTAACCGAACAAGCGATGATGTTCTCCCATCTTCTCTTTCGACCCAGCCCCTTTGGCTGGGTTTTGTTTATCTGGATCTTCGGTGAAACCCGCCTTCTGTAACGCCACTTTTTTCGCCATTTGTTACTGACTGTTAGCGCAGTCGTTGAGCACTTCTGACATCATTTCTACCGACAAGGGTCGCGCGTTTAATACGTATAGAATCTGCAACATAAGATCGGCGCCCAAGATGCCCTTGTTGACTTTATTGCGCAGATTGTCAGCAGACTGGGAAATCCCGATATCGGCGAGTCTGTCGCTGAGCCCCTGATACTTCATACCGCGCAATGACATCTCTGAGCGGACAATGCGTTGGACGGCTTTTCGCCACTGTGACTGATCTTTCAAAACAACCCCTTTTGTAAATTATAATTCACATTGAAACACTTTATTACACACTTGAATATATTTATTATTGACTAAGCGTACCATCATTGTCTATAGTTTAGTCGCTCTGATGGCACTACAATCAATATTTGTCGTGCTGAGCAAAGCAAAATGAAATAACAGACTATCGTTCTGGTCATACTTTGTTGCACTTAACGCGTTAAAACCAGCGTAAAAACATTGCAACCGGGTAGTAAAACTGACTAGAGTTAACGGCATTTAGCTGATTCGGTAAGGAGAGTAAGTATGGATTGGGATCTTGAGAAACTAGAGACCCTGTTTAAAGACATGGATGACCTGGTTGTCACCCGCGAGAAAGAATGTTTACTTATTGCAAATCAGGATGGGCTAGATGCCTGGCTGGCAATTAGCGGTGAGCAAATTATTGTTGAAAGTTTACTGTTCAATGCATCGCAGGTTGCCGATAAAGCCGCCCTTGATCACGATATTCTGTCAACTCACATGCTTTTCCCACTCACCACGGTGGCCATTTCAAGCGTTAACGGAGAAGAATACTACAGTGCATTTGGCGCACTTAGCGCCCAATCGAAAGCTGAGAGTATTCAAATTGAAGTAACAACACTGTTTCAGAACGTTGCTGCATTCCTTGACGCTTATGAGTCACACCTGAAGTAATTTTAAGGAGAAATTTATGTCTGTTTGGAAAAAATTGATCACCGCAGTAAAAGGTGGAGCCAATGAGGCTGCCCAGTCTGTGGCAGATAGTCAGGCAATCAGAATTCTTGAACAGGAAATTCGGGAAGCAAAAGAAGAGTTGCGTAAATCTGATCATGCCCGCACACAAATACTGGCCAAATGTAAACTGTCGCAACAAAAAGTAGATGGTTTTAACCAATCTATTGCCGAATATGAAGCGCATGTCAAAAAAGCCATCGACACCGACCGTGCGCTGGCCCTGGATTGTGCTCAAAAAGTCAGTGATCTGAAAGCCGAACGCGATCAGGAACAACAGTACCTGGATCAGTTTACCGCCTCAGAGAAAAATCTGGCGAAAAACATTCAGCAGGCGAAAGCCAACCTGCGTCGTCTCGAACAGCAGGTGGATATGGTTAAAGCCACAGAGAGTGTGCAAAAAGCTCAGGTTGCGGTGTCGTCTCGTCACATGGGTGCGAACAGCAAAATGAAAACCGCGACAGAGTCGTTGTCACGTATCCAGGATAAGCAAAAAATGCGCAGCGCTGAGCTGGAAGCAGCAGAAGAGCTGGCCTCATCGGAATCCTCAGATGATCTTGAAAAACGCCTGGCGGCAGCCGGTATAAAGGGTGGCAGCACCTCAGCCGACGACGAATTAGCGCGTATACTTGGTAAATAAGTGTCAAAGCGGCGGGAATAAAACAAGTGAATAGCTGATTACTCACTTGTTTTTACCGCTGTTTGTTTGCGAAGATAGCCAAAGCCTTCATCAACATGGATAGCCAGCAGCAACTGATATGTGGATAAAAATCCGGCGCGTAATGCTGAATTATTTTGCTGAATCGAGGTGGTACACCATCGTTTTGGTGACGCTATTTTATGCAGCCTCTTCCTGGCTGCTTTTGTTTGCATTTAATGAACATGCGCTGACCAGCAGCGTTGACTTTATATACTGGCTCGCTGTTACCGGCTCAACCGTGGGCTATGGCGACCTGTCACCACAAACGCCCGCAGGCAAAATCATTGTTGCCCTCTATGTAATTCCGTTAGGGTTGAGTATTTTTGCCATGATAGTTGGCCGTGTGGCCGGATTTATTGGTAACCAATGGAGGAAAGGTCTTATGGGATTATCGACGCTGGATGTTAACGACCATATTCTGGTGATAGGCTGGAACGAACAACGCACGTTACTGCTGTTAAAACTGTTGCTCCAGGAACGACAGTCACTCTCCCGGCCGCCGGATATCGTATTGTGCGTCAGAGCCGATATCAGTAACCCTATGCCGGGCAAAATCGAATTTGTGAAGGTTGAATCCTTCAATAAAGATGAGGACATGGACAAAGCCTGTATTAGTTCAGCTTCGACCATTCTGATCGATAACCCGCTGGACGATTTGACCATGACCACCGCGCTATACTGCGCCCAAAAGAATCCCTCAGCGCATCAGGTCGCCTATTTTAACGACGAGAGCCTGGTGAAGTTACTGCAGCAACATTGCCCGCAGGTAGAGTGCACCCCCAGTGTGGCGGTAGAAATGCTCGCCAAGGCTGCGTTTGATCCTGGATCAAGCTCGCTGACCCATGACTTACTCAGTGTTGATGATGAAGGGCAAGCGCAGTATTCCGTGATCTTTCCTGCGTCGTTACAACCGATGAGCTACCAACAGCTGTTTATGGGCTTTAAACGTCATTATGATGCGACAATCATTGGCTGCGCCCTGGCCAGCAATCAACGTTCCATCAAGCTTAACCCAAGCCTGGATACGGTTATTGCACCAGAAGATAAGCTTTATTACATTGCCAGAAAACGTATCAATGATGTGAACTGGTCGTCGTTTACGGAGCAATAAACATGTTTAAAAAATGGTTTAAATCCGACGCCCCAAAAACGCCCCAAGCGCCGGAAGTAATGGGGCTCTACCTGGGTGGTTCCTTTGAACTGGACGAACTGAAATTACGCCTTATCACACCTGATTTGTGCATTGACGGTGCCGCCTCGAAACATCTCATTCAGGCGGTGGGTGCCGCAACGCTCGATACTGGCGGCACCTTACTGCGGTTTTACACCGATGATGATGCGTTTTTGCAAGTCGTAATGGATGGCGGCATGACAGAAAACCATATTACCGACGTCAAGTTATGGTACTTTTACTCTACCACAACAATTGGTAGCCAAAGTCAGTGGCAACAATGCCTGCAAAGTGGCATATCCTCACCCACTTATGAACTTGAAGGTTATACCTTTAAGCGGGTTTGGGATGCAGTGGGCTCCGAATCTCCGCCGGTCGCGGTCACTGAGAAAACCTACGAAGAAGATGGTGATGTCAGCGAAACCGACCAGTTTATGATGCTCTATGAACGTGACATCGGTGATGATCGTACTGAGTCACTGTTAGTGGCAGGCGAAGAAAAAATTGTCGGCAACAATGCCGATCGCTGTTTGGTTATCAGCACCGGATTTGATATACAACCAGCGGATATCCGCATCAACGGTTAATAACAAGGATTATCTTATGGAAATCATTACCAACTCTCTGGCGGGCTTATTAAATTTTGTCCTGTATTTTGCTGTATCAGTGATTTACCTGTTCATTTTTAAAGTGGTATATGCCTTTGTTACCCCCCACGACGAATGGAAATTAGTAAAAGAAGAAAAGAACGTGGCTGCTGCTATCGGATTTGGCGGCGCAATGGTGGGTTTCAGCCTGGCGCTGGCCAGTGCCGCGTCAAACTCTCTGGGGTTGATAGACTTTACCCTGTGGGGCATTGTTGCAGTGATTGCCCAGAGCCTGGCGTTTGCGCTACTGCGCTTTAGTTTTATGCCTAAAATAGCCGAGCGTATTAACAACAACGAAGTGTCAGCAGGTGTCATGCTCGCAGCCATGTCGATTGCAGTAGGGTTATTGAACGCCGCCTGCATGACTTATTAGGAGTGTGTTGATGAGTCATATTCAAAAGCGTTCCAAAAGCATTTACTTGCATCAATTGCGTAAAGCCTTTGCCATGAAGCCTCTGGCCCTGGGTATTGCCAGTGTGATGTTATCAGCCTGCGGTGGCAGCCGCGAAGCATCGCAGATATACGTCTCACCCGATGACTGTAAGCAAGACAATCCCGAAGCAACCGGGCAGTGTCTGGCCGCCTATGAAGCCGCGCTGGCAGAGCACAATCGCACATCACCAAAGTTTGATACCGAAAAAGACTGTGAGTACGAGTTTGGCGACCAGCGTTGTCAGTATGTACAAACCTCTTCCGGTAGCTTCTTTATGCCCTTTATGGCTGGCTATATGGTAAGCCAGTTGATGCAGCCACGACCTTATTACTCACAACCCCTATATACCTCGTTTTCACCCTACTCGCCGTTTCGTTCGCGTTGGGTTACATCGAATGGTTATGTTTTTGATGGTGACATTCGTCGTCGCTCTTACAACGCGCCGTCCTCCACCTTTGAGAAAAAACCAACGGTAAACCGCACCATAAAACGTGGTGGGTTTGGTAGCTCCGTGAGAGCTAAATCAAGCTGGGGCAGTAGCAGTAAGTCTAAAGGCTGGGGCGGCTAAATGCTGCGAATAGCCAGCCAACCGCGAGCCAACTGGCAGCAGTTGGCGACTGAATTTGGCTTTCATTTTCATACCATGTATGGAGAGCCTTACTGGGACGAAAGCGCCTATTATCAATTTAGCCTGCAGCAGATCGAACAGGATATCGAAGCTCCTACCGAAGAGTTGCATCAAATGTGTCTGCATGTGGTTAATGAAGTCGTGCAGTCAGAAGCATTACTCCGGCAGTGCCAGATCCCCGAGACGCACTGGGACTACATTGCCAGTAGTTGGCAACAGCGCCAGCCTTCGCTCTATTCGCGATTAGATTTGGTGTATGACGGCAGTGGCCCTGCCAAGCTGTTAGAAAACAATGCCGACACGCCGACATCCCTTTACGAAACCGGCTTTTGGCAGTGGCTGTGGCTGGAAAATTTGGTTGATCAGGGCAGCATTGCACGCAGTGCGGACCAGTTTAATTCGCTTCAGGAAAAGCTCGTCAATCGCTTCAGTGCGTTAAAGCAGCAGTACAAGTATCAGCGTATTCACTTTACCTGTTGCGCTGATTCCGTTGAAGATCGCGGCACTGTTCAGTATTTGCAGGATTGTGCCAGCGCCGCGGGTATCGACTCACCTTTTTTGTACGTAGAACAAATCGGCTTGGGTGATACAGGCTATTTTACTGATGTCGACGACACTCCTATTACTCATTGTTTTAAGCTCTATCCCTGGGAGTTTATGCTGCGTGAAGAATTTGGCGACGCATTGGCGGGCTCAGAAGCTCAGTGGTTGGAACCGCCCTGGAAAGCCATACTGTCGAACAAGGCACTACTGCCGCTATTGTGGCAGTCCTTTGAGAATCATCCCAATTTATTGCCGGCATTTTTTGAGCAGGATGCCCACCGGGCTGGCGGCGGCCAGTGGATAAAAAAACCACTGTTTTCCCGTGAAGGCGCAAACATCTCGCTACTGGAAGATAATCAGCAGCGTACACAGCTCTCAGATGGCCCGTACGGCGAGGAAGGGTTCATAATCCAGCAGTTCAATCCCCTGCCCCGTTATGGCGAGCATTATGTTCTGATTGGCAGCTGGCTGGTTGACGACCAGGCGGCGGGCATCTCGATACGCGAAGATAGCTCGCTCATTACCCAGGATCTGTCGCGTTACCTGCCGCATATTATTTTATGACTAAGTTTCCTCTTTCCCAACAGCTACGTTTTATCGCTGTACTGGCGCTCAGTCTGATTGGTGTAGAAATTGTTAACCTGATATTGGCCAATGCCTTAAATCAGTTTGGCTTGCGCCCGCGCTCTCTCGCCCATTTGTCCGGTATTCTGGTAGCTCCCTGGCTACATGCAAACCTAACCCATTTTGCCAGCAACTTTTTGCCATTATTGTTGTTTAGCTGGCTAAGTATGCAATGGGGTAAACGTACATTTATTTGCGCCACCTTAGTGATTTGGATCGGCGCCGGGTGCTGGGTTTGGCTGTTCGGTCGCGACGCCATGCATATCGGTGCAAGCGGCATAGTCTATGGTTATCTGGGCTTTTTAATCCTCGCAGGGTTTTACAGTAAGAAGTTACACTTATTGGTCATTTCAATAGTGATTGCCGTACTCTATGGCGGTATGATATTTGGTGTGTTGCCATTGCAACGATTTGTGTCATTTGAGTACCATTTATTTGGCTTTGTAATGGGTTTACTGAGCGCACGTTTATGGGCGAAAGCCCCTTAATCATTTTCCTTAAAAGAAACCACAACATGTCTGAAACATCGCAACAAAAATCCACTCCGCAAAACCAGGGCTTTCTGCCCAACCTCGCCTTTAATATTGTTATTCCGGTGGTGTTAATGAGCTATGCCAGCTCTGAGGACTATTTGGGCCCCGCGTGGAGCATCGTTGCTGCCCTGAGTTTTCCCATTGGCTATGGTCTGTGGGATCTTAAACAAAGCGGTAAGATCAATGGGTTTTCCATTCTCGGGATTATCAGCGTTATTTTGACTGGCGGTATCAGTTTGTTAAAGCTGCCTGCAGAATATATTGCCATCAAGGAGGCTGCGGTGCCGGCGGTGATTGGCATTGCGGTACTCATTACGCAGGCGACCGAAAAACCACTGGTGAAGCTGTTAATCTTAAACGATCAAATTATCAATTGGCCCAAACTCAACGCCGTCCTTGATGAACAAAATAAACAACAGCTGTTTAAGCAAAAAATTCGTCACTGCTCGTATATCGTGGCGGGTTCCTTCTTTTTATCGTCGGTGCTTAACTATGTTCTGGCCAAGGTTATCCTAGTGAGTGAACCGGGTACAACCGCTTACACCGAAGAACTTGGCCGCATGACAGCGCTGAGCTACCCCGTGATCGTAATTCCATCAATGGTGTTGTTGATCACCGCGTTGTGGTACCTGTTTAGTCAAATTGGCAAGATCACCGGCGAAGACATCGAAACCTTTATTAATCAGTAACAGCATCATTGATCAGTAACGGCGTGCAAGGAAAGCCAGCCCGCGCAAACCAGCCTGTTGATGGCTGCCAATAAAAAACCACCCGAAGGTGGTTTTTTTGTGTCTGTTGCACAAACGCACTAACTGTTACCGGCTGTTGCTGAGCTGCTTACTGGCTCGCAGTCTTGCTTTCAGCCGGCAATAAATTAAATAACTTTTTAGCAATATAGGTATTGTCATACTGACCTAAAAAGTGATTACTGGCTGCGCCGAAGGCAAACACTTCTACATCTACGCCGGTATGTCCGGAGGTTGTCCAGCCAGTATTAGAGCGTACATCAAGGAGCGTTTGAATGCCCTGCAACTTGTCTTTGAGGCTGGCTAATTGCGCTAACGCAATAACCTGAGCGGCTTCTTCGTCGGTCAAATCAAAGCCAAAAGCAGTACTGACCATACTGACCGGATCATCAGCGTCTGACAACGCTTTGGCAATTTCAGCCGGCGATTGCTGCAGGTTTTGCAGCCACTTCGGATCCCAACGGTAGTCGCCATTGGCGCCGATAGTCAGGCCCCCCGTGCTGTGATCGGCGGTCAGCACCACCAATGTATCGGGGTGGCTTTGCACGTAGTCGTAGAGCAATTCCAAAGTCAGGTTTAAGTCGTGCATCTCGCCCATAGCAGCGGCAATATCATTAGAGTGGCCGGCCCAATCTACCTGACTCGCTTCGACTAATAAGAAGAATCCGTTGTCGTTTTCCAAATGCTTTATCGCATGTTTGGTGAGGTAAGCGAGACGATTTTTACGGCTATCATCTAATACCCACGGCAAACCAACGGGGGCAAACAAGCCCAGGACATTTTCGCCTGCCGGCACTGTTGCCAGTTTGTCGTAGGTATCGACATAAGTGTAACCAGCCTCAATAAACTGCGCCGTCACGTTGCGATCGGTGCGTTCAAAAAACTTAGTACCGCCACCGAGCATGACATTCGCAACAAAGTTGCCATCGATACGATCATCAAAATAGCTGTCCGCCAGAGCGTTATAGTTCTGGCGACTTTCGTTAT
Source organism: Alteromonas gilva (assembly GCF_028595265.1). Classification (NCBI taxonomy): domain Bacteria; kingdom Pseudomonadati; phylum Pseudomonadota; class Gammaproteobacteria; order Alteromonadales; family Alteromonadaceae; genus Alteromonas; species Alteromonas gilva. The sequence continues at coordinate 1,427,011 of NZ_JAQQXP010000001.1, read as the reverse complement.
GGGCCATGTAAGCGGCTGGCGTGGCATGGACAATTTGTGATGTAACCGCAATCCCGGTTTTTAAACCCAGTTGTTTGGCTCGTTGCAACACTGAGGTAACGGGTTGTTTGTTTACATCAACACCAATTGCCCCATTGTAACTTTTAATACCCGCAGCCAGTGCTGTTGCAGAAGCTGCCGAATCTGTCACATAACCCGAAACCTGGGCCGGGTACGTGCTGGCATTGCCAACAAAAATATCATCAAAAATAACCGGCTCAACGACCGGCGTGGCTGGATCGTCTCTGAAATTACGGTAAGCGGTGGTGAAAGCGGGTCCCATGCCGTCGGCAACAATCATAATGATATTTTTAGGTTTGGCACTATTGGATTTTACGGAAGCCGCCGCATTATCGGTGGTGTTAACACAGGCTGACAATGCAAACGTTGCGGCAACGACCGCAAACAATTTATGACGCACGATAGGTTCCTTTTTAATTTGGTATTGCTGAGCAGTTTATCTATGCCGTCTCGCAGTCACAGTAAAAACCGACGAATATGACAATCAACAGGCTGTACTTCGCATCTGACGGATGTTTAACCATCACCTGCAACAGAATAACATAAGCTTTCGATTATACTGTGTCAGTAAGTTAAATCCCACGACCAAATTGTCGCTGTTATTGAATATTCATGATATTTCTTCGCGCATACGTTGCTGAACAACGTCAACCAGTAAATCTGGCTGAAACTTGGAGATGAAGCGATTACAGCCCACCTTCTCGACCATCGCCTGATTAAAGCTGCCACTTAAGGAGGTGTTAAGTGTAATAAATAAATCCGCCATGCGTTGGTCAGCACGCACCTCAGCGGTCAACCGATAGCCATCCATTTCGGGCATTTCTGCATCAGTAAACATCATCAGTATTTGCTCAGTAACACGCTTTCCTGCATCAGCCCATTCCTTTAATAGCGCCAATGCCTCAGCCCCATTGTGGCATTCCAGTATTTCCAGCCCCAGCTGTTCTAAGGTGTCACGGATTTGTTTTCGGGCCGTAGAAGAGTCATCAACAATTAATATTCGACGCCCTTGCAGATGTTTAACTACCGCCTGGTCGAGGATGTCTTCTGAAATAGACACGTCATATTCAATAATGTCAGCCAGTACTTTTTCAACATCGATGATCTCCACTAACTCTCGCTTACCCCGAATATCAATTTGCGTGATAGCGGTCAGAAAGTTCGCTTTACCTATCGACTTAGGCGGCGCCTGTATATCTTGCCAGGACGTGTTCACGATACTGACTACATCGCCTATCATAAACCCCTGTACGGAACGGTTATATTCGGTGATTATGACATTTCGGTCGGCTTGTTTACCCTCGTCCAGCGCTTTCATCCTGATGGCCTGACGTAAATCGATAATGGGGATTGTCATTCCCCGGTAAGCGGTGACGCCGCGCAAATTGCCATGGGCTCCCGGCATCATATTTAACTTAGGAATAGTAATCACTTCCTTTACCTTAAATACGTTAATGGCATAGGTGTGATGGGTTCCGAGCCGAAACAATAACAGCTCCAGTCGATTTTCGCCGACCAACTTAGTACGCTGATCAACGGACGATAATATTTCGCTCATAATCGATAGCCTGAGTTTGCTTATCCTTAATAATAGTTATTTTTACGCTACTTTGCCCGTAAAAATATATCCCCCTTCAATCTTTTGTCATTGCGCAACACCCCAAAGACCATTCACGTAACTTATTGCGAAGATGATAATTATATATTTCTTTTATCAAGTTTGCCGACCTAGGATGAAATGGCAGTCAACGACAACGCCCTTGGTGTTATCAGCACAGTTTCTTAATACATTCGGGAAGGAGACACAGTCATGTCAGAATATAAGAGAATTATCGATGAAGTTGCGACCTTAAAAAGTCAGTACAACGGCACCTGGGATGCAATTAGCCCGGAGTTTGCCGCGCGTATGGCCGTTCAAAACCGTTTTAAAACTGGCTTGGACGTGGCAAAATACACCGCCAGGATCATGCGTCAGGATATGGCCGACTATGATGCAGACAGCAGCCAATATACCCAATCGCTGGGTTGCTGGCACGGCTTTATAGGCCAGCAAAAAATGCTATCGGTCAAAAAGCATCAGGGCACAACGAGTAAAAGTTATCTTTACCTTTCAGGCTGGATGGTGGCGGCATTACGCTCCGAATTTGGCCCGCTGCCCGATCAGTCCATGCACGAGAAAACTTCTGTGTCGGCGCTTATTGAAGAGTTATACACCTTTTTACGCCAGGCCGATGCCAGAGAATTAGGCGATCTCTTTAAGCAACTTGATGCAGCGAAAGCCAGTGGCGGTGACGTAGCCGCTATTCAGGCACAAATCGAAAACTATGAAACGCACGTTGTACCTATTATTGCCGATATTGATGCCGGTTTCGGTAACGAAGAAGCCACCTACCTGCTCGCCAAGCAGATGATTGAGGCCGGAGCATGCTGTATTCAGATCGAAAACCAGGTCTCCGATGCAAAACAATGTGGCCATCAGGACGGCAAAGTAACCGTACCGCACGAAGACTTTTTGGCTAAGATCAACGCTGTACGCTATGCGTTTTTAGAGCTTGGCGTTGATGATGGCGTCATTGTTGCCCGTACGGATTCCTTAGGGGCAGGGCTCACCCAGAAAATACCGGTGTCAAACAAACCGGGCGATTTAGCTGCGCAGTACAATGCCTTTTTACACACCACACCGGTTAATTCTGTTGCCGATTTGAACGAAGGGGATCTGGTACTTAAACAAAATGGTCAGTTAGTTAAACCAGAGCGTTTACCCAACGGTCTGTTTCGCTTTAAACCTGATACTGGTGTTGACCGGGTAGTACTGGACTGTATTACCAGCTTGCAAAGTGGCGCTGACTTGCTGTGGATTGAAACCGAGAAACCTCACGTTGGCCAAATCGGCGATATGGTTCGCCAAATTCGTGAAGTGGTTCCCAATGCTAAACTGGTTTACAACAACTCACCGTCATTTAACTGGACGCTTAATTTCCGTCAGCAAGTGTTTGATAGCTGGTCTGAGGCGGGCAAAGACGTCTCAGCTTACGAGCGGGCCAACCTGATGTCTGTAGAATACGATGACTCAGAACTTGCTAATGAAGCTGATGCCAAAATTCAAAGCTTCCAGGCGGATGCGGCCCGTGAGGCAGGTATTTTCCACCATCTCATAACCTTACCAACCTACCACACTGCCGCATTGTCAACCGACAACCTGGCGAAAGGGTATTTCGGTGATGAGGGCATGCTCGCTTACGTTAAAGGTGTGCAGCGACAAGAAATCCGTCAGGGGCTGGCCTGTGTTAAGCATCAGGCCATGGCAGGTTCTGACTTAGGCGATACACACAAAGAGTATTTCTCTGGAGAGCAAGCACTTAAAGCCAGCGGTGAAGACAACACCATGAATCAGTTTGACTAGTTCAGCTAGCTACGGTCAATAATAAAGCAAGTTATAACAGCCTCCCCCGGGAGGCTTTTTTATTCGTACTACCGCACAAAACCGACTACCCATCCCTTTTATTCACCAAAATTATTAACCAACAGACATTCACAAAATTCATGCAGCGTACAAAAATTAAATATTATTCATAAATATCAATATTTTAAAAACCAAGCCCGACAACTCATCTACGACTAAACGCCTATCTGACAAGTGGTTGTTCTCACAGTATAATAGCGAGGTTTAATAAAACTTATACAGGCTATTATAAATATGAATATTGCTAAGGTTGATTTGAATTTATTGGTGTATCTGGATGTGCTGTTACGTGAGGGCAGTGTCACCCGGGCGGCAAATCAACTTAGCATCACTCAACCCGCTATGAGTAACGGACTCAAACGCTTACGCGATTTATTTAAAGATCCCTTGCTTGTGCGAACCAGTGACGGCATGACGCCCACCAAACGCGCGCTGGAGTTACAGCCCGTGATACGCGATGTGTTGAGTAAACTGGAGAGTTCAATTCAGCCTGAAACAGATTTTAACCCGGCCACCAGCACCCGGACCTTCCGCATTATGACCAGTGACTATGCAGAATCGACATTGCTGCTGGAGTTACTCGGCAAGCTCGCCCAGGATGCCCCCAATATTACGCTGGACTTAATTACCCCCAGTGACGTCACCTTCCACGACGTTGAGCAAGGTAAAGTGGATATGGCCATTAACCGGTTTGACGAGTTACCCCTTTCTTTTCACCAGAAGGTGATTTGGTATGACAGCTTTGCCTGCGTGATGAATAAGCATCATCCGCTCGCCGCCAAATATGATTTAACCACTTATATCGAGTCAAAACATATCTGGGTGAGTAAAACCGGCTTTGGTGTGGGTGTGGGTATTGATCCTAACGAAGTGCAAAAACTCGGTTGGGTAGACGCCGAGCTTACTAAACTGGGTAAACAACGTGATATTCGGGTGTTCACGCGCCACTACCATGCAGCGTTGCAAATCGCTAAAAGACAAAGTCTTATCGCCACACTGCCAAGTAAAGCGGCAAAAATTTTTACTGATGATCCCGATATTGTGCTCCGCGAACCCCCTTTTGACATTCCGCCTATCGCGTTAAAAATGGCCTGGAGCGCGCTGTTGCATCACGATGCAGGCCATATCTGGCTGCGCCGTTTGATTGGTGACGTGGCGGCAGAAATGCAATAAGTCTTTACCGCCGCCCCGACATTCACGAAAGTTATGACAGGGATAATAACCATAAACTAAAAACTTGCTTAACTTCCCTCTACACTGAGGCTATTGCGATTCGTATCTGTAGACAGGGGACTTTGATGCACAATTATACACAGTACGGCCGAATGCAGGTGGCCAAGGTATTAGAACACTTTATCAATGCGCAAGCGCTACCAGGTTCCGGTGTCGAAGAACAGACATTTTGGCATGGCTTCGAAGCCATACTGGCTAAGTTTATTGAACCCAACAAGGCCCTGTTAGAAAAACGCGCAACGCTACAGGCAAAGATAAACGCCTATCATCACGCCGGCAAAGCGGCGACCGGAAAGCCTTACCGGTCGTTTCTTGAAGACATCGGCTATCTGCTCCCTGAGCCTCCCGACTTTACCATCGAAACAGACAATGTTGACGCCGAAATGGCGACGATGGCGGGACCACAATTAGTGGTACCAATCAATAATGCCCGCTATGCACTTAATGCGGCCAATTCACGCTGGGGCAGTTTATACGACGCTTTATACGGTACCGACGTCATCAGTACTGATGAGGGTGCTGAAATTAGTCACCGTTTTAATCCTGTGCGCGGTGAAAAAGTCATTCAAGCTGCCAGGGAGTGGCTCAATACTCTGCTGCCACTTAATTCAGGCACGCATCAGCAGGCCGTCAGTTATAAAATCGACGGCGATGCTATAGCCGTAACATTGGCCGACGGCAGTATTTCGACGCTGCGGGATACAAGCCAGTGGCGCGGTTATCAGGGTAGTGCTGAGGCCCCAACCGCATTGTTATTTGTGCACAACGGATTGCACTTTGAAATACAAATCGACGCTGCCCACCCTATCGGCAAAACTGATCCTGCAGGAGTGAAGGATATTTTGCTTGAAGCTGCCCTGACCACCATTATGGATTGCGAAGACTCCGTTGCGGCCGTAGATGCTGAAGACAAAACACAGGTCTACGCTAACTGGCTGGGGCTCATGCAGGGCACTCTCAGCGTTGAGATGAAAAAAGGCGATACCACCTTTGAGCGTAAAATGAATCCAGACCGGCAGTACACTGCGCCTGATGGAAACTCGCTCACCTTGCCTGGCCGCAGCCTGATGTTTGTCCGCAATGTCGGTCATCTCATGACCAACGATGCGATATTGTTTGACGGTGAGGAAGTGCCGGAAGGTATTATGGATGGGGTGATCACAACGCTGATTGCCAAACACGATTTACTGGGTAGTGGCCGGTTTACCAACTCGCGCGCCGGCAGCATCTATATTGTTAAGCCTAAAATGCACGGGCCGGAGGAAGTCGCCTTCAGTGATGCCTTATTTGGTGAAATAGAGGAACTACTTGGCCTGCAACCTTTTACCCTGAAAATGGGTATTATGGATGAAGAACGCCGCACCAGTGTTAACCTCAAGGCCTGTATCGCCGCGGCCAAACAACGCACCGTTTTTATTAACACCGGCTTTTTGGACCGTACCGGCGATGAAATTCATACCTCAATGCTGGCCGGACCCTTTGCCGATAAAGCCAGCCTGAAAACAATGCCCTGGATACAGGCTTATGAAAAGGCCAATGTAAGTACGGGCCTTGCCTGTGGGTTGTCGGGTAAGGCGCAAATAGGCAAGGGAATGTGGCCTGTTCCCGATCAGATGGCCGCCATGATGGAAGCAAAAATCGGTCATCCGAAGTCGGGGGCGAATACAGCATGGGTTCCCTCGCCCACCGCGGCAACCTTACACGCTCTGCACTATCATCAGGTTGACGTTTTTAAAGTACAGAAAGACTTAGCTGAAGCACGTTTTAACGGCATTGATGACATTATCACTATACCGCTGCTGGCCGATCGCAACACGCTGACTAAGGAGCAAATTCAGCGCGAAGTGGATAATAATGTACAGGGCATTCTGGGCTACGTGGTGCGCTGGGTCCATCAGGGCATTGGCTGTTCCAAGGTACCGGATATTAATAACACAGGCCTGATGGAGGACCGCGCCACGCTGCGTATTTCCAGTCAGCATCTGGCAAACTGGCTGGACCATGAAATTATTTCGCCAGACATGGTCAGAGCGTCACTGGCGCGCATGGCCAAATTAGTTGATGAGCAGAACGCCGGCGACCCCGACTATATTCCCATGACACCGGATACCGCCAGCTCTATCGGTTTTCAGGCAGCCAGCGAATTAATATTCAAGGGCGCAGAACAGCCTAGCGGATACACCGAGCCGGTGTTACATCAAAAACGCAAGGAGATGAAAGCTTTGTTGCGTGGCAGGTAGCCATTGCCTGATTAACATGCCAGTCAGTGCGTTTACTGACTGGCTCTGTTACCGGGCGCTTTGTCAGGCATCGTAGTAAGCACGATACCACTTAACAAACTCGCCAATACCGTATTCAATATTCACTTTAGGGCGATAACCGGTGTCATTGACCAAACTGCTTACATCGGCGTAAGTATCTGGTACATCCCCGGGTTGCATGGGCAATAATTCTTTATTTGCCGTAACGCCCAGCGCTCGCTCAAGTGTCTCGATAAATTCCAACAGGTTAACCGGATTTTGCGCACCAATGTTATAGACTTTCCAGGGCGCTTTACTGGATGACGGATTAGGCGTTTTGCCACTCCAGGCGTCATCAGCGGCGGCTGGCCGGTCGACCGTACGAATAATCCCTTCGACGATATCATCGATGTAAGTAAAGTCACGGCGGTGGTTACCGTAATTAAACACCTGAATGGTTTCGCCGGCCAAAATGGCTTTGGTGAACTTAAACAATGCCATGTCAGGCCTTCCCCACGGACCATAAACCGTAAAAAAGCGTAGGCCGGTCGTTGGCAAGTTGTACAGATGACTATAGGTATGCGCCATCAGCTCGTTGGCTTTTTTACTGGCGGCATACAGGCTCACCGGATGGTCAACGTTATGCTGCTCTGAAAAAGGCATAGTTTCGTTGGCGCCATACACTGAACTGGACGAGGCATAAACCAGGTGCTCCACGGCATTATGCCGGCACCCCTCAAGGATATTCATAAAACCAACAAGGTTAGCATCCACATAAGCATTAGGGTTTTCAATGGAATACCGGACACCTGCCTGCGCAGCAAGATGAACCACCCTATCAAATTTCTCTGTGGCAAACAAATCGGCGCACTTGTCGCGCTCCTCGACACCCATCTCGATGAAACGGAATGAACCCTGAAAATCTGCATCTGCCAGTTGCTTTAAGCGCCCGTGTTTTAAGTTTACGTCGTAGTAATCATTAATATTGTCAATGCCGACAACCTCTTCACCGCGATTGGCGAGATACCGGCTGACTGCTGCACCAATAAAACCGGCTGCTCCGGTCACTAGAATCTTCATTTTGATTTCTTCCTGAAATAGAATTCGCCCAACAAAAACCTGATAATGCTTTTGGCGCTTTTGTAGCCCAAGTGTCTAATTAATAATAGTATTGGCATTTTGCTAGCATAGCCAACAAGGTAATTGAGCATACGAGGAACCGGCCGTTGTGAACCCGCTATGTATTCACTGGCCGGGCATATTGCCCATCGAACAGCCCAAAGCCGCAGGTTAAACCAAAGCGACTCTGTGCATTTATCCGTTATCTTACCCGACGGCACCTGGTAAGCAAAATATTCCAGCAACAGCTGCCTTATCAGTGCAAACTCCATCACGAAGCCACTTTGATAAAATAACTCTGACAATCGCTGATAATCAATAGTGTGTTCATAATATGTCAGCAACTCATAAATGTCGGTCAGATCGCGCAGGCCATTTTCGGCATCTTCATTAGCGATAAGGTGAATAGTTGAGTGAAAGACCAGCCACTCTACACCTGGATATTTAGCGCCGTAAACCCCGGGTCTGGCCGACTTGTACAACGCTGCAGTATCAATAGATTTATTGGCGACGGGTGGAAATAACGTATGGTGAACGTCTAAGCTCACGCCATCAAAGGGATGCTTATAAGGAGGGATTTCATGGCACCATTGCCGGTAAAACTTTTCATCGTAATCATCCAGCTCTTTTATTTGCCAGCCCGTATTTAGCAACGCCCTTTCGGTATCAGGCAGCTCGCTGTGACGAACACAAATATCAATATCTGACATCAGTCGCCCTTCACTATTGGGCGTGTCTGCAGCAACGTATGCAGCACCTTTGAGCATAACAAACTCAATCTGATGCGTGGCAAATAACAGACTGAGCTTTTTTAACTGGATTCTGACCTGACGAGTCTGTGCTTCAGCAAAAGTCACCGCCGACAAAAACGCCGGCTTGATTGACTCTGGAATCAAGCTCTCTTTTCCGACGCGTTGCAAACGCAGGTAAAACGAGGCAGCCATGGATTTATGACGCAGCACTCTGAACAAGTCATTCCATTGCTCATGCTCAAGATGCTCAATATGCAGTTGGCAGAGGGTCGCTTTTATATCTTCAGGCGTTAACATTGCTTTGCCAGCACCTCAGTTAATAAGTCAGACATATCAGCAAGGTCAGAGTATTCGACGTAGTAAAATCGGCTGTTTGTCGCGACAGTAGCCAGGGTACTGAAACCTTTAGTGCCTAATACATTATAATTAAACCCCTGCCGGGTCAGTGAGGCAAACCCTTCAGCTTGCGAAAGCGTCATCACCTTAGTATTGCTTTGAGCCACATATTTAGGAAACACTACCGCGTTAACGGGACACTTACCAAAGGTATTAAACTGTTCGTAGCTATACAGTTTTGCGTGAGCAATATCACCTTTGTGTGTTGCGGCCGTCGTAGCTGAGAACGTCACCGAAGGACAAGACTTTCTTATAATGTTGATAGAATCATTTTTGAGCGACGCTGGCCGAAAAAGCGGGTTAACCCTGTTGCTGTGTAAATCGAGCACAGCTAATTCGTCAGAAAACATTTCCCAGCCGTGGGCACCAAGGTATGTCGCCAGGGTAGTTTTACCCGAGCCCGATGCCGCCGGTAATAGTATTGCCTGACCGTTTTTGGCAACTACCGAAGAGTGAAGGATCAGCTTTTGATGTTCGTACGCCGCCACACACCAATTTAAGGACCATTCGATAGTGGGTAATAATTTTGCAGGTGCAATGGGGTTAAAAGGCAACTGCCCTTCAATGTTGACAACACGTTGGGGCCTTAGAATACGTCTTACCAGGGAGGTGTTTTCTATCTTCAGGGCAAAGTCACACCAGCCGGTTGCGGTTGTACTCAGGGCATCGTCATATAATAGCTTAAGCTGGTGATAAATCGTTTCAGAAACATTAGCTACGCTGTAGCGATAAAGACCACTAGCTATACTTATATTCAACGTTGGCTAACCCCAAAGACGCTATTAACTCTGACAACCCTACCTTATCCTGTTGACTTATCAATGATAGAAATGCACTTTGATGTTCAGGATAGTCCTGGCCAATGGTATCAGACATTAAGATCACTGACTCGGCAATTTCATTTAAAAACGCCAGGCCAGAACCGTCTGGGAATACGACAAGAGAATCAGGGGAAATGCGCGCCACCGGTAATCAGTCCGTTGTGATCAGTCTGCCCGGAAATCTGACATACTGTGATCTTCATACTGAGCATCGACGTCGTTTTCAAATGCCGCGTACGAGTCATATGACACATGCGCTACTGCCCACAAGTTAACCAGATATTCCGCGGGTGACATGTATGATGCAGGCAACCGAACAAAACCATATTTAAAATTAAGGTATACCGACGCCAGATGCCACGCAATGCCGCCACTGTTTGACAACGCTGATTCTAAATGCAACTGACCAACAGGTATTATTGCACCGTCACCACCTAAATCCACAGTCGTTGTTCTGATGGTATTGTTAATACTATCGTAGACTTTCTTTAACGCCAGCCGCTCAGCATCACTGATCTTCTTGTTCCACGGAAAGTAGTAATTGGAAAACATGCCGTGGATCTTATTTAACCCCGTTTCGTCACGACCACCAGGACTATCAGATGGGTCAGGCGCCTCGGTGGCTTCACTCAAAAACTTTGACCAAGAACCAGGCGACCGACCGCCGAGCTCATTAGCTCTGAATGTACAGCTTTCTATAGCATCCTTTGAGCCTCCGGAAACTCCCGACGCATTACAGGCCCCCCATACCGAACGAGACGGTATAATGGTGACACCGGCAATAGCACCTGATTTTTTTAATATTTCCCGACGAGACGACCGTTGTGTATTCATACGAAACCTCTACCCGCGTTACTCCGCGATAATTCAATGGCTTTACTTATAAAAAGCCACTGCGTATTATACGACATCCCGGCTACTTTTTATACTCAATTTATGCTCGGAGTATGTATATTTTTTTCTACAGTAAATACTAACTGATCCCCCCCCCTGCACTCTTCAGTGCATATTTCAGTCTTCTGGTATTAGTTTTAATACATGCTCGACAGGCACGGCGTAAGAAATCCCAGAGGGACTGGAAAGTGCACTTTCTTTAGTATCTTTGACAATAACTTTATTTATCACGCCTACTACAGCCCCCGATTCTGGCAAAAAGACAGGGCTACCGGAATTCCCCGGATAAGCGGTGGCATCTAACTGATAAATAAGTTGAGAGGCACCCAGTCTTTTCAGCATTTCAGTAGAGAGCTGATCCGCACCTCTGGCTGGAATAGCATCTGGAGTTATTGCCGAAATAATCCCTTTGTGGGTGGCAGGAAACAGTCCTAAGACTGCACCAATGGGGAAGCCAGTAAACGCAATATCTGTTCCGGGGGGTAATAATTCGTTGCTGCCAAGCGACACCGGAGGCAAATGCTCTGCGAGCTTTAACAACGCCAGATCATGAACCGGATCAATGCGAATCACCTCTGCCTTTACAATGTTTACCTGCTGTCCTACCCCGCTCATAAAAACATAGTGCTGCACGATTTCGGGGTTTAACGGCTTGTCGACTACATGATGGTTAGTAATAGCATACTCACCATTCCCTACCACAAACCCGGTGCCTAAAATTGCCGGCGCTCTGGCCTCTAAAGGCGTATATAAGCCGATTGCTCCCACACTTTTTGAGATCTGCTTAACGCTATTCACAAGCTGCTCATCAGCCAGCGCTTGGCAATGATTAAGCAATATCAGGCAAAGAAACACGGCGCAGTTAAGTTTTAACTTGCATTTAAATTCCATCTTACTACCTCAAATGTTAGGTTACTGGTTATATCTCACAACTGCTGCCATTGTCGCTTTTACTATGAAAGAGTTTATTGTGTGGCTTACTGCCCCTTTGCATTTACTGACCTTTATTATGGGCTTAGCAGCACTGGTTAAATTATTGAACAATGAGACATTAGCCAGGCGCCTGGTTATCACCGCACTAACATTGTTTATCATCAGCTCGCAGAATTATGTCGCCGATCTCTTATTATATCCGCTGGAACGCTTTAAGAGCGATAAAAATTACAGCAAACCACCGCGCTATATTTTGCCTCTGGCATGTAGTTATGACACCGAACTACTGGCTTCAAATGAGACGGCCAGGTACTCGGAATGTTCACTACAGCGGCTTGCTCAAGCGGCCATATTAAACCAGCAGCTCAACGTACCTATTATTGTAACAGGTGGGCATTTTTTAGCAGATGATTCTATATCCTATGCACAGGTCGCCAGTACTTATTTGCGTGCGCTCGGCGTTCCTCAGCAATCGGTCATAACCGTTAATGCCGGCACGGATACCTATTCTGAACTCGAGGCGGCGGCCTCCATCATTGCAGACAATGTGGTTATCGCGGTATCCAGTGCGTCCCATCACCGCCGACTCTTAATGATAGCCGAAGACCTTCACATTCAACTTCTCTTTTCGGCAGTTGATTATCAGGGCCGGGCCGGGTTAATGCCTTATCTTTCATTACCTAATCGCACGGCCCTTGAGGGGTTTCAGCGAGCAATGTATGAATATATGGCACTTTTGAAATTCCACATTCAATCCAAGTGGAATAAAAGTTAGGTTTTAGGTTGAGGTAACTATTGATTCTCTTCGTCAATAAAACGAGATTGCGTATCACGTTAAAAGTCTTAGTTGAAAAACCATGACGGAATAAAACACATACTGGATAATTTTAAGTCAACTCAATGTCACCAAAAACCTATACCTACACGCTCAATCAAATATTCGAATGTTTATTGAATCGTCCTGAAACTGCCTTGCCCCAACGGATCATTGGAACCTCTACAAGATGATGTAGCACGCTACTCAGTACTACAGTTAAACATAGTGTAGAGAGCACCGCGAAAGAAACAAAAAGTGGCGCCGAATCCGGAAACAAAGCCGCAGATAAAAGCAAACAAGGATAGATACAAAGCGTATGAATAACGTAAATAGGATAAGATGTTTTACCCACATATATTAGAATTCTGCGATGCAATACCATTTGCAGTATTGAACCGAACCAGTTTTGACTCAAAAGTCCGTATAGACATACAAACCAAATGGTCATTGGTATATTTCTGAGAACTAAAGCAATGCACAGACACACTAATGGTAAATGGGTAAAACCAATTTTATCAATATTTTTGTAGAGATAATAAGAAGCCATCCCAACAATAAAAAAGTGAATATTGTTGGCTAGAAATCCAGAGCCGAACGACCCATACGTAGAAGCCAAAATGGCAGCAATTACTAACAGTCGATATTGTTTACTTGAGGATATTAATGAATAAAAAATAAAAGGAACAACAAGATAGAACTGCCACTCCAGAGTGAGACTCCACGCAGGCTCAATGAAGGTGAAATCGCTATAGGTTAGAAGTTCACTAAATAAACCTTGCAATAATACCAAATGAGTTAATAAATGAGGCCAGTAATGATTACTCGATTCCTCCAAAGTTGCCAACCGTCCATTGTAATAAGCACCGCTTGAATCCAAATTACTCCAGACTTCAATTTGCCAGTTAATGGTTAAAGCTGAAATAGCCAATGCAATAAGATAGACAGGAAACAATCTATAGGCTCGGCGCACAATAAACGCATTAAAAGACTCTCGCTGAGTATCCAATAGAAGAAAAATTACAAACCCGCTAAGGATCATAAAAACATCTACTGCGTAAGCTACATTGAAAACTCTGGCCAATTCCGCTGGTACGTAAATATCAAAAGTCATCAGAGTGTGCGCAATCGCCACCCACAGTGCCATTAGTCCACGGAGGGAATCTAATCCTCGAATATGATTTTTGGTTAAATTGGCCTTCATCTATTTTATTTCACTTATCCAAAGAGTTAAATTTGAAGCTGTTAACGATTCAAAAACCAACAAGAATGTACATTAAAAACTATTGAAAATGATAACGATAAGTCTAAAAGCATGATGTCACTGTTAAGCATTTCGTTATCTTTCAAGAATATTCAGTCACTATAAGACCAGTGCTTGTAAAACTACAGGAACATTTTTACAATCCCGTTATTAAAGTGAATAAATAACCATCGTTTTGTTTGTCAGTGCAACAAAGTGAATAGATAGTTTGCATTCGTTCACTCACCTGATGGGTAAAGTGGTGTAGATTTTATCCAACGCCTCGCCCTATTCATTGCAGGATCAAAAGGATTCAAGTGGTAGCTATCGTTGTTAGTTCTAAACCTGTTGGCGCCATCGATCATCTGCAACAGGAATGGCAGACCCTTTATCAGCATTCATCGCCCAATCCGTTTTTAAACTGGGATTGGATCTCGAGCTACTTCAGACACGCTAACTGTGGCCAACTGATATTCATCAAAGCCGAGTTGGGTGACGAATTGGTGGGCGCAGGCTTTGTTGTTTTGCAAAAAAAACGGATGACGGTGTCAGCCCATCTCAATCGATATGGATCTGCCGTGCACGATCAGCCCTGGGTTGAATACAATGATTTTTTGCTACACAAAACGCATGCGCAACGAGCACGGGTAGCATTGGTAGAACATTGTATTAATCACTTAAAGTGGGATGAGTTCATTGTTGGCGCTTCCATCAAACAGGCGCTGTCTGTCTACGCGCTGTTTGAACTGCAAAACGAAACGAAATGGTACAGTCATACCTATCAGACCAATCTTGCAAAGTTCAGCGACGGTAATGCCTATCTCTCGTCACTTTCACGAAATACTCGCTATCAAATTAACCGCAGTATCAGGGAGTATGAAAAATACGGTATCCTGAACGTAAGCGTGGCCGCTTCAGCCGATGAGGCTTTACAATGGTTTGAGGAGGCAGCCCCTCACCATATTACCCGGTGGAAAAACACCGATGTGGGTAGCGGCTTTACTAATCCTTTATTTGTAGAGTTTCATCACAATTTGATCCGTGCAGCCTTTGATAAAGGCAGAATTGACATGATCAAAGTGTCTGCGGGCCCAAAAGTCATTTCCTATCTCTACAACTTTAAAGAAGGTAAGAACGTCTATTTCTACCTTTCTGCGAATGTTTACGATGAAGTTCTCGTACATACAAAACCTGGCCTGGTGGGTCATTATCTCACCCAGTGCCACTACATTGCCGCTGGCATAACGTTGTATGATTTTATGGGTGGTGAGTCGCAATACAAACGGTCGTTATCAAACCAAAGCATGCCGTTGATTATCGATAGTTTTAAACGTCGCTCTCTCACGAACCGGGTAGTCAAGCGGCTCAAGGCATTTAAGCAACGTATAAATACCCGTCCGCATGAGATCACATGGCAAGACAAGGAACTTA
Organism: Alteromonas gilva; assembly: GCF_028595265.1. NCBI lineage: Bacteria > Pseudomonadati > Pseudomonadota > Gammaproteobacteria > Alteromonadales > Alteromonadaceae > Alteromonas > Alteromonas gilva. The sequence goes on along the minus strand of NZ_JAQQXP010000001.1, from coordinate 1,411,612 downwards.
TTGTCACAGGTGGCTCTATCAATAGCGGCAACAGCCCAAAATACAATAAAGCGCTGGCAGTTAAGCTCACTATTTCAGGCAATGGCGACATTACTGAACAACAGAGGCTGTGCTATCAATCCAGCCCGCCGGAGCAGTCTGCCGCCACTAACATTCTGTTTAAATCGGGCCATTTGCAAGGCAATAGCTTATATGTCACAACCGAAACAGAAGTGCTTGAAATAGACATCAATACTATGTGCGTGCGAAACCAGCACACCAACCCGCGCTTTAACGATTTGCATCATGTGTTGCCGTTGGGAGATTCTCTGTACATTGCCAATACGGGCTTAGACTGCGTCGACATTTTAAATACTGCCACAGGCATCATTCGGTCGGAGTCTATTGTGGCGGGCTCTGTCGCCAGAGAAGGCCGCGGTAAAGACTGGCGCGCGCTGAGTTCAACCAAGCCCCACTTAGCACATCCCAACTTTTGCTTTTTAAGGGACAACGAAGTATGGGTAACCCGTTGCGACTTCATGGACGCAGTGTGCATATCGGACCCGTCTAAAAAACTCTTTATCGGTGATGGCTTGGTACACGACGGCGTGGTAACCGATAAATTCATGTACTTTACAACCGTTAATGGCCGTATCAAGGTATTTGATAAAAATACCCTGACGCTCACATCAGAAGTGGATCTGGCGATCATCGCCCCGCAATGGAATGGCTGGTTCAGGGGTATTACCCCCGTTGCATCCGGGCAGGTGTTGGTTGGTATGAGTCAAACCAGGAGCTCAAAACGGCGGAGTCACTCGCCACAACAGTCAATGTTATTACTGGTAGATGTTTTTACCGCGCAAGTAATACAAACCTGGCCGGTGGGCAAATTAGGACTGGATGCGGTATTTAGTGTGTTAGAGGTACCCAAGCGATGATTTCGGCGTTAGTACTGGGCGAAGATACACGCAGCTTCTTAAGTGTTATCCGCTCTTTAGGTGAAATGGGTATCTTCGTGGATGTTGTTTGCTACGATCAAACCTCCCCCGCATTAAAATCTAAATGGATAAACAAGGCATGGTTTTACAACTACCAGGCTTACACCAGTGACCAATGGATTACAGCTGTTGCGGCGCTCATTGAGAAAAACGCTTATTCAATGGTGTTCCCCTGTGATGAACGGGCTATCTATCCGTTGCTTAGCAACCGTGAAAAATTAAATGGATTAACCAAACTCGCGTTGCCAAATAAGTCAGTACGGGATAATTTATTTGATAAACATCTCACCAGGGAAGTGGCTGAATCCTGCGGTGTGAGAGTGGCCAGGGGAGATTTGTTGTCACTGGAGAATACTCAATACGCACTGTTGCGGGACAAATACACCTCTAAATTCGTAATTAAACCCACTGAATCTTTTAGTGAGAACAAGTTATCCAGCCGCAACAAAGTGGCTATCATCAGCAATGAACAAGAATATGTTCATTATCTACAGCACAGTGACATCGTAAACCAACAATTTTTAGTTGAAGAATACTTCAGCGGCACCGGTGAAGGCATTTCGTTGATGGCCTGTAAAGGTCACGTGCAATATTTATTTGCCCATACCAGGGTTAACGAACCTCGCAGCGGTGGCGGAAGCTCCTACCGTAAAGCTATTCCTGTCGATAAGGCCATGGCCGACGCCTGTATTGCCATGTGCGCAGCGACCGATTATGACGGCGTTGGCATGTTTGAATTTAAGCGTAACCGCACAACCGGTGAGTGGATACTGATTGAGGTTAATGCCAGGTTCTGGGGGTCGCTGCCTTTAGCGATTCATGCTGGCATTGATTTTCCGCGCCATTATGCCAACTACTTAATGGGTAACTACGAATTAAAACGCACCCCGGTAACCGATTACAACACTAACGCCTATGCCCGCAGCTTCACCAATGATATCTACGATATCCGCGGTGAAATGCAATATCTATGGTCAACCGTTAATCCCTTTGCTGCGACTCTCAGCGCAGTAAAGAGGTTAGGGTCTCTGGCCCGTGTAGTGAGCAGCGAAAAAATTGACAGCTATGACGCCTCCGACAAACAGCCCTTTGCCGAAGAGTTTCGTCAACTTCTCAATGCCACCGTGATCGATAAATTAGCACGTCAATTCCCCCAAAGACATAGCAATACCAGCATGAATGCCTTGTTAAGAGCACTGTACACATTGGAAGGCCAAGGACGTTTGGTATTTGTCTGTTATGGTAATATTATGCGCAGCCCGCTGGCAGCCGAGTTCAGCGCTATATTCCTGCGCAATACGCAACTACACTTTACCGTTGACTCTTTTGGCTTTCACCAACACGAAGACCGACAGAGCCCGCAAGAATGCATTGCTGCGGCCCGTTTTTTGGGCATTGATCTCACTACGCATCGCTCTAAACGCCTGTTGCAATCCCATTTAACCGACAACGACATCGTGTTTATTTTCGATCAAAAAAACCAACACAATATCGACAAATATTACGATGTTAAGTATGTATTTAACCTGGCCGATTTTGTTCCTGCTGGGTTGGGTCAGTTTAATGAAATTACCGATCCTTATGGCAGCGGTCAGGAAGCCGTAAACCGATGCTATCTGTTAATCATTGAAGCGTTGAAAAATGTTTTTGAACGCTACCTCGTGCTTAAAGCATAACAACAGAGCCAGTGAAAAATGACCACTCAAAAAGCACTATTTCTTGACCGGGACGGCGTAATAAATAAAGAGAAACACTACTGTCATAAGATAGAGGAGTTCGAGTTTTTACCCGGTGTTTTTGATCTTACCAAGGCGTTTCAGGAGCGGCACTACCGCATTGTTGTAATTACTAACCAGGCAGGGATTGGACGAGGTATCTACACCGAAGAGGATTTTCAGCATCTGACAAAGTGGATGATTCAGCAGTTTAGCTTGCGTTCCATCACAATAGATGCGGTATATCATTGCCCTCACCACCCAACACACGGTATCGGCAAATACAAAACAACCTGTCTTTGTCGAAAGCCAGCACCAGGCATGATAAAACAGGCGCAATCGGCGTTTAATATAGACCTTGCACAAAGCGTACTTATTGGTGATAAAGTAAGTGATATTCAAGCTGGTAAAAATGCCGGTATAGGGCATAACTACTTAGTGACAACCGGCCATCAATTAGCAGCAACAGATAAGGAACAAGCAGATAAGGTCTTCTCCGGTTTAATAGAACTAAAAGATTATCTGCTGGAACATACCAATGAGTAATAGCGCACGTCTGTCGGTTGTCGTACACACAGAAGAAGAGTTCGATTGGAATGCAGGTTTCTTTGCGTCTAATAACGGGGTTAACCACGGCGAGGAGCTTATTTACTTCTGCCAGGAGCTTATTGCACTGGGCGCAAAAATTGTTTTTGCCATGGATTACGCCTTTGTAACTTCAGCGCAAGGCCAGGCGGTGATTCACCACTTTAAAACTCACCACGCAAACGACGTTGAGTTTGCCACGCATCTTCACCCCTGGGTGAATCCGCCCTTTGCAGAGCAGGACGAAGTACACGAAAAGGACTCTTATCCGGGCAATTTACCGGCGGCAACTGAGCAGGCAAAGCTGACAATACTTACCGAAACAATCGAAAACCAGGTTGGCTACCGGCCGACGACTTATTTGGCGGGACGCTATGGCGTAGGTGAAAACACCTATCGCATTTTAAAAGAACTTGGTTATACCGTCGATTTAAGCATCACGCCTTTTACCGATTACCGCCATCAACATGGCCCTGACTTTACGTCCTTCAATAATGAGGAAGTCATTACCGACGATATCCGCTGTATTACACACAGCACCGGCTTTGTGAGCTACCTAGCTCCCTTTACCGATTATTTAAATAAAAAGGCTGGCAATCTCGATAGATTAAATAACAACCTGATTGGAAAAATACTCTTAAAGCTCCTTGGTGTGCGCAAAGTGCGACTGTCTGCCGAGGGTTATAACAGCAAGGATATGCTGGCACTAAGTGACTCATTAATCAGGCTCGGCGTGCAACACCTGTTGTTTTCGTTTCATTCGCCCACTGTTAAAATGGGCATTACGCCCTACACGAAAAACATGCATTCACTCAATGCGTTTAAACGTAACACCTCTGAATTTTTAACGTCGGTCAAAGTAAAACACAGTCTAACCGTTAAGGATACTGCAAAATGAGCGCAACAAGTCTGGCTCAAATTGCGGTAATCATACCAACGAGAGACAGAGTCGGCTTACTCAGGCGAGCTATAAGTTCGGTACTTAGCCAAAGTCTATTACCCGTTGAAATTATTATTGTCGATAGCAGCACCAACCAGGAAACACTGGACTGGTATCAATCTTTACCCAAAGAGCAGCCAACCGGAATACATTTCTATGCGATGTCGCATCCCCATGGCAGTTCAGGATATGGGCCAAGTACCACCCGTAATTTCGGTGTAATTAAAGCCAATGCTAACTACGTAGCCTTCCTTGATGACGATGATGAGTGGGTCGACAATCATCATCTGGCAAGGGCTCATTCGCTATTTACCGAAGTACCGGACGCTGAAGTCTATTTATCTCAGCAAGAAGTTATCGAAGGTAATAATGTAGCAAGTCCGCTCCGAGGGCGCGGTATCTGGCTGGAAAACATCGATCTCAAAAGCTTGAACGACGGTATCACGCAAGAAGGTGTTTTTCGTCTGAACTCGATAAAGCTACTCTCACAGGGTAACTTCAGCCATCTTAATTGTACGATAGTCAAAAAGTCACTGTTTACTGCCGTCAACGGGTTTGATGAATCTATCCGGTATGAAGAAGATAAGGACTTTTATTGCCGAATACTCAATAGAACGGACTGGGTTTACATCACGGAACAAGTCTCTTCCAGGCACTATATACCTATCGCCAAATCGGCGTCCACATCGCTGACCGAGAAAGAAAAACTGTTGTTTCAACTGCAAATATGTAATAAAAGTTTAAGTAATGACCTTGCCCCTACAAAACGTTATAAAGTAGAAAAAAGCAACGTACTCAAGAAACTGACTCACGTATTACTCAGCGAAAAGAAGACAGCATTGGCAAGTAGTTTTGCACTCACTGCATTAGCGACCAGGTTTAGCTTTAAGTGGGCGGCCTATGCTTTTTTCTTATGGTTGCGTAGTAAATTTTAATCGCTACTGATAATACAAAGGTTCTTGCTTGAATTTTATTGATAATCTGAAAATCATCGCTTCACAACCAAGCGTTTTAAAGTCCTATAAGCATTTATTGTTGCTTAGTCATATGCGGGCAAACACGAGCTTATTTGGGCATGTTTTAGGCGACCACGAAGCCATAAATGGTTACTATGAGATGCATATCGGCTACTTCTCGTGGAAAAGCCTGGTAAGACAAAAACTGCTTTTTGCGCAACACCACAATATCAAGCCTAAAAGTACTTATTTCTTTGATAAAGTCTTACATTCAGAACATCACGTACGTCCAAGCCTGCTAAACAGACCTGAGCTCACCGTAATCTTTAGTCTAAGACCACCACAAACAACCATTCCAAGCATTGTAAAACTCTATACAAAGGTAGACCCAAACCATGAATTTGCAACCAAGTCAGGGGCAGTGAGCTATTATATAGAGCGCATCAATTACTTGTCAGAATTGTCGAAACAGACTGCCAGCTACATTTACATCGACGCAGACGCTATACGTAAAAATACCACCCGAACTCTGGACTCTTTGACAGATTTGCTGGGTTTAGAAACGGCTTTAGTGCCTGAATTTGCTAAGCAGAAGTTAACGGGTGTTGGCAACAGTGGCGATCATTCTGGTTATCTTGAAACCGGCAAAATAACGAATAAAACGAGTAACTACGATAATGTGCAATTTTCATCAGAAGAACTTACAGAACTCAATAACGCTTACTTACAAGCCAAATCACAAATTATTTCAACGGCATCAGCCAGCATATTATTACAAAGTGATTCTGAGCAATGAACGGCTTTGAATAGCCAAAAGGATCTGGGACGTATCCTGCTAGGTAAACTAAAGAACTATAGAGAAATATACTATGTACACTAATAGAAATATTCTTTTCGCTATAACATGGCCGGAAATTGAAGGTACTATGTTAGACAGAGTTAGATTTTCCTATGACTTAGTTGCGAAAAAACTAGCAAAGGACAACGTAGATTGTTTCATATCGTACTCAGGAGAAACTGTAAAACGGCAAACAACAAAATTCATGAGAAAATTAACTTTACATCTTTTCAGTGATGAGTTTTGCAATTTTGTAATCAATAACAACATTGGAGTTGTTGTTATAATAGATCCTCCGTCAAAATTTTGTAAAAACCAGTTAAAACTCAGAATTAAGGGAGTGAAGTTTGTATGGTATTCCAGGTATGGTTTTCATGAAACATTCCAACCAGTATTCTACAAACAAATGTTAAAGTATATATTTCACCGGTTAACTGTTTGGTCAGAATATTGGGCGATTAGTAAAGATATAGAATATAACTTGCATAGAAGAGAAAAAATACCGGCTTCAAAAATAACCTTAATTCGAAACGGTATAGATTCAGAGATTTTTACGCCGAGTGCCGTCACTAATATACCCGACCATTTCGATGAAGATTCTTTTAAAGTCCTGTACGTCGCACAATTTAGACCTGAAAAACGTCTAGATTTTTTTATTGATATTGCAAGTCTTTTTATTGCTAAGCACCCGACAGCAAAAATTATCTTCATACACCTCGGTAAAGGAGATACATCTACTTTAAAGCAAGAGGTTGAAAAATTAGGGATAGACGACAAAGTTAAATTCGAAGGTGTTTCTAATAATGTCAAGGGATACATGAAATTGGCAGATGTATACTTACATGTATCCTCAAAAGAAGGTATTTGCAATTCAATCTCAGAAGCAATGCTAATGGAGCTTCCAGTGATATGTGCCCGAATTGGAGGTAACATAGAGCAAGTCATTGATGGAAAAACTGGATATCTAGTTGATAAAGATAAAGCATCAGGATTTGTTAACAAACTAGAATTTTACATGAATAAAAAAGATTTGATTAACGAGCATGGTAAGGCTGGAAGGCTGCGTATTAGGAGTGACTTTAGTGTGGAGAACCAGGTTCGAGGTATCTCAGACGCTTTGAAAAAACTGGTAGGATGATGGCTACTAATGCAAGTAAATTTTATTGTAAGGCCAATAAAAATGAGCTATCGCTAGCGTTTGTTTACACTTTTTGTAGCAATTGGAAACAAGGCTTAATAGAGAAATGAATTTATGAGAAAAGTGGTAAAAAAGGCACTAACGAAATATAACAGATCTCGATTTATCCAGGCTGCTAATCAAGTTAGACAGACACCACCAAGCAGTAATAGTGTTATAAGCAGTGATGTTATTATTGTTTCACAAGTCTACCATTCTGCCGTTGATATGGCATTGTTAGCATTGAAATCATTTCTTTCATTCTATGGACCATGTCAGGTTGAGTTGTTGGATGATGGTACTTTGACATCCGCTGATTATTCCGTTTTTGAGCATCACCTTCCAAACGTTAAAATTTCACTGATATCCTCTGTTGACCTACAGGGCTGCCCCTCCGGTGGGACTTGGGAGAGGCTAATGAGAATTTTGCAGCTTTGTAAGAATAATTATGTCATTCAGGTCGATACAGATACACTCACCCTGTCAGAACTTAAAGAAGTAAAGAAATACGTAACGAATAACACAGCATTCACAATAGGTGGGCCCAAATGGCAACAAGCTGTTTCACCAAGTGAAATGGCAGATATTGCTAAAAGTTGGAAAAATACTCATATTCAAGCCCGAGCTGAATCTTTACTTAATGACATAAAGTCAATAGCTTTACAAAAATATCTTAGGGGTTGTTCAGCATTTACAGGCTTCCCTAAAGGAAGTGATTTGGTAAACGAATTGGTAGCATTTTCTCAAGAAATGAAGAGTTTACTTGGTGAAAAATCATGGTATGAATGGGGAACAGAACAATTTTCAAGTAACGTGATGATTTCATTGTGTGACGAATCCGTAGTTTTGCCTTGGCCGGAATATCAAAATTTTGGATTCCCAAAGATTGAGCCAGCTAAAGATTTAAATATGTATATTGAACAATCAGTTCTGATACATTTTATAGGCCCTAATAGATTTGACTATCGTATTTATGAGAGTTTGTCTAAACGATTTTGCCATTATATCGGCGATAACGGAGATTGAGTATAAAAATATAGAGCTTTAATTAAAAACAAACAGGCATCACTGATATACATTAGCGTTACTTAACGGTTGTAATCAACATTTATATAAATGGATGAAATGAATTCAATTAAGATATAAGTGTCAAAACTCGACCTGCCAAAGAAAAAATTAAAACACTGCCGTGATGGTGAATCATATTGCGATTCAATAGCCTCTTTAGAGCGAGTATATCAAGCTATGAAAAACATTGACTTTTTAGGAATTGGCGTCCAAAGGGCGGGAACAACCTGGTTACATAATTGTCTATCCGAACACCCAGAATTATGTTTACCCCAACAAAAAGAGCTCCAATTTTTTAATGCATTCTATAACAAAGGTTATGACTGGTATTTCGATCAGTTTAAGCCTAAGGATTTGGAGTGGAAGTTAGGCGAAATTACTCCTAACTATTTTTATTCAAAAGCAGCGCTAGATCGAATTTCAAAGGATTATCCAAACATAAAAGTTATTCTTATTTTACGAGAGCCCTGTTCCAGAACGTATTCAGCATATGAATTATTTAAAGGTAAAAGATGCGCTGATACGGATTTGGTTTCTGCGTGCCAGCAGTCGGAATTCCTAATAAGAGAAAGCTTGTATTCTGAGATGTACAAATACCTTGTTCAAAAGCTTTCTACCGAAAATATATTGGTAAAGCTCTATGATGATATTGAGCGAACTCCTGATACGTTCATTTCCGATGTTTATAAACATTTAGGGGTTGACAGTAGCTTTAAACCGTCAAGTTTAACAACCAGATACAATAAGGTAATTTATCCAAAACTCCAACAAGCTTTACAAAAAGCGAAATTGAACTTTCTGATCGAAATTGTCAAAGATTCTAGGCTTGGCAATACCATAAGAAAATCCCAGTCTCAACCATCTGAGAGAAATCGTTTCACAAAGAATGAGCTAATGGCTCATTATGGAAAGATATTTAGAGACGATGTCAAAAGCTTAAAAAGCCTTACCGATTTAGATTTCTCAGGTTGGGATTTAGACAGTTGAAAAGATTTATTTTTTATACTTCAAATTTCATCGGTAAGCGAACATAAGCCTAACTCTCTTAACAATAACTGTTATAATATAAACTTTTACTTTTCTGGTAATTGAGTGAAGTTCAGAGACTTTGAAATTACTTTTTTAAATACATCCTTTTTTCTCTCGGTAAAATATCCAATTAACATCGAAATTAGTAATGTTGTGATCATAGCGATGTAGCTATTGAGTTTCATATGAGATAAAAAAATTAAAATTGGATAATGATACAAGTAAATGGAGAAAGAATAAGACGCGAGTAACTTTATTACTCTTTCAAAACGACGTATCCTATACTTATAAAGGTCGCTTATCATGAACAAAGAAATCAATATCATTACGAATACTACAGCTAATATGTAATCCGCTAGAAATCGCTTTCCATAAGATAAAGTTTCATTTGCCAAACTTTCGGAACCAAAGAAATAAATAGAACTGAGCTTGACAATTTGGTCATCAACATTTAATGCTCTTATTAGTAAGTAAATTGACATTATAACTATTAGCAACATAGAGCCGAAGACTGGACGTTGCTGAATCACTGAATGTTTTTCATAGAAATAGCAGCCTAAAATCCAAATTGGCATTAACACTAAAATCTTAAGACCTGCAACAAGACTTACTATTAAAAGCAATAAGTATTTTATCCATTGGACACGGATATAGTAAGCTATACCAAAAATCACATAATAAAAAACTTCATACGACAATGACCAGTAAGGACCGTTTGTTGGTATTCCACCTACACCAATCGATGAGTAATTTAAATAAAATAAACTTTGAATAAAAATAGCTAGCCACTCGAAAGAGTCAACGGAGGAAGCTGTGTAATATGGAGTCCATATAAGATTACCAATGAGTAGCAAAAATATGACTAATATTAACGATGGTATAGACACTGACGTTATTCGAGATATTCGCGCTATCGCATATTTTCTCAGGTCGCTCTCTTTATTCTTTGCCACATATGAAATAACAAAACCAGACAAAATAAAGAAAAAAATCACAGCATCATGACCGAATGATGCTAAAAAACTCCAGTGAGGAATATGTAAAATTTGTTCTGAGTGATGTATTAAAACGAGTATAGCCGCGAAGAAACGCAAAAAATCAAGTAAAAGGGAATGTTCTTTTTTCATAAAGTTTCCAGCGTAAAAAACTGCAATGACAGCCCCCCCCCACAATTCAAACAGCAGTTATTTATAAAAATCCGTTATGCTGCTTTCATTAGTTGTTTCGGTGGTATGCCAACTATAGCCATATTAGGTCGTTCATTGTTGTAAAGCCAGAGCCATTTGATTGCTAAATCCGGTGCTTGCTTAACACTTTCAAACATGTTCAAGTCTAACTGTAAATAATTATTTTTTGATGTTTACAGAGTACTACCAACAAGCAGTTGATTTCTTCAAACCATTTAACCATGAGTGGTGCACTTATTATCTGCATTCGGGAACAATAGGTAGCGTTAATCAATGGCACTCAATATGTATATTTATAAATTAAGTCTGGGTATAAGAAATGTAAGAAATGACTTTTGATACGTTTGCACAGACTAGCTATTAGCAAAAACATTAGTACGTAAATAACTAAACCTATGATACCTACCGATAATAAGACAACAGTAGGGTTAATGTTCAGAAATACGGGCATTAAGGCTTTCAAAGCTGCAAACATGGTGAATGTTGGTATTGATACAACCAACACTATTAACAGAACATTAAGCCATGAAAGATGTATTAACATCCTAGCCAACCACACCATAAATAGGAGCGACAGAAAGGCAACAAATATTCTTGTCTCAACAAAAGTTGTTAAATCAACTGGCTGCAACCACATGACAGCGCTGATAATCGCGAATATTCCAAACAAATCATTAAGGATGCCAATACCAGACTTACCTTTGAAATCATAAAGATTGAATAACAAAGGTTGAGTGATAAAAGGCAGCATTAAAAAACCAAGCATACCGATGAAAGGAGTCACATCAATCCATTTTTCTCCTAGAACAACCAATGTAAAAGGCTCAGACAAAATATAAAGCCCGATAATTGCAGGAAATGCCAGCGAGAAGCTTAAAAACAACATCTGATAAAACTTCATCTCGACTAAACTGTAGTCTCGACTCTGTTTTGATGAAGCGGAGAAGAAAGGCTGCATTGCAGGGGAGATTATGTCGGTTTGCGGCATTATTGCAAACGTTCTTGCAATGTTAAACTTACCTGCCGCAGAAGAACCAAAAAATTGTCCTACAATTAATAAATCCATTTGCGAGCGTGCGTACCCAAGAATATTTCTAAGAAAAAGATGGTTTGAAACCGAGAACATTGCGCGATCTATTTTTAATGAGAATTTGGGTCGGTATTTAGATATGTAATAGCTAAATAACGTACTAAAAGCCGCATTTGTGATCGCACCCAATACTAGCGCCATATAGTTTCTTAGCATAAAAGCGGAAATTACAGTTACTGTAAAACTACCAAATTTAGCGATGACACCGAGCTTCGCAGATTGTTTAAAACTTACGGCCTTCTCAAAGGTTATCATGCCCACATTTTTAAACATTGAAATCAATTCGACTAACGCAAGTAGCCTAATCACGAGCGTGATATCTTGATCCCCCCATAGATTGGCCAAGATCGGAGCGAGTAACAGCAATCCAGCGACAATAATTGAACGGAGTATGATGTTGATAGTCCAGGCTGTGTTGAGATCATTGTCACAAATATCCGGTTTTAGTATCAAATACCTGTAAACACCAATATTCGCCAGAACATTACCCAACCCTATAATCAACATTGCAATAGCAACCAACCCGAAGTCTTCCGGTTCTAACAACCTGACAATGATCAGTGTGCTAATAATGCCCAGGCCCCTAACTACAAACTTGCCTAGCATATTCCACAAGTAGGCGATACCTAAGGCCCGTTTAAAATTAAAATTGTCTGTCACCAGCCCGCCCTTTTGTGTCAATTGGAGTGTTCTTACCAGAGCTCACCCTTTTTATCTTCCCCGGTATCCAGAGCACAACACTAAGACCAACCAACATAATAAAGATCTCATTATATGCAGCACTAAGTGCCGCGCCTGCTGTAGCAAACGCAACAATAGACAGCATCATAAACCGACCTATTTCAGTGCGCCATTTTTCTGCCTGGCTAAGAGTTTTAATCTGATCAAATCTACGAAAGGTAAAAAACAGCAATGCTAAATAGTAACCGAAACCGACGAAGCCTAAATCTCCAAGTACCTGAAAGTAGATACTATGCGCAACATGCACAGTGCTTGGTGCCGGACTCGGTATAAAACTCACCATTTGGAAATTTGACACTAAGCTAGACCAGGTCGGCCCGTATGAAGCGGCATCAAAGCCGCCACCGAAAACAGGGTTTTGGACTGCGAGGATAATTGCTAACTTCCAGGAAATGACACGTCCCATAAACGATCCGTCTTCATTTGCTGATTTAATCGTCTCCATTCTTTCAAACCAGGCGTCGTCAACCACTTGTAAGCCAATTACCACAACAATTAATGTCACGATAGCGATGGGCATTTTTTTATTACTTTTTAAAAAGAAATAACCGGAGAGCACTATTAAACCTAAAAACCCCCCACGGGAGTCAGAGCCCAGGACAAACAGTACATTGAAAAAGATAAGCCCTAATAAGCCAAATTTAAAAAAGGTAAACTGTTTGTATTGAGTAAAAAGATAAAACAGCATTGGTAAACACATAAGCGTCGCTAGAGCCGACAGGTTATTGTCATTGAAAGTAGGGGTAATACTATAAATAGAATGTCCGCCTCCAGACAGTAGAAACTTAACCCCATCCATAGCTGCACGAGCCGAAATAGATAGAGCGCACGCCCACATCAAAGCATCTACATGCACCTTTTCTCGTACAATAAGCACTACAAAAATGAAGAAAATACACGACTTTAATAAGTATTCCCATTCACGCCAAACGTGAGCTTCGTAACCTATATTGAACAAAGTTGAAACAGTTGCATGTAGAAAAAAAACTATCACCAGGAAGACTAAACCTGACCTCTGAAGGCTGGGTTTATTCTTACTAATTAAGTAACTACACATAGTTACAATGGCAAAAAGAAAATTCCATTTAACCGTTGTCGCTAAGCCATATCCCCAAACACTCACAGGCACCAATGAAGACCAAAACCATAACGCCAAGCCAATATAAGGACGCTTAAAACTCGCATAGATAAGGTATGGCAATAATGCCAATAAAATCAAATCACGCATTAGTCTTCATCTTTCATCTTTAGCGCTTTCCATATCAGAAAGGGAACCGCTACAAATACGGCAAGAAAAAACAGGTTATCCAGCATAAATCAAAATCTCTCAAAAAAATGTACGAACGTGTTGTTTTTTTCAGTTATCGTAGCGCTGTCCGCCGCAGCAATAATCCCCTGGATGTGGTTATTGGTTGCTGATGCTGAGGATACCGAACCTCGCGCTGATAGCCCCACCGTATTAAGCAGCCGGTTGTCAGCAAGCGTTGTATTGGCAGCTTTATTTAAATAGACTGCCACATCATTGGGGCAATTTATTATGGTATTGTTGGTTATAACGCCGCTACGGTGTTCTATGTCACATTTATCGTCAGCACAATATTTATTGCCAGTACCTCCCCCGCCTAACGAAAGACCTATTCTTACATCTGAGTATACAGAAGAGCGAAGTTTCCACTCACAGGCGACCAGGTTACTTTCGAACCGGCCATTTTCTCCACCGCCTTTCAAAAACATGCCGTAAGCCGTTTTATTACCCCGTTTCTTTGCAAAATCCGCTACAAAGTTACCCGCCACTAACCAATTGTCACCACCCACTACGTCGAGGGGTGTGACGGGATTTTTCGTATCGCGCATCCATTGATTATAAAATCGGTTGTTAAGAATCTTTACATTATCAGGGAATTCGGAGCGGTCTTCATCTGCAAGCTGCAAACCATTACTTTTGACATGCGCATTGAAATTCTTAAACGTATTGTTCTGAATAGTAATATTGTCTGCATCGCCAACGATGTGAATAGCATGCTCACAATAACTATCAAAATCACATACTCCCTGAAACTCAACCCCTTCGATTACCCAGTTCGCACCTTTCACTATCATTGCTTCCTGAGTAGCACTCTTAAAAACCACATCGCTACCGGCTTGTGCAGTCAGGATATAAGGTCCGCCTGCCCCGCTAATCATCGGGAGGTTTAATGATTGCTCAATGGAGTATTCCCCTGGATGCATAACGATTTTCGTTGGCGACGATACCGTCGACAATACCGAACGTAATGTATCGATACTTTTAACCTCAATAACATTTTCGGGGCTGACTGACGCGTTGACCACAAAACGGCGCAATTCACTGATCCGTGATTCATCAACGAGTACAAATGTTCTATCGGGAATAAGACTGACGGATGTGTCCATTACTTTTAATAACACATTAAACATACCCTGGTTTTTAGGTATATTTATTTCAGTGTACTTTTTGACATTCACTTTAAACGCGTATAATTCAGAGGCGAAAAAATATCCCCCCGCCATTATGCTGGCAACACATATTACCATCGCCACTAGCAGGAGATATCGCCGCTTCATCAGAGATCCTTGAGCAAGCGTAAAGCGGGCAATGTACTGATATCAGGAATATCAGCACTCATACCGGCTTCAATGCGCGTTTCATATACAGTATTGAATTGCTTATATTGCTCCATATCGATGATGTTTTGACCGATAATAGCATTCTCGAAAACCGTTACATCTATAGCCTGGTCAGCGTGTGCAGGTAAGGCTAGGAATTCGTTTGCGCCAGTGCGCTCCAGTATAAAGATATTGTTGTCGAGGCGAATGGTATGCTGGCGCGCGCGCGCCATTGTCTCAAGGCCATAGCCAAATAATTGTCGGTTTACGGTATTAGTACCCTGAAAAACAACCGAATTTGATACGCTTAATTCCCCGCCATTTGGAATGTCTACCGCACGACTATTATTACTGTCAACAGAGCCTATTACAGAATTGGATATAACCGTCTTTTTGGCTCGTGACTTTACTTCATGCCCCTGATCTTTCGCGTTAATGATAGTGCTATGTCGTATTATTAATTCGTCATTGGCCGAATAAATGCCATGAGCCCGCCCTTTCAGTCCAAGGCGCTCCATACGACTGAACTGAACTAAAAGACGTCCTGTATCTTTGCCTGAAAGTACACCTTGTTGGCTATCATGAAAATAGACATTGGACAGAGTTAAATTTTTACCTTGCTGGCGAACACAAGCTCCGTTATTGTCTCTTACAGCTACACCACTGCATTCGATATTTTCAATTGTGACATCGTCACCATTAACCACAAACGTTGCTTTACCGTTGACCACAGCCCCAATGAAATGTGTATTATCGCTGCCACTTATCAACACATTATTGTGGTTTATGTTGATCCCTTCGGAGAAGACCCCCGGCCCGAGGTAGACTTTACTACCCTCTTTTATATTTTTTGCGGCGTCTTCAGCGACGGTAAATACAACACCATCTACCATCCATTCTTTCTCAGCGAGTTCGAACCCGTGACAATCAATTACGGTGGCAAGTGATAATAAAAAGACAAAAATTCTCATATGATTCACTCAGTTTTTGTAACACTAGACGATCTCACGTCGCTATGCCTGCGCAACTACAATTCATAGGCACTATTTACTCTGTCGATGTTCATTAAACCAATCGACAATACAATCGGCATTGTCAGACCAGCTCAAACGCTTATCTT
Organism: Alteromonas gilva; assembly: GCF_028595265.1. Lineage (NCBI taxonomy): Bacteria > Pseudomonadati > Pseudomonadota > Gammaproteobacteria > Alteromonadales > Alteromonadaceae > Alteromonas > Alteromonas gilva. Next base: position 1,395,564 of record NZ_JAQQXP010000001.1, on the reverse strand, counting down.
CGATAGTGGCCAGCGCATTATCTTGCAAAGCCTTTCGCAACTGAGCATTTTCGATTAGCGTTTGAATATGCGTAATCATTTGCGTATCGTTGTTTTTTGCAAACAGTAACGCATTATGCTCATGCCTGAGTAATTCTTTAATATTAGGCGTATCGGGGGCGACAATGGCTAACCCTTTAGCAAGGTATTCCAGTAGTTTTAATGGTGAGGCCCAGGGGGTTACCGCAGGCTGTAGCGCGATATCAATTTGATCCAGCCAATAGGGCATATCTTCTCTTGAGACCAGGCCCGTCGTGGTAAATGCCTCAGCAAATCCGAGAGATTCAGCCTGCGCGACAAGCTCACCTATCACCGGCCCATCACCCACTACCAGAAAATGAATGTGCCGATTATTCATTGCCGCGAGTTTATTCATAACCTGATCGAGTTGATGCCACTCACGACAAAACCCAACAAAGCCCACCACAATTTTACCGGCAAATTGCGCCGCCCGGTTGTGCTGCTCCTGCGCAGAAAAAACCGCTCTGTCTACGCCGTTGGGGATTACTTTTATTTTGTCATCCGAAACGCCAGCAGCACGAATATAATCAGCCAGTACGTTAGTCACCGGCAATACCCGGTCTGCATTGCGCCAGGCATAGTACTCAGACCATTTCGCTAACCGCGCTAGCGTGATACCGCCATATTGCTTTCGCTCATCATACAATGGCGAATTTACCTCCAGCTGCAGCGGCAATTTACACAGCTTTTTTGCCCAAATACCAGCAGGTAAAAACAAGTTGTAACGCTCGTAAATCACATCGGGGCGATGCTGCCTGATCGCTTTGAGTAACTTGAAAAAAACCAGAAAGGAATAGGAAAACTCTAATAACTCAGAGATAAAACGTGGCATTTTCGATCGTATCGCGGCAACCCAGCCGCCATCGCTACCAAAGTCAGCCCCTTCGGCCACGTTAGGCGCTACCATGATGATTTCGTGCCCTTTGGCGCGCAACTGCGACACTATGGCATCGATATGCACATACTGACCGTCTTTGGAGGCAACGCGATGATGGTAGAGTATCTTCATTGTTTTCGTTCATCTCTGTGACTGGCATCTACAATTTCGCTAAAGATCTTATGCATACCGGTACAGGTATCCCGCCAGCTGAACTGCTCGGCGTACTGTCTTACCGCTTTTCTGTCGATGTGTGACGATAATAGGTGCCTGATGCCCCGGGCAATATCATCAACGGTTCGTTCCACCAGTACCCCTTGAGAGGCCGGTTGAACCACTTCGGGTGTACCCCATACTTTGGTGGCCACTACCGGGGTGCCTGATGCCATGGACTCTAACAGCACATTGGCCCAGCCTTCTCGACTGGAGGCCAGCACCAAGGCATCGGCGGCCATCATCCACTGATTCAGCGTTTTTTGATCGACAGCCCCAATAAAAGTTACCCGCTCCTCTACCTGACAAGATTTAGCCAGCGACTGCAGTTTTTGCCAATCAGGACCATCACCGGCAACAACCAAATGCACATCCGGTAGCTGTTTCAGCGCTTCAATGATCAGGTAATGGCCCTTGCGTTCAATCAGCCAGCCAACCGATAATATCAGCTGCCCATTGATTTGGTGAGCCTGCTTCTGCTTTAGTTGTTGCGTATCGTCGGCACATTCAAACAATGTCAGGTCGACACCGTTTCTCAGAACCGTAATACGCTCGTCGGCTACCCCTAATGACAACATTTCGTCTTTTAGCGCAGCGCATACTGTCATCATGTGGGCGGCCTTTGCAAAAACCGGCTTTAGCATTTCCCGGGCTTTAGGATACTGCGGAACAAGATTGATATCGGTCCCGCGGGCGGTGCAGGTAAAAGGAATATTGAACTCTTCTGCGACCTGACATATTGCCACTCCATCGGGATAAAAGTAATGCCCATCAATAACATCAACGCTTTGATTTTTAATTAACTTACGTAAAGTTCGCTTGATCGCCCATTGCATGGTTTCAGGGGTTAAATACATACCAATTTTAGGGACTACCAGATAACGCGGATGAAACACGGTAATACCATCAATAACTTCACATTCAGGTACACCTGCATATTTGGCGTATTCACCAAACATTTTATGCTTAAAGGGAAACCAGGGAATTGGCGCAATCACAACCGCCTTTACCCCGGGGTAAGAAGCCAGGTAGTGTTTCAGGCGGGTTTTCACAAAAATGCCGTGCTTGGGATCGTTGCTATTAGGGAACAGCGACGATATCGTCACCATGTTGATGGTCTTAGTTTGCAACGAATAACTCCGCATTTAACTTAACCAGTTTGCTGGCACCGACCAAATCATCCGGCGTACCAATATCAAAAAATAAGCCTGTTACACAATAAGCATAAGCCTGTGCGTCTTTGGCCGACAGCACGTTATGCTCGAAGCTAAATTTAACAGGCTGTTGTTCAATAAGCGGCAGGTGTTTGCTCAGGTAATAGATCCCGGCATTGATGTAGCCGGCCCCGGACTGGCCTTTTTCATGAAAGCCAACCAGTTTTTCTTGCTGGATATCTGCAGCCCCAAAACGAGATAAGTCGTCGACCTCTGTGCACACCATCCCCAGACTGGCATTTTTTTTGTGGCAAAATGCCACAAAATCTTTAATGCTAACCTGCATAAACGAGTCGGCATTAAACACTAATGCATATTGTGATTGCACTTGTTGCATGGCGTGTTTGATAGCGCCACCGGTACCTAAAGGTTCGGTTTCATACGAGAAAGCACAGTCCAGATGTGGATAGCAAGCACTTACTTCCTGCCTGACCATCTCAGCGTGATGAGATAGCGCAAAAACAAAACGGGTCACGCCTTGCTGCGTTAAATCGTCAAGAATGTAATGCAAAAAAGGCTTACCGTTTACCTCTGCAAGGCATTTAGGGTATTTATCACCGGTCACTGAGTGCAACCGTGTTCCCAGCCCACCCGCTAACAGAATTGCTTCCACGTAAATATCCTCTACCTGGGTTTATAGCCTGGGAACATCTGCTCTTCGACAATGCCGCACAAGATATGGCCAAACGAAATGTGGGTTTCCTGAATATACGGCGTGCAGTCTGAGGGGGCATTCAAAGTAATGTCGCACAGGGTCGGCAGCTTGCCGCCGGTGCCACAAAAAGCAATGGTATGTATGCCCATGTCTTTGGCTTGTTCCACCGCCTTAATAATATTTGCAGAGTTGCCCGATGTGCTAATGCCTACAAAAACATCACCTTTCACCCCATTGGCCTGAACCTGCCTTGAAAATAATTTTTCAAAACCATAATCGTTGCCAATCGCCGTCAGCATGGATGTATCTGTTGTCAATGCCATTGATGGCAATCCGGGCCGATCATAATTAAACCGGCTGACGAACTCCGCGGCTAAATGCTGCGAATCGGCGGCACTGCCGCCATTGCCGGCAAACATCACCTTGTTGCCATTCTGCAGAGCTTTTACACATAACGCGGCAGCATCGGCAAGCCTTTGCAGTAAGGCCTCGTCTGCAAGCATTTTTTGCTTGGTTTCAATCGTTTTATGCATATGCTCGCGAATGTAATTTAAACTGTCCACGCGGTAACTCCGGAATTAGTAAATTGAAATGAATGTACCTGACCATCAGTTTGTTTAAGTGCTTTGATCAACGGCCGCTTATTAATAGGATCGACAAAAATCATCATAAAGCCGCCGCCTCCGGCGCCCGACAGTTTTAATGACTTCGCACCATTATCTATTGCCAATTGAGCAACTTCTTCAATGTACGTATTGCTGATCGAGGCAGACGTCGACTTTTTAGCTTGCCACGACGACTTTAATACATTCGACATGCCTTCGATATCATTGCGCAACAAACACTCTTTCATATCAAAGGCACTTTGTTTTACCTGATGTAAGGCATTCAGAGACTGCTCCATACTGGTAGTGCTCGACGACGCTTTGATTTGGTCATCGATAATCTTGCCGGAGTCCCTGGAGACGCCAGTAAAGTACAAGACCATCTGACTCTCAAGCTCGTTCTGTATATCGCTGCGTATCCGTAGCGGGTTCACCAGCACTCGATCCTGGTGAAATTCCATAAAGTTAAAGCCACCAAAGGTGGCAGCATACTGATCCTGCTTTCCCCCCGAGAGTAAGCAGTCTTTGCGTTCTATTTCATAGGCCAGATGCGCTAAATCGTATTCGCCAAGAGGAAGCTTTAATAACTCTCTGTATGCCGACAAAATAGCTACCACCATGGTTGATGACGAGCCTAGCCCGCTTCCCGGCGGGGCATCAGAATAGGTAATCACATCGAGCGCGAGGGGTTCACCGTTGTTGTACTCCTTCACCACACGGTTATAGATTGCCTTATGCAGTACGAGCGAGCCCTCAACCGGCAGTTCAGCGCTGGCTTCGGCGGTAAACGTTTGTTCAATATCCTGGGCATTAAAGTGTACTTTGCCATCGTCGCGGGTCTGAATGGTTGCGAAGGCAAACATGTCCAGTGTCACGTTAAGAATATAGCCGCCGTACTTATCACTGTAGGGCGAAACATCCGTTCCGCCGCCAGCCAGACCAATACGAAGTGGCGCTTTAGCTCTAACTATCATAGGGCGCATCCTGTTCTAATAGACTATCGAGTAAAGATAAGGCACCGTCCCATCCATACCGGGCTGCTATCCACTCTCTGTTTATCTGGCCAATGTCGGCGAGTTTCGCCCTATCGTCAAGCAATGAAATGAGCAACGCTGCTTGTTGTTGAGGGTTGTCTTCAACCAGTGGCTGTTGTGCGTCGGGTAATTCAATCCCTTCCTGTCCCATCGAAGTCATTACCACCGGCTTTGCCATGGACATGGCTTCAAGCACTTTATTTTGCACGCCACGGGCTATGCGTAAAGGCGCAACGCACAACTTAGACTTATGCACATAAGGACGTACGTCAACAACACGGCCAGTCACCACCACACCGTCCTGGTCAGCAAGACTCTGCACTTTTTCTGTGGGTTTGCCACCCACAATATAAAAGTACAAGTCAGGAAACCGCTGCCTGACCGCCGGCCAAACTTCGCTTACAAACCACACCACAGCATCTTCATTAGCCCAGTAATCCATCGCGCCGGTAAAACAAATCAGCTCGTGCCCATCATCAGGTTTATCGGTAAAATCGAACTGTGCCTGAGGGTCAAAATATTCAGTATCCACGCCGTTGCCAAGGGTAACAATTTTGTTGGCAAAACTGGCCGGGCTTAAAGACTTAAATAAATCACGTTCTTCGTCGGTGATCAGCGTTACTGCGTCAAAGTCACGCAGGATTTGTTGTTCATATTGTTTTACCAACCGATGCTCACGGGCATATACCCAGGCTGAGTAGAACGGCTTTTTAGCGGCATACTGTTGCCACTTATCGGAGTCCACGTCAGCCATATCGACAATGCGTTTTTTATCGCGGTGCTTAGCCCCTTCAATAAACTGCGCGGTACCGGCAGAGTACGCAATCAAATGCTTGATTCCGCGGCGCTCGGTGACATCATCAACCCATTGCTGCATCGCGGCGCTATTGTAATGATAGGTAGAAACGGGTTTATTGGCGAACAGAGACATCACACCTGAGCGTAAATTCGACTTAGCCGTAATATCAACGGTAAAAAGTTCATCACACATCTGCTCAACCGTGGGTATGTATTGCTTATCGTGCTCGTCATCAATAAAACAGCCAATGACCAACCGGTACCGTTTCGCTAAGTATTTAACTAAATTATAGGTGGTTATTTTATCGCCTTTGTTCGGCGGAAAAGGGATCCGGTGACACAAAAACAGCACGGTTTCCATTAGTGTTGTTCCTCACTTTCATTTTGCAAAAACAGGCCTAGCATCAATAGCGTCCATAACGCAGCAGAATGGTCGAATTTGCCCGACACGTGCTGATGCATTTTTTTATTCAGTTCTGCAGGGTTAAAAATCCCGCTATCTTGTATTGCTTTACTTTGCAGTACAGCAAACATCCGGTCTTTCAACGGCCCTCGCAACCAATCCGCGAGCGGTACACTAAAGCCCATTTTGTCGCGGTATAAATTATCGTGCGGCACGTAGGGTTCAAGCGCCTTTTTGAGCAGGCACTTTGTTTCACCCTTGCTGATGTTTTCAGACGACGGAACTAAGAAGGCCCATTCCACCAACCGATGGTCCATAAAAGGTGAGCGTACTTCAAGACCATTGGCCATACTGGAGCGATCGACTTTGGTATTGGCATCACCCACTAACCAGGTTTTGTAGTCGAGATATTGAATAAGTTTTAGCGGATCGCTAAAACGTTTATCTTTCAGGTAACGCTGATACACCGCATTCGCACTATACCCTTTGAGTTTGCTTTTGAATGAGGTGGAATATAATGCGTCCCGTTCATCACTGCGCAACTTACTCATGCTGTTCATAAACGCTTCTGAAGTATTCATCGCCAGCGACTGAAAGGTTGTTTTGGCGCGTAAAAATTGGGGCGCCCAATCCAATTTTGGATACAGACGTCCGAGTGGTTTAAACAGCAACTTACGGAATAATGCCGGCACTTTATTACGCACTTTTTCTTCAGCCAAATGCAGCTTGTAACGCCGGTAACCGGCAAACAGCTCATCACCGCCATCACCCGACAACGCCACCGTGACATGCTTGCGCGCCATTTCACACACTTTATAGGTTGGCAGTGCCGAAGAATCGGCATAAGGCTCGTCATAGATCTGCACGAGTTTATCGATTAACGCAAAATCTGTATGGTCGACCATTTCAACGCTGTGCTGGGTTGCGTATTTATCGGCCACTTTTTGCGCAAAGTCCGTTTCGTCAAAATCCTGCACATCGAAGCCTATTGCACAGGTAGTGACCGGCTTGTCCTGATTAGCCAGCGCCATAAACGCAACCACTGCGCTCGAATCCACGCCGCCGGATAAAAACGCGCCTAACGGCACATCAGCTTCCAGGCGTACTTCCACGGCTTCTTTGAAATGTTTAATTAGATCAGCTTGCCAATCGGTTGAGGATGCGGCAGTTCTATCCCACGGCAGATCCCAGTACTGCTGGGGTTCGAGAGCACTCTGCGGGCCATTAACATCCAACAATAAATAATGGCCAGCCTCTAGTTTAAACGTTTGTGCGTAAATTGATTTGGGATCGGGGACGTATCCAAACGCCAGATACTCTTCGATAGCACTGGTGTTGAGTTCGCGACAAAACAAAGGATGGGCTTTCAGCCCTTTCAACTCGGAGCTAAAACCAATGGTACCCTCGGTAAAATGGCTGTAATAAAGGGGTTTTACCCCTAAGCGATCCCGGGCAACAAATAACTGCTGACGGTTTTCGTCCCAGAGGATAAACGCAAACATTCCCCGCAAGCGTGCAAGGCAGTCTACCCCCCACTCCTCCCAGGCATGAACAATCGTTTCTGTGTCGCTATGGGTTGAAAATACATGTCCCTGTTGTACCAGTTCGGCGGCAATTTCTTTGTGATTAAAAATCTCACCGTTAAACACCACTACCACTGAGTCGTCTTCGTTAAAAATGGGCTGATGCCCACCTTCTAAATCGATAATAGAGAGTCGACGATGGCCAAGTGCGACGTGGCGGTTGTGATAATACCCCTCGCTATCGGGCCCTCTGTGGGCCTGTGCGCGGTTGATACTTTTCAGCTTATCCAGCCCGGTAACAGGAAGCTCGGTTCGGCTGAACAAGCCGCTTATTCCACACATGTTTACCACTCTCCCCTGTAAAGCCTGATGTAGGCCTCTACCATCGACTTCTCACTGTATTGGGCAACGATAGTGTCTCTTGCTTTGTCGCCTAATGCTGAAACCTGACTGCGATGGCTGAACAGGTCAACCATAATATCAGCCAGTTGTTGCGTGTTGCCGCTGTCGTACAATCTGCCACATTGTGCGTTAACCACTTCGGGGATGCCACCAACACGGGTCACCACGGGAGGAACACCGCATGACATGGATTCAAGCAGGGTCATGGGTATCCCTTCAGCCAATGAACTCATTACAAATATGTCCATGCCGTCATACTCCGCTTTTATATCAAGCTTCGGCCCCGCTAACACTACTTTTTCAGCTAATTGTAAGTCGTCGATTAACTGCGCCAGCGATTCCAGGCATTCTCCGCCGCCTACAATTTTAAGTACGCAGCCCTCGGCAAACTCCGGCGAACGCTGTGTAGCGGCATAAAACGCGTTAATAAGTAAGGCCTGATTTTTAATCTGCGCTAAACGACCAACATGGCCAAAGACAAATGTGTTGCGGTGCCGGGGGGTCGACAAGGGAGAAAAATGCGCTGTATCAATACCGTTAACAATGAGTCTTAACTTGCTGCTGGCAATATGCACATCATCGCGCAACCATGAATGTAAGTCTTCAGATACCGCGACTATTCGATGAATAAACTTCGCCAGCACTTTTCTCATCAACCGGTACTTAGTGTTAGTTCCATCCGGGTCAACGATATCGCGCCCATGTTCTGCATGTATTCTGAGTTTAACGCCAGCGAACCAGGCAACGCCTTGCAGCTCTATTGTGGCCAGGTTATAGCTGTGCACGCAATCGGGTTTAAAGCGTTTTATTTCATTGTAAAAGCGTTTAAAAATTCGCCAGTCATTGCCATCACGCTTATTTAAAGAAATGACCTCAATATGGTGCTGTAGCAACGCAGCAAACTCAGCGGAGTGGCCTGTGAGAGTGATAATTCTGTGCTCAAACTCCGTTGCAGGCATGGTATTAACGCAATTTAATAAAACGCGTTCCAAACCACCAATATCAAGCCTGTGCACCACATGTATAATACGCTTCACGATACTAGCCGCTTGTACCGGTAATCGCCGACATGAACCGTTGCGCTTGTTGCATATCTTTGGTGGCTAATACGATAAAGAATCCATCATTGGGATGCCCGTTGATTCGATTCATCAATTGCTGCCACTTTATATCCAGGCCTTTTATACTTTGCAGATTGGGCACCTGATACCAGGCCAACAGGGTTCTTTTTTCGCCAACAACATTAACAATGTTAACGACTTTTACCGGCGCACCATCAATCGTTGTTGTACCAATCTCTGCTTGTGTCCAGGTTTCATTATCGAACACCCTGTGCCGAAAGCTGACAAGCTCCTGATCCTGCTGCGCTTCATTGACGTATATCGCCCGAAATGCCACACCCTGCCATTCACCGTAGTAAACCTCATCGGTGGTCGGTGCCGCCCACTTTGGCGCGGCAATGGGGGTTATTTCAGGATGGCTAGCAAAACGCTCAAAGGGCTGTCCCGTTCCGGTTTTAACGTCAAAGGAGAATACCCAGCCACTCATTATCTGCGGCGCTGCGAGAGCGCCTAATAACAACAGACCGGCTGACCAGACGCTGGACCGGGCCTTGATAACCGCTGCTGGTGCGGTACCTGGCGGTTTTTTATCTGCACCGAAAGAGCCTAAATAAAACAGTAAGATGAGAATAAAAGCAAAAAAGAACCAGCCATACACCAAATGATCGGCGCCGGTTGCATACTTCATATCGGAGTAATAACCAATCACCATAATACCAAATGCCCTGAAGCCATTGGCGATCACCGGCAGCACGGCGCAGACTGCAATAAAAGTAAACTGTTTCCAATACTTGCTGTAGTTTAAGTGTGCAAATAACACCCCGATGGTAAAGGTGCCAATTAAAAATCGTACCCCGGCGCAGGCCTCGGCAACGTGAAATGCACCATTTGGCAAATAAATATACAGGCCTTCCCGGTAGACCGGAATATTCAATACATCCAGTAAACCAACACTTAAATTTGCCGTGACTTCCTGCAGCCAGGGGACGAGTTCCTCGCCGAAGGGCACCGCAAATAGTAAATAACCAAGCGGGAACGCAATAATCCTGGCCGCCGATGTCCCGATCAGGGCCCATACGAACAAGATAAAGGTTGCTACAGCAGCTCCGTGCATAAACAGGTTGATGGCCAACTGCTCAGCCACCACAAAAAATACCTGCACTGCCAATATTGGCGCAAACAACCAGGCAGTTGGCCTGATAACCGCAAAAGTGAGTTGATGCCTTTTTTCGTAAATCAGATAAGCTGAGATCAGCGGTACCAGGAAGCAATGTTTGTAGGTCTCAGAATAGGACCATACCGACACCATATGCTTTAGTGTATCGTAATAAACAAACAGCCAAACTAACGTGAGAGCGCCCGCTAATACCCCCCAGCTATACTGGTAATGACGTGAACCGGAAGCGCTTAAAGACTGACTCATAAATGCTTAACCAAGGTATTTTGAAAGATAAGGACCAAGAATACGACTCAACCATAAAGGTAAGCGTTTCCAGCCATTGATGAACAAGGCATATTTAGGGTTGTTCGGGCTTAAATTGGGTTGCTCTGTGGCCCGTACCAAAGCACGAAGATAATGCAATGGCTCCGGGGTTATGCCATATGACGCTTTGTACTTTGCCGAGCCAGAATCATCCTTACTGCGACCAAAATCAAACCGGCGACAGCCACTTCGCTGCGCATGACACATTAACTGATAATACATAAAGTCATTGCTTTTTAAGGCGCGGGCCTCGTGTAAGCCGCCCCCATAATAGGGCAGTACCTCACCCTTAAAGTAAAAGCTCAGGACCGCAGACACCGGCTCATTCTGAGCGTTAGTTACTGTTAACACATCAAGCTGATCAGCAAAGGCCTTGGATAAATTCGTAAAGTATTTTTTGTCAAAAACTGGCGTGCCCAGATTTCTGACACTTTCAGAATACACCTGATAGGCAACATCAACATCTTTATCAATACGGTACGACAAGTCGTTTTTAAGCGAGTGACGAATCACTGCCCGTTGTTTTTTCTTGATGCTCGCGAGGATATCATCGGGTGTAGTGGCCAGCTCCAGGCCAAAGGTCGAATGATGGCAAAACTGGGTAAAGTTGGGATTGTTAACGGCTTTTCGGTACCTTAACTCAACGTAGTCTACCGCTAAGCGCTGTCCTAAACGAAGGGCTGCATCCTCAAGGGCAATGCGAATAGCCTCCGAGTTTGCAATGGCACCGCCATAAACACAAAAGGGCGTCGAGACTAAGGTATGGCCGAACAACCGGCTTTTTTGCTCAACCAGTGGCAAAATGCCGATGATGTCATTGTGCTGCCTGGCAAATAAAAAATGGCATTGATGCTTAAAGGTCTCTTCAATGACGGTTTTCCAACCGGACAGATGAAAAAAGCTGCCTTCATCATGTGATACCACATATTGATCCCATTCCTGGTAACGGTTACTTTCTAATTTGACAATTTCATAGTCCGTTATGTGGTTAGCACACATTTTGAAATTCCTACATCCTAAGTTTATCAGTACCGTTTTTTTCCAACCCGGGCACATCAATATTGTACACTGAGCTCATGGTATCCCATTCATAACGATCTAATAATTTGCTGAGCTTTTTTTCCATGGCAGACAAATTAATGTAATGCCTGAACTTAGATTTTAACGGTGCGTTTTTAATGCGTGGTTGGTCGTTGTCAATTTCCCAGGGATGAAAATAAAAGCTATAGGGCTCGCTTTCTGCTTTTAAAAACTTATCAATTCGCTGTTGGGACAACCAATATGGAAACAGCCTGAAATAACCACCACCGCCAATACCGATGTTTCTTCCCTTTTGTTGCAGGGTTGGGATGGGGATTTCAATGATGCCTTCAGGACGCGTGTGTTTAAACCGAGGCCAGTCAGGTACGCCGTATAAATCATGTTTAACCGGATACGTACTCGAAGAATACAAAAAACCTAATTCAACTAATATTTCATATACCCACTCGTTGCTCGAGTCGATGGAAAAGCTTGGCGCCCGATAACCGGATAAAGCCCTGCCACTGGTTTGTTCTAAAATATCTTTGCTGACTCTGACATCTTCATAAAACTCAGACCGGGTCATGGTGGTAGCGCGCCGATGCGACAGCCCGTGGCTGGCTAATTCGTGGCCTTCATCAACAATGCGGCGAATCATGTCCGGGCATCGTTTGGCAATCCAACCCAAAGTAAAAAATGTCGACTTGACGTTTTTTTCGGCAAACAGATCTAACAGCCGGTGCATGTTATCGCCAACGCGCAGAGGAATGGTGTCCCACTGTTCTACGACAATTGACGATTCGAATGCTGACACCTGAAAATAATCTTCGACATCTACGGTCATTGCATTCTTATTTGTGGTGAGCTGGTTTGCCGTTGCCATTCTACCGCCCTTTTCCAAACAAGATGACTTCAACGGTTCTAATCAGGATCAGGATATCCAATAACATGCTTTGGTGTTTAACGTAATACAGGTCAAATTTTAACTTTTCGATTGAGTCATCCACTGAGGCACCATAAGGATAGTTGAGCTGCGCCCAGCCCGCCAGCCCTGGTTTAACGTTGTGTCGTTGATTGTAATAAGGTACTTCCTTGACGAGCTGCTCAACGAACTCTGGCCTCTCGGGGCGAGGACCAATAAAGGACATTTCACCTTTAAACACATTAATAAGCTGTGGTAATTCATCGATACGGTATTTACGAATAAAATTACCAATCCGGGTAACCCTGGCATCGTTTTTAGAGGCCCATTTAGCACCGTCTTTTTCAGCATCCACCCGCATACTTCTGAACTTAATAATCTTAAACAGCTTACCGTTATGACCGACGCGTTCCTGACGATAAAAAATCGGCGCTTTGCTACGTCGTCCATCATCGAAATAAATCAATATTGCCGTGAACAGCATGAACGGCCAGGTGAGCAACAACATCACCGTGGCAAGTAATGCATTGAGGGTATAGTCCAGGGCGTCTCTGAGGTAGTTTTGTGAGTGGAACCCATTGGAGTATATTACCCAGCTCGGATACATCAGATTCACCGCAATCTGACCGGTCTCACGCTCAATAAAATCCAGCAGATCGGTGATTTCGACGCCCCTTAACCGGCAGTCAAAAAGCACATCCAGTGGTAACGTTCCACGACGCTGATCACAGGCAATCACCACCTCTTCAATATCGTTTTCGATTAAGAAATGACGCAGGCTTTGATCAACCTTTAAATGAATGATTTTCTCGTTTTTAATACCGTCTTCACGATTATCACCAGGCAACGGAATAAAGCCAAGAATATCGATACCGATTCTGTCTGCGTCACGGCGCATGCGACGCTCTATGATCGAGGCTCTTTCACCGGCCCCTAACACCACCAGTCGTAACCGGCCCAGTCCCAGCAGCCCCAGACGATTGGTAAAATACCGAAAAAACACAATGGCGATTAAATTTAACGATATGGCGGTAGGGAGGTAGTAAGGATGCATTTGCAGCAAATCAAAAAACGTTTGGGTAACCACTTCTACAATGAAGTATGTCAACCCTAAACTCACAAAAACCCGCCTGATTATTCCCCTGAACGTTTCACGAAGTTTGGCTTCGTAAAGACCTACCGAGAGCGAACACAGTAACACTGTGATCGTAATCAGAAACATATTAACGGTGTTTGTTTCGATATCCGGAGCTGGAATAAGATCTAACTGAACTAAGATAAAGCTGGCAATGTATCCTATGTAAGCAACCAGCAACGCCTCGGTAATTACTAACGCATTGGAGCGTTTATTTTGTCGGTTTTTTGCAACTGCCATATTATTGTGTTTATTAACCATGCTGCTATGAACATTTATAATATGACATTTTAATTAGTTGATATAGACTAGTTTTGCCTTATCGTTAAATAATTGTCAAAGCAGCACAAATATTTAATGGGTTTGGTGTAACATTCAACGTTGACGATGCGCTCTTTGCGTTGTAGTCGTTAAAGGAATTGCATAATGAGCAATATGATTAAATTTTGCCTGTTCACGCTAATGGCAATAATGGTAACTGGTTGCCAAAGCAACAGACTACCAGAGGCGACCACCCGGATATCGTTAACCAGCGACGTCAACGACTACCGCTATTTAATCGGCCCCGGCGACAATCTCACCATATTTGTATGGCGTAACCCTGAAATTTCAGGGAACTTCCTGGTTAGACCAGACGGTAAGGTCACTACGGCATTAGTAGAAGATCTCGATGTTTCCGGTAAAACACCCACCGCACTTGCACGCGAGATTGAAGAAGAACTCTCCAAGTACATCAACAGCCCAAGAGTAACGGTCAGCGTGACAGGTTTTCAGGGCCCCCTGAGCGAACAAGTCAGAGTGATTGGTGAAGCGACCAATCCCCGGGCCATTAATTATACTGAACATATGACCCTGCTCGACCTCATGATAGCCGTTGGCGGATTAACTGAATTTGCCGATGGCGATAACGCTAAATTAATTCGAGTCATTGACGGCGAAAAACGTTCTTTTGACATTGAAATTGATGAGTTAATCAGAGAAGGAGACATCTCACAAAATGTGGATATGCTGCCTGGTGATATCGTTATCATTCCTGAAGCCTGGTACTAAATAATTACTAATTAAAACGGAACGAACTCGCAATGCAGGATTTTCAGCAACTGCTAAATCAAGTGCTTGACTACGTTAAAGGCATTTGGATTAAAAAGCGCTACGTCATGATAAGCACGTGGCTGTTATGCCCTGTTGGCTTTCTTTATGTCGCATCACTCCCAGACACTTTCCAGTCAAAAGCCGTTGTGTATGTTGATACCCGCTCTGTTTTGCAGCCGTTATTACGTGGTCTGGCGATTCAGTCGAATCCCGAGCAAGAAGTCAGCATGATGGCCAAAACGTTGCTCAGCCGCAGCAATGTCGAAAAAATTGCCCGGGAGAGTGACTTAGATCTCAACACTCAGACCAAAGAGCAATTTAATGCCCTGGTAACGTCGTTAACCCAGAATATCGACCTGGACTCCACGGGTCGCGACAACATTTATCGTATTTCTTTCAGCCATCGCTCTCCTGAAACCGCGCAGAAAGTGGTGCAGGAAACCCTGGATTTATTCGTCGAAGGCTCATTAGGTAACAATCGCCGCGATACTGACACCGCCGGGCGCTTTTTAGATGAGCAGATAGCTGACTACGAAAACCGCCTGACTGAGGCCGAACAACGCCTGGCTGACTTTAAACGGCAATACAGTAATATTTTGCCGCTCCAGGGCTCATACTATTCATCACTACAATCATTCAAAGACCAGCTCGACGCGACCAAGCTGGAGGTGAAGCAGGTTGATGAGCAAATTGAGTCGATGAAACAACAATTTGATTCTTTTAAATCAGCAGACAGTTTTGACGTCACCAATAACGATAGTCCTGTGTTAAAAACCCGTTACGATAATCGTATTAAGGCGTTGGAGGAAGAGCTGGACCGCTTATTATTGCGGTTTACCGAACTTCACCCTGATGTTCAGGGTACCAAAGCGTTGCTGACGTCTCTCGAAGAAGCCAGAAAAAAAGAAATTGAGGCCTTCCTCGATAATGATAACGAAGACGCTGTGGCGAGTGAGCTTAATACCGAGATAAGACTTGAACTAAGCCGTCTTAAAAGTAGTAAAGCCGCGCTCTTAGTGAAGGAGCAATACCTGAACGATAAAATAACCGAGCTAAGATCTAAAATCGATTTGGTACCACAAATCGAGGCTGAATCGACGGCGTTAAACAGAGACTACGGTATTACTAAAGATAAGTACGAAGATTTGCTTAGCAGAAAGGAAGCGGCAAGTATTTCCCGCCGCGCCGACGTTTCAGCAGAAGATTTACAATTTCAGATCATTGAGCCACCCGTGGTTCCTACTGCCCCCTCAGCCCCAAACAGAATTATGATGTATACCGGTATCCTGATTGCCGGCTTTGGTTTGGGAGTCGGCATTGCCTTTTTACTCAGCCAGTTATCTCCGGTACTGATAAGAGCAAAGCAACTGCATAACTTATCTGACTACCCGATATGGGGTACGGTAAGTCACTTCAACAAACCACAGATCAAAGCCCGTAACCGCCATCGTTTGACCATATTTGGTTTATCAACGGGCTTATTACTGGCCATTTATTGCCTACTCGTGGGGGCTGAAATCATGAATATCAAGCTATTCTGAGAAGGTTGATTATGACTAATACGATTGAAAAAGCGTTACAACGAAATCAACAGCAACGCCAGGAGCAACAATCCAGCGACGAAGCTGCCCCAGCAGTCAAGAATTCTGCTGGCCATGACACCAAAGAGCCCATGTTTCTTGATTTGGAAATGCTTGAAGAAAAGGGCTATGTCACCATGTCTGGCGGCCGAAGACAGATCAATGAAGAGTTTCGAGAAATCAAACGTAAACTATTGTCCAATGCATTTGGTAAGCTGGCTAAAACGCTTAAAAACAGTAATATCATTATGGTCTCCAGCAGTCGGCCTGCCGAAGGGAAAACCTTCACGGCGACGAACCTTGCGCTAAGTATAGCGTCGGAACAAGACAAGACCGTATTGCTGGTGGATGCAGACGTACTAAAACCTAATGTGCTGTTTAGCCTGGGTGTAGAGCGCAGACAAGGCCTGATGGAATATCTCACTGGTGAAGTCGATGACATTGCTGATGTACTGTATTCTACCAATATTGATAAATTAAAAATCATCCCCGCCGGCAAAACCCATCACTTAAGTACGGAATTGCTCGCCAGTCAAAAAATGCACGAAATCATAGAAGAGTTTGCCAACCGATACGCAGACCGTGTA
The DNA here is from genome assembly GCF_028595265.1 of Alteromonas gilva. Taxonomy (NCBI): domain Bacteria; kingdom Pseudomonadati; phylum Pseudomonadota; class Gammaproteobacteria; order Alteromonadales; family Alteromonadaceae; genus Alteromonas; species Alteromonas gilva. The sequence goes on along the minus strand of NZ_JAQQXP010000001.1, from coordinate 1,378,900 downwards.
GTGATTATTGACTCTCCGCCTTTGATAGGTATCACTGAAACCGCCGTACTGGCCAACTTTGCAGGGCAAGCCGTTGTCGTCGTCGAGGAAGGCAAAGCGAAAATGCACGATATAAAGGTCTCCATTGAACGGTTGAACCCCGATATGGCAATTGGCTTTGTGGTGAACAAGTCCGTCTACAACGACGGTGATATGGGATATTACGGTTACTACGGCTATGGTTCAGAGTAGTTCTAAACGAGTCTTAATAACCGCTTCCTGGTTATTACCGTTAACGCTTCTTGCCCACATCCGCAGTCCGTTTTCGGCTGAAGCGGGCTTGTTGCCGTCGGTTAAGGCTGAATACATTAGTCAGCGCGTCGACAGACAAAATGAAGCTGACCTGTCGCTCCAGTCTTACTCGGTAGCGCCGGCTCTAACAGCTTTTTTCAACAGCCGGACAATAGACGCCAGCTTCAGTGGTACACATACCTATTTAAAACGGGATAATGAGGCGCTTTCTACAGAAAATAACTTTTCAACCTATCGCTCCTTTTTAACCTACTCACTGCTTGAGGACCTAATTACCTTTAACGCACAAAGTTCAATGCAATATCGTCCGGACGGGGGGCAGAATTTTATTTTAGCCAACTTTATCAGTAACCCGGATGCACTGGCTAAAACCACCAATCACAACCTGGCAGCAACCCTCGAAACTACGCAAGGTGACTATATTAATACGTTACTCAACGCGAGCTATACACAGCTAAAAGTAACGCGTGCACAGAGTGCTACCGGTAATGACATCGACTCAAAAAATGCCAGTGTAGAGCTTGGTTTAAGTAATGGCGACAATGCATCCTTTGTATACTGGCAGGCTGATGCCAGTTTACAGGAGTCGCGACGCGGGAATAATGCTTACGGCAATTTCAGAAGTATTAATAGTAACGCCGAAGCAGATTTTATGATGTTGCCGTGGCTGGGTATCAGGCTCTCCGGCACCACAGAGCGCTACGATACCTCGGCACCTGATTCAGCATTTGATAGTTCCCGGCAATACAATACTTATGGCGCCGGACTAACTTACCGCCAAAGCCCATACAGAGTTATCAGCGTCACGCTGAACGGCGTCGACAGCCAGACAGATTCAGCTGACGACGATAATTTTATTGCGGCAGATGTCAAATGGGCGTTCAGCAACAGAACCGGTTTTTTTCTGCGTCTTAACAAGCGCTTTTTTGGCCGCAGCGCCCAATCGGCACTGAGATACAACAGTAAGTACTTTCGTAGTACGTTAGGCTATACAGAAACCGTTACCAATGCGACACGTTTATTATCTTCCGTGGAAGACCTGGGGCTGTTTGTATGCCCTGCTTCGTTTACCGACATTAGTGAGTGTCAGCAACCTGATTCCGTCGATTATACTCCCCAGCCCGGCGAGACTCTGGCGCAATTTAGTCAGAACGTATTTGAGCTGGATGACAATATCATTCTGCGCAAAGCCTTAAACGCCGCTATTGGATATAGCTTCTCAAGACTTCAATTTAACCTGTCACTGCGTCGCGCTGAGGATGACTATCTTGATTTGGAAAGACTAAGATCCTTTGATTCAGTGACGTTAACCGGCAGCTTCGCTGCAAGCAGAGATACTAAAATTGTTGCGACGCTGCAATATTCTGATAGTGAAGGACAATCACAGGAATTAATTCAGCAAGAGTCGACAGCCAAAAGAATATCGCTGGATACCCGCCATACGCTGAGCGATCATCTCAGCGCGTATCTGACGCTTACCATTGTTGATCAGGAAGGCGATTTTGAAACGTTTGGATTCTTTGGCAACAATTTTACCGATACTCAGTTGGCGCTGGGGCTAAGATACCAACTTCAGTAAGCAAGTCAGACTGACAAGAAAAGTCATCAACACCGCCTGCTGATATCAGGTGTAGGGCTGTTGGTCTGCACGCAAGCCCCTTACTTCTCGAAACCGTCCGGCAGGCCCGGTAATGTCAGCGCGAACTGAGCTCGTCTTCTCTGGGCACTTCAGTATCTTCTTTATCAGCGCTCTCGCTTTTTAGCTGCATGTAATCCTGATACTTTTTCTTCATTACCTTATCAATATGCTGGGTCAGCTTTACTTTATGAACGATGACATCATCTAACGCGTCCACCAGCTCGCCCAGCATGTCTTTATAATAATCAATTTCTGTAATTGTCTTGCCATTGCGGGTGGTAAAACCATAGGGGGCGGTTTGCCCAGGTGCATAGTCTGGCTCATCCTCAACACCAGTATCGTCGGCAATAAACATTTCGCTGTTTATTTCTTCGACCACCTGAGTGATGGCGCTTCCCTCAAAAACAGTTATGTCTTCCAGATAACCAAATAATAGCGCCCTGTCGAGCAATGTATTAACCTTGCGGGGGATCCCTTTGGAGAAGTCAAAAATGACCTCATAGGCAGCCTCAGTAAACAACGCACTGCCACTGCGGCCTGCCTGAGCCAGTCTGAACTCAATATAGGCTTGTACTTCTTCGGCATTGAGCGGCTGCAAATGGCAGGAGGCAACAATTCGCTGGCGAAACTGCTCCATATTTGGCGCGCGTAAAATCGGTTGTAACTCTTGCTGACCTAATAAAAAACTCTGCAACAGGGGCTTTCCTGCATGCTGAAAGTTAGACAGCATACGCAGCTCTTCGATGGCTTCCAACGGCAAATTTTGCGCTTCATCGACCAATAATAGCGCACGACGTCCCTGACCACTTAATGAGTACAAATACTTTTCTAGCTCACCGATAATATCGGCTTTGCTCTTCCCAGCCACGTTAATGCCAAACCGGCTGCCCACCATTTTTACCAATTCATCAGGCGACAACTTTGGCGTAACGATCTGTGCCGCAACAATGTCCTGTTGCAGATCTGCCAGCAAGCTATTTGCAATGGTTGTTTTTCCGGTTCCCACCCCCCCGGTGATAACAATAAACCCCTCGGCCTGGGAGAGCCCGTATTGCAGATAAGAGATAGCCCGTTTATGTAGTTTACTCGCGAAAAAAAATGCCGGATCAGGCGTTAACTGAAACGGTTTCGACTTAAAACCATAGTAACTTTCGTACATAAATGATAACTGCCTATCAATGTCGGATGAGTGTAATCACCCACCCGGGTTTACCGAAATGCTGACATGCGTGCTGGAAAAGGAAATACCAGCCCAACAACATTACTCCATCACTTGCGAAAACTCTGTTGGCTAACAATCGTTTCGATGATACCTGTTGTCGACACACCCTCTTCAAAGTGAAGCACTTTCACGGCACCGCCGTTGTCGAGCACTTCCTGACCACCGGCGATGTCCTCCACTTTATAATCACCACCTTTTACCAGTATATTCGGCAACAACCGGGCAATAAGACGTTGCGGGGTATCTTCGCTAAAGGGCACTACCCAGTCCACCGCACTTAAACCGGCCAGCACGGCCATACGTCTGGCGACCGTATTGACAGGCCGGCCTGGGCCTTTCAACGCCTGGACAGACGCATCGGTATTAACCGCTACGATGAGCCTGTCTCCCAATTTAGCGGCGGCCTCCAGGTACGACACATGACCCGCATGCAAAATATCAAAACAGCCATTGGTCATAACCACTTTTTCGCCGCGGGCCTGCGCCGCGGTCACCGCCAGGACTAACTGTTCTTCGGACATTACCCCACCATCAGGGTGGCTATGCTGACCAGCCGCCACAGCAAGTTCGGTGGTGGTAATGGCAGACGTGCCCAATTTACCTACCACAATACTGGCAGCCAGATTAGCCAGCACACTGGCACGCGCTAAACTTTCCCCGGCAGCAACACTGGCCGCCAATATGGAGATAACCGTGTCGCCGGCGCCGGTAACGTCGTAGACCTCTTTGGCTTTAGCGGGCAAATGCAGTTCAGGCTCGCCGGGTACAAATAATGTCATTCCCTGCTCTGAACGGGTGACCAGCAATGCCTCCAGCGCTAACGTCTCACACAGTGCATTGGCACGCTCGATAAGCTGCTGTTCACTGTTGATAGCGCCCGCAACTGTTTTAAACTCGGCCATATTCGGCGTAATTAACGTTGCCCCGTGGTATTTTGTGAAATCATCGCCTTTGGGATCGACAATAACAGGCACTGAATGCTTACGGGCATGGGCGATCAGCGTCTGAGGATCGCTTAATGCGCCTTTGGCATAGTCCGATAAAATAACCGCGTCACACCCCGCGAGGTGCGCCTTGAAGTTGGCGTTGAGCGCCGACTTATCCTGCTCAGCAAAAGAACGTTCAAAATCCATTCTCAGGAGCTGCTGATTGCGGCTCATTACTCGTAATTTAGTGATGGTATCGAGCCCGTCACACGTGGTGAACATGCATTCAATGCCATAGCCTGCAAGGCGGTTACGCAAAATATCGGCATTTTCATCGTTGCCGACCATCCCCAGCAAGGTAACTTTAACTCCCAGTGACGCTAAATTAATGGCCACATTTGCAGCGCCGCCGGGGCGGTCCTCGGTATTGTTAATGTTGACTACCGGCACCGGTGCCTCAGGGGAAACGCGCGCGGTTGAGCCGCTCCAGTAGCGGTCCAACATGACGTCACCGACCACGAGAATATGTATTTGATTAAAATTCGGGAGTGTCATTACTGTCTTTTTCGTTACACTAGTGGCGCAAGTATAACAGCGAAGTACAGACGAGAGCCAACCCGTGACATCATGGTATGTATATTTATTAAAAACCGCGCGAAATACGCTATACACTGGCGTTACTACCGATCCAAAACGGCGACTGCGTCAGCACAGTGGTGATATTAAAGGCGGCGCAAAAGCGTTACGGGGTAAGTTACCACTTCACTACTACTGCATTTTCGAAGTCGAAAATAAAAGCCATGCACTGCGTTTGGAAGCCTGGATCAAAGGCTGTAACCGCAGTATCAAAGACAAGTTAGCCAACGAACCGGTAGAAATCGAACTGCCGGTAACAGCGCAAAAGCTAAGTACTGAGCTTATCCGGCAGTTGAACTCAGCACACCACTGACAATCAACGCAATACCAATACTTAAGGTAAACTCCACAGCCGCAACGCCAACATTGTGCTGCTCATCAACTTCTTTCTGATAATTGATACCGTTAAGTACGGTCCGTTTGCTGATCGCCACCAAAAACCACAGCAGCAAGGACAATAAAACACTCGTAATCAGCCAGCCGGTAACGTTACTGACATACCCTTCCGGGCTGTATACAAGCAGCGCACCGGCAGAAGACACCACGATTGCCGTGCCCAGCAAATTACCGGCGTGCTGCAGGGCCAGCGCCATTTGCCCGACGTCGAGCGCAGACTGAAACGAATGATTCTGATTTTGCAACGCGTAACGTATCTCAAAAAGGCGGGTCATTAACAATAAAATGGCCAGTACAACCAAAAAGCCGCTGACAATCGCAATAACCGCATTCATATCGGTGCCATCCACCCACACCATTATGCTACGTAATATAATGGCACTCGAAACAACACTGGCGGCGTCAACGAGGGCTATACTGACATTTCGCTCGCCGATTTTCTGGTAGGTTTCGATATCATCCAGGACAATTTTGTCGTGTGCAAAGCGGCCGATTTTTACCAGCAAAATACCAACAAAACCAAATACTACCATCCCTAGCGCTGCCCCTTCATAGCCCTGCCCTACATGGCGGCCAACTACAGAACTCAGCACTAAACACAGCGATAACATGCCACCAGCAACACTGATACCAAAGGCAAAATTATCTTTAACGCCCAGCTCATCGCTGACCGATATTTTAGCGCGCGAACGTGACAGCCATTTCATCACCAGCAGCAACACTAAGGCTAGAGCCACATCAATAGCCACGTAAACCCACAGATCATGCGCTAGCGGAACCAATTTTACCAGTGTATCCATTTATACCTCTTTGCGTGCGTCTAACACTGGAGCCCGGTACAAGATTGTGCCAGACTCTTTTGTTATAGCTCTCTATCCTAAGTGATTATGTCTACGGAAAAAACTACTATCAGGATTATTCAGCAGCAGGCTGAGCAAAACTGGCAAAAACTCCTTGCCGGTCCCGCAATGGCTCAACTACCGGCGCATTCACATGCCAGTATTCAGCACGTCATTGGGTTGAGTAACTTTGTTGCTGAGACAGCACTGACGAAACCCTCGTTGCTGAGCAATATTATTGATAACCATTGGCATACAGACATTGACATCGCGACCGTGTGCCGTGCATTTAAACAACGCATTGACGAGGTAAGTAGCGAGGATGAGTTATTCGTCACGCTTCGTCAGTTCAGGGCAGAGCAAATGGCAGCCTTAGCCTGGCGCGATCTCACTCAACAACAGTCTATCGAACACTCATTGTTACAAATGAGTCTGTTAGCAGACACGTTAATTCTGGCCGCTTATGACTGGTTATACGCCGCCCACGTTAAACGATACGGCACCCCGCAAGGCCCTGATGGCCCGCAACCAATGCTTATTTTAGGTATGGGGAAACTAGGCGGGAAAGAACTCAATTTTTCCAGCGATATCGACCTTATTTTTAGTTATCCCTACAAAGGCGAAACCGATCATCCTCGCAAGCCTATTGAAAACCAGCAATTTTTTACCAAGCTAGCGCAAAAACTCATCGCCGCATTAAATAAAATCACGCCCCACGGGCAGGTGTTCAGAGTCGATATGCGGCTACGGCCCTTTGGTGAGAGTGGTCCCCTGGTAGCCCATTTTGGCGCCCTGGAAGACTATTATCAGGAGCAAGGCCGCCAATGGGAGCGATACGCCATGATCAAGGCCAGGGTATTAAATCCTGCGTCGGTCTACACCCAGCAACTGGAGTCTATTCTGGCACCGTTTATTTACCGGCGTTATCTGGACTTTACCACCATCGATGCAATACGGGATATGAAGCGACTGATCAACAAAGAACTGCGTCGCCGCCGTTTGTCAGACAACATTAAACTGGGTGCCGGAGGCATTCGCGAAATCGAATTTTTCGCGCAGAGCTTTCAACTGATCCACGGTGGTCGCGAGGTTACATTACAGTCCAAAGAGCTGCGTCATGTCCTCAACATGCTAGCAGAACTTAGCTTAATTGAGCCTGATGCCATTAAACAACTGCTCAAAGACTACTACTTTTTACGAAAAACCGAGCATACACTGCAGCAATTTAATGACGAGCAAACTCAGTTACTGCCAGAGGCTGAATGGCCTCAGGCGGTTGTGGCATCAGTCATGGGCTTTGCCGATTACAATGCGTTTTACGCCGAGTTAGCGCGTGTTATGCAACGTGTCCATGAGCAGTTTAACCAGTTAGTTGCAGAGCCTGGTGACGAACAACAGGAGCAAGACTCCTTATTTAGCCGTTGCAAGGATGCCTGGTTACTTAACATGTCAGCCGACGAATTCAGCGATCTGTTCGTCAGGGATTTGCCCGCTGACTCAGTCAGCCAGCTGTATGAACAGCTGAGTGAGTTTAAGCAACACCTGCGGCGGCAACGGATGGGTCAAAAGGGTGAAGATACCCTGTCTAAACTCATGCCTGAACTGGTTTATTTTATGCTTAAACAGTGCCCGGCAGATATCACCAGCATACTGCCCCGCTTGTTTAGTGTGATTAATGCGATTACCGGACGTACAACTTATTTAGACTTATTGCACGAGAATCCGGATGTTCTCAAGCAGCTCATTAAACTGTGTTCGCGCAGTGAGTGGATCACAACGCAAATACGTAATTTCCCACTACTGCTCGACGAATTGCTCACGCCGCTTTATTTGCAGCAACAAGAAACCGACATTGAAAAGGTCTATGAGCAATATAACGACGAACTTCGTCAGGCATTGCTAAGGGTAGAACCTGATGACATTGAGCAACTGATGGAACAATGGCGACAATTCAAACTTTGTCAGCAATTGCGCATAGCCGCCAGCGATGTGTCAGGTTCGCTGCCCATTGCAAGAGTCAGTGATAAATTAACCGCTCTTGCTGAGGTCTTACTCAACGCAGTTTTTCATTCAGCATGGCAACAGGTAACCGAAAAGTTCGGTGAACCGCAACACCTTAACGCCGGCGAAACCGGCTTTTTGATTGTAGGCTATGGCAAATTAGGCGGTTTCGAACTCGGTTACGGCTCTGATCTCGACCTGGTATTTATTCATAATGCCCCGGCAGACAGTAACACCCGTGGCGCAAAATCAGTCTCGGCGCAGCATTTTTATATCAAACTGGCACAGCGCATCATGCACTTGTTAAATACCCGTACCCTGTCTGGCCAATTATTTGAGACCGATTTACGCTTGCGGCCTTCGGGTAACTCAGGGTTATTGTGTTGCCATATCGATGGTTTCACTCATTATCAACAACACGAAGCATGGACCTGGGAACACCAGGCATTAGTAAGGGCGCGTAGTATATTAGGTGACGATGCACTGAAAAGTGAATTTAATGCCACCAGAACCAGTGTGTTACAGCGTCGGCGCAAACCTAACGAGCTTGCTGATGACGTGGTTAAGATGCGCCTGAAAATGCGCGATCACCTGATTGACAAACACGCCACAGGCCTCGATCTAAAGCAATGTGAGGGGGGGATTACCGATATCGAGTTTATGGTGCAATACTGGGTGCTCGGCTTCGCAAGTCAGTATTCCGAACTTACCCGATGGCCTGATAATTTAAGAATCATCGCCGCAGCCAGAGATGCCGGCCTGCTGCCAGCGGATCAAGCCGGGAGGTTACAAACCGCCTATTTAACCCTGCGGGAACATTACCATCAGCTTACCCTGGCGGGCCAGAAGTTTGCCCACAGTAACGAAGAGGTCGAACTGGTTCGCCGCCATGTTACAGAACAATGGCTACAGCTATTTGGGGAAGGACATTAGGTACATTGAGCCAGCGGCGTATGGCAGCCCCGTGTAATCATTGACAGCACACTCCGGTGTGCTAATAACTGCGCACCTGATTACATTGTGTAGTCAGGTAGTCAGAGATCTCTTCGGTCACTACCAGCGAGCGTTGTTTAGGGCACACAAAGGTCGCAACCTTGCCTTCAAAGTTACTATCGATGGCGCTGGCGATTGTCGCCAGTGAGCCAGCAACGGTATCATCCATCTGAAACTGATGTTTAATCACGAAGTCTTGTTTTAAGTTCCAGATAACCTGCATACCCTCTTGTTCAGCGTAAGCAGAAATCGCTTTTCGAAGGGTATTACCGGCAGTAAAGGTGCGATACTTATATTCACCAACCCACCGATCATCTACCGCCTTAAAATCACTCGACATCGACTCCAGGCGCTCTTCGAGACTTTCCTCAGATATCGCCATATCTAATACCATATCAGCCCCTTCATTGAAGGGCTCTTCCTTGGTCATTCTGAAATCACGGTAAAAGTCGGATAAACCTTTGGCCACGGAGCGCTCTTCCGGAGCATCAACAGGTGTAGGCTGAGAGCTAAGATTCATTTGCAAATGAATAACGACAGCCGCAATAATAACGACGACCAATGCCAGCCCTAAATGTTTCGCCCAAAATACGGAGGAGGTCGGCTTTTTATTCATTGCAGCTCTCAAATCATACTATCCTGGTTGTGTCTGGTAATGATATTGCCTGATTGTTTGGCTAAAAAGGTTATGGCCTGGATCACTGGTAACGTTCATGTTGTCGTGAAAACGCCGCTGAACAAGTCTTACTTATACAATGATGGCGCGTTCGGATCGGGCCTGGTTTTAAACCGTTTATGCATCCACAAGTAACTATCAGGCTGCTCATTAATGATATCGGCAATTTTTTGATTTAGTAAAGTCAAACCGCTCACATCGTCAAGATTTTTTAAATCTGGCATGGCGGGATAGAATTTTACCTTATAGCCGCCTTGCGTATATTGGGATGTGATCAATAAGGGTTCACTGTTAGTGCGGCGAATAAACATCATCGTTGCGGTCGTCGTGGCGGCCTCACTGACTCCGGCAAAAGGCACAAAAATGCTTTGGCTTCGACCATAGTCCTGATCGGGCAAATACAAACAAAGCTCAGCGCCGTCAAGCGCGCCCATCAGTGCACGCGCGTTTCTCTTATGGATCATGTATTTATTAGAGCGAGCCCGGCCATGATACTGAAGGTAATCCATCAGTGGATTATTATGCTTTCGATAAAAGGCAATGCTTGGGTATTTCAGGCCCAGCACCCGGCAAGCAAACTCCAGATTCATATTGTGCAGCGCCATACCAAACACCCCTTTGTGCTTAGCTAAAATAGCCGCTGCATGTTCAAAGCCTTCAACTTCTCCGTGCTTTCGCACCCGCCAGTCCGGCCACCACCAGCCCATTGCGGTTTCATACACTGCCATCCCGGCACGATACAGGTTTTGACGAACAAGCTTGTCTTGTTCGGCAGCGGGCATGTTGGGGTAACATAAAGCGATATTACGCCTCGCGACATTTACCCGCGAGCGGGCAAACTTACTTAACAACCAGCCGGTTAGCCGACCAAACAATCGAATCACCGGTAACGGCAGCCAGCTCACAACATACAAGAAGGCAACACCTAACCATACTAACCAATAACGGGGGCCTAAAAAGCGCAGGGAGAAGCTGGGCGGCTTAATTGCTACAGCCAATGCTGAATTCCTCTTGAGTCTGGCGAATAACGAAGAGCGACGCTTAAAAAACGCCACTAAATTTTGCGTTGCATTGTAGCTTATGTGATGACGTTTGAATACTCACGCGGCGTGAATTAACAAGCACTTGGCGTATTTTTAGCGCTGCATAAGTATGTCACCATACTCCCTGGTAAAGTGAGGCAAAAAGCCATGCAGATGTGATGAAAGTTCCTGACCAAACGGTAGACGACAACGGCCCAAAAAGGTTAGCAAGCATCGCGAGATGGGAAGAAAGCACATGTGCTGTTTTGACAGACGCTCTGCTTCGACGAGGCCAGGCAAGTAAAAAAACATTCGTTTGCAAAGGTTCGCGCCAGCCAGCAACAATGACAATGCCATCAGGTAACTGGCAGCGTGTAGTCAGTAAGTTTTATCTATGTATTTGAGCTTTTTCTCGAATTCATCAAAATCATCTGATTTTTGGTAGTCAAAATGATACTGATTATGAAAACCAAACTGCATCGCTACTTTTGCATCGTTGATGTACAGCGTATAGCCATCGAAATCGGTATAGGCCACAACACCTTCAAGCCGGTACTTGCCATCGGTTTCTTTGCCTTCCTGACGTATTTTGTCATAGACGCGTAACACCATTTTTGTATCTAGTTCATTTTTCATTGTTACCTCCTGTACTATTAATACAGCTAACTCATAGCTTTAGATTAACTATTCGGTAAGGACTGCATGGTGCACAACTGGTATTAATTAAAATCGTAACGGACGCCCACTGAGAAAATACTGGCATCAAAACCATCTTTACCACGCAAATACTCGGCTTCAAAACGCACAAAGGTATTAGCTGCAACCGAATAATCAAAACCCAGTCCGACAATTCCGGCAATCGTATCGCTGTCATACCGGCAGTTATTCTGACTGGTGGCGTTACTTTCTGCACTACAATTACCGGTGCTGTCGGCCGACGAATATTGTAAGGACACATTGGCAACGCCCAGCCGATAATACAACTCACCTACCTCGTTAGACGCTTTGCCGTTCACCCCTAAATAAATTGCATCCGCGCTAAAATTCCTCTCGCTGCCCTGATTTACATCGTTGATATCAGCTAACCGATAAAAACCGGCCTCAACGTGCCACTGGCGATGAAACTGATGACCCAACACGACCCGATAGCCGGCATCGGTTTCTGCCGCACTATTTACTTCAATATCACTGTACCCGGCACCGACTACTGCATACAGTCGCTCCATGGCGGTCACGTTGGTCGTCATCAGACCTGACAAAACAGTCATACAGGTTACTTTCACATTCATTGGCTTTGCTACCTAATAAAAAAGGGCTGAGATAAAAATCCACAGTTACGTAAGTCCTTGCCGTGGCTGACGAGCGTGTTTTGCAATCTGCATACTCACATTGTAACGAGGAAATTCCAAGCTCAATATACGGGTTCACATACAGTCACCGGCTGAATAGCTAAGTATTGCAGGTCAGGCGGTGTTTTTGTTCGCGGAACCGAAAAAAAATCGATGAAATACCCAAGAATACGCTTCAACCACCTCTAAAACTCGCGTCGTAAGATGTCGAAAACCAACCAGTTTATGTAAACATTTTTCTACAAATCACAGTTAAAATTATATTTTTTATATTAATTTCAAGGGCTTAACAATTAATTTGCAAATGTATGCAGATTCTGTATTATTAGCCTATCCAACTGGTCAGATGAGCGGATGAGTTATGAGTATCAGAACAAGTTTAAAGAAAGTATTACCTCCAATTTCAATTACCGAGCAGGAAGCACTTGATGCAGGCGACATTTGGTTAGAGTCGTCTATTTATCGTGGTGTCCCTGATATGGAGGCGCTGCGCCGTGTACCTCAGGCTAAACTGAGTGCCGATGAGCAGGCTTTCCTCGATGGCCCTGTGCAGAAACTACTGGCAATGGTTGATGACTTTGAATTGGGTAATTCAAAGCATATTCCCCAACATATTCTTGATTTCCTGGGTGAAAACCGTTTCTTCTCTATGATCATTCCAAAGAAATTTGGTGGTCTGGAATTTAGCCCGTATGCAAACTCTACTATCGTTGCCACCATCGCTGCCAAAAGTGGTGCCCTGGCAGTTACCGTCATGGTGCCTAATTCATTAGGCCCGGGCGAGCTATTGATGCATTACGGGACCACAGCGCAGCAAGACTACTGGCTGCCGCGCTTGTCAGTCGGTAAAGATATTCCCTGCTTTGCATTAACCAGCCCTGAAGCCGGTTCAGATGCAGGCGGTATTCCTGATGCCGCCATCGTGACTAAAGGCGAATGGAACGGCGAAGAAGTGATTGGTTTGTCTGTGAGCTGGGACAAGCGTTACATTACGCTGGCCCCCATTGCCACAGTATTAGGTCTGGCGTTTAAGGTATTCGACCCGGATCAACTGCTGGGTGACAAATTAGAATTAGGGATTACCTGCGCACTGCTGCCCAAATCTCACCCGGGTGTAGAACTGGGCAACCGTCACGACCCAATGGGCGTAAAATTCTATAATGGCACTACGCGCGGTCAGAATGTGTTTATTCCAATGGACTTCATCATTGGCGGACAGAAAAACATCGGCCGTGGCTGGCAAATGCTGGTGAGCTGTCTGGGCGCAGGCCGCGGTATTTCATTGCCGGCAATGGGCACAGCTACCGCACAAAGCGCGTTAAAATCAACAGCCGAATACGCCTTTGTTCGTGAGCAATTTGGTCTGCCTATTGGCCGCTTTGAAGGTATCCAGGAAAAGCTGGCTGAGATTGCGGGTAAAACCTTTTTATGTGAATCAATGCGCGTTCTTACCACTGAAGGGCTTGGCGAAGGTCTAAAACCCTCGGTGGTAACCGCTATTGCCAAATATCACATGACCGAAATTGGTCGTGACGTAATGAATGCGGCAATGGACGTTCAGGCAGGTAAAGCCATTCAACGTGGCCCACAGAACACGCTGGCTGCAGGCTATAGTGCACTGCCAATTGCCATCACTGTTGAAGGGGCAAATATTCTTACCCGCAACCTGATGATTTTTGGTCAGGGCGCGATGCGCTGTCACCCCCATTTAAAAGAAATGGTCGACTTAATCCATAGCAATGACAGCAAAGCTGACGCACAGTTTAATAAAGTGTTGCGCAAAACGGTTAGCTTCAGTGTTAAAAACGCTTTCCGCAGCTTGTCGAAGAGTTACCTGCCCTTTACCAGAGGAGCACAGTCGAGCTTACCTGAGGTGCGAGGCTATGAGAAACGCCTTAATGCATTATCAGCTAAGCTGGCCCCAATGGCGGATCTGTCACTGGCAGTGTTAGGTGGCGACCTTAAAAAAGCGGAGTTGTTGTCGGCGCGTTTGGGCGACGTGATGAGCTACCTGTACGGGGCGATGGCCGCTATCCGCTTCTATGAGCAACGCGTTGAAGATCGTCAGCAGGCGAAGCCTTATTTTGACTACGCCATGCAATGGTCGTTACAGCAGGCTGAGCAAGCGTTGGTGAATTTCGTAAGAAATTTCCCTAACACTGCTACCCGTGGCTTAATGCGCTTACTGACCAACACCTACAGTGGCAGCGTAAGCACCATCAGCGATGACCTGGTTCGTGAGCTCTCTTTAGCTGCACTGCAGGATGACAGCGTTAAAGCGCAACTGACTCACCTGGTCAAACCCATCGCTGGTGATGGTAACGACATCAACGAGCAGGCATTTAAAGCGAAGCACAAAGTACTTCCACTATTGAGCAAGGTACAAAAAGCCCTGCGCAAAGAACCGGTGGTACCTTTCGTATCCTTTGAAAATGCGTTGAACAAACTGCAGGAACGTGGCGTGATTGATGCGCAACAAGCCGCCGATCTGCACAGCTACAATGAAAAACGTAAACTGGCCATCAGAGTGGACGAGTTTACCTTTGATTTGGACCTGGTTTCACCTGAAGTAAGTTCAGAAACAACCAGAGACGCAGCATAACAGCGCAGCGAAGCACACTGGCCGGGTAAATCATTACCCGGCTTTTTTATATCTGCTGCCCAATAAAAGCGCTTGCAAAATCGAGCCTAAAACATAACACTGTCGAATCATTGCGTGGCGTTTATAGCCCATCGGGACACCAATGCTGGCTACTACGCTCCCTATTCAAATATTGATTATTAGCAGTAAGCCACTATGCCCCAATCTCCAGAACCCCAGGTGCTTTACTCAAAGACAAGGGAAGTTGTTGAGTTACTCTACCGAAACAGCTTTAGCGGTCTTATTGTAACGTTGTTAGGCGTTAGCGTACTGGCATTTGGTTTTGGTACTCCGGTTAAGAACAATATTAAATTAACAATTTGGGTGTTAATGGTTGTAGTATGCCTGATCCGCGGATTCGACAGTGCCTACTGGTTTTTGCGCCTGAGGAAAGGTCAGTATAACGCGCGATGGCCACTTTTCAGGTTCATCAGTGGCGCCACCATCACTGCATGTCTCTGGGCCACCTACGTAGTGAGCTTATACCCTTACATGACACTGCCTGAACTAACCACCGCTATGATCATCATATCGGCGATGGCTGGCGGCGCGGCAACCATTTTAGCCCCGCACCTGCCGCTCGTGATGCTTTACACTACCCTGATGATTTTGCCCCTGTCGCTGCGCGCTGTGTTTGATTCTCATGAAGACTTTAACCTCATCGGCATGCTGGGAATCGTATTTTGGTTAGCAATGTTAAATGCCGCCAAAAAAGCCAATAAATTTATATGTCAGGCTATTGATATCAAATATCAAAAAGAGGAGCTGGTTGCGTTAATGCGGCAAGAGCGTAACGAAGTCGACCGGGTTAATAAGGAATTAATTGAAGCCAATAAAAAACTCGATAACGCCAATAACAGTCTTGAACAAAAAGTTGAACGTCGCACCATCGAACTACATAAACTATCCAGTATCGACCCCTTGACCGGATTATTAAACCGAACCGGTTTTATGCTGCATTTTAATGAATTAATCAATAATTCAGCCATCAATCAGTACTCCATGGCCGTACTGTTTATCGATTTGGACGGCTTTAAGCAAATCAACGACAGCCTGGGCCATAAAGCGGGAGATATCGTTTTGTCAGAGGTGTCTTCCAAATTGGTTCAGTATTGTGAGCCTGACTGTATAGGACGTTGGGGCGGCGATGAATTCATTATTTTATTGCCTCATGCCAATGCAGAGTCTGCCAGCGCTATTGCGCTTGCCATTGCCAGCAGTCTAACCAACCTCAACCCCATTAACGAGAGCAACGTATCCCTTGGCGCAACGATAGGTATTGCGGTGTATCCCACCGATAGTGACGATCCCGCGACACTGATACAACTGGCCGACCTTACGATGTATCACCAGAAAAATATCGCGCCGGGTAAAGTCGGACTCTACAGCGAAGCATTGTATGAAAAGATGCGTCACGATCAACAACTCAGAGAAGGCCTCTGGCAAGCGATAGAAAAACACCAGTTATCGGTGATGTATCAACCTATTATCGACCTCAGGACCAATGACTTATGGGCAGTTGAAGCACTGGCCCGTTGGCAATTTGAGGGCGAGTGGGTTCGGCCCGATGAGTTTATCCCGTTAGCCGAACAAAGCGGAGCGATTAACGCCATCGGCACCTGGATTATGCACAGAGCCTGTATTGATGCCGCCCAATGGGAAGATAAAAACATTGGTGTATCCATTAATGTGTCTGTATTACAACTGCTTAACGAGAACTTTATCAGCCAGGTAGACAGAGCACTCAACAGCTCTGGCTTATCGCCAGAGCGCCTTCACCTGGAAGTTACCGAGTCTATTTTTGCCGACGATACGGCGGTACTGACTGCGCGTATCAATGCACTGAAATCAAGACAGATTAAGGTGGCTATCGACGACTTCGGCACCGGATTTTCATCATTAAAACTATTACAGTCACTCGATTTTGATCTCATCAAAATCGATAGATCCTTCGTGACAAAATTAACCGACTGCAACGATACTATCGTAAAAGCAACATTATTGATGGCCAAAGAGTTTGGCTGCAAAACCGTTGCAGAGGGTGTCGAAACGCAAGAGCAGGCATCTTTACTGAAAACCATGGGAGTCGACTACCTGCAGGGGTATTTATTTGCCCGCCCATTAAAGAAAAAAGACTTCGATGAATGGTACACTAACTGGCAAAAGACAAAATAAACCTCACCATGGCGCAACTTTACTTTTATTACTCGGCAATGAATGCCGGAAAATCTACCTCGTTACTGCAATCTGCCTATAACTATCGCGAACGGGGCATGAACCCGCTTATTTTTACCGCGGCCATTGATAATCGCTACGGCACCGGTAAAGTCGCATCGCGAATTGGCTTGCAAGCTGACGCGCAGCTGTATAGCAAAGCCGATGACTTACTGGCCACAATCTCTGCCTTGCACGCCAAGCAATATATTGATTGCGTATTTATTGATGAGGCACAGTTTTTAACCAAAGAACAGGTGTATCAGCTCATTGAAGTCGTCGATGAACTGGATATACCCGTGTTAGCCTACGGCCTGCGGACCGACTTTTTAGGTGATACTTTTACCGGAAGTCATTACCTGTTGGCCTGGGCCGACAAGCTGTTTGAGCTTAAGACCGTGTGTCATTGCGGGCGCAAAGCAAACTTTGTCGTGCGTATGGATGAAAACGGCCTGGCAGTCACCAGCGGCGAGCAGGTCGAAATTGGCGGCAACGATCGCTACGAATCTATGTGCCGTAAGCATTTCAAAGCACTGGTCTGGAACAAGCCCGTATAGCTAACTAATCGAATAGCACTAATTCAGGCTCATATACAGCACGCTTGATCGTATTATGCATTGACAATCCCCGTGGTGCATTGCAAATTGAATAAAATATTCCGCCTTTAGGGCATAAAAAGCAATAATACAGGGGCTCGCTATGATCACATTGCGCATCAAACACATTTTCGCCACGTTGATGCTGACGACAACCTCAGCCTGCGCTGCGCAGCCAGAACTGTCGTCCGCAGCAGGACTAGCCAATCTCGACAACGTCGTCAATGCCGCTCTGCAAACGTTTTACACCCCCGGCATGGCGGTTGGCATTATTAAAAACGGTGAAGTGGTCTACCTCGATGGCGCTGGCCAACGCCAGCTCGACCCTGCATTGCCGGTAAACGCCGACACGTATTTTCGTCTGGCTTCAACGTCAAAAGCGTTTACCGCTGCCGCATTGGCAATGGCGATTGAAGATTTTGAACTGAGCTGGGACACCAGGGTGACAGATATATTGCCCGGTTTCCAAATGCAGGATGCCTGGGTGACTCGTGAGTTTACGCTTATGGATTTACTGGTGCACCGTTCGGGACTCGCCAGTGGCGCAGGTGACAGCATGCTATGGCCGGAGCCCAGTGGTTTCAGCCGCGAAGAAATTATTCATAACCTGCGCTATTTAACACCAGTCAGCAGTTTTCGTAGCGCCTATGCTTACAGTAATTTAATGTACATTACCGCTGGCGAAGTGGTTGCCAAACTGTATCAAAAACCCTTTGCCGAGGTCATTAACGACAAGATTTTTGCGCCATTGGATATGCAGTGTTTTGCCGGTGATCAAACTGATGCCGCCTTAAACAATGTGGCATTAAGTTATGGACACAACGATGAACGCGGTATTTATGCTATTCCTCGCAATGGCATCCAGGGTTCTGAGCTGGTGTCAGCAGCAGCAGGTGGCATTGTCTGTAATGCCAGCGGTATGCTCAAATGGCTGCAAATGTGGTTAAACAAAGGCACCGGCCAAAATGGCGCGCAGATATTAACCCCTGAGCAAGTTGAGACTATTCACAAGGCCCGCACTGTCCTGTCGGTATCAGACACCGATGATGAGTGGGATGACACACTATTTAAAGCCTATGGTTTAGGCTGGCGATTGGCCGATGTACACGGTTACCAGGTGATTTCGCACACGGGTACCTTATCTGGCTATCAGGCCTATGTGGCGATGGTTCCCAAACTGCACTTAGCCGTTGTATTGTTGAACAACGGTTCAAACTACGGGGCTCGCAGTGCAGTGATGCAGCACATTCTTAAAAGTTATATTGCCCCGCAGGAAACCACTGACTGGGTACAGACATTAAAAGAATATCAGGCAGAGCGCGAACAACGCTATTTGGCCAATCTTGATGTTCCAGAGGGTATCGGTGAAGTCGTTCTCGATCCCCTGGCCTATAGCGGAGAGTTTACCGATACCTGGTATGGCACCATGCAGATTACCCTGAATCAGGCCGGCCAGTTACGTTTAAGCTCAGACAAGATGACGATGTTAACCGGCACCCTCGAACCATTTTCAGATCACACGTTTGTCATTCGCTGGGACAATCAAAACGCTGCCAGTGACGCGTTTATGCACTTTGATGTCAACCCGGCGCGACAAGTAACTGGTTTTAAATTTCACCCGTTTACCTATAAAGAAAAGCTAAGCCATAACTTTAGTGATACCTATTTCACCAGATCTGAGTGATAAAAACGGTAATTATTACCGCGGTTCATCCATGCAATAGCCAGGCCTGTCGAGCCTGGCTGTGAATGTTTAGAGGTCCGCTGGACTAAAGCCTGAACATTCATAGCAGTATCAGTAACGGACAGGTCATGGCCGATGGTATCGCCTAAGCGTCATGTTACGCGTTGTCACAGTGATTTAACCCAGACCCGCGGACTGGCAGAACTGTTTCGCGCTTATACAAGCAATATAAAAACTAGCAATCACGGGCGCCAAACGTTGGATTAACGGGCTTTCAATCTGTGCAGGTTTGAGGGGGAGAGGTTGGTAAAACCGACCCGAGGAGTCCTTTGTTTAGCTAGATCGCGTGCTTTTGTAGCGTCGCCAAATCAACTATTTCTAAACAGGCTTGATTACAGGCCTCAAGAAGGACTTTTGGCGCCTTGCCGGCACGTTCGGCCTCCAGCCAGCGACTGGCGCACAAACACCACTTATCACCCGCTTTAAGACCGGGAAAAGAAAACTCTGGCCTTGGCGTGGACAGATCGTTGCCGCGGCTGGCGGAAAATTGTAAAAACTCATCAGTCAACACGGCACACACACTATGGTTGCCAAAGTCTGATTGCGGTACATAGCAAAAACCTTCGCGCGTGAAACCGCCATTGTGGCAACACAGCATTAATGGTTTACCCAATACATTGAATTCGTTTGCCATCTTGATTTTATCCTATGTAACTTTGCATCGTAACACTGTAAATCATTGCTGCAGGGTAGCGGTTTTTGTTGCTTGTGACAAAAGTGAATTTCCTGCGTCTATCTAAACAGTAGCAAAGTCTTATGCCTCATTACTCGATCGCTGCGAGGATGCATGGGCGTTTGTGTTGTGCAGTCGATCTTCTTCGCCACTGCAGCGTATATCAAGAGTATGAAAACGTTTATCCTGATAATCTTTATTTTATTGAGTATCGAAGCACACGCCGGCATCGGTCAATATCAATGGCAGTACCGCGTTGTACTGGCACAGGCTGAAACAGAGGAGCAGGCGCAAGACTGGCTAAAGCGCGCTCAGACACAACAAGTCGCCCTGCAGGAACGAAAACTGATACTGCAGGTGGTGACGCCGGGCACTGTGCTGAGCTATCCCGAATCAGTTAAGGCTATGGAGTCGGGGGAAATAAACGAAAGGCTCGGCCGTGTCTCTGTATTGCTAATCGGACTGGATGGCGGCAACAAGGGGGTGTACGACACCCTCGATTTTGATGTTGTGTTCCAGGACATTGATCAAATGCCAATGCGACGGGCTGAAATGACCCGGTATTAATCTCTCAGTAGCGCTGACACCATAGGTTTCATCTTCTTTGTTATTGACCCGCGCGAGGGATGGGATTACGTTAAGTCTTTCATCACGGTGTGGACACTTTGTTAGCCCTGCGCCTGCGCTTCGGTGACGCTCCCCCCGACGCTGTCGTTTGCAAACAACAGCAAAACCTAACGCTCTAAGCCAACTTAATAACATTGAATACGTTCATCTGAACCTGGCGCGCCCGGCAGTTATGTCATGTTGTGTTCACCTCGCACTGGCTTTCCACAAAACTTGTACTATTCTCATCATTATTCAAGCACTTCTATGAGATAACTCGTGTGTCTCGTGGGCATTTTCTGCACCCTCAAACTTAATCGAAATACACCACTCACACTAACCCCATACAAAACAACCCCAAAGCCCGCATTAATATTGTTAATTTATTTTACTTAATTGATTAAGAAAAATCTTGACCACCATTAAATATTTAACTATTGTTAACACCGATGTAACAAGATTACGCTGTATAAATTTTAGTTAGGGCACTAGATATGAAGAGTAAACACATTTTTAAACCAGCGCTGTTATCACTGGCTGTGACATCAGCAATGTACTCAGGACACACTGTGTCGCAAGAGAATAATAATGAGGCTGACGAGCAACAAGTTGAAGTTATCGCCGTTAAAGGGATCCGTGGCTCATTAATGCGAGCGCAAGCCATTAAAATGGACAAAGCCTCAATTGTTGAAGCTATCTCTGCAGAAGATATCGGTAAACTGCCCGACTCTTCAATTGCCGAATCCTTAGCACGTTTGCCGGGCCTTGCCGGTGAAAGGGTCGGCGGGCGCACCTCCGGTATCTCAGTACGCGGTTTTAAAGAAGATTTTACCGGTACCTCATTAAATGGGCGCGAATTAATTGGTATTGGCGACAACCGAGGCGTTGAATACGATCTTTATCCTTCTGAAATCATGACGGGCGCCACCATCTACAAAACGACTGAAGCGGATCTCCTGGTACAGGGAATTGGTGGTACGGTTGATTTACAAACGGTCCGTCCTTTAACCGCTCAGGAAACACTCACGCTGACGGGTGTTTATGAAATGGGTGGAAACGATTCAGATAACCCTGAGTTTGATAATACGGGTAAGCGCTTTGCCCTCTCATTCGTAGAAAAATTTGCCGATGACACCATCGGCTTAGCGGTTGCTGTGGCCACCACAGAGTCTCCTCGTAACGAACGCAAATATGGTGTGTGGGGTTACAGCGAAAATGACAACGGTCAGATATTACCAACCGGATTAGATACCCAAGCTAACAGCCGTGTACTTGAGCGTGACACCGTATCAGCCATTTTCCAATGGCGTCCTACCGATAATCTTGACATCGTGGTCGATGCATTAAGCATTGATTACTCTGACTCAGGCGTTATCCGCGGTTTCATTGAACCCTTCAACGCAGATCCTGATTCGTTGACCGGTACCGGCGTAAATGTGTCGGGTACACAGGTGAATGCGAACCCGGTACTGCGAACTGATCCGGCGCAAAAAGACGGCGAACTACAAACCTTTGGATTAAATGTTAAATACAACATCGACGACAACTGGTCGGTAATGTTGGACGTGGCTGACAGCCAATCGGAAAAACGTGATCTTCGCGGCGAATCCTACGCCGGTCTGGCTCGTAACGGTGCTATTGATGAGTTTGGTTCGCGTCAGTTCCAAATGAGCGCTGACGGTATATTTTTTACTGGTAGCTCGGGTTTAGGTGCTTTTGCAGACCCGGCATTACTGCAACTTACCGGCCCTCAGCAATGGGGTGGCGGCATGGCCAATATCGCCGACCAGTTTACCACCGACGTTAACACGGTATTTACTGACGAAAACGGCAACCCAACGCCATTTAGCTACCTGAACGCGCAAGACGGCTTCTTAAACTATGCCGACTTCGAAGAAGAACTCACCACCGTGCGTTTAGAAACGGAAGGGTATGTTGAATGGGGCATGATTAATAAAGTTAAGTTTGGCTTTAACTACAGCGATCGCTATAAGATGAAAGACAACAAAGGCTTTTTTGCCACCGCGTCATCTTACCCGTTTTCTGAGGCAATCCCAGCTGAGTACCTGTATAACGGCTTAGCCGATCTTAGTTGGGCTGGTTTAGGTCAGGTTGTTGCTTACAACGGCTTCGCCCCCTACCGCGATGGTGAATATACCCTTAATGATGCGGGTTTGCTTGAGCCGGATCGCTTAGGTGATACATTTACTGTAGAAGAAGAAGTAACCACCCTGTATGCCAAGTTTAATTTTGAAACCGACGTGGCGGGTTTCTTTGTAAACGGTAATTTCGGTGCACAGTATGTACAAACTGATCAAACCTCTACCGGTTACATCGGTGTTGTTGGTTCAAACTTCGCAGTTTGTGACGATGACGGCAACGGCGAGGTAGATGCTGACTGCGCGCTGAGTGATGGCGATTCATACAATCACTTCCTGCCGAGTTTAAACGTAAGCGTTGAAGTGGCTGACAACCGTTTTGTACGGTTTGCCGCCAACAAAACGATTAGCCGCGCCCGTATCGACCAGATGAAAGCATCAGGCTTTGTAAAGTTCGACCAGAATATTGACCTCATTGCCATTCCGAACAGTCAGGATGCGGTTGAGCAATACGGTTCTCCGTGGTCTAAATTCCAGGGCAATCCGCGCCTGCGTCCACTCGAAGCGAACAATTTTGATATTTCGTTTGAAAACTACTTTGACGATCAGGGTTACGTGTCGCTCGCGTTGTTCTACAAAGATCTGGTTAACTGGACAGATGATGCCCGTGAACTCATTAACTTTACCAACGACTCAACCAACAATGGTGCCAATTACTTTATCCCGGGGTTCCACGACCGCGTGATTCAGGAAGACGGTTTGTATGGTCCGGCCAACATCGCCTATTCATCGGGCGACCTGGCGACACCACCTGACTTTGGTTACTTTGAGTACTTCCAGGACGGCCTTAAAGGTACCGTTCAGGGCGCAGAATTGACTGCCAACATTCCTCTGGGTATGTTTGCTGATGCGCTGGAAGGCTTTGGTATTGCCGGTTCTGCAACCTTTATTGATGCAGAGCTCGACAATGGCTCGCCTATCCCGGGTCAATCTGATGAGATCATATCACTGACAGCTTACTATGAACGCAATGGCTTTGAATTTCGCGTAGCTGCGACCGACCGTTCGGAGTTTGCCACCTATCAGCGCGGCGGCTCCAACAAAATTGAAACCGCGACCCGTGATGCAATTACGCAAATCGATGCGCAAATCAGCTACGACTTTGAAGACAGCGGTATTGAGTACCTCAAAGGGCTGCGTGTCTCGCTGCAGGGCGTTAACCTGACAGATGAGAAAGAAGAAACCATCGGTGGTAACGGTATAGTTACACTGCGTCGAGAGTTTGGTCCTTCGTACATGCTGAACCTTAACTACTCGTTCTACTAAGCGAGCTTGTGAGCCCCGTTAAGCATGCTTAACGGGGCTTTTCTTTGTCAACTATAATAGGTTTTGCTTTTAGCTCTTAATTAGCTAGAGTCAAAAGCACAGTCTTTTTACTTACTCATTAGGAACATGCATGGCGACACCGGTACAAAAAGTGGTGATTGCCGGCGGCGGCACCGCTGGCTGGATGACCGCAGCACTGCTCAGAAAAGTGCTTAGTGATAAGGTAAGCATAGAGCTTATTGAGTCAGAACAGATTGGTATCGTCGGCGTCGGTGAAGCCACAATCCCGCCTATCCAAACCTTTAACCGTTTTTTAGGTATCGACGAAAAGGCGTTCCTGCGTGAAACGCACGGCACCATAAAGCTGGCCATAAAGTTTGAAAACTGGCGGGTACCGGGTGAGAGCTATTATCACACCTTTGGCGCGCCAGGCACCACCATGGGATTTTGTAGTTTTCATCATTACTGGTTGAAAGCCCAACAAGCCAACATGGCGCAGTCACTGTGGGATTTTGACCTTAATTATCTGGCCTGTGAGGCGGGCAAATTCAATAAAATTAACACCCAGAATCCGCTCTATGATATGCCTTATGCCTATCACTTCGATTCGGCCCTGTACGGGCAGTTTTTACGTAAGCTTGCAGAGCAAGCCGGTGTTACCCGTACCGAAGGTATTATCGAACACGTCCAACAAAGCACTGAAGACGGCTTTATTACGGCGCTGCAACTGCAGGATGGCAAGCAGATAACGGGCGATCTGTTTATTGATTGCACCGGACTACGAGGCCTGTTGATTCGCCAGACATTAGGGGTAAATTACGCAGACTGGAGCCATTGGTTACCCGCTGACTCTGCCCAGGCTGTGCCCAGCGAGCGGCATGATAAAACTTTGCCGTATACGCGCAGTATTGCGCATCCGGTTGGCTGGCAGTGGCGTATCCCGTTAACTCACCGTAACGGCAACGGCATCGTCTACAGCTCAAAATACTTAACCGATGAGCACGCCACAAACACCCTGCTGGCCAATCTCGATACCAAAGCCATTGGCGAGCCAAGGACGATACGCTTTGAAACCGGGCGTACCGAACAGCAATGGTGTAAAAATGTCGTTGCCATTGGTTTATCCAGTGGTTTTTTAGAGCCCCTTGAGTCTACCAGTATTCACCTAATCCAGTCGGGCATTATCCGCCTCATGAAGATGTTCCCCAATCAGGGCATTTCACAGGCGATGACCGACCTGTATAACGCTGAATCGCAGCATGAGTTTGAGACCATTCGCGACTTTATTATTTTGCACTACCATGTCAACGAACGCGACGATTCTGACTTTTGGCGGGATATGCGCAACATGTCAATCCCCACTCGGTTGGAGCAAAAAATAGCCGCCTTTAAAGACACCGCGGCTATTTTTAATGAACAAAGCGATATCTTCCGCGATGCTTCCTGGGTACAGGTCATGATGGGGCAAGGTTTGTTCCCTGCCGACTATCACCCGGCCGCCGACGCCATGGACAGCCAGGCGCTGCTTGATGCCATGCGGCAAATCCATCATGCCAAACACCAACCGCTGGCCAAACTCCTGGCGCATGATACGTTTATTTCGCAGTACACCTCACTATGACCAGCAAAACGCCAACACAGGACAACAGCCAGGCGCTGCGCATTGTCATTGCCGGCGGCGGCACCGCTGGCTGGATGGCGGCTAATTTACTGGCTACCCACTGGTCAGCAGATAACAACGCGCTTCGTCCGGTGCACATTACGCTGGTAGAGTCACCGGAGATTGGCATTATTGGTGTCGGCGAAGGCTCAACCCCTACCCTTAAACGTTTTTTTAACGATTTGGGCATTGCTGAAAGTATCTGGATGCCTGCGTGTAATGCAACCTATAAGGTCAGCATTCGGTTTGACGACTGGAGTCCCGGCTCTGGTATAAACACCTACTCTCATCCGTTTATTAGTCAACTGGATACGTTCAGCGAGCGCCCCTTTGATGTTAATTGTTATACCCGGCGATTAGGCCTTGATGTCAACACCACCCCCGGCGACTTTTTGTTTAATGGCTGGCTTGCCCGATACCGGCGCAGTCCGGTCACACCGGCAAACTTCCCGTTTCGCGTTGAGTATGGCTATCACTTCGACTCTGCGTTGCTGGGGCAGTTTTTAAAAAGCCATGCAGCCCGGCTGGGGGTTAACTACATGGCAGGCAATATATCCTCGGTTCAGCGCCATCCCAATGGTGATATTGCCGGCTTACAAACCGCTGAAGGCAACATCATCACAGGCGACTTTTTTATAGACTGCACAGGCTTCAAATCTTTGTTGTTACAACAAACTCTGAAGGTACCGTTCAAATCTTTCGCCAACAATCTCTATAATGATCGCGCCGTGGTGTGCCCCACGCCCGCGCTCAGTGACACTCCGGTAGAAACGCGTTCAACGGCACTGTCAAACGGCTGGGCATGGCAAATCCCCCTGACCAACCGCACCGGCAATGGCTATGTTTACAGCAGTCATTTTATTGATGACGAGCGCGCCGCAACCGAACTGTGCAAGCACTTGCAGATAAACGAAGCTAGTGCCGATCTACGAACACTGACTATGAACGTCGGCCAGGTAGCCCGGCACTGGTCAGGAAACTGTTTGGCGTTAGGTCTGTCGCAGGGTTTTATTGAGCCCCTGGAAGCCACCGCATTGCATTTAGTGCAAACCAGTGTGGAGCAGTTTATCGACACCGTTAATGATGGCGGTCTCGGTGAACAGCAGCAACACCGCTATAACCAGTTAGTCAGTAAGCGTTTTGAGCGGGTGCGCGATTACATTGTCGCCCATTATAAACTCAATACCCGCAGTGACAGCGAATACTGGCAGGCCAACCGTCACAATGAATATCTGTCAGAATCGCTGCTACAGATTTTAGATGTCTGGTACCGGCGTGGCGATCTGCGTGCAGAAATTAAGCGCCAACAACTTGATTCACATTTTGGCAGTACATCATGGCACTGCCTGTTGGCCGGATACGGCGCCTTTCCGGCCCTCGGTGCCAATCAACCCGGTCAGGGCGACCTCTATACCGAAAAAGAACTTGAAGCGTTTTTCAGCGGCTGTTTAATGAATTTTTCCCCGCCTGGCTACGCGCCCCGAAATACGGAGTAACACGTCATGCAAAGGTTAATAATCAGTGTTAGTTTATGGTTGATTTTCAGCCTCCATGCCCATGCTGATGCTGATGCTGAAAAATACTGGAAAATTGTTTCGCCTGATGAGCAGGTGCTGTTAGAAGTAAAACTTGAGAGCGACTCGCTCTATTACCGGCTCAGCTTTAACGATAAGCCGGTATTGCGTTGGTCGAAACTTGGCCTGGCTTTGAAAAACGCCCCGCCGCTGCAGGCTAATTTACAGCTTGAGAGTGCCGACGTCAGTATCACCAACCAGCAATGGCAGCCAGTCTGGGGGGAGCAAGCCGTCATCACCAACCACTACAAACAGTTAACGCTGGCTCTGGCTGAAAAAGCCAGTCCTGAACGCCGCATTGGCTATGTATTTCGGGTATTTAATGATGGGCTGGGTTTACGCTACACATTACCTGAAACGGATAACAACCCAGCTCAGCTTACTGTTACTAATGAGCTCACAGAGTTTGCCTTTGACCGCAACTTTTCAGCCTGGTGGATTCCGGCTTACCGCGACCAACGTTACGAATATCAGTACATGAACTCAGCGCTGAGCAGCGTTGATGTCGCCCATACACCGCTCACGCTGGAAGACAAACAGGCGGGGATCGCGGTCGCTGTGCACGAAGCCGCATTGGTTGACTATACGTCGATGACCTTGCGTAACCAGTCAGATAATCAAATTACTTTCACTGCTGATTTAGTTCCCTGGGCAAACGGTGACAAAGCCTATATCAACCTGCCATTTAGCTCGCCGTGGCGCACCATTACTGTTGCCGAAAAAGCCGTGGAGTTACTTAACTCTTCGTTGCTGCTTAATTTAAACGAGCCGCCGGCAGAACAGGTCGATACCAGCTATATTAAGCCTGGCAAATACATGGGGATCTGGTGGGAAATGCACATTGGCGAAAAAGACTGGTCGCCGGGTCCGAAACAGGGTGCCACAACAAAACGTGCCATGGAATATATCGACTTTGCCAGTCAGCATGATATTGACGGCGTGTTGGTAGAAGGCTGGAATACTGGCTGGGAAGGCAACTGGTGGGAGCGAGCCCCAACATTCAGCTTTACCGATGCCACCGCAGGGTTTGACATTGAAAAAGTCAGTCAGTATGCCATAGACAAGGGGCTTCGACTGATTGGTCACCACGAAACCGCAGCAGGCATTAGTTACTACGAGCAACAAATGGAAGACGGTTTCTCTTTGTATGAGGCTCTTGGAGTTCAATCCGTAAAAATGGGTTATGTAGGCACCCGCGTAGACGGTAAAGAATGGCACCATGGCCAGTTTATGGTGCGTCATTTTGCCAGGGTGGTAAAAACCGCGGCGGCTAATCAGATTATGATAAATGCCCATGAAACAATTAAAGACACCGGCTTGCGACGCACTTATCCAAATCTTATGACCCGTGAGTCAGTGCGCGGTATGGAGTATAACGGTGGCAGTCCGGATACCGGTAACCTGCCTAATCATACAGTGATCATTCCCTTTACGCGTGGCCTTGCCGGGCCTATAGATTTCACTCCCGGAATATTTAATTTTGATTACCAGAAGTATCGTCCGCACAACCGCGTGCCAACGACACTGGCGAAACAGCTGGCACTTTACGTGACGCTGTACAGTCCGCTACAGATGGCTGCAGATTTGCCCGAAAATTACGCTGGTCATCCGGCCTTTGCCTTCATTGATGCAGTGCCAACAGACTGGCAGCAAAGTCACGCATTGCAAGGAGACATTGGCGAGTTTTTAGTGACGGCGCGACAGGATAAGCACAGTAATAACTGGTATGTCGGCGCTACGACTAATGAAGAGCCCAGAACTCTTTCCCTCGCACTTAACTTTCTTGATCCGCATGTGACCTATAAGGCGATCCGCTACCAGGACGGCCCCGATGCGCATTGGGAGAACAATCCCGAGGACTACGAAATTGTTGAACAACAGGTTAATGCCGGCCAATCCCTGACCTTGAATTTAAAACCGGGCGGTGGGCAGGCAATAGAGTTCATCCCGGTACAATAAGTGAATTGCCCGGGGCATAAGCAAAATGCATTGCCCTGTTATTCAGCCAACACTCAAATGGTTTCGCCCAGCCTTACTTCGTAAGGCAATGACATACTTTTATTCTCGCCGCTCAACAGTAACCTGGCAGACTGCATGCCTTTTTCAACGCTGGACTGACATACCGTAGCCATGTAAGGACGGGTTCTGGCGGCTTCTTCGATACCATCGAATCCGGTAATTCTCAACTCACCCGGCACGTCGATGCCCATCGACAACGCGCATTGCAACAACTCCAGGGCAATAATGTCACTCATGCATAAAATAACATTCGGGCGTGGATGACAGCTCAACACTTCTTTGGCCGCCTGCACTGCATACATACCCGCGTTCTCAGGGAGGTTCCAGATCCAGTCGGACTCAACTTTAATATCTACTTCTTTGAGTGCCTGAAAATATCCGTCCAGACGCCGGTGAGTAATAGATGACTCGGCATCGAGTAATGGGCTGTCGTAAATTCGGCACGTGTTCGGTGACTCAATTAATCGTAAGCCGAGAATAGCCACTTTATCGCCTGGCTTTAATGCTGCTTTGGCTATTTCATAACTGGCTTGTTCGTTGTCAATATTGATTGCAGGACTGCCTTCAAGGTTAAAATCGACTGTGACAACGGGCTTATTTTGTTGTTTAAGTTGAACAGATAGATCGGGGTTACGCGGCGCACCATAACAAATAAAACCATCAACAAAGTCCACTACATCAATAATCGACTCAGAGTCACCGGCATACAACAAAAGGTGTTTGTGATTTTCCCGCAACACCCGGGAAACGCCCTGGATAAAAGTATTTGCTACCGGATCTGTCACCATATAATCAAGGCTGTCGGCAAGTACCAATGCCACAATGTTGGACTGCCCTTTACGGAGAATTTGCGCCGCCCGGTTAGGACCGGTGTAACCAATCCGTTTACACGCATCAAGAATTTCAGTGCGCTTCGACGCTGACAACTGGTCCGGACGGTTAAACGCATTGGAGATGGTTGCGGTCGATACGCCGAGTTGCTTTGCTACATCTTTGAGTGTGAGTTTTTTCATGATAATTATTATTGTTCCGACACCAGCGGTAAAAGTTAACAACGTTTGACGCGATTAGCTTAAGACAACGTTAAGTGCGTTAAGTTTAACTTAAAATCAACAATAATTTTAGCATAAAACAATATGTTAAAGTTTCTAAATCGTTTAACCTTTTTATGCTTTTTAGTTTTACGATAAGCCAGTGTCTATGCTGTTATTTTCAACACGCCACACATTATTGCCGCTAACGTGTGCCGAATATTTTATCTCCGGCATCGCCTAACCCCGGCAAAATATAGCCTTTTTTGTTTAGTCGCTGATCAATTGACGCGGTATAAATTTCAACATCGGGGTGAACATGCTGAACCGCTTTGATCCCCTCCGGTGCGGCAACTAAAAATAATCCTGAGATGTTCTGACACCCTTTGGCTTTGAGCAGGTCAATGGTGGCTATAAGTGTTCCGCCAGTCGCCAGCATTGGGTCAACAATTAATGCTGTACGTTTATCAATTTGCTTCACCACTTTGTCAAAATAAGCCACCGGTTTTAATGTTTCTTCATTGCGATAAAGCCCCACCACACTGATTTTTGCATTAGGAATTAAATTCAGAACTCCTTCCAGCATCCCCAGCCCTGCACGCAAAATAGGCACCACAGTGATTTTTTTACCTTTGATACTCTTTACCTGCAAGGCCTCCCCTGTCCAGCCTTTTATGTTTACGGTCTCTGTTGGCAAGTGTCTGGTTGCTTCATAGGTCAGCAAACTTCCCACTTCAGCAGCGAGTTCGCGAAAGTCTTTACTACTGATTGAAGCTTCACGCATTAAACCAATTTTATGTTGAATAAGCGGGTGTGTGATTTCGTGGATAGCCATAATGATTGTCAGCCAAATGTAGTTAAACTATGCCTATACTACGATATTTGATTATTTTAAAAAGTGTCGATAATCATTTCTGCGCGCGACCGCATAAAAAAAAGCCCACAGCAAACACTGTGGGCAAAACGGGAAAGGGAACACATACCCCTTTACTGAATAGACTCAACAACCTTATTGCTGTTGCGGCTAAACAATTCACTAATGCGCGATACAGACTGATCTTTTCGCAGGTTCACGACCACCGCGTACTGGCTCCGTTTAACAGCCTGACGCACCACGTCGATAATTTGCGTCCGATCCGGCCGTAAACTTAATAAACCAGCAACGAATACACCGGTAAATATGCCTGGTGATACCATCGCAATATAGGTTGCAGTGGGATTTTGCTGGGTTAAGGCGGGTCCGTAAGCGACCAGCAAGTAGGCAATGATGAGCCCGACCACCAGACCTGAGGCACCGAGGATCAGGTGCGAATACCACATCATTTTACCCAGTGCTTTGCTGTCGCCTTCGAGCTTACGATTAAACTCTGTGTCACCGGGCTGCACCAGGGTGATTTGCTGTTGGCCCACGTCTGTCGACTTCACAACCTCATCAATGGCATCGTCGGCAGTTTCTTTACTACTAAATATTGACGCTATCTGAATATGTTTGGCACTGGTCAGTTTTGACCTGTCATTTTGATGGGTAGACATAATGTCCTCCGTCATTTACTTAACGCTCTAAGTACTACTATTCAATCTTTGCGCCAAAACTTAATCTATTGAAAACAATAAACAAAAATTGGTATGCATTGCTTTTAACCGGCGGTTTCACTGTAGTTTACACAGACAGTGTGAAAATATTTCGCAATGCTTGCCGCCACATCTTGTGGCCATTTTAAAGCGTAATAATCGTGCCGCTTTTGATACAAAAGCTGCGTTCTGCGCACATTATTGCTGCCGAACATCTACACTGTTGAAGTAATGCTGTCACAACGAGCGCGGTGACAGCGGACAATGCTTTGCTTGCCGCCGTAGATTATTGCGTTAATTTGTCGATTGACGAAAATTAAAACAAGTGTTTAAATTTACGCAATTCAAACACCTGTTTAATTCCGAGCGTTACGTACAGGCAAACAGGTACATTTACCGAGGATTTTTTATGCTCTTTTGGTTGATAGTCGTGGCGCTGATCGTTGCGCTGTTAAAAGTAAAATCACTACGCCAGCAATGGCTGACCGGCCCGATTTTTAAATGGTTTAAAAATGTTTTGCCGCCACTGACGCAAACCGAACGCGAAGCTATGGAGGCAGGCTCTGTTTGGGTTGAGGGCGATTTATTCGCCGGCAAGCCAGATTGGCAACGACTGTATTCTCTGGATCTTCCCAAGCTTACTGCAGAAGAGCAGTCCTTTATCGACAATGAAGTCAATGAACTGATGACATTGATCGACGACTTCTCTGCTGTCCATACAGATAAAGACTTTTCACCGGCGGCCTGGCAGTACATGCGAGAAAAAGGCTTCTTTGCCATGATCATACCCAAAGAGTATGGTGGTAAAGCTTTTTCTGCCCTGGCAAATTCGACGATTGTGTCAAAAATTGCCAGTCGTTCGGTCAGTGCCGGTGTCACCGTGATGGTGCCCAACTCACTGGGCCCCGGCGAATTACTCAGTCATTACGGTACTGAAGAGCAAAAAAATTACTGGCTACCGCGATTAGCAAATGGCACTGACATCCCCTGCTTCGCGTTAACCGGCCCAGAAGCCGGTTCAGACGCCGGTGGTATCCCCGATACGGGAGTTATCACTATGGGTGAGTACGAAGGCAAAGATACCCTGGGTATTCGCCTGAACTGGGACAAGCGTTATATTACGCTGGCACCGGTTGCTACGGTACTCGGATTGGCCTTCAAACTGTTCGATCCCGATGGATTATTAGGCGATAAAAAGGACATTGGTATCACCTGCGCCTTAATACCTACTGATCATCCGGGGGTTGAAACAGGTCAGCGCCATCTGCCGCTGGAACAGGCCTTTATGAATGGCACCACGCGCGGTAAAGATGTGTTTATTCCGCTTGACTGGATTATTGGCGGTGCCGGGTATGCCGGTAAAGGCTGGCGCATGCTGATGGAGTGCTTATCCGCAGGACGCGGTATATCTTTGCCGGCGTTATCTACCGGCAACGCGCAACTGAGTGCGCAAACCACAGCAATTTACAGCACAATTCGTCAGCAGTTCGGCTGCTCGCTTTATGAGTTTGAAGGCGTGCAGGAAGGACTGGCACAGTTAACCGCCAATGCCTATCAGGTGGAAGCCGTTCGCCACCTTACTGCCGGCGCCATCGATCTGGGTCAAAAACCTGCGGTGGTAACAGCCATTGCCAAATACCACATGACCGAACTGGCACGCCAGAGCATCAACATTGCTATGGACATCAGCGGTGGTAAAGGTATTCAAATGGGCCCCAATAACTATCTGGCCTCGCTGTATATGGCGATGCCAGTCTCCATTACAGTAGAGGGCGCTAATATCCTCACGCGCAATCTGATGATATTCGGTCAGGGAGCCACGCGCTGTCATCCGTACGTGTTTGACGAAATGGTCGCAGCTGCTGAGCCAGACTTTGACACCGGGCTGGCGAAATTTGAGCCACTGTTGGGTAAACATATCAGATTCGCAATCGGTAATGCCTTAGCGGCTTTTGGTCATGGTTTAACCGGTGCGCGCTTTGCCAATGCGCCTAAATCCGATGCCAACAAACGCCACACCCAACAAATTCAACGTATGAGTAATGCACTGGCCTTGTGTGCTGATGTTGCCATGCTGATGCTCGGCGGCGAGTTAAAACGCCGTGAGATGCTCTCGGCCCGCTTAGGTGATGTACTCAGTGAGTTATATTTATCATCAGCTGTACTTAAGCACTTTTACAGCCGTGGCGCTCCGCAAAGTGAACAAGCGACGGTGGATTACCTCATTACCCAAAGCTTATACAAGTGCGAGGTGGCGTTAAAAGGCTACTGCCGTCACATCTCCAACCCACTGGTGGGCACATTGTTGAAACGCTTGCTGTTCCCATGGGGAAGCAGTTATAACCCACCTAAAGATACCTTAAAGACAGAACTCGCCTTACGGTTATGCCAGGATAAGACATTTCGCAACAGCATTACGCCGATGTGCTATATGGGGCAGCATGACCATGATCCTGTGGCAATACTCAACCTGGCCATGACCGCTATTGACGAGCTGGCACCATTGGTGAAGAAAGTAAAAGCCGCCCAGATTACCAAAAAATTACCTCGCAAGGGCAGTATATTCCAACTCAGTGAAGCCGCCCTGCAGGCGGGCGTTATTACAGCCGACGACGCGGCACAAATTGCCCGTGCTGATACGCTGCGCAAAAAAGTGATAAACGTTGATGAGTTCGACTTTGAGTTAACCAAAACCGTCGACCTTTAACGTGTTACTCATGACTGGCGGCGCCACATAGCGCCGCTTTATCATCGCAACATTCATAACATAACCGCGCAGGTTAACCAGTATGTTGCGCTGCTTCGTTCAACTCAAAGGTAAACTTTCATGGCTTTTTGATTAATCTATCCTTAGGATGTAGACGTATAGTGAGTTTAACAACGCGGAAGAGTAAATGGATAAAATTACTGAAATTTCTGATGTGGTAGAGAATTTCCTGAAGCGCGAGTCCTCTGCCGGTATATTGTTAATATTCGCCACGGTAGCGGCATTAATTGTCGCCAATTCTCCTCTGAATGTTTATTACGATCAATTAGTATCGTTACCGGTTGTTATTGCCGCGGGTAGCTTTAGCATTGATAAACCACTGCTGCTGTGGATAAACGATGGCTTAATGGCGGTGTTTTTTTTCCACGTTGGATTGGAACTCAAACGTGAAGTCTGTGAAGGCGAGCTATCTAACCCCAAAGATATCATTTTACCTGCTGCCGGCGCCATTGGCGGTATGCTTGTTCCCGCGCTGATATATGTGGCGATTAACTGGGGCAGTCCTACTGCCATATCCGGTTGGGCTATTCCCGCGGCGACAGACATCGCCTTTGCATTAGGCATCATGGCGTTGTTAGGCAGCCGCGCACCAGCCAGTCTAAAAGTGTTTTTGGTAACGCTGGCTATTATTGACGACATTGGCGCTATTGTGATCATTGCGCTGTTTTATACCGAGAATATTACGGTAACCGCATTATTTATTGCGGCGGTTTGCTTTGGTATTTTATGGATAATGAACCGTCGCAATGTTGTGGATTTGCCGGGCTACATTATTGTTGGCGTGGTGCTTTGGGTTGCCCTGCTTAAGTCTGGTGTTCATGCAACGTTAGCGGGAGTGCTGTTGGCTGCCTTCATACCTATGCGGTCGAAGCAAGACAGCCGAAGCTCACCGGTGACTCGCCTGGAGCATGAACTAAACTCAGTCGTTAGCTTTGCCATTATCCCTATTTTTGCCTTTGCTAACGCAGGTATCAACTTTGGTAATATTTCGCCAGAAGGTATTTTTCACCCCGTCACCTGGGGAATATTTCTAGGTTTGGTAGTCGGTAAACAAGTTGGGGTTTTTGCATTTTGTTGGCTGATCGTAAAGTTAAAACTGGCATCACTACCGTCTGACCTCAACCTTAAACACATTTATGGCTGTTCATTACTTTGCGGCGTGGGATTTACCATGAGCCTATTTATCGGCGGTCTGGCCTTTCAGCATTCGGGAATTAATCAGATTTTTGATGAACGAGTAGGCATTCTGGCGGGCTCTGCGTTATCGGCAGTGTTAGGTTATCTTGTGCTTTACTGGGTTGGCAGGCCAGTACATCGTACTGTTGATGAAATCCCTAATAAATAAAAGAGCCAATGTTAAAACCAATATAGCATTTACGCTGTTTCTGTCCGGGGATCAATGGCAGGCGCCGGTTAACGACTGATAACCGGCCGCGCCACTTCAATCATTAAAAAATGATGTTTCATCAAGCAAATGAACGGCTTGATCAAACTCAGCACATGACCTTTATGAGTGATATTGCGTTGCTACGGTGTTTAATTAACCAGAGTTGCTGTAGCTGGTCTTTTTTTATGCTATAAATATAAGTCATACAATTGCACATATGTGCAGTCGTGAACACAAAATGTGCCCGTCAGGTAACGAAATAACAAGGACGACATAATTAGACAGGAGTGAGCTTTTGGCTTACCTGATGAATTTTCAACGTGTGGCGTATGCCTTGCCTGTGGATCTTTAAATAGTGTCGTTAGTATTTTTAAATTTTTCGACTATTTCACGTTTGAAAATCCTGCTGTTTGCCATTTCGATAGCGTTGGTTCTCGGCTATGATTTAATTCCTGATAAAACCCAGCAAGTGTTTCCAACCGACAATGCGGTTGTGAGTTTGTTTAGTGATAAAGAAATAGGCGGCACCAGTTCGGTGCGCTGGATTGACCAGGCGCAAACTCAATATGAATGCAGTATTGGCAACGGCGTAACATCTTATTGTGGTTCAGCCATTACATGGTGGGATGGAAAGGATCTTACCCTTGATCTGAGTAATGGCTTCGATAAGATGTTGATTGATGTCACCTACCAGGGTAACGCCCCTACAGTTCAGATCATTGTCCGCAGTACTTTTTATTCAACCCATGGTCGCACTGACGTCCCCGATAAAGCCATGGCGTCAATTGTTGATACCGCAGATTTAACCCGCATGCTGGAACTCAAACTCAAGGACTTCCGGGTCCTTGACTGGTGGATTAGCGAAAACAAAATAGCTCCCTCAGACACTCATCCTGATTGGCGCGACGTCATTACTATGGGCGTTAACAGCTCAAAATCCATGACCTCAGGGCCTGAACAAATCACCATTAATAGTGTTGTTTTTAGCGGCAGGTATTTTACGAAAGAACAGTTATACCTTAGTCTATTGATAATTTGGGGATTTATTTTTGTTAGCCAGGGGCTGTGGCATTATTTTGAACTTCAGCGACGCGTGAAAGCCGATGAAGTAAAGCTACTTGAATTAGCTGCTATCAGTGAGCAATACCGGGTTCAGGCAGAAACCGATGTACTGACCGGTTTGAGCAACCGCGAGGGTCTGGCTCAAACGCTATCAACAATAGAACGTATGGGTGAACTCGACAATTTCGCCATGTTAATTCTCGATATCGACTATTTCAAACAAGTTAACGATAATTACGGTCATGACGTGGGCGATCAAGTGCTTGAAGAAATCGCCCAGCTAATAAAACAGAACTGCCGGCAAACCGATCTGGTGAGTCGTTGGGGGGGCGAGGAGTTTATTGTTTTATTTCGCTGTAAACATGCCGACGATACTAAACGTTTAGCTGAAAATATTCGCCTGGAAATAGCCCGTAAACGTTTCAGCCAGCATCAGTTAACACTTACAGCCACGATTGGAGCAACCAAACTGTCTCAACAAGAAGGATTCACGGAAGCCTTTAAACGGGCCGACACCGCGCTATACAAAGGTAAGCAACATGGGCGTAACATGCTGGTTCTGGCTTAAGGCCGGCCTCTTTATTGCGTAATTATGATTACATCACCACACACGCCGTTACTCCTCATTCATGATTACTGTGCAGCTTTTTTACCGCACTACTTTGCAACAACCGATAGCAAGCCTGCTACATGTGATAATTGGTAGATTAAAGATGCTGCTGAACATACTGATAAATATGTTCACTGAGACACTTAAGTCGCTTTGTCATTAGCTTGCCGCCAGGCCACAGCATTAGTAACTCTCTGACTTCGCCGCCCCATTGTGGCAGTACTCTCACTAAATGACCGGCTTCGAGTTCCGCTTTGACTTCCAGCCATGGCGCCAACGCAATGCCCTGGGAGTCGCACACGAAATGCTTTACCAATACCGGGTCATTGATCTGTGCACGGCAGCGTGGATAAACCGTAAAGGTTTGCCCTGTTGATTCGTTGTGCAATAACCATTTGGGTCGCATTGTCAGGCCAATCAGATCATGCTCAACTAATTCACCGGGGTGCTGCGGCATCCCGAATCGCTCAATATAACCGGGGGTGGCGACCAGCAGTGTATCTATCTGGCCCAAACGGCGCTGATATAACGAGGAATCATTTTGTTTTCCGATCCGTACCGCCAGATCGGCCTGCGTTTCAATGATATCCATAGGGTGATTACTCAATAGTAACTCCAGCTCAATATCGGGATACTGGCGTGTAAATGATACCCACATGGGCCGCAGAATACTGTGCGATATATTGACCGGCGCCAGCACCTTAAGCTTACCGCTCAACTGCTGGCTTTCTTCACTGAGTAATTGCCAGGCTGATTCAAACTGCCCGACGAGCCCGGCGTAGGTCTGGTAATACACTTCACCGTCCTGAGTGAGCACACATTGACGTGCAGAGCGGTGCAACAATTTTGCTCCTGTGGCATGCTCAAGCTTCTGTAAACGCCGGGTCACCGTGGCCGCAGGCAAGCTCAACTGTCGCGCTGCACCGGCCAGGTTGCCATGCTTAACGACCTGTATAAACAAGGCAATGTCATCGATTGATGGTTTCATATTTGCAATTTAACATTAACAAATAGGGCATTTATACCATATTCGCAACACTGTAGACTATCATTGTTCTAATTTTAGTCAGTGTTGTTATATCGGAGTCCGTTGTTATGTTTCCTTCCCGCTTTGCCCCTTTGTTATTTTCGGTTTTTATGGCTTTCTTTATGTCTGCTTTTATGTCATTCGTCGTGACTTTGCTTAACGTTGGCCTGACGGATGATCTGATTAATCGTTGGCTCACAGCCTGGCCAAAGTCATTTATTATTGCTTTGCCGGCAATTATGCTCATCGGTCCGGCAGTCAAAAGCATTGTTGAACGACTGGTGTTGCAAGACACGGCCCCAGAGCAAGGCTAACAGCAGGTACCAAAATGGCAACGGCAACAAAAAAGGCATCGCTCAGCGATGCCTTTAAAAACGACCTTACGATGTTTAAATCGCTTCGACAGTGCGCTCTATAGTGAGCTCAGGAACGTATTAAACTCATCCTGATAGGTGTCTTTTAAACGCAGACACTGATTCGACTCATCCATCATGATTTCATAACTGCGCGCCATGCCTTCATGGTCATCTTTTATCGGACCATAAAACGCAATAGCCTTACTTAAGTTATCGCTGTCACACGTAGTCGATAAAAACTCAGGCATTCGTGATACATGGTAGTCAGGCATTTTCTCAAGCACCGCGGCGGTGTTGTTTTTCAGCCATTTATAAAATAACGTCTGATCGTCGAGGTTGCGGGCAACCACACCCAGCATACTGATGGTATTCGCTGGTGTTACATTATCGGTCAGAGCCAGATCCAACATTTTATTGACCATTACTTCATCTTCATAGCTCATAGAGTAAAGTAGCGTGTTTTTAACATTGGGCAGCTTACTGTCCGCAAAGACTTTCATAATGCGCTCAAACCAGGCCGGGTCAGCATCTTCACCCTTTGTGACAACGCTCAGTGCAGTGCGGGCAATACCGTTAGAAATACTCGAGGTATCCGCCAAATACTGCTCTGCCAGCTTTTTACTTTTTGCCGTTAACGCTTCGTTGTCACTGTGATGACCTAACATACTGTACAACTGAGTACGCAAACGAATGACACTTTCGTCATCATCATCACTCTGCGTCAACGTGAGTTTATTCAACAACGGCATATATTTGTCGTTAAGCAATGCGGCAAACTCAGCTTCGTTGTCGTCATTAACTAAATACAGAAAACCCGCCAGAGTGCTTACCGACGCACGGATCACTACCGGATCTTCGTCCTGAGCGAGTGCATTAAGCACTTGCATAACAGTGTCGATACCGGTTTCACCACCATTCAACAAAGCCTGGGCGTTGTACAGGACGTTTTTCTTTTCACGATTGTTAAGCACATCCAGATCGGCTAACAAGCCATCGAGCTGCTCAGCGGTAATACGCCAGCGGAAATAGCCCGTTGCATTGTCATTAGGGAATACCCAGTCCGCTTCGGCGAGTTGCGGTAAACGCGTGGTAGCGCTGTCAATAAATACAATTTCACGCTTTATCTGGCCGTCTTTTTTATAACTGATATTGAGCGGCACAGCCCAGGTTTGCGGCGCAACTTTCGCACCGGCTAAATGGAAACGTTTTTGACTGATCTCACCGTTGTTGCTTATTTCCATCAACGGGTAGCCCGGTTGCTCAAGATAGCCTTTCATCATGGCGCTTAAATCAAAATCAGACACCTTGTCCAGCGCGGCCCACAAATCGTCGGCCTGGGTGTTGCCCCAGGCGTGTTTTTTCATATACGCCTGAACACCTTTCTGAAAGTTCTCTGTGCCGATCAGTGACTCAATCATTTGCAGAATGGATTCCCCTTTCGAGTAATTTAAACCCAATCCGTCCATGACATCCGGTTGCGTGCGAACAACCTTT
Source organism: Alteromonas gilva (assembly GCF_028595265.1). Classification (NCBI taxonomy): domain Bacteria; kingdom Pseudomonadati; phylum Pseudomonadota; class Gammaproteobacteria; order Alteromonadales; family Alteromonadaceae; genus Alteromonas; species Alteromonas gilva. The sequence goes on along the minus strand of NZ_JAQQXP010000001.1, from coordinate 1,338,452 downwards.
TTAACTGGCTTCACTGTTGGGCTGGCGTCTGCACTAAAGGCACCTTCCTGAATGATACGGTCTTTAAAGTTCAGTTCAGGGTAAAGCTCCATCATCACATAGCTGGCCATCCACGAAGCAAACGCTTCGTTTAACCACAGGTCGTCCCACCAGGCCATGGTAACCAGGTTGCCATACCACTGGTGAGCCAGTTCGTGGGCAATCACATTAAGCGGGCCAGAACGCTCTGCCAACCCCGGATTATCTTCCAGTAGCAAAAGACTATCGCGGTACGTAATCAGACCGGCATTTTCCATTGCGCCGTGAGTAAAGTTAGGTACCGCGACAAAGTCGAGTTTGCGGTAAGGATATTCGCTACCAAAAAAGTTCTCCAGCGCTTGCAGAATTTCCGGCGTATGCTGAACCACAAATTTGGTTTTATCGGCATAGCCTTTTGGCACGTACAGTTTACCGGGAACCGACAAACCTTCCATCTCTACGCTATCAAATGGTCCCACTGTGTAGGCAATTAAATAGGTCGGCATGGGTTTAGTTTTCATAAAGGTTACGGTTTGCATCCCGTCTTCAACGGTGCGCTTTTCAACCGGCGTATTCGACGCCACAACCTGCTGCTCAGGAGTGGTAATCGTCATTTGGTACGGAATTTTAAAGTCTGGCTCGTCAAAGCTCGGGAACGCCTTGCGGGCATGCATGTCTTCAAATTGCGTGAAAATATAGTTATTGCCCTCGAAGCTCGACAAATACATACCATCAGAGGAGGTGTTTACCTTACCTTCAAAATCAATCGCCAGCTCGTATTTGCCGGCAGGGACAGTAGCAGAGCTAAGCCCCCAGGTCATATTAAAATCGCCATGTTCGATACGCAGCGGATAAATGCGATTGCCCTGACGCAGCTCGGCGTTAGTAACCTGAATATCCATTTGATAAAAGCCCACCTTAGTGACGTCTTCTTTTACGGTAACGTCAATGATGGTCGAACCTGAGTAGTCAGGCTTATCAGGATCAATGTTTAAGTGAATTTGCTGAAAAGTTGGTTCAATTGCACTTGGCAACCGATATTCTACATCTTTTGCGATGGCGCTATGAGCCACCAGCAACAACATGCATGAGACCCAGGATAAGAGTCTTTTCATTAATAATTCCTCACTGTCGAAAAGTAGATAGATTTTTTGTAGTTTTGGGGGTTAATTATTACGGCGGATAATAACATCAATTATTTATGAGGTTTAGCCAGTAAAGTGTAACCAATCGTTTTGGACTGTAAACTGGCCTTTGTGAGGGGTTGATTTAATGATTTAAAGTGACAGAGTGGCAAATAATGTTATCGCGGCAGGTCATATTATCGCTGCCGATGCCCTGCAGCGATAACAATCCACTTTAGATTAGCGTTAATTAACCAGAAACGTTAATTTGATCGCGCTGTTACCCATTGAAGTACACCATCAAACCAATCAACTGGATGGCGCATACCAAAACCGTGACCGCCCTCTTGCAGCAATAGCATTTGTACCGATACGTCGTGGGCACGCAAGGCATTGTAGTATTCCAGCGCATTGTCGACTACCACAGCCTGGTCATCATTCGCATGCACGATATACGCCGGAGCGGTATCGCCGGAGACCCGCTTTTCGTTGGAAAAGGCGTCAACTCTGGCTTCTAAGGCAGGATTGCCTAACAGTAAATCCCGTGATCCCTGATGAGTAATGCCCGATTGCATACTGATCACCGGATACACCAGAATCTGAAAATCCGGCGTAACCAGCTCTGTAGTCAGCGACGACAGCACCGGCTTTTGATAATGGGTCGCGGCGGTAGCAGCCAAATGACCGCCGGCAGAAAACCCCATCACGCCGATATGATCAGGATTTATATGCCACTTTTCGGCCCGGGACTTCACCACTGCGAGCGCTTGTTGCAGATCCTGCAACGGACCAGTATCCGGATTGTTCATTGTCTCCGGACTAGGCATTCTGTAATGCAATACAAACGCGGCAATACCATTTTCCGCAAAACGCTCAGCAACTTCCTGGCCTTCCTTAATGGCCGATACCCCAAAATATCCACCACCCGGGCAAATCACCACTGCAGAGCTCGCCTTGTCTTTACCTTCTGGAAGATAAGCGGTAAGTGAGGGCTTACTTATTCCGATCACAAACTGATCGTTAAAGCGCTCATCATGCACCACGCCGGGGTTGTCAGTGCGGATGGCGTTGGGAATGTCGCCAGCATACAATTCAACTTTTTGTTGGAATATCTCTGCGACAGCTGGCCTTAAAACACTTATCCCCAACACGGCTAAACAGATAAATAATGTTCGTTTCACCAAAATGACTCCTTGACCTTTTGGCGGTTAAGTTAGCACGGTGTTTCAGGCATGCCAACTACTTGCTGAGCCGGTTGAAAAACCGATATTCCGTGCGACAGGTTAACTGTCAATTCGATTCAGCATCGTTGCCAGTTCATCAATACGCGAAACAGTGTCTTTTACCAGTTTGTCAATTTCGTTGCTGGCCTGACGGGAGTGAGAAGCCAGACTCCTTACCTCGTCGGCAACCACCGCAAAGCCCCGCCCCACCTCACCGGCTCTGGCGGCCTCAATTGCGGCATTTAAAGCCAGTAAATTGGTTTGCTCTGAAATACCATTAATGGTGCCAATAATATTACTGATGGTTTGGCTCACGGTTAACACTCCTTGCATGGCTTCCTGGGTTTCTCTGACAGCTATTTTGCGTGCCGTAATATCAATGCCAAACAATACATACTGGGTAACTTCATTTTTAAAGTTTTTCAGTGCACATAAGCCCGCATCAAGACTAATTGGATGGTTATCAGGTGACATATTCACTTGCAGTGAAATCGCCCCGGCCGTGTCGAGCTTGCTGCGTTCTTCGGCGCTTAAGTTGCTAAATACCTGTCTGGCGAATTCGTTTTGAGACATCCGGCCGGCGAGCTTTTGTGCTAACAGTTCGCTTTCATTGAGTACCTCGCCATGTACATTAATATCAACCAGAATAAGCGAGTCATTAATTGCATTGAGCTTGCGGGTAAAGTCGAGGGCCATTTGTTTTACGTCGGTAATATTGGCCTGTACTGAAATAAAATTCTTTAAGTTACCGTCGTCGCCGAATACCGGATTGATCGACAGCGACACCCAATACGGCTCTCCCTTGCTGGTGTAGTTGAGGATTTCATCGTAAAACGCCGTCCGCGAGGAAATGTGCTGCCTGATGCGCTCCACGGTGGACGGGTCCGTCTCTGGCCCTTGTAAAAATGTGCCCGGTTTTTTACCGCGGATATCGGCAAGCTGATAACCGGTTAATCGTTCAAAGCCATTGTTCACATACTCGATAAGCCCGTTGCGGTCGGTAATAATGACCGAGTTATCAGTTTCATTGGCCACCAGCGATAGCATCTCGCGCTCTTTTCGTTGATGAACCTCCTCCGTCACATCTTTCACAAACGCCGTATACAATGTTTTATTGTCTAACCGAACCTTAGACAGCGACAACTGCCCCCAAAGGACCTCACCGTCTTTGCGCTCAATTTTAATTTCGCGGCTGGTGCCGACTATTTTGTCCTGCCCGGTGGTACGATTCGCGTCAACGTACCCATCATGATTGGCCTGAATTGCCTGCGGGACCAGCATCTTAACATTTTGCCCGATAACCTCATCTCTGTTGTAGCCCCATAACTTCTCAGCCGCCGCGTTATACAAGGTCACATTGTTGTGCTCATCTATACATACAACCGCATCCAGCGCTTGCTCAAGAGTTTGCGATATCACCTCACGGTCTTCGCGCTCTTTGGACACATCCCTGACAAACGCAGTATAGTGAGTTTTACCACCCACATTGATTTTTGATAGCGACAGTTGCACCCATACTTTAAAGCCATCTTTACGTTGTAACTGCACTTCCCTTGAACTGCCGACAATGCGATCTTCATTGGTTGTTCTGTGGCGGTTAACGTAACCATCATGATTGGCGCGCAGTGCCTGTGGAATCAACATTGCCACATTTTTGCCAATCACTTCTTCTTTGCTGTAGTGCCAGATTTTCTCAGCTGCATGATTAAAAAACGTGACCTGATTATTTTCATCAATGGTCACCACTGCCATAATGCATTGTTCAAGCGCTTGTAGTGCTTGAGAATTGGTCGAATACTTCCAGAACATTTCAATAACCTTATGTAGTCACATCTTAGCCTCAATAAAAAAGTAATAGACGATAAAACGGATTTTGCCCTGCCTTTGGGTGAGCAATTGCACAAAATTTATACCTAAGTTGTAAAGGCCTGCACCTACGTGCCAGCTATAAGGTCAACTGCACACCGAAAACTCTCTTGATAAGAAGCTTTGTAAGACTTTGCAAATTGCTTTGTTAACAATCAATTAAGATCAACGTTTCGCTCTAATGCGTGCTGAAAGAGTTCAGACCTGGGGATGAAACAGTAAAAGGCGGGGGTTATGACATGGGGTTAATTAACAGTCAGGCATACCCGCGATGGCGGGCATGCCTGCAAGAGAAGCAAGCTAATTCTATTCAACAAAGCCCTCGTTGGCTTTGATAGTCAGTGGATGATAACCCGGTCTGGCTTCAGCAAAGGCTTTTTGGGCAAAAGCCTTACCCTCTGGTGTTTTAGACAATTCCCGGTACAGCGGTTTGACCAGCTTGTTACGGCCAATGGTTACCAAATAATTGTATAAACGGTTATAAGCCGGTTGGTACTCGTTATGCACCGCAATCATTAACCAGCTGTGAGCAATCTCATTGTTAGTACTTGCGGTTAAACCAAAAGCGCTGTCGAGTTCAGCCAACTGCTCATCAGATAACTGCGCGGGCATATTATTTAAAAAATACAACCATTCATGCACGGTCCAGCCGGCGGTTTTAATATCGCTGGCGGCTTTCTCACCGGCTAACCAGTTCTGACGAGCCTGATCCACCAGCATAAAGGCGTCGGATTCTGGCACTGGCGCACCGGCCGGGATCCCCGGCTCAAAAATCCATTGCTGAATGCGTTCTTCGTTAAGTTGCTCAGGATAGTCTGCTACCAGGGTTTTATTCAGGTACGCCACAAACTCATCAGTGGTAATGCTTTTAAAGGCAAAGTGATCAAAGTAATTCAGCAAAAACTGATCAAAGTTGTCACGGCCTACTTTATGTTCAAGTTCGCGTAAAAACAAAGCGCCCTTCTCATAGGGAATATTCGAAAAAACATCATCCGGATTACGGCCACGTAAATCGATAGCCAGGATCTCATCGTTGTCATCCAGCGCGGCAATATCGTTCTGCAAATCCTGATAGCCCAGCACCGCTTCCATCCGGTAGCGGTCGTTGCCGTAGATCATTTCCATAATGCGGTAGGTTAAATAAGTGGTAAAACCTTCGTTTAACCACAGATCGCGCCAGGTGGCGTTGGTGACCGTATTACCTGACCAACTGTGTGCCAGCTCGTGTGCGATTAACGACACCAGGCTCTTGTCGCCGGCAATAACCGTCGGCGTAATAAACGAAAGGCGCGGGTTTTCCATCCCTCCAAACGGGAACGAAGGTGGCAGTATAAGTAAGTCGTAGCGATCCCAACCGTAAGGCCCGTAAGTATTCTCCGTAGCCAGCAACATACTTTCGGTATCGGCAAATTCCTCGGCAGCAGCTTCCAGCAAAGCAGGCTCAGCGTACACCCCGGTGCGCTCACCCATAGGTTTAAAATGTAAATCGCCAATGGCCAGTGCAATCAAATAAGAAGGGACCGGCTGTGGCATAGTAAAATCATACTCACCATCCCGCTCCGTTTGTGGATCGTTTGCGGCACTCATTACTGCCAGCAATTCCGGCGGCGTATGAATAGTGGCGTTATAGGTTACGCGAACCTGCGGCGAATCCTGCAGCGGAATAAAGCTACGGGCATGCACGGCTTGTGCCTGAGTAAATAAAAACGGGTGCTCTTTACCGGCTGTTTGGCTTGGCGTTAACCATTGTACACCTGATGCCTGAGGCGACGTTGCGTATTCGATCGTGACTTGACTAGCGCTTTGCGGAAGGTTGATCTCAAGCGCTGCGCCTAATTCAGGATCGGCCGGGCGCAGGTTAAAATCTACCGCTTCGCCATTGGCGGTCACGCGCTCAATTGCTAAATCCCGCGTATCTAAAATCAGCGAACTGGCGTTCGGTGTCTGTCTCTCATAATCAAGCGTCACCGAGCCCGATAAGACCTTTGCCGTAAAGTTAGCGGTCAACTCAATATCCAAATGAGTGACAGTCACTTCATCCGGATTTGAAAAAGAATGATAATCCACTCCTGCTTTAATGTTATCTGCAGATGGGTTGGTACTTTGCGGTAGTTGTGCCTGCGATGCATTATCAGTAGCAGGCGTACAGGCCATATAAAGTGGGATTGTGGTGAGTAACCAAGCGAGCTTTTTCATTGTGATCCTGTTGTTATTATTACACAGGATCATAATACCGGATTCGCCGGCTGCTTGCATTAGCCTGCCACACTGCCCTTATTCAGCATACTTAAGTGGAAGGGCGTGGGCCTGCATCGTTTTTTGTATAACATCTGGAATACGGGTTCCAATAAAACGCTGGGCAGCGCAGACAGCGCTGCCCAGACAAAATGACGACACGCTCAGAGTTTAAATTGACCCACCAGCTTATCCAAACGCTGCGTCTTGTCATTAAAGACAATACAAACCTGTTTATTATCGGCCGAAGCCTGAGCAAGCTGGTTGGTATGATCGTTGACCTCATTGACCCGCACACTGATATCCGCAGACACCTCACTTTGTTCATGGGCGGCAGTGGCTATTTCAGCATTCATGCGGTTAATGGTTTGCGTGGCATTGGCGATCATCGTTAGTGCGCTTTGCGTTTCTGCCACTTGCTGCTGCGTTTTCTGACTTTGGGTAATACTGGTTTCCATGGTGTTGAGGGCTGATTCAGAGCCCGTTTGCAACCGTTGGATCATATCCTGAATTTGCTCGGTGCTTGACTGAGTTTTACTCGCCAGGCTTCTCACTTCGTCGGCGACTACTGCAAATCCGCGACCTTGCTCACCGGCTCTGGCAGCCTCAATAGCCGCGTTTAACGCCAACAAGTTTGTTTGTGCCGCGATATTCTCAATCACCTGCAATAAACCAACAATGCCATCAACGTCGCCACCAACGCGTTTTACCACCTCGCTGGCCCGGCCAATTTCTTCCACCAGCTGGTTCATGCTGTTAACCGTTTCGGCCACGGTTTTACCGGCTAATTCACCCTGCTCTTCAGCTTGTTGCGCCGCTTCGGCAGCGGCATTAGCGTGATCCGTTACACTCTGTGAAGAAACCGAAAGCTCCGTCACCGCCGTCGCAATTTGGTCGGTATTACTCTGCTGCTCAGCAGCAATCCTATCCACTCTGTTGGCGCCGTCGCTTAATCTGGCGGTTTCCTGCTCCATATCTTTTGACAGATCACGGATCATGCACATCATACTGTGTAAATTGCTGAGTAACTGATTTACATTGCCCGCCAGCTTGCCAATCTCAAAATTGTCATTCACGCTTATCTTGCGGGTTAAATCACCATTACCCTGCGCTAATTCGCGGATTGACGAATTGACCTCATCAAGGGGTTTGGTGATGCTGTGTCGCACCATTAACCCCACCACAAACGCAACACCACCTAAACCAATGCAGGTGAGCACCAGAAATGTCACCAACTGGTTGCGACTGGCATAAACCTCTTCTTCGATGACTGCCAATTCCGCTTCCACTTCATCAATGTAAAAGCCGGTGCCTATCATCAGGTCCCAATCAGGAAAATAAGCCGAATAAGACAGCTTTGGAAACGGCGTGGTTTCCCCCAGCTTGGGAAAGTAGTAGGTGACATACTCATCACCCTCAGCAAAACGGTTTCGTTTACCGGCTTTAATCAGCTCACGGATTAAATAAACCCCATTACTGTCTTTCAGATCCCAAAAGCTATCGCCGATGCGCGCGGGGTTTTTACCATTGAAGACCCGTATTCCCTGCTCATCGTAACCAAACACGTACCCTGACTCGCCGTATTCAAACTGCTTAAGCAATTCGGTAGCTTCTGCCATTGAGCCGCCCCGATCGTAAATTGGCTTTACCAGGCTGACAGCCATTTCTACTAGGGCTTTAACTTCTTTTTCACGGTCGCTGATCATCACCGCGCGGCTGCTGGTCAGGCGTTCTTCAGCCTGCTGATTGACCTGATAAACCGACAAAACCGTCATTATGCCGCCGATTAAAATGACGGGTAATACCGATATAAGCAATAACTTTTGTTTGATAGAAAGGTTCACTGACGACACTCCAACATCACAATTAATTGCAATTCTTTTCTTTCAGTATTACCTATAAGTGCCTATTTAACCAACATTTTTGTTAAAAAAGTAAGAACAAAATTAACCTACTGTTAAGGAATACTTTAAATTTCCTTTTCGACATAAAGATCCATTGCTTAAAACGGCTGGATCGTAAGAGAAGTGAAATTAAGTAATATACAATATAGGTGCGCTATTCAGTGGCGGATATTCCGGGACAAAGATTACCTCGCGGATGACAACCAGTTTCAGCTTACCGGCAATTCAGCGACGAAGTGGATTGGATAGACGATGTGGGCTGGGGAAAAGCAAAAAAGGAACAGCAAATCATCGCCATCCCTTTTCCTTTTATACAAGGTATTCTCTTAATACGAGGAAATACGCGTCAATCAAACCAATCCCGGGTGCGGTTAGCAAACCACACCAGCGATAGCATTACCGGCACTTCAACTAACACACCAACCACTGTCGCGAGAGCGGCACCAGACTCTAGTCCAAATACTGAAATTGCAACTGCAACAGCCAGTTCAAAAAAGTTGGAAGTACCAATCATACACGCCGGTGCCGCCACGTTATGCGGCAGTTTCATGCGTTTGGCTAAGAGGTAGGCAATGGCAAAGATACCATAGGTTTGAATCAATAGCGGAATGGCAATCAGTACAATGGCTTCAGGTTTCGCCAAAATGGTTTGCGACTGAAACCCAAACAATAAAACAACAGTTGTTAGCAGCCCCACAATAGACCAGGGTTTCATTGCCTGCAAAAAGTGGGCAAGGCGGGAGCTACCTTGCTGATTATCCAGCGCTTTACGCGTAAGAGCTCCTGCCACCAATGGGATCAGTACATACAACACGACCGATAACAGCAGGGTGTCCCAGGGCACAGTGATATCAGTGACGCCCAGCAGCAAGCCTGCAATTGGCGCAAAGGCAAAAATCATGATGACATCATTAATAGAGACCTGTACCAAGGTGTAATTGGCATCGCCTCGTGTCAGTTGACTCCATACAAATACCATCGCTGTACACGGCGCCACGCCTAGCAATATCATACCGGCAATGTATTCACTGGCAGTTTGCGGGTCGACCATATCGACAAATAACACCTTAAAAAACAACCAACCCAACAACGCCATGGTAAAGGGCTTGATCAACCAGTTTATAACCAGTGTGAGCAGTATGCCTTTGGGCTTCTTGCCCACATCCTTAATAGCCGAAAAGTCGACCTGTACCATCATGGGGTAAATCATTAACCAGATCAGCACCGCTATGACTAAGTTCACCTGGGCATACTGCCACCCGGCCACCACCGCAAACCACTCGGGTACCATGCTGCCAGCAGCAATCCCTGCGATAATCGCAAGGCCTACCCATACCGACAGATAACGCTCAAATAATCCCATAAAATTCTCCTTTTGCGCGTGTTTATACGCTGCGCTGATTGACGCGTTCGCTGACCTGTTGTGCTGATTCAACACGCTCTGAATACCGGTCTACCAGATAGTCGCTGTTGGCACGGGTGAGCAGCGTGAACTTAATAAGTTCTTCCATGACATCCACAATCCGGTTGTAATAAGGTGAAGGCTTCATGCGATCATTGTCATCGAACTCTAAAAATGCTTTGGCAACCGATGATTGATTCGGAATGGTGATCATCCGCATCCAACGGCCAAGAATACGCAGTTGATTAACCACGTTAAACGACTGCGAGCCACCGCACACTTGCATTACCGCTAACGTTTTGCCTTGGGTGGGCCGAACACCACCAAGATTTAGCGGCACCCAGTCTAACTGGCTCTTAAATATGCTGGTCATTGAGCCATGGCGCTCCGGTGAACACCATACCTGCCCTTCTGACCACATCATTAGCTCCCGGAGTTCCTGAACCTTCGGATGCGAACCATCATCAGTGTCTGGTTGCGGTAAACCGCTGGGATCGAATATTCTCGCCTCAGCGCCAAACAAGGTAAGTAAACGCTGACACTCTTCTATCACCAAACGACTAAACGAACGCGTTCGCAACGAGCCATAGAGCAATAAAATACGTGGCGGATGATTCGCCTGCCGTGGCGATGTGGAAGAAACGCCCGCAAAGTCGTTTAGCGACGGGCATTTTATTTGCGATTCATCAATGTTGGGTAAATCAGTATTTAGCGGTGGCGACATCTTATTGCGCCCCCAATTGTGCTAACGCCTTGCGCAGTTCATCGCGGTCAAAGCCTTTTGATTGCGCCGTTTCCGCCAGTGTAATAAGCGCTTTAACCCGCCCTTCGATGAGCGCAATACACTGGTTAAACGCAGTTTCGATATCCTTATCGCTACCAACCACTTTCGACGGATCGCTAAGACCCCAATGCACCTTGATACTGTTACCAAACCATACCGGACAACTCTCACCTGCAGCAGAGTCGCATACCGTGACCACAATGTCCGGGGCAAAACTTTCAAATTCATCCCACGACTGGCTTTGCAAACCATCGGTGTTGTACCCGGCCTGCTCCAGATATTTCACTGACAAGGGGTGAACAACTCCGGCAGGTTGACTGCCGGCACTTTGGGCATTTATAACACCGCCAGCAAGCTGGTTAGTGACCGCCTCAGAAAGAATACTTCGACAACGATTATGGGTACAAATATAGAGAATTTTCATGATATTCCAAAATTAACAACAATTGGTGGAGTCGGTGCGTTCTGCGCGTAACCGCTTTAACGCGTCCTGAAGATACGCGGGATTGGTTCTCGCGGTGTTATTGATCACGTCTTTGGCCCAATCTGGCAATGTTGGCGAAAGATCGTAAAACACCCATTTTCCACGCCGGGTATCACTGACAATCTGACATTTTCGCAGCGCTGCAAGGTGACGGGATATTTTTGGTTGATCCTGTTGCAAGGCAAACATCAAATCACAGACGCACGTTTCGCCTTCAAGCGCTATCAACAGTAGCGACTGCAGCCGTGTGTCATCTGCCAGACACTTAAAAAACTGACAAGGATCCATAATACACATTCGATTTTTCACATATGTGAAATTTCACATACATAAGTCCGGGTGTCAATCTACAGATATAAAAAAACGGCCTCATTTGGCCGCTTTTTAAACGTTGATTACATAATATTAGTGATTGCTTGCCTTAAGGTGTTGCTGTTTTCGTGCAATCTCTTCAGGCTTTACCGGGGCAGGAAAATCATAGCTTGAGTCTAAAATGACCGAGCTGCCATCGCCAAATTCATACTTCGTCAGATTTTTAGACACCTGCTGACAACTCGAACACGTTCGAAAACAATGTAGCCACAGGTGGCCTCTTTCCACCTGTAAAGCCAAATCAGCCTTTGAACGAAAAGTAGGTTTTATTGCATGCACTGTCATGGCTATCTCCAGAGCGTAGTCTTTCGTATTACGACGTTCGAAAGATATGTAGGGTAGATTTAATTATATAAATATAAGTAGCAGCGTTTGTACGCTTCTTACCCAATAAGTATAGCAACAATGGCTGATTAAAAATTGATCTACATCTAGTTTTTTCAATTCGGTTGATAAACTACTCTATGCCAACAACATTATTGTAAAAAAACTGCGACTGCTGAGCGCCCCCGCTGGCGGTTAAACCAGATCACATGCTCTCAGCAGCCCATTCGCGCAGTAAATGTTAAATTGCTAACATCGACAATCAATCAACGTTATAGTGGGCTTTTACCTTTTCGATAAAGACCAGCCATGTGTCGTTAGGTTGCCAAATCGCGTCGAGATCGCGTCTGGCTTCGGCTTCTGGCTCGTTAAGCTGAGTGAGTCGATACAGATAAGTAAATACGGCTCCACGCCAGTTTTTTCTGCAATGTGTTAATACAATGCCAGGCTCAGACTTAGCAGCATCCATAATGGCAACGTACGCTGCAAAATTAGCTACCGTGGGGTTTTCCCACTCGACCTGAATATTATGATAATCCAGGCCCAGATCACTCACTATCGTCTCTTCAACCTTGCGATCACCCGGTATCAGGTCGATAACCGTGGAAACTCCCTGCGCTTTAAATACCGAAAAGTGCGCTTCATTGGGTAAGCCTGCGCTGATCATTTTGTCATTGTTTACCTGAAAATTTTCGAGAGGCGGTAACGCTTCAAAAGATACATCACTATCTGCCATAGTTTTACCTGCTCCGAGCAACAATGCGATACATACAATATACCGGTTTATATTTTTCATACTAACTGTCCTGTGAATAATCAGCGCTTAGTATATGAGGTGGCCACTAAAACACAATCCACCGTCTGCTCAGTTTCGTTTTTACCAGTAATTAACCTGCTTAGGCAGATAACACCCATTTGTTGCGACCGCTTTCTTTGCCCTGATAAAGCGCTTCATCGGCCAGAGAAATATAGTGTTCTATATCGTCCAAATTGCCGCCCTCGTATCCGGCAATACCCTGAGTGACGGTGAGTCGCAATCCTTCATCACCGGTAACCATTAACGCAATGGCGCGGCGGATTTTCTCAGCAACCCGTTTGGACTGCTGCAAGTTGGTGTCTGGCAAAAACAAAATAAATTCCTCACCACCATAGCGACCTAAAATATCCTGCTCGCGAAGTTCATTATCAATACTGGTGGCAACCGCTGACAGGCACATATCACCCGCATCATGGCCGTGAGTGTCGTTGATATGCTTAAAATGATCGATATCCAGTAAAATGATGCAAAACGGGCGCTGGTTTCTGTACGCCATGGTCAGTTGCTGCCTGGCTAACGCCATAAAGCCCCGCCGGTTGAATACGCCAGTCAGCTCGTCCATTGTCGCCATCTTCTCAAGCTGTTGTTGCAGATACTGATTGCGACGATAAAAGAAGATTCCAAAGTAACAGGTTGCGCACAGCGTTAAACCATACCATACAGCGCGGGATACCACTTTCGCCTGACTACTCGAGTCTTGCGTAAAATCGGCCACCTGAGAATGAAAAACAACAAATAATGTAATCAACCCAATAAGCAAAACCGACACTACCATGGACATTCTGACACCACCAATAAGCGCTGTTGCTAACGGAATTAACGGGATGATTGGCGCAAACTGACTGTTAATACCGCCAGAAATGACCATCAGCGGGGTTACCGTACCCACGCCAATTAAAAAGACGCTTAATGCCTCAAATCGCTGACACCAATGGCGTTTAACCACAACATAAATAACCAAGATACTGAGTAGGTTTAGCAAGCCTATGCCAGTAAAAATGAAAGGCAAATCGATAAACAACGGGCGCACCAGGGTACCGAGTAGCGTTACAACAAAGCACACCTTAATAAACTGCAGATTGATTTTATGATTGTGTTTTTTGCTATCAAGCATACTTCAAATTACCTATTGCCCATTTTGTGAGGTTAGCACATGGATGCCACCGCTATTGATAAAAAATGTAACCGATGGTTGATTTTTATGCGGTCGCTGTTAGTCGCATTCGCGTGTTGACATAGGCAGATAGGCAGGGTTCAGATCGCACAACTCCCCATCCGCATAGTGACGCAAATGTGCAACACCATGTCGTAAAACTTACAGCTCAGAACGTTATACGAAATACAACCTATTGTTAAAAAGACATATTTACCGGGTGGCATAAGATTTGAAAGACTACATGAAACATGTTCATACATAAGCGCATTGCAACATCAGCAATTAACCAGTAAAGCAGGAGTAAGAAATGAATAAGCAATCACACCTCATTTCGAATGCAATACAAAAACCGCTTGTAAAAGGCGCCTTAATTACCCTCGTTTCATCATCCTTATTTGCCTGCGGCGGGAGCAGCAGTAGTGACAACGAACCATCACCAGAAACGCCTGACACCGCAACATTCAGTTTGGCGGTTTCCGATGCGCCCGTCGACCAGGCGAGCGAAGTCGTTGTTTATTTTAATAGCGTCGAGTTGATCGGTGGCGATGGCAATCAAACCTTTGATGTAAGGGATGAAAACGGTGACCCCAGGGCTATCGACCTACTCAACTACCAGGGCGAGTCGTTTGTCACCATCGTTGACGATACCGACATACCCGCAGGGACTTATTCTCAGCTTCGTTTGGCGGTTACCGATGCGTCCTATATTGTGATGGATGATGGCACCTACGAGCTGTCGGTGCCAAGTAACGAACTCAAGCTGGATGGTATTGAGGTGTTACCCGGCGTCGCCGCGGCCTATACCGTTGAATTTGATTTACGAAAAAGCCTGGTGGATCCCGTGGGTCAACCCAATACTATTTTCCTCAAACCACGCGGCGTGCGCCTGGTTGCCAATGACTCAGTAGGCACACTCTCTGGCACCGTCAGCGAGGACTTACTGTTAGACAGCGCCTGCGCAGCAAAAGCTGATATCGATGAAGGTAATGCCGTTTATCTGTACACCGGTAGTGATCTGAACCCTGAATTGCTCGGTGATGATGCTGATTCGCCGGCTGATGCAAACGAAATTGCGCCTTTTGCCATAGCGAGTGTTACCTATAACGCCGACACTGAATCTTATGAGTTTGTCGCCGGTTACTTACCCGCAGATGAGTATACCGTTGCATTTAGCTGCCTCGCTTTGTTTGACCAGCCGGAAAGCGATGAAAACAGTGATGTGTTCAGCTTTCAGGCAGTCATTGAGACCTCGGTGACCGCAACTGAAGAAACTACCGTAACGCTTCAATAATCAATAACCCGGTGCAGGAAACGGACTTCTTGTACCATCTCAGCATGCCTCACCGGTAAACTCCTCTGAGACGAATAAACTGTTTTATATTTAACCAGAATAGTGTAAAAGTAATAACATAAGATGGTTTCGTTGATGAAATAACATAAAAGTTACATGGAGTTAGTAGTGATTGCAGTATTGAGAAAATTATCACTGATCAGTATTGCCGTGAGCGTGTCTATTTTTACTCCCTGGGTCTATGCTCAATTAGAGCTTTTTTCTACTGCATATCAAAGTCAACCGTTCACCGCCACTCAACAGGCACTGCTGAAAGAGCATAACGAGCAACCTGAGATTTCTCATAATCAACAACAACTTGCCATTTTGTACTTTTTATTTAACCGCACAGATTTACTGCAACCCTTAGCACAAACACTGCCAGCCGAAACAGATCCGCAGGGAGCCGGTCTTAAGACATTTTTGCAGGGCTTCGTGCAGTTTGATAACGGCCATTATGCCAAGGCCGATCCACTCTTTGAAAGTGCGTTGAGCCAAGCATCACAACATGCTGCCAACACTGAGCAGCATGACAAGTGGCTTGCCATCATAAAAATGTACCGTGCTATAAACCATGCCTATCAACAACATTACACACAAGCTATTGATCAGCTGGGTAAAATTCGTGTCGAGGCTGAACGAAAAAGCTGGCCCACGATTACCGCCCTAGCCGATTTTCTGTTGGGTGACGTAAACTACCAGTTGCAGGATTACGAAGCAGCGTTAACCCACTATCAACGCGCCGAAGCGGGCTACAGTGATGCCAATAGATTACTGAAAGCACATGCAACAATGGCTCGTAGCCAGATGATCAATATTGTAGGTGAAAGGCCTCAGGCATTTGCGTTACTGGAGCAAGCCATTACTGTTTTTCAGCACTTAGAAGATACGTCTGCGCTGGCGTATGCCTATTTACTGATGTCGTATTATTTTGACAAAGATGGCTCCCCTGAAGAAGCCCTTGAATGGATAGCGAAATCAGTGACATTACGTGAGCAACTGGGCAATGTGCCTGATATTGCCAATGCATACGTGCACTATGCCAGCTTATTAAATGACAATGGCTATAACCAAAAAGCACTGATCTATGGAAAGAACTCTGTCGACTTAGTGCAAGGCACTGACGATCTGGCCGGGTTGTGGGATGCCCATGTGATCTATGCCAACATTCTTTACGACGCCCGGCAATACAAAGCCGCATTCGAAAATATGCGTAAAGGCGAGCGCGCCCTGCTAAAAAAAGCCCGGCTTGATATGACCTCAGAAGCAGCGCGCCTCAACAGTGAATTTAGCCTGGAGATTGAACAACTCAGAAACCAGCAGCTTGATCATGCGAACGAAGTTCTCGGGGCTAAATTAGCGTTAAACGAGCAAAAACAGCGATTTCAAACCTGGTTAATGGCAGGCTTAGTCACGCTGGTGCTAGTGTTTGCCGTGACAGTAATTGTGATCTACCGTTTGTATAAAAAGAACCGGCAACTTGCTAATCATGATGTCCTCACCGGGATCAACAACCGGCGAAAAATCATGGAGATCGGCGAGCAAAGCTTTTCGGTCAGTAAACGCTATAATCAGCCGCTGTCAGTTTTAATGTTAGACATCGACAACTTTAAATCGATCAATGATAAATTTGGTCATAATGAAGGCGACAATGTTTTACTGTTCATTGCCAATCAATGCAGTAGCAGCTTACGCAGCAGTGACTGTGTCGGCCGTATTGGTGGCGAAGAGTTTTTGTTTGTATTGCCCAATACCACCGCAGATGAAGCCGCAATTCTGGCTAACCGATTATGTAACGCAATTAAGACGACTTCTGAGGTGACCGATATGAGCATCGACCTGGTCACCGTGAGTATTGGTGTCGCCGAATTTAAAGAATCCTACAGCGACTTTATTGAGCTGGTGAATCAAGCGGACATGGCCCTTTATGATGCCAAAAACAAAGGGCGCGACCAGGTAGGCATTGCATCTCTGCCGCAATTTTCTGGTGCCTGATTAAGCTACGTCGAACAGGCGATAGTCAAATTTGCCCTTGCACCTGGCGCTAACATTGCGCAACATATCATCAAACTGCCCACACAGCGCAAACACCAATGAAACGGAATTTTGTTCAAACAGTCCCTGCCAATGGCAACAAACTAACGCTTGTAAATAAGGCTGTTCGTTATGAATGCTAGCGCTGTACACTATTCAGATCACCACGACAGACTGCTACTGCGTTTTATGCGTTCAGTGCTGAAGTTTTTCAAAGCACATTACGAGATAGCGCTGGTGCTGGCGGTAGTGTCACTGTACCAGTTGTATGCCCTATCAGAGCACATTGAGGCAGACAAAATTTTTAATCAGCCGCAAAAAAGTGATTTTTACTTTGTCGATTTCCACGCCATAGATCCCGACAGTAATCAAAAATATCGCTATGTTCCCATGAAAGTACTGGCAGTGCAGACCGATGGTATTGTATTTAAAGCAGGAAATATAGGCCATACAACGCCGGTATCGCCGCGCCAGCATTTCCAGTTCGATCATGCCCTCACGCTACGTAATTATTATCGGGTTGAAAAGGTCTTTGTGAGTCACGAGAAATTAGCTGCGATGTATGCCGCCGGCGACATTTACACTGTTCGTCGCCCGCACACAATTTACATTGACGGCTGGATAGTCATTCACAAACACGAGCAATATAGCGCAGAGTAACCCTGCAAAAGACTGGGTGAGCGGATAACAACCCTAACTGGCGCTGCTGGATAATGCCAACCTGCGTGTGTCAGCGTTAGATCAGTGTTGCTGACTGCTAAAGCGCCGTTTCCAGTTTCCTCCATGAGCAATACGGCATGCCTCCTCGGTGTCAAAGCTGACATGTTTTTGGATGTTTTTTACCTTAATACCCACGTGCTCCAGCTGATGGTTTATCAAGGCGGTTAAGCTAGCGGTGTCGGCGCTGGCGAGCTGCGCTTCCGTGTCAAAAATACACCAAACCGACAGCGAGTCAGGAAACTCACTATAGTTGGCAAAATGCGTCAGCCACACAAAGCCGGGGTAGCGTTCAAGCGCAGCTTCACAGACTTCGGTGAGCGTTTCTCGTAATACATTGTCGCGTTTCCTGTCGGTTTTTTTCATAGGGTGCTCTGGCTTTTATCCTGCCATGGGAGGGTACAGCGAGTTGACAACAAATACCACATCAGACCATGTTCACGCCTCGCCAATCACCGACATTATAGCGATGAACAGATAAACTGATGCGTTCTCACCGCCTGTAATTAATCAACTTTTATTACTAAATTAAATGTCTTTAGGGTACGCTGAGCGCTTCCAGCCCGGATAGTTGCAATGCCAGAGCTCGTGTTGCAATGCGTGGAACAAAGAAGTGAGCAGGATCTAATGTCAAGTTACGCACTAACCAGTTCTCAACCCGTCTCGCCTTTATGGCAAAAATCGACGTTGCCCAAAGGCCAGTCAGCACTGCGCGCCGCTAACGAGCGGCGTATTTTGTCGCTGATCAGGCACCACAAAGAACTGCCTAAATCTGTTATTGCAAAGGAAACCGGCTTGTCGGCTCAGGCAGCCACTGTGATCATTAATAAGCTCGAAGAAGACGGCTTAGTAAAACGCGGCGCGCCGCAACGAGGCAAGCGGGGGCAGCCCACAGTGCCCTTTTCACTTAACCCACAGGGTGCCTTTGGCATTGGCATTAAAATTGGCCGGCGCAACATCCACATAACCCTGATTGACTTTACCGGCAACGTGGTAAACGCTCGCAGCAAACCATGGAATTACCCCTCGGTCACCACGATGCGGTCGTTCCTGGCACAGGCAATAAGTGAACTCATCGCACCTTTAAGCGATGACCAGCAACAACGCATGAGTGGTATCGGTGTCGCGATACCCTTTGAATTGTGGCGCTGGAGCGAACAAACCGGTGCGCCCGAGGCAGAATTATTGGCCTGGAAAGATATCGATATGCTGGCAGAAGTTGAGCGGTTTTCCGACTTGCCGGTGTATCTATGCAACGATGACACCGCAGCCTGTGCCGCCGAGCTCTGGTTTGGCAAACACAACGACCTCACCGACTATCTGTATTGTTTTATCGGTACCTTTATCGGCGGTGGGCTGGTACTTAATCGCCATTTGCATACCGGACGCACCGGCAATGCCGGCGCCATTGGCTCACTGCCTACCTTCAGCGGCGCAAGCAATAAGCAATTAATTGAACAGTCTTCACTCTATCTGCTTGAACAAGCGCTTAAGCACAGAGCCATTGATACTCACTTTCTGCATCAACAGCCATTGCAATGGCCAGATAACTTACCGGTATTAAATGGTTGGCTAGAACAGGTGGCCGATGGCCTGATGCATACCGCGATTAGCGCGCAGGCGTTATTGGATCTCGATGCAATCGTTATTGACGGTGCCATACCTGAAAATATAAAAGCGCGTATTGTCAGTCGTTGTCAGGCCAAGCTTACCGGTGCCGATATGCGCGGCCTGTCGCCCTTGCAAATAAAGCCGGGCTCAATAGGCGCTGGCGCGCAATCCCTGGGGTGCGCAAATTTGCCGTTACTGGCGCTTTACAGTATCTGAACCTGCTCAACAAAAATTAAATAAACTTTATTGATTTAATTTAACGACTGCACTACATTGCCCTTATGGGATTGCCCTTATGGGATTGCCCTTATGGGATTGCCCTTATTAGGGTATCGGTTGGCGTATTAAACTCGTATTGAGCTATTCGTACACACATTGCTACCGGTTAACCGGCTGAACGACATTGGAGATTAAATAATGCAAGTATTATGTATGGGTGAGGCGTTAATCGACATGCTGTCGAATAAAGGCCAGCCGGGCATTGATGATAGCAATGAAAGCTTTCGCAAATTTGCCGGCGGTGCGCCCGCCAATGTAGCCGTTGCAGTCGCCAAGCTAGGCGGTAACAGTGCCCTACTGGGTAAATTAGGCAATGATCAGTTTGGCCATTACCTGATGAAAACACTCGCGGATCTGGGCGTAACAACCACCTTTACCACTTACTCCGACGCCGGGAAAACCGCACTGGCTTTCGTGGGTTTAGACGCTGATGGCGAACGCTCCTTTGACTTTTATATCGACAACGCGGCGCATACCGATTTACACCCCGGTGACTTAGTGCCAGCGCTCTTTGACACTCCCCGTATTGTTAGCTTTTGCTCTGGCTCGGTGTGCATCCCCAGGCTACGCACTGTCACTGCTGAGGCCATTGCAAAGTTTAAATCAGCGGGCAGTATTTTAACTCTCGACATTAATCTGCGCCCTGCATTTTGGGATGACTCGTCTCTGGCGCCTACAACAATCGCTGATCTTGCCGGACAGGTAGACATCATTAAAGCCAGCAAAGAAGAACTGATTGAGCTTTATGGCGAAGCCGAAACGCCCAACAAAATTGCACAGTGGCTAAAACAGGGCGTATCACTGGTGCTGATCACCAACGGCGCCGAACCCATCACGTTTTACACTAACACCACAAACGGCACTTACACTCACCCTGCCGCCGTAAAAGCGGTCGATACCACCGCTGCAGGGGATGCTTTTGTCGGTGGTTTTTTGTTTCAGCTCGCGGGGCAAGTCCATCACCATGATGAACTGTCTAACTGGTTAGCCAATCAGGATGCGGTGACAAATGCACTGCGGTTTGCCACCGCCTGCGGCGCGCACGCGGTGTCTCACTTCGGAGCATTTGAGGCGTTGCCAACGGCTAAAGATATTCAGTAACCGTTTTCACCCGGCGCGCTTCTTTTTCGCAGGCGCGCCGGCTTCCCCTGTTTTAAAACCCGCCACGCTACCAGTAATTCAGCAGTTCGAATTCGTACTCTGTGGTGTCGGTAAATGCCTGATAAATTCTTTTACGTTGCATACCGTCCGGCACAAATACATAGCAAGGCGGGCGTGGAAAAACTTCTTGTAATTCAAACCACAGTTTGTCGATAGCCTCTTTACCGGGCACCAGGAAAGTTTCCCCCCAGGAGGTGGAATAGACCACCGTGACCTCCTCTACCGTGGGCTTTATCCGCATTGTAGTAAAGTTTAAAATAACCAAACACGCCTTAATATAGGCTGGCTCAAGAAGGTCTTGCCGGGATACGGCATTCACGCGCACCGGCGGGAAAATATCCACAAAGTGTTTAATCAGTGACTTTAAATCATTATCCACAACCGGCTCTGTGTCATAATCGAGTAACACTTTAGTGTCAGTATTTAATACCCGATTACACACACACCATAACATTAAGCCTTCCGGCGTCTCGGCGGTGTACACCCGGGTTTTATCCTGAGCTTTACCCTGCTTACCCAACAAATTGCCATAATAGGCGGCCCATACCGGCTGACCATTTTTTAACTTATGTTGCTTAACGGTAATCACCGGGCAATTCACTTTGTCATCAAAACCAATGCGCAAAAAATCAAGCTTGTGTTCTTTTTTCGCATAGTAAGCTTCCAGGCGTCGGCCCAGTACCGTCATATCTTCTTTGCTTACCGACTGGCTGTCCATTTTTAATTGCGCCGACATCCGCCGGTAACACTGGATCAGGAATCGATGAATGCGGCGGCTCAGTTGCACCAGCTCACTAAAGGTCCAGTTGTCTGCATTGTCGAGGTGACGCAGCTGGCTGCGGTTCCAGCCCCAGCGTTTTACGTAGCCGGCGATGATGCGGCGTTTAAAATTCACCTCACCTTCCTCGACCGGCTGGCTAAGCTTACACCCACACTTAATGTACAAGCATTGCTGTAACAGCGTGACAACGTCCGGCTGTTGGGTAGATTCATAGTGAGCAATAAGCTGATCGAACATCAGCGCATAGGGATCGATATTGGCGACATTACCCGGCGCTTCATCACCATGATGAACACGTTGCTTAAGTAAATTACACAAAGGTTGTTCGCGCTCAAGATTGTCCAAAAACACCTCGAGCTTAGCCATTTTCAATACCGACTTAAACGGCGAGTCCATGGCTTTGCCGAGCTGCCAGATAGCCGCGCCAAACAACTCGTTAACGTCAAGCTTATCCAGATGGCCTAAGTCCATAAACCAGTCGAGGTCCGGGGAGCCGCCAGCTTCCAGTTGGTTGAGTAACGCATAGTACTGCTTTTCGGTTGTACTATCCGGCGTGAGCCACCAAAAAGGGGCTTTACCGGCGACCACAATATTTGTGGTATAAAATTCGGCTTTTAAAAATACCGCTTGCGCAGAGCCTGCGCTTTCGCCCTCGGCAACACCAAAATCGTTATCCCTCACTTTCTCAATATCAGATAAGAAAAAATGCACTTCGATGTCGAAGCTGTCTTGCGCCCACTGCTCCAGCGCTGTTAACTTGTCTTGCATCCGCGCCATTGCCGTGGGTGTTAATTTGTTGCTATCAACACACACCCAGTAATCAAAGTCTGACTTATCTGATTGCGCAATGGTACCAACGCTCCCCATCAGTACCAGCGCATCAATAGCGCGTTGACGGGGCCAGATGGCTTTAAGATCCTCAAGTAGCGCTGCTTGTTCTGGAAAAACAGCCGCGATCGACTGCCTGACCTCTTCACGCAGGGAATAGTTGTTAAGACCAAAGCAAGCTTCGCCCTCGGCTGCTACATAACCAGGTAAGTCCGGGTGATTGACATGCAGTAAAAAAGGCAAGACATGAAACAACGGCCGATGCTCTTCAGGTAGCAATACCAAAGCTCTTTCAATTCTTGCCTTGTTGTAACGCAATACCCGCAACAAGCGGATTGTCAGATTTTGCTTAACCGTTCGCGGTTGTTGTGAACTCATTTCACCACTATTTCCTAACAGACTCCCTACAGAATAGCTGTTTTCATGCCATTCTGCCTAGCGCCAGTTTCAGTTTGTCGTGTTTTTCTCAACGTCTTACACACGACCGGTTTTATACCGCGGCATTGGTGAGCCATTGTGGTGTTAACCAATACCTGCTAAAGCTCTGATGAGCAACTGTTGCTTACTATTTTTACAGGCCCTGACATCAATATACCGACATTTCCCACGCCTTCAACTTGCTTTACTCACCGCTGAAAAATCTGCCTAGGCAAAGTCCAGCAAATCGGTACCAAAAAAGTTATCGATAATACAGCGCCATTCATTATCGGCTTGTTTCTGCATAACATACACAGCTCGTTTACTCTCAATGGGTAAAGCGTTTGGTGCATTTTTGGGCACCAGGTACAACTTGGCAATAACTAACGCTACATCACCGGCTTCAATAACAACTTCATCGCCGGTGGTTACCAGTTGCTCAGGCATAAAGCGTTGCTGGAAATGCTGTAAGGCGCTAACGCAATCGTGCTGAGCAGCGCCGGCTAAGGGGGTGGCAACCACGTTAGCCTGGTCGCCGTAACAATCGGAGAGTGTGTTCAGATCGTCACTGTTAACCGCGTC
Organism: Alteromonas gilva; assembly: GCF_028595265.1. Classification (NCBI taxonomy): domain Bacteria; kingdom Pseudomonadati; phylum Pseudomonadota; class Gammaproteobacteria; order Alteromonadales; family Alteromonadaceae; genus Alteromonas; species Alteromonas gilva. The sequence goes on along the minus strand of NZ_JAQQXP010000001.1, from coordinate 1,315,003 downwards.
ATGGATGCGTTTTAAGACATAAGATATTGAGTTGTTCATGGCTGTCGTCTCTTATTTATTACCACCAGGACAAGCCAATAAAAAACCCGCCTTGGCGGCGGGTTTGAGTGATTCTTTTAATAACGCACTAACATTCCCGCCCATTCCTAAGAATAACGAGAGTAATAATATTAACTAGCAATGCTTTGGGTGCCGGGAGGTTAAACATCATTAATGTGTGTGCGTTTAATTGTGTCCAGAGTATTAATTGTCTGCCGAAAAAAGTCAACGGCTATGTGTTTATCCTTTTGCAAGGTAAGTAACATTAATGTCAGTCACGTTGTAACGATTGCTCTTTGTGCGGATCTGCAGGCAGAAATATCGCCGCGCGATGGCGCGGCGATAAAGCTGATACTAAAAACCGGAGACATCTGCAGGTGAAACATCACAATAGGCAGAATTCCAGAACTCTCCCCATTTGGTTGAGGACTGGCCACTTTGCACACCCAGATATTCTTCGCACACTTTAGGACTGCCTGGAGAATACCCCTGAATGCGCAAATTGCGGATTGTTGCTTTGTCGCCAAAATTACTGTTCACTCCGGCTACAGAGCCAATGCTACCGCTAATTGTCACGTCATAGATTAGTGCATTACGGGGACCACCATTGTTAGAACAGTTGCCACACGAGCGCCACAATTTACCGTTTTGGCCGTAGGCGGTAAAACCACCAGAAATAATGGTAGTGCTGTTTTTAGAATTATGCTGAAAAATTTTATCCGGATTACCACCATACCCGCCGTTACTGTTATAGGCCGAGCCGCCGGCAATAGTCATGGTGCCGCCTTCAGACTTATTCGTCGCCGCATCTTCACAGATATCTTCCCAGGTGACATCAGCCATGGTGCAATTACCTGCTGTACAGTGGATACCGTCAGCCCCGCCATTTGCGGCGATCCTCACATTGCGCACCGACGAATTATGTAACGTTAATACAGGTGACTGGGATTCACTATCCCCATTGCAGCTCAAACCGATAGTTTTGCCGCCACAATCGACAAAGCGATGGGTTAAAGTAGCCCCGGCATAGCATTCAGCTGAACTGCCCACCCGTTGAAACGTCCAGAGCTGGCCATCGCCTCCCCAGTAGCTAAACAAACGGGCATCGGCACCTGCATACATGCTCATTTCCCATATATCAATAGCGCGGTTGCTCAGCTTAGAAATAATTGAAAAATATCCAGCGCCACGCTCCTCAATCCACCATCGCTGATTGTCGGCGCCTGAATAGCTCCACTGCCGGACTTCGGCGCCATCCGCGGTGTTCCACTCCCAGACATCCAGTGACATACCGCTGTGCACAGCCCGGATGGAATAGGTTCCATCACCTAGCTCAGTCACGTCGAATTGTTGATTACTGTTGCCCAGCGTAAGCCAGGTCATAACATTAGCGCCACCTTCAGTACTAAAATCTTCCACATCCAGAGCGTTGCCATTCAGCTTTGATACAATAACGTAACGCCCTGATGAGAGAGCCGCGTAACTACCAGTGGTATAAACCAACAGCAGTAAAACATAGATCAATTTTTTCATTGTCATCTCCATAACAGTGTTAATAAAGAGGCCGTCACGACGACTCAATACAATGAAAAGCCTCTCCTTATAAAGCCGCTAACACTACTCTCACGCCATATTTGGCGAGCTCCTAAACCTCACTGAACGAAAATGACTCACACTATCTTCGCCAGATAACTACCTGGCTACTCACTAGGAATTTAACGGACTAATACTAACTATAAATGATTTATTATCATTTTATATGCTTTATTTTGATCTTTATTTAACAATTTTGCGGTTATTTTTTACAAGTTAGAATTAAAATAATCACTCGATGAAATCCAAACCATTGATTTAAATTTAAAATAGAAGGAGCAATCCTAACTCGGCTCAAATCGACATTTATATTATTATAGGACTTTACAACATGAGTAAGAGACGCGTAAATTTAGGCAATACAGCAAGTCAATCATCTCAACGCACTGTCAATAAGCATTCTGTTGGCGACAGGAGTGTCTGTAGTTACACTAATAATGCTATCCACTGTTACAGGAAACACGTATGACCGACACCGACATACGCGACAAGCTGGCGCTTGAGCGCACTCGCCTCGCTAATGAACGCACGTTTTTAGCCTATATCCGGACAGGCTTATCGCTACTTGGTGCAGCAGCGGTGCTGTTTCAGTTTTTCTCGTCTATTAACACCTACATTGCTATTGCGTGGGTTTTGGTAGCGCTGGGGGCTGTGGTGCTAATAGTCGGCGGCTTTCGTTTTCAAAGCGTAAATGCGCGACTTAAGTAGTACATCTCGCTGGCTCGATATTCGCCATTAGAAATAACAACTGGGCGGGCAAAACGACGCCCAATAAGTACACAGCATTAAATTCGTTTGCGACTGAAAGGGCGTGAATAGGTTTATTACGTTGCGAGCCTGCTTATCCATCGACGATGCCAATTATAAACAAACCTTCGTTACCATCTTGTACAACGTTGGCTCAGCGTCTGCACGCTCACTATGATTTAACGATGTCGAACCATGTGAAAAACTGTTCGGACTGACGTAGCGCGCGAGCTATCAAATCTCCCGCCAGTTCTTTTGCCGTTTGTGTCTCCTGCCGGCTTCGTAACCAGCCTACATAGGTGACACTTCGCAGTACCAGAAACAGCGGCAATAGTGCTTCCTCTTCATCAGGTAGAGTACGCTTCGCCCGGTACCCCTCAAATAAAGCGGTCTTCGCCTCTTCAAAATAGGGCTCGTCCTGAATAAAGTACAATACGGTTGCGAGTTCAAACATGTACCAGCCAAACCCCGCATCGTCAAAGTCGATCGGGCGCAACCTGCCTTGCTCCAGCATTAAATTTTCAGGCACAAAGTCCGCATGAATTAACCCATAATTTGCGGGTGTTTTTGCTATTCCCTGCAAAAGCTCAGTGGCCTTATTGCGCATTTGTATGAAGATACTCTTTTGTTCTTCAGTGAGCAGCTCTAACTCCCAAAAACGTCCCCACAGCGGTGCTTCGCCGAGTAATCCGTCAAGATCCCAGGCGTGCCTGGTAAAACCTTCCGGGAGGGTCCACGTTGAAGACTGATTGTGCAACTGTGCGGCGATTTCACCAATGTTGTAATAAAGCGTAGCGATACTATCCAGTGACAATGCAACGCCGTCTTCTACTGAACCAATCACTTCACCATCAACCCAATGAAATAAATCCACGTAAATATCTTCACCCGTTGCCGGCAAAACCACTCTCGCGACAAGCTCACCTTCTGTGGTCCTGACTACTTCGGCGGTGGCAATGCCATATTCAGACAAGGCATCCATCCATTGCAGTTCCGATAGCAGCGAAGCGTATTCGTGGTAGCCAGGGCGGTGTAGTCGCAACGCATAACACTGACCGTTAGGGTCTGTCACTTTGAAAACGGCGTTTTCCCGATACTTTATGAGTGCAATAGTGGCATTTTTAATGCCCCAGTGTGGCAAAGACATTTTTGCCGCGGTGGTAAAGTGCGCTAAACGATTATCGTCTGAAGTGGTCATAATAATTAAACGTCCTGTATAAGAGTCTGAAAAGCCTGCTCTAATGTGTGCAACAGGCGGTCCCCGTGTTCTGGTTGAAAAGGCATAGGCGGGCGTATTTTCAGTACCGAGTCATGCGGGCCGATCGTGCTGATCAATACACCTTGATTACGCAGGTAGTTAACGATCTTTTTCGCTATTGTAGTTGCCGGCGTTTTGGTAATTCGATCGTGCACCAGCTCTACAGCGAAGAACATGCCAAGGCTTCGCACATCCCCGATCAATTCATACTTATCTTGCAATGCGCGCAAACCACGCGTCACATACTCACCGGTCGTGACTGCGTTAGAGAGCAGGTTTTCTTGCTCCAGGACATCCAGCACCGCATTACCTACTGCACAGGCTACAGGCGTGCCACCAAACGTGTTGAAGTACATAGCATGTTGACTAAAGGCATTAACATTATCCAAATTCGAGACCAGGCCTGCCAAAGGAAACCCATTGCCCATCGGCTTGCCCAGCGTCACAATGTCCGGTACAACGTCGTGCCACTGATGAGCCCACATGTGTTTTCCGGTGCGACCAAACCCCGCCTGGACTTCATCAAAAATAATCAGCCCACCAGCATTTCTGACCAACTGTGCCGCTTCTTTCAAAAAGTCATCGGGAATATTAAGTAATCCCTCATTGGCAAAGTCCGGGCAAATTAACATGCCTGCCAGGCCCATTCCGTCGTCTTCAAACCCTTCTATAGCAGCCTGAATATGACTGAGATAGGCGCTTTTGAGTGCTTCATCATGCACTCCTTCGAGTCCACGATAGGTATCCGGGATAGGAAATGAACGCACACGTTTGGTGAGTTTAGCTTCAGGCATAAAGCCGGTACCCAGTTCGCCAACGGCTTCGGTATTACCATGATAAGCCGCATCCGTCACAATAATGCCCTTCCCTCCCGTGATAAACCGGGCCATTCGTAAAGCCAGTTCGTTAGCTTCACTGCCTGAGCACGTTAACATCGCGGCATTGAGTCCATTGTCAAAGGTGGCGGTGAGCCGCTCGATGTAATTAACAATATTTTCATGCAGGTAGCGTGTATGAATGTTTAATGTGCTCATTTGCCGACTTATCGCGTCGACAATTGCAGGGTGACAATGACCCACATGAGGGACATTGTTATAACAATCTAAAAACTGATTGCCCTGTTGATCGTACATCCATACACCTTCAGCCCGTGCAAGATGGATAGGCTGTTCATAGAATAACGGCGAGTACTTACCCATGGTATTGTAACGTCGCTGTAGTAAAGACTGCGTTTGGCTTTGCATAGATACATCCACTTAAAATATAGTGATAGATGCATCTTAGGTGAAAAAAAAACCATAAGGTATCCACCATATGGTTGAGTTGAGATAAACTCTAAAAATGCGTTTATCATCAATCAGGTAGTAACAGTTTGCAAAGCAGTCAGTTTCCCAGTTTATTTCAAGCTAAAAGCCTGGAAGTGATTAATAATCTCATAGAGGTCAGTGGTTCCGGCTTTTTCTTAGTTCAGCCGGATATGCAGCATTCATGCGCCTATTTATCGAATACTCCCACTGAAATAGAAAAGGCCTACACCTCTTTTTATTTTACGCTTGATCCCCTCAACCCCTCTAATTTTAAGGACTCTGACGTCAGGATTGTTACGCTGGACTCACAGATCCCACAACATGAACTCCTTGCGAGTCGCTATTACCAGGAATTCATGCAGCCTTATCGACACCGCTATGTGGCCGATATTTTTCTGCGCAATGCCCGCCAGGAAATCATTGCCGTCATTAGTTTACTGCGTGAAAAGCATTTAGAGGATTTTAGCGCCCGGGACATTGAACTGTTAGAGGCTATCCATGGTTTTCTGGAGTACACCTTAAATATGGTTTACCTGCCTAAACGTGAAAACGAACGCAGTGCTTTACAACAACACTACGGCCTGACCGACCGCGAACTGGATGTCGTGGAACTGCTGATATCCGGAGCCAGCAATAAGGAAATTGCACGCAGAATTAATATGGGGATTGCAACGCTGAAGACACACTTGCACCATATTTACCGTAAAGCATCGGTACAATCACGCACCGAACTCACTGCCCAAATCATGGCGGAGCTGTAACGCGGTGGCAAGTCCGGCAGCGCAAAGCAAACCGGACTTTTCATTTACCTGGCGATTTTAACCGCATGCAGTCGTGTTAGCTCGTGTAACCCATGAAGGCCAAACTCTACGCCCATACCACTTTGTTTAACACCACCAAAGGGCATATCGGGCTGAATGGTGCCGTGATCATTTATCCATGTCGTGCCGGCTTCCAACCGATGAGCAATTTCTGTTGCCTGGTTCACATCTTGTGACCATACCGAACTCCCCAATCCCACATCCAATGCATTGGCTCTGGCAACGGCATCATCAATGTCGGTATATCTGATTAGCGGAATGACCGGTCCGAACTGTTCTTCACTGACCACCGCATCCTGATCATCCACGTCCAGCAGCACTGTGGGCGAATAAAAGAAGCCACTGTTGCCAAACGGTTCGCCACCGCAGAGTATTCTGGCGCCGTTTTGACGGGCCTTTTCCACCAGCGTCGAAACGATATTCAATTGTGTTTTGTTTTGCAGCGGGCCTAATTCCACGCCATCTTCCAGGCCATTGCCGAGGGTGATTTTACTGACAACATTGGCAATTTCCTGCCCCAATGCTTCATAGATACTATCATGTACATACAGTCGTTTGAGTGCAGCACAGGTCTGGCCGTTGTTGTTTAGTGCGGCAGCAACCAGTTTGGGGGCCACCGCCTTTACATCAACATCGCTAAGCACAATCCCGGCATCGTTGCCGCCCAGTTCCAGCGTCAGGCGTTGCAGGTGCTCTGCAGCACCTTGCATGATTCGTTTACCGGTAGGTGTTGAACCAGTAAATATAACCTTTGCAACCTTCGGATGGGAGGTAAGCCTGGCACCAACTTCTGCGCCACCGGCGACCAAATTCAGCACGCCAGGCGGTAACACAGTGTTGGCCAACTCTACGAAGCGGGCTGTCGTCACAGGCGTCAGTGGCGACGGCTTTATCACTACTGTATTGCCGGCTCTTAAAGCAGGGGTAATATGCCAGGAAGCAATTAATAGCGGCCAGTTCCAGGGCGTTACCGACGCCACAACGCCTAAAGGTTTACGATGCAATTCAATGCGCGCAGTATCGTTATCCTGCAACACCTCAACCGGCAAGTCATAATCGGCATTGACATGAATCCAAGCGGCGGCGCCGCCAACTTCCATGCCCGCGCCGACGCCATGCAATCCGTTCAGCGGTTTGCCGGTTTCCTGTGTAATCAGCGCCATTAATTCGGGCATGTTTTGCTCTAACAGTGCCGCTAGCTGATGCAGATATTCTTTGCGCTCATCGGCCGAAGTCTGACGCCATGACTCAAACGCCACTGCAGCCGCCTGAACTGCCTCATCAACCTGCTCAACACTGGATAGCGCCATTTGCGCAAATGGCATTGCCGTCGCCGGATTCAGCACGTCTATATGCTTATCAGTATGGCATTGCCGTCCGTCTATTATTGTTTTGTATCGTTGCATAAATCTCACCCTTATTACCGTTGTTGTATGTTACCGGTCTGGCTCAACTTACTGGCACTTCCGGCAATTGTTTTAGCTGGCATCTACTTGTACTTCCGGTGCGGCAGTTCTAAAGACATCCAGTTCATTACAGGCATTGTATACGGCCATAATATTGGCAAACCCAGACATATCCTGGCCGAACCTTAACGCGTTATAAACCTGCGGAATCAAAAAGATATCCAGCATTGTGACCTGCATACCCATGGCATAAGGCGTTGCCACTAAATGTGCTTCGAGCGCCTCAAACCCCTGGGCAATCCAGTGTTGATACCAGTGGGTTTTCTGCTGTTCACTGAGCCCCAGCTCATTGCGCAAATAACGCAACACCCTTAAATTATTGAGCGGATGAATATCGCAGCTGATAACCTGACACAATCCTCTCAACTTCGCTTTTTCATTGTTGTCTGACGGATATAACGGGGGCTGCGGATGATTCTCCTCGAGCCACTCCAATATCGCGCCAGATTGTACAAGCGTTTGATTTTCATTTACTTTAAGCGCTGGCACTAATCCCTGATTGTTTACCTTCAGGTACGCGCTTGAACGGTGTTCGTTTGTCACCAGGTTTATTGGTATCTGCTCGTATTTAATCCCTTTAAGATTTAATGCTATACGCAACCGATACGCGGCCGAACTGCGAAAATAAGAATAAAGCTGCATCATTAGCCTCGTTGTAATGCTCTCAGTAATTAGCCTTCACCTAATGCTTTTTCATGCAGCCACGCCGCGTGTTTCGGTGCCCGTTTAGTTTTCGACCATTCCTCAAGCATCTGCCACTTAACCGCATTCAATCGACTCAGCTTCTCCTTTTCCTGCGGGTCGGGTGCCGCCAGTTCGAGCCTGTGACCATTAGGATCAAAAAAGTAAATCGAATGAAAAAGACTGTGATCGGTAACACCCAATACCTCTACACCGTTAGCCTCAAGGCGTTGGCGATAGGCTATTAAGGTTTCCCTGTCTTTGACTTTCAGCGCAATATGCTGAACCCATGTTGGCGTATTTGGATCGCGTCCCATTTCAGGGTGAGTCGGTAACTCAAAAAAAGCCAATACATTGTCGTTACCAGCATCCAGAAAGATATGCATGTATGGATCTGGCGCCTTGGTAGACGGTACATGGTTTTCAGCAATTGCCAACACAAAATCCATGTTCAGATTTTTGCCATACCACTCCACTGTTTCCTTTGCGTCGTTGCACCGGTATGCCACATGGTGAATCTGTTCAACTGTTAAATCAGACATCATTTACTATCCTCAACACCTATTTCAGAAAATCCCAATTACTGCGCGGGATGTGCTGGCAATACTGTCCCGGACACTTCGCCAAAGCCAATGCTTACCGCCCCTTCACGCTGACAGTTACCGCGCAAAATAATGGTATCGCCATCTTCTAAAAACGTGCGACTTTCGCCATTATCAAGCTTAAGGGGTTGCTTACCACCGGCGGTTAACTCCAGCAATGAACCCGCCTCCTCGGGATTGGGCCCGGACTGGGTACCACTGCCAAAGAGATCGCCGGCGCGCAGATTGCAGCCATTTACTGTGTGGTGAGCAACCATTTGCGCCACCGTCCAGTATGAATGCTTAAAATTAGACGATGAGATCCGTTGCGGGGGTAACCCCTCCTGGCGCATTTTTTCAGTAAGGATCAGCACGTCGATATTAATATCCACTCCGCCATGCTGGTTATTACTTTCTGATGATAAGTAGGGTAAGGGTTGTGGGTCATCCTGCGACCGTTCGAAGCTCGTCCGAAACGGCGCCAGCGCCTCCATGGTAATTACCCAGGGCGACACCGTTGAAGCAAAATTCTTTGCCAGGAAAGGCCCTAAAGGTTGATACTCCCATGCCTGAATATCCCGCGCCGACCAGTCATTAAACAGACACAAACCAAACACATGCTGCTCTGCTGAGTCAATGCTAATAGCCTTCCCAAAGGTATTTTCAGCACCGATGAATATGCCCATTTCAAGCTCAAGGTCCAGCCGTTGACTCGGGCCTAAACAGGGCGTATCACTATCCGGTGCTTTTAACTGCCCATAAGGCCTGTGGAAAGTTTGACCTGACACATCAATGGACGAGGAACGGCCATGATAACCGATGGGAATCCATTTATAGTTGGGCAATAGCGGATTGTCGGGGCGAAACTGCTTACCCACGTTCGTGGCATGAAAAACAGAGGTATAAAAATCTGTATAGTCACCAATTTGACAAGGCGTTTGGTATTGCGCCGTCTCTTGCGGCACCAGGCATTCAGCCACTACCGGTTCCGCGTACGTGCCTTTTCGCAATAAACGAGATAACTGCAAACGCAATGCCGCTGACGCCTCGCGCCCCATTCGCATAAAGTCGTTCAGGGTTGACTGTGAGGCCGCCTCACACGCCGCCTGAGCCGCTCCGTCCAATAAGCCTGTACGACTTAAAGCATTGAGGTCAACAATTTGATTGCCGATGGCCACGCCACCACGATACAGCTCGTCAGAGCCCGTCACTGTAAAGCTCGCAAAGGGTAAATTTTGAATTGGAAATTCACAGTTTGCCTGATTGGCGCTGGGTACCCAGCTCACCAATGCAGGATCATGCGTTTCGTTAAGTTTTATCATGTGTATGTCCTATATCGTATTACCAACGAGCGTCTGACTAGTCCTGCAGTTTGTCCCACACTTCCAGATCGCGTTCAGCGGTCCAGATCCGCGGCCAGTCGATGCCATCCAGCTCATCCCATAAGCGTTGCACATCAAACGGCAAACAGTGCTCAAAGATTGGCCACTGACCAAACTTTGGTGCCAGTAACTCATGGGTGGCTTCGAAAGCTTCTTTTACGGTTCCGCCTGCGCGATGCACCTGACCAACTTTGTCGATCATGCCGTTAAGAAAGTCGCGGGTTTGTTCGATAGCGGCATCAACGGCTTCTCTGCCTTTAACAACGGCACCACGACCACCAATGAGCACTTCGGCCTCAAGGGCTTTGATGTTATTAAGCGTGTGACTCGACCAGTCCATGTGGAAGGCATCGCCGGTATACAACGCGGCTTCGGCTTCCACCAAATCACCCGCAAACAGAATTTTCTGCTTTGGCAACCAGGCAATAATGTCGCCGGCCGTATGGCCTCGCCCGCAGTATTGCAGGATTAAACTACCCCGTTCTCCGCCTAAGGGAATTTCTAACCTGTCGTTAAATGTAATATCCGGATGCGTCAGCCCCGGTATCCCGTCCGGCTCACGAAACAAACGAGGCATACGCCCGTACTCGCTGTCCCAATCCTGCACTCCACGCTCATCAATGAGAAGCTTGGTATTTTCATGTGCGATAATAGACTCTGCGTTAAACGCCGAAGCCCCGAGCACCCGCACCGCGTGATAGTGAGACAGTACAAGATAACGGATTGGTTTATCGGTATGCGCTCTGAGCTTTTCCAGCCAATCAGATGCGGCTTTAGGGGTTGCCCGCGCTTCAAACGCAACGATAAAATCTTCCGCTTCAATAGCGCCAATGTTCGGATCGCCCTCTGCAGTCAGGGCATAGATCCCTTCGCCCAGGACCTCAAGAGTTTCTTGCTTTTCACCTAAATCTGCAGATGAAGCAAATGCTTTCTTCGACATGTATGTGTCTCCATTGATGTTGATGTAAGTTAATCCGGTTAAACGCGTGTGTAAGAATTTTTCACGCAGTCGAGCGCTTCAGTCAGCACATCGCGATCGCCAATATGATTGGCCAGTACCATGATCAATTTGGCATTAAATTTTTGACTCTCGTCGTTAGTCAAATTTTCATGCGCGTTGATCAGCTCTTCATAAAAATCGTCCGGGTTGTCGATATTTATCTGCGAGGTTAAAAATTGATAAGTTTGTTGTATCATGGTGTCTTCACCTCAATGGCAGTTGTATTGAGTAAACCATCTGCCGCAGTGGCTTTGGTTAACGCCGCAATGACTTTGCCGGCATCAAATTCGCGCCACCGCGCCGCAATATGCTGATCCGGCCTGATCAGGTAGAAGGTACCCGGCGTCATATCATAATGACGGGCAATAAGACGCTGACTATCAACCATTCCACGGTGCCCCTGCTGATGGATAATCAGCACATCAACCGGCACCGACGAGGTGGCTAACAAGGCCTCAAAGGACGGGCGTTCGTTGCTATCTGAGTAGTAGAGCCCGATAAAACGCCAGCCCAAATGATTGAGTAGCCAACTAGCCTGCCCATCGAGAGTAACCGGGGCATCCATACATGGAGATCCGGGCCTTTGTCTGGCACTAAACGGGGATTCATCAGGCGTATTGAGCGATGACTGATCCAGCGTGCAAGGCATTGATAAGCGACCGCTATTAACGAATGCACGGGCAAAGGCTATACTTTTCGCCAGTTCAACAACACCATCGCGAAAGGCTCTGCTTACCGGTGTTTTTGGCGTAATAAAATCGGTACTGCGAGTAGAGTTACGAATGTTTTCATCAGCACCGTAGCTACGCTCTTCGTTATAGGTTTCCAGCAACGCTTCAGGTGCCTTACCTTGTAATACAAACGCCAGTTTCCAGGCGAGATTATCCTGATCATGAATGCCACCATTGGCGCCTCTTGCGCCAAACGGTGAAACAAGATGGGCCGCATCGCCCGCAAATATCACCCGGTTATGCGTAAACTTATCCATTTTAAGGCATGAAAACGTGTAGATGCTGACCCATTCATACTCAAACTCAACATCGTCTCCCAAAAATGCCGCAATCTTCTTGCCTACTTTTTCCGGGCACAATTCCGCCTTTCGGTCGATGTTCCAGCCTAACTGAAAATCAATCCGCCAGATGTTGTCAGGCTGTCGATGCAACAACGCCGTCTGACCGCCATCAAATGGCGGATCAAACCAAAAATGGCGCTCGGCGGGTCCGTCATAATCCATCCGTACATCGGCTATTAAAAAATTGTCTTCAAACACTTTGCCGACAAAATCAAGCCCGAGTATCTTTCGCACAGCGCTGCGGTGTCCATCGGCTGCAACCAGATAGTCACAGGACAACAGATATTCTCCGGCAGGTGTTTTCACTCTGACAGTCACTTTATCGTCGTCATTTTCAACATCGACAACTTCACTTTGCCATCGAAGTTGGGTCTTCGGCTGCGCTTCGAGCAACTCGATAAGGTATTCTTCGGGATAAAACTGCTGCAAATTAACAAATGCCGGCATTTTTTGCTGCTTATCTGCTAACAGATCAAAACTGTACAGTGGGTTGGTATCGGCCCCCAGGAACACTTTGCCAATATCCCAAACGACGCCTTTACGCTTCATCTTCTCACCCACGTTAAGGCGATCTAATATTTCCAGCGTCCGTTTTGCCCAGCAAATAGCCCGACTGCCGTCGCTCACAGTATTGGAACGTTCCAGTATAATCGTGTTAATACCATGCCCGGCTAAATCAGCAGCAGTGGCCAGGCCAACGGGTCCTCCGCCAACAATAATGACAGGCACATGCGTCATACTGCTGCGGGTTAACTCGGGTGGTTCAACAAACTTATACTCCGCCCGTGACAGTCGGGCTTTACTCGTTGCGGCACCAAGCTCAGGGTACTTTGCTGACACGTTAGTGATCTCCAGTTGCACTTTACAATCAGGGTTAAGGCCATCCAGCCAGAGCTGGCAAGATTGTTAAATCTATGTAACTCATTAACGATATAGCAATAATAAAAACTGAAATTGTCATTTTGAGTTGCATAATTGCACTTTTCAGTATTAATTAGCCATATGGCTAGTCATGAGCATTAAAAGCAGGAAAGTAATGAAGAGCAGAATCAGCGCAGTAGGGTGTGGTCATGACAGGGTATAAAACAGGCGAGTGGATCCCTAATATCAATATTGGCAAAGATTACGATCGACGCTTTATTGACGCCTCGATTCATTACGATTCATTAACCAGCCTGGCGAGTTTTTTTGGGCGGGACATGTCTGTTCATCGTCATGCTCAGCATTTACAAATCCATTTTATCGACTCAGGTGATACCCATTTTCACATTGATGACAAGATTTTCCGGGTGTCTGGCCCCAGTTTGTTTTTAACCCCACCTGCAATACCCCACTCATTTTGCACGCAAAAAGACGTCAGTGGCCATGTCCTCACCATTCACCAATCCCTTGTCTGGCAGTTGTTTTCGCAAAGTCTCAGCCAGCAACAGGATATCGGCTTATCTCAGGGCATTTGCCTGTCGCAGAGCGCCATAGCAGCCGAGCAAGATCACCTATGGCAAAAACTAACCCGGGTTTGGTCTGATATCGCAGATGAATGGCAGGTTGATATGCCTGAACGCGCTGCCGCGCTGCAAAGTCATGTTAGTCTTATGCTGATTTATATTATCCGGCTCAATCACGAACGCATTAGCAGTATGCCCATCAGCAATGACGATATCCGCGTTTATAAGCGTTTTTCCAGTGAGGTTGAAACACACTACAAAACGGCCATGAAAGTGCCAGACTATGCCAGCAAAATTGGTGTATCAGAATCACGACTAACGCAGATTTGTCAGCGCGTCTCGCACAGCTCCCCAAAACAAAATGTACGACAGCGCCGCCTGCAGGAAATTAAGCGTTTACTGACATTCACCCAGTTAAGCATTACTGAAATTGCGTTTGAGATGGGTTTTAGTAACCCGGCTTATTTCACCCGTTTTTTTAAAAAGGAAATGCATATGACACCACTGGAATTTCGTAAACATGCCAGTCAGTAAGGCGACATCTGAAACACAAGTCAGCATCTGAGCGACGCCAAACTTCGTTATCCTGAACGAAATCTGCCTTACCATAGAAAGCCGCTGCTCAACGGCACAATGAAGTACCGCTCCTCAACGCACCTTCTTTCAACCAACAGCAATTTTCTGCACGTATTAACGACAACTATTACCTGCGCTGATGAGAGCGTCGCAACGTACAGGCATCCCCCGTTACGATAATGCCTCCCAGGCATTGAATCAAATAGGTAATAAATTGATAGAGATAGATAAATTCAGCGCAGTTGTTGCTGTATTCTGAATATTAAGAGTACCGAATTTGCTGAAGCAGAGCGTAACAAACACATCTTTTTGTGCGCTCGGATCGCGAATCCAGATTGTCCAATGTGCTGCCATCTGAACCTACCAAAACGTGGTCAGGCTTCTAGTTTTTGGACATTGGTACAGATCGTTGCAGGAACGCGGCCCGGAATGTTTATTGCCTGGCATTATGTTCTAAAAATAATAAATAAGGCGCAGGGCTCATGAGCTCTGTTGTCATTTACCAGCAGTAATTTATGCAAAATCATGATTTTGCATAAATATTGCCATTATCCGTATCGAATTAAGAGGTATATTTTTATCATGAGCGTTGAAATTGCCACCAAGTTTGAAGACTGGATAACTGATGTCAGCGAGATATTGCCACCGATGAATATCGTTCGTCAGGGCAATAGTAACAATAACTTTATCGGCGAAATTGAGCAAAGTGACCTGAATCACATTCGTCTTTGTACGGTGAAAAGCAACGGTGTATGCATCGATTCTTCTGCCTACGACAAGTACGCGCAATTATCGGGCAAAGAATACCTGGTAAAGTTTCAACTCAGGGGTAATAGCCGGGTAGAACACCGCAGTAAGGTCGTCGAGTTAACGCCCGGTGACTTCACTATCTGTTACATGGAAGAACCTTTCCAATTACAGTTCGAAAAGCTAAATAAACATGCGGTATTGATCATTCCGGCTCAGCAGATGAACAAAATCTGCCCGAATATTAAGCACTTTTTAGGATTGTTGTTTTCAAAAGCGGTCACAACCAATGCGCTGGTCAGTCAGTATGTCATTAACCTGATAGATAAAGTGCATACTATCTCACCAGACATCGTGGTAAGAATTGAGCATATACTACTGGAGCTGCTCGCCACTGCGCTCAGTGCCATTGAGCTTAAACCTGATTATACTGACTCAACCCCTGCAGCATGTTATCTAAAATCCATTAAAAATGTGATTTCTGCAAACCTCGATAACCCGTTGCTCTCACCAGACTTTATTGCTAAAGAAGAAAAGATCAGTAAACGCTACTTACATCAATTATTTGTCAGCGAAGGCGTATCGGTATCGCGTTATATTCAATTAAAACGCCTTGAAGCCTGTAAGAGAGCCCTCGCCTCACCTAATCTACAAAACATGTCTATTACTGATATTGCCCTTGAGTGGTGTTTTTCAGATGTTTCGCATTTTCACCGCTGTTTTAAGGCTCATTTTAATTTAACACCAAGAAAATTCCGCCTTCAGGCGCTTAAATCCTGAATCTCGCGGCTAGCGGTGGACACATAGTGACACCGCTGGTTTGCCCGGTAACGTGACGACACTAAGCGATAACTCAGCACGCTATTATTCCGGTTCAAACAGGTTTTTCTTCATATAAAACTTCACCCAAACCAGGGCAATTACCCCCACAATAAATAAAATACTACCGCTTATCATAAACACTTTTTGGCTCATCGCCGGCTCGGGAGCATTGTTGAGCAGCACAATTACCATAGCGACTATACCAACCAACTGTGGTACCGGGAAGAAACGGCTACGATAAGGACGGGCATGACCGGGCATACTGTAACGTAACTTAATGACGTTAATATGTGCAATGATATAGGCAATTAACCAGCTGGACGTTGCCGATATGACCATAATAATTAATAAGTCAGTATCCAGTAATAAATACGGCACTAACGTTAACCCCGCGATCAGAACGGTTGCTACCCAAGGCGCATTATACCGGTTGGTAGCCAACAATTGAGGAAACGCCTGGCCTTGCAATGCCATTCCGTGGAGCATTCTCGGCACCGATGCAAGCACGGTATTGATGGTACTACAGGTAGCAGCCAGGCCAAGTACTGTGGCGATAATCAAGCCTGTTTCGCCGAATATCTTATCCGTATAAGCAAGAAAAGGGATTGGTGACTCAATCAGTACTGACGAGGGCAAGTAAAGTGTCGCCCCGTAGGCAAACACCACAAATATCAGAAAAATCGCCATTAACGATAATTGCATTGCGCGGGGAATATTTTTCACCGGGTGCTTTACTTTGTCGATCATCGGGCAAATAAACTCAACGCCCACCATGATCCACATCGCCAGAGCGATAAAACCTATAAAATCACTGTCAATCCCGGCAAAACTCAGCGGATGCTCCGAGAGTGCGTTGTCGGCGAATACCGGCCGCTCAACGCTGCCGGAAATAGCCACACTGCCCACAAGAATGAGCGCAGCAACCAGTACGAAAGCCAGTATATTCTGCACTTTAGCAAAGACATCAGCACCAATAAGGTTGGTCATCATTAACAGACCAAGAAATAGCAGAGGAATATACTGCATGTAAGCAAAGCCTGGGATAAGTTCTGATAGCATCACTTGCACCAGAAACATTTCTACAGGAATGGCAAACATTGCCACCACTACATAGCCCGCAAAAACGGCCACAATGGCCGGGAAATGTCCCAGTGCTTTTTGTGTATAGGTGGCGAGGGTGCCCTCGCCAGGAAACATCAGAGATAATTCGGCAAAACTCATCGCATTGCATTGTGCAATCAGCAACGCACACAACATTGCCAGGAAAAAAGCCCCGCCACCGAGCCCGACACCCTGCAGTACAGATATCATAGACCCTTGGACAATAACCAGCCCTACACAAATCGCCAGCATGGTGGGTAACCCCAACAAACGACGTTGTTCACTTTGAGCTGTGGTATATTTGCTTTGCGTACTCTTCATTATTTATGCACCTTACATTCTTTTTATTATTGTGCGCCTGCACTAGAACCTATCGAAACGATAAGGAGATGGGTCAACAAGTGGCGATGCGTTGGTCGCCAGATCCGCAGCCAACTGACCTGCCGCAGGACCGGTGCCAAAACCATGGCCTGAAAAGCCCGTCGCCACTGTTAAGCCCGGAAGGGCGTCGATATTGTCAATAACCGGGTTGGAGTCGGGTGTCACGTCGATAAGGCCAGCCCATGCCTCAGCAATCTGTGCCTGATTAAAAGCAGGCCATGCTGCGCGTAGATTTTGCATCGCTTCCTGGTTAAGTTCAGTCACCGTAGCCGGGTTATTGACTCGCACCTTTTCAAATGGTGATACTGATGTCGAGCTCCAGCGCCGGGCTAGTTTGAGGTCTTCGATGAACGTCCTATCCAATGCTATTCGCAAAAAGTTCCTTTGGTTTTTGAGTTGGTCGAGGTATTGGTAACCCAGTAACAAATGGTCGAGGGTGAGCGGTGCCTTTAAAGCGCCACGTTGAGTAATAATGTAACCACCGTCCTGATGTTTACGAAAGGAAAAATCCGGTCCGCCAACCGCACTTAATGTCGGTCCATCAATCGCTGATGTACGCACTACCGAGCAAATCAGCGGCAGTGTCGACAGTTTTATGCCCATATTTCCCAAAAACCGACGGGAGCCAGCCCCGCCCGCCAGAATAACCTGATCGCAGTCTATACTTCCGTTTTCGGTCACTACGCCGGTGACTTTGCCAGCACGCGTAACGAGCGTACGTACTGCCGTATTTTGCAACACTACAGCACCTTTTTTCATTGCCGCACGGGCCATTGCCGTTGTGGCAACAGCAGGCTCAGCATAGCCATCACTGCCGGTATAAACCGCGCCTGCCCATTTTTTATTGCCGCCTGGTACACGTTGGTCAATTTCTGCGGTGCTTAATAACCGCGAACCAAGCTTAAACCCCGCCACTGATTTTAACCATTCATCATAGAGGCCGAGCTGGGCCTCGTCTTTGGCCAAAAACATGATGCCTTCACGACGATAACCAACAGGGCTGTCAATTCTCTCGGGCATCGAGGCCCAAATAGAATCAGCCGCGAGCGCCAATGGAATATCTTTTGCGTAGCGACTCGTTTTACGAATCCAGCCTAAATTACGGGAAGACTGTTCGCACCCTATCTGGTCTTTTTCTATTAATACCACCGGGATATCACGTTCTGCCAGGGTTAGCGCTGCAGCCACACCAACAATACCGCCGCCAATAACGACTACCGTCGTCGATTTAGGCATTTGCTTTGATGTGTGTATTGTTTCAAGCATTTTGGTCATAAAGGATTCCGCTTTAGCGCCTATGTAAGCGACGTACTTATTTCCTGAATATTCGCCTTACTGGCATTTCGGTAAGCCGTTACCTCCAGTTCTACTTTGTAACTGGCTCCCGCCATTGGCGGGCACGTTACCGTGGTGACCGGATTTATTCCTTTAAATTTTTTCCCTATGTGTCTCATAACTGCTGGCACATCTGTGGCATCGTGAATGAACACCCGCGAGCGTATGACATCAGCCAGTGTTGCATCGACAGTTGATAACGCCCTTTCGACATTGGCAAAAACCTGGTCGGTTTGCGCAAGGATATCGTCCGGTATCTCTTTGGTGAGTGGATTTCTGCCAGCGGTATTTGACACAAACACCCAGTCATCAACCGCAACAAGCCTCGAATAGCTTGCCTCTTCTTCTAACTTATTACCTGTTTTTACTTTAATGATATTTGTCATCGTTTTAAAGCCCATAAATCTAAATAAATTGAACTACTTAGTACTTTTAATCCGGAAAACCGGTAATGTGTTAACCCATCTCACAGAAGACAAAGGTTGCAGAAAATTATCCATCGTTTCCCCACACACAGGATGCTGTGCTTGCAACAATCACAGGCATTACCGTAGTACCGGTTCATCCCATAACGGCAGACTAATGCCAATTCCTTGTTCAATGGCATTGCGATACACATACGTCGCCCAGGCAACATCCTCTATGGGCATACCACCAACCGACAGAACAATAATCTCATCGTCATTGTTTCTTGGAGGCGTAGCGCCCGCTACGATAGCCGCAAGATCTTCAATGTCTTCATCGACCAGCTTGCCGGCTTCGATCATGTCCATAAACTGCATACCCACTAACGGAATATGGTTATGGGCAGGTTTAGGTACCTCTTCAAACCAGGCCTTATAAAGCCCTTTACTGTCCATGACTTTGCGTATGTCCGGTGAGATAAAATCCTCACCAAGCGTGCAACTGGCGGGCATAGCTAAAAATGCGCCGGGTTTTAGCCAGGCACGTTTTACGTGCGGATATGTTGCAGGGTTGCCAGTTTCGCCAGAGTTACAAAAGGTGACAATATCCGCGTCTTTAACGACCGATTCGATATCGTCAACCACTTCAATGGTGGTAATTTGCGGATAGTTCTCTTTCACCCAGGCCAGAAAGCTATTTAAACTGCGCTGTCCACGCCCTTTCACTTTGATGGTATTGATGCCTGGTCTGGCGGCGATAAATGCTGCAACCGATGTTTTACCCATGACCCCTGGTCCGAGTAAACCAATTACTTTGGCATCTTGCCGGGCCAGATGATGGGCACCAACACCTGGTATAGCGCCGGTACGGTAAGCTGACAATAAGTTCGCAGACATGTACGCCAAAGGAATGCCGGTGTCTGCTTCATTTAATATGAACATTAAAATGGAGCGTGGCAGACCTTTCTCACGGTTAGCGATGTTTGAGCCATACCATTTCACGCCACAGGTCTGAAAGTTTCCTCCCAGGTAAGCTGGCATTGCCATCATTCTTCTGTCAGCCGTTGGCTTTGGCATTGTTGGAAAGGGCGATTCTTCAGGAAAGGTGATCATTGCGCCATGAGAGTCGCTGTTCGGGCCAGCCATTCTGTAGTCACCGGTGTGCAGCAAAACAAACATTTCTTCCATTGCCTGGATGCACTTGGTCATATCAGTAACGCCGGCACGAATCATATCGGGTTCAGAAAGATAGATGAAATCGATCTTAGTGTTATCAGCCAAAACAGTATCCTCTAGATCAGACGTACTTCATTAGGACCCGCAAAAATAGTGCTACTAAGGGCAAACTTTCTTGTGTCACCTTGATGAGTACTTCTACATAACGCCAAATGCTTTTTCGATTGTTCACAGCTTGTCCCTGAGCATCAGGTCAAGTCTGAACCTAACAATCAAAATCTGTACTTACTGCCAGTAAAGTGACGGCTATTCGTTCTTTGTTAACAACGAAAACAGGTCGTAGTCTCAAAGCTAATCGTTTTATTTTGCGCTTTGACTGTATCGCCCGGATGATGTTTTTATTCATGTAGGAGATAGTTTGTCACTACTGGTCAGAAGCGACGTTTAGTACACCACAGATATACAGCCAATTCTTGAACCCCAGCGAAAGTGAAAATTGACTATGCGTGCATAAACCGAGCAAACTGAACAAAATACAAACAAAGGGCACAGGCAGGTATAGCAGCACGGGGGGATTTTCGACTTCCCAAGGTTATCCTGTTAGGCGTCAGACTTTAGCAGTCCTGCCAATGCACGGAAGTTGCACTAATCAGACTGCTGACCGACAGCATTGCGGAACTCTTTCGGAGACTGACCACTGTTCCATACCGAAAAAGCCCGGGAAAAACTGGCCGCAGAAGAAAAGCCAATAAGATTACTGATTTGATAAATAGTGAGATTTGTTTCCTTGAGATAGCCACAGGCAAGCTCGTAAAATACGCTATCGAGGATCTTTTTAAAGCTGGCTTTCTCATGCTGGAGCCGTCTGTATAAAGTAGCTTGCGAGAGCCCTAGTTGTCTGGCGACTTTTTCAGCTGTGAGTAAATCGGCCGAATTATTCGCTAATATTGCCCTTTTTACCTGATCAACAAAGGTTATAACTGTTCGCTTTTCTTTGAGGTCATTATCCAGATAGTCCTTCAGGATTTGAGTCAGATCGGGGTCGTATCGCAGACCCCGGTGATAAATATCTTTTTGATTTATGTAAACACTGTTCGAGTTTTGCGTGAAGTAACAAGGCGCTGACAACAGTCGTTCATATTTCGCGATAGTATCGGACGCTGCATGACGAAAAGAGATGTACGCTGGCTCTATCTGATTGTTTGAATAAAGACGAATAAAGCGTGATATCAACGCCTGACTAAACTCAACGTCCTGACGTGTGTTGGTATGTCCCATGCCATAAATTTCATAGCGAAACGCGTATTTGTTACCCTCGCGTTGTAACACCAGTGACGTCGACTCCTGCAACAGGTTTTGATAGTCACATAGTGCTTTGAGTCCATCATACAAGGTGCGGGAGGTTAAAAATAAAAACCCTAACGCCCCTAAAATTTCCGGGCCGACTCGCTTGCCCAAATCAATACCTAACAAAGGATTACCAGAATTGGCAGCAGCCATATTGAGAATATCCAGATAACGGCTTAGCGGTAACTGACTATGAGGATGACTCAGCGCATCAGGATCGACACCACAGACCGTTAGCAACTCTTCGATCTTCAGACCATATTCGGCAAGCGGTAACTGCAGACTGCGTATAACACTCGACCAAATCTGCGGTTCTTTTGCGTTTTTAAATGTAGCCTTCACATTGCGCATAATTAACTTCTATTTCGCGACGACAGTTACTTTTTAATTAGATTTTTTAACACTAATAACATTTAATTCAACTCTACGACAACCACCGTTACACATATATTCTAAGATCAGCCGCCATTCACACCTGACAGATTTTTTGCATACAAGAATTCAAAATGCAAGAGAGCCAATGAAAAAACGTATAATATCTACTATTATCACCCACCAACAGCCCGGTACCGATTAGACAGCGAAATCGTCAACATCTCCTGCGGCTATGACTGTAAATGCTGCCGATTTTTGTCGGTATTCGTGGGCATACTTGCGCGTAGCAACAAACCTTAACTAATGCACTTGCCAGGAGTAAATACAATTGCATAACCTCTCTTTCACTGACTTTAAGACAATATCAGTAGTGCTTTTATAACGGCTTAAAACACAGCTTTTTTAGCCTTCTCGCCAACCAGGTTACAGCCTTAAATAAGCCCAGTCTTACTGTGTTAAACAAGACTGATGCTATTTCTAAACGCGAGCTAGCGATGGGTAAACGGATCACAAATCATGCAAATTAACCCAATAGTGATAGCCATTGTTAACTTAAAGATAGGATTTGGTAACAAATCAGATTTTAAGTTCTTTATATTGATTAAAATAAAGTCACATTCACAAGATTAATGGGGTAAATAAGATGTCGTTATCATCAGCAATTCAGCTAAAACTGAGTGCATCAATGTGTTTATCAGGTGCTGAGCTAAGGGCAAAAATTTACGCCTCATGGTCGAATTTAAACGCATTAAAGCAGCACCTCGCTGGGGAGATTTCGCTATCGACCGGACGAGTTCAGCAGCATCCAACAGGTAGTCAGATTAATCTTTTAGCCGCCAGAAAACGCTGCAGCCAGTCAATCGAATTATACCAACTCAGCCAAACCCGGCAGTTTTGCAAACAGCGGAAATTGCTGCTATCGGCACCTGTCACTTACACGATAGCGGTCCTATTCGATAGCAAAAATAGCTTACGTTGTTCGCTGAAACATTTGCTCGATGTATTACATCGCAAATCGAAAAAAAGTCGTCATTCAGTAAATCGACTGGTTAACGGCGCCGTGCTTAAAGCTATTTACTTAGTGTCAGCCACTACGATTTGCACACCAATTAAAATTAGAAAAACTAATGCATAAAGGGAGGCTGATTACGCCAAAACAGCAATCAATAAGTGCAAGCCAACAACAATAACAACAGCACGTTTTAATCAGAGCATCAGGAACAAAACCATTTGGGAGCACAATGAGATGAAAGAATTCAGACTTACAAAGATTAGTTGTACCATCGCATTTTTATTAGCCGTTAATAGTTCACTCGCTGCGGCTCAGGAAGAACAAGCGGTTGAAGATAAAGCGACAAACAAAGATAAAACACTTGAGGTAATTATGGTTACCTCTCAACATCGTCAGCAAAGCCTTGCTGAAGTACCGGTGAGTATCACGGCGTTAAGTGGTGCGGAACTGGATAAGGTTGGCGCTAGAAAGGTAGATGATATCTTTGCCCGTACACCGGGTGTGAATTTTAGCCGAACTAACAGTTCAAACACCCAGCGCAGCAGTATTTCTATCAGGGGCATATCATCATCAGCCGGCTCCTCAACTACCGGTATCTATATTGATGATACGCCGATACAGTCGAGATCATTAGGCTATAGTTCGTTTAACAGTTTTCCGAAAATTTTCGATTTAGACCGGGTCGAAGTATTGCGCGGCCCGCAAGGCACTTTATTTGGTGCCGGCTCTATGGGCGGTACCGTGCGGTTTATAGCGCCCACCCCTGATCTGTATGACGACACAACGTATTTGCGTACTGAGCTGGCTCACACCGAAGACGGTGAAATGAGTCAGGAGTTTGGCTTTGCCTACGGGGCGCCAATTATTGAGGGCAAACTCGCTTATCGACTCAGCCTCTGGCAACGAGAAGATGGCGGCTGGATTGACCGGGTGAACTGGCAAAGAGCCGCGGATCCATCAGCCGCTCTCCCCGTAGCCGGCGACACCATTGATGAAAATGCCAACTCAGAAAAATCCAGGACCGGACGGCTGGCAATTACATATAAACCCACTGACGCCCTGACCATCACACCCTCTGTGTTTTATCAAAAAGCCAAACTCAATGACACCAGTGCCTATTGGCAAGCCTTATCTGACCCGGATGAAGGTGAATACAGAAGTGGTAATGCCATCAGTTCACCCAGTGAGGATGAGTTCACGTTATCTGCTTTGAAAGTTGAGTGGGAATTATCTGGAATGAGTATACTTTCAAATACGTCTTACTTTGATCGTGATGCCTATGCACTTAACGACTACACCGCCTTCGAGCAAGGTCTGTGGGCTGGGAACCCCTTCTTCCCTGAAGGCGTTGAAGCTACAGCGGAACAGATAAACGCTCAAAAGAACTGGACGCAGGAACTGCGAATTCAGTCAACCGGTATGTCAGATCTGAACTGGGTTGTGGGCGCCTTTTACTCTAAGTTAGAGCAAGAGTCTAAGCAATTTGTAACCGACCAGTATATTCCCGATTTCTTGTTCGGCATTATTCTCGGCCCGTTGGATCAAGGTCGTTACACGTCTGTCATTGATCCTGCTTTTTCAAATGAAGAGCAACTGTCGGTGTTTGCCCAGGTTGATTACGACGTGACCGAAAAACTAACCCTGACAGCCGGGTTACGTGTCGCCGACACAGAGGTTGAAGCGGGTGGCCACTATCGTGGCGCGGTCGTTGGGGCACCAGTCACCGATGAAGGCTCACAAAGTGAAACCCCGGTTACCCCTAAGCTTGGCATCAAATATACTATTGATGAAGATAATATGATCTACGGCTCAGCGTCAAAAGGCTATAGAATTGGTGGTTATAACTCCAAAGTGGGTGCGCCCTGTGCCGGAGATTTTGCCAACCTGGGTTTAGAAGATCGCCCACCTTTATATAAGTCTGACAGTTTATGGAACTATGAAGTTGGCTCCAAAAACAGCTTTAATGACGGTGCAGTTCGACTAAGCTCGAGTGCATTCTATATTGACTGGAAAGATATTCAGCAAAGCGTAAACCTGCAAAGCTGCGGCTTCACCTTTGTTGCCAATCAGGGTAGCGCTAAAAGCTATGGCTTTGATCTGGCATTGGAAGCGATGCTAACCGAAGATTTGATAGTTAACATGGCTTTAGGCTATACCAATGCTGAGTTCCAGGAAAATGTCATTGGTGGCCCGGCAGCCATGTTTAACATTGTCAGTAAGGGCGACCATGTAGTAGGAAACCCCTGGACGGGCACCATTTCGGCCGAGTACTTTTTTACTCTGCTAGATAAATACGATGCTTTCGCCCGACTGGACTATAACTTCAAGTCCAAACAAACTGACATGGTTGCAGGCAACAATCCAGCCAATGGCGCGCAGCCAAACAACTTCTTTGAACAACCCGCGACCAACCTGCTGTCAATCAGAACCGGTGTCACTATTAATGATTACAACATCTCGTTGTTCGTCAACAATCTGTTTAACTCAAACACCGTAACCTCGCTTACTGCAAGCCCAACAGTCGAATGGTCGAGCATCTTATTGGGTACGCCACCAATTAATGCTCAGAGTCTCTATACCTCGACGACGCTTCGGCCGCGCACTTACGGCGTTACCCTAAGCTACAGATATTAATTTTCAGGAAAATTAAATAGCTACGCTTTAGTTAACAGAAAACCTTGGACAATCGCTATGTTAATCAAAAAAATGATTAAAAGCTGTCTTTTAGCGGGTTGCGCAATGCTATCGCATTGCGCCCTTTCCGCCGCTTCAAGTGCAGACCTAATACTAACAAACGGTGACATTTATACACCCAACGGATGGGTAGAATCTGTTGCCATCAAAGACGGTATTATTATCGGCTTTGATCCTGAGCAATACCTGACTTCGTCGAGTACAGTCGTAGATCTCAATGGCGCGACGGTGTTACCGGGTTTCCATGATATGCATGTACACCCACTGAACTCAGGCTTACATAAGTTTCAATGTCGTTTTGCGCAAGGGTTATCACCTGAGACCGTGCAACAAAAAATAGCAGCATGTGTCACTGAACGTAAGGAGAATGAGTGGATAACCGGGGGCCAATGGGATGCGGCATCGTTTGGGCAGACACCGCCACACCGGAAGTTTCTTGACGAGGTATCTCCCAACAATCCTGTCGTACTGCGAGATATCAGTGGTCATAGCGCCTGGGCAAATTCCCTCGCTTTAGAGCTAGCTGGAATCACCGCCGATACACCAAACCCCGAAGGTGGCATCATTGAAAAAGACAGCAACGGACTCCCCACCGGCTTATTACGTGAAAGCGCTGCCGGGCTCGTTTACAAAAATGTGCCGGCTTATACGCAAGCGCAAAATGTCGAAGCACTGGCATGGTCGACACAACTTATGTTGTCAAATGGAATTACTTCTTACACCGATGCTGGTGTCAACGAAGTGGCGATGAAGGCCTATGCCACGTTGTATGACGCGGGCAAACTCAAACAGCGTGTGCGAGGTTGCAACCTGTATGGCTCCATTGTATTTTCGGCTGCCGACGAGCAGGTTTCTGCCGATCCCATAGAGCAGCGCAATCTTTATAGCCGCAGCAGATTTAGTCCTGACTGCGTGAAAATTGTGTTAGACGGTGTGCCGACCGACAGCCACACTGCAGCCATGGTAGACCCATACAAGGACAATAGCCATGCATCAGAGGAGCGCACCAGAGGCTTATTGTTAATTGAACAGGAAAAATTAAATGCCCTGGTGACAGACTTTGACAACAAGGGCTTAAGTGTAAAATTTCACGCCGCTGGAGACGCAGCCGTAAAAGCCGGTCTCACTGCCATTGAAGCTGCTCGCAAGAGCAATGGATTTAGCGGGGTGTTGCATGATGTAGGCCATAGCAGCTTTGTTCAAATGGATGATATTCAACGCGCCCGCAGCATTGCAGCCACTTTTGAAATGTCACCCTACATTTGGTACCCCAACCCTATTATCCCTGATATCACTAAAGCCACCGGACACGAGCGAATGAAGCGCTGGATCCCGGTTAAAGATGCAATAGACGCTGGCGCATTAGTCGTACCTGGATCAGATTGGGCTGTGGTCCCCTCCGTGAACCCCTGGATTGCTATCGAAACACTGGTGACTCGCCAAAAGCCAGGCGGAGGTAAAGATGTATTAGCGCCTCAGGAACGCATCAGCCTCAAACAGGCTATCGATTTATTCACCGTAAATTCAGCTAAGCATCTTGGTAAAAGTGATGAAGTTGGCAGTATTTCCGTCGGCTTGTATGCCGATCTGATTATTGTAGACAAAAATCCATTTAAAATTCCTACTACTGAATTACATAACATCAAAATACTAAAAACAGTGATTGCCGGTGAAACGGTTTATCAATCAGAATAATTTTTAACAACGAGGATTAAAGAATGTTGAAGCTTAAACATGCCCTGGCAATGTCGGTTGTACTGATGAGTACTCCTGCATGCCAGGCAGAAAATGCGACACCGGCCGCAAAAACAGACTCGGCAGCGTCTGCCGCTGCGATCTCTGATTCGGCCGATTTAATATTCACCAACGGTCACTTTTATACCACCGATGGTTGGGCGAAATCGATTGCGGTTGATGATGGCGTTATCGTCGCGATCAGCAAAACGGAAAACTTAACGGACCTGAAATCGAGTACTACCAAAGTTATCGATCTCGCAGGGGACACTGTATTTCCGGGCCTGCATGATATGCATATCCATGCGATGGGATCCGGCCAAAAAGCGCAAAGCTGCTCATGGCCGCAAGGCTCTTCAGCCGAAGTTGCTCTGGCAACCATAGGTGAGTGTGTCGCAAAAGCTGAAAAAGGCGAATGGGTGCAAGGCGGTCAGTGGGATTCAGCCTCTTTTGGCCAAAAGCCAAGTCGTCAAATGCTCGATAAACTAGCTCCTGACAATCCTGTCGCGCTAACGGATATCAGCTACCACAGTCTGTGGGTTAACTCAAAAGCATTAGAGCTGGCGGGAATTACTGCAGAAACAAAAACCCCGGAAGGCGGCGTTATCGAAAAAGATGAAAATGGCCAACCCACCGGAATCTTAAGAGAAACGGCCACAGGCTTAGTACGAATGGTTATCCCGCCTCCCAGCGAAGAAGACAAAGCTGAAGCGTTAAAATGGGCTATCGATCTGATTTCTTCTTATGGTATCACCGGTTTTACCGACGCAGGCGTGAGTGAAAATGAATTAGTTACATTTACAACGTTGGCAGATCGAGGCGACTTAAAGCTAAGAGTAAGAGCGTGTCAGTGGGGACGCGGCCTTGTGGGTGTCGACAGTGACGAAGAACTTGATGATGCACTGGCTAAAATGCGTGTTAATCGCAACAAATTTGCTCGCGATAACATCAAGCCTGATTGCATTAAACTCGCGTTAGACGGCGTACCTACGGATGGTCATACTGCCGCCATGCTCGAGCCTTACCAGGGCGCGCATAATGACGCAGGCCATGGCGATAAAGGGATCACCATGATCCCACAGGAAAAACTGAATCGTATTTTGGTTAAAGCAGACAACAGTGGCTTTACCGTGAAAATGCATGCTGCTGGCGACGCAGCGGTAAGAAGTGCAATGGACGGTATCGCGGCAACACGCAAGGCAAATGGTTTTAGTGGGAACCTGCACGACATCGCCCATAATAGCTTTGTAAATATGGACGATATTAACCGTGCTCGCGACATCGCCGCAACGTTTGAAATGTCACCTTACATCTGGTTCCCGAACCCGATAATTCCTGACATTGAAAAGGCTGTGGGTAAAGAACGCATGAAGCGTTGGACGCCGGTTAAAGACGCCATTGATGCAGGGGCATTGGTTGTGCCTGGCTCTGACTGGGCAGTGGTTCCATCAGTAAACCCCTGGTTAGGCATTGAAACACTGGTTACCCGACAAAAGCCTGGTGGTGGTGGCGAAATGCTGGGTGCGGTGGAACGTATCACACTAAAACAGGCCATCGACTTATACACGGTGAATGCCGCAAAACAGATGGGCACTCGCGATAAAACCGGGGCTATTGCAGTAGGCATGCTCGCTGATATTATCGTATTGGATCGCAACCCGTTTGATATTCCTATCTATGATGTTCACAACACGCAGGTAAAAATGTCGTTTATTGGTGGCGAGAAAATCTACCAGCAATAAACTGAGGATCGCGCACTGGGCAATGCTTGTTGCCCAGTCTTGCGTTGCCGGTCGCCTGTTGCTGACCGGCTAAAACTGCAATAGCGAATAACGGGTTATAAATCATTTTACATAAAAAAGCGTGCAAAAATAATACAAACCCTGATGCCGCAGTAGAAAACACCAATGTTTAATTTACTTTTGCTAATGATAGTATCGCACTTTTCGTGCTTAACCCCCCTCCTGCAGTATGCGTAAAAAGGAAGCTAATATGCGAGCAATACAACTTTTCGGTACACTTTTATTATTGATTATAGTGCGCTCTGTCAGCGCACAGGAAAATCCGAATCGGGACGATCGTTTTGACACCCGTTTTGTTTATGAGTCGCGGGTTACTATAGATATGAACCGCGCTACAGTGGGGCCGAGTAAGTATGGTGAGCGGGGGATTATATGGATCACCGGCGGTGACGTAAAAGGACCGAAGATTAACGCCGAAGTGTTATCCGGCGGCGGTGACTGGCAACTGGGCCGTCCCGATGGCAGTCAGGAGCTTAAAGCACGCTATGCGATAAAAACCACTGATGGGCATGTTATTTTGGTGCATAACAGCGCTATTATCGCCCCCCGCCCTACACCGGATAATCCTAAAAACGAGTATGCACGCAGCGTGTTAAACTTTGAGGCGCCACTCGGCAGCCCTTACGAATGGATGAACAATGCCATTTTTTTAGGGACTGTGGAGCCTGCCCCAAATTTCGAGGACGACCCGGCGGTCATTATACGGGTGTGGGAATTACTCTAACGGCGCCCTGATACAACACCAGGGTGGCTCCACGTTATTTTAAGGCGCCGGCTTTACCGCTTTACAGGGGCTGCCCACGGCAATCATGCCCGGTGCAATATCCTGAGTAACCAGGCTTCCAGCCCCAATCACGCAACCATCGCCAATGGTAACGCCCGGCAAAATGGTCACATTGCCGCCAATCCAGACATCGTTACCGATTGTGATAGGTTCAGCAAAACCAATATGCTCGGCGCGCTCTGCGGCATTTAAGGGGTGATGAGCGGTATAAAAAGAGGTATTGGGGCCAATAAACACCCTGCTGCCAATGGTTACCGGGCAACAATCGAGCACGGTCCAGTTAAAGTTGATAAACACATCACTGCCCATTTTAATGTTCATGCCGTAGTCGATGCGAATGGGCTTTTCAATGTGAACATTGTCGCCCATCTCACCAAACAGGTCTTTCAGGTATGCAGTACGCTGCACCACCTCGCGTGGCCCCAGGGCGTTAATTTTATCGGTGAGATCGCGGGTTTTATAGCGCGTTTCAACCAGATCCGGATCGTTAATGCAGTACTTTTCACCGGTTACCATTTTTTGATATGCGTTCACTTTTTACACTCCGTTCGTTTTGATGCTCGCCAATTGTGCTGGCTATGCGCTGCATTCATTAATCTGCTCAGCGTACAGGCTGTTGCTGCAAATATTAACCCCTACCTGCGATTGGACTTAGCACCCTTTAACTAAAAAGCCCGCTGATACGCAGCCTTGTTTATTCGATGTGCTTGCGAAAAAAGTGCCAGGCATGTGCTACAGCGGCCGCGCCACCGACAATATTCGCTAACACAACAGACCAAAACACCGCTTCAACGGTTGATAACGCCGCGGCAAGCCAGGCCAGTGGTGCCAGCCAGATAAACGTGCGGTGCAGGTTGTAAACCAGGGCTGGTATGGGCCTGTCGATAGCATTAAACGCCGCTGCGGCAATAATCACGCAGCCGTACCCCACCAGGCTAAATGGCACAATATGCAGGTACTGACAGGCAATGGTGATCACCTGCTGGTCGCTGGAGAAAAGCCCCGCCAGCGGCGCAGCAAACAGCCAGAACAACACTGCCAGCAACAATGACCATAACAGTGAAAAGATAAAACTGGCTTTAAGGGCCTGCGCTGAGCGATGTTTTAAATCGGCGCCCCAGTTCTGCCCCACAACAGGCCCGATAGAGGCAGACAGGGCTAACATGGGGATCACAGCAAACGCCTGCATGCGTGAGGCCACATTAAATCCTGCTACCTGCTCCTGACCAATCAAGGCGATGGCAGCGGTGATAATCGCCACGCCCACCGGATTAACCATGTTACCGCCTGCCGCCGGAATACCTATTCTGGCAATACTGGCCCAGGAACTGAGCAGGCTTGCAGCTGAGGGCAAGCTGTAGCTGAGCATGCGTTCGCGGTACATTAAAATCAGTAGCGATGCCAGTAAGGTTAAACTTCTGGCGCCCACCGATGCCCAGGCGGCACCGGCAAATCCGAGTTCGGGAAAAAGCCATAGCCCTTGTATTAACAGAGGATCGAGGATCCCATTAATAACAGCGGCAATAATCATAATGACACTGGGATAAAAACTGTCGCCGTTGGCTCTGATAATACTGTTGGCCAGCATCGGAATCACCAGCAACACCATACTGGGATACCACACCATCATATAGGATGAAATCAGCGGAATAAGACCTTGGCTGGCGCCGAGCAGCAAAAATAACGGCTCGATAGTGAGCATGCCAAGCCCGGATGCCAGCATTACCACCGCCAGCCCCAAACACAAGGCGTCGGTGGTCAGTCGCTTTACCTGATGCTGATCGCCGGCGCCAATCACCCTGGAAATCACCGACGCGGCGCCAGCCCCTAAGCCAATCGCCAGGCTGGTCAGGGTTAACATCACAGGAAACACAAAGCCCAGTGCCGCCAGCGCCTGTGTGCCGAGTTGCCCAACAAAGTAGGTGTCGATCAGGCCAATGGACATGACCGCAACGATTCCCCACACCATGGGTACTGTCATTCTGACCAACTGACCGAGTATGGTCCCGGATGTCAGGTCACGCTGCTGTGTTGATGATGCCATTTAAAAGCGCCTGCTACTGCTGATACCCTATAGCCTTACGTCGAATACGCCGGAAAGGATTTGAATAGCAAGCCGCCAGTCTTACCGCCTTTTGCAAAACCGCGCACAAATTACGCTGCGCTTTAACGCAAAAAACGCCACACTATAATGGTGGCGTCAGGCAAGATCACTGGCCGGAAAGGGGCGTTATACCCCTCACATTATTGGTTTGCCAGTTCGTTTCTTAATATCGCAGCGCCGGCACTTAAGGCGCGCAGCTTAGCGTCGGCCACCTGGCGAGGTAACGGCGCCATACCGCAGTTGGTCGACGGATACAGCTTATCCGCATCGACAAACTTTAATACTTTACGCAGGGTATCGGCGATTTCTTCAGCGGTCTCGATAGTATGAGAAGCCACGTCAATAGCCCCTACCATGACCTTTTTACCACGGATGAGCTCAATGAGATCCATGGGTACCTTTGAGTTATGACACTCCAGCGACACAATATCAATCACCGAGCGTTGCAGTTTTGGAAACACATCTTCATATTGTCGCCACTCTTCACCGAGGGTCTTTTTCCAGTCGGTATTGGCTTTTATGCCGTAGCCATAGCAAATGTGCACGGCGGTTTCGCACTTGAGACCTTCGGCGGCTTTTTCCAGTGCAGCAATTCCCCAGTCGTTCACCTCGTCAAAAAACACATTAAAGGCTGGCTCATCAAACTGAATGATATCAACCCCGGCAGCTTCAAGTTCTTTGGCTTCCTGGTTGAGAATTTTGGCAAATTCCCAGGCCAGCTTTTCGCGACTTTTGTAGTGGTCGTCGTACAGGGTGTCGATCATGGTCATCGGCCCCGGCAGTGCCCACTTAATCGGCTGTTTTGTAAGCTGACGCAAATATTTGGCATCGTCGACAAAGACCGATTTGGGCCGGGTAACGGCATCGACTACCACCGGCACGCTGGCATCGTAACGGTTACGAATTTTAACCGTTTTGCGCTGGGTAAAATCAACCCCGTTTAAGTGTTCGATAAAGGTTGTCACAAAATGCTGGCGGGTTTGCTCGCCGTCACTAATGATATCGATACCGGCCTGTTGCTGAGCCTGTAATGACAAACGCAGCGCGTCCTGTTTGCCCTCTATGAGTTCGTCACCGCTTAATTTCCAGGGCGACCACAGGGTTTCAGGTTCGGCAAGCCAGGCTGGTTTAGGCAAGCTACCGGCGATGGATGTAGGCAAAGTTGTGTTCATATTAAGTCATGCTTTTTAGTTGGTGTAATTACAATGTACGGCTGGCAGACCACTGCTCAAGGGTGGTTTGGTACGGTTTAATAAAGTGTTCTTCAACAAATTTACCTTGCTTAACCGCCAAATGACTGCGCTCCTCACGGTCGTACTGTATTTGTGTAAGAGAATGATCCGGGTGTTTTAAATTAGGTTGATAACGCTTTCCCGCTGGTGCATTGGCATTATAAATTTCCGGCCGGTAAATTTTTTGGAACGTTTCCATGGTGCTGATAGTGCTAATGAGTTCAAGATGCGTGTAATCATTGAGCAGATCGCCAAAGAAATAAAACGCCAGCGGAGCCACGCTGTTAGGCGGCATAAAATAACGCACTTGCAGACCCATCTTTTGAAAATACTGCTCGGTTAGCGACGATTCATTGGGCTGATATTCCACCCCCAGAATCGGGTGCTGGTTTTCGGTACGATGATAAATTTTGTTTTCTGACACGCTCAGACAGATCACCGGCGGTTTTTCAAAATGCGTCTTATACACTTC
This sequence comes from Alteromonas gilva, assembly GCF_028595265.1. Lineage (NCBI taxonomy): Bacteria > Pseudomonadati > Pseudomonadota > Gammaproteobacteria > Alteromonadales > Alteromonadaceae > Alteromonas > Alteromonas gilva. The sequence goes on along the minus strand of NZ_JAQQXP010000001.1, from coordinate 1,281,513 downwards.
AGAATTCACGAAATGCTTAAAAATTTTGCCGTGGAGCTCACCAAAGGTATCCGGGATGCTAAATTGTGACTGGTTTTTATTATGCGCTGGCAACACCACGCTAAAATCGTAATCGCGCACATAGGACGAAAAGTTATTGCCCACAATACCAGCAATGCGCTTACCGGTTTTGCGGTCAAAAATATTCGTTTTCAGCACTTCGATAGTAGGAAACGACTCACCGTTGCCTGCCACATCGATTTCCACTGAAATAATTTCCAGTTCCACCTCATAGCGATCACCGTGAACATTATCCCAGTGCGCCAGGGCATTAAATCGGTTATTCACCATTTTTAAGGTATTACGCAGGTTCTCGCGACGCATCTCTCCTCTGGCCAGGTTGGCAAAGTTAGTGGTAATGCGGGTATTGTCTGATGGATAGTAATTTTCATCAAAACAAACGCTCTTAATCGTAAATGTAACGTCTTTATTCATGGTGTTTTCGCATTCTATTTTGTGAGATAAAACCGGGATGTGTGCCCTACTCTTACTGGTTTTTTTAAGCCTCAGCCTGACCAGGCAAACTGTTGCCTTAACCACGGTTATGAGCACAGGAAGAGTTATACGCGAACATTCACATGAACAAAAATGACTTATTTGCATTAATTCATGAACTTTAATCATGCATTCATTTTGGAAGCCCTTTCACTGCCGCTATGAGGCCGTGAAAGTATAAGTCAACAGCGTAACAGAGGGCGTGATACACGTGTGTGAAGGCGCTTGCATAAGTACCTGTGTAGGAAGGTGCTTAATGGTAGAATGCAAACAACGCATAAGATCAGTTTCGCTTCACCGCCGGTTTGATACGATATCCGCGGTGACACCAATCGCCAGCGACACTACGTAACCAGTGCCGGCAGGCACCGCATTTTTATGTTTACCAGCCATCTGTAAGAGCTACCTATCAGGGCGCACCAGGGTTATTACCGGCGCCTTAAAGCTCATTGCCAGGGAATGAATACGCCAATGACATCACAGCACACGTCGACATTACACAGCTTGTTTGGGTTTTCGTCTTTTCGTACCGGTCAGCAAGAGGTTGTCGATAGCTTATTAAATCAGCGTTCTGCACTGGCCATATTCCCCACAGGTTCGGGCAAGTCGTTGTGTTACCAGTTTGTGGCAACCCAATTGCCCCATTTAACCCTGGTTGTGTCACCACTGTTAGCCTTAATGAAAGATCAGCTCGCTTTTTTACATAGCAAAGGCATCGCGGCTGCCAGCATCGACTCAACGCTAACGCCCGAGCAAAACAAGCAGGTTATGAGCGATATACGTTCGGGACAGTGCAAAATTTTGATGGTGTCGGTAGAGCGGTTTAAAAACGAGCGTTTCAGACAGTTTATCGCCTCAGTTGAAGTTTCCATGCTGGTAATAGACGAGGCCCACTGTATATCTGAGTGGGGACACAACTTTCGGCCCGATTACTTAAAACTACCCGCTTATCAGCAAGACTTAAACATTCCTTTAGTGCTGCTGTTAACCGCCACAGCGACCAAACAAGTGAAACAGGACATGGCACGCCGCTTTGCCATAGCCGACGAGGATATAGTGCAAACCGGTTTTTACCGGCCTAATTTAAACCTTAACGTTCTGCCGGTCAGCGAGGCGCAAAAAAATCAGGCGCTGTTGCAAACATTATCCGCGCAATCGGGCGCTGGTATTGTGTACGTTACGTTGCAGCACACCGCTGAACAAGTGGCGCGTTACTTACAACAAAACGGTTTTGCCGCCAGTGCCTATCATGCCGGGTTAGACGGTGAGTTACGGCAAACCATTCAGCAAGACTTTATGCAAAACCGCCTGCAAGTGGTGGTCGCCACCATTGCTTTTGGCATGGGCATCGACAAATCGGATATTCGTTTTGTGGTGCATTACGATTTGCCCAAATCCATTGAAAATTACAGCCAGGAAATAGGTCGTGGCGGCCGTGATGGTGAGCCCGCTAACTGTACGGTGTTAGCCAACCTGGATGGCCTGGTGACCATTGAGAATTTTGTTTACGGCGACACCCCTGACCTGCCCTCGATTCAAAAGGTACTTAGCGATATTGCCTCTCACAGTGCAGATAACGCAGATACCAGTCCTTACAGGTGGGAAACCCAACTCAATAGCTTATCAACCTTAAGTAATATTCGTCAGCTACCGTTAAAAACCCTATTGGTGCAATTGGAATTAGCCAGGGTAATACGCCCGCTATTTTCGTATTTTGCCGAATACAAATACCGCTTTATTACGGATAAAACGGCTATCTTAGGCCAGTTTTCTGCAGAGCGCAGGGATTTTCTCAACGCGGTATTTACCCATACCGACATGAAAAAAACCTGGGGTCAGGTAAATTTTGACAGCATTTTTGAGCACTACGGCGCAGAGCGCGCCCGAGTGTTAAAAGCACTGGAGTATTTACACGCCCAGCAGCACATTGAAGTAGTCACCCGGTTAATGACCGACGTATACGAGGTTAACCCACCAGCGCTACGCGCGCCGGACCTCCCGCAAACACTGGCCCGGTATTTTGCCGATAACGAGCACAAAGAAGTAAAGCGTATTGCTGCTCTGGTCCGCTTTTTTGAGCTGGATAGCTGTTTAAACTTTAATTTATCGGCCTATTTTGATGATACGCAAGCGCCACAACAATGCGGCCATTGCAGCGTTTGCCAGGGCAAAGTCGCCAGACTTAGCTATTCCAGCCCGATCCCGATGCCCGATAGCAACGGGGTTTCAACCGCAATGAAGGCGCTAAACGCGCATCTGAAAGATAAGTATGACGGGCCACTCACTGAGTCGATGTATTGCCGTTTTTTAACCGCAATGGCCATGCCTCTGTTTGCGCGACTCAAAATAAAGCAAGTCACCGGTTATGGAAGCTGCGAACACTGTCGCTATGCCGACGTAAAAGCCATGGTGAAATCATTAATGCCGGCGCAGAGTTAGCGCCTTACCTGGCGCACGAGGCAAAGCCAGTCATTACACCTCCCACGGGCGTTTAAGTAGGCATTGGGTTAGGGGGTAATACACCGGCGGTAACGGCGCTCAATACAGATATAGGCAGCTACTGCAAAGCCGCCAAGCATGCACGCAATCAGATCAGACACGCTGAAAACGCCGAGCCCCGTTAAGAGTTGGAGAAGCTCATACAAACAGGCACCAATGGTCACATACAGCGCTGCCAGCAGATGCCTCGACGTTTTTTCATACAGTGACAAAACAAAGTACGCCGCAATGGTACTAAAAAAACTTACGCCAGAGTCAGCGATGCCAAAGTCCTGAAGGTGCTCACGGTAAATGTAAGGGCGATACAGCAACTCAATAGCAATACATAGCAGTACACTACAACCCCCTATTGGGAGTGCAAAGGCACTTGTGTATGGCTGCTTACCTCCCGCGCCCGCCCAAGATTGTGACACACTTAACGTCTGCCACGCTGCATATTACCGCCGGTAGATTCGCGTGGTTCTGCATTTTTGAGGTGTTGGTAGGCTGCCTTAACGCCGTCATAAATTAAACCGCCAACCAATGCACCACCGATAAATACCAGCGAAGGATTTGCTCCGCTCCCGGCGTCTGGTTTATGTTCACTGAAATTTGTCACTGGTTTGGCGACTTTTTAATTTGTCAGGCTCTCAGCATGCCAAAAATAGCAAAAACCTTAAACTGAACTTCCGAACAGCTCCACTCTCTCCGAACAGCATGCTGATAACGCACAGCGACAGCGATTATTGCCGACTACCCACAAGAGCGGCGAATAATCACCTTATCGTTCTGAAGCAAGTTATCTATCCCCGACAGCGTAGCATCATCATTAAATAAAATAGGATCATGGGCAGACTCAACACCGACCCAGGCGTTTTTACCGGCCGATTTGGCAGCATAAAGACAACTGTCAGCCACTGCCATCAGCGACTTTAAACTGATCTGATTACTATTGGCCTGGAGGACCGGCGGAAAACACACATAGCCAATAGAGCAGGTTTGTCTGAGCGTGTCGCTGGCGCAAATCATGAATTCTTGCTTATTAATTATCTCCAGCATTCTTTGCGCCAGTAGCGCAGCTTCTTCTCTGTTGATAAAGCGCGCCACGGCAACAAACTCCTCGCCCCCCCAACGCACTAAATAATCAGACTGACGAAACACCTGACTCATACGTTGGGCAAGCTGTGTGAGTATGGTATCGCCGACGTTGTGCCCATAGGAGTCGTTTACCTCTTTAAAGTCGTCCAAATCGATAATAAACAAGGCAATATCTGCTTCGGTCGGCTTACCTGTTTTACCGCTATGCCAGTCGTAATAAAGTCGCAGGGCTCTTTCTAAATCTGGTTCTACATGGTTTTCTAAAAAGCGGCGGTTATGCAAACCGGTAAGCTTATCGGTAAGACTGATGGCTTCGACTTCACGATACGCTGCTGAGAGCTGCTGGTTTTTAACCTCCAGTTCCTGGGTGCGCTGCGCGACTTTTTGCTCAAGCTGACGATTAACCTGACGCTGCATAAAACGGCCGTAGAGTAACAAAACCAGCAACAATACACAGATCACCGCAATTGCAGCGGTCATCCATAAAATGCGTGACGTATGCTCCAGTGCCTGCTCTTTTTCGAGTAATTCGATTTGATGGGCTCGTCGCACAAATTCTGCCTGAGCTTGCACTTTAGCAATGCCCTCAACACGCACGTCATTTAAACGCTGATCGTCGAGCTGCTTTTGTCTTTGTAACGCCTCAAACGCCTGCTGCAACGAGTTGTTGGCTAAATGTACTTTAACTCGCAGGGCTTCAAAGTCTGACTCATGGGCAAGCTCTTTATTTTGTTTGGCTTGCTCAAGCCCGGCGGCAATATAAGTCAAAGCGGAGGGGTAGTTTTTTTGCCGGTAATCAAGCTCGGCGGCAACCTCATAGGCGTCAACCAACAAACTGCGATAGTTGTGTTCGATTGCGCGCTCAATCACGCCATCAATTAACGTTTTGGCGGCCTCAAGGTTACCACTGTCCATTTCTAATTGAGCGAGCGACGATAAGGCCCAGTCGGTATCTCGTGGCGTTTGAATTTTACGAAACAGTTCCAACGCTTTGAGAATGTGGGTACGCGCCCGCTCGTGTTGCCCCATGGTATTGAGTAAATACCCTATTTTGTTGTGGCTGTAAGCGATATTTTTTTGATCGCCTGACGCAATATCCAGTTGCAGGGCATCCTCAAAGTAAATTAGTGCCGTATCCAGATCGCCCATCACCCGGCGCAGGTCGCCAATATTATACAGCGCGCTGGCAACCCCAGGCATATCATTGAGTTGTGTATTCAGCTCCAACGCTTTCTGGTGGGCCTGCAGCGCTTCTTCGTAATAGCCCATTTTTTCCAGTATAACGCCAATGCTGTTATGCGCCGAACTGATGGCGTCTAAGTCGTCTAACTGCTGAAAAATCTGCATCGACAAGTACACGTATTGCAATGCCATGGAGTAGTTTGACTGATAGCGATAGGTTAACCCCATTTGGCGATATGCCTGCCCTAAGCCCTTTTGGTCATTAACACTCTGATACAGCTCAATTGCCTGCGCCAGTTTGCTCTGCGCGTCACTATAGCGGTTGCGTTCCATGGCGTTTCGCGCTTGCTGAAATAAGGCCTGCGCCTCAAGACCGGCATCACCTTGTTCTTGTGCAAGGGTAACGAAACGCGTTGCCAGTTCATCGGCACCTTGCATATCGCCGGCGCTGCGTGCTTTTGCTATCTGCTCAGGCAAATCACTCGCTGGCTTTGGCTCTGCTGAGGCGGGTGACGCCATGAATATCGACAAGGAAATCACAAGCCACCAGCGCCTGAAACCACATGACATGACAAACCCTCAACTACACGGTATGGATAATCGCATCACTATACACGCTCTTTTAATGGTGTGAACAATAACTGCTCTCCCACACAGGCGATTTTCGTTTTGTGTTATTGGTTAAATTAATGTGAGAGGCTGGAAAGTTGAAGTACCGGCAAAATTTTTGACCTGGCTGTGAGTCATTTAGCTTTTTCCTGGCCGAAAAAACAGCTGGCGCCAGGATTGTTTGTGCGGCCTAGCACAGAGCGCCTGCTGGTGCGGAGCGAAACACCAGGCTTAAATGGCAAAAGGCGCGTTCCGTGCGGTTCGCGCCTTGTCTTTGCCATTCAGTGCGCCGTGATTAACTGCTAATGACTGTGTTGCAGTTTTATTAAGCGACCGCCTTCCTTGTCTTCCAGCACATAGATGTTACCCATACTGTCCTGCTCCACTTCGCGAACCCGTTTACCCCACTCGTAGCGTTCCGCCTCTGTCACGTTCCACTTGCCATCGTCGTCCTTGTTAAAGGCCACACGGACCAGGGCTTTGGATGACAAGCCACCGATAAAGCCATTGCCTGCCCAGTCACTGAATAAATCACCCTTATAGATGATAAAACCAGCAGGGCTTATGGCGGGTACCCAGGCCAGTTCCGGCGATTTAAACACAGGGTAATCTTCATGATTAGGAATTTTTACGCCCGAATAATGATCTCCCTGCGACACCATGGGATAGCCGTAGTTGCGGCCTCGCTCAATGATGTTCAGCTCATCACCATGACGCGGCCCCATTTCATGCGACCACAGATTACCCTGCTCATCAAAATCAATGCCCAGCGGATTACGATGGCCAAGCGTCCATATTTGCGCAGTAACACTGCCGTTGCCATAAAAAGGGTTATCTTTGGGTACGCTACCATCGGCGTTTAAGCGCACGATTTTACCCAGGTTCATCGCCATGTTTTGCGCTGGCGTAAATTTTTGTCGCTCTCCGGACGTAATGAACAAATAACCATCAGGCGAAAACACCATCCGATGCGAATAATGCCCGTTGCCGGTCACTTTGGGCGATTGACGCCAAATGATTTCCCGATTCGATAAGCTTGCAGCGCTATTGGTAATGTTGAGGGTGGCGCGCTCAATCACGGCGCCACTGAACGCATCGTCTTTGGGGTCGCGTTCAATGTAGGAGATATAAATGGTGTTGTTCGTGGCAAACTCCGGATGAACTATGACATCACCCAGTCCGCCTTGCCCCCGGGCAGTTACATCAGGCACATTAGAAACAGTAAAACGTTTTTGCTGATCCGCATCGAGTAACCACAAAGTGCCGGCCTTTTCGGTTACCAAACTATGACCATCGGGTAAAAATGTCATTGCCCAGGGGTGGTCGAACGATGACTTAACATGGCCAACGAGCGACGTCCCCTCACTGCCCTTCATTTCAACCTGAGCAGACGAGCCAAACTGTGCAGCAGCAACGAATGAGGCCGCTAACAGCGTAACAAGCAATGCTATTTTTTGTCGTATGATTCTTTTTTGCATAATGGGGGTACCTACCTTATTCAGTGTTCGCGTTTTTAGTTCACGCAATAAAAACCACACCCCTAAGTACTGCGGTATGGCGTGCAACTAATCAGTAAATGTTGGTACGGCATTTTTTGCGGTTAGGCTCACCTTGCGAAGATTTCCGCTACATCATCGCCTTCACAGTGTGAGCCTGGTAGGTGTGTTGAATATTGGCATTCTGTATTTCTTTACTCAGATTGAGCAGGCCACTTGTATCGCTATTATTGTTTTTTATAAAACACATAATAGTTAATTACTGCGGTTTCTAATTTAACGGCAAACACCAGCAATAAAGTCGGCCAGGCCAGCCTGTCTTGCATAGATAAGGCCGCAATGACCGCTATAAATACTGCGTTAGAAAGCCATATGAGTATTTTAGGGTTCATTCGCCTTCACCGTTCATCTGTATTAGCGTTGTTGTACAATTCTCAATGCCATACCAGCAACAACAAACACAGCCAGTAACACCAGAGCGTATACGTATTCCTGGGCTATAAATAAACTGATAACGGTCAGCAAAGACAGCGAATAAAAAAGGTAAGGATTAAATTTTGCTGGTTTCAGGTAAGGTAACACCAGCATGGCACATAACATTAATCCAACCCCTATCCCAATTAACACTGGTATCATAGCTATTCCATCCCGTGCTGCGCTAACCGTCAAAGCCCCATACATCACCGCCGGTTAAACCTGAACCTACCAATGTTCCTCCAAAATACGATATACCGGTTGCCAACGCGGCACCTATTACCCCTACTGGCGTAGCAGCGATCGCTACCGCTAGCGTAACTGCGCCAACGCCGGCAGCCACTTCTCCCCAATCAGCCTCGCCACCACTGATAACTAAGAGCTCTCTTTCTGTTAAGTTTTGCATTTACTCTCTCCATTTCTTTCACCGTAGAGATTTTATCTTAGCGACGGCAGAAAAAATAAACACTGTACCTGAAGCCAGAATTATCTGGTGGGGTATTGGCGGTTCTATAAAGAGGCTTTTAGTCGTTAGAACGGCGTAATCACGCAGCCTGAGCACGTTGCCTGGCAACTGACTCGATCTGCCCCACCTTTAACAAGACAGGGCTAGAGGGTTTAAAAGCTGCGCACTTTGTAACGCGTTAGGGGGTAACATCTTCGGGCGGGGCGATTTCACGCACATCCACGGTCATGCTTTTAGGGGGCACGGCGGGGCCAAACTGAGTAAAGGTGGCCACATCAGAGGCATCATGACCAAAGGCAATCGCTACGCGCGCACCGCTTGAGTCGGGCTGGGTGGCATCAAAGGTGTACCAGCGCCCACCCACGTAGGCCTCGAACCACGCGTGCATATCCATTGGGGTTAGTCCGTGTAAGTACCCCACCACCATTCTGGCAGGAATACACAGGCTACGACACATTGCGATGCCCAAATGCGCCAGCTCCCGACATACGCCTTCGCGTGACTGATTAACTTCTGTGGCAGACAACTGAAAGTACATGGAGTCGGGATTAAAGCGCACGTGGGTTCGAATCCAGTTTTCTATCGCCGCAACCTGCTCGTACCCCGGCACGCAACCGGTAACGATACTGTGGGCCATTTCAACAAAACGATCCGATTCACAATACCGCGAGGGTAACAGGTAGCCCAGTACTTCATTAGGTAAGGTTTCTACATCGTTAAAACCTGCCCAGCGGTCGCCTATGGGCGCTGGTGAGGTTAACACTGTTGCAGACGTACTCACCGAAAACGTGCCAACCGGCGCCACCAGCCGCTGGCAGGCATTGCCAAAACTGTCGGTGTATTCGGTAACGGGCACATTCGGCGTAATGGTATAGGCTTGCTTGGCCACCCACTGGCTTAAGTCATTCCGAGGCCGCAACATCAAAATAAACGGGGTAGGTATTGTTATATCAAAGGTAAGATTGCACTCTGTTCTTAACCACATACCCAGATTATTTCCTTGTAGGTCGCTTGCTAAGCCGCCTTAAAATAGCGACTCAGCGATAATGTATTAACAGTATCAGCGTTTAGATGACACAACTAGCGGTTTGTATTACCCGCTGTTATTGTGTTGTTCGCCGACACCGGGCTGTTTTGCGTGTTTTGTTGATTCGGCGCTACCGTTGGCGAATGCTGTGCAGGCAGGTTATTTTGCGCCGCATGCATTAAACTCGTTGCCGGTGTTGATTGATGTTGCGCTAAGGATGGACTGTTTTGTGGTTCCTCTGCCACCTCTGAGGCAGGTGCTGCAGCTTGCCCAACAGGCGTACCCAACGGCTTATCAGACTCATTGGCACGCATTACCTTGGTATTGTCATCAAACCCTTCGGGCGCTGGCAAACCGTCAAACAAGGTTGTTAGGCCCTCACGCCATGACGTACTGATATGCGAAAAATACGCGTCATCTTCGGTAATGTGATACTGGCTGTTAAACTCAAAATGGTTGGGTTTTACACTCACCAAATCGATAGGTAACCCCACTGAGATGTTACTACGCACTGTAGAATCGAGCGACACCAGGGCACATTTTATGGCATTAACCAGCGTGGTTTCGGGCTGCATAAACCGGTCGAGCACCGGTTTGCCGTATTTGGTTTCACCAATTTGAAAAAACGGCGTTTCTTCGGTGGCTTCAATAAAGTTGCCTTCAGAATAAATCAGGAACAACCGCTGGGGCTCTCCCGCCACCTGGCCACCCACAATGAAATTTACGCCCATATCCACCTTGGTCTGATCCAGATAAGCGGCGGTCTCTTTTCTGACTTCACGCAGGCATTCGCCAAACAGGGTGGCAACATCAAATAAGGTTTTAGCATTCCAGATATTGGCCACATCCGGATCGCTAGCGCGCTGCTCAATGAGATTCACCACACTTTGTGTAATTGATAGGTTGCCCGATGTTAAGGTTACAATTACACGATCGGTGCCATTATTATAGGTGCGCATTTTTTTGAAAGAGGCGATTTGATCCACACCGGCATTCGTTCTGGAGTCAGAAGCGAAGACCATGCCTTCATTCATTTTTAGCGCCAAACAATAAGTCATAGGTTATCTCACAACAAGGAGCTAAAAAGCATAAACTACATTCCTGTTCACTACAACACAAGCCGGTTTTACCCGAGCCAATGCTGACACACTTTATTTACAGCGACGGTGAAAGTAGTTTTAGATTACAAAAATTTGCTTTTGATAGTAAAGACATCTGCTGCAATATGCCCTGGTGCTGAATAACACTGCGTAGATTAATCATTAGCCGTCCGTATTAATAGCAAGCAATAAGTGAGTCAGGTTCATGCAAGGTTCTTAGGTTATTCATTATAAGGTCGAGAGAATTACAATTATAAAAATGCCTGCTCGAATGGGAACAACACTCAATTCGGAGAACCAATAAGTGAATAACAAAAAATTCCCGCTGTCGCTGATCGCGATTGCGGTACTGGGAATACATACATCATCCATTGCTGCGAACATTCAGGAATCAGAAATTTCCGTCGAATCTACGCAAGATAGCAAAGTAAAGACGCAGGATGCGTCTGAGCAACCCGAGTCGCCGGAAATAGAAGATCGCATTCTGGTAACCGGTTCTCGTTTAAAAAAAGGCAACGTGGTAAATAAACTTGACGTTATCACCGCTGAAGACATTAAACGCCGCGGGGTGACCAGTGTAGAGGAACTTATTCGTACACTACCACAAAACCTTGCCACCATTGGTGGTATGGCTAATCTCAATCCAAAAGGCCCGCTGGCTGTTGCTGATAATACCGCTGGTCGCATGTCAACCATCGGTGCTCTGGGTGTTTCTGCTGCCAACCTTGGGGGGGTGGGAGCAGGTCGTACACTCATTCTTGTCAATGGCCGAAGAATCGCCGGCGCTGCGGGTATTGAAGACGGCTTTGTCAACCTGAACGGCATTCCATTAAGTGCCATTGAGCGAGTTGAGATCACTACCGATGGTGCATCTGCCGTTTACGGTGCCGATGCAATGGGTGGTGTAATAAACTTTATTCTGAAAAGTGGTTATTCAGGCTCTACGGTAACCGTTCAGCACGAAGACTCAAACAATGGTGCGGACAATTCCAGCATTAGCCTTTACACAGGCCGTTCCTGGACGTCAGGTAATGTGTCACTGACGCTCGATTATTCCAAAAGAAAGCCGGTTATAAATAGTAAAACAGGCTATGTGACAAACAACTACGCGCCTTATTTTAATGACAATCCATTCTATGACCGTCGTTCCTTTTCGGCCGGTGGACAACCCGCCTTCGTTGATAATTCAATCACTGTATACAACCCAGATACAGGTCTGGTAGATACACTCACACAGGCATATACCGTACCTGATGGCTTCACCGGCCAACCTACCTTAGATGACATGACTATGGTAGATGGCAGCGCAATGCGTGACTATGTGCCTCGGTTAGGTGGTCCTGACTCTGAGAGTAAAAGCGTTTCTGTAAGTTTTGAGCAACAGCTGACAGAGCACTTAAGTATTAACGGGAACGGCCTGTATACGAAAAATGATACATCACAAGACCAAATCAATTTCAAAGGGATCGGCTTAGCACTTGCGCCAGGTCAGGCTTACAACCCTTTCCCTGCCTACTATGTACAGGCATGGAGCCCAGGGATTACAGCTTTTTATCACCCTGAAGCAGAATTAGCAGCTGGCGAAGTTGAACCTGGCTACAGCAAGAGTACTAATGATGCCTGGAGCTTTAACCTGGGATTAACCTACGAAATAAATAAAGATACAAAAGCCGAATTCATTTATTCCAGCTCTCGTTCGACCACGACAGGTGAAAGGTACGCAACCGGCTCTATTGTTTCTATCAATAAAGATACTACCAATCCAAATGGATGGAGCTGTTTTAACTTCGATTTGGCGCAGGGAAACTATACCGGTGACCAATTAGCATTTTATCAGGACCTGTTTGACCGCCAGTGTGAAGCGCTGACCAGCTCAGATCCAACTGTTGCATTTAATCCATGGAAATCATCCGTAGATGGCAGTGGCGGGAGCTTCGATCCTTTCTATTACCGAGAGGCTACCGAACAGCGCGGTTCCAAACTTGAGAACTACGAACTTCGCCTGACAGGCTCTGTATTTAAATTACCCGCCGGCAAAATTAACTATGCTATTGGTGGCGAATACAATGACGACGGTGTAGACAGTAACGAAATCGCAATATTTACTGGTCAAGCGATGCACAGAACGCGCGAAAGTTTCTTCATTGAAACATCGATTCCTGTTTTTGGACGAGACTTTACCTTCCCACTACTCCACTCACTGACGTTAAGCCTTGCCGCAAGACGCGATGAATACAATACCGAAGGGGTAATTGGTACCGTTGACAATATCAACCCAGACTTAGGTGGCGAATTAATTTATGGTAAAAATACCTTTGCCAAAAATACACCATCTTACGGTTTTAACTGGCAACCAACCGACGACATCACCTTCAGAGCTAAATGGTCAGAAGGGTTTAAAGCCCCACCCTATACGAATATGTTTAGTGTAGCCGGCACTACGGAATACTCGACACAAATAACTAACGACCCTGGTTATGACTGTCGTGAAAATAACGATTGTGATTTTGACTACAGAGACGATTATTACGGTTATTACGCGTCACGAGTATCGGCGCCTAACCCGGACTTAAAACCAGAGACATCTAAACAGGAAGCCTACACGTTATCGTGGTATCCACAAGATGCCCTGGCGGGTCTCACCGTAGATGTGACCTATAATAAGATTAAAATCGAGAACGAATACGCAGTAGTTGCGGATTTAATACGACTGATCCCTCAGTCCAGCGTTTATGCTCTGGAACAATACTATCCTCGTGACGAAAACGGAAAGATCACGGAGATGAGAAATATGACCTTCAACCAGACAGGGTCTGAATTCTCCTCCATCATGTACGAAGTCGGCTATTTTGTGAGAACAGAGGTAGGTACATTTAATCCTAGAATCACTTATCTTGATAACCTGAAATCCGAGATAAGAGCGATTAGCGACAGTACGCCACTATCCAGATTAGGTAGAATCGGCGGGGTTGATGATTATCGCATTAACGCCTCATTAAATTATTACTTTGGTGACCTTACAACCACACTTTGGGTTTATTATTTACCAAACTATATTAATGACAACGAAGCGATTCTTAGCAGCGGTAATGTGACAAACCCTGAAGATGTGATCGAAGTAAGTTCAATGACCACGTTTGATTTAACCGTCAACTATCAGTTGACGAATGATCTTCGTGTGAATTTTTCAGGCCGAAATATTTTCGATAAAACACCGCCAATGGTCGTTGTGGGCAGCCTGCCGTATGATGCAGCGCGCTATAACACGGCTGGTCGTACTCTCTCAATGGAGCTCCAGTACGAATTTTAAAAAAGTAAATGCGCCTCTAATGAGGCGCTTATTTCACGCCAAAGAGACATGCAAATGCGATTATTGCTGATTGAAGACGATGAGAACATAGCGGAAACACTGGTTGCTTATCTGGAAAAAAATGGCTTTGTTGTCGACCTTGCCCCTACCCTTGCAATAGCAAAAACCGCGGTTTACGAAAATACGTTTGATCTTGTGCTGCTCGACCGACTGTTACCTGATGGTGAAGGCATGACCATGCTTCGCTACTTCAAAGAGAATAACAAACCGCAGCGAGTCATTTTGCTGACAGCGCTAGGCGACGTGGATGATCGCGTTCGCGGACTTGAATCCGGTGCTCACGACTATATTCCCAAACCCTTTGAACCCAGAGAATTACTTGCCCGCATTCGCAATGCGCTAAAGCAACCAATTAAAGTTCAACGTGACGTTAAAACCTTTGGACCACTTAATTACGATGTTGAAAGCCGCAGTTTTACCGTCAACGGTGAAGTGCTGAATCTACGCCGCACAGAAGCGCTGGTACTGGAAGCTTTGATGCAAAGACCAGGCAGCCTGGTATCGCGGGAGTCCCTCGAATCAAAAGTGTATGGTTATGACAAATTTGTCTCTTCAAACTCCCTTGAATCTCAGGTCAGTCGACTGAGAAAAAATCTGTCTGAACACACCGACGACATAAAAATCCAAACGACACGAGGATTGGGCTACAGTCTTATTAAAGCGTAGTCAGAGCATTTATGACATTACACTCTATTGAAGATGCCACACATCGTGTGCGCCAGTTTTCCGAAACGTTTGAAACGATCCGCAACGAAATTAATAAAGTGATTGTGGGTCAGGCTGACGTCGTTGACGGCGTATTGACAGCACTGATGGTAGGCGGTCATGTGCTTATCGAAGGCGTGCCCGGGCTGGGCAAAACCATGCTGGTTAGCACCCTGAGTCAGGTGGTGAACCTGCAGTTTAACCGCATTCAGTTTACGCCGGATATGATGCCCGCAGATATCGTAGGCAGTTCCGTGCTGGTTGATGATGGCAGCGGTAATCATACACTCACCTTTCAGGAAGGCCCCATTGTTGCCAATCTGGTTCTGGCTGATGAAATAAACCGGGCCACACCGAAAACCCAATCAGCCCTGCTTGAAGTCATGCAGGAAAAACAGCTCACAGCGGGACACAGAACCATAACAATGCCCGACCCGTTTTGCGTCATGGCAACACAGAACCCGGTAGATCAGGAAGGCACGTATGCGCTCCCGGAGGCACAGCTCGACCGATTTCTATTTAAACTGATCGTGGGCTATCCATCCGAGTCGGATTATCACACAATTATCGACCGCACCACCAGCAACACAAAAATCGATGTTCAGGCGATATCCTCTGCCAAAGCACTGTGCGAGCTACGTCAGACAGTGCGGGACATTCCCGTTCCTAATGCGGCGAAAACCTTCGCCATCAGGCTGGTTATGGCCTCTCAACCTGGCAGTGAATACGCAACAGATATGGTTAATCAATATGTTGCTTTGGGTGCGTCCCCACGTGGCATCCAAAGTCTGATGCTGGCTGCAAAGGTTAGAGCCCTGCTTGCAAGGCGCTTCGCCGTGAGTTGTGATGACGTAGAAAAAGTGGCTCTGCCTGTGCTTCGTCACCGGGTTGCCTGCAATTTTAAAGCTCAGGCCGCAGGGATCAGCGCAGATGCCATCATTGAAGATATACAGGCCCGCCTGCCCAGGCCCGATTCGAAACGACAAAGTCCATGATACACTCTGTGTAATCTTGCCCTCTTGATGAGGCTTCACTTCGAACAAAGACAAGGCTATGACACGGTTCCTGACACTTGGTTTCTTCAGACAAATCCATCACTCTATGATCGGGCAGATGTTGATTTTAACTCTGGTCTTCATCTCGGCAACAATCTATTACATTGCTTATTTACCTATCTCCGACCTCAATGTCACCGAACCGTCCCCTTTTTTATACACCAATGAAAAGGTACGCCGGGAAATTCGGGAGTTTATGGACGCTAGACATGAAGGAAAGACGACTAATAAGTCATTCCAACTCTCAGGGTCTCTCAACGAATTCAAACAGAATAACCCGGATTTCAGTTACTTTTTTATCGTCGATGGTGAAACCTTTAGCAATGGCAGAATCCCCCGCTACTATTCAGCCTTGCGTTTCGATGACATCGATAAAATCAGCAGGGATGTCAACAAAAGCAACTTATGCACGTCGTACTATGATTCGATTTCGAATAAGGGGGATCACGGCTATATTCAATACAGCAACTGCAATGACTACGGATTTTATCTTGAATTTTCAGGGATTAAAGTTGCCATGACGCCCCCTGAAAGTCCGCTATGGGCATTTTATCAGCGCATGGTTGTGGATGTGGGCGCCAACCTTATTCTGTCGGCGGCCGGCGTATTTATTATTACTGCTGTCATTCTGCTGTTTAACTGGCGACTGATGAACAAAGTGGCCAAAGTGGCCTACTCGTTTAATCCGAAAAACCTCCATCAGAAGCTCCCTGAAAAAGGCTTGCCCAAAGAAGTGCTTCCTCTGGTACAAGCGGTTAACGAAATGCTGTCCCGCATTGATGAAACCCAGCAACAGCATAATTTTTTCCTGTCTACCGCAGCCCATGAGATGCGTACCCCGTTAACCGTTTTGCGCACCCGGCTGGAGATGATGGATGAAGGTTCCCTCAAAGAGAAGCTGATTGATGATGTAAGACGTTTATCCCATCTGGTAAATCAACTGCTACGCCTGATGCGCATTGGCGGGCCTAAAAATCATGAGCATGAGATTGATTTAGTACAGTGTTGTCAGCGGGTAGTTAAAGAGCGCCATTTACTCGCCGAAACCTCAGGGGTCAAACTCTGTTTAGACGTCGAACAGCCAGCCATTATTATGCCCGGTGACGAAGGACTGATAGAGGTGGCCATCGCCAATCTGGTAGACAACGCCGTGTCGTTTTCTTCGCCCGGACAAACCGTCACGCTAAACGTGAAGACCGACTACTGCGTCAGTGTGCGGGATCATGGCCCTGGGATCCCATTAGATAAACTGGGTAATCTGTTTGAACCCTTTGCTAAATTTCCACCCAACCGCAACGGTCACGGACTGGGCCTTGCCATCGTAAAAGCCATCGCCCAACTGCATAGTGGTTCGGTATCGGTTGAAAACGCAAGCGGCAGTGGTGCGCGATTTACGCTGCAGTTCCACACCTCGTCACTATAGCTATTGTATCAATGGGGCGGTGCACGTGAGTTCCTCCCCGGCACTGCGCTACTGACTAAATGACGTTAAACAACCTTGCGCAATCCAGTGAATACCGCCACGGCTTGCAACGCAAATAGTGAGTAGCGGCGGTATTGTTGCCTGCGCCGATCACCAATCGATTGCTTCTATTAACGATTAAAAAAGGCAATGAGCCTGTAAAAAAGCCCGGTTCGTTAAGAAGCCGGGCCAAAGGTCAGGGTGACACTAAAAACCAGTTGGTTTAACGTAATTTGTTGCCGTAAACATCCCACACTTCCACGTCGCCGAGGTGTGTATCGCGAATATCCTGCTCTATTTTTTTAAGATCACCGACGACCACCCACACCAGATCATCCGGACGATAGGTTTTATTGGCCAGGGATGTAATCTGGTCAGCGGTTACCGCCAACAAACGCTCAGCAGCAGTCTCTACCCGTCGGTAAGGTAAGTGATACAGATCTGCATTAATCAGTGTTTTCAGAATGGCGCCATTACTATTAAAGCCTTGTGGAATCGAATACACGGCTGCATCCCGAACACGTTCTAACTCTGCTGGCGAGACCGGTTTATCACTAATATAAGCACTGATTTCTTTCTGGATCTCCAGCATGGATGCGGCCGTTTTATCAGCTTGCACTGTGCCGCTAGCGGTAAATACGCGAGGCCTGTCTGGCGCGTTATTGATCCCACCTCGGAATCCGTAGGCCCAACCTTTGTCTTCGCGCAAGTTCATATTCAAACGGCTGTTAAAACCAGCGCCGAGCACCGCATCCATTAGAGACTCAATGGCCGAACTGTCCTGGTTAAATTTACCCACAATATGACCGGCACTGATACTGCTTTGAACGGCTCCGGGCGCATCAATCAATATCACCTTACCGGTCTGACTAACAGGGGGAGCGATCTCAGGCACTTTTGTACGTGAGGATTTTCGCCAGTCAGCAAAATAGGCATTCGCCAGTTTCTCTGCTGTCTCAAGTGTTACATCGCCCACCAGGTACAGCGTTGCCCCTTCAGGACCAACCTCATGCTCATAGAAAGACTGAATCATTTCGCGGCTAAGGGTTTTCGCTTCTTCGCGGCTGGTGATTTTGCCAAATGGATGAGTGCTTCCCCAAATCGCCTTCGAATAGACCTCTGAGGCGGCCTGCATCGGGTTCTGTTCATAGGCTTCATGTGCGGTATCAATATTTTGCAGGACTTTTCTAACTTCTGCTTCCGGGTAAGCTGGATGGCGGATGATGTGTGCGGCCAGCGCAAAGGTTGCATCCAGGTTTTCACTCAAGCCATTCCAACTAACGCCACTTTCACGCGTACCAGCACCACTGTTAAACTGCATTCCCAGTGCATCCAGCTTGCGGGATAACTCTGCCATGGAGTATTGCTCCGTGCCGGTTGTCATCAGCCTAAAAGCATTGCTTGCTGTATCCGGCGCATACTGGTTGTCCACTAAAGACCCAGTGCTGAACTGCATGGATACATCCACCAGCGGCAGATTGTCACGCCGGGCGACCACAATTTTGAGGCCGTTGTCCAGCATGGCAGTCTGAATCTCTCGCAACGATACTTTACCGGTAAATTCGCCGGCGGATGGTATCGTTGTGCGATCGACCTTCGCTTTGATGTCTTTTACATCCGGCTGAGGAAGCAGTTGAATATCATAGTAAGGTTTGCCCAGCCACTTTTGTGCCGTTTTTCTGACCTGTTCAGGAGTGGCCTCATGGATCCAACTGCGTTGTTTGTTTAAAAACAACGGATTGTTATGATGAACCTCACCGTCGATCAGGTGAGTGCCTATTGCCTGGTTACTTTGCATCGAACGAAGCAACGCAATCTCGCCAGCCAGACCAATCCCATCGAGCTTCTCCTGCCCGGGACCACGACGAAAATATTCAGCCAGTCCATCATCAATCAACTGATTGGCCAGTTTGATATCTGCATCTGGTTTCAGTGCAATATCCAGTGAGAAAGTACTGGAAACATCATTGGCCTGCACATGTGCACGCACGCCCAGAGCAATGTCATTTTCATCAACCAGTAAATCGTAAAGCGGGGTATTTTTCCCTCCCGCAAGGCTGCGGGCGACCAACTCCATGATGGTGGTATCCTGACTATTATTATTTGGCAAAGGCCAGATACGGCTAAGATTCACGGTGGGTACTTTATCGTAAATAACATCTTTCTTTACCGACGTCAGTTCCGGGATCCACTGTTCAATCTTATCCATGGGTTCACCGGCGGGAACATCGCCAAAGTAATAACTGACTTTCTGTCTGGCTGTTTCCAGATCGATGTCACCGGATAAAACCAGCACGGCATTCGATGCGCCATAAGCCTGTTCATACCAGTCCGTCACATCCTGCAAGGTTGCATTATCCAGATCCGCCATCGAACCGATGGTGCTGTGGTCATAAGGATGTCCCTGAGGGTAAAAGTTCTCCAGAAAGCGTTCGTAAACATTGGCGCCTGGCCGCAACTGGCCCTGACGCTTTTCATTCTTTACCACCGCCCGCTGCTCATCCAGAAACCGCTGATCGACGCTATCGCCAAGATACGCCATTCGATCCGATTCCATCCATAGCGCTACATCAATAGCGTTAGAGGGGACAGTCTGATAAAAATTGGTCCGGTCCATATTGGTTGTACCGTTAATGTCTACCGCCCCAACCTGTTCAAGAGGGACAAAGTATTCGCCCTGACGGTGAATAGTGTCCTGAAACATAAGGTGTTCAAAAAGATGGGCAAACCCTGTTTTACCTTCAGCTTCATTCTTCGAACCTACTTTGTACCAGACGCCGACAAAGACATTCGGCACACTGTGATCGGTGTGCACCAGAACCGTCAGTCCATTGGCTAAGGTGAATCTCTCGTACTGGATATCGACGGCGTTGAAAGCTGGCGTCGCCTGAACTTGCGGAACGAGTGAAGCGTTGCTGCACCCGGCAACCGAAAACAGGGCTCCCAGCATAATAGCCATGGGGATTTTCTTACTCTTGAACAAACCTTTTTCTCCTGAACAACTTACCGGCTTCATGCCATTAATGCATATCAACCTTGCACGAGTCTTACTCAATGAAACTGTGTAAAAATGGTGCGAAAATGCCGTTTTACGGGTAGTCTGTAAGGTTGGTGCAAGTTTGTTGTTGTGAAATAGAAACATGGACTCTACACGTCACACGGGCTGGGAATTGCAACCAATAAACGCATCTCAAACAGAGCTACAACTTAATCTGCTCGCTCAGAAAGGTGCGGCGTTTTTTCGCCGGGCCGCGGTAGACTGCAATCGTCAGAAAGCGCTCAACAATGCCTGTCGGGCACTCTGGGTGTCACCGCTCGTAGGTTTGCTGCAGGTGTATTTAGCCGCTCCGTCGGTGACAACGGCAATCACGATGCTTGCGTGCAGCATTATTGTAGTACCTGTATTGGTCTACTCACTGACACTGCGAGTGGTTAGCGCGACGACCCAAACGTCAAGAAAGGAGTCCCTGGCGTTATACGACAAGCAACTGGGGTTAAACGATGATTTACAGATAGCGGACGAATTTCGCCAGCTTTCCGCCCCAACAGACTTTGAGCTCGCTGCGCTTGCCAGTTGTAGTGCGTCGGTACCGCGCGCCTTAGCATACGAATTGGTTCCCTTTCCGGTGGCGCCGCCCTCACTGACAACAAAACAATTGATCATCAATGGTCTGGCTATTCTTACTGCCGTGCTTTTACTGATTGGCGCAGTACTGAACACTGAGGCCGTTTTCGGCGCATCTGACCAACAGGTACCGCAGGACAACCTGTTACAGGATGTCGCGACCACTGATATGGCAGATAGCACGACCACAGCTCAGATGTTCGCTAACTCCCGGCCAGAAAATGCCGGGGGACGACCAAACCAACAAGCACCCGCTACTGCCACTCCTGGTCAGACGACCACGGCAACAAAATCCGAAGGTGCGGCAGAAACCGGAGCAACCTCAAATACCGCAGGTGCCGCGACTGAAGGAGCAAAATCAACAAAGGCATTTAACAACGCAACGCAGCCAGACACCGACAAACAGCCACCGCCGCCAGGTTCAGCTACACGCTCAGCCAATGCAAAGACAGACACAGGCAGCCCGTCTGCCAGCGCCCAGGTTGGCCCACAGCAGGAAAATCAGCAAGCCGATACGGTTCAAGCCAGCGATAACACCCAGGCGTCAACGGATAACCATTCTGCTCAGCGGGATGAACAGCAAAGACCGGTCGGCCAACCGCCTGCGCTACCTTCTGGTCCGCAACAAGCGCAGAGGAATGCTAAAAAGCCGAACAACAGTAAAAAAGCAGGTCAGCAACAATCTTCAGGCTCTCAACAAAACAACAGCAGTCAGAACAACAACTCGCAGGGCGATGAAGCCAGGAAAACGTCCAGAGGTATCAATCAACTGATGCTGGCTGTACCGATGGAAGATCAGTTTATTGGCACGCCGGGGCCCGGTCGCGACAAGTCATCCCCCGAGCAACAGCCGTCTGAAGAGCAGACTGCAATCACAGAACAGTCGGCGTTGCGGGGACAAACAATGCAGTCAGCGCCAGTAAACCAGAAGCCACCAACACAGTTTTGGGAAAAACAGTTGCTCAGCAATTTTTTCCGGCAACAGCATCAGATTTCACCACATAACGAGAACGCCAATGACAATTAGCGCCAACAATACCCCGACTGCCAACGAGACAGGGCAAAATATTGAGTTTTTTTGCGACACCTTTACGGCGATAAAAGACGAAATCGGCAAGATGATTGTCGGTCAGCAAGCGGTTGTCGAAGGTGTACTGACCGCCCTGTGTGCTGGCGGTCACGTGCTGCTTGAAGGCGTACCCGGTCTGGGCAAAACCATGCTGGTGAGCGCAATCAGCCGTTCAGTGGATTTACCGTTCTCCCGTATTCAGTTCACACCAGACATGATGCCCGCAGATATTCAGGGCGCATCGGTGTTACTGGAAAATGAAAACGGCGGTCACGATCTGACTTTCCAGCCTGGCCCGATTGTTTCAAACCTGGTTCTCGCTGACGAAATTAACCGCGCAACGCCTAAAACCCAATCGGCCCTGCTTGAAGTCATGCAGGAAAAACAGGTCACCGTGGGTAAACGAACAATTAAGCTCGATGAACCATTTTGCGTTATGGCAACCCAGAACCCGGTTGATCAGGAAGGCACTTATCCGTTGCCGGAAGCCCAGCTCGACCGTTTTTTGGTTAAGCTAGAGGTGGGCTACCCTACCGAACAGGACTATCACACGATTATCGACAGAACCACCAGCGGCGCCAACATTGAACTTAAGGCTGTATCAAACCGAGCAGAACTTATCCGCATGCGCACCATTGTGCGCAATGTACAGGTCTCTGAAGCGGCCAAAGCCTTTGCAATAAAACTGGTTATGGGCACGCAGCCACACAGTCAGTACGCTTCATCGTCTGTGAATGAATTTGTCAGTCTGGGCGCTTCTCCCCGCGGGATCCAGAGCCTGATGCTGGCCGCCAAGGTCATAGCCCTGCTGGATAACCGTTTTGAAGTCATTGAAAAAGATATCAGAAAAATTGCGATACCTGTTTTGCGTCACCGCATGGTATTGAATTTTAAAGCACAGGCAACGGGTCAGTCAGCTGATACCCTGATCAAAAATCTGCTAACTGGTTTTTGAGTATGTCAGGTGATGCGATACATCCGCTTATAGACGCTGAGCTGATTGAACAGGTTCATCAGTTCAGTCTCCGTATAGCCCAGGCCGGCAAAGGCGGAAGGCTGGCTGAGCAGAAAGCCAACGCTAAGGGGCAAGGTCTTGAATTCGCGGATTACAAACCGTATGTTGCCGGTGATGAACTCCGGGCAATCGACTGGCACATTTATCAACGACTGGGACGCCTGTTCGTCAGGGTATTTGAAGAACAGCAAAATCTGCCGGTTTACATTCTGCTGGATCATTCTGCCAGCCTGTTCTGTGAAACGCCGTCACGATTCAGCGCAGCGCAACGCTGCGCCCTCGCGCTGGGCGCTATTGCATTGCAGCAACAGGATGCCGTACGTTTATTCCCTTTCGCTGCGAAACTGAACAACCAGTTTAAAACCCTGTCTGGCAAACATCAGTTGTTTACACTGGCAGAACAGCTACAACATCATCAGCCGATAAATGATTCAGACATCACCGCCGCACTCACTGAGTTTGCGGGTTACCCGCTGCGTAAAGGACTGGTGGTGGTGATTTCGGATTTTTTTAATAATCGCGGTATTGATGCTGTTATTGATGCCCTGTCTCAGGTTCATCATAACCAACTGCTCATACAGGTTACTCAGCCTTGGGATGCAGATCCCAGCCGCTTGCAGGCAAGCAGTGATGTGCGCTTTGAAGACGCGGAGTCGGCGGCAACGGTTGATTTACAACTTTCTCCCGCCGTCATCAAGGCCTACACCGAGGTGTATCAGCAATTTAATCAACAGCTCTCCCAATATGCTAGTGATACCGGTACGGGTTTGTTGCAGCTCAATGCCAGTGACGCCATTCTCGCGCAGCTTAGTGCACTGTTTGAAAAAGGGATGGTAGCCTGATGAGTTTTGTTAACTTGCCATGGTGGTTGGTGCTGGCTGGCGCGTTTTCACTTATTGCACTGCTTGTCGCATTACAACACCTGAAAGCCCGGCCAGTAGTTATGCGGGTCGCTTCAGTGCAATTATGGCAGGAAGCACTGCAGCAAGCGTCGGCCAATACACTCTGGCAGCGCTTCAGGCACTGGCTAAGTTTTCTGGTGGCCTTACTGATTGCCTTGTTATTATGGCTGGCAATCAGCGGAATCAGATTCGCCGATAACAGCGAGACGCTGCATGTTTACTACTTAGATACTTCAGTTGCCATGCACGCCGGTGACAACATGGCAGACGCCAAAGCACAGCTTAAGGCTAATCTCGCCTCTGTGTCGTCGTTAAACCGGGAGCTATGGATTGGTGACGCTGTCCCGGCAAGAATACTAACAACCGATACGTCAAGCGCCGTACTGGCAACATCGTTCAACAAAGTCCGTGCATCTTCTCATGTTTCAGCATTCCCAGACTGGCTCGAACAGCTGCCTGAGTTATATAACGGGCGGCGCGTGATTGTTCACTATTACGGCCCGGCATTTGAGAACGATGTTGCACCTGAAGGTATGGTCATTCAAAAAGATTATGTTTCTGCCGCAATCTCAGCAAACGCAGGTATTACCGCCATCGGACAACAACGCTACATGAACAACGCCCAACAGGTTGCACGGGTGGCATTTACGCTGTTGAGCACCTCTGGCAAGCGCTTTACGCCTGCCGACTTTTCAGTCACATTGAACGACAACCTGCTCGAGGCATCCCGTATCAGTGCCCTGCCGGATAACCAGTTTATCATTTCGGACATCGCGCTTTCAGAGCAACCGCAACGCCTGACAGTCTCGATTAATCATTCAGACGACTTTAACGCGGATGATATCGCATCAATTACACTGCCCGCTCAGTCCCGGATATTCGTCGCGTTACAAAGCGGTTTACCAGAATGGGTATTGCAATTCGTCAGTGCCAATCCGCAATTAACGGTTGATCCTGATAAGGCTATTGTCAGCATTTGTGCCAGCCAAGACACCACCTGTCCTGATACTGGCGCCACTGTGTACGCCGATAACAGCACCAATGCTGTCACCTTTTTTACGCCGCATCCGCAGGATGAAAAGCTGCTGCGGCATTATTGGCAGGCTAATCATTGGCCGCTGCAAACACCCACCTCTGAGATGCCGATTCTGAACGTTGCGTTGGCGCAGTCCAAGGCGGTCAGCTTGCCCATGGAACAACTTGGGACGTTAGTCGACAATCAACGTACAGACCCGCTGCTACTGTTATCCACAGCCATCAACTGGCTGGCAGATTTCGCCGTTGTGCCTCCCTATCTGGCGATTGGTGAAACTGCACCGACGCCACCAGATTACGCTGTATCAGGACGCGATTCGGTCAGCCATTATCCGCTCTATGGTGGAGCGTTGAACGATAACGGCAACCTCACACTCACGGCCTCTCTACAATCACCTTTTGTATCCGAACAGGTGGCGAAAGCGCGCCAGACATCACCATCCGCGATGGAAGCCCCCGAATCCGCTTTTCCCTGGCTGACACTGATGCTTCTGACAGTCTTAGGCTTATTGTTCGTTGAATGGCTGATGATTCAGCGCGGTCGCTGGGTTTAGGAGCACACCATGAGTATTTCATTTCTACAGCCTGCCTATGTGGCGTTGTTACTACTTCTTCCTGTTGTCTGGTATTTTCGCCAAGGGAGCAGCCGGGCACTGCCTCTTCTGCGTTGCCTTTTGATGCTATGTGTCTCGGTAGCCTTGATGGAACCGGTTGTTTTAATGAAATCTGACGCGGTACACCAGGTTGTCATTGTGGATAAAAGTCCGAGTATGGGTGACTCCCCTACGCAGGACGTAGCCGAGCAGGCAAGGCAATTTTTGCATGGGATTGACGACAGCAATGCTGATGTCATCGTGCTTGGCAGAAACGCTACGCCGTTCGACAACAGAATTACTGTGGTGATGCCGTCCTATTCCCTGACCCGCGCAGTGATGATGGCTCTGGCCTCTGTGCCCTATGGCAAAAGCGGTATTATTACGCTGTTCAGCGATGGTTACGCCATTGATGATCACTGGGAGCCGGTAATGGCCGCGCTGCAAGCCCGTGATGTTGCCCTGAACTGGGTAAAGACAATCCCTGTTGCCCCCCGGCCAACGATTCAGAACATGCCCTATGCGCCTTTTTTTCCGGGTCAGTCTCCAGAGGTAAGCATCAATGTTATCGCACGAGCCAGTGAAGCAGCGTCACTGACGGTAAGGCTGACATCGGAAAAAAGCGGCGAAGTCCTTACCACCCAACTCGGCAACGCCTCTGACAACAACCTGTATTCACCGGTCATTAAGTTGCCCGCTACTGATACACCCTTTTCAACCTGGGTTGTTGAGCTGACCAACAGCAATAAACAGATCGTGGACAGCAGATCCCTGATGCTTACTGCGCAGTCACCGATACCGGTTCTGATAGGAACAGATAATGACGCCGATGGTGAACACCTGCAGTCATTGTTAGGTAAAGCCTTCAGGGTATCTGTGGCGCCGTTTCCCTGGACCGATACCATGGATTTTAGCCGCTTTGAAGCCGTGGTACTGAATAATGCCAGTCGCTCTGCACTGCCCGCACCGGTACAACGTTCTCTGGTGGAGGCCATAAACAAGGGTACCGGGCTACTCTATACCGGCAGCGAACAGGCTTTTTCTACCAATGGCCTGGCGGGCAGTCCGTTAGCTGATTTACTGCCGGTAACTATTGATAATACCGAAACAAAACGAGAACCTGGCATCTCGCTGGCTATCATCATCGACAGCTCAGGTTCCATGCAAGGACAACCCTTAGCGCTGGCCAAGCAGGTTGCCCGTCTGGCAGTAAGAAAACTTAAACCACAGGATCAGGCAGGCATTGTAGAATTCTATGGCACCCGCCAATGGGCAGTCCCCGTGCAGCCGGTGCAGGATATTGAATCACTTGAACGTGCGATCGGTAAACTGCAAGCTCAGGGCAGCAGTGAGTTGTTTCCAGCCATTGAGGAAGCCTATTTCGGACTCAAAAACAGTCACAATAAATACCGTCATATTCTGCTTATTACCGATGCGGCCGTCGAAGAACAAAACTACCAGAAGCTGTTGCAGTATATCGCTTCAGATCAGATTAATGTTTCTACGGTTCTGGTCGGAGAAAATGCCTCCGGTGAAGAAAAGATGGCAAATCTGGCAAACTGGGGAAAAGGGCGTTTCTATGCCGTTAACAATGAGTTCAGCATGGTTGAACTTAATTTTCGGCGCACCGACAAAATACCGGCATCCGCGTATAAAGAAGGTCAGTTTACGGTTCGCGATACCACGACAGCGCGTCCTTTCCCGGCGCTACTGCAAGGTTACACTGCCGCACCATTAAAGCCGACAGCGATTGCTCAATGGACCATCGACAACAGTGAGGATGTGCTGCTTGCCTCTTGGCAACCAGGCGCGGGTAAAGTCTCTGCACTGATGACCGAGCTATTTGGAAAAGGGACCGTTAGCTGGGCGAATAACGCTGAATATGGTCAAAAAATGGGGGATGTCGTTGCCTCGCTCGCGGCACTGGCCCAAAAATCTGTCCTTACAACGACCCGCACATCTGATCACATCGATGTACACTTCAGTACAATAGACAGTCACAGCCCGTATTTGCAATGGAAACGGCCGCACGAAAACAACTGGCAGCAGGGCTCGCTTCGTCTCAGGGCACCAGGCTTGTATACCGGTAAAATTCCCCTGCCACGGGATGAAGCCGCTCAAATAAACGTCACCACGTCAGACCAGGACTATTTTTCAGCATTGCCATCGCACAGCGACCTTCGTCCCGAATTTCAGCACGATGCGGTGTTTACACAACGACTGGCGCAGGTCGTGAATGGCTCCGGCGGACAACGTTTACGCCCCGAGTCGGATCTGAAACCGTCTGCTTCAGCGGCTAAAGCCTACCCCGAAGCATTGGCACTGATGCCGTTTACACTGGCATTGGCGCTGATGCTTTATCTGTCAGAAACCATTTATCGCCGGTGGCCATCACGCCGCAAAACGCGCTTTTGAAGGAATGTAGTATGAAATTTCGATTAAAGCCCATTGCACTGGCCCTCTTTGTAGCAGGGTGCTCCATGCCGCTGAATGCGATGCCGGTAAAGACGGATACGTCGGGCTCGACGCAAGTCTCAGTCAATAGCGCTTTGACGCCAAGGCAATCTCTGCGTGCTTCTGCCCGGCACAGCGTGCTGTCGGCATGGGAGGAAGGTAACCTGCAAGCAGTCAACGCGGCATTGACGCAACAAAACCCCCCTGATGTGCTTACCGCAGAAGCTTTCGAGGCGTTGGGAGATTTGCCTGGCGCGATAAAAATTTACGCCGACCTGTCTGCCAGTGATGCGTTGAGCGATACTGAAAAACGACGTATCGACGTGCGGCTTGCGCTGCTGCAAGATAACCCTGCCGCCCTAACACGGCTTGCCGGTCAGCATCCACGTCTGGCAGCGAACATTGCGCAGGTGGTCAGTATTCAATCTGGCATTACGCCGGCAATGGCGATCCTGGACAGCACTGCCCAGAAATCGGTATCCACGCAGCTAACACTGGCAAGTTGGTTGCTCGAAACCGGCGAGAACCTTAGGGCAGAACAGGCGGCCTGGACCGGTTTTACACTGGCCCAGCGCAACTCTGATAAACGCTATGCTCTGGCACTCTACGCTGAGGCGGTAAGACAAAATGGTCGAACAGAGGCGGTATTAACGTCGCTGTCAGAATATCACAACGATCCCTTTATCACGCCTCTCTATCTGGATTTCCTGCTCCAAGCAGGCAAGTTCAATGACGCGCTGACACTGACTGAAACCAGCCATTTACCAGCTATCCGCTCACGCCAAGCCTCGCTGTTAGCCCTTTCAGGTAATCAGGATGGATTGACGGCATATTATCGTCAACAGATAGAGGAAAACCCAAACGCACCTGAAGGCTATTACGGGCTTGCGGCTCAACTGATAAATCAGGGCGCGATTGCGGCTGCGAAGCAGGTATTTGAGGATTTCGGTAGCGCGAACGCAGAGGATAAACAGGCACTTTTAGGTGCCGCGCGACGGATGATTGCGATGAACATGCGCGATGATGCCATACGCATGGTAACCACCCGGATCACCGGCGCCCAATCCGATCCCGAGATAAATTATTTTGTGTTTAACACCTACCTCGAAACAGGCGATGAGGCGGCAGCCCGGATAACGTTGGCGCAACTAAACGCCACGGTTCAGCAACAGAGCCCATCGCGACTGCTCATCGTTAATGCCCTGGAGCAGCTAAACGAGGCTGGTCAGGCACTGCAGGTTCTGCTCGACTATAAAGAAGCCGGCGGTCAGCTCTCTTATGATCAGCGGCTGCATCTTGCCGAACTGGCCATAGCTGCCGGACGGGAAGATTTAGCTGTGGCGGAGTGGGAGGCGTTGTGGCAACAGGCAACCCTGCCAGCCCGTAAGTTTTATCTTGAAAATCTGCTAGTTAAAGCGACCCAGAAAGCCGGCGCATTGCGTAACAAGATTGTGAAACTGGAACAGCAGTTGAAAGCCGGTTCGCTGGGTGCCCATGAGTTAAACCTGCTTATCGCCTTGTACCTGGCCGACAGCCACATAGATAAAGCCGAAGCTGCCATCAATCAATATGCAACCAATAAGACAGTGCCCGAAACGCAACGTCTTGAATTGCTTGCCAGCCTGTTTGGACGCAGTCGACAATACATCAAACTCAATGAAGTCTGGAAACAACTGGCAGTACTGAATCCCGGTAAAGCATCGCAATACTGGCAGCAAATCACGTTGAATAGTTTACGCCATAATACGTTTGAGGCCGACAGCGATGCTGGTACCTCCCCTCAGCAACACCGACTGGCGCAGGTCAACAACCTTCTCGCCACGCTAACCGAAAATGGACATTCGGATGATCATGCTTTCGTGGCCAGCATCTATTCCATGGCAGGGTTGCCCGAACAGGCGATGTCAGAGTACAGAAAAGCTATCGAAAGCAATGCAAACCCGGATGCCCTGTTACAGCTGGTGGAGCTTTACAAAAATACAGGCCGGTTTGAACAGGCTGTCAGGTTACTGCAAACCTGCCTCGTTACCGCTAAAACTGATTCGGCATACATAACAGCGATCGACGGCTTACTCAACCTGTTTGATGCTGCACCTGGCTCTCGCAACGATAACTTACCACCCGCCCTTAAAGTGAACACCCTAAACTGGTTAACCCGGCAGTTGTTAACACGCCTGGCGTTGTCAGAGTCTGGCGTTTCATCCCTTATCGTGTTGTCAGATATTATGCAAAGTCAGGGCGAATTTGATACTGCCGAACGTATCAACAATTTGCTTCTTGCCAGCTCGGATACACAACGTGCAACGTTACTCAGGGGCATGATTTCGCAATTCAGCGGCAAGGCTTCAAGCAGCCAGTCTCACGGTCCGACAATTGGCAATGAGCAAAAGAAATTAAAATATGGCCGGCGACTGCTGGCACTGCAATATGACTTCCCACCGGCATTGTATGCCGATCTTGGCCGTTCCCTGCTTGCCGATGGGGATGTGCAGAGTGCAGAACATGCCTTTTCGTTAATGACAGAGATACCCGGCATTCTGAATGTCAAACAGCTGAAAGGCGACGCCTATGCCAGTCAGCATCTGGACCGCGCGGCACTCACGTATTTCAAACAAGCACTACTGGTTGATCAAACCAATTTAGAACTCTTGCGAAAAACGGCCATTTTGCAGGAGCAGTTCGACGAAAAAGCGATGGCCGAATACTGGTACTGGCAAGGGCTAAAGCAACTCATTGGTCAGGCGCCAAACTATCAGCCAGATTTCGCAATGCAGCGCACGTCTGACAGTTATAAATATTACGCCACATTGTCGGAAGGGCTGTTGCTAACATTGAGCGATGAGCAGGCACCGAAGGTCATGTCGGCATTACAATCAATGCTGCAGTGGTCTTTCGATAATATGCATCAACCAGGTCAGTCCGTCGATGTTATGAGCGCTTATCCGCGTATCACTATGATTACCGACTTGATGCAGCGGATTGCCCTCTCCCGGCACCTTTGGCCGCAGTGGCAAAGCGCTACTACAAAACTAACGTCCAGGTTTGCAGATTTTACCCCGGTTTTTGCGGATTTACCTGAGCACAACAGCAAAGACTTAATCAATCCCATAGCGGATCTTAACAGGCAGGCTCGGGCGGAAAACAATGTCAAACTCACTCTGGCACTCGCGTTTGACAGTGAAGACTGGGAGTTAGTAACAGACCTGGCGGCATCGCTGACTGCCACAATAAGAGCGGATGGTGATTTCACCCCGCTAACCGGGGGCAACTATTTTGATTTACTGCTTAATGCTATCGATAAAATGCCCCGCGGCACGTTTAGCAGCACTTTTTGGTCGGTAGTCTCTAATGTTCCCAACCCAAAACTGCTGATGTTGCAGCTGCAACGGTATTTGCCAGAGACTTTCCGTAAGCTCCAAGACAAACTCGCGGTGCCCTTGCTGTCGGATAGTGAATTTGTTTCGCTCGCCATGCAACATATCAGTACGCCGCCTCTGCCCGGCATGCCTTATTTGATTCAGGATGATGCGTTTAGTGCGCTGCTGTTCAGTAAGCTTGCTCCCTCTGAGTTACTTGCACTTTGGCAAAAAACTGAGCGAAACTATAAGGTTACCGGCACATTCGTACCGATCAGAGATGACATTGTACAACGGGTATTCGACACGCCCGTTTCAAAGGCACACAGTGAACACGTGGCAGAATTGCTGCACAGCTATGTGACAACTAACGGTAACCACCAACCCATCTGCTCTGCGATGGCCCCGAAACTGATGCTGCTTAATGCGGCTGATGAAAATCAGCAGATAATCTTGTCTGAGGCTAACGCCATTGCTGGTATATCAGCCCAGTGCCAACAGTTACCGCATTTCCTTAAGGCCTTTTACACGGGGAATATGACAAAAGCATTTACGGCTCTGCTGCAATTAAGTAAGGCAGGCATTGATGTTAACGTCTTTGCCAAGGTCACTCAGCAATATTTCAAGGACGAGCGTCGGTCATACGTTACCCGCTTTTTTGCGAATGACCGGATAACACCGGAAGATGCGCAGTTTTTTATTAACACGATAATTCCCACCGAACAGAGCATCCGCTCGCAGATAGATCTTCTGTACACCCTGCATGAACGTCTCCCGGCTGATGAACGCATTTTCAATCGCCTGACAAACCTGCTGTGGCGGGAACGTCACTTTGATGCCCTTGAGTCTGTTGTTGCTGCCAAGCTGAACGCTGATGCGAGCACCGACAATCTGCATCTGCTTTATTTTCTGCACCAGCTAAATCATGCGAAAGACAGCCAACAGGCTGAGCCGGTTGGCACCGCGATCACCGACATTGACTCCCTGGTGAGCTGGCTGAATAAATCTTTATCATCAGGGGCTCAGGATACTAGCCTGACATCGTTGTACAGCTTAATTTTTGCCGAATATGCACGCCTTTATCCTGCAGATGAAATGGTGAAAGCATTAAAAGCACGGCGGGGCGGCGAACTGGTCGCAACGCCGCAAAGAGTATCCGAACCCGATATAACCGGCATTGTGAATACGTTTAGACAAGACCACCATGAGGGCACTCGTCAACTCAATACGCTTTGGCGAAGCGGCATTGAAGGGGGTAAGCAATTAGACGGCAAGCTGCTTAGCAGAGAACAGCTGATACATGAGATTTATGACAAGCAAGGGCTACCTTTATCCGATGCAACCATCGGTGAAGACTTTCTGGCTGACATTGCAGCGACACCGTCAGCCACGGACATGTTTAACAATTGGCTGACAGCGCTTCCTGCTGAACGCAGAAGAACGATGCAAAGGCTTTATACACTTATCGCCACAGGGTGGTTAAAGCAAGGCAATCTGGATAAAAAAGTCTCCGGACTGCTGGCCCGGCTCGCCGAGCCCGATTTTACGCCTCATAGCCTCCAGCTGTTAGTCACAGCATTACCACTTAGCAATGTTACGGTGAGTGCTGAGGCACTTGGTTTACTCCGGAAGCACACCGCTGCGATGCAGAATGCCTCGGTTTATTTGCGCCTGGGCCTCGCGGACGTATTCTCCCGTTCAGGGCTCTATCATGACGCTGGCGAACTTCTGGTTGCCGCGGTTTGGCAGATGAATTACCCAACACTGACGATGCAAACCCGAATAGTACAAAACCGTTTCAATGCGCCAACTTTGTCCGATATCGTTGCACAACTCGTTCGCTGGAAAAATAGAACACTGGCAGCCACTTACCTGAAAGAAGCACTTAGAATAAGCCAGCAGGCTTTCGGTGATACAAAGGAACTGAAAGCCTACTGGCAGGCATTCAACCTGATGGCCTGGAGTCAAATGGGGTCGTCAACAGATAATCCGGTTTCGGACTATGCGCAATGGGCCGGTGATGAATGGGACGGTGATGATCGCTCACCGGTTTTACGTTTCGCCCTTGCCAGATACCAGCGTGACGTACTGCTCGACGATAGAGCCGCCATTAAACAAGTCATACTGGCTCTGGAAACTGCTACGCCCCGCTCTGATGACAGCGGCTTTAATCGTGAAGTTGATGAATTGCTGCGTTATTTATATGGCCCCCGAGCAGCGGTTAAAGATCAGTATTCACTGGTGCCCTGGTTTAACATGCTCATCAAGGATGCGACGGATGACTGGAAACAGACTCTGCATACGGCAATTTCAGCTTCAGCACTAAATGATGGCATCAAAGAGTCACTTCTTAACAGACTTTCTACTGATACATGATAGTGCAAGGTCTGGGTAAGCTTGACTAAGTACAGTCATCCAATAGTAATTATTGGAGACTGTTATGAAACTGTGGTTATTAATGACATTACTCGCCGTTTCGACAGGCACACGTGCGCTCGAAACCGCATCGCAGTCAGCGGAGATCCGTTACGACTCACGTAATCGCCCTGTCATTGCGACCGAAGTAAATGGTCAGGGGCCTTACTATATGGTGGTGGACACCGGTGCAGAATCGAGCCTGATGATGCCGGCACTGGCGGAACGTCTGAAGCTGGAGAGTTTTGACAGCGGTTTGACCATTACTGGCGCTACCGGGAGCATTGCCGCTCAAGCCTACCCGGTTGATGCTTTTAAAAGTAAGCTATTCGACATCAGCTATGTGGGGCTCCTCGCAATGCCGAATACGGGTTCCACAGAAGCAGCGGGGATCATTGGCATGGACTTGTTTTCAAACGGTGCCTTAATTTTTGATCTTGCAGCGAACAAACTGAAAACAGCCCCATCCGGAGAGGTAGCTGGTCATTATATTACTATTCCGGCAATCGAAGATGATAGCCTGCTTATTCACGTTAATGTGAAAATGAACGGTGTAGAAATCCCGGCACTAATTGATACCGGTGCTGCAGCCAGTATTGCGAATCTTGCCACAATTAAAGCGCTTGGTTGGCAAACGACAGACGCGCACTTAACAGACGATGGCGCGATTCTCGGGGCGACGACAGACACGAACAGGATTAAAAAAGCAACGGTTGATACGATTTCTTTAGGCGGTATTACCATGCGTGAGGTGCCGATCCGCTTTACCATCGATAATGATGGTCAGGCACCGTCACTAATTCTGGGTGTCGATGTATTAAATAGCCTCATCGGATTTGCCATCGACTTTCCAAAGCAGGAACTCCTTATTTATTTACCGCAGTTAACAACACAGGCGCATTTAGCTAGCATTGCCCCGACAGTGTAAAAACATCCGGATAAGCGGCATTGTTATAATGTTGACAGCAAATGCAGTTCCTTACCGGGACTGCTATCCAGCCACTTATGACTCAATCGCTAATTAGCGTCAGATCAACACATACACAAAATGCGTTGCCACTGAGCAAAGCGCTTTGGCAATTCAGGCTTTACCCACCTCAATATTAAGGTAATCTCCTAACAAGGCACGATAACAAACACAGGCGTCAACGCGCAGTTTGTAGACATCGAGGTAACATTGAAACAACACAATATGAACTCGCTCCGTCCTTAGCTGTAGAGCTACTCTTTACTATTTATTTGTCCCACCCATACATAAACAGGATGGGCAAACGAGTTTTACTTACACAGGGTTGGCTGACAACAAGGGACAAATCAGTAAAGTGATAGAGATGTTTGAACTGCAAAAATAAGTAAAGCGCAGTGCATTTTAATACCGATTGCGAAATCAGGCAGTAATAGCACTGCAACCAAAACTACACACCAAGCCCAACAACACTGACCGTCGCTTTTTATTGGCTAGAGCGCCGGCTCAACAAAAAACGACTGTTTCCCTTGCGAATCAAATTCATACAACTTAATGGCCAGCCCGAATTGAGCTGGTCGTTCGGCACATTGTTAATATTTAAAGCGACTCATCTGAGTATTGATATCCTTCGCAATACTTGAAATTAGCTGACTTTGTTCGGCGGCATCCGTTGCAGCCTTACTTAAACTAGTCACTGCAGTACTAATCTCCACCACATTTTTACTGATCTCTTCACTAACAACACTTTGTTCCTCTGCGGCACTGGCAATTTGGGTTGCAGCATCGCTGATGCGGTGAGTTTCACCGATCGCATGATCAAGTTTCTGTTGCGCTTCTTTGGCCTGCTGCTGGGTGTCAACTGTCATTTGCTGGTTTTGTTGCATGGCGCGCACAACGGCTTGAGTTTTACCTGTTAGCTCACCAATCAGAGATTGAATCTCACCTGTCGAAGCCTGAGTTCTTGAGGCCAGACTGCGAACTTCATCAGCGACCACCGCAAAGCCCCGCCCTTGCTCTCCGGCTCTTGCTGCTTCGATAGCCGCATTCAGTGCGAGCAGGTTTGTTTGTTCAGAGATATTGCGGATGACCTCAACGATACTATTTATACTGGTACTCGCGTTCTCGAGCTCACTCATCATGGTGCCCGCATTTTGCATACTTTCAGCTAGTTCGGCGATAACGTTAGCCGTGCCCAAAACAGCCTGATCTCCTAGCTGGACGGAGTCAGCGGCGTATTGGGCCGATTCAGCGGTCAAGGTAGCCTGACCCGCAACCTCTGACGCGGTGCTCGACATTTCTGTTACTGCAGTGGCAACCTGCTCTATCGAGCGTTGTTGTAAAGCGACTTCCTGGTGTGTGCGTTGTGAAATTTCAGCACTGGTTACAGAAGAATTCTGAAGTTGTTTTACCAGTTGCGCTGTGTCACGCACTATGTGGTGTGTTTTATCCAGAAACAAGTCGAGAGCCGCTGCAAGGTGACCAATTTCATCATGCCGTCTTAAACCAATGCGTTTGGTAAGATCCCCTTCTGATTGGGCCAAACTATCTACCAGAACGGTTAGTTGCTGTAATGGCTTCGCCAAACGTCCTGCGACAACAAACAGGATAAAAGCACCAACCAGCGCAACCAACACGCCAATGAGTATCTGCCAAAATACACTCTGGTTATATCGACTGTCGAGTGAGTCATTCAGTTCGAGCAGCTTCGCTAATGCCGTTGATATTGGCACCCGGTACTCCAACAACCAGGGTGTGTCAAAAGCGCTAAGTGGCATGGGTACTGTTACAACAAAATCGTCCCCCTGTTTGTTGAAGCTTCCTGCTTCAGACTTCATCTGAGGTCGCAATAGCTGCCATTCATTGTTGTCCAGAGGCTTGCCAACCATTTGCTGGTTATCAGTACTCCCAACCAAAAAACCACGATAAGAAACAATGCGTAATTCACCTGCGCCTTGGTACAAGTTGCTGTCTAAATCTTCGAGTACCTTTTTTAAGAAAGCCATAGAAACATCGACGCCTGCCACACCCATAAATTGCTTATTCACTATTACCGGATGAACAATTGAACTCATTAATGTAGGTACTCCCTGTACATTCCATACCGCAGGATCAATGACACATGAGGATCTTTTGTCCCGAGGGCACAAATACCACTCATTGACTCGCAATCCTTGAGCGTCTTTTGTTTCGCTGTATAGATCTTTAGTTGTAACAGGCCTTACCTCTAGCTTATTAGCTTGGTTGCGAGTCCAATAGGGACCAAATTGACCCGCTGCAGTAGAATGCTTACCTTCTCCGGCATAGTCTGCATCTTTGCCATCAATGGCATTCGGCTCCCAAACAATGTAGGCGCCTAAAGCCTTGGGGTTATTCTCAATTGCTGTGTAAACCAATTTACTAATGTCTGTTCTACTCAGTTGGTTAATAGCATCAGATTCAACCAACGATTGCATGCTATCCGCTAAGCCCTTTGCAACACCAAGCGACTGCATAATGGCTTGCTCAATTTCATTTGCCTGTACCAGCAACTGATTGCTCAGTGACAGTTTAACTTCACGCTCAAACAAGTCAGTGCTGCTTGTACGGTTAAATTGGAATAGCTGATGTGAGAACATCATGCCGAACAAAATACACGCTGCTACAGCAGCAATTAAACAGCTGCCAGCTACAACTGAAATCTGGCTGCGCATCGCTTTAAATTTTAGAATGCTCATTAACTTTTCCACTATTATTGCACCCAACGGCAAATCTAGTATGGATGAGATTGGGTCTTTATCCAGTTTTCAACTATGCTATTTTTCAAGTTAATTACACTTATCTTTAGTTGGGTATTTCTATGTCTTGCCACCACCGTTTAGCGATATGTTTCAT
This sequence comes from Alteromonas gilva, assembly GCF_028595265.1. NCBI lineage: Bacteria > Pseudomonadati > Pseudomonadota > Gammaproteobacteria > Alteromonadales > Alteromonadaceae > Alteromonas > Alteromonas gilva. The sequence continues at coordinate 1,244,155 of NZ_JAQQXP010000001.1, read as the reverse complement.
CCTGATTTTTAGCGCTATGCCTGTTAAAGCGACTGATACAGATGAGTTACGTAAGGAGTTGCAACAGCTCAAACAACTGCTACAAAAACTTGAACAAAAAATCGAGCAGCAAGAAAGGCAACTGGCAGAACAAAAACTCAACATTGAAAACGTTCAACAAGACAATGATGAGAAGTCAACCAGGCTAGCAATGCTAGAACAAAACGATGACCGAAGTGACGGAATTAGGCTAGGGGGGGCTATTCGCACCAACTATAGCCACACCTCTTATAACGACGGTAACAAAAATCGGGGCGGTGACTTTGACTTTGATATTTTCAGGTTAAATTTAAGCGGAAATATAGGTGACGTAATATTAAATGCCGAGATCCGTTTCTTTGATTATATGACGGCCGTAAAATTCGCTTATGCTGGCTACCAACTAAGTGAAGACTGGCAGGTGCAGGCCGGTATTACTAAAGTCCCCTTTGGTAATGGTTCTTATAACTCTCACAATTATTTCTTTAGCACTAATTACTATCTGGGATTGGAGGATGACCACGATTTGGGTATCGTGTTTAAACGTCAGATGGCCGACAACTGGCAGCTGGATCTGGGTTTTTTTAAAAATGATGAACTAGGTGGCGTAGATGGTTATGTTAGTAGCCGTGCCGATCGATACTCTTACGACATCGTCGGGTACCGATTGAATGACGATGGTATTTATGACGACCCCACGCAGCCCCTGGGTGAGTACAACACGTTGTCTGGACGTTTTGCTTACCAATTCGCCCACAGCAGTGACTTTATTACTGAAATAGGCGTGTCTGCGCTAGCTGGAGGCTTGCATGATGGAATAGAACGTGCGGGTGACTACAATGCTTGGGCACTGCATTTAAATAGCTTTTTCAATCGTTGGAATTTGCAACTTCAGCACGGGGAATACCACTATAATATTGACAATGTTAACCGCATTGCTGTTGGTGCCTATGCGTTTTACGACAGTATTGCAGCTAGCGCGAAAACGAGTACGTTTAACCTGGCGTACAGTTTACCCCTCGAATGGGGCCCGGTAACAGGACTGCAATTTTATAACAACTATGGCCTCGTGTACGATAAGTCAGATAACAGCCGGGATACCATGATGAACGTAACAGGCTTCTCTGTTGCTGCAGGAGGACTGTATACTTTCTTTGACCTGGTGCATGCCAGAAATCAGCCTTTTATTGGGGGGAGTGGTTCAGGTAACAGTGCCGAAACCGAGCGCCGCTTTAACATTAACCTAGGCTACTATTTTTAAGAGTTAATCTTTAATTGTGTGGTGTTATTTGAGTTTTAGCCACAATAACGCTAAGGCAGCTACGAATAAGTCCTGCAAGTTAATGCTGATTTAAGCCGCCAACAGGCCAGTGTTGATTTGCGTGCTGAGTTAACGTGACAGGTGTGTATACGGACTCCTACCTGTCACTCCCGATAAAAAAAGGTCTGCTAAATACGCAGCAGACGGTTAACGCTGCGCTCAGTGGTGAACAACGCCCCAGACAAAACCAATAAGCATTAAACTGACCTGCACTGAACTGAAATCAGTTAGCGATAATTCATCAATATACTTTGTCGGATTTACTGAGTGAAATTTGGTTTATGGTACCAACCTTGTCTTCAGCGTTTTAGAATTTTACATAGCGTAGGCGGGATAGTGCTCAACGGCTTCCTGTAGCTTGGCGATGACCTTGTCATCGCGCGTTTTATACGGCTGTTCGCTGGCTTTATGCGCTAAGAAAAGCATCAAGCCACCAAAGATTAGATTATAAAGCGGTGAAACCTAACCAAAATTGAGTGCTATTCTTAACGAATTAACCCCTGAATTTCCGCAACCAAACTGTCCATACCATCCCGCGCATCTTTAACGTTAAGCGATACTGATTCAATAGCTTTCTGACTTTCTTCTGTACTGGTGAAAATAGATTGAGTTTGCTCGTTGATGTCGGCAATTAACACCGCATTGGTATTGACGACATCTTCAATCTCCTCCGTTGCACTTGCCGCTCTGGCAGCCAGCGTGCGCACTTCGTCAGCCACTACAGCAAAGCCTCTGCCCGCCTCGCCTGCACGCGCAGCCTCAATGGCGGCGTTCAATGCCAGCAGGTTGGTTTGCTCAGCAATACTACGAATGGTTGAAACAATATTACGAATGTCAGCGGACTGTTGAGACAACTTTTCACTACTTTGTGTGGCACCAGTAACAAGTCTCTGAATAGTTGCCGACAAACTTTCGGCCTCGCTCAACGACTTCACTGCATCGTCGGTATGTACGGCGGTTTTTTCAGACGTTTCACTGGCCAGCGCAATGGCGTTGCGAGCGGCCTCTACCCGACTGGTTATATTGGTAGCGAACTTCAGTACCTTGGTGACCTTGTTATATTCATCGAACACCGGGTTGTAGGTTGCTTCTAACCACACTGTATTGCCCTGACTATCAATGCGCTGAAACCGGCCGGTTTCTAATCCACCCCGTGCCAGTTTTTCCCAAAAGTCAGGGTTATTTTTATAAAACTTGTCGTCACAAAAAATACGGTGATGTTTACCCTTAATGTCATCAAGGCTGACTTTCATGGTATCCAGAAAGTTTTGGTTGGCATTAACAATGGTGCCGTCAGGCTTAAATTCGATGACAGCAGTGGAGCGATCCAGGGCGGTCAGTTTAGCCAGGTTATCCATTAACTCCCGTTGTTTGGCAGTCACATCGTTTGCCAGTTTAAGAATGCGAACAACCTCTCCCTGGGCATTTTTTACCGGGAAATAGGTCGCTTCCAACCACACGCAGTCGCCATGTTTATTGCGACGTAAAAAACAACCTTTTTTAAACTCACCTCGAGCAAGATCTCTCCAGAATTGTTGGTATTCTTCACTGCTTGCATAATTGGCGTTACACAATATTCGGTGGTGTTTGCCCTCTAACTCTTCACTCTGATAGCCGACGACCTTTAACAACAAGTCATTAGCGTCGATGATAGTGCCATCAGGTTTAAAAGAAATCATGCCCACATGCTGTTTAATCGCATCCAGCGCAGCACTGTCCTGATTATTTTCGAGCATGACAACACTGTTATCTTCAACCACTTTTTTTCGAAAAAGCATAAATCACCTATTTAAACGCGACACTGGATCTCACTCACTCTGTGCAAATAATGCCCAGATTTTCGTTGTCTGACTATTCAACAATAGTCGAAATACGTGATGTTGTAGAAATTCTTCAACGGTCGAGCTGGATGCGGATAATTGAAGCGCATGAAAGGCTAGTTCTCATGATACCCGAACCTTAAGACATCATGGGTGATGGGTATGAATCCGTTGGGCGTCAGTTCGCCACCAAAACGGCGCCGCCCTGACCATTTAAAGACAGGGTTAACTGGCCGTCTTCAGGAATCGATGCACGTTTGCACTGGGTTTTATTGTTTGCATCATCAAACAACATTTACACCGTTTTACCCGCCAGCATAAGCAGGTTAACAGCTAGCTCTTTTGTGCTTTCCTCGCCATTTACGGCCACTACATACCAACTGCTGCCCTGACGTCTGGCCATGGTGTAAGCCTACCCTAACTTGCCCGCGGTAAACATTGAGATTTTTAGACCTATATTTACATTCATCAAAGATAGGCTTAAAGAGTACTTGGGGTTAGCTGAGGCTTACTAATATTCAGAGACAAAAAAGGCGAACCATCTGGTTCGCCTTTCATACTTAGTTAGTTTCCAACTTCAATTGCAGTATCCAACTTCAATTGTCGTTATCAAAACACCTACTCTTCCATATAGCTCTCAAGCGGTGGGCAGCTACACATAAGGTTGCGATCGCCATATACGTCGTCGATACGGTTAACGCTTGGCCAGAACTTGTTGCGGGCAACGGTGGGTACCGGGTACGCAGCGGTGTTGCGGTCATAGCTGCGGTTCCAGTCGTTGTCGCAAATGTCGGCCAGAGTGTGTGGCGCGTTGTGCAGCGGGTTGTCGGTGGCATCCCACTCGCCGCTTTCTACCTTGGCGATTTCTTCTCGAATGTGCACCATGGCTTCAATGAAGCGGTCGAGCTCGAACTTAGACTCAGACTCGGTCGGCTCAATCATCAGCGTACCGGCTACCGGGAAGCTCATGGTTGGCGAGTGGAAGCCGTAGTCGTTTAAGCGCTTGGCTATGTCGAGTTCAGTAACGCCTGATGATTCTTTTAACGGGCGCAAATCAATAATGCACTCGTGCGCCACATGACCATTACGGCCTTTGTACAGCACCGGGTAATGGCCTTCCAGCGAGCGCGCTACGTAGTTGGCGTTTAAAATCGCCACTTCGGTAGCTTTGCGCAGGCCCGCACTGCCCATCATTTTGATGTACATGTAGCTGATAGGCAAAATTGAGGCACTGCCCCATGGCGCTGCCGATACGGCACCACAGTTGTCTCCGGCACCATCAATATTCACCACGCTGTGGTTCGACAGGAAAGGTGCCAAATGGGCTTTTACGCCGATTGGGCCCATGCCCGGGCCGCCACCACCGTGGGGGATACAAAAGGTTTTATGCAGGTTTAAGTGCGATACGTCAGAGCCAATGTAGCCCGGCGCGGTAATACCTACCTGAGCATTCATGTTGGCACCGTCCATATACACCTGGCCGCCGTAGTTGTGCACGATATCGCAGATTTCACGCACGGTTTCCTCATACACCCCGTGGGTAGATGGGTAGGTAATCATGGCGCAGGATAAGTTATCGCCTACTTCTTCGGCTTTAGCGCGTAAATCGTTTAAATCCACGTTACCGTTTTTATCACATGCCACTACCACAACTTTTAAGCTTACCATTTGCGCTGAAGCCGGGTTGGTGCCGTGGGCAGAGCTTGGGATCAGGCACACATTACGGTGACCTTCGCCGCGGCTTTCGTGATAACGCTGAATGGCCAGCAGGCCTGCGTATTCTCCCTGGGCACCGGAGTTTGGCTGCATAGAGAGCGCATCGTAGCCGGTAATATTAATCAGCCAATCGCTTAGCTCGCTGATCATTTCCTGATAACCGGCGGCCTGATCTACCGGTGCAAACGGGTGCAACTGACCAAACTCAGGCCAGGTTACCGGGATCATCTCGGCGGTGGCGTTGAGCTTCATGGTGCACGAGCCCAGTGAAATCATTGAGTGATTAAGCGCTAAGTCTTTATCTTCGAGGCTTTTAATATAACGCAGCATCTCCGTTTCGGAGTGATAGCGGTTAAATACTTCGTGAGTCAGGAAATCGCTGGTGCGTTGTAGCGCAGCCGGAATCGACTGGCGGCCCTGAGTGGTCACTTCGGCGTCTAAATCTTCTACGGTTAAGCCGTGATCATCACCCAGCAATACGTTAAACAGTGCCAGTACGTCAGCGCGGGTAGTGGTTTCATCCAGCGCGATACCCACAGCGCCGTCTAAGTCGGCACGCAGGTTTAAGCCAGCATCGGTGGCTCTTTTAAGCACATCGGCTTTGTTGTCCACCAGCACCGTGAGGGTATCAAAATAGCTGTTGTGCTTTAACGCCAGGCCTTTTTGCGTAAGGCCTTGTGCCACAATGTCAGCAAAGCGGTGAATACGGCTGGCAATGGTTTTAATGCCCTCAGGACCGTGATATACGGCGTAAAACGAGGCCATGTTGGCCAGCAATACCTGCGCGGTACAAATATTGGAGTTGGCCTTTTCGCGGCGAATGTGTTGCTCGCGGGTTTGCAGCGCCATTCGCAGGGCTTTGCGGCCACGGGTATCTTTACTCACGCCAATAATACGCCCGGGTAATGAGCGCTTAAACTTATCACGGGTGGCAAAAAACGCCGCGTGCGGGCCGCCGTATCCCATGGGTACACCAAAACGCTGGGCGCTACCTAAGGCTACATCGGCACCGAGTTCGCCGGGCGATTTTAATAACGCCAGGCTCATTAAATCTGAGGCAACTGCCACAATGCCTTTATTGGCCTGTACGGCGGCAATAATGTCGGCTAAGTCTTTTACTTCGCCGGTGGTGCCCGGATATTGCAGCAACGCACCAAACACTTCGTGCTCGGCGGCTTGTTCAGCCGGGCCGGTAATAATGCCAAAGCCAAACATTTCAGCGCGGGTTTCTACCACGTCAAGGGTTTGCGGGTGAACATCGTCGGCCACAAAAAACAGGTTGGCTTTTTTATTTTTCGATACGCGCTTGGCCAGTGCCATGGCTTCGGCCGCGGCGGTACTTTCGTCGAGTAATGAGGCTGAGGCCAGCTCCAAACCGGTTAAATCAATAGTAAGCTGCTGAAAGTTTAAGATGGCTTCCAGGCGGCCCTGGGCAATCTCTGGCTGATAAGGCGTGTACGCCGTGTACCAACCCGGATTTTCCAGCACGTTACGTAAAATCACGTTCGGTACGTGGGTATCGTAATAACCCATGCCAATAAACGAGCGGTTAATGGTATTTTTAGCGGCGGTAGCTTTTAACGCTGCCAGGGCTTCAACTTCGGTTGCGCCTTCACCGGTTTCAATGGGTTTATCCAAACAAATGCTGTTTGGTACGGTTTGGTCCATCAAGTCATCTAATGAGCTGGCGCCCACTTTCTCCAGCATCTGCTGGATTTCTGCTTCGCTGGGGCCAATATGACGGCCAACAAAGGCGTTTTTTTGCTCTAACTGAGCCAGTGAAATTGAAGCGTTTGACATAATTCGTTAAGCATCTGCAATGAAATAATTAAACCAAGAACAAATAAAGGGGCACACCCCGCCCCTTTATTTATCGCTAATATCCTGCGACTTACTCGTCGTCTTCAATGCTGGCGGCGTACGCTTCAGCATCAAGGAGTTCGTCAATTTCGGCTTCGTCGTCGGCTTTCACCTTAAACATCCAGCCGTCACCGAACGGGTCTGAGTTAACCAGCTCTGGTGAGTCTTCCAGCTCTTCGTTAATGGCCAGTACTTCGCCAGTGATAGGCGAATACACATCAGACGCCGCTTTTACTGACTCTGCCACGGCTACGTCGTCGCCGGCGTTAACCTGATCGCCAACATCCGGTAACTCAACAAACACCATGTCGCCCAGTAATTCCTGCGCGTGCTCGGTAATACCAATGGTGTAAACACCGTCGCCTTCAGGGCGAACCCATTCATGCGACGCTGCGTAACGTAATTCTTTTGGGATAGTACTCATGTGTCTTCCTGCTGTTCGTTAATTTGTTATAAAACGCTTTTTCCATTGCGGACAAAACTGGGCTTAACCACGTCTACTTTAACCCACTTTTTACGCATTTCCACCTCTACGGTGCTGCTGTTAGTCGCAGGAATTCGCGCCATGGCAATGGCGTGTCCCAGCGTTGGGGAGAAGGTACCCGAGGTAATAATGCCGGTTTCGCCTTCGTCGGTTTTCACCGTCAGGCCAGCGCGCAGTACGCCTTTTTCTTTCATTACCAGGCCAACCAGTTTTTGCGTGCCCTGCTCTTTTAATGCTTCGAGTGCTTTGCGGCCCACAAAGTTACGCTCGCCAGGCTCCCAGGTAATGGTCCAGCCCATGTTGGCCTCTAATGGCGAAATGGTTTCGTCCATGTCCTGGCCGTACAAATTCATCCCGGCTTCTAAACGCAGGGTATCACGTGCGCCCAACCCGCAGGGCTTAACGCCGGCGTTTAGCAGGCTTTGCCACAGCTCCGGGGCTTTTTCTACCGGCACCATAATTTCGTAACCGGCCTCGCCTGTGTAACCTGTGGTAGCTATAAATAAGTCTTCGGCCTGCACACCAAAAAACGGCTTCATGCCTGCTACGGCTTCGTTTTGCGCGGTGGAGAATACTTCTGCTGCTTTGGCTTTAGCATTCGGGCCTTGTACCGCTATCATGGCAAAGTCGGGACACTCGGTAATGGTTACATCAAATCCGTCGGTTTGTTTAAACAACCAGTTCATGTCTTTTTCACGGGTCGCCGAATTTACCACCATACGGTAGTTGGTGGCGTCAAAGTGATACACAATTAAGTCGTCTACCACGCCGCCGGTGTCATTTAACATGCCGCTGTAAAGGGCTTTGCCTTTGTCTTTAAGCTTGTCTACGTCGTTGGCCAGCAGATGGCGCAAATAGTCTTTTGCCTGGGCACCGGTCACATCCACAATGGTCATGTGCGACACATCAAACATGCCCGCATCCTGACGCACAACCTTATGCTCTTCAATTTGAGAGCCATAATGCAAAGGCATATCCCAGCCGTGAAAATCAACCATTTTAGCACCAGACTCCAGGTGCTTAGCATGTAACGCGGTGCGTTGTGTAGTAGCGCTGCTCATATCGGGCTCAACGTAAATGATAATAATTAAGCAAAAGTATAGGGAGGCATCGGCACTACAACAAATTGGAAATTCTTATCAATACATTTAAATATCTTATATACTTAGAGCTAAATATCAGAATTACTAATCTTTCATGAAGCAGCTATCACTGGATAACCTACGCACCTTTGTGGGCGTTATTGAGCGTGGCGGGTACGCCAAAGCCGGCGAATGGCTGGGCCGCTCCCAGCCTGCTATTAGTTTGCAAATTAAAAAACTCGAAGAACAACTGGGCAAAAAACTGTTTACCAAAGTGGGCCAGCGCCATATGCCCAGCGCCGATGGCAACTGGTTATATCCCAAGGCAAAAGAGTTGCTGGAACTTAACGACAGCATTTTTCGCAGTCTCGACCCTACGCCTTTACGCGGCCGTTTACGTCTGGGCATTCCTAATGAATTTGCCTCCACCTTGCTGCCGGGGTTAATTGGCGAATTTTCCAAGCGCTACCCGGATGTATCGCTGGAGGTCACATCGGCGTTGAGCCGTGAGTTGCTCAGCCCTACCCGGCGAAACGATTTCGATGTCATCCTGGCGCTGGCTAACCCGGCTGAGTCCACCGACGGCGAGATTATTCTGGAAGATGAAATGGTGTGGGTCGGTGACGCCGCTCACCCGCTGTCGCCCCGGGCAATTTCGTTAGTGCTGGCCCCCGATGGCTGCATGTATCGCAGCCGGGTTATCAGCCAGTTAAAACAACAAACCCGGGCCTGGAAAATCAGCTACACCAATGCCGATCTGTCTGGTTTGGTCGCGGCTATTCAGCAGGGACTGGGCATTACCGCACTGGCCAAGTCCAGTATGCCGGCCAGTTTAACGCAGGTCCGCCACCGCTTTTTGCCGCCATTGGGCGCCATTAATGTTTGTTTGTTTATGCAGGCAACCCAGCACCCCGTGGTGTGTAAAACCCTGGCCGACTTTATTACCCAGCGACTTCGTGAAAGATAAACACCAGGGAAGTTTGGTGATTATCCACAGTCGACTATACTCAGGTAACACGCGCACCTAATCACTGTTTCAATAATTGGTTTACAGGACTTGAGCCCAGTGACAAACCTGAGTAAATTGACATGCTCAACTCACCCATAGATGCACCATACAATGCAGCACTTAATTCAGTTTTAGTTGAGCCGCTTGCCGACGAGGAGCGCAATCATCTATCTCCACTATTTGCGGCAATGTGCGATCATTTAAACCTCTCCGGCGGTTTTTTGGTGTGTCATAACCGCGCGTTGTGGCAATTGCTATATGAAACTGTCGACGGTCACGTTGATGCCGCGCTGGTCGAAAGCCTGTTACAGGAATTCAGGGCAACAAGCCAGTGGAGTTGCCAAACCAAACTATTAGATTTTGCCCTCGAAAATGCCAGTGTACTGGCAGTGGTGACAACCCACAGCAATACCTTAAATGTGGATATCAGCCTGTGTGTGTTGCGTGATGGTACCAACGAATTTTGTGAGCACGTATTTACCCAGTTGCAACGTTATCTGGCTACCGTTACCACCCTGCTGGAACATGCGGTAGCGCGTCGTAGTGTGCAATCTCACCTTAATACCCAACACCGATTACGTTTTATTCTGGAAGCTACCCGCGCCGGTATTTGGGAATGGCAGGTCAATACCGGTCAAACCCAGATCGACGAGCGCTGGGCCGAGATTGTCGGTTATACTATTGAGGAACTTGAGCCCATTAGCATCGACACCTGGTACGCGCTGGTTCATCCCGAAGATAAACAACGTTCTAACGAACTGCTGGCCCGGTGTTTTAGCGGCGAACTGACCTATTATGACTGTGAATGCCGGATGCGGCATAAAAATGGTCACTGGGTATGGGTTCGCGATCGCGGCAAGGTATTGAAGTGGGACAGCAACAATCAACCGCTGTATATGTCGGGCACGCATAGCGATATTACCGACAAAAAAAATATCGAGCTGGCACTGGCTGAGCAGGCCAGTTTTCAAAAACTGGTGTTCGACACCCTTCCCGTTTACTTGCTCGTTAAAGACACCGACTATCGTATTGTCGTGGCCAATAAAGCATTTTTGTCACTTTACCCCGAGGCCGAGCGCAACAATATTATCGGCACTACCTCCATTGAAGCCTACGACCAGGAACAAGCCCGGGCGTTCTTAAAGTACGACATTCTGGCCTTTGCCAATGGATATTCCGAAACCGAAGAAGAAATACACTTTCCTAACGGCGAGTTACGCACGCTTTGGACCACCAAAACCCGTTTTAAAAACAACCGCGGGGAAGCCTTTATTCTGGCTGTGGCCACCGATATTACCGACATAAAAAACAGTCGTGAGGCACTGCAACAGGCCAAAAATGAAGCCGAAGCGGCTAACCGCGCAAAGAGTGATTTTTTGGCCACAATGAGCCATGAGATCAGAACCCCAATAAACGGTATTATGGGTATGGTAGAACTGGCCGCCGAGAAAACCTCTGATCCAGAGTTGTTACGTCGCCTCGATTTGGCCAGCACCAGTGCTCGCTCGCTCATGGCAATTGTTAACGACGTGCTGGATTTTTCTAAAATAGAAGCCAATAAGCTCGAGCTCGAACAAGCCACCTTTAACCTCGACGCACTGGTGAGCCGGGTTGTTTATGAACAACAAACGGCACTGGCTAACAAACCGTTGGAACTGGTAGTTAATTTAAGCCGTTTGCCATTTACAGACGTGGTGGGAGACGAAGTGCGCACCGGGCAGATCATTACCAACCTGCTGTCTAACGCGATTAAATTCACTCAGCGAGGCTACGTGTCGTTGAGTTTACGCGGTCTGCCAATGGAGTCAGACGCTTTTATGCTGGAAATTACCGTTGCCGACACCGGCATCGGGCTCACTGATGAACAGCAACAAACCTTATTTACCCCCTTTACGCAAGCCGACTCTTCAACCACCCGTAATTATGGCGGTACCGGATTAGGGCTGTCTATTTGCCAAAACCTGTGCACCATGATGAAAGGCACCATAACGGTTGAAAGTACACCGCAAAAAGGCAGTACCTTTACCGCAACGGTAATGCTGCAAAAGCCACGAACCGTGGAGCCTTTAGCGGGTCAGGGCGGTGTTATTATTATCGCGCCTCACAACCGGCAAACCGAGCAACTCTGTCTGCAACTCTCAGCGTGGAAAATCCGCTATGTTCTGTTACCCAACCCGGCTTCGCTGGCCGAGTTATGCAGTAAAAAAACGCCTCATTTAAACTGGCTCATCATCGACGACGAGTGTTACTCAGCGTTCAGGCAGTGGCTACAAAGTCCACAATACAAAGACGTGGCGGCGCAAGTGCCTGCGAACCTTGTTGTCTTTGCCGGTCAGGCGTTTAACGAGGTGCAAAACAATACGCCGCTGCCACTGCCTTACGCGGTAATACACAAGCCATTGCTACGAGGAGAGCTACGCGCCGCTATGATGTCTGATGAAAGCGCGCAGACTGCATTACAACGAGAGGTTGCACCACAGGAAAACCAGGTAAACGCAGGGCCTATTTTAATCGTAGAAGATAACGAGATTAACCAGGAAATAGCCCGCGATGTGCTTAGAAATGCCGGCTACAACGTACTGAGCGCGGGCAATGGCCAAGAGGCAATACACATGCTTAGCAGCAATCCTGATATAGCACTAATCCTGATGGATTGCAGAATGCCGGTAATGGACGGGTTTGCTGCAACGGCTGCCATCCGCAATGGCGATGCCGGCGAGCAGTGTAAACATAAACCTATCATTGCCTGCACGGCTAACGCGTCAGTTCAAGACAAACAACATTGCCTTAATGCTGGTATGGATGCCTACCTGTCTAAACCGTTACAAAATAAAACGCTACTGGATACGGTTAGCAACTTGCTACGGGGTTAACACACGCTGTTGTTATCACAGTGCTGTTATGCTGCGCTGCTGTGCCGAGTTTAGCGACAACAACGGATTGACGTGCCGAGGCTATTAAACCTCACAAACTGGCATATTTCCGCTCTTACGGACAGCTCCAACTCAGGTAAAAACGCGCTACTTTAACCGTGCAGTGTTTATTCATTAACGGAGATCATTATGCAACCTGATAACCAGACAGTACTCAACGAAGAGCAACTTACAGCAGTCACCGGCGCGGGGGTGTCTTTTATGCATAACCCTGACGTCATTTCTACCAACTGGCCCGAACCCGCCGACTCACCATTTTATGTTCCCTGTAGCGAGCCAGTATTGTTCAGCAACTAACGAGCAGCATTAGCCACTCGCTAGTGGTTATAAGCAGCAAAGTATTTGGCCGTTGGGCAAGGTAGTGGCGGGCTTTAATGCAAAGCCCGCGCTATTACAGCAGTGGGAGGGTTAACTTACTCTTAGTGGTTCGAGTTTGCCCAACGGGCTGTCTAACGAATCTGGCGGCGAGGTAAACCATGCAGGGCCTTTACTGGTCATGTATAAACAGTCTTCCAGTCGAACGCCAAATTCACCGGGTAAATAAATACCGGGCTCGTTAGAAAAACACATCCCGGCTTGCAGTGGTGTGGTTTCTCCCCTGACAAAATTGACGCTTTCGTGACCTTCCATACCAATGCCATGACCGGTTCGGTGTGACAGGCCGGGCAACATGTAATCCGGGCCGTAGCCCAGCGCCGAGTAATACTTGCGTACGGCATCATCAACGCTGCCAGCAGGCGCGCCAATAGTGGCCGCTTCAAAGGCAATTTGCTGTCCTTTGCGTACCGTATTCCAAACTTTATTCTGTAATACACTGGGCTTGCCAAACACAAAAGTACGGCTGATATCTGACTGATAACCATGTACCGCGCAACCACAGTCCATGAGTACCACCGAACCGTCTTCGATAATTTGCGTTTGACGCGTACCATGTGGATAAGCGCTGGCCTCATTAAACAGCGCCATGCTCCAGGGTTGGCTGCCGCCTAAAGCCGTCATGGCCTTACTCATCATCGTTTTAACGTCGCCCTGGGTCATGCCTTTGCGCAGTCGCGCATAAACAAACTCATAGGCCTTCAGCGTTATCTCGTTGGCCTTGTGCATTATCGTCAGCTCGTGGGCCGACTTCATCATTCTGCAACCACGGGTAACCGGCTCGGCACTGGCGGCCGTAAACCCTGGTTTAACGTTTAAAATACCGTTTGATACAAAAAAGCGCACGCTGTTTTCAAAGCCGATACGGCCTTTGTTAATACCGCGGTCGCTGAGGATGTCTGTCACCAGCGCAAACGGGCTTTCATGCTCCTGCCAGACACGTACATCCTCACCCACATCAAGCGACTCGCGAATGCTCGGCTCTTCAAAAAACGGGCACACCACCGCAATGTCGCCCTGCTTTGGAATCACCACGCCGGTTAAGCGCTCGCTGCGCCACCACTGAATACCGGTAAAGTAGATCATTGCGGCGCCCGGCTCTAACACCACCGCGTCAATATCAAACCTGGCCATTAATTCCTGAGCTTTGGCAATGCGAGCCTGGCGCTCTGCCGTGCTGATCGGGGCGACATCGCCTACCAGTGACGACAAAGAATCCAGCCCTGCTATATCGGTTGCGGCATGTGTTTTACCCGCAACCAGCATGCTGGCACCGGCCAAACCGGTTAATTTTAAGAAACTGCGTTTATTCATATTTGTGCCTAAATCAGTAGTGCTCAAAATTGATGGGAGAAAACAGCATGCGACGGTACTTCTATCAGCTGTGTCTGCCTTCCGTTAAAATACCAAACCCCGGAGGCATCAAAAAAGGCATCCTCTTCGAGCATAATACGAATTTCCTTATTCCACTCATCTATCATAACGGCGTTATTAAGCTCTATGCTGTAGGCGGTATTCAGGTGCAATGGGTAATCACCGTCACCGGGCACACCGCCTTGCTTATCCCACATCCCCAGGGTTGTGCCGGCGGCATGACCATGCAGTCCCAGCGGGTGCGTATAAATGGTGGGTTTAAGTCCCGCCTCTTTGGCTCTTTTCAGGCTGCTGGCCAGTACTTCATTACCGGTTCGGCCAGCGGCAAATTCAGCGGTAAATATATCCTGTAACTGATTCGCTTTGGCCAGCGCATCGCGTAAGAACTGTGGTGCCTTGTTTTCACCCGGCCGCAAAATATAGGCGTGCTGCTGGGTATCGGTATTCATGCCTAAATAGGTAATACCAAAATCCACGTGCAGCAAATCGCCGGGCATCACCACCAGTGGCGCGTCCGGATCGGCATCAAAAGTAGACTCGTGATCAAATCCGGCATCATCACTGCGCTGAATCGACACCGATGGATGAAACCAGGTATCGAGCTTTAACGCTGCAACGCGCTCGCGAAACCACCATACTAAATCTTCGGTGGTGGTTTCACCCACGGTAATCGTATCGGCCGAAAACCCTTCGGCAATGATCTGATGCGCTACCGCAACCATCTTTTTCAGTTGAGCCACATCCTGTGGCGTGCGGGTTTCCAGCCAGCCTACTGCCAGCGGCTCAGCTGACACCACCCGTTGCTTGTACTTCGGCTTTAATTCGCTTAACAACCTGTCGTGATCCGTTGTAGTAATACCGTCGGCGTGAGCCCAGATTGTTGATTGATTAATACCTATCGTTTTGGGATCGAAGCGATCAATAATGGCATTGAGTGCCTGCCACTGATCGGGTTGTTGCTGTTTGTCCCAGGCGCGCTCAAACATGCTGCCCACATTGTAGGGTGCCACCGCCAGAGTATGCACTTTACCCTGTTTATCTTTCGCCACTACCAACATGGTGGTGCGCCGGGCTGTCTCTAACCAGGTGGCAGGTAAAAACGTCCGCAGCACCGGATCTTCATTGTATTCGCGGCTGATCATCAACCACATATCGATACCGGTTTGGTTCATTAGTCCGGGTAACACTTGTTGTACGCGCTGCTCTATGAGTGAATCTTTCAGCGCTGCACGATCGCGCAGGGGTAATATGGACTCGGCGGGCTCTGCTTGCGTGGTTGCGGGGCTGCCTATGGCAAGAAACCCGCTTATTAGTATTATTAAAAACCGCATTCTAAAGAAACTCCTTTCAATCTGTCATGCAGCACCTAATGTATGCGCAGACCGGCAAAGTTGCAATAAAGGCGGCGCTATACTCTCATTCACTAATGCCAGGTGAGCGGGCAAAACGCAGACAGGGCGCCGGTTTTACCAGCCCATGGCCTGGGTAATAAAACGTTGCTTTACACCGGGAATCGCATCGGCAGTGCACATTCCCACGCCCCGGATCAACTTTTTAAGGCGGTTATTGCCAGCAAATAGTTGCTTAAACCCTTCCATGGCGGCAATCATTTTCATCGCTTCTGCTTTACGGGCCCGTTCAAAGGGCCGTAAGTGACGGGCTTCATAAAACGCCGTCTGCGCAGCACAGAGGTCAGACAAACATTCAGCCAGTGCAAAGGCATCTTGCAGGCCCAGGTTAGCGCCCTGTCCGGCCAGCGGATGAATAGTGTGGGCAGCGTCACCAATAATCACCAGTCCGTCACTTAACCACTGCCGGGCGTAACGCATGGTCAACGGAAAATGCATGCGCGCACTTTGCACGGTAATACCGCCCACATCGCCATCAATGGCCACGCGTAAGGCGTTGGCAAAATCGTTGTTCGACAGCCCTAACAAAGCATCGGCGCGCTCACGGTTTTGCGACCACACAATAGAACATAAATGCGGATCGCTCAGCGGCAATAAAGCCAGCGGCCCGTCGGGCGTAAATACCTGGCGCGCAATGTGCGCATGGGGCTGTTCGGTATGGATGGTCGCCACAATGGCAGTATGCTCATAGTCTTTAAAGGTAAGGGGAAACTTGCCGTACTTACGAATGGCCGAATTTGCGCCATCAGCGCCCACTAACAGGCGACATGACACCACATCGTCATTATCCAGCATGAGCATGGTTTCAGCCTGGCCCGACAACACCTTGCTAATTTGCGTGGCCGCCAACACCTGTACATTTTGCTGCGCACTCACCTGGCTGTATAGGGCATTCACCAATGACTGGTTTTCAATAATATGCCCCAGTTCTGAGGTGCCCATTTCCTCGCTGCTAAACTCTATACGGCCAAAACTATCCTGATCCCAGACCTGCATCTGGCGATAGCAACTCAGCCGTTCGCTGTCCAGTTCGCTCCACACCCCGAGATCCTGCAGTACCGCCTGGTTCGCTGCATTAATCGCCGAAACACGCAATTCGGGCTGCTCAGAAAGCGGCTTGGTAATGGGTGAGCTATCGAGTACCACCACCGACAAGGGTGTATCCTTTAATGCTCGCGCGAGAGCCAGCCCTACTATTCCTGCGCCCACAATGGCGACATCAGCCTGATACATACTCGAATCCTGTTTATTTGGAAATTAATGGCGCGGCAGCATTGCCGTAACCCATAGTTTGCTGCACAAAACGCTGTGACAGAGGTTTGCAAAATTCCATCGCCAGCAAGCCCAGGTTACGTCCTGCAACCAATGGCGTTAAGCGATTAGAAAACACCGTCACCAGCGCATCGGTAAGGCCGATAGTCAGGTTTTTATCGCGTTGGCGCGCTGCCTGATAGGCATTAAGCGCACTGAATGCGCCCGCGTCTTCGGCCGTGCCAAGCACCTCAACCAGGTCCAGCACATCACGCAGCCCCAGATTAAAACCTTGTCCGGCAATAGGATGCAGCGTTTGCGCGCTGTTGCCGACCACCACGGCCCGGTGCGTGGTAAACGCCTGCGTTTGTTGCAAAGTGAGCGGGTAACAATACCGGTTACTGACCTGTCTGATGACACCGTGGCGATAGCCTATGTGTTGTTGCAGGCGCGTTATAAACTCAGCTTGCGACCAGGTAAGTGCCGCTTGCGCTTCGTCGTGCGAAAGTGTCCACACCAACGAATAACAACACCCGCCATGTTCCGGCGTGGTGTCATCGGCAAACGGCAAGAGTGCCAGCGGGCCATTTGCGGTAAAGCGTTCGTGCGCCCAGCCTTGATGGAGCTCGCTCATGCGCAGATTAGCAATCACTGCCGACTGCCCGTAGTCTTTGTGGCTGCGGGTAAAACCCAGCTGGCCGGTTAATGCTGAGCGCCCGCCATCGGCTACCACCACTAATTTTGCCGACAGCTCACCGCCATCGCTAAGTTTCAGGTGTACCTGTTGCGGCTGCTGCTCAGCCTGCTCTACGGTGATGCCTTCAAGCAAAGTTAAACCTGGCAGCTGCGCCGGAAACAACTGTTGACCCAGTGCCTGAATGCTCACTACCTGACCAAAGCTATCGAGCTGATAATCACTTGCATGTAAGCGGGTTTGCCCTGCAAACCCCTGATCAGATACCAGAATATGCTCGATAGGCGTTGCATGGGCTTTGCTTAAGTTTATACCCAGCGCGCGTAAAGCCTGCTCGCTGCGTTTGGCCAGGGCAATTACCCGGGCGTCAAAACCAGGGTGCGTCGTGGACTCATGACTAAATCGATTGGCGTCGATAAGTGTCACGCTGTGTCGTCCCTCGTTGACCAGACTTCGGGCCAGTGTTGCACCCACGGCACCACCGCCTACAATCACAATATCCGAGTGTTTCACCTTCGCTAGTTGCTCCGTCAGCCTGTTATTTCTGTATTTTTTGATTAGCGCTATACTGTGCGCTGTGCCATTAATGCTTCGATGTCAGCAATGGTTTTGGGCACACCACCGGTGAGCATGTCATAGCCGTCGTTGGTAATCACAATATTATCTTCAATACGGATACCAATGCCACGATATTGCGGCGCAATATCCGTATCGTTTGGAATATAAATACCTGGTTCAACGGTAATCACCATGCCGGTTTGCAGCGGCAGAGGTTCGCCGTTGTGCACGTAATCCCCCACATCGTGTACATCTAACCCCAGATAATGACCCAGGCCGTGCATAAAAAAGCGTCGCCAATGTTGTGCCGCCAGGGCTTCTTCCACGCTGTCGCTAATCAGCCCCAGTTTACACAAACCCTCGGTTATCACACCAATCACGACCTGAGTCACATCGGGCAGGGTAACGCCGGCTTTAATCTCATTGAGCGCCGCCAGTTGTGCATCGAGCACCAGTTGGTAAAGCTCGGCCTGCGGCGCGCTGAAGGTACCATTAACCGGAAACGTGCGGGTAATATCGGCAGCATAGCCATTATATTCTGCGCCCGCATCGATCAGGATCAATGTGCCGTCCATAATCTCATCACTATTTTCGGTATAGTGCAAAATACAGGCGTTTTCGCCGCCCCCCACAATGGTGCCGTAGGCGGGCTGGCGCGCACCTGCCATGGCAAATTCATGGTGTAGCTCGGCTTCAAGCTGATATTCAAAACACCCCGGTTGGGCAAACTGCATTGCCCGGCAATGGGCTCGTGCTGAAATCTCGGCGGCTGTGCGCATCACTTCAATTTCATCACGGGATTTAAGCATACGCATGGTATGTAACAGGGGACGACTGTCGATAAGTTGTTGGGGCGCACGATTTTGTTTAGGTGCGTCACGCAACGTCGCTAACGCGGTAAACACCACTTCATCAGCAAAGTCACACTCGCCCTGCGCAAAATAAAGTGCCTCGTGGCCATCCAGCCATTCGGGTAACAGCTCGCTCAGCGCATCGGTGGGGTAAGCTTCGTCGAGTTTAAAGGTTTCTGCCGCCTGCTCCGGTCCAAGGCGACGCCCCTGCCATATCTCCGTGTGCGGATCTTTGGCTAAACACACCATGACCCGGTAATCACCACCGTAGCGTTCGTGGTTCGACAATAACAACCACGCCTCTGGCTCATTAAAGCCGGTTAAATACCAAAAGTCACTGTGTTGGCGAAATACATATTCTGTGTCGCGGCTGCGCGTCACAAGCTGCGCCGCGGGTACTAACATTATGCTGTTTGGCGGCATACGACGAAGTAGACGGGTTTGCCGCTGGCGATACTGTTTGGCGTTGAGCATAGTGATTCCACAAACTGATTGGCTGGCGCCTGTTTACCGGATAAGCGTTGATAACCTGGAGGGTGGCCCCTTCAATTCACTAGTGAACCGACGGTGAGTCCTGCTGATCTTCCAGCAAAGACTGGCCAAGTTCATTAAAGCACAGTAAGGCCGAAATGCGCACGTACTCCATCACTTCGAGCAGTGCCTGTTCAGACTCTTCATCGTCGGTCATGGGTTCTTCCATGCGGGCGATATCGGAGAAATCCTCCAGCGCTTCGCGAACTTCATCGGAGCAATTACTGAGTTTTTGCTGGTATAAACCAAAACCGGCCATAAATCCCTGCACCCAGTTGATGAGGCCCAGGCCACGGTCATTGATGGGCTGCGAATCGTCCGGCAGGATAAGTTGCAAACCATACTGGCCATCGACCAGCTGTTGACAGGTTTGGTTAAACAGCGTTTGTAGTTGTTTGACCACAGGCTCAGCAAGCGGCTCGCCCTGGTTCATGGTGTCCTGCAACACAACCATCCAATGCTGCTCGCTAAGAGCCATTCCGCCACACAACATACCGCACATCATGCCATGAATTTCAGCGCCATCGACAACCATTTCATTGTCGGTGAGGCATTGAGTTAAAGTGTCGAAATCGGTGGTCATATTCACGTGGGGTTTCCGTAGATGTTTTGCCCAATGCTATCAAATGCACCTGCCCAATGCCAAAGTTATAGGGGGGTGTACAAAAACAAGCCGACTTTGGTACGCAAAGTGACCACTTGAATATCATATACCAATTGTTAGGTAGCGGTTAGCGTTTGATTCTACTATGATCAGGGTTCGCAAGTAATTCTGTTACTTGCATAGCGGCGCAGAGGGGGTAAACTGAATCCTTTGCAAATCGCACATAACAATGTCTCCTGGAGTGTTCGCCAGTCTATTCATGTCCCTGGCCGATGCTTTTTACCTAGGAGGTTGACGTGTCACTATTGTGCAAGCTCGGCATGTATCGAGAAGCCTACGGTGACAAAGATACTTCCGCCCTGAACTTTTCGGTTCTAGGGCGAACAATAGACAACGGCACTTCGGGAGGCGCCATTTTCCACGGAATCATCAATGGCAATAATAAACTTCGGTTCGGTAAACATTGACCACGTCTATCAGGTAGATCACTTTGTTAACCCGGGCGAAACCATCGCCTCACAGGATTATCAGCAACTACTTGGTGGTAAAGGGGCCAATCAGTCAATTGCCCTGGCAGCCGCTGGCGCCGACGTCAAACACGTTGGCAAAATCAACCAGTCCGACAGCGCCTTTAAACAAACACTCATTAAACACGGTATCGACTGTCAGTTTTTACAGTGTGTAGAAAGCCCCTCTGGCCACGCTATTATTCAGGTTATCCCCTCCGGCGAAAATGCCATTGTGTTATTTGGTGGTGCTAATCAGGAAATTGGCAGTAAAGATATTCTCCATGCGCTGGATAAAACCCGGCCGAGCGACTGGGTACTTACCCAAAACGAAACCAGTGGCTTAGCAGAGATGTTGCAACTGGCCAAAGAAAAAAAACTCCGTGTGGCATTTAATCCGGCGCCCATGAGCGAGTCGGTTAAATCACTGCCCCATGAATGTATCGATTTATTGGTGGTTAACGAGGTTGAAGCCGCTGAGCTAAGCGGCGAACACGAACTCGATGCTATTATTGCCCACTTTAAAACCAAGTGGTCACATGCCGAAGTCATTATTACGCTGGGCAAAGCCGGTGTCATCATGCTTAAGAACAATGAAACCATTCAGGTTGACGCCTTTATTGTGGACGCAGTTGACACCACTGCCGCCGGCGATACCTTTATAGGCTATTTTTTAGCTGCATACAGCCAGCATGCCGATGCACGTCAGGCGTTAAAGCGCGGCTGTGCGGCATCAGCAATATCGGTCACCCGCATGGGCGCTGCGCAGTCTATTCCGGCTGTGAAAGACGTTGACCGGTTTTTGGCAAAATATACTAAATAGCTGAACCCGACACTGACGACAGCTAAAGAATAGAAAAGAGAAAACAATGACACATAAGATTATTTTAGACACGGATCCCGGCATCGACGACGCCATGGCTATCTTTTTTGCGTTTCAGCACCCAGACATCGAAGTGTTGGGTCTGACCACTGTTTATGGCAACATTCCGGTTGCTATGGCTGCCCGTAATGCCTTAACCCTGTGTGATGTTGCCGGGCGTCAGGATATTCCGGTTACCAAAGGGGTGGCGATGCCATGGGTGGGTCCGGAGTCGGAATACGCGCACTTTGTGCATGGCGATGATGGCTTTGGCAATATCAATTATCCGCCTTCTACCCGCGAGCTGGACTCGCGTGACTCAGCGCAATTTATTGTCGATAAGGCCCGACAGCATCCGGGCGAAATTACCCTGGTTGCCATTGGCCCGCTGGGCAATATTGCTATGGCACTGCGACTGGAGCCTGACCTGCCCAAGCTGGTAAAAGGTATCAGTATTATGGGTGGCGCAGCCTTTGTTCCGGGTAATGTTACCCCGGTTGCCGAAGCCAATATCTGGAATGACGCGCACGCCGCCGATATTGTGTTTTCAGCCGACTGGGAAGTAAAAATGTTTGGCCTGGATGTCACCTTATTTGCGCCAACGGATCCTGAGTTTGTTAACATCCTCGCTGCAAAGAACCCCACCCTGGGCGGATTTGTGCAGCAGGCGTCACAGTTTTATATCGACTTCTACTCACAAAACCGCGACGAAAAAGTGTGTTTCTTTCACGATGCGTTCCCATTAGCGCAACTGGTGGCGCCGGAACTCTTTGAGTTTACCCGCGGCAATATTCGCATTTCCACCGACGACTTAAATCGCGGTCAGACCATTGTTGCGCCGCCGGGTACCACAGCCAGCCCACTCTGGACCGAAGCCCCCTTTGTGCAGGCTGCTACTGGCGTGAAGCACGACGAACTGTTCCAACTGTTTATCGATACCTACGCCCTTTAACGACTCTGGCCTGCCAGATTGCTGGCAGGCCAATGGTGCCAGGCATGACCATTAACGCTCCTCGATCTGCTCTAACCAGCCGTCAGCAATTGCGCAAAGCCCTCCGCGAGCGTCGTCGCGCGCTTAGCGACACGGCCCAACAGCACGCAGCAACGGCGGTGTGCCAACAATTGTTCACCATGTTTACCAGCCAAACCCGCCGTGTTGCGGGATATTTAGCAAATGATGGTGAAATAATGCTGGGCCCTACCCTGGCGGCGTGTCACCAGCAGACAATAGCGGTATCGCTGCCATTATTGCACCCCTTTACCGGCAAGCATTTATTGTTTCAAAACTACACACCCACTACCCCAATGACAGCCAACCGGTTTGGTATTCACGAGCCTGAATTAAACTCGACCCAGATCCGGTTACTGCACGAACATGACATGTTGTTAATGCCGTTAGTCGGTTTTGATGCCAGGGGTAACCGCCTGGGCATGGGCGGAGGGTTTTACGACCGCACCTTAGCCCATGTGTATCGTCTTAAAAGGCGTCCGCTATTGGTGGGAATAGCCCATGACTGCCAGCAGGTTGATACGTTGCCTGTGCAAAGCTGGGACATTCCTCTGGATTGTATCGTGACGCCCGGCCAAATTATTACCTTGTCACTAAACATTTGATCTTAAGGCCACAGGCCGACCAATCCTTATGTGTGAAATGCTGTTTATCTGGCCGTATATCGGCTAAAATACGGCCTCTTTTATCAGCGGATAGCGAATAAACGCATGGATCAAAATGCCAAGAAGCAGGCGGTTGGCCGCGCTGCAGTAAAATATGTAGAACCCGACACCATCATTGGCGTAGGCACGGGCTCAACGGTAAATCATTTTATTGATGCCCTGGCAGATATTAAGCATCAGATTGCCGGTGCCGTATCCAGTTCAGTGGCTTCAACTGAACGTCTTAAAGCCCTCGGTATCGAAGTATTTGAACTCAACGATGTAGATAGCCTGTCTGTGTATGTTGATGGTGCCGATGAAGTCACTGAGCACAAACACATGATCAAAGGCGGTGGCGCTGCGCTCACGCAGGAGAAAATCGTCTCTGCGGTGGCTAAAACCTTTGTGTGTATTGTTGATGACAGCAAAGAAGTTGGCGTATTAGGTAAATTTCCTTTACCGGTAGAGGTAATTCCCATGGCGCGCTCTTATGTTGCCCGTGAGCTGGTTAAACTTGGCGGCGATCCTGAGTACCGCCAGGGTGTGGTCACCGATAACGGCAATGTGATTCTGGATGTACATAACCTGGAAATCTTAGATCCGGTCGCAATGGAAAAAGCCATTAATAATATTCCCGGCGTGGTAACCAACGGTATTTTTGGTATCCGGGGTGCCGATGTTGTGCTGGTAGCAACAGAAGGTGGCGTAGCGACACGGTAATTACCCCACATTAATCCTGATGGCAAGGTTATATAACAAAATGGTATCAGCCTTGGCCTCGCAAAGCGGCAGAAATGCCATAAAGCGCTTTCACCTTCTGTCAGCTTTATGGTATTTTACCCATATAGACGTCCAGATGTCTCTTTAACTCCCTGACTGAGAAGCGATGCAATGAGCAAATTTTCATTATCTAAAGATAAAATCAAAATCTTACTGCTGGAAGGTGTACACCAAAGCGCCTTGGAAACCCTGCAGTCGAACGGTTATACCAATATCGAGTATTTAAAAACCTCGCTGCCCGAAGATGAATTAATTGAAAAAATTAAAGACGTGCATTTTGTTGGTCTGCGTTCGCGTACTCATATCAGTGAGAAAGTGGTTGAAGCAGCCAGTAAACTGGTGGCTGTGGGTTGCTTTTGTATAGGCACCAATCAGGTAGATTTAAAAGCCACTCAGGCCCGTGGTATTCCGGTATTCAATGCGCCCTTCTCAAATACCCGTTCAGTGGCTGAACTGGTGCTGGGTCAGTTAATTTTATTGTTACGCCGGATCCCGCAAAAAAATGCGCAAGCGCATCGTGGTGGCTGGGATAAAAGCGCGGAAGGTTCATATGAGGCGCGTGGCAAAACACTGGGTATCGTTGGCTATGGCCACATTGGTACGCAATTGTCGATACTGGCAGAGCACCTGGGTATGAAAGTGCGGTTCTTCGACATCGAAGATAAACTGGTGCTGGGTAATTCTGAACAGGTTAAGACCCTTAACGAACTCTTAGCCATGTCTGACGTTGTCTCCTTACACGTGCCTGAAACCGTGCAAACCAAGGATCTTATTGGTAAAGCCGAACTTGCTCAAATGAAGCCCGGCAGTATCTTAATTAATGCCTCACGGGGAACCGTTGTTGATATTGACGCGCTGGCCGACGCGTTAGAATCGGGTCACATTGGCGGCGCCGCTATCGATGTATTCCCGGTTGAGCCAAAATCAAACAACGAAGAGTTTGAGTCGCCACTGCGTAAATTCGACAATGTGATATTAACGCCACACGTAGGCGGCAGTACGCAGGAAGCGCAGCAAAATATCGGTATTGAAGTAGCGGGTAAGCTGGCGAAATACAGCGACAACGGCTCAACATTGTCGGCGGTTAATTTCCCTGAGGTGTCGTTACCTGAAAACGTAAAACGTTCACGGTTACTGCATATTCACGAAAACCGTCCGGGCGTATTAACTCAAATCAACCAGGCGTTTGCTCAAAAAGGCATCAACATTGAAGCGCAGTACCTGCAAACCAACGCCGAAATTGGTTATGTGGTGATTGATGTCGAAGCCGACAAAGCTGATGAAGCCCTGTCTGAACTCATGCAAATCAGCGGCACCATTAAAACCCGCGTCCTGCATTGATTCTGGCGCAGAAACTAACGGCGAGCCAATTCCCGGTAAACTGACACCCGGTAAGCTAATACCGGGTAGGCCAATACCGGATAGATAGCGCCCTCGCCGGTTTCCTATCCACACCGTCGTTCTGGCTAAGCTTAAACGCTTAGCGGGGCACGGTGTGTATTTCGCTTCGTTCTATTATCCCAATGCCCTGTTTTCCTGGTAAAACCAGCCCCGCTTAAAAGTGTAAAAGCTCACCTTGCTGCGCAAACACAAACTCAACCCCCAGATTGTTTGCACGGGTGAGTTCGCGCTGAATGATAGTCTGGCTATTTTCGCTCTTAAGGTAGGAGGGTTTAATATGGGTAATCACCACTTTAAGGCCCTTTAGTGCGATGTCCGGATGCTCCGGATTAACCAAACTGGCAAGCACGGTCAGTTCTTGCAGCACATAACGTGGTGTCAGGTGACCATATAGTTTATCGTCTGGCCGGCTGTTGGGGTATGAGCTTTCAATAAACAGTGCTTTTAACTGGTTTTGTTTAACCAGTGGCGCCACCTGCTGCCATACGGCATAAAGTTGCTGGCCTTTTTCGATACTGTCAGGGCCGGTATCACCCAGATACAACAATGCAGCATTGTTGTGTTGTAGTAAAAACGCCGCCGACAATGAGCTCCCGGAATGACTCAGCGGATAAGCGGTCAGGCGCATACCCAGCTCATCTAAGTTTACGGGTGTACCAGCAGACAACGGCTGATAGCGATATTTTGCCAACGCAAATTCTGCCCCCTGATCAGCAAAATTGGGCCACAACTGCCAGTTAAACAGGTGGTCGCGAAGCTTGTTGAGGGTATCAGAGAAGCCATACAACGGTTTTTTAGCATCGTCAGTGGCGTTAATAGCAAGGCCGGCAATATGATCAACGTGCGCGTGAGAAATGGCGTAACCTTTAATGTGATCCCGCAGCAATTGCCCTTTGGCGCTGTAAGGGGAGCCGCTTTGCCATGCAACTTCGGCAAACGCATTACGTGCAAAGGCGCTGTCTATACCGCTACTCAGGGTGCCAGCATCCAGCGCCAAAAACTGATTTTTAGCTGCCACAGACACCAGGTAACTGGATAGGTTGGCTTCGTTTAAGCCGCCCTGAACGCCCAGCGGTACAACGTCAAAGTCACTCGCGCTAGCGGTGCAGCCAAACAGCAGGACGCCGGCGAAAACGCCGGATAAACGATTGGTAACAGGCATGTTATTACCTTAATAAAAAAAGTATTGGCACATTCTAACGTTTAACCAAGGCCGGTCAAAAATGCCGTTGAACGGTATGATAAACCTATAGTGGCAGCGCTACTGATTGTTTTTTATGTACCCGGCGATTAATCGGCTAATTTATTCCACCAGTGCTTTTTCAGATACACCGATGTCACCAGAGCAATGGCCGCAGTCACAAAGAACGCATGCCAAATTTTTACCACCAAAAAGATTGGCAATAGTCCTAAACAGGTATGCCATATCAGGCCGATTCCAGTATTAGTAAGATCTCTTTGCATATCCCGGTTGGGCGTAAAGCTTATATTGTCTTTTTGCAGCGCAGCGATTACCGGCTGCCACGCACCCCAGGGGCGGGTTTTCAGGTAAAAAGCTTTCAACACACGCATATCATCAGCTGGCGTTAACAAACTCCCGACAATACAGGTAGCCAGACACACGGCAAACATCACCGGAAATACATACAAGGGTGATAGCGCGGTAAACATCAACGGAATGGCAATGAATAGTCCGGCCACCATGCCGCCAAAATAACCGATGGCATTAAAGCGCCACCAATACCATTTAAGCAGGTTTGACGCGGTGTAGCCGCCGTAAAGTGCAGACACCAGCCACATCACTACGCTGTTTAGCGACGACATAAAAATACCGGCGGCACAGCCCAGGATCACAAACACGACAGTAACGATATAGCTTAACCGCATGACCCGTGGTTCGCTTGCCTGTGGGTTAATATAACGCCGATAGATATCATTAACGATATACGCAGGCGCTGCGTTAGCGGTGGCAGCAAAGGTAGACATAAAGGTTGCCAGTAACCCTGCCACAACCAGCCCGAGCACCCCCGCAGGCAAAAAGTTGGTAATGGCAAATGGCAGGATTTGCTCAAAATCAGCCCCGCTGCCCATACTTTTAAGCTGTGGGGTAAAGAACACCAGGGCCAGAACCGTTAAGCCGGTTATCATCATGTAGCGCGGAAACAACAACACCACGCTGACAAAGCCACTCATTTTGGCGGCTTCAGAAGGACTCCGCGCCGACAAAATGCGCTGCATATCGTAGTTTGGCGCCGGGCCTGCCAGGCTTTGAAGGATACCTTTAAACAGCACCAGCATTATAAATACACTAAAAAATGAGTAACCGTCGCTGGCAATCTGATCATTGGCCAACGGCAATAATTGCGACCAGTCTATTTCCAGTTCCCAGCCAAAGTGTAGGGTCATCCAGCCATCCGGAACCGCGCGAGCGAGCATTTCAGGCGTTACCTTTATCATTGCAATCACTCCAATCGCAATACAGGCAATGGTCATGACCACAAATTGCAGCACTTCGGTTATGACAACACTGCCGAGCCCACCTTTGAGCAAATAAATAACCGTTAGGGCAGTAATAATCAGCCCGTAGCAAATTTCATTGAGGTGGTTCTGGGTGGATAGTTGCCAGGGTAAAAACGCCGCCGCAAACTTGCCTATGCCGATAAATCCATAGGCCAAAAAGCCCAATACACCAAGCAGTGCAAAGACCACCACAATCAGGTGACTGAGATTGGCCCCACGACTTTCGCCAAATCGCAACCGGATCCATTCTGCGCCCGTCATTACTCCAGAACGTCGCAACCACACTGACAAAAACATCATCAGAAATATCTGGTTGAAGCTCGGCCAGAGCCAGGAAATAAAGATGCTCTTAACGCCATACACAAAAAGCAGTGACACCATCCACATGGTGCCGCTGATATCAAACATCCCAGAGGCATTTGACATGCCCAGTACCGGCCACGGAATTCGGTTGCCGGCCAGAAAATACCCGCGAGCCGAACGACCAAAAGCCCGCGAGGCAAAGATGCCAAGGCTCACCACTGCCGCAATATAAACAGTGATTATAGCGATATCCAAAAATGACAATTGCATAAGTCCCGGCCAAAAGCGACGGTGTAGAGACGACAAATAACTGCGCGACAACTTATGCCTATTGCACTATTTTTTCAACACAAATCCCCCGGATTACAGTGTCAGTCTATAAACAACCGGCGGGGAGCTGTCTTAATTGTCGTTTGCGGCGCTCACCGTTGAAGCCGCCCAGGTGTCGCTACGAAATGGCACTGCGGGTAAGCCCTGGTTGTTGATCAGATTAACATTCGGGTAATCGGCCCACCCATAGCGCACCGCCACTGGCGCTTTTACGCTGGCGCTGGAGACTTTAATAGTATTGCCTTCAATGCTCGCCGATGCGGGGTAAAACACTTTGTCGTCACCGGCAATGATAAACGCGCCAGGCGCCTTCCCATCGATGGTCTGCAGACCTTTAGCGTTGTCAAAGTGCAGCACTAAAGACTGCCCATTTGGCTCTGCAAAGCGAAAATCCGGACCAGAGTCGACTACATCATAACCATAAACCCGTGTTGCCGCCTGGCGCCACAGTCGCTCGCCAACCGGGCGTTTGTTGCGGGGGTGAATATCGTCGGGATTACCTACATCAATCGCTACCGCCATACCTGTAGCAGGTAATGACAAAGCACCTCGCTGAGCATCGCGTAAATACGCCCAGGCGCTGTCAGGCTGCACCGGTTCGGGCTGTAAATAAGCCGCTAACTGCACAAATAAAAACGGCAATTCAGCATCACCGGCGCGATCACGCCAATTGGTGATCATTGCCTCGAATAGCCCCTCATAGTAAGCCTGCTGGTCGACATTGCTTTCTCCCTGGTACCAAATAACACCTGTGCTGGTAAACGGCAGCAACGGATGGATCATGGCGTTGTATAAAAAACCGGGCGTAAAGCTGTAGTTTTTGACCTCGGGCATGGGCGCTTCAACCTTATTACTCACCTTCCATTGCGCCGCAATATCGATTTTCTGCCGGCCAATTTTACGCCACAGTTGGCCTTGTTTTCCGACGAATGCATTGTTGTCCCAGTCATTCGTCGCCCGAACCGTAAAGACATTGCGACCTTCATTAAGCAGGCTTGCGGGTAACACATAATGCGAATCGCTGTTCCTCCAATCTTCGGTGCCAAGCAGCTTGCCATTCAAAAACACCATGGCATTTTGCACGATGTCACCAAGATTAATCTCTATCGTTTGCTCTAATTGCGCCGCGGTCAAAGTAAAGTGGTGGCGCAGCCAGGTAAAATCATGAAAAGGCTGAACATTTGGTAAGGTGGTTGCGGGCCACTCACTGTCATCGAAATCCAGCCCGGCAGCGCCAGTGGCGATAGCCTCCTCAGTATTGCCAATGCGCTGCCATTTAAGCTGACTCATTTGTTCGTTGGTGACGAGTTGTTGTTGCCAGTCGGTGGTCTGTTGCACTTGTTCAGCTTTAGCCTGATAGCCCTCCACAGAACTTAACACCTTCACATCGGTCCAGGCTTCGGCCGGCGTGCCGCCCCAGTTACTTTCGATAATCCCCACCATAACATCTTCTTGCTGGGCCAGTTGGCGGGCAAAAAACCACGCTACGGCCGAGAAGGAACCGGCATTGTCCTGATTGGCAACAAGCCATTCACTGTTTGGGAGTTGCGTTTCTGGAACAGGAGAAAGCGTATTGGGCACATCAAAAAAACGGATTTTTCGGCTGGCCGCAAGAGCGATTTCTTGTTCGTGACCGACCGTTTCATCGCCCAGATTCCACTCCATATTTGATTGTCCGCCGGCAATCCACACATCGCCATACCAAACATCATTGAGCACTATGGTTTGATCGGCGGTAACAGTGAGCTGATAGGGCCCGCCTTTACTATGGGGCGTTAACCTGAGCTTAAAAAGCCCCTGGCTATCGGCCTGAACTTGCTGCGTGTGGCCATCAATCGATACGCTAACCGATTGTCCCGGCAGGGTGTCTCCCCATACCATGACGGCTTTATCACGTTGCAGTACCATATGATCAGAAAACAATGGTGACAATGTTACAGCCTGCACAACCGACACAGACAACAGGCTTAACGCCAGAGTGAACAGACGCTTAGTCATAATAGTGATCCTTATTGTAATTTTACGCCGCTTATACCACTTTGAGAGCATGGGATAGCGCTATGGCCCGCCCATTAACAGGAATAAGGACGGGTGCTTTCACGAATTATCAGTTCGAAAGGCAAAATATATTCTTTGAGTTTAGGCGCTTCACCTTCAATCAGCTGAAAGAGCAGCTCGGCGGCCTTTTCGCCAATTTGTGTGGCAGGCTGACGCACCGTGGTGAGCGGCGGGTCGCTGTAATTAGACACCGCCAAATCATCAAACCCGGTAACAGACATATCCCCTGGCACACTCAGGGCGCTTTCTTTTAATCCTTTTATGGCGCCAATTGCCATTTCATCGCTCATACAAAACAAAGCGGTAGGACGATTCGGCATTGCGACAAAGTGTCTTACCGCGTTATAACCCGACCAAAACGTAAAATCGCCCTCGATAACCAGCTCTTCGTCGTACCCTATTCCCGCCGCGGCCAGCGCATTCTTATAGCCCTGCAATCGGTCAACAGAATGTGGGTTATCGCCCAGCCCCGAAATGACGCCGATACGCTGATGCCCCTGATCTAACAGATATTTAACTATTTTTGACGACGCTTCGATGTTATCAATTCGAACAGAGTAAGAGGGCGTTCCCGAACATCCGGCCGCATTGACGGCTTTAATATTGGCTGAGGGCAGCATTTTGGTGGGTGAATTGGGTCTAAGCTGAATCAAACCATCGGCCTGGCGGGTATCCACCAGACTAATAAATTCTTCTTCGCGGCTTACGTTATCCCGGGTGTCGCCTAGCAGTACGTTATAGCCTTTGCGAATAGCGACGTCTTCGACACCACTGATTAACTGAGCAAAAAAAAGGTTAGCTATATTTGGCACCAAAACCACTATGGTGTTGGTTCGCTGCAAACGAAATTTCTGTGACGATAAGTTAGGCCGGTACTGGAGCTTTTCTATCGCCAGGTTGACCTTGCGAAGGCTTTCCTCAGAGACCATTTCAGGGTTGCTGATTGCCCTGGAAACCGTAGCAATAGATAAGCCTGATTCTTTTGATACGTCACGTATTGTAGCCATTATTCATTTCTGGTTTTCATGTTCAAAGCCTTGTCAAATGACGTCCTGGGATCCGAACACCCCGGTTTACCGAGTATTTTGTTAGTTTATTGAGCAGTGTAAATCATAAGGGGCACTAAACGTACCCCTAACTAACATGCATTTTAATTAGAACTTAGCTCTTACACCCATAATGTAGCGGGTTTCATAGTAGTTCTGAAAAGCATACTGATCCTGCCACTGTAAATAATAATCTTCGTATTCGCCGGTAATATTAGATCCCTGTGCGTATACCGTAAAATTATCGTCTATATCGTAGCTGGCGGAAATATCCACATACGCGGTCGACGCCTGATACAGATTCAGCGCACCCCAGCCGCCCTGACCGGCGAGTCGCTCACTGCGATAGTTGTATGCAATGCGAGCCTCAAAACGATCTCCCTGATACCAGCCAATCATATTAAACTGGCGCTCAGAGTTGTCGTTAAACATGTTCTCTTCGCCATAGATATCGGTACCAGAACCTTCACTGGGCGAATAGGTGAAGTTGGTATCCACACCAAAACTGGCCAGCAGATTGCCGCTGTCGACAAAGTCACTGAATGCCAGCTTAGCGCCCGCTTCAAAACCTTCCAGTGTGCCGCCCTCGCCCTGCACCAGCGTATTGATGGGTACTGAACGACGAACTACACCGTCGGCATCGGGCATTTCCATATCAACCGTTTCCGATACCGTAAAGCTGTCAATTTCAACCCGAAAAATCGCGGCACTGACCATACTTGCGGCACCGGTATACCATTCAACCGACAGATCGTAGTTAGTTGAGCGCCATGGATCCAGCTCAGGGTTACCCGCCAGGCTACCGCCAGTGACAATAAACTGTCCCTCGGTTGGGCTGCCAGCGACAGAATCCAGTGCATTGTTCAGAGTGAGTCCTTCACCGTACTGGTTCAGGTTTAGCGGCGTCATGTTTTCGGAGTAAGCAAAACGCACCACTACATCATCAGTAACGCTGTACGACAAGTTTAATGACGGTAATACATCGGTGTAATCACGCTTCGTCAGCACGTCACCGGTATCAATGGCCGTGCCACTGTATGGCAGGTTATCGCCGGCAATATTTTGCTTAACAGTGAGGTCAGTTTCAATCACCCGGACACCCGCATTACCACTTAGCAAGCCGTCGAGACCTTCAAAGTTTACCTGCAAAAAGTAGCTCAGCTCAGCCACATCCGCGCTAAAGCTCGAACCTGGCACGATTTGGCGAGTGGAAGAACCAAATACCCGGTTATGAAACGCTTCCGGGTCGTCATAATCAGCCGGATCAACGGCCCAGGCACCTGGAATTCCGCTTACCGGACCGTAATCGGTAACCTGTACTACGTTATTGTATTGATCCAGCGGAATGCTCTCCAATGCAGCGTAAGGCATAAACTCGCCGTTAACCATTTCGCCATCTGAACATGACGGAGCATCGGCACCTAACAGCACGTCGGTAGCCTTCCACTGAGCCATACAGCCAGCCGTTTGCACTGGCGAGAACAGGTGATAACGCTCGTAATCTGCACCGCGCTGACCGTAGCGGATGCCCGCTTCGAGGCTGGTAATATTACCGCTATCAAAGAGGTACTTACCTTTCATACTAAACGCGTTAACGTCGCCTTCGGCGTTTTCGTTGTTTTCGGAGCTGAATGCACCAACATTATAGCTGGCCAGATTGCCCATGTAGTCGGCAATCGTTGCGCCTGCGCCCAAACCTCCGGCTAGCTGACGATCAAAACCACTCCATACCGGATGTTCACCGGTTGTATCATAACTAAGATGAGGGGCTTCGCTGTAACCCAGCGGGTTGATTGCCTGCAAACACCCCCCCTGATCGCCAACGACCTCATCATCCGGACCACATTTGTCGGCCGGTATCAGATTAGTGGTTCTGCCCAGTGTGGTTTGGCCATTGGTTAAGTCACCTTCGTTGTAACCATGACGATGCTCCTGGCTAGCACGACCAATGATAGCGCGAAACTGACCGCTAAACGCACCGCCGTTGTCATAGTCCAGCTGCAGGTTTAAGTTAGTTGAGCGGTTGTTATATACGTCATTTTGGGTAAATGACTTCAATCGTGACGGGTACAGCTCAGCGCTCTGCCAGGCGTACATTTCACCGCCATCGATCATAGCGCCGGTTGGACGTTCTTCAGTAGGCGTAAACCAGCCTCGCGGGCCCCATTTATTCGTGGCACTCATGCCAAGTTTGCGATTGTATTCTTCTTGTTCGGTGTAAAAGAAGTCGGCCGTAAATACAAAACCTTCGCCCAGATCTACCTGGGTCGACGAATTGATGCCAATCCGTTCGCGTTCAGTGGCCTGATTCCAGGCAGAAAAGCCCTGAGCGCCGAGGATTACCCTGCCATCTCTGCCGGGCGCGCCAATATCAGCTGCACTGGTTCTGTCGGTCCAGCCTGCATCGCCGGGGGAGCCGGTATTTAGACCATTATAGTAATTAGCCAGGTTTACATTTGCGTAGTTCCCCGACAACATAAAACCTACATCGCCATTTTGCCAGTTATAAAGTGCAGAAAGGTTAGGATCACTTTCGCGGGTTTCATCACCACGTTGCACTTCGGCCGCACCACTGAAGGTGGAACCTTCATCAAAATCAAACGGACGGTAAGTTTTTAGGTTAACCGTACCGGTAATCCCCGCATTACCAAGATTTGCGGTCGCGTTTTTAAAGACGTCGGCACCGCGAAACAATGGAGACGGAATATCACTAAAGTTTGGCTGTGTAGAAACCACCGAATTAGCACCAAGGTACTGCTCACCGTTTAGCTGCGTTACTACCTGCGGCAGACCCCGAATGTTTAACGAAGCACCTTCGCCCGCCGAACGACGAATCTGAACCCCGGAAATACGCTGCAGCGAATCAGAAATAGTGACATCGGGCAATTTACCGATATCCGTTGCTGCAATGGAGTCAACAACCGTTGAAGCGTTTCGCTTATTAAAAATCGATGCTTCTTGAGACCCCCGGATCCCGCTGACATTGATTACTTCAATCTCAGCATCGGAAGGAACAGCGCCCTCCTCTGCTTCCTGAGCTATTGCTACCCCCTGGTGCATGGAAGCAATAATACACAGTGCAAGTGTGGAGCGGGTAAAACTGCGTGTGTTGTTACTAAGTAAATTCATGTTTGGTCCCTACGTTACTAAAAGGCAATGCTTTGTCTCGGCAACCTTTCTGCTGGCTATCCAGAATGCGCCAACCCGAATGTAACCGTTTTCAAAGATGCGCAATGTAATACACAACAAAGTACTTTTCAATAACAATCCATTTACAGAAAAATGATCGCACCGA
This sequence comes from Alteromonas gilva, assembly GCF_028595265.1. NCBI lineage: Bacteria > Pseudomonadati > Pseudomonadota > Gammaproteobacteria > Alteromonadales > Alteromonadaceae > Alteromonas > Alteromonas gilva. Next base: position 1,209,511 of record NZ_JAQQXP010000001.1, on the reverse strand, counting down.
GCACCATGAAGCCTTTAAAACAATATCAAAAAAACGAAATTAATCCTTATATAACATATCATTAAGCTATCTCATTTATTAATGAACATACGGTTAACAGAATGTGAGCAGCGGAGACGAAACGCCGTTTTATATCGACGAAATACATAATGGCGTATTCAACTTAATGTAACCGGTTATCATATTAGCTATTTTTATCGCTTAAAAATGAAGCATAAAGCGGATGTGCAAGGCGGCTTTTACATTATGAAAACGATAAACGTCTATAAACGATGATAAATTTAACAAAATCGCCCGAAATCAATTTACAAACAGAGAGCGGTAATCGAAGGTTTACACAGCGCCAACCAAGGCAACAAAAAACATTAATTAATTAAATATCAATAATTTAAAACGTTTTCGAGTGAAAAAAACAGAAACTATTAAAGTAACTCAAGCATACATAGCGTATAAAATTATTTCAAAGCTACCAATTGAAACCGGTTACACAAACCGTTATTGTAATGCAAAATGTTAATTCCATTTACACATTGGCCAGTTGGCAACCGGCTTTTTTTACTATCGCTAACAGAAAGCACATGCACATGATAAACAGAAGACAACTTTTAAAAGTCATTTCTACTGTCGCAGGTAGCGCAGTGGCCAGTACACTATTGTCTGCGCCATCTATAGCGTCCTCCGCAACGTTTAATGCAGCTCAGAACAATACCACAGGCAGATTATTTTCTACGTCGCAACTTGAAGCACTGCGCCAGATTTGCCAGCTTACCATTCCGGCAACCTCTACACCGGGTGCCGCAGATGTAAACTGCCATCATTTTATTGATCATCAGTTACGAGTGGTTTTTCCCCGCACTGTGCAGGATGAGGCAGTCGCCATACTTAAGAAGATTTCCGCGGCTGGCGACCAATATGGTGACGCCCCCTTCGAAAACCTTTCGCCCGACATACAAATAAAGTTGCTCACCGATCTGGAAGCGGCATCCGGGCCGTTTACGCGCCAGGACAAAGACGCTTTTAAACAAATTAAAGGCCTCATCGTGTTTGGTTATTACACCTCACTGCCCGGCGCGACCAAAGAACTTACCTATCTTGCCGTACCCGGTGAATTCAAGGGCTCCGTAGCACTTTCTAAAGTGGGCAGTGCGTACAGCTCAAAAGCCTATTATTAATTTTGGTATCGTAATATGAACAAAGAAACCTACATCGACGAATCATCTGAAATCTATGACGCTATTGTAATAGGTTCGGGGATCACTGGCGGCTGGGCAGCCAAAGAGCTCACAGAAAAAGGCTTTAAAACCTTAATGATAGAACGTGGCCGGGTCGTTGAGCACCGTAAAGACTATATCAGCGAGGCTCGCCCACCGTGGGAGTATGAGAATCGTACCAAAGTAGCCCATAACCTGATAGAAGATGAGTACAAAATCCAAAAGCAGTGCTACGCTTTTCACGACGGTACCAAACACTTTTTTGGTAACGACAGAGACTACCCTTACAGTACAGAAAAAGGCACCAACTTTAGCTGGATCCGTGCCAATCAATTAGGTGGAAAGTCGTTATTGTGGCACCGCCAGTCTTACCGCATGAGTGAGTTTGACTTTGAGGCTAACAAGGCCGATGGGCACGGTAACGACTGGCCGATCCGTTACAACGACCTCGCTCCTTGGTACGAGTACGTCGAAAAGTTTGTTGGTATTAGCGGCACCGCCGAAAACCTGCCCCAGTTGCCTGACAGTATCTTTCAGCCGCCGTTTGAAATGACCAAACCAGAAATCGACTTCACAGCCAAAATGAAGGCGCTTGAGCCTGACAAACCAGTCATTATCAGCCGTTGCGCCCATCTTACCCAGCCAGAAAAAATCCAGGTTGATTTAGGCCGCATGCGCTGTATGGCCAGAAACGAATGCCAGAAAGGCTGCTCGTTTGGTGCGTATTTCTCTACTCAAAGTGCCACCCTGCCAGCTGCCGCCCGCACCGGAAATCTTTATATAGCCCCCAACAGCGTGGTTGAAAGTCTTATTTATGATGACAACACCAAGCGTGTTAAAGGTGTACGCGTCATTGATAACGATACTCTTCAGCAACGCGAATATTTTGGCAAAATTGTATTCTTATGTGCTTCGACCTTAGGCAGCACGCAGATTATGATGAACAGCAAGTCACGCCGTTTTCCGAATGGTATTGCCAATAGTTCCGGTGTGCTCGGCCACTATCTGATGGATCACAACTATAACGCACTGGTAACCGCCAGCATCGATGGTTACGAAGACGAGTATTATTCTGGCCGTCGACCGGCTTCTTTATATATTCCAAACTTCCATTACGAGCCGGGACGTTATCATAAAAACTTTAAGCGGGGTTATGCGCTGGCCGGCACTGCGTCGCGTTCTGACTGGCAGTCTATGGGTACCATGGATGGCTTTGGCGAAGATTTTAAAACGTTAATGCATAATCCTGGTCCCTGGGGTATTGGCTTGCAGGGGCAAGGCGAAATGCTGCCTAACCGCGACAACCAAATCTCGCTTCACAGCACTAAAAAAGACAAATGGGGCATTCCACAACTTCACTTCAACTGTGAATGGTCGGATAATGAAAATGCAATGGTAGAAGGTGCCCTGGACACGGCAGAGCGGATGATGAAAAAAGCCGGGTACCACAACATAAAACGACAAGTACTTGGTCAGCCGCCAGGGCTTGCTATTCACGAAGTGGGTACTGCCAGAATGGGACGGGATCCTAAAGACTCCGTGCTTAACGGCTATAATCAGGCTCACGATGTACCTAATTTGTTTGTAACCGATGGCGCAAGCTTCTGTTCAACAGGTGTAGGTAACCCTTCACTCACATTTATGGCTATCACCGCCCGCGCGGTGGATTATGCTGTAAAAGAAGTAAAAGCAGGACGACTATAATGACATTGACACTTAAAGCTAAACCACTATTCATGAGTGCTTCTCTGGCACTGGCAGCACTCGCCTCGGGATGCAGTGCGCCAGAGACTACCAGTCCGACGACCTCACAAAGTGGCGACACAGCGATTCAACAAGCCGCGGCCCCGCAAATAAGCGTGCAATTGTGGTCTGTAAAAGATGCCCTAAAAGCCGACTTTAAAGGCACGCTTAGCAAATTAGCCGGGCTCGGCTTTGATGGCGTTGAGTTTGCTGGCGACTTTGGCCCCTATGCCCAGGATCCACAAGGTCTTAAAGCTTATCTGGCATCAGTTGGCCTGACTGCCAGTGGTGCACATGTGCCCTTTAATCAGTTGGATGAAGACTTTGACAAAACCGTCGCTTTTTACCAGGCGTTAGGTATCTCAGCGTTAATTGTTCCGTGGGAAGATCGCGCATTTAGCAAAGATGATGTACAAGCGTTTGCAGACGATCTCACCACACTATCAGTCAAACTGGCGCCCCTGGGCATGCAGGTTGGCTTTCACAATCATGCTCAGGAATGGGCAGACTACGGTGACAGCAGCTTTTTAGAGTATATTGCTGAGCACACACCGGAGTCGGTGATCCTGCAACAGGACGTAGGCTGGACGATTAATGCCGGACAAGATCCCATTGCGTTTGTGCAAAACTATCCGGGCCGCACCCTGACTACGCACTTTAAATCAGATGTTGCCGAAGACAGTGACTATATCCCGATCATTGGCCAGGACAACATTAGCTGGTCGGCTATTTACCAGGCAACCGTCAATGATGGCGGCGCAGAATGGATTGTCATTGAACAGGAAGTATACCCAAATGGCATGACACCAATGGAAGCCGTGGCCGAATCTAAAGCCGGCTTCGACACCATAATCAGTCAGTAATACTGTTCCACATAAAGATAAACATAGATCCCATACTCACTGAGTATGGGATTACACCGGCTCTGCCGTTATCCCGGATTTTTAGTATACTTATCAGGGATGACGGCAATAGCGATCGGGATAGCGAAATGACTTAGAAGAAGTTATATACCAGGGTGACGGCAGATTCGGTGTCGAGTTTCTCTATACCAGGCGCAACCTTGCTGTTGTGATCCAGTCGAATCGACAACTTCATGGATAATGAGCCGCTGATAGTAGCAGTTAACGCTGACTCAGCACGTGATTTGGTATTTTCGGAACCCACCTCGGTACTGACAGTCTGGGTGAATTTAGCCGTATCGGAGATAAACCACTTGTAAGCCGCTGAGCCACGGACAATGAAACTACTGGTGTCCTCGCCTTCCTGGGTCTCAGACCAGGCATAACCAGGACCGACACTGTATTCGAAGGCTGTTTTATCTGTTTTCCATAGCTTTTGAGACCAACCGCCGGCAAGCGTTGCCTGGTAATCAAAGTTACTCTGGCGATCATCTTCGTACGAGCTGAACACGAACAAACGGTGATCCGGATTGTTTAGCTTGTAGTTACCCTGCGCCGAGGCGAAAAACTTTTGCGCCGATGTACGTTCGACTTCTTCGCCGTTTTGCTCAACGGTTTCCTGCTTGTACAGGCCTTCGATTTGATAGTCGTTACTCCAGGAGTCCAACTCTTGTTGGGCCGTAATACCCGCCGTGGCTGACGAGGTTTCAGTGTTACCCGTGGTAACAATAAGGCCAAACTCACCATCCATTGTAAATGATTTCGGTTGATCCTGAGCGATGGCGCCAGTTGCTAAGCAGGCACCAGCAACGGCAAGAAGTAGTTTATTCATGAAAGTCCTAATATTGAATGTCCTGATAACCAGCATTCCCCTCGGTGCCGGTTTAGCGAGTTTATCTTTAGCGTTTACTATGTCTATCAACACGGGGGCGTTAATGGCTTATCCCGCCCCGCCTTTTAGTCTTTTAAACGCCAAACATAAAGCCGCTCAACAAGGCGCTATATTAAATCATATCAGCGCAAAATCAATTCTGCAGGGCATGAATGTTCAGAAAAAACGATAGACAATAGTGACCGAAGACTCACTGTTAAGCGAAGGTGCGGAGCCAGCCGGATCGCTATTATGCTGGAGGATAAACGACAGCTTGAGTGCTAAGGATTCAAACAGGTTGGCACTGAGCGACGTTTCAGTTCTGGATTTAATGTTATCACCACCGGCCTCGGTACTAACAAACTGACGCATCCTGGCCCCGGTTGGCCATTTGTAATGGTACTCGGCGGAAGCACGTACAATAAACCCATCAATATCATCGGCGCGCTCGCCATTATTGAGTTTAGCAAAGCTATAACCAGGACCGAGACTAAAGCGGAAGTTACTGATTTCGTTTTTCCATACTTGCTGCGACCAACCGCCAGCAACCGACGAGCGGTAGTCATAACCATTAAACCGATCGTCTTCGTAATCGGCGTACACAAACAATCGCCGGTTATCCTGGTTCAGTTTGTAGTCTGATTGCATGTAGGTATATAAGCGCTGAGCAGTAGTTTGGTCGTCGGTACCGGACTCGGTATCCACTTCGGTTTCTTTATACAAAAACTCTACCCAAAACTGACTCAGAAACTGTTGAGTTTCCAGTTCGCCCTGCAGACTGCTTTTGATTGACGTGGCATTGGTATTGCCGGTTGCAAAAATAACCCCCAGCTCACCATCAAGAGAGAAGGTGTCTTCAATTTCGTCGTCATAATCCAAAAAGTCAGCATGGTAGAGTGTGCGAATAAGATCTTTATCGGCAGCCACTACTGAGCCCGTGCACAGCGCAAGGACGACGGTCGCTATACAGATTAATAAACGGTGCATCATGGAAGTGTAATTTATATTTTTTGTTCAACTACCCAGGGCCTGTAACCCCTTGGTTTGCAAATTTGGGTCTAAATGAAAGCACATTAACCCCGGTACAGCGCTGCACAACCAGTGATTGTGAGTCAAAGAAGCTGTAACAAAGAATAAAACGCTTTCATGACGACCTCTTCGGACAGCGCCTCAAAGTGAGCGCCACTAAGTGAGCGCCACTAAGCGAGCGCCACTGCATCATTTATACTGCCTTGGCTGTTTTCGATTGAGTCCATGGACCTGTAAACCGGCGCCTTGCCTAAACGACCCACAATTGCCGGCGGCGGACTCAACAGCGCACAGCAACAATCAACAGGCCCGGAGCACTACAACACCGACATTGACACCTTATTAGTTTCCTTCTGTGCGAACAGAATGGCGTTATGCAGCACTTCTTCTTCTAAAGGCATCAACCTGGTCATATCTGGCGAGATAATATCCAGCCCCGGATACTGCTCCCGCTGATAATGAAAGGTCGCAAGCCTTATTGCACAGGTTAACAAAGACACGTCTAAGTCGCTAGCCAATTTAGCCTTATTGTGTGCATGCTTCACGGGGTAAAACAGCGGCATTGGCAGTTGCCAGTGCTCCATGATGGCGCCACTGCATTCGCTGAAGTAAAAACCAAAGTGGGAAATTTGCCGCTCCCATGGCGGTAGCGGATTATCATCTTTACTGTATTGCTGATATTTAGCCGGCTCATGTTTGGCAATCACCAGTTCGCTTAAATTTTGCAATATCCCCATCACAAAGAAGCGATCGCTGCCGCGCAAGTTCATTTCCCTGGCAAGATACTTAGCCACCATGCCGGTATAAACGGATTGTTCCCAGTGTTTATCTAAACTAAGACATTCGTTATCGAAATGTTTAAACGCGATATTGGCAGTTTCGGCGATCACCAGGTTGTATAAGGCTTCGCCACCAATAATACTGACCGCTTTTGTTATGGACTCTATTTGAGAAGGAAAGCGGAAAAGTGAGCTATTGGCTAATCTGAGTAACTTCGCCGTCATTGAAGGGTCGACACTGATCAGGTTGGCGATATCTTCCGCATCAGAACGCGGATCATCAAGTACCCCGCGTAATCGCGTACAAATATCGGGTAACGTGAAAGATTTAGTAGCGTATTGAATATATTGCTTCATTAATTTTTGACTTATCTTTAGTGCTAACTTTTAAACATCCGCATAGCAAAAGCAGACCGGCTAACCTTTTGTACTGGGGTTAAACAGGTCCTGCTGCAGTGACAGCGCATCAACCGACGCAGTTTCTTTTGCCTGACGTCGGTTATGATACCGCTTACGCCGTTTGCACGCGTCTAAAATAATCCGTCGTGTGACATCGTCTACCTGCAACCAATACAGTCGCTCTTCACGGGAGCGAAAACAGCCCTTGCAGTAACCTTTTGCACCACTCTCACACAGCCCGATACAAGGGCTGGGTACAGTAAAGAGCTCTAATTGCGAAGGCTGTTTATCATCTGCCATAGATATATTAGAAAACTATTAATAACGTAAGTTTAGCATGGCTGTTCGATATTAAAGTATAGAATTCAATCAGCCAGTGTATATTCGATAGTAGAAACCACCCGTACTTTTTTTATATGGGGGTGCTGGCTGTCTCTGTCAAAAATCGAAAACTGCCCCTGATTTGCGCGTTTAATTTTACCCAGCTGACTGTTTGAGTCGGCGGCGAACTTTTCGGCTACCTCCCGGGCATTGAGGGTTGCCTCTTCGATCATTTCAGGTTTTACGTCGTTAAGGCGCGTAAAAATAAACTCAGTACGGGCATTATAATTGTTGGTATTCAGTGCCACACCCTGGGCCAGTAAAGCGGTTAAATTTTGCATCACACCACGTACTTGCATGACTTGTGAAGAGTACACCGTAACCGTTTGTATGCCGCTATAGCGAAACTTAACGCCATTGGTATTGCCATACTGCTGGGCCAGTTTATCAGTGACCTCAGGTAAACCAATACTGATTGCATCCTCGCTAATCCCCTGCTCAATTAAGTATTGTTTTACTTTTTCGCTGTTGCTGGCCATTGTCTTGTACAGCGATGTTAATTGGTTATCCGCTTCAACAAACTGAATCGGCCAGATAACCTGATCAGCAACATACTCCCGCTCCGACAGGCCTTTTACCAGCACAGAGCGTTCCCATTGTTTAGCGGCAATGATTGCATTGCCGCCCAGCCCGCCTAATATCGCCAGACCTAAAATCATACCCGCAGCCAGTATAGAAGCCGATGATCGTTTCATTGTGTGTTCCTTTGTTGCAAAAATGATGTTGGGAAAACTATTTATCGAGCCAAGCACTATAGAAAGAAGTCATGGCAAAATCATGGCAAAGTCGCGATCAATCAGGTCTTTCATCGAGCATAACTGCTTACTGTAGTTGCGGGGGGAGAGTTGCTGCTCTGCGATATACCGCAACTACAATCACGCCACTCAGTTTAAACGATGGGCTGGAGCATGGTATTAAACACTATCTCTGCAAACAAAACGTTTAGTGTTCGGCCCATAGCCAGCGCAAGGCTTCTGGTAGCAGCGCCCCCGGGTGAGCGTCGTTGTGTTCACCGTCGGTCCATACGGTTTTTAATACATAACGCGGCCCCGCTACACCCGTATTGTCGGCGTGACGATTAGCATATTTGAATGCCGCGGCCATTTGCTGGTTGGCTAAAAACCAATTGCCCCATTCGTTATCGAGATCATGAATGCCGTCCTGCATAAAAATACGTAATGGCCGGATCGGCTCACGACGAATTAATGCCGGATAACTCTGACCACCGTACTGCAGCGCGTTCTGCTGACCGTTCTGCTGGCTATACTCACCCGGTCGAAAACCAATCGATACAAAGCTGCCTATTGCACTGTAAACCTTGCGAAAATAATCAGGCCGGAACCAGGCGGCAGTGAAGGCCGCTATCGCGCCACTGCTGGTGCCGCCAATAGCGCGCTGCCGCGGATCGCTGGTTAAATGATATTGGGACGCCACTTCCGGAATGATCTCATCAATCAAAAAGCGCACGTAAGCATCGCTGACCACATCATACTCCTGCCAGCGGTGATCAGGATTGCTCCAGCCCAAATCATCGGGATACTGCACCGACAAATTGCCAGGCGTAATAAATAACCCGATGGTAACGGGCATGGCCTGTTGTGCAATGAGGTTGGCCATCACCGTTTGGATACGCAAAGATCCATTGGGATTGGTCGCGCGCTGGCCATCCTGAAACACCAGCAGGCTGGCAGGCTCCTCGGGGGTATATTGGTCCGGTACAAAGATCCAGTAACGCCGGCTTGTGCCGGCAAAGATTTGGCTCTTAAACTCAAAAGGGCCGGTTAATTTACCCGCTGGCACCCCTGCCTGCAATTCATGGTCGGCGGTCAGGGTAACATTGGTGCGCACAGTTAATGGCGCCTGAGGATCGGGGGCCTTATTGCTATCGCTGTGGGCAGTACTGAAAAACGCCACGCAGGCCAGACACACTGCGATCAGTAATGGTACTAACTTCATCGGCTATGGCGTCCTTTTTGTGTGCTGGCAGGCTAAATGTGCATTGTTAACTAAAAATTAACCTGCTGGGGTTTCATTTGCAACTACCGCGGAACAGAGGGCTATTGCGAGCAGAGCAAATAAAGCACTCACCTTAAGACTCTCCCAACAAAAAAGGCTGCCTCAACAGAGACAGCCTTTTATCAGCGCCGGGCTATCAACGCCCGGTGACCTCAACACGCCGAGCGTGCCGGGTTACTT